>CAWIII010000033.1:0-368633 GCA_963836065.1 uncultured Solirubrobacterales bacterium
CAGCCAGGTGGTCTTCAGCGACCGGTGCCGCAGGAGCTCTTGGACGATCTGGACGGGCCACATCACCGACTGCCCGTAGGCCCGGATGCCGGGCTCATCGCGGTTGCGTAGCAGCCGGGCGAGCCGGTCGTCACGCTCGATGAGATCGTGCATCAGCGTCCACAGCAGATGCATTCCGAACGTGTGTCGCATCCAATGCGGCGACACGTTGGGTGGCATCTTGATCGCCTTGGCGTCGCCGCGGTACGACCGGACACGGCGATTCGCGGTCTCGAACACCTTATTGACGAGGCTGCCCGAGACCATCACGCCCCCCTCGCCAAGGAACAACGCCAACGGCTCCCAGTGCCGTGCGTCCCGCCGATAGGCCCGTGCGCGCTCGTCAACCGACATCGCCGACACCGGCTTGGCGAACACGCACTTCGCCGCCCTGTCGTAGCCCTTGACCGTCTGGCGACGCTCGTCAAGCTCCTCGACGACGATCATCGTCGGCTCCCGCTTGCGCAAACTGCCGGTCGAGTTCGCGACCGACACGATCACATCACGGTCACCCTCAACATAGGCGCGCAGGCCCTCCAGCGTCCGGCGCGGCACGATCACCTGCCCCTGACGCCCGCCCTTGGCCGGCGCGCCGATCACCACGCGCCGGCCCTTGATCGCCGGCGCGCCGAGATCCACCTCAACCGTCGTCAACGACCGCATCTCGTTGCGGCGCATACCGGTCGTGGCCAACACGTTGGCCATGCACCCGTCCCGGCCCGGGTAACCGCCCCGGAACGCCGTGTCGATCGTCCCGTCCGGCCGGTATCCCCGCATCCCGACCTCAACGAAATAACGCAACTGCGCCAATGACAGATAGCGCACAGTCCGGGCACCGACCGCACGCGACCGTAGCTCCCGGTCAGCGCCGGGCGCAGCAAACGGCCCGTCACCGGGCGCCAGGCGCCCATCGCGCACAAGCGACCGGTAGAAGTCGTGGATCGCCGCCAACTTGCGGTTCCACGTCCCGCCCGACACCGGGTTCTCACTGGTGGTTCGCAGCTCGCGCCCGTAGTCGTCGAGATCCTCGAACTCAGTGTCGAGATAGTCGATCCCGTAGGCGTCGTGCAAGAAGTCGATCCACTCCGCCACGTCATAGGCATAGCCGCGGCGGCCCTCCAGGCTGCGCTTGCCCCGGGCAGCCATCCCACTCACCCACCGGAAGAAATCGGCGTTCGGCCGCCCATCGTCGTCGAGCAGGAACACGAGCCCGTCATCAAGCCGGCAGCCCGCCGGGTCAAAGCCGCCGAGGATCTCGCCCAGGTCGACGCAGTCGTCGCCCACCCGGACAGGGCCAGTCGCCCGCCGCAGAAGCCCAACGTCGAACTTCGCCATCTCGCTCATCAGTCTGCCGCCACCGGCCGCTTGCTGAATTTCAACACCGGGAACCACCCTACGGTGAGGCACGGACGAGACAGGCTCTCTAGCAACAAAATGCTCGAGGCCCGTGGGAAGCCATGGCAGATCGAGGTGGCAGAGCACCGACGCGTTCTGGAGGTTGTGGCCCTCCTGACCGACGCGCGACAGGCACAGCACCGGGAACTCGCCGGCGGTGAACCGGCCCTTGAGCGTCTCGAACTCGCGCGGGTCGACGCTCCCGTCAGCGACGTTCGCCTCGATCCCGTGCCGCTCGCGCAGCGTGCGGGCGAGCTGGCGCAGGCACCACACCCGCTCGCCGAACACGATCACCTGCTCCTCGCCGGCCACCCCGGCGAGCGTCTGCGCGGTGACGCCGCGCAGCAGCGGCAGCCCGTCCCCGCCCCCGCGCATCGCCTCGGCCACGAGGCCTTGCCGGACGAGCGCGGTCGCGAGCGCCGCCTTTGAGTGCGTCAGCGTCTCGGGGTCGACGCTCGCGTCGACGAACACCCCGACGTTCCCGAGCACGATCCCTTGCGCGCGGGCGAGCTCGGCCAGCGCCTGCCTGTGCAGGTCGCTGCCGGACTCGAGCGTCTTCAGCTCCCGCAGCACCTCGAGCAGCCGCCGGTAGGCCTCGCGGCCACCCTTCCGGATCGCGTCGAGCAGCTCCGCCAAGGCGGGGTCTGAGTCGAGGGCGAGCGGCTGCGCGGGTCGGACCTCGGGCATCCACGCCTGCATGTCGCGGCGGGTGACGCGCACGAGGTGCGGGCCGTCGTTGACGCGCAGGCGGTGGGCGTTGATCTCGTCCATCAGGTCACCCGCCTCGCGGGTGTTGAGCCGCTCGGTGATCATCGCCTGATCGCCCACCGCAAGGCCGACGAGGACGTCGAGGTGCTCGGCGCTCTTGCCGCGCGGCGTGGCCGTCAGCAGCCAGCAGTCGGCGACCGATCCGAACCGGACCTGCGCGAGCGCCTGGTGCGCCTCGGTCGCGGGGTTCGCGTAGCGCAGGGCCTCGTCGGCGATCAGCAGATGCCACGGGATCGCTCGCAGGTCGGCCGGGTAGCGGTCGAGCACGCTGTTGGGAGCGAGCACGACCCCTGGCCCGTCGGCGAGGTCGCGGTCGAATCGGCGGATCTGCCCGGCGACCTGCCTGTCGTCGGCGATCACCAACAGCTCGACGTTCGGCGCGAGCGGCGGCAGCCCGCGGCCCGGCGCGCCGCGGGCGAGCTCCTCGCGCCACTGCCCGAGCAGCCGCCCCTCGGCGACCACCAGCCCCCGGACTCGCGGCTGAGTCGCAGCCCGGTGCGCCAGCGCCCGGCCGGAGGAGATCGTCTTGCCGGTGCCGACAGCGGACGCGTCGACGCCGGAGCCGACGACCTTCAGCGCCGCCATCTCGCGCTGGCGCCCGAGCAGCACCGGGTCGTCGGTCAGCGGCGACGCCATCGTCATGCTCACCAGCTGCCGCGCGCCGGCGGACAGCGTCACCCTTGCCTTGGAGCGCTTGAGCGCGATCAGCGTGCCGAGCGCCTGCTCGGCCACCACCCGCCGGGTGCTCGCGGACATCCCGTCGGAGCTGGTGATCGTCAGCATCCCGGGGCGGCCCTTCATCCGCCCGACGCGGACGGTGTCCTTCAGCTCGCCGGCCGCCTCGGTCGAGAGCAGCAGCGGCAGCCCGGCGTCGACCGCGGTCTGCACGGCCTCACCCAGGTCCATTACCGCGCTAGGCTGCGCCCCGAATTCGTCCCGTGGCGCCGAGCCCAGTCGCCGCTGGGCGAACCCGCGGGCGGGGAAGGTGACGGCGCGTAGCTCGAGCTCGGCTTTGCCGTCGCCGGTCCGGGATTTGTAGGAGCGGCGGCGGACGGCCAGGCGGCCCCACCGGTCTCGGGCGTCGCGCGGCAGGCCGGGGCTGAGCGTGACGCCGAGCTCGCGTGAGAGCTCCTGCGCGAGCTGTCCGGCGGAGTCAAGGCACTGCTTCGGGCCGGCGTGCAGCGTGTGGAGGTTGATCCGTTCGAGCAGCTGTTCGCGGGCGCCGATCGGCAGCACCGCTGAGCGCAGGTCGCGCTCGAGCCTGCCGCCGAGCTCGGTGCTCAGGCGGATCATCTCCAGCGAGAGCACCGGCATCAGCTGCCAGCCGTCGCCGGCCCCGATCGCCGGGACCAGGAACAGCCCCACCGGACGATCGACGGGCCCGACCGTTCCGAGGCGCCGGTCGGCGAGCTCGAGCCAGGTGGCGGATCCGATCCGCCAGCTGCGCAGGTCGCTGGGGTCGAACTGATCGGGGTGGGCCAACACCCAGCGCGAGAGCGCGTCGGCCTGCTCGTCCGGCAGTCCGAGACGGCCGGCGATGACCCGGCGCTGGTCGGCGCGGTACGCCCACACGGTCGGGTCCTCGAGGTTCACTGGCAGCCGGGCGTGCGCGCGGCGAAGCCGCTCATCGAGCTCGCACTGAGCACTGGCGAACGTGGTCTAGTCGATCCCGGCGTCCCGGTCGGCTTGCGCTGGGCCTTCGATCAGCGCGCCGACCGCGGCCGAGGTCAACCGGCTGGCGTTGACCCTTGCGAGCCCGTGCCGGCGGAGCACCGCTTCGGCGTGCACGTCTCGGTTTCGCCACGTGTCGGGAACGTTGGGATCGATCGGCTGGTTCTCGGCGAGGCGCGTAAGGGCCGGTGAGGACAGCTGCTCGAGCATCCTGGCCCAGCGGGGCAAGCACCGGCGAAGCTGCACGGCGGCCGTGGTTTGGGCGGCGCGATGCTCGAGCCGCTCGCGCTCGAGCGTGCGACCCGTAGCTCCGAGCCACCACTCGTGGGTGCTCGAGCCGCGCTCATGTTCGGGCACGACCGCCGGGGCGGCGGCCACGCGGAGAGCGTCGTTCATCCAAGTCTCCTTTGAGATCGTTGATCTGGCACGCGGCCGGCCCGACGTGAGGGCGGGCCGGCCGCGCGTGGTGCGTCGTCCGGGACGGCAGGACGTTGGTGTCGTGCTGGCGGTGTGTGCGGTGCTCAGAACGCGGCGCCGAGCACCACCGCGGGCACCGCGCACGGATACCCGACGAGCCGCCGGGTCCTGGCGGCCAGGACCTCGTCGGGGACGTCGGCGACGGTGCGCTCGCCCGCCTCGAGCAGGTCGAAGGCGGAGACCACCAGCACCGCTCCGGTGCGCCGGCGCCACTCGGGGCGGGCGCCGTTGCCGCGCGGCGGGTGGTACTCCCAGCAGCCGCCGAAGCTGGCTCCCGCGTCGTTGCCGGCGAACACGTGCAGGCCCGCGCCGGTCAGCGCGTGAATCAGGCTCCGGTAGGCGGCGATGCCGCGGCTGGCCTGCTCGTCGACGACCGCGAGGATCAGGCCGCTGCGCTCGTCGCCAGCGAATACGGCCACGCCGGCGTCACCGAGGTAATCCTCTGGGGTCGGGTCGTCGCTGGGCGGCAGCGCGTGGTGGCGTTCGAGCTCCTCGAGCACTAGCTCGGGGAGCTCCCAGCGGCCCGGATAGGGCCAGGCCAGCAGCGTGGTGCGGACCAGGTCGCCCATCGTCCTCGCCGCTCAGAACGGGAGGTCGTCGGCGCTGGCCGCGCCCTCGCTCGCTGGCCCGGCGGCGCCCACCTCGACGGCGGGTGCCGGCGAGCCGTTGCCCGGTGCCGCCTCGCCGTCACCGGCCGCGGCCCGAGGGCTGCCCTCGAACAGCACCTGGCGGGCCCTGAAGGTGACCGCCTCGCGCTTGGCGCCCTGCTGGTCGGCCCACTCGCGCCAGTCGAGCTCCGCCTCGACGACAACGCGGGAGCCCCGACTCAGGTACTGGGCGCAGGCGCGCGCCTGCGCGCCGTACACCTCGACGGTGAAGTAGTTGGTCTTGTCCACCCACTCCTCGCCGTTGCGCCGGCGGGCGGTCGAGGCGACCCGCAGCCGAGCGACCTCGGCGCCCGACGGCAGGTCGCGTAGCTCGACGTCGCGGGTCAGGTTCCCCGACAGGGTGGCAGTGGCGATGTCACGCAGTGCTCGGGTTCAAGGGGTCCTCGCAACACCCACCTTGCCGAGAGGAGTTGCGATGGGAGCTCGACGTCGGAAGTCAGATCGAGCCGCTCGATCCGTGATGCGTTCGCCTGGTCGTCCGTCGGTGGCGTGTCGTGAGCAGCGGCAGCGGTTCTGGGGGGCGATCGCTCGTGGTGTGTCCACTGTGGATGCCGCCGGCGAGGCGGGAGTGTCAGAGGCGGTTGGCGTCCGATGGTTTCGCGGTTGGCGCTCACGGGGTATCGTCGTGAACGAGGAGGTTCCTGCGTGAGTTATGTCGGGACGAGCGAGGGTGCTGGGAGCCGCCGGTGGGCGGCGGTCGCGGCGTCGGTCAGGTAGGCCAGCGGCGAGCGGTGTTGCAGGCGGCAGGTCTCGCGGATGGATTGGATGCGTTCGATCCAGCGGCTGCCCTGCTCGCACTGGGTGCCGCCTTGAAGGCGGCGCATCAGGACGGCGTGTCTGACGGCGCGCTCGGCGGCGTTGTTCGTCGGGTCGATCTGGAGGTCGGGAACGTCGCAGAAGGTCCACAGCGCGTCGTACTCCTCCAACAGTCCGGCGGCGAAGTTCGCTGTCTTGGTGTGGTGGCCGGTGGCGCATTGCTCGAGCAGTACACGGATCTGCGCTCGCGGCGGCGCCAGCTGGTCACTGAGCCAGTCCGGGTCGTGGCCGTCGGTCAGGAACTCTCGGTGGATAGCGATCACTTCGCGCGCGAGCTTGACGAGTTGTGTGCCGCGGCGGCCGGCCGCCCCGGTGCGCTGGGAGACCTCGACCAGCTGGCGAATGACGTGGCACCAGCAAAGTTGTTGTTGGAGGACGTCGAGGAAGTGATAGCCGGTGTACCGGTCGCTGATCACGAACCCGCCGAACTCATCGCCCAGCAGCGCCTTTGCCGCCTTTTGGGACCGGGTCGGGTCGATTCGAAAACACGCCACCAGCGCCGACGCCGCGACCCACAGCCACTGCTGAGCTCCCTGAAGGCGCCACGTCGTCTCGTCCATATGCACGGCCTCGGCCTTGCGGATCGCGTCCCGCAGCTCAGCCCACGGATCGGCGAGGATCGCGCTCATCCGCATGATCGCGTTGTCGATCGACCCCGTCGATGCCGGGATCCGGAACACCTCAACGACCGTCTGACGGACCTGGTCACGCGAGAGCCTAAACACGCCGGCGAGCATCGCGATATGCGCATCGATACGCGGCCCGAACCCCGACAGGGCACCCGCCGACAGCTGCGCGAGCGTCGCCTTCTGACACGCCGGGCAGCGCAACCGCAGCCGGGCGTGCTCGAACACCAGCGGGCGGATCACCGGCAACTCGAACTGCTGATGGCACACCGGATCGCCGACCCGCTCCTCGCTGCCGTCAAACACATGCCCGCAACCGCAACAGTCAGGCAGATGCGCGACCCGCTTGTCCAGCCGCTCGGGCGCGACCAGCTCCCGGGTCTTGCCCTGATGCCCCGGCTGGCCGCCGGACTTGCGCATCGAGCGCTTGTACGCCTCCCGCGCCAACCGGCGACGCTCGGCCCGAGACGCCGGCGGATCCGACGACGGCGGCTTGTCGCTATTCCCCGAGTTCTGGCCAAGGCGACGCTCGAGCTCCTCGACCCGCTCACGCAGCAGCACGACCTCGTCAAGCAACGCCAGCACCAGCTGCCCCGCCGGCTCCCCGCCCGCCAACCCGATCGCCTCTACCTCGTCACGCCGCACGCACGCAAAATTCCATGCAACACGCAGGAACCCTGCTCACAACCACGACACCCCCCTGAACGCCTACCCTTGCCGAGAGGAGTTGCGATGGGAGCTCGACGTCGGAAGTCAGATCGAGCCGCTCGATCCGTGATGCGTTCGCCTGGTCGTCCGTCGGTGGCGTGTCGTGAGCAGCGGCAGCGGTTCTGGGGGGCGATCGCTCGTGGTGTGTCCACTGTGGATGCCGCCGGCGAGGCGGGAGTGTCAGAGGCGGTTGGCGTCCGATGGTTTCGCGAGAGTGGCGGGATGCCTACTGTCACTCAGGCCCCGCTGTCGGGGCGTTAGCTGTCCTTCGCCGAACGGGAGGAGATCGCGATTCTGCGTGCCCGCGGGTATGGTGTGCGGGAGATCGCGCGTTCGCTGGGCCGTTCACCGTCGACGATCTCGCGCGAGGTGCGCCGCAATGCCGCCACGCGCAGCGGTGCGCTTGAGTATCGCGCCACGACCGGGCAGTGGCACGCCGAGCTGCGTGCCAAGCGTCCCAAGACTGCGAAGCTCGCCGCTAACGAGGGTCTGCGCCAGTACGTCCAGGACCGTCTCGCCGGCGCTGTAAAGCGGCCCGACGGCAGCGCCGTCGCGGGCCCAGACGTGCGCTGGATCGGCCGGCGTCACGGGCGCCGGACAGACCGTCGCTGGGGCAAGGCGTGGAGCCCGGAGCAGATCTCGGCCCGCCTGCCAGTCGATTTCCCCGATGATGCGTCGATGCGGGTCTCACACGAGGCGATCTACCAGGCACTGTATGTGCAGGGCCGCGGAGCGCTACGGCGTGAGCTGACCGCCTGTTTGCGGACCGGGCGGGCGCTGCGCGTGCCGCGAGCCCGCAGCCGAGCGCGCGGCAAGGGGTTCGTGACCGATCAGATCCTGATCAGCGAGCGTCCCGCCGAGGCCGAGGACCGCGCGGTCCCCGGACACTGGGAGGGCGATCTGATCCTCGGCCTGGGCAGCTCCGCGATCGGCACCCTGGTCGAACGCAGCACGAGGTTTGCGATGCTGCTGCACCTGCCGCCGATGCACGACCGCGGGCCGCGCGTCAAGCACGGACCCGCGCTCGCCGGCCACGGCGCCGAGGCTGTGCGCGACGCGATCGCCGCCACGATCACAACCCTGCCCGACCAGTTACGTCGGTCACTCACCTGGGACCAGGGCTCGGAGATGTCACAACACGCTCAACTGCGGATTGACACTGGTCTGAACGTGTACTTCTGTGACCCTCATAGCCCCTGGCAGCGTGGCACCAACGAGAACACCAACGGATTGTTACGCCAGTACTTCCCGAAGGGCACTGACCTCACCCGACACACCGCCGAAGACCTCGCCGCAGTCGCCGCCACTCTCAACAGCCGCCCTCGAAAGACACTCGGCTGGAAGACACCCGCCGAGGCGCTGGACGAGTATCTGCAATCATCTCACCAAGCCAGCGTTGCGACGACCGATTGATTCCGCCCAGTGTTCAGCCGCTGGATCACCGACTGCGCGCCCACGTAGGCGGCGACCTGCGCGCCGGCGTAGGGCTGGCCGTTGTAGGGCACCTTGGTCATCGCACGGAAGCCGATCGCGCCGGGCGCGAACGGGCGGCGGAACAGCGGGGCCGCGTCGGCATGCGTGCGTGCGGGCGGGTTCGCATGGATGTGCGAGTGGTTGGACATGAGTCTCCTTTGGAGAGTTGGTTGTGAGTGCCAGCCGGACGCGGACGCTGTGCCGCGGCGCCGGCCGGGGCGGGGTCGCCGTCTGGTGCGGGTTCAGGCGGCGAGCGAGGTGGGCGTCTGCTGGAGCCCGGCCTCGGTGAGGAACCGGGACGGGCCGCCGGTCGGTCGCCGGCCACGCTCGGCGACGTGCGTGATCAGCAGCCGGTCCTTCGCGCGAGTGGTCGCAACGTAGAAGAGCCGGCGCTCCTCGGCCAGCCCTTCGGGGTCTGGCGAGGAGATCGAGCGCCATGACGGGAGCAGCTCCTCCTCGCAGCCGAGTAGCGCGACCGCCTGCGCCTCCGCGCCTTTGCTCCGGTGAATCGTCGACACGGTGATCCTTCGGTCGGTGGCGGCGTCGATCTCCTGCGCGTGCAGGCCGGCCGCCTGATCCAGAAAGCCGCCGAGCGTCGCACGTTGCTCGTGCTCGTCGAAGGCCTGGGTGGCGCGGCACAACGAGCGCAGGTCCTCCAGCACCCGCTCGGCGTCGCGACGTCGGTCCGGGTCCGGGGTGTGGTCGCGCACGTGTTGGAACTGGCGGACCAGACCGCCCGGCAGCGTCACGGTCGCGATCACCACATGGCCCAGCGAGCGTCCGGCGTTCAGCTCGCCACGGATCTGCTCGAGCGCCGCGCCGAACTCGGCCAGCCGGACCCGGGCACCGTGAGCGCGAATGCCGTCGAGCTGCTCGGCGTGGACGCTCGCGGCGATCAGGTCGCCTCCGTGGCGTTCGCGCGCCCACGCCACCAGCTTGGTCACGGTCGCGGCGCCGATCCCGCGCCGTGGGGAGCCGATCGCGCGTCGGAACGCCTGCGCGTCGAGCGGGTTCTGAACCAGCGTCAGGTACGCGAGCGCGTCCCGGACCTCCGTGCGCTCGTATAGGCCGAGTGAGCCGAGCACCCGGTGCGGGATGCCGGCATGCGCGAGCGCACGCTGCAGCGGCTCGGTCGCATACCCCGTTCTTGCGAGCGCGAGGATCTCGGCCGGTGGGGTGCCGGCGGCGAGCGCGTCGGCGATCTGCGCGGTGACCCAGTTCGCCTCGGCGAACTCGTTCGGGAAGGTCCGGACCCGCACCTGCCCGCCGGGGCCGCGCATCGCGATCAGCGCCTTGCCGGCGCGCGGTTCGTTGTGGCTCACGCACCGCACGCTGGCTTCGAGGATCTCCGCGCGTGAGCGGAAGTTGCGCCCGAGCACGATCCGCGCGCTGGACGGGTGACGCTGCTCGAAGCCGAGGATGTGTCCGGGATCAGCGTGCCTGAAGCGGTAGATGACCTGGTCGTCGTCACCGCACACGCACACGTTCCCGTCCGGCCCGGCGAGCAGGTCGACGAGCATCGCCTGCGCGTGGCTGACGTCCTGGAACTCGTCGGCGACAAGCCATCGCCACCGCTGCCGCAGCCATGAGAGCCGGTGCGGGTGCTCTGAGAGCAGCCGGACCGCGCACGCGAGCAGGTCATCGAACTCCCACGCGTTGCAGCGCCGCAGCTCCCGCTCGCACTCGCGCCACACCGCCGCGACCAGCGGCGCGGCCGGATGTGTTGCGGAGCGGTCGTAGTCGTCCGGGGTCAGCAGCGAGTTCTTGGCGCGCGAGATCTCGGCCAGCACCTCGGCGCTCGCCGGCTGCCCATAGTCGGCGAGCGCTCGCTGGATCTCGCCGCGCTCGGCGTCCGAGAGCAGCCAGTCGACGACCCGGCGCATGTCGGCCTGGTCGTAGATCGTGTAGCGCTCGGTGCGTCCGAACAAAGCCGCGTGCTCGCGTAGAAGGCGCGCGCAGACGGAGTGAAACGTCGCCGCGGTCACGCCGCGGGCGACGGTTTCGCCGAGCAGGTCGGCGAGCCGCAACCGCAGCTCGCTGGCGGCGCGAACGCTGAACGTGACCGCGAGGATCTCCCACGGCTTGGCCTGGCCGCTTGCGAGCAGGTACGCGGCGCGGTGAGTCAGCGTGCGGGTCTTGCCGGCGCCCGGCCCTGCCAGCAGCAGTAGCGGGCCGGAGCCGTACGTGACGGCTTGCGCCTGCTCGGGGGTGAGCCCGGCGAGCAGGCGCTCGGGCCCGGGCTGCGCGTGATCGCGCACGCCCGGGTCGGCCTGAGTCATAGATGGCCTCCTTCGATGAAGAGGGGTTGAGTTGCGGGCGCTCCCGGTTGGAGCGCCAGATCAAGTCCGGGGGCTGCCGGACGTACAGGGTCGGCGCAGCTCCTCAGCTCGCGGCGCCGGCCCGGCCTGCACCCGGCGACGCGGACGACAGCGATCGTTAGGCGCTACGCGCGCCTGCGCATGCCACTCGGAGGATCGGCGCGTCAGCCGGCCTCCACACCGCTTCCAGGATCAGCGAACGCAGCGGCGCGCCTCAGGCGCGCTGAACAAGGTGGGTCCCGTCACCGTCCCCGCGGCGGTGCGACAGCGCCGAAGGCCTACCCCTCCGAGGCGGCCTGGCTTCGTTCCTGCGCGTCCCGTTCGGCGATCAGTTCGAGGTCGACGAGATCGAGGTCGAGCGCGAGTGGCTCGTGCGTGAGCATGTCGGCAGCCGACACCTCGGTCGCGTCGTGCACGTTGGCGATGATCGAGTAGTCGCTGTTCCGTGCGAAATGCGCCAGCGCCTTCCGGAGTCGATTCAACGCGCTTGCGAGTTCCTGCCCGCCCAGCTTGAACCGCTCGCGTCGGGCCGGGTCGGTTAGCAACATCAGCGAGACATACTGGCGGCCAGGCGTCCACTGCAAGCCGTAGAACACGGTTGCCGCGAGCATCGCGGCACCGTTCGAGTTCTCCGTGATCCGCTTGAGCGCCTGCTCAATCGGCGTGACGACCTGCATGACGATGTCGTCGGGAAGCGGCGTTCGTCCAAACCGATCGCCCACGAACTCCCGCAGTCGCACTCGGTCCGGCTCGCCGAGCGGGCAGTCGAGCCGCTTGACGTGCGAGGACAACATCGCCGTCTTCTCAAGGCTCGACAGGACGCGCATGTCGATCACCAGGTTCTCCTTGTCCTCATACCCCTCGATCGGCGGGTAGGCGAAGAACCGGGTGCTCTGACCTGCCGCTGCCTGTGCGTAGCGACCCCCGTCCAACTCGGTCAGAGGGGCGAGGATCACGTACGGCTCGACGGCGATCTCCCGTCGCAGGTCGCAATCCTGGCTGACGATCACCGACAGGCCAGAGTGGTGCCGGGTCTCCATCGTCATGACCGGCTCCTCGTGCGGCACGTCGGCAACCTCGTCCGGCCACGTCGGCGCATCGGGGGAATACAGACGCACGGTCTTGGCGACGTCGACAAGGTCGCCTTGATGTAGCGCCTTCAGCAGTTCCTTCAGCTCATCGCCATCGATGCTCATCTGCGAGTCGAGGTGCCTTCGCCAACGACGAACCGACTCGAGCCGGAGACACCGATGAACGGCACCTGTTCAGCCTGCGGCGACTCTGCCCGGGCCTCGGCGATCATCGCCCGATTGATCCCGCGTCGACGCGAGCGCGCCAATCGCAACGGCGCCCGTCCCACCTCAGTCGACAGGCGGGAGGTCTGTTCGGTGGACGGATCGACCGGCTCCAACCGCCGCGTGCGTGCGCGCGCGAGCGCGGCTCGTACCTCGTCCAGGTCATAGCGCCGATGCCCGCCGAGTGTCTCGGCGAACGGGATGATCCCCTCGCGGGCATATCGGCGAACCGTCTGCTCGTCGACGTCGAGTGCCCTGGCGATGTCCCTGGTCGTGGCCATCACGACCTCCTTCTCTCGAATGATGCTCGGAACGGAGCATATCACCGTTTGGATGGAATGTACGGTTTAGATGCTTTGGATGCTCTATCGGCCAATTGTGCCTTTCCCTGAAGGGCAACGATGTCTTGCGCGTGACGGCGCAAGCGTGGGTCGCGGTCAGGGTCGGGCTCCGTTCGTGCGGCTGGCGGTTTCGGGCTCGCAGAGCGACGCGATCGTGATCGTCCGTTGACCGCCGGCGATCGGGCACCGCCAGCTGACCTCGTCGTCTCGTGGGGCGCCACCGCGACCGAGCAGCAGCCGCACGAGCGTCATCGCCTCCTCGGGCGGCAGGGGCGGGCTCTGGTAGCTGACGTCCCCGCGCCCGCTGAGGATCGAGTTGACCGCGTCCTTGACGTGCACCACTACGAGCTCGTTCGCGGTGCCGTTGACCGCGCCGGTCATGACACGGCCTCCGCTGCTCCGACGACCCGGCCGTTCTGGGCGCGGCTCTTGCGCCAGATGCCGATCACCTCGCGCGCCTTGACCCGGTGGTAGGTGACCCGGCGGTCGATCGGCTCGACCTCCAGCTCGCGCTCGTGCCGCGCCACGACCACGGCATGGAAGCGCCAGCCGCGCCGCTCGCACAGCACGATGTCCCCGCTTCTGAGCGCGCCCAAGGTCATCGCTCTCCCTCCCTGATCCAGAGGCCGTGCCCGTGGCCCCGGCGTGCCTCCTCGGTGACCTCGTGCAGCTCGGCGCCGCACAGTGCGAGCCCCTCGGCCGCCTTGTACAGGGCGTGGGAGAGCTTCTCGCTGGCGTAGGTCGGCTCGGGGCCGTTCAGCTGCACGCGCTGCGCCATGTCGGCGATCGCGTCGGCGGCGCCCATCAGCTCCTCGCCGACGTCGGACCGCGGGCGCAGGTGCGTCAGGTGACCGTTGCGTGTGCTCATCGTTCTCACTCCGTCGCTGGCTGTGGTTGGCCGGCTGGCTCAGCGTCCGTCCTACCGCCCTGACCGGCCGCCCCGGTTTCGCTGCCGTTGGCGCCGAGCAGCGGCGCGAGCAGCTCGAGCAGCTCACCGATCTCGGCGTCGGCGCGATCGATCAGCTCGAGCTCGGTCTGCACCTCTTCACGCTTGCGTTGCAGCTGCTCGCGCTTGCCCTCGAGGCGCGACCGCTCGGCCTGCGCCGCCCGTGTGAACCGTGGGGCTACCTTCGGTGTCGCGGGATGCTCGGCCGTGGCCGCCCGCGCGCCGTTCGTCTCTTTCATCGTCTGCTCCTTTCACCGGGCCGGCCAATCGTCGTCCCGTCGTGGACTTCGATCAGCTCGCCGAACACATCGGCGACATACGCGCGGGCGCGTTTGAACGCCTCGCCGCGCAGCTCGTGCCCCCACGGCCCGCCAAGCAGCACCGACGCGAGGTCGTAGATCGCCCCGCGGGCCCCACACGTCCCCGAGTGACAGCACCAACCCCGACCCGGCGAGGCGCCAACCGAGCACGACGGGTGGCGATCGTCGTGCTCGGGCACGGGACAGGACACGAGCCCATCGCGCCCGACCACGATCCCGGCGAGCTTCTCGAAGTACTCGGGCGGGCTGACCCGCTTGTACGGATCGCTGTTCTTGCCCGAGTGCCTGGGTCGCAGCGAGGTGTGGGTCGCCGGGTCGGGGAGATCCCCGACCAGCTGCGCGATCGGGTACGGCGCGAGCGCGAAGTCGGCCTCGACGATCCGCGCGTAAGCGCCCGTCTTTCCATTCACCGAGCCCGCTAGCCGCAAGACCCTCGACCGCTCCGCACACGCCGGGTCGGCGACGCTCGGCCTGCCGTCCTCACCTACCCCGAGCCGGTGGATGATCCGCAGGTGGGCGCGTTCGATCGGCTCGACGAGCTCGCCGGTCGCCGCGACAACCCGCATGGCCGGGAGTGGCTCCGCCAGCCGAAAGTACGCGTGGCAGCCGCCGGACCCGCCGCTCTCGATCAGCATGTGGCAGGGCCGCTCAGCGAGGAACGCCCATAGCGCGTGCAGCTGTCCGGGCCGGTCGACGTCGACCCACAGAAACCGGCTTTCGAGGACCGCCTGCTTCTCCCCGCGCGCCGCACCCCGCACCGCGGGAGCGACGAACACCTCCTCGCCACGTGCCGCGTGGTGCTCGGCGAGCTCGAGCAGCGCCTCGAGCCACCCTCCCCCACCGGCGCCGCCGCCAGGGAGGAAGTGATCACTCCGCCGCCGGGTCGTGATCTGAAGCCGGCCGTCGCGCCTGACGCCGGCGGCCAGCTCCACAAGCCCGGCGGTGGGCTCGTGCAGCATCCCGAGCTGCAGCGCACGGTGTCGCTCGGGCGCGAGGTCGCCGGCGTAGAGGCGCCCGTCAGCGAGCCGGACCCGGCAGCGCAACCCGTCGCGCTGGCTGCGGGTGCGGTCCGGGACGGGGGCGGCGGTGGCTGTCGGCATCACGTACTCGCTCCTCAGGTATGGCCTCGCTCGGCTCCCGCCCCGCTTGACGGCTCGTGGGCTCGATGGTCGTCAGGTAGTCGCGGGCGATCGCCTCCGCCTGCGGGCGGCCGTCGTCAGGGCTCTCGAGCGTGTCGATCACCCACGCCCGCCCTGCGGCGGTGTCCTGGTCGAGCACCTGCCAGCCACCGCGCCTCTCGCGCACGAGCACGTCGTGGCGGGTGCCGGCGGCATCGTGATAGCTCCCGACCTGGTCGGGCTTCATCGTCTTCCTCCTTCGTTTGATCAGCGCGCCCGTCGGGCGCGGGTGATGTCGGCGGCGAGCTCGAACCGCGCCGCTGCGGCCTCGAGCCCGGCGGCGTGCGCGTCCAGCGGCCGCCCGGCAGAGCCGAGGCCGGCAGCGGCGGCGTGGTGAACGACGCCGGCCGCCTCCTCGAGCGCGGCGGCGCTCTGCGCGAACAGCCGCGAGCGGTCCGGCTCGCCGGCGAGCGCGGTGCGCGCATCGTGGGCACGGTGGGCAGCGAGCTCGCGGTACAGGTCCTCCAGCGCCAGCTGGTCCCTCGGTCCTGGACGGGGCGACCTCGGCCGCCAGCGTCGAAGGATCACTTCGCCGCCCCCAGCCCCGGCGGGTCCGCGAGCCGCCAGCCAATCCCCCATACGTTGACTATCAGCCGCTGCTCGGTTGAGGTGTTTCTGAGTTAAAGCCACAGATCGGGGAGCGAATTAGTCCACATCGGTGGGGCTCCGGCGGTTGGCTTTGGATTGCTGGATTCGATGGTAGGCGATTCGTGCCCACCGGGCGAGCTTGAGCCCGCGTTTCCGGGCAGCACGGATCCGCGGGCCGCGGCCTTCGTGCTCGTCCTCAGGCGTGACGTACCCGATCCCGGCGTGCAGGCGCACGGTGTTGTATTGCCGGCGGACGTCGGCGAGCTCGGCGCGCAGCACCTCGGGATCCTTGATGCGGTCCAGGTGCGGCCAGTCGGCCTTGACATGCGAGAACAGCGACTCGATCCAGGCCTGATCGGTTGGAGTTCCGGGCCGGCCAAAGTGTTGCGCGATCGCGCACATCGCCATGAACTCGCGCGTCGAGCCGCTCCTCATCTGCGGCCCGTTGTCCGAGACGGCCAAGAGGATCGGCGCCAGCTCGGGCTCATCAACGGCGGCATCGAAGGGGAAGGTCTCGGCGGGCACGGCGTCCTGGCGGGCCTCCACGAGCTCGAGCAGCCCCTCGAGTTCGAGCGCATCCATGAACACGACCTGCACCTGCGTCGAGGTCTCCTCGATGCTCACGAGCTCTGTGATCCACTTGCGGGTCACGAGGTCCATCACCGCGAACACCGCATGGTTCGGACAGCCCGCGAAGTGGGTGCAGTCGTAAATCCAGATCGAGTTCTTGCGGTAATCGGCCCGCTCCGGGAACGGCTTGCGCTCCGACCGGACCCGGCGAGGTCGTTTCAGAACCAGCCCGTGAGCAGCCAAAACACGACGGACGGTCGCCGGCGAGACCCACACCAGTCCGAGGTAGCTCCCGCGGTGCGCGAGCTTGCGATGCGAACGATCGATATCGCCCCAGGCCTCGAACAGCTGAAGGATCGCCTGCTCCTCCACCGGTCTGAGCCCGTGCAACGCCGCACCGGGCTTACGATCCTCCAGGCAGCCGTCATCACGCCGGCGGCGCCACCGCCACGCCCGCCCCTCGTCCAGCTCGAGGTACGTGCAGGCGCGACGGTGATCCCACCCGTCCAGCACGGCCTTATCGATCAGATCCAGCAGCTCATGCTTGGTGGCCGTGTCGACGCGGCGAGGGACCCGGCCACTCAGTCCCAGCGCTCTTTTCCCTCCGCGAGCATCAACCGCACGCCCATCTCCTTCAACGCCTCCGACAGCCTGGCGATCTCCGCCCTCGCCGCCGCAAGCTCTGGGTCCGGGCCGCCGTGGCGCACCCCCGGCCGGGACGCCGCGAACGCGTCCAACGCGCCCTGCTTACCGACCTGCCGCAGCTTCACGATCGTCGATCGATCCACCCCCGCACGATCGGCCGCCTCCACCGTCGAGACTTCCCCGCGCACCAGCGCGAGCCAGATCTCATACTTCTGCGAAGGCGAGAGAAACCGCTTCCTCCGACGTCCCCCGTCACTGCCTGCTGAATGTCCCGGCCCGGTCATCAAGACCTCCTACTGATCGTGCCGGA
Source organism: uncultured Solirubrobacterales bacterium (assembly GCA_963836065.1). Taxonomy (GTDB): domain Bacteria; phylum Actinomycetota; class Thermoleophilia; order Solirubrobacterales; family Solirubrobacteraceae; genus Palsa-465. The sequence continues at coordinate 17,153 of CAWIII010000033.1, forward strand.
AGCCTCGCAGATGTGGGCTAATGAAATCCGGGATCTATGTCATTGACTCAGACGCAAACCACACCCCGGTGACCCGCGCGACCGCCGCGATCCCACCCCGTCCATGAGACCGCGCCTCGGCAGCCACCCACCGACGGCGTCCACGCTCATCAAGCAACGACCTCATCGCCTCCCACCGAACACCGATCGCGCCCTCGTCGATCACACCACCAGATTCAACACCCGGCCCTGACCACCTTCACCGACTACGCCACTAATTGAGTCGCGAGCGCTTAGCGAGGATCTGTTCTGGGGTCTTGGTCCAGACGAGGTTGCGCGCGTTCGTTGTAGCCGTCGATGTAGTGCTCGATCGCCGCGATCAGTTGTTGGCGCTCACGGGGTATCGTCGTGAACGAGGAGGTTCCTGCGTGAGTTATGTCGGGACGAGCGAGGGTGCTGGGAGCCGCCGGTGGGCGGCGGTCGCGGCGTCGGTCAGGTAGGCCAGCGGCGAGCGGTGTTGCAGGCGGCAGGTCTCGCGGATGGATTGGATGCGTTCGATCCAGCGGCTGCCCTGCTCGCACTGGGTGCCGCCTTGAAGGCGGCGCATCAGGACGGCGTGTCTGACGGCGCGCTCGGCGGCGTTGTTCGTCGGGTCGATCTGGAGGTCGGGAACGTCGCAGAAGGTCCACAGCGCGTCGTACTCCTCCAACAGTCCGGCGGCGAAGTTCGCTGTCTTGGTGTGGTGGCCGGTGGCGCATTGCTCGAGCAGTACACGGATCTGCGCTCGCGGCGGCGCCAGCTGGTCACTGAGCCAGTCCGGGTCGTGGCCGTCGGTCAGGAACTCTCGGTGGATAGCGATCACTTCGCGCGCGAGCTTGACGAGTTGTGTGCCGCGGCGGCCGGCCGCCCCGGTGCGCTGGGAGACCTCGACCAGCTGGCGAATGACGTGGCACCAGCAAAGTTGTTGTTGGAGGACGTCGAGGAAGTGATAGCCGGTGTACCGGTCGCTGATCACGAACCCGCCGAACTCATCGCCCAGCAGCGCCTTTGCCGCCTTTTGGGACCGGGTCGGGTCGATTCGAAAACACGCCACCAGCGCCGACGCCGCGACCCACAGCCACTGCTGAGCTCCCTGAAGGCGCCACGTCGTCTCGTCCATATGCACGGCCTCGGCCTTGCGGATCGCGTCCCGCAGCTCAGCCCACGGATCGGCGAGGATCGCGCTCATCCGCATGATCGCGTTGTCGATCGACCCCGTCGATGCCGGGATCCGGAACACCTCAACGACCGTCTGACGGACCTGGTCACGCGAGAGCCTAAACACGCCGGCGAGCATCGCGATATGCGCATCGATACGCGGCCCGAACCCCGACAGGGCACCCGCCGACAGCTGCGCGAGCGTCGCCTTCTGACACGCCGGGCAGCGCAACCGCAGCCGGGCGTGCTCGAACACCAGCGGGCGGATCACCGGCAACTCGAACTGCTGATGGCACACCGGATCGCCGACCCGCTCCTCGCTGCCGTCAAACACATGCCCGCAACCGCAACAGTCAGGCAGATGCGCGACCCGCTTGTCCAGCCGCTCGGGCGCGACCAGCTCCCGGGTCTTGCCCTGATGCCCCGGCTGGCCGCCGGACTTGCGCATCGAGCGCTTGTACGCCTCCCGCGCCAACCGGCGACGCTCGGCCCGAGACGCCGGCGGATCCGACGACGGCGGCTTGTCGCTATTCCCCGAGTTCTGGCCAAGGCGACGCTCGAGCTCCTCGACCCGCTCACGCAGCAGCACGACCTCGTCAAGCAACGCCAGCACCAGCTCCCCCGCCGGCTCCCCGCCCGCCAACCCGATCGCCTCTACCTCGTCACGCCGCACGCACGCAAACTTCCATGCAACACGCAGGAACCCTGCTCACAACCACGACACCCCCCTGAACGCCTCGATCAGTTCGGGGACGTCGTGGTAGATGCCGCGGCGGACTTGTTGTTTGGTGAGGATCGAGAACCAGATCTCGACCATGTTCATCCACGACGCCCTGCTCGGGGTGAAGTGGAAATGCACGCGCTTGTGGCGCTCCAGCCAGCGCTCGACCTCGGGGGTCGAATGGGTGCTTGAGTTGTCCAGCATGACGTGCAGCGGCCGGCGCGGGTCGGCGCGCACGAGCTGGTTGAGGAACGCGAGGAACTCCTGGTGGGTGTGCTGGGGATAGCACGCCCCGGTGACCTCGCCGGTCGCGATCTCCAACGCGGCGTACAGGCTGGTGGTGGCATTGCGTTTGTAGTCGTGAGTCATCCGCTGCGCCTTGCCCGGCTTCATCGGCAGGGTCGGCCGGGTGCGATCCAATGCTTGGATCTGCGTCTTCTCGTCCACGCACAGCACCAGCGCGCCCTTCGGCGGGTCGAGATAGAGGCCCACGACGTCGACCACCTTCTCGACGAGCTGCGGGTCCTTGGAGAACTTAAACGAGCGGACCTGGTGGGGCTTGAGCTAGAACCGGCCGCGTGTGTCGAAGGTCGCGAAGGATCGTCCTGCGTGGCCGACGCAGGTGATGCCCTTGTGCCAAGGCGCTGGCGCTGGCCGAGGATGCCTGAACGGAGAAAGGGATCGCCCGAGATGCGGGCTGCTAATGAGTCGCGATGCGCGAACTTGGGATCCGACGTAGGGAGACGGCTGACCACGCTCCAGGGTGCACGTCAGAACGGTCTGGTCAAGGTTCTCGGCCTCGAGGAGCTACGCGACCCCGCTGCACCCACCACCAGCGGTCCGTGTCGTGTCATGACCGACCTCGAAGATCAGGCGATGACCGTGGACCACCTCACCTTTCAATCAACCACGCCGATGTCCTCGCCGCCGCCCAGGCAGCCGAGCTGCCGGCAGTCGACGAGCGGTCGATATTCCCGAAGCGTGGCCATCAGCCCCTGACCCTGGCACAGCTTTGCCCGCCTTCGGCAGCTGCACGAAGCGTTCAGCCAGGCATTGGGCTACAGGGACACCCGCTCTGACGCGGTCACCCGGCGGCTGTGTCCGTGCGCCTCGCCTTGCCAGAGTTGCCCGAGCGCATGACCGCCTGGCGGGGCTCGGCATTATCGCCGGACCGGCTCCGCCCTTATCGCAGAGGTGCGGCGGAACCATGGTGGGGCTTCCGCTGACGGCGGCAGTCCGAAGGCCGACCCCTTTCGGCCCACGACCGGGCTGGGTACGCCTGCTCGAGCTGCTGCAGCGCAACTAGACCTAAAACAAGCGAATGGTGCTGAGCTGTGGGCGAAAATCGTGGCTTGCGGTCTGATTGGTAGCGGGCCGGCTCGTCTGTCGTTGGTAGGAGAGCGTTTTGGCGAGGGGTTGAGGTGCGTGGAGTTCACTCATGTCGAGGGGGGCTGGTTTTTGGGTGGCTGACGCCGAGCCGGTGGGCCGGCTCGGGGTGAGCGCGGGTCTCGGATGGTGTTAGAGGGCGTCGAGGAGGCGGAAGAAGATGCCCAGCCAGGGGTTCCAGGCTTGGATGCGCCAGCGTATGTAGCGGGCTGTCCTGACGATCTGACAGGGGATGTCGATCAGAGCGGCTCGGAAGGTGCGGAACTCCATGGTGAGCAGTCGGCACCGCTGCTGTTCGTGCTGCGCTTCCCAGCGGGGTGAGACGGGCAGCATGAGCGCGCACCAGGCCTTGAGGGTCCAGGCCAGTGACGCCATGGTCATGTAGGCCCAGTTGGCGTAGAGGGTGTTGACGGGGGCGTGCAGGGCTCGCACCCCGCTTTTTAGGTAGGCGTTCAGGGGGGTGTCGTGGTTGTGAGCAGGGTTCCTGCGTGTTGCATGGAATTTTGCGTGCGTGCGGCGTGACGAGGTAGAGGCGATCGGGTTGGCGGGCGGGGAGCCGGCGGGGCAGCTGGTGCTGGCGTTGCTTGACGAGGTCGTGCTGCTGCGTGAGCGGGTCGAGGAGCTCGAGCGTCGCCTTGGCCAGAACTCGGGGAATAGCGACAAGCCGCCGTCGTCGGATCCGCCGGCGTCTCGGGCCGAGCGTCGCCGGTTGGCGCGGGAGGCGTACAAGCGCTCGATGCGCAAGTCCGGCGGCCAGCCGGGGCATCAGGGCAAGACCCGGGAGCTGGTCGCGCCCGAGCGGCTGGACAAGCGGGTCGCGCATCTGCCTGACTGTTGCGGTTGCGGGCATGTGTTTGACGGCAGCGAGGAGCGGGTCGGCGATCCGGTGTGCCATCAGCAGTTCGAGTTGCCGGTGATCCGCCCGCTGGTGTTCGAGCACGCCCGGCTGCGGTTGCGCTGCCCGGCGTGTCAGAAGGCGACGCTCGCGCAGCTGTCGGCGGGTGCCCTGTCGGGGTTCGGGCCGCGTATCGATGCGCATATCGCGATGCTCGCCGGCGTGTTTAGGCTCTCGCGTGACCAGGTCCGTCAGACGGTCGTTGAGGTGTTCCGGATCCCGGCATCGACGGGGTCGATCGACAACGCGATCATGCGGATGAGCGCGATCCTCGCCGATCCGTGGGCTGAGCTGCGGGACGCGATCCGCAAGGCCGAGGCCGTGCATATGGACGAGACGACGTGGCGCCTTCAGGGAGCTCAGCAGTGGCTGTGGGTCGCGGCGTCGGCGCTGGTGGCGTGTTTTCGAATCGACCCGACCCGGTCCCAAAAGGCGGCAAAGGCGCTGCTGGGCGATGAGTTCGGCGGGTTCGTGATCAGCGACCGGTACACCGGCTATCACTTCCTCGACGTCCTCCAACAACAACTTTGCTGGTGCCACGTCATTCGCCAGCTGGTCGAGGTCTCCCAGCGCACCGGGGCGGCCGGCCGCCGCGGCACACAACTCGTCAAGCTCGCGCGCGAAGTGATCGCTATCCACCGAGAGTTCCTGACCGACGGCCACGACCCGGACTGGCTCAGTGACCAGCTGGCGCCGCCGCGAGCGCAGATCCGTGTACTGCTCGAGCAATGCGCCACCGGCCACCACACCAAGACAGCGAACTTCGCCGCCGGACTGTTGGAGGAGTACGACGCGCTGTGGACCTTCTGCGACGTTCCCGACCTCCAGATCGACCCGACGAACAACGCCGCCGAGCGCGCCGTCAGACACGCCGTCCTGATGCGCCGCCTTCAAGGCGGCACCCAGTGCGAGCAGGGCAGCCGCTGGATCGAACGCATCCAATCCATCCGCGAGACCTGCCGCCTGCAACACCGCTCGCCGCTGGCCTACCTGACCGACGCCGCGACCGCCGCCCACCGGCGGCTCCCAGCACCCTCGCTCGTCCCGACATAACTCACGCAGGAACCTCCTCGTTCACGACGATACCCCGTGAGCGCCAACCTTTTTAGGTTGGCGATGAGGTTCTCTTGGTTGCAGCGCTGGTGGGCTTCGCCGATCACCTGGTCGGCGGTGAGCTTGCGGTCGTTGGTGATGTAGAAGAAGTACCTATATTCATCGAACAGTACGTTGTCACCCCGCTCGATCGACAGGTTCTTGCGCAAGGCGACCACGCGGTAGTCCTTCTTGCTAGCGCGCGGCCGGTAGGAGAACTCGACTACCTGTTCCTTCTTCGGTCGTATCGTCTTGTAGCCGCGCTGGCGAACGATGTCGTCTTTGACGTTTGTGGGCCGGGTCCGGGGCCGCGTCGCGATCTGGCGTTCGGTCTTGGCCACCAGCTCGTGGTAGAGATCTTCAGGTTGGCCTTCGGCGGCTTGGACGAGGTTGGCCTTGGCGTCGTAGCCGAAGACGAAGCGCACCCCGTCGGCGTCCCAGCGGTCGAACTCAGTTGTCAGCGAGAAGTCGGTGTCACCTCTCAGCAGGATGTCGGTGAACCCGGCCCGCCGGCACAGCTCGATCGATCGGTCATAGAGGGGAACGACCCCCTCATGGGAGGGACGGTTGGCGCCGTGGAGGGACTGATACAGCGGCTCGGCGGTGTTGGCGAGCGAGACCAGCAACGCCGAGTAACCCCAGCTGCCGTTGTAGGAGATGTCCATGCCCTGCTTGCACTGCCCGTCGGTGCCCACGATCGAGGCGTCCGCGTCGATCCGGGCGGTCTGGGAGAAGAATGAGGCCGGCTGCTGGGACCACAGCTTCAGCCGAGCCCGGTTGATCGCCTCCTGGAGGGCCATGATCGAGGCCTCGTCGAAGCGGCGGCAGAAGTCGCCCGCGGTGGTGGGGTCGGGCAGCGACGGCGTCCCCAGGCCGTCCAAGAACACCGCGTCGGTTCGGCGAGTCTCGATGTCCTCCAAGCGCGTGCCGCCGCACAGCGCGTTGTAGGCGATGTTCAACACGTGGTCGGACTCGTGGTAGGGGCGGTGGACCTTGAGCAGTTTGACCGAGGCGTCGATCTCGCAGGCCAGGCCGACCGCCTCGACCAGGCGGGCGATCATCCCCATGCCACCATGGGCTACACCCCCGGTCCCGCTCGGCCCACTCGTAGCGGATCGGGGCTCCCCCCAGGAGCGGGCCGGACAGGTTGGGGGCCACTGCGGCTTGCAGGCGCCGCTCGATCGCCAGCTGTTCGCGCTCGAGCCTGCGTTGCAACTGTCGCCTCGGGTTGCTCATCTCCACGCTCCCTCTGATCAACAATGTTATGTAACCATAGCAGAGGTCAGCTATGGTTACATGGATGTCACCATCAGGATCAATCCAACACCCAAGGGAGGACGACTATGGCGACCGAGGCCCAACTGACCGACACGATCCAACGCATCAAAGCCGCTCTGCTTGCGCTAGGCGACCTGCGGCCAGGAGCGCTCTCCGAGCAGTACAACACCTGCCGCACCCCCGGTTGTCGCTGCAAAGCCGACCCGCCCCAGCGCCACGGCCCATACCACCAGCTCAGCTACAGCCACCGCGGACGAAGCCGCACCGAGAACATCCGCCCCGAACACATCGACGCGGTCAACTCCCAGATCGCCAACTACCGCAAACTGCGCGAACTCAACGACCAATGGATCGACGCCGCCATCGAACTGGACCGCCTCCGACGCAGCACACCCAGATAAGCGTCAGGGCCGCAAGCCCACAGCCGACAGCCGACGCCCCTTCACTTCAAACCGACACGGGCCATCCCGCCTCGGCACTCAAACCCCAGGAATACCGGGTCTTCCGGGCCTTCGATGCCCATCTACCACAGTCTTACGCTTGGTTTAGGACTAGAGGGCGGCCGCCCCGGGGCAGTGCGGTGACTGTCGACGGTCCCTCGCCGCCTCAGATCTGCATGCAGCGGGTGGCTGGGAGTCCTGACTCGTGCGGCTGGCCGCACCGCGAGCGGCCAGCCAACCGCACCACGAGACGCCAGCTACCCGGATGGGCAGCTAGCCGCCGACGCGGAATTCTTGCGCCATGTTCAGCGATCTCATTCAGATGACGGCGGTAGAGCTTCGCGCTCATCTCGTGGAGATCGAGGCGGAGCGCGCGCTTGCTCGGAGCATCGGCGTCGCAGACATCGAGGCCTACATGACGGATCTCGAGGTGGAGCTCGAGGCCACCCGCCGGCTCTACGTGACCGCGGCCGTGATCGAGATCGCGACCCTTCGGGCCGAGCTATCGGCAGCCAACGACGGATGAATCCGAGTAACCCCCACCGATGAAGGATCAGGAGGTCTATCGATGACTTCGCCCATCACCCCATCATCGTTTCTTGCGACCCGGCGCGGCAAGCTCACGCTGGCGCTGCTGTGCGGGGTGGCGTTCCTCGACTTCGTCGACGCGTCCATCGTCAACATCGCACTGCCGTCCATCCGCCGCGCGTTGCACTTCTCCGTTTCGGGCCTGCAGTGGGTCCCGAGCGGCTACCTGCTCACTTACGGCGGGTTCATGCTGCTCGGCGGTCGCGCGGCCGACCTGCTGGGCCGCCGGCGGGTCCTGGTCTCTGGGGTGGTGCTGATCGGGGTCTCGTCGCTGGTCGGCGGGGTTGCCGGAAGCTCGGGCGTGTTGGTCGCCGCGCGGATGGCGCAGGGCCTCGGCGCCGCGATGACGCTCCCTGCGGCACTCTCGATCCTCACCACCAGCTTCAAGGAGGGCAAGGACCGGAACACGGCGCTCGGGGTGTGGGGGGGCATCGCCGGGCTTGCGTCGGCTGTCGGGGTGCTCTTAGGCGGGCTCCTGACAGAGGGACCCGGGTGGCGGTGGGTGATGTTCGTTAACCCAATCGCCGTGATGCTCGTGCTCGGCGGAATCTACAAGCTGATCGCCGATGACCGGCGCAGCGCCCGGTTTGCCAACTTTGACGTGCTTGGAGCCGTCCTGGCGACCGGTGGGGTGCTGCTGCTGGTCTACACCCTGGTGAAGGCACCCACCGTCGGCTGGGGCAAGCCGCGGACGATCGCTGAGCTCGCTGGCGCGCTCGCGCTGCTCGCGGCGTTCGTGGCTAACGAGCTGCGCCACCGCAACCCGCTCACGCCGCTGTCCATCTTCCGGATCAACGGCCTGGGCTTCTCCAATGTCACCCAGCTGATCGCGTTCGCCGGCCTTCTGGCCATGTTCTTCTACCTCACCCTGTACATGCAGAACGTGCTCGGCTACTCGGCGATCCAGACCGGCGCCGCCTACCTGCCGCTGTGCTTCGCGATCGGGACCGCCGCCGGGATCTCATCTCAGCTGCTCTCCCGGATCGGGACCCGGCCGGTGATCGTCGGCGGTGCGGTGATCGCCGCCGGCGGCATGTACTGGCTCTCCAGGATCCCGGTCGACGGGTCCTTCCTCTCAGACCTGCTTCCGGGCATGTTGGTGCTCTCGTTCGGCGTCGGGCCGATGTTCGTCGCGGTCACCACCGCGGCCAACGCCGGCGTACCAGCCGACAAGGCGGGGCTCGCCGCGTCGCTGCTCAACGCCTCCCAACAGGTCGGCGGCGCGCTCGGGCTCGCGATCTTCACCGCCGTTGCCACCAGCCGCACCAACCAGCTGCTCGCGGCGCACACACCGGTCGCGCACGCCCTCACATCAGGCTTCCAGCGAGCGCTGCTCGTCGGGAGCATCCTGATCCTCGCCTCCGCCGTGCTCGGGCTGCGGGCGACGAACACCCGCGGCGAGGAACCCCATCCCGGCGCGAACGCCCTCCCCGAGCCCGCCCAAGCATGACCCACGCAACTGCCCCAGCGCTCGACTCGAGCCACCAACGACAAGCCCAGGGAGCCTGTGGTGAGACAACGACTGGAGATCGCTCGCTGAGCGATGGATTTCCCAGGCCTCCGTGGGTCCCTGTCCACATAGCGGCAGTTACGTGGCCGATTGACCGGAGGGCGAAGGAGACGTTATCGGAGTCCGATGGGTGGTTTCGCCTTCGGCCGAGTCGCGCTGGCATGAGGACCGGCTCTGGCTCTCCGACCGGATTGGTCTTACCCGTGATTAGCCACCCTCGAGCCAAGGAGTACACGTGAAAACCACACCCGACATCCCGATCGCTGACCTCCGCGCCGACCTGAACGGCAGCGTGGTCGGCCCGCACGATCCCGGATACGACCTCGCGCGCGGCGTCTTCTTCACCGGGTTCGACCGCCGGCCGGCGGCGATCGTCCGCGCAGCCGACGCATCCGAAGTCGCCCGCGTAGTCAACTTCGCTCGCGAGACCGGCGTCGAGCTCGCGGTCCGCAGCGGCGGCCACAGCCGCGCCGGGCACGGGACATCCGAGGGCGGAATCGTCCTCGACCTCTCCGAGATGAACGCGGTCGAGATCGATGCCGGGAGCCGCACAGCGTGGGCGCAGCCGGGCGTGAACGGCGGCGGCTACACCAGGGCGACTGGCGAGCACGGCCTCGCGACCGGGCTCGGCGATACCGCTTCGGTCGGGGTCGGAGGCATCACCCTCGGCGGCGGCGTCGGCTTCCTGGTCCGCAAGCACGGGCTGACGATCGACGACGTCCTCGGCGCCGAGGTGGTCACCGCCGACGGCGAGCTCCTCGGGGTCGACGAGGCAAGCCACCCCGACCTCTTCTGGGCGCTCCGGGGCGGCGGTGGCAACTTCGGCGCCGTCACCGGGCTTCGGTTCCGGCTCCACGAGATCGACGACGTGGTCGGTGGGATGCTGATGCTCCCGGCGAGCGTCGAGGTGATCGACGGGTTGGTCGCCGCCGCCGAGGCCGCCCCCGAGGAGCTGTCGGTGATCGCCAACGTGACGAAGGCGCCGCCGATGCCGTTCATCCCCGCCAAGGCGCACGGCACGCCGATCGTCATGGCGTTGATGGTCTACGCGGGAGGCGCCGAGCCCGGCGAGCGGGCGATCGCCCCGATCCGCGCGCTCGCGACGCCGCTCGCCGACATGGTCCGTCCGATCCGCTACCCGCAGATGTACGAGGGGCCGGAGGGCCCACGGCCCGCGGCCTCCGCGGGGACGAACGTGCTCGTCGATTCCCTCGCGCCCGGTGCGGCGGAGGCGATCCTCGAGCACCTCGAGACCTCAACCGCCGAGATGGCCGGGGTCCAGCTCCGCGGGCTCGGCGGTGCGATGGCGCGCGTTTCCGAGGCGGCGACCGCGTTCGGCCATCGCGGCGCGAAGATGATGGTGAACGTTGCTGCGATGTACGAAAGCCCCGACGAGGGCCCCGAGCACGAAGCCTGGGCGCGGAGCCTGGTGACGGCGCTCGGCGACGGGTCCGCGGCCTACGTCGGATTCCTCGCCGACGAGGGCGAGGAGGGTGTCCGGCGCGCCTATCCGCCGGCCACCCTCGAGCGCCTTGCCGATGTGAAGCGGCGCTACGACCCGGACAACCTCTTCCACCTCAACCTCAACGTGGCGCCGGTCGGGCCGTGACCGAAAGGATCTGAGCGAGCTTGAGCCTGCTTGGCCCGCTGAGGTCCTCACATACGACGAGCCGTGGGTATCAGCGCGACGCAAGGTGATCCACCGAGCGACCGCCGGGGGTACGCTGCCACGCTCGGTCGCAAGCTCATATGGAGGAACGTTTGTCAAGTGGGCAGCGTTGATTGTTCCGCCGTCGTTGCCGCCGGTGGTTGGTGGAAGGGTTGCTCGGGTGGGGAGGCGCCGGGCGAAGTTCTCGACGTCGGTCAGTCTCATATGCGGGGGTTGGCTACCCCAGGTCCCTGGTTTCGTCGCTGGCGGACGCGTGTCTAGGAGCGGGCGTGGCCTGGTGAGGGCTGCCCATAGTTTCATCGCGCGTGCCAGCGGACTTCGGGGCCCGGCGCCTCCCCACCTGAGCGGGAGCGGGCTGTCAGATCGGGCTATGGGGCAATGGCGGCGGCCCAGAGGAAGCAGGAGAGCTCGCGCGCGCACGCGACGACGATCACGTTGCCGGGCTTCTTGCGCTCGCGCATCCGCTTGTGGATCCGGTAGAGGCGTGCCTGGGCGCGCGCGGCGATCTGCAGGACGTGGTCGGGCAGCCCCTCCTGGCGCTCGTACAGCGCCCGGCCGAGCCCGGGTGGGCGGGCATACTGCCAGGCGGCCTCGACGAGGATCCGTCGGGCGTAGCGCGAGCCGGTCTTGGTGATCGACCCGTGCCGATCGGTCTCGCCGGATTGCTCGCGGGAGGGCACCAGCCCCAGCCACGACCCGAGCTGCGCGGCGCGCGGGAAGCGGGTGAAGTCTGAGACCTCGAGCACAATGATCAGCGCCGAGAGCGTGTCGATCCCACGGAACGCGCGCAGCCGGCGGACCAGCGGCGAGAACTCCGGGTCGGTCGCGACCCACGAGAGCCGCTCGTCCAGAGCGTCCTTGCGGGCACTCAGCCCGTCGCACGCGGCGAGGTTGTCGATGAACGCCAGCTCGGTGTTCTGTTGCTCGAAGCGCTGCGCGTGAAGCCACTGGCGGTGCACCTTGGTCCACGTGCTGCGATCCCACACCCGGCCGTGACCTAGCAGCAGCTTGGACAGCCGGTGCCGGCAACGCATCAGATCGACCCGGACCTGCTCGCGCGCGCGGGCCAGGTCCCTCGCCGCCTCGAACGTCGCCGACGGGACCGCGACCGCTGTCAACGCGCCGGCCATCAACTGCCGCAACAACAGGTCGGTGTCGCGGCGATCGGACTTGTGGCGATCCCCGGACGGACGCGGCGTCTTTGACGGTGCGATCACCTGACAATCGACACCGGCAGCGACCGCCGCCCGGTACAGGCCAAACCCGGTCGGGCCCGCCTCGTAGCAGCAGCGCACCGGCCCCGGCAGCCCGGTCAGCCACCCAACGACCGGCTCGATCGCCCCGGTATCGAATCGTTGGCGCGACAGCTCGCCGGTCATGACGTCCAGCGACGCGGCGTAGGTCGAGCGCGCGTGGACATCCATCGCGGCCCATGTCATCGTTCCGGTCACGGCCGGACCTCCTTCGTATGGGGTCAGCCGGAGCCACTCTCCGGCCAGTCAAACTCCCGCATAATGCGTTCGAGGTCCGGCCTTCAACGTTCCGGCGAATCATCCTCCATAGGGTCTAGGGCATGGCTCCTTCGGTCGCCGAGCAGAAGCGCTGTCGACGACCTGCCGGACACGCGCGATCAAATTGTTGATCGCGGTGAGTATCGGTGAGCTGGGGTCGAAGCTGCCGTCGGCTGGCGGCCTCTACACGTATGTCGCGGCGGGGATGGGGGAGGGGTGGGGGTTCATGCTGTCGTGGCTGCTGGTGGCGGCTTACCTGATCATCGACGCCGGGCTGATCGCGCTGCTACTGGGTCTGATCGCGCAGGACAATCTCACCTCGCAGCTGGGCGCGCCGAGTTGGCTGTGGGCGCCCATCGTGGTGTTCTGTATATGCGCGGCGGCTGGACTGGTGGTCTCGGGGATCAGGCCCTCGGCGAAGGTCCAGGTGGTAATGGGGGTTTTCGAGATGGCGGTCTTCAGCGTGCTGTCGTTCTGGCTGATCATCAAGGCGGGGAGACGCAACACGCTGTCGGTGTTCTCGCCGACCAACGGCAACGCCAACGGCTGGGGGTCGATCTTCGCCGCGATGATCTATGGGGCGCTGGCGTTCGCGGGGTTCGAGAGCGCGGCGTTTCTGGCGGAGGAGGCGCGAGGACCGCGGCGTGCGGTCCGCCGTGCGGTGATCGGATCGGCGGTGGTGATCGGGATTTTCTGGACGCTTGCGATGTACTGATGTACGCCGGCGTTGTGTATTGGGGGCCCCACAAGATCACCTTCGGTAAGGACACGTTCGTCGCCTACAACAGCGGCGACCCCTGGGATGGAATCGCACACGTTGTGTGGGGCGGCGCGTGGGTGCTGGTGTTGATCGCGGTCATCAACAGCACGTGGGCGAGTCTCAGCGGCGAGTTCAACGCCGCGTCACGGGTGGCGTTCGCGCTCGGTCGGGTCAAGCTGCTCTCGCCGCAAGCCGCGAGCATTCACCGCAAACTTCGCACACCGTGGATCGCGGCCATCGGGCTTGCCGTGATCGCGATCGCCGTATCCCTGATCTTCGGCTTCGCGATGAGCGGACCCAAACCGATGGGGGCCACGCTGTTTCTCGGCGCGCTGGTCACGCTCCTGTTTACACTACCGCGCCCAACGCGATCGACACGAGGCCGCGGACCCAGCTGCTCACGCGTCGGCCTCGGACGACGGGATCCCGGCTGTCACACGCGTGCCCTTGCCGACCGGGCTATCGACGACCAGCTCGCCGTCGAGCGCGGCGACGCGGTCGCTGAGCCCGCTTAGCCTGGATTGTCGGCGGGGGGTTGTTCACTAATTCGCCTGTAGCGGGATGGTCTGTGAGCGGCGTTGGGCAGCGAACGGGGATCTTGGTCTTGGTTCATCAGGATTGGTGGACGATGAGCGGTGCTCTGCTTGGGGTAGTGCCTGCGGGCGGCGGCGCTCGGCGCGCCGGCTCGCCCGGTTGATAGCCCGGATTTCGCGTGGGTTTGATGGCCGGGGTACGGTCGCGGCATCGATCCGTCCGCGGGATCACGCATCATACGCGGCGTTTCGTTCACCAATTCGACTGAGCTATGGCCCGTCCGGGACACGAGCGCTTTACGGACCCGACGCTTGCCGCCCAGCGTCGGTATGAAGCGCTGCGCGCCTACTGGGTCGAGGAACTCTCGGCCGCCCAGATCGCCGAGCGCTTCGGCTACAGCAAGGCAAGCGTGCAGACGCTGATCTCCCAGTACCGACAGGCCGATCTCGCGGAGCTGTTCTCCTCATCGCGCCCGGGGCCCAAGCATCAGCCGAAGAAGGACGCCGCCCGCGAGCGGGTGATCGGGTTGCGCCGCTCCCGCCACGGGATCGAGGAGATCGTGGCCGAGCTCGAGCGGGCGGGCACCCCCTTGTCGCGCACCGCCGTGTGGGAGATCCTCAAAGAGGCCGGGCTCTCACGGATGCCCAGGCCGGCCGCCAAGCCCAACGGCGAGGGACAGCCCGAGCGGCTCTCCGCGCCGAAGGTGCACGTGCTCGAAGACGCCGAGTGGCCCGAGTCGGGCAGGCTTGAGACCCAGCACGCCGGGCTGTTTTTGTTGATCGGCGACCTGATCGAGCTCGACTTGCCCGGGCTGATCGAGGCGGCCGGCTGGCCGTCCACCAGCCAGCTGTCCGCGTTGCGCTCGGTGCTGTCGCTGATGACGCTCAAGCTCGCCGGTCGTCGCCGGCGCAGCCACGTGCAAAACGTGGTTCATGACCCGGCGCTCGGGCTGTTCTGCGGGCTCAACGCGCTGCCCAAGACCTGGCACTTGAAGACCTACTCCTATCGCACCACCCGCGCCCAGCAAGTGGCGTTGTTCGAGGCGCTGCAGCCCCGCCTCAGCGACGCGGGGCTGCTGGGCGACCAGGGGCTCAACCTCGACTTTCACGCGATCATGAGCTACGGCGAGGACACGATCCTCGACAAACACTACGTTCCCCGCCGCTCGCAGCGCACCCGCTCGGTGCTGACGTTCATCGCCCAAGACGGCCAACAGCACACGATCATCTACGCCAACGCCGAGCTGACCGCACGGGCGCAGGCAGGCGAGGTGATCGAGTTCTGCCGCTTCTACGAGCGCACCCATGGCGAGCTGCCGAAGCTGTTGGTGTTCGACGGAAAGCTCACCACCCACGAGCACCTCGCCGAGCTCGTGCTCAAGCCAGCTCTGGCTGATCGTCGGGTAGCGCTCGCCCACTTCTCGGCGAACGCCTGCAGCTGATCGGCGGCGTGGTCGGCGTTGGCGGCCGTGTAGATCGTGCGCAGGTCGGCGGCAACGTGCTTGCGGTCCTTGTAGGAGACGAATTTCAGCGAGTTGCGGACCTGGTGCACGAGCACGTTTGCACTGTGGCGTGCGGGAAGGTCGCTCGATCGCCTCGACGAACCCGCTGAGGCCGTCAACGCAGACGAACAGGATGTCCTGGACGCCGCGGGTCTTGATGTCGGTCAGGACGTGCATCGAGAACTTCGCGCCCTCGGTGCGCTGAAACCATAGGCCGAGCACATCGCGCTCACCCTCGAGGTTCACGCCGATCGCGACGTAGCAGGCGAAGTTCCGCACCGTGTGGCCTCGCGGATCTTGACCACCAGCGCGTCGAGGTAGACGATCGGATACAACCGCTCGAGCGGCCGGTGCTGCCATGCCTTGGCGTCCTCGAGCACCGCGTCGGTGATCCGCGAGATCAGATCCGGCAGACCTCGCTCCCGTAGATCTCGGCCAGGTGCCCCTGGATCTCGCGGTCCGTCAGCCCGCGCGCGTAGAGGCTGATCACCTTCTCGTCAAACCCCACCCAGCGCGTCTGGCGCTTCTTGACGATCTGCGGTGCGAACGTACCCTTGCGATCCCTCGGCGAGCTGATCTGCAACGGCCCGTGATCGGTGATCAGCGTCTTGGACGGCTTGCCGTTCCGCGAGTTCCCGGACCCTCCGCGCGGCGCCTGCCCGGCCGCATACCCCAGATGCGCGGTGAGCTCCGCCTCGAGCGCCCGATTCAAGAGCCGGCGGGTGACATGCGCCAGCACCGTCGGGCCCAGCGATCTCCTGCGCAGTGCTCGCGCCCGCCAGCAACGCATCGAGCACCTCATCAGGGATCTCAGGCTCCGGATCGCGAGCGCCGGGCCGCCAGGCAACCCGGCAGCGCTCCACGCCGGCGCTCTCAACGAGCTCGCTTTGCTCTCGCTCGGATTCACATAACCAAGCTCGAGGTCGTCAGCCGAGCCGCGGATGACGCAATGTTATGACTGGTAGACACAGGAAATGAAGACATGACCAGTCCTTTCGATCACGCTTACACGGTTGAACGACGAGCTGGGCGTCGCCTTCATCACGCTGCGCCAGCGCTCCCCGAAGCTGATCGCCACGCTCGAGCAGCTGCCCGCGAGCGGGTGGACCAACACCCGGCTTGACCGCCCCGGCAAGCACAAGACCGCCAGCTACCACGAACACCCGGTCACGCTCAAAGGCCGCACCTTCCGCCAACTCGCCGTCAAAGGCCTCGGCCGCGACCAGCCAACGCTGCTCCTCACCAACCGCCAAGACCTCACCCCCAAGCAGCTGATCGAGCGCTACGCCAAACGCTGGGGGATCGAGAACCAGCTCGCCGAACAGATCCGCGCCTTCCACCTCGACTCGCTCTGCGCCCAAGTCCCGCTCGCCGTCGACTTCGACGTCGCGCTCACGATCCTCGCCGACCTCATCTACCGACACTTCGCCCACGGCCTGCACGCCGCCTACCGCAACCAGACCCCCGACACGCTCCGCGCCCAGCTGATCGACGGAATCGGCGAACTACGCTTCACCCCCGGCCACATCGAAGTCGCGCTCCGACGCCGCACCCACACCCCCGCGCTACTCGACGCCAGCTACCAAGACAAACGCATCGAGGTTCCCTGGTGGGGCGGCCGCACCCTCAGCTACAGCTTCCCCGCCCGCTGATCCAAGCCCTCCTGATGGTCTAATTCGTGTGTAGCTGGGGTCGGTTGGTGTCATGCCATCTCCTACAGCAGTTTCGATCGAGCTCACCGAGGGTGAGTGTGAGCAGTTGGTGTCGTGGTCGCGGCGGCATACCAGCGCGCAGGCGCTGGCGTTGCGCTCGCGGATTGTGCTCGCTGCGGCTGAGGGTCAGAGCAGCAGTCAGATCGCCCGGGATCTCGGGGTGAGCGTGGCGACGGTCCGCAAGTGGCGCAACCGGTTCGCCGCTGAGCGGCTGGATGGCCTGGTGGACGCGCCGCGGCCGGGGCGGCCGCGGACGATCACCGATCAGCAGGTCGATGAGGTGATCATCAAGACGTTGGAGACCACGCCAACGGACGCGACGCACTGGTCGACGCGGTCGATGGCCAGGGAGGTCGGGCTGACGCAGTCGACGGTGTTTGAGATCTGGAGGGCGTTCGGGCTGCAACCCCACCGCCAGGAGAAGTGGAAGCTGTCCGAGGACCCGCAGTTCACCGCGAAGGTCCGTGACGTCGTCGGCCCGTACCTGAACCCGCCCGAGCGGGCCGTGGTCCTCGCGGTCGACGAGAAGTCCCAGATCCAAGCGCTGGATCGGACCGCGCCGATCCTGCCGATGCTCCCTGGCACCCCGGAGCGCGCGACCCACGACTACAAGCGTCACGGCACCTCGAGCCTGTACGCCGCGTTGGATCTCGCGACCGGGAAGGTGATCGGAAAGCTGCACTCCCGCCACCGCGCGATCGAGTTCAAGAAGTTCCTCCAGACGGTCGACCAGCAGGTCCCCGCCGACCTCGACGTACACCTCGCGCTCGATAACGCTTCGACCCACAAGACCCCGCAGATCAAACGCTGGCTGCTCGCGCACCCGCGCTTCAAGCTGCACTTCACACCGACCTCCAGCAGCTGGCTGAACCTCGTCGAGCGGTGGTTCGCCGAACTCACCACCAAGAAGCTCAAACGCTCCGCGCACCGCTCCGTCCCCGCCCTCAACAAAGACATCCCCGCGTGGATCGAGACCTGGAACGAGAACCCACAACCGTTCGCGTGGACCAAGACCGCTGATCAGATCATCGAATCGATCGCCCGGTACTGCACACGAATCAACCAAACGGCCCACTAGGCGGACGATGGCGAGCGTGGCGAGCGACTCCGAGCATCGAACGCTGACCGTGGCCAACGCCGGCGCGGCGGTACGGGTCACGCTCGCGCACCCTGGCGCCACGAGATGCTCGACCCGAGTGGGAACGACATTGACGAGAGCCTCGCCTCGTCGGATCGTTGGTATCGGCGGCCGACTGAGCGGTCGTAACGCCAGAGCTGTCCGCGTTTCGCGCGCGGATGAACGGACTCCGGGTCACGCCGAAGTCTCAGACGGCGAGGCCGGGATTGGCGCACAAGCCGCCACGGCGCGGTGGGTCACAACGGCGCGCCCACTGTGCGGCGGCACGGCTCGCTGACCAGGTGGTCGGCACGCCTGGCGTTTGGATGTGAGGCATAGCTCATTGCGGCATCGGCGGCCTCGCGGCTCGCCCAGCGACTGATGACAATTAATCGGAAGTTTTTGAGCGTCTGAGGCCCGATCGCCAGCCTCTACGGGCGATCGGGTCTTTTCAGACTGGGATTTGTAGACACTAAAATGCTTGACAGAGCGGGCTCCGTGTGAGATGATTCTCGCGTGGCTAAGCGCGGCGGCAAGGTTCATGTGGCGGTCACGCGTCGCCACTACAAGGGGACTGAGTACAAGACCACGCTGCTGCGCCGTTCCTACCGCGAGGACGGCCGGGTGAAGAACGAGACGGTCGGGAACCTCTCGCATCTGGAGGAGTGGATGGTCGACGGGTTGCGGGCGATGCTCGCCGGCCGGCGGCTGCTCGACCTCGACGAGGAGTTCGCGATCCTCCGCTCGTTGCCGCATCGGCACGTCGCCCTGCTGCTGGGGGTGCTGCGGGCGCTGGATCTGGAGCGGCTGATCTCGCGTGATCGTTGCCGCGAGCGGGATCTAGTGGTCGCGATGATCTGCCAGCGGCTGCTGGCGCCGTGCTCGAAGCTCTCGACGACGAGGCTGGTGGCGCAGACGACGCTCGCGCAGGAGCTCTCACTCGGGGAGCTCAGCGAGGCTGAGCTGCTCGGAGCGATGGACTGGCTGCTTGAGCGTCAGGAGCGGATCGAGAAGGCACTCGCGCGCCGCCACCTCGCTGGCGAGGGGTTCGTGCTGTATGACCTGTCCTCGAGCTATCTGGAGGGCCGCCATTGCGAACTCGGTGCGGTTGGCTACTCGCGTGACGGTAAGCCGGGCAAGCCGCAGATCAGCTACGGGCTCGTGTGCGCGCCGGAGGGGCAGCCCGTCTCGATCGAGGTGCACAAGGGCAACACCGGGGACCCGACCACCCTCGGCCCCGCCGTGGAACGTGTCAAGGGGCGCTTCGGGATCGAGCGCCTCGTGTTCGTCGGCGATCGCGGGATGATCACCGAGGCTCGCGTGAAGGCGCTCAAGCAGCAGGATGTGGGGTTCATCACCGCGCTGCGCGCCCCGCAGATCCAGAAGCTGACGCTCGCCCCCAGCTTTCAGCTCTCTTTGTTCGACGAGCAAGGCCTGTGCGAGGTTTCATCGCCGGAGTTCCCCGATGAGCGGCTGGTCGTCTGCCGCAACCCTCAGCTCGCCGGCGAGCGCGCGCGCAAGCGCGAGGAGCTCCTCGCGCTCACCGAGGCCGATCTGCGGAAGGTCAAACTGATGGTCGAGGGTGACCGCGGCCGGCTCAAGCACGCGAGCGCGGGGAAGATCGGCGAGCGCGCCGGGCGCGTGGTGAACAAGCGCAAGATGGCCAAGCTCTTCGCCCTCCAGATCTCAGACGGCGCGTTTAGCTACCGGCGCAACCAGCCCCAGATCGACGAGGAAGCGCTGCTGGACGGGATCTACGTGATCCGCACCCAAGAACCCGCCACCAGGATCGGCTCTGCCGCCCTCGTGCGCGCCTACAAGCAACTCAAAGTCAACGAGCGCTGCTTCAAAGAGATGAACAGCACGCTCGAGATCCGACCTGTGCACCACCGCCTCGATGATCGCGTCCGCGCGCACGTGTTCCTCTGCATGCTCGCCCGCTACGTGCAGTTCGAGCTCACCCGCCGACTCGCGCCGATGCTGTTCACAGACGACACACCACTCTCAACGACCGACCCGGTCGCGCCCGCGCAACGCTCACACAACGCGATCGCCAAGGCCGGCAGCGCCCGCAGCGCCGACGGACATCCCGCCCACAGCCTCGAAGACCTGATCGCCGATCTCGGCACGCTCTGCCGCAACACGATCCGGATCGGCAACAGCGACTACACCTTCACCAAGCTCACGACCCCCACCCAGCTCCAGGCCACCGCCTTCGAGCTAGCAGGCGTCACCCCCGGCAAGTAGACAGCAATCCACCTGCCCGGAACGGCCAAAACCCCGCCGCTCCGGGCGATTTCACGTCCTCACCCAAAAAACTTCCGATTAAATGGCCTGGCTGGTCGAGATCCTCGATCAGCTCGTGCGCCAGATAGCCGTCGAAGGACAGCATGTCCCGCCAGATCGCTTTTGTCACGCTGATCCCCTCCTCTGTGGTCTGAGCTGGAAACCGGGATTCCCCGATCGAGGAGACGCTCATCTGACACCTCCGTCGTGCTCGCTCAGAACATTCTGTTCGCGTTCTCCGCCTGCTCTGGGATTGGTTGCGTCACGTCCCAGTGCTCGACGATCCGCCCTTGCTCGAGCTTGAAGATGTCAACGAACCAGGCTACTCGGGGCGCCAAAAGGCAGGTCAAGGCCGCAGCCGCGCCGCCGCGACCGCTGGCGTGCGTGTTCACCGGCTGCTCTACCGGTGCCGCGGGCAAACACTGCGGTCGCGATTAGGGGTGGCCACGATGCGAGCAGCGACCCCCGCGAGCAAGATCTAACACCTTACGGCCTCGAGGAGGACACGATGCAGAGCACAGGACCGACGTTCGATGAAGGGGCCGGCGCATGACTGGACAGGTCGAGCTCTCGGGAGGAACCCTGGAGTACGAGGACACCGCGGGTCCCGGTCCGGTCATCGTCCTGCTGCACGGTCTGATGATGGATGCCTCGCTGTGGACGGACGTGATCGCCGAGCTCGCGGTCGACTACAGATGCATCGCGCCGATGTTGCCGCTCGGTGCCCATCGCCACGGAATGCGATCCGACGCAGATCTCTCGATGCGCGGGATAGCGTGCCTCGTCGCGGAACTGCTTGACCGCCTCGAGTTGGACGACGTCACGCTCGTGGGCAACAACACCGGCGGAGCGCTCGTCCAGCTGCTGATGCGAGATCGCGTGGGCCAGGTGTCCCGCGTTGTGCTCGTCTCTTGCGACGCGTTCGACAACTTCCCTCCCGGGCTCACCGGTAAGGCGCTGCTGCTCGCCGGCAAGCTCCCGCCCGCCCTGTTCGGTCTGTTCATGCAGCAGATGCGGCTGCGGCCGCTGAGGCGGCTTCCGATTGCCTTCGGATGGCTGACGATCCGAGGGGACGCGACTACTGCTCGCTGGATCAAGCCGGTCCTCGAGCAGCGCGAGATCCGCCGCGACGCCGCCCGCATGCTCCGCGCGGCCGCGGCCGAGCCCGATCTCCTACTCGAAGCGGCCAACGGCCTGCCCAGCTTCGACCGCCCCGCGCTCGTCGTGTGGGCGAGCAGCGACCGCGTGGAGCAACTGTCAAATGTTGTGGATTCGGCAATGAAGAATGATCAGGCGGCGACCCTCTCGTCCGTCGTGGTTTCGTCGTCAGTGACCTTGATCCCGTCCTTGAACCTCACGCCGTCGAGCACGTCGCCGACGAGCTCGTGGCCGTTGCACCGCCGCCAGCGCTCCTGGGCGGCGTCCAAGAGCTTGTAGGCCATCGCGAGCGCGGCCTTCTTGGAGCCGGCGCCCTTGGAGACCTTGGTGCGCAGCTTGACGGTCGCGAAGCTGCTCTCGATCGGATTCGTCGTGCGCAGGTGCCGCCAGTGCTCGGCGGGGAAGTCGAAGAACGCGGTGAGCGCGTCCCAGTCCTTGTCGAGCTTCGCGACTGCCTTCGGGTACTTGGCGTCGAACTCGGAGCGGAACCGCTCCAGCGCCTTGCACGCGTCGGCACGGGTGGGCGCCTCGGCCATCTCGTGCAGCAGGCTCTTCGCGCGCGGCTGCAGCCGCTTCGGGAGCGCATCGAGCACGTTCGCTGTCTTGTGCACCCAGCAGCGCTGCTCTCGCGCGCCGGGAAACACGCTGCGCAGCGCCGCCCACGCGCCGAGCGCCCCGTCGCCAGTCACGAGCTTCGGCTCGTGCATCCCCCGGTCGCGCAGATCGCGGAACACCGCCGCCCACGAGTCCTCACTCTCGCGGTAGCCATCCTCCACGGCGAGCAGCTCCTTTTCGCCGTCCTCACGGACGCCGATCACGACCAGCAAGCAGAGGCTTCGAGTCCTCACCGAGGCGGACAGCCACGTTCACGCCGTCGACGAACAGGTAGGCGTAGCGGTGGAAGCGCAGCTCTCGGGTGCGGAACGCGGCGTGCTCGGCCTGCCACTGCTCGGTCAGCCGCTGAATCGAGCTCGACGACAGCCCCGACGCGTCCTCGCCCAGCAAATCTCTGAGCGCGGGCGCGAAGTCGCCGGTCGAGAGCCCGTGCAGGTAGAGGATCGGCAGCACCTCGGTCACCTTCGGCGACCGCCGCGCGTACGCCGGCAGGATCCGCGAGCTGAACCGCTGGCGCTCCCCGGTCTGCTCATCGACCCGCTTGTCGTTCACCCGCGGCGCCCGGATCGGCACCGTGCCCGACCCGACCGTCAGCTTGCGCTCCTTCGCCTTCCCGTTGCGGACCACCAGCCGCTGGCCGTCCTCGCCGCGCTCATCGACGAACGACGCAACGTACTCGTCAACCTCGGCCTCAAGCGCCGCCGCAATCATCCGAAGCGCGCCCTCCCGCGCGAGATCATCGAGCGTGACCCGCATCTCGTTGTCCTCCCCGACGGGGAGCCTGCGAACATCCACCATGGCGTGCCTTCCTGCCGGCCATCGCCGGCTTCGGTCTTCAATCAACCGGGAAGGTACGCCGCCTTCCTCTTCACGCGTATCCACAACTTCTGGGTATAGCTCGACCGCGTGATGCCACCCCAGCACGGCCACCGCCTGACCGACCTCCTACCGCAAGGAGGCCTGGTCGAGATCCCCGACAGCTACACGCTCATTCCCCTTGACCAGCCAACCCGGCTCGCTCAGCTCATCCGAGAGTTCGCGAACCCTTTGAGCGGCGAGATCGCCCACCCCATCGATACAGGAGGACACCAGTGACTACAGTGGCCAAGACCACCAGCGACCACCTCCGGGAGAACATCGACTTCTCGATGATGTACGTCACTCACGCCGCTCTCAGGCGCGACGTGGGGCAGCTCACCGCCGCCGCAACCGTGGGTAATGCCGGAACCGCCAATGTGCGCGCGGGTTGGGAGAACTTCACGACGCAGTTGCAGATACACCACACCGTCGAGGACACCACCTGTGGCCGCGCCTTTACCGAGCGGTCGCGAACCGCCCGGAGGACATCGCGCTGCTCACGCAGATGGAGGACGAACATGCGGTGCTCGACCCGCTCCTCACCGCCCTCGACGCGGCGTTGCCAATCACAACCGCGCCCGGGATCGATCGGCCGCTCGAGCAACTCGTCTCCGCGCTCAACCGGCACCTCAAGCACGCGGAGGAGCGAGCTCTCCCACTGATCCAGCAGCGCTCGCCACCCGCCAGCCGCCCCAGCCAACGTGGGATACGCCTCGGCGGCTTGGCATCGAGCGCGTTCGCCAGTACCGGCAGCCACTCCCGCACC
Organism: uncultured Solirubrobacterales bacterium; assembly: GCA_963836065.1. Taxonomy (GTDB): domain Bacteria; phylum Actinomycetota; class Thermoleophilia; order Solirubrobacterales; family Solirubrobacteraceae; genus Palsa-465. Next base: position 40,726 of record CAWIII010000033.1, read on the forward strand.
GGCGCGGGCTCGTCGTCAACGATGTTGTAGATACCCGGCTCGCCACGGTCGACCGCGGCGACGGTCGCGGTCGCGGCGTCGTCGATGTGGATGTGCGACCAGACGCCACCACCGTCGCCGACGATCGGGAACCGGCGCTTGCGGACCGGCGCCGCGATCTGCGCGTCCGGTGTCGGGCTGATCGCGGTCCCCGGACCGTAGAAACCGCCGTAGCGCGACGCGAGACCTCGCCCCACTCGATCGTCCTCACCGCCCGCTCCACATGGAGGATCCCCACCAGCGGAGCGCCCAGCGCCGCCGGCGGGTTGGGATCGAGGGGATCGGCCTCGGTCTGCACCGACCCGCCTGTGCGGGCGAATCGGAAAGCCCCGAAGCTCTGCGCCACGAACCGCCGTGCCCCCACGGCGCGGCCGGCGGCCAGGAGACGATCCTTCGCCTCGGTACGCAGCCGGTTGGTCATCGTCGCCGCGAACGAGCGCTCGGGGTGCCGCATGTCCCTCGCGGACAGCTTCCCGGACAGCGCCGTGAGCTGATGCACGATCACCTCGGGCTCGGCGGACGCCACCGCCTGGGCGACCGCGTCGGGGTCCAGAGCGTCGGCCACGACCGGGCGCGCTCCCAGACCGCGCACCAGGTCCTGCTTCGATGCGCTCCTGGTCATCCCGACCACCTCGTGGCCTCCCGCCACGAGCTGCGGGACGAGCGCTCTGCCGAGAACGCCCGAGGCGCCCGCTACAAAGATCTTCATGACTGCTCCTCTCGTCTCACGCTTCACTCATAGGACAGCAGAACCGCCGCCCGTGACAGTGCTCAGCGCTCGATGCTCACCGTGCGCATCCGATAACGGGGCTGTGCGAGCGCCTGTCTTCCGACCTTTGACGCTTGGTCTGGTCGATGGCGGAAGCTGCGCCCGGCCATCGGCGCTTTCGACCGCGCCGTCCCGGACGGGGGGACTGGCCAGTGTTCGCCGGATCCGGTGGTGAGGAACTACACCTCTAGGCCGCTTTGAGCCACTCTTCGAAGCTGGGACCGGCGAGCTTCGCGCCCGGGTTGGGCAGCGCGGCGCCCTCCGCATAGGCCACGGCGTCCGGGTCGCCGGGCTCCGCCAGCGGACCGCCACGGCTCTCGCGGATCTCGAACGAGTCACCTCGGCTGGCGAAGAGCGCCGCTGCCGCATCGGCGAGACGCTCCTCCTGCGGGCCCGCGACCTCGGTGATCCTGCCGTTCTCGATCTCCGGCTCCTCGGCCGCGTCGGCGAGCGTTTCGGCGACGACGCGGGCGGCCACTAGCTGCGTTCGCATCTCGGGCACGTAGGCGACGCCATCCTGGATCGTCCACCCGACCAGCGGATCGACGAACTCGTGGAATTGGGCCGCGCGAACGATCCGGACCGGGAGCGGGCCTTCGAGCAACGCCTGCTCCTGCGCCATCTTCGCCGCGTTGTAGCCGCCCTGGAACTTGTCGATGCCGATGATCGAGACGACGACGATCCGCTTCGCCCCGGCTGCGGCGCCGGCTCGCTGCAGGTTCCGCGCCGAGGCGGTGAAGAATGCCGTCGCCTCCTCCTGGTCGGGCGAGGGCCCGGTGGCCGTGTCGATGATCGTCTCGGCCCCGACGAGCGCCTCGTCGAGACCCTCGCCTTTGACCACGTCGACACCCTTGGAGCGCGCGATCGGGACTACATCGTGTCCGCGCTGCTCGAGGATCTCGACGAGGTGCGATCCGACCCGGCCGGTGGCTCCCGTGACGGCGATCTTCTGGCTCTTGGTTTCGGTGTGCATCGTTCTTCCTTTCTCAGAGCCGGCGAGCCCGGCGCCGGCACAATTGATCTGTTACTTGTTTGACACCCGGCAGGGCGAAGATGTGACCGATCGCGGGCCACGCCTCGGCAGCGCTCGTGCGCGGCGGGCAGCGAAGCAACGTTCTCGGGATCCACACACAGGCACGCACGCGCCGCTGGCACTAGCACCGGCTGCGTCACTGGCGCCTGCTCTGCGCGAATAGGAGTCGTCCGCTTCTCTCAGCCGCGGAGGCTTCCTCGCGCCTAGACCTAAACCAAGCGTAAGACTGTGGTAGATGGGCATCGAAGGCCCGGAAGACCCGGTATTCCTGGGGTTTGAGTGCCGAGGCGGGATGGCCCGTGTCGGTTTGAAGTGAAGGGGCGTCGGCTGTCGGCTGTGGGCTTGCGGCCCTGACGCTTATCTGGGTGTGCTGCGTCGGAGGCGGTCCAGTTCGATGGCGGCGTCGATCCATTGGTCGTTGAGTTCGCGCAGTTTGCGGTAGTTGGCGATCTGGGAGTTGACCGCGTCGATGTGTTCGGGGCGGATGTTCTCGGTGCGGCTTCGTCCGCGGTGGCTGTAGCTGAGCTGGTGGTATGGGCCGTGGCGCTGGGGCGGGTCGGCTTTGCAGCGACAACCGGGGGTGCGGCAGGTGTTGTACTGCTCGGAGAGCGCTCCTGGCCGCAGGTCGCCTAGCGCAAGCAGAGCGGCTTTGATGCGTTGGATCGTGTCGGTCAGTTGGGCCTCGGTCGCCATAGTCGTAGGCGTTCAGGGGGGTGTCGTGGTTGTGAGCAGGGTTCCTGCGTGTTGCATGGAATTTTGCGTGCGTGCGGCGTGACGAGGTAGAGGCGATCGGGTTGGCGGGCGGGGAGCCGGCGGGGCAGCTGGTGCTGGCGTTGCTTGACGAGGTCGTGCTGCTGCGTGAGCGGGTCGAGGAGCTCGAGCGTCGCCTTGGCCAGAACTCGGGGAATAGCGACAAGCCGCCGTCGTCGGATCCGCCGGCGTCTCGGGCCGAGCGTCGCCGGTTGGCGCGGGAGGCGTACAAGCGCTCGATGCGCAAGTCCGGCGGCCAGCCGGGGCATCAGGGCAAGACCCGGGAGCTGGTCGCGCCCGAGCGGCTGGACAAGCGGGTCGCGCATCTGCCTGACTGTTGCGGTTGCGGGCATGTGTTTGACGGCAGCGAGGAGCGGGTCGGCGATCCGGTGTGCCATCAGCAGTTCGAGTTGCCGGTGATCCGCCCGCTGGTGTTCGAGCACGCCCGGCTGCGGTTGCGCTGCCCGGCGTGTCAGAAGGCGACGCTCGCGCAGCTGTCGGCGGGTGCCCTGTCGGGGTTCGGGCCGCGTATCGATGCGCATATCGCGATGCTCGCCGGCGTGTTTAGGCTCTCGCGTGACCAGGTCCGTCAGACGGTCGTTGAGGTGTTCCGGATCCCGGCATCGACGGGGTCGATCGACAACGCGATCATGCGGATGAGCGCGATCCTCGCCGATCCGTGGGCTGAGCTGCGGGACGCGATCCGCAAGGCCGAGGCCGTGCATATGGACGAGACGACGTGGCGCCTTCAGGGAGCTCAGCAGTGGCTGTGGGTCGCGGCGTCGGCGCTGGTGGCGTGTTTTCGAATCGACCCGACCCGGTCCCAAAAGGCGGCAAAGGCGCTGCTGGGCGATGAGTTCGGCGGGTTCGTGATCAGCGACCGGTACACCGGCTATCACTTCCTCGACGTCCTCCAACAACAACTTTGCTGGTGCCACGTCATTCGCCAGCTGGTCGAGGTCTCCCAGCGCACCGGGGCGGCCGGCCGCCGCGGCACACAACTCGTCAAGCTCGCGCGCGAAGTGATCGCTATCCACCGAGAGTTCCTGACCGACGGCCACGACCCGGACTGGCTCAGTGACCAGCTGGCGCCGCCGCGAGCGCAGATCCGTGTACTGCTCGAGCAATGCGCCACCGGCCACCACACCAAGACAGCGAACTTCGCCGCCGGACTGTTGGAGGAGTACGACGCGCTGTGGACCTTCTGCGACGTTCCCGACCTCCAGATCGACCCGACGAACAACGCCGCCGAGCGCGCCGTCAGACACGCCGTCCTGATGCGCCGCCTTCAAGGCGGCACCCAGTGCGAGCAGGGCAGCCGCTGGATCGAACGCATCCAATCCATCCGCGAGACCTGCCGCCTGCAACACCGCTCGCCGCTGGCCTACCTGACCGACGCCGCGACCGCCGCCCACCGGCGGCTCCCAGCACCCTCGCTCGTCCCGACATAACTCACGCAGGAACCTCCTCGTTCACGACGATACCCCGTGAGCGCCAACCCATAGTCGTCCTCCCTTGGGTGTTGGATTGATCCTGATGGTGACATCCATGTAACCATAGCTGATCTCTGCTATGGTTACATAACATTGTTGATCAGAGGGAGCGTGGAGATGAGCAACCCGAGGCGACAGTTGCAACGCAGGCTCGAGCGCGAACAGCTGGCGATCGAGCGGCGCCTGCAAGCCGCAGTGGCCCCCAACCTGTCCGGCCCGCTCCTGGGGGGAGCCCCGATCCGCTACGAGTGGGCCGAGCGGGACCGGGGGGTAGCCCATGGTGGCATGGGGATGATCGCCCGCCTGGTCGAGGCGGTCGGCCTGGCCTGCGAGATCGACGCCTCGGTCAAACTGCTCAAGGTCCACCGCCCCTACCACGAGTCCGACCACGTGTTGAACATCGCCTACAACGCGCTGTGCGGCGGCACCCGCTTGGAGGACATCGAGACTCGCCGAACCGACGCGGTGTTCTTGGACGGCCTGGGGACGCCGTCGCTGCCCGACCCCACCACCGCGGGCGACTTCTGCCGCCGCTTCGACGAGGCCTCGATCATGGCCCTCCAGGAGGCGATCAACCGGGCTCGGCTGAAGCTGTGGTCCCAGCAGCCGGCCTCATTCTTCTCCCAGACCGCCCGGATCGACGCGGACGCCTCGATCGTGGGCACCGACGGGCAGTGCAAGCAGGGCATGGACATCTCCTACAACGGCAGCTGGGGTTACTCGGCGTTGCTGGTCTCGCTCGCCAACACCGCCGAGCCGCTGTATCAGGCCCTCCACGGCGCCAACCGTCCCTCCCATGAGGGGGTCGTTCCCCTCTATGACCGATCGATCGAGCTGTGCCGGCGGGCCGGGTTCACCGACATCCTGCTGAGAGGTGACACCGACTTCTCGCTCACAACTGAGTTCGACCGCTGGGACGCCGACGGGGTGCGCTTCGTCTTCGGCTACGACGCCAAGGCCAACCTCGTCCAAGCCGCCGAAGGCCAACCGGAAGATCTCTACCACGAGCTGGTGGCCAAGACCGAACGCCAGATCGCGACGCGGCCCCGGACCCGGCCCACAAACGTCAAAGACGACATCGTTCGCCAGCGCGGCTACAAGACGATACGACCGAAGAAGGAACAGGTAGTCGAGTTCTCCTACCGGCCGCGCGCTAGCAAGAAGGACTACCGCGTGGTCGCCTTGCGCAAGAACCTGTCGATCGAGCGGGGTGACAACGTACTGTTCGATGAATATAGGTACTTCTTCTACATCACCAACGACCGCAAGCTCACCGCCGACCAGGTGATCGGCGAAGCCCACCAGCGCTGCAACCAAGAGAACCTCATCGCCAACCTAAAAAGCGGGGTGCGAGCCCTGCACGCCCCCGTCAACACCCTCTACGCCAACTGGGCCTACATGACCATGGCGTCACTGGCCTGGACCCTCAAGGCCTGGTGCGCGCTCATGCTGCCCGTCTCACCCCGCTGGGAAGCGCAGCACGAACAGCAGCGGTGCCGACTGCTCACCATGGAGTTCCGCACCTTCCGGGCCGCTCTGATCGACATCCCCTGTCAGATCGTCAAGACAGCCCGCTACATACGCTGGCGCATCCAAGCCTGGAACCCCTGGCTGGGCATCTTCTTCCGCCTCCTCGACGCCCTCTAACACCATCCGAGACCCGCGCTCACCCCGAGCCGGCCCACCGGCTCTGCGTCAGCCACCCAAAAACCAGCCCCCCTCGACATGAGTGAACTCCACGCACCTCATCCCCTCGCCAAAACGCTCTCGTACCAACGACAGACGAGCCGGCCCGCTACCAATCAGACCGCAAGCCACGATTTTCGCCCACAGCTCAGCACCATTCGCTTGTTTTAGGCCTAGATCCGAGGGCCTGGCAGAGCGCCGAGGTTGAACCACTCGCAGTTCTGCATTTACGACGCCTGGGCTGTGTTGAGCGCCGCGGCCGGGCTGCTCGCAGGCTGCTGCTTCGGCTCCAGGAGCCCACGAAGCAGGGGTCGACGTATCACCGCTCCGTGGGCGACTTTGCAGAAGCGAGGAGGTGTCGTCCAGGTCGTTGTTGGCGCTCGGATTCACACGGTAGCGAGCGCACCGCCTCCGCTCTGCTCGAGTTCGATCAAGGCGTCGTGCATACGCACAGGGGAGCACGCGGAGTTGCATTCGGCGGCGGCCCGCCGCCCTCCTATCCGCGGAGGCTGGCCTGTAAATCCCCAGGCTTAAAACTCCCTCAAGGGCGACGGCGCAAGCCGTCCCGGACGCTGTTGCATAAACCTGGGAGAAACTCACTGTTCCAATGATGGTGGGAGGAATGCGGTCAGAACAGGTGAAAGCGAAGGTCGTATCCCAATCACAGTCGCGATCTCACCACCTGTGACATGTGTTATCCCACCACCTAATTTATGCACCAGTTTCTGGAGGGGGTTTGTGCGACAGCGTCCGGGACGGCTTGCGCCGTCGCCCTTGAGGGATGAAAATCGGCTCTCCTGCTGATCTGGGGGTGAATCATCGGTGAGGGAGCGGGATTTGGATGCCGGCGCAGCAGAGGTAGATCATCGCGATCAGCGCGTCGGCGGAGTGGAATCCGTATGCGCGGTGTGAGATCAACCTCACCTTGCTGTTTAAGGCTTCGAGGCGTCCGTTGCTCAGGTTCAGCTCGATCGCCGCGAGCACGCCAGCCTTGTGTTTTCGGATCGTTCGCGCGAGCTTGACGAACGGCTTCAGCCGCGAGCGAGATGCCCAGGCGAGCCACGCCTCGAGGCGCTCGGGCGCTTGCTCCTTGGGGAGCTTGTAGAGGTAGCGCAGCTCGCCGTAGAGCAGGAACGCGCGGTACATGCGCTTGTTGGTGAGCACGACCTCGGCGAGCTTGAGCAGCTGCCTGGCGGTCTGCTTGGCGGTGTCCTTCAGCAGCGAGTAGCGGGTGCCCTTGATCCACTTGCCTTCGCCAGTCGAGGATCGTCCGTGGCGGTTGTACTCGTCGCGGCGGACCTGGTCGGCGGCCTTGCCAGCGAGCTGTACCACGTGGAATGGGTCGAACACGACCTGCGCGTGCGGGACGCCGTCCTCGGCGCGGATCGCCTTCTCATAGCCGGCGGACATGTCGATCGAGACGGCCTTGATCGACGCTTTCTGCTCGCCCGTGAGCCCGGCGAAGAACGCCTGCAAGCTGTCGGCGTTGCGGCCCTCGGTCGCCCACACGATCGACCCGGCCTGATGATCGACGACGCAGGTCAGGAACTTGTGCTCGGCGCCGTATGAGACCTCGTCCACGCCGATGAACCGAAGCCCGTCCAGGCGGTGGCGGTCGAGCTTGTCGGCGACGACCCGCGCGAGGATCGTGCCGACCGTGCGCCACGCGATCCGCAGCAGCCGCTCGACCTGCGTCTGGCTCATCTGCTGCGCCAGCCACGCGGTGAGATCTTCGAAGTCGCGCGTGTAGCGCGAGCCCGCCCTGGCCCACGGCACCCCCTCGTACACGTCCCCGCAGCCCGGGCAGTACAAGCGTCTGAGCCGGCACTCGATCACGCACCGCAAGCCGCCGAGATCCAGCGCCCGCCAGCGCTTCTCACGATGCTCCTTGATCTTCAGCCCGCGCGCGCCACAGCCCGAGCAGACAGGCTTCTTCGCGCGCAGCACGACGGTCAACGATCACCGCCTCCTGCCCGAACGCCACATCCCTAACCCATGCACCCGGAAGCCCAAGCATCCGGTTCAATGCCGTCGTGACCCGCACGTCGCCCTCCTTCGTAGACCGCTGAACTTCGAACATCCAGCAGCCTGCCGAATCAGGGCGGCGGCGGGCCGCTCCACACGCGCGCAACCTGCGAGACCTTCACGCCGGGCCACGCTCAGCGCGAGGTAGCGCAGCCGCGCGCCGCGCGTCAAGCGGCAGCCCCGGATCACCAGCCGCCCGCCCAACACCAACGTATGCAGGAGATCCAGCCGCTTGACCCGGGCTTCGGCTCCGCTATCTGGCAATGATCGCCGAGCAGAGCCCGGCACTCATCAGATTACGACCAAGGACCCCGGAGTCACCCCCAGACGAGCAGGAGTCCCGGAAAATCTTGCTGCCGTCGGACTGACGCCGGTGAGGCTTGGTGCCTGTGAGCCCGTGCGACAGCGTGGCGCTGGAGCCTGTGGAACCGTTGATTGCTGCCATGAGCGCGAAGGCCAGACTCATTCCTGGGAGGCTCCTACCGACGGCACAGCGGGTCCCGCCGACTAAGGAGCCATCCGGCCTCAGCTGACAACCGAGCCAGCTCCCCCGGGCCGGCCGTCGGCCGACCCATTTTCGCGTGCTCGCCACCGCCGTTTTAAGCCTGGGGATTTACAGGCCAGCCTCCGCGCAAACCGCGACCGGCAGCAGCGGAGTCGAGATGCTCGTGGCGAGGCAGGAGCGGGACCCAGCCTGTGCTGTGTCCGACGGGATCGCGTGGGCGGTTGGGGGCGATCATGCGCGGTCGTGTGTGCTCGACGTGCTCCGGCTCATCAGGTCGGCAGGCAGCTCGCCCGGTTAGGAGACCGGCGCAGTGGGCACGGCTGGCGGGACTGCACGGGGGCGACGGGGCAGGAGCGCCGGAGTTCATTTCGCGGACCTCAGTAGCGATTTGTGGTCGGCGACTGGTCCGAGGTGCGTCAGCTTGTCGGGGTTGACGATCCCGCTGATGCTCCTGATCTGGCCGCCGGCGATATCGAGCGCGAACACGCTGATCAGCCGCTGCTGTCCGTCGAGAAGGAGCGCTCCCGGGCCGCCGTTGACCTCGACGGGGCGCAACGACACGCCCAGAAGGCGGCCGGCTAGGCGGAACCAGTTGATCAGCGTGCGCGCGACACGGTTGCGGCCGTGCAGCGTGCGCGCCAGGGCGGGAACCTTGCCGCCGCCGTCGCCGGTCAGCTCCACGTCGTGGGCGAGCAGCGCCTCGAGCCCCGACAGGTCGCCCTGCTCGGCGGCCTGAAAGAACCGGGCTGCCAGCTCCTCCTGCTGCTCGCGCGTCGTTTGGAAGCGGGGCCGGCGCTGCTCGACGTGGCGTCTGGCGCGGGTGGCGAGCTGGCGCACGGCCTCCTCGCTCTTGCCGACGATCGCCGCGATCTCCCGATGCCCGTAGCCGAACACATCGTGAAGCAGCAGCACAGCGCGCTGCTCAGGCGAGAGGCTCTCCAACAGCACCAGCATCGCCAGCGACAGCGAGTCGGCCGTCTCAGCGTGCCGGGCCGGATCATCGCGGCCGTCGGTGATGATCGGCTCTGGCAGCCACTCGCCGACGTAGCGCTCGCGACGGGCGCGCGCGGAGCGCAGCTCGTTGATCGCCAGCCGCGTGGTCACGGTCGCGACGAACGCGCGCGGCGATGCGATCTGCTCGCCTCCATCAAGCGCCTGATGGACCCGTAGCAGCGCTTCCTGCACCACGTCCTCGGCCTCGGACACGCTGCCCAGCATCCGGTAGGCGATCGCGAACGCGACCGGCCGCAGATCGTCCAGCAGTCGCTCGCGATCGGTCATGCCGCCGCCGCGAATTCTGGCCGCTCCGGAGCGCGTGCCCCGGAGAGCTCCGCGAACCCCTGTCGCCAGCTGGGGTGCGCCGGGCGCCACTGAAGCTCGCGCTTGGCCTTGGCATTGGAGGCTCCGCGGATCTCGGTCATCATCACCACGCCGGCCTCCCCGGCGAACAGCCGACCGACGAACCGCGGCACGCGCAGCGGCTTCTTGGCGCCGAGCGTCTGCGCCAGCGCCGGCAGCCACTCGGCGACCGGGGCCGGGTCATCGTCGACCACGTTGTAGACGCCACGGCTGCCGTGCTCGACCGCCGCGACGGTCGCCTCCGCGGCGTCGGCGATGTGGATGAAGGACCACACCCCGCCACCGTCGCCGACCAGCGGGAACTTGCGCTTGCGGACTAGCTCGACCTGCTCCGCGCCCGGCGCCAGCGACGTGCCCGGACCGTAGAAACCGCCGTAGCGCAGCACGATCGCGTCCGTCCACTCCGCCCCAAGGACCGCCTGCTCGAGATGACGGATCGCGGCCCAGCTTTCGCGCATCTCGCGCGCCGGCCTCAGGTCGAGCGGGTCCTCCTCGCTCTTCACCGGCCCACCGGTGCGCACGTACGGCCACGCGGCATAGCTCTGCGCCACAAACCGCCGGACCCCGACCGCCTGCCCGGCCGACAGCAGATGATCCGTCCCCTCAGTCCGCAGGCGGTTGGTCAACGCGAAATCACGATCGAAATGACGCATGTCCAACCTCGCTGGAATCGCGGTCAGCTGATGGACGATCACGTCCGGCCTCGCCCTGCCCACGGCCTCCGCGACCTGATCGGGTGAGAGCGCGTCCGCGACCACCGGCACAGCGCCCAGCTCGGAGAGCATCGCCTGCTTTGACTCGCTACGCGTCATGCCATGAACCTCATGACCCGCAGCCACCAGACGCGGCACCAACTGCTTTCCAATCGCTCCCGTCGCTCCTGCCACAAACACTCTCATCACTGGCTCCTTGATCGAGGGATCATCTACACCCCCTAAGACAAGACAGCAGCCCCGGCTGTGACACACAAGCCCTAAGTTCTCAAGATCGGAAAGCACAGCCCGTCCGGGCGGTGAGCCGATTCCGGCCTGCAGGTCAGAGATGCTGTCGTAGGCCAGCCAGGACACGCGGTAGTACGGCGGCGCGTCTGCGCCCGGTGCTTTAAACGACGCACAGGTTCTCGGCGCCGATGACGTTCGGCATCTGCTCGGTGGCGTACGCGATGTGGCGATTGGCGTAATAGTCCTCAAGCGCCGCCGGTCCTCGGGGTGGCCGCAGAGGATCACTAGCTTCGGCATGTAGCTGCCTCCTTTGCAGATGTGCCCGACAGGAATCTCCCAACAGCAGCGCGCACATGCCTATGACAAGTCAGCACGCTGGAATGTGACGGAGTCCAGACTCGCACGGTGTTGCACTACCGCGCGGATCGCGAAACTGTTGCGGCCTGTCCGGGACGTCGGTCGAGGCGCGACAGACGCAGGTGGCGCTTTGAGCGGGTCTTGGCCGGCGGGTTGCCGTCGTGTTTGCTCATCGCGCCGAGACCGGCTGGGCGACGGGTCGGACTGGCGGGGGCGCGGGCGCGCAGATCGCGGCCGGGTGATGCTCTCGCTCAAGCGTTTTGCGCAGCTTGACGAATGCGGCACCGCCGAGCAGCGCCGGGATCCACAGCGAGACGGCGTGGTAGGCGAGCACGGCGGCGGTGGTGGTGGCGAGCGGCTGGTGGTAGAGCGCGAACGTGCCGACGAGTCCTCCGTCGATGCCGCCCAGCCCGCCCGGAACGGGCAGGTTCCCGCCGAGCTGGCCGATCAGGTAGCCGAGCACGAGCACGCCGAGCGTGGGTGAGGCGCCGAACGCCCGGAAGCACACACCCAGAACAGCGAGATCGAAGACCATCGTCCCGAGCGACCCGGCGATCACTCCGATGGAGCGTCGGCGGAGCAGCGACAGCCCGTCGCGAATGCCCTGGGCGAGTGAATGGCGAAGGAAGTGGATGCCGGCGGCAAGCCGCCTCGTGCTCGCTTCCTGGGGTGCGCTGATCGCACCGCGGCCCAGCACCATCGGAAGCGCGAGGGCGAGGACCGTGGCGAGGAGCGCGGCCGCTCCGAAGCTGTAGGTGAGCGCGGGGTTAGGATCCTCGCCGAGGATCCCGATCGGGTAGAGCGCGGCGAACAGGATCACGCCCGCGACGTTGGCCAGGCTGGTGAGAAGGAAGAACGCGGCGGTGCGGCGGGCGATGCGCTCGCGGCTCATCCCGAGGCGGCGAAGCGCCCACACGCCGACGGCCAGGCCGCCGGCGCCGCTGGCCGGCAGCAGCGAGTTGGCGGCCTGCTCGGACATTCCGATCTGGTAGCTCAGCCGCCACCCCATCCGCGCGCAGAACACCGACCGGAAGATCACTACATAGGACAGCGCCGAGAGCAGCTCGAGCGCGACGCCGACGGCCACCCACCCCGGCGCGGCGTGTGAAAGATGCGCGCGGAGCTTCCCCAGCCCGGGGACCGCGAGCACCAGCGCGAGAACCAGGAGCGCAGCGCCGGCAGTCTCGAGCAGCCTCCGGCTCACCTGCCGCGCACCCAGCCCATCAGCCGTGCCGGAGGATGGGCGGGCCGCGACCTTCGATGAGTGCGGGAGGGCGGACATCGCACCGGACCGAGTGATCAGTGGGCGGTCGACGGCGCGGCGCTTGCGTCGACGGTGAGTGCCCTTGCGCCGCGCTCGAACAGCGCAGCCGCGATCACCGCGCCGAGCGCGAACATCACAGCGGCCCAGGCGAACGCAGTGGTGTCGCCGTGCACGGCGGCGTGAGCGATCAGCAACCTGGTCGGGTGCGTGTGAGCGCCCGTGATGTAGCTGGTGATCGCGCTGGTGGCGACGGTGGAGAGCAACGCGGTGCCGACCGAGCCGCCAATCTGCTGGGAGGCCGAGACGGTCGCAGAGGCGACGCCCGCGTCGGCGGGCCTGACGCCGAGGGTGGCGCTGTTGATCGAGGTGGAGATCACCAGCCCGAACCCGACACCGAGCATCATCAGCGCCGGCAGAATGCCGGTGGCGTAGCTCGAGGCGACACCCAACCGGGTGAGGTAGAGCATCCCGCCGCCACCGAGCAGCATCCCGGCCACGACCAGCGGCCGCGGGCCGAACCGGGGACGGAGCTTGTTGGTGGCGATCATCGCCGCGATCATCACCGAGGCGGCCATCGGCAGGAACGCCACCCCTGTGGTGATCGGCGAGTAGCCGTGGACCTGCTGCAGGTAGTAGGTCAGGAACAGGAGCAGGGCGAGGATCGCCGCGCCGGCGATCCCGATCGAGAGGAAGGACGCGCCGCGGTTGCGATCGGTCACGACCCGCAGCGGCAGCAACGGGTGGCTGCTCCGGGACTGGATCCCGGCGAACGCGGCCAGCAGCAGCACGCCGGTGACCAGAAACCCGATCGTGGTGTGATTGCCCCAGCCGGTGGTCTGCGCGTGCGAGAAGCCGTACACGAGCGAGAACAGGCCGGCCGACACGCTCAGCACGCCGGGGATGTCGAGCCTCGGCTTCACGGCTGGGGCCTGATTGTGGATCAGCGTCAGCGCGCCGGTTATCGCGATCGTCGCGAACACGAGGTTGACGTACATGCTGTAGCGCCAGCTGAGCGTCTGCGTCAGCACGCCGCCGAGGATCAGCCCGATCGCGGCGCCGCTACCGGCGATCGCGCCCCAGATCCCAAACGCCTTATTGCGCTCGCCCAGGTCAGTGAACGTCGTGGTCATCAGCGACAGCGCGGCCGGCGCGAGCAGCGCCCCGAACGCGCCCTGAAACGCGCGAGCGGCGGCGAGCATCCCGAACGACTGCGCGGCCCCGCCGACAGCCGACGCGGTAGCGAACCCGGCCAGGCCGGCGATGAACGTCCACTTGCGGCCGAACAGGTCCGAGATCCGGCCTCCCAGCAAAAGCAGGCTGCCGAACGCCAGCGCATACGCGGTCACGATCCACTGCCGCTCAGTGTTCGCGAAGTGGAGCGCTCGCTGCGCCGAGGGCAGCGCGATATTCACAATCGTGGCGTCCAGGACGACCATCAGCTGCGCGATCGCGAGGATCGCCAGGATCGTCCAACGCCTGGAATGGTGGGGATTGTCAGCGATCATCGGTTTGCGTCTCCGTTAGCCAACGGATGCGCCGCATCCGTTTTCAGTGGCTATTTGCATTGACACGACACGGCGCGGGAATGTGACAGCGACGCGTCCGCTCGCCGCGGAAGTGACTCGCTCCCACCTGTGGGCGAGTCCAAGGGCATCGAGCTCGGTCGCGGACGAGATCCAGAATTCCGCGGCGCTGGTGGCCGAACTGCTCCTCCGTGACGTAGCGGAAGCGCGGTGAAACAGGGTCGAGCGCGTGAGTTCGCGCCGTGGCGGCTCCTCCGCGTGTTCGCGGGTTTGTCTGTGCCACGCGTTCGAGCCCTGTTCGCCGTTCGAGTCGCGCGTGGCCGTTCGCAATGTGCGAGCGGCCGCGTGCGAGCCGCGGCAAGGCAGGAAAAAGGCAGCCCACCTGGGCTCTGGCCTCGCTCGTCGGCCCGTCGGCGACCACCTGTCCGTGGGACATCACGATCACGCGGTCGGCGTAAGCGTCGGCCTCCTCGAGGTAGTGGGTCGCGAAGATGACCGTCTTGCCGCGCGCGGCGAATCCCCGCACCAAGGCCCAGAACCCACGGCGCGCCTCGACGTCGATGCCGACCGTCGGCTCGTCGAGGATCAGCACGGCCGGATCGGCGACCAGCGCGAGGGCGAAGCGCACACGCTGGGCCTGCCCGCCCGACAGCTTCTGGGTTCGGCGGTCGGCGATCTCCGTCAGTCCGTCCGGTGAGCTCGAGCGCGTCGGCGACCTCGAGCGGGTCGGGTGGAGCGAGGCCATCATCGTAAGCAGCTCGCGCGGCGTGACGTCGCGGATCAGCGCCCCCGCCTGGAGCATCGCGCCCACCATCCCGCGGGCGACGGCGTCCCGCGGCGGCCCGCCCATCAGCGAGACGCTGCCGCTGTCCGGTGTGATGAGCCCGAGCGGCATGTCGATCGTGGTCGACTTGCCCGCCCCGTTGGGGCCGAGCAGCGCGACCGTTTCGCCCGGGGCGATCGACACGTCGATGCCCCGGACGGCCCGCACCACGGCCCCGGCCGTCCGGTAGGACTTGACGGTGCCGCGGAGCACCACCCCCGGCGCCGAACCTCTGGGTGCTGTGCTGTGTCGGTCGATTTGCATGAAGTTCACGCGCGTGCGGCTCGACGCGGCCTCAGCGTGCCGAGCGCTCGCCATATCTGGCGCCCACTGAGCTGCGGCTGCTGCTCGCGCTGCGTCGTCGAGCGGTGCCTCTCGAGCTCAACGCTCCCGAGGCGGGCGCGCTGCAACTGATCCGCTTGGCGGCGCAGATCGTCGATTCGCGCGAGGCCGGCTCGATAGCTGAGGTAGCTGCTCATCATCGTTCCTCCGCTCGTCGCAGGGGGCTGGCTGGCAGACGCTCAAGCGGCACTGACCGAGCGTCGTAGGCGTTGTTGGCGTATGCGAATGGGTGGCCGAAGGCGCTGAGCGCGTCGGCCGCTTCGACCTCGAGCTCGAACGATTCGGCACTTCGCTGGTCCTCGACTACGACGAACACGTGATTTGTCTGTGGATTCCAGAACAACGTCACGTCGATGCCGTCGTTGGTTCGGTGATCAAGTTCCCGGAGCGCGATCTCGGTTGTTGTGAACATGGACGTGTCCTCTTGGCTTCTCAGACGGGTGGTCGCATCGAGTACGAAGACCTTTGTCTGCTCGAAAGAGAGTCCCCGCGATGTTTGATGGAGCTTTCCTCTCGGATGGCCTGTCGAAGTACGTGCGGAGCGTCGCACCGTCGGGGCACTGCGAGAATGCGGCCTGCTGGTGTCTTCGGTGCGGATAGCCGCACCACCGCCCGCTAATCTAATTGCGCAGGTAGGTGAGTACGGCGAGGACGCGCCGGTGCGTGTCACCGGCGGCGGGAAGGCGGAGCTTCCGGAAGATACTTGTTGCGTGCTTCTCGACGGCTCGCTCGGTGACGACGATGCGTTCGGCGATCGCAACGTTTGAAAGCCCTTCGGCCATCAGCTCGAGCACTTCGCGTTCGCGGGGCGTGAGATCTGCCAGTGGATCGTCGCGTCGGCGCCGGCCGACGAGCTGGGAGACGACAGAGGAGTCCAGCGCGGAGCCGCCGGCGGCGACGCGGCGTACGGCTGCCGTGAACTCCGGCAGATCGTTGATGCGGTCTTTCAGCAGGTAGCCGATGCCTTCGGCGCTCTGCTGAAGCAGCTCGAGCGCGTAACCTGGTTCGGCGTATTGCGAGAGCACGAGCACGGCCGTGCGGGGATGCTTGGCGCGGATCTCCCTAGCGGCTTGAAGGCCCTCGTCGGTGTGAGTTGGTGGCATGCGGATGTCCACGAGCGCGACGTCGGGGTCATAGGAGCGGACTTTCAGCAGCAGATCAGCCGCTGTCGCGCTGCGTCCTACGACGTCGAAGCCGGCATCCTCCAAAAGACGCGCGACTCCCTCGCGCAGCAGCACGGAGTCGTCAGCGACAACGACGCGGGTCCGCTTGGCGGCGCGCGGCTCTCGGGCGCCCGCGGAGCGATCGGCGTGGTCGTTCATATCGAGATTGTCCCCGAACCGAACGGATTCCCGCGCCCAGATCGACGCCGACGAGCGGTTTCAGCCGGCCAAGCTGCCCGCCAGCCTCAGACTGATCGAAGTCAGGGTCTTTGCATCGGGCCCCACAGCCGTGGCGACGGCTCAGCGGGGCGCCGGCGGCGGGGCTTTGCGACGGTCGAGCCTCGGTTCATGCGACCCGCGGGCGCGAGCGCACAGCGCCACGTCATGGTCGCCGAGCTGCGTCAGATTGTCGCAATCCTGACATCGAGCACCGCCCAAAGCGCGGCAGGGCTAGCGGCGCGAATTGCGCGCTACGCTGCTCAGAAGAGGCTCACGGCGTGAGCGCAGAGTCAGCACCAGTTGCGCGTGAGGATCGGCTGCCACGGTTCGATCGTCGACGTCTGTCACCGTGGGGTCTTCTACTGATTGGCTCGGCTACCGTGCTTGTCATCGCGGGCGCAGTCATCGGCGCGCTGTGGCTTTCCAGCACGACGACGGCTACGGTCTCCTCACGCCTGCCGTCGTCGCTGCTGGGAATCGAGCTGCGCGTGCAGTCCGGCGACGTGGCGATCGTTGGCGGCAGCCAGACCGAGGTGTCGATCAGCAGGGAGGACCGCTCCGTGTTCGGGCATGGCCCGCGGGAGCGGCGGTCGATCGGCTCCGGCATCCTCCAGATCTCCTCCACCTGCCCCGAGTTGGTGATCGGCTCCTGCGCCGCGCGCTACCGCATAGCAGTCCCGAATGACATACCGATCAGCATCCGCGTCGAGCACGGCAGCATCCGGCTCGATGGCTATCACGGGTCTGCGGACATCGCCACCGACAGCGGCGCGATCACCGTCGAGGGCTATTGCGGCTTCGTCCTCGGCGCCGCCTCGGCTAGCGGCAGTGTCAGCATCCAAGCGTCCTGTTCGCCGGAGAGACTGACGCTGCGAAGCGACAGCGGCAACATCTTCGCGACCGTTCCGCCCGGCAACTACCGCATCCAAGCCGCTACCAACGGTGGCGGTACGAAGGTTCGCGGGCTGGCGGACGACAACGGTGCGCCGTGGGCGATCCAGGCCCTCTCGAACACCGGCAACGTCACGGTCAGCGCAGGCTCATGACGGCGCTCGACCTCAACAACAGCCAGTTCGCATTCCCGCAGCGGCTCGCCCGGGCGGCACGCGCGCTGCTGTTCGTAGTTGCGAGCTTGCCGCTGGGTGTGGCCTATCTGGCCGCGCTGCCGATCGCCGCACTCGTTGGTCCTACTGCGCTCGGGCGGATGCTCGAGCTCGAGCGGGCGCTCGCCAACGGCCTGCTGGGCGCGCACATCCCGGCGCCGCCGCCGATCACCCCAGACGCCTCGGTCGAACGACACAAGATCGCGTTCCTCGTCGCAAAGCTTCCGGTCAGCGCGTGCGCCGCTGCCTTCTGTGCGCTGCCGGCCGCGCTGTTCGCAGAGCTGCTCGTGCGAGCCGTTCAAGGGCTTGCCGGCAGCAGCCTTTATCTTGGTCCGTGGCCGCTGAGGACGGTCGCCGGGGTCGTGCTGCTGCTCGCAGTCCCCGCCTTCATCCTGTCCGTCGGCGCCGTGTGTGGAACCGGCTCGCTGCTGTCACGCATGAGCCGACGCGGGCTCGAGACCCCCACCGGCGTCGGCGTTCCGGTCCGCGAGGCGCTCGCCGAGCGGCTCGGCGACCGAACACTCACGATCGCGTACTGGCTGCCCGAGCGAGGGCTGTTCGTCGACGAGCGCGGACACCCGGTAACGCTTCCCGAACCGGGCATGGCCAAGACTTGGACTGCCGTCGAGCACCAGGGAAGCCGGGTCGCGGCGATCATCCATGACACCGAGCTGCAGGCTCGCCCCGAGCTCGTCGAAGCGGCTGCGGCCGGGGCGGTCCTCGCGCTCGACAACGAGCGGCTGAAGGCTGACCTGCGCGCCCGGCTCGAGGACCTGCGCGCGTCGCGCCGGCGGATTGTTGAGGCGATCGTTGAGACTCGCCGCCGGCTCGAGCGCGACTTGCACGACGGCGCTCAGCAACAACTCGTGTCGCTGTCGGTCGACCTTCAGCTGTTGCGCGGCAGGATCGCCGACGGCCCCGCGGTCGAGCTGCTCGACGAAACGATCGCGAAGCTGGGCGAGGCGCAGAGTGAATTACGGGAGCTGGCCCGCGGGATCCACCCTGCGATGCTGAGCGAGCGCGGCCTCGCCCCTGCGCTCGAGGCGCTGGCACAGCGATCTGTCGTACCGGTGGAGCTCGAACTCAGACTCGACGGCAGGCTGCCCGCAGAGGTCGAGGCCGCTGGCTACTTCGTCGCGGCCGAGGCGCTGACCAACGTCGCCAAGTATGCGCGTGCATCTCATGCCCGTGTCACCGCCAGCGGCAACGGCGGCGTGCTCGCGCTTGAGGTCGCCGACGACGGCGTCGGTGGCGCCGACGCGACCGGCGGCAGCGGTTTGCGGGGACTCAGCGACCGGGTCGCCGCCCTGGACGGTGAGCTGACCGTCGACAGTCCCGTGGGCAGCGGGACGCGCGTGACCGCGATCCTCCCCTCCATCGACCCCCCGGCATGATCGCCCGGCTGCGCGCGCTCACGCTGATCGCGTTCGCTGCGGCCGTGGCGCTTGTTGCCTCCGGCTGTGGTGGCAAGCAAGTGAACGCGGTTCGGCAACAGCCGGGACTCCCAGCGATCGGGGCTCACCCGGCGAACGCGCCCGTCGGCGCAGCTGCCGGGGTCAATATCTTCGGACTCTCCCGCGAGCGGATGCGCTTCTTCGTGATCACTCACGGACAAGCGTCCGACCCGTTCTGGGCGATCGTCCAGAACGGTGCGCAGGCAGCAGCAGCCCAACTTGGGGTGTCGGTCACATACGAGGCCCCCGACATCCACGACATCGCGCGCATGGGCCAGCTGATACAGGCCGCCGCCGCGACGAGACCCTCCGGCTTGGTCGTCTCGCTGCCGAACCCTGCCGCGCTCGCCCCAGCAATCCACGCCGCGGAGCGGGCCGGGATCCCAGTCATATCGATCAACTCCGGCAGCGGCGCGTTCGCGAAGCTGGGGACACTGCTGCACGTGGGGGAGAACGAATACCAGGCGGGATACGACGCCGGCCAGCGGATGCGCGCCTACCACGTGCATCGCACGCTCTGCGTCATCCCCGAGGCAGGCAACCCCGACCTGCAGCAGCGCTGCCGTGGCTTCGCCGCCGCGCTCACCGCCGCCGGAGCCCAAACCAGCGTGCTCGACGTAAACCTCCAGAACACGAGCGCCGCCGAGCAGCTGATCGCGGGGGCGCTGCGCAAAGGAAGCTTCGACGGGCTACTCACCCTCAGCGGCGCCATAATCGCAACACCTGCGCTCAAAGCGCTACAGGCCGACCACCTGCTCGGCCGGCTCACCTACGCCACATTCGGAATTGGCCCGCAAGTCGTGCGCGCAATCCGCGCTGGCGAGATCGCGTTCGCGGCCGACCAACAACCCTTCCTACAGGGGTATCTCCCGATCGTGCTGCTCACACAGTACCGCCTCTACGGAGTCCTCCCCAATCGAGGAAGCCTCATTTCCACGGGTCCCGTGTTCATCACCAAACAGAACGCTGCGCACGTCCTCGCCCTCGTCAACCAAGGCGTCCGCTGACACGAACTCGCTGGTGTCCAAGATCGACGAACACGACCGCTCAGGACCTGTACGGCCTTGCTCTTGATCTGGCCGGGACCTCTCCGCCTGTTGGCAGCCACTTTCAACCACATCAATATTGGCGTGCGGGCGCTGGCGTTGTTGCTGGTGAAAGCAACCGTAGCGTGATCGCCCAGGTACCCCGTGTGGCGCCGATCGTGATCAGCTAGCGACACAGCCGGGCTCATTTCAAGAGCGCGGCGAACGCGGGACCGGAGAGCTCGGCCTTCGGGAGAAAGCCGCGTGCACCGCTGCGCGCGATCATGCCAGTGAAGTCGCCACGATCGTGGCTGGATGTGAGCACCACCGCGGGAGGGTGATCGTCGCTCGTGACGTGCCGGGCGATCTCGAAGCCGTCGAGGTCTGGGAGCCGTATGTCGAGCAACACGATCGCCGGGCGCAGCTTCCGCGCGGCGGCGAGGGCTGAGGCGCCGTCGTGCGCCTCGCCGACGACGTCGTAGCCGGCGTCCTCTAGCACCCGACGCGCGCTGGCCCGAAAGCCCGGGTGATCGTCGACGATCAATACGGTCCTCGCCATCGCGTGATTGTTGCTGACGCGTCTCGTTCGCATGGTGCGGCTACCCGCACCTGTGCGGCGCGTATCCGTACCGCAAGACGCCAGGAGACCGCATCATGATCGGCGATCAGCGGTGCGAGCCTCCAGGCATTGCGTACACAGGCATTGGAGGTTCAAAGAATGCAACGCGGCTGCACTGGCTGCCGCAGGTCGCGCACGAGCCCGCGCGCGCATAGCCCACGAACCAGCGATCTTCACATCAACCGTCGTACCCGACTCCGTGGAAAGGAACACAGAGATGGCTCGCAAGTGGTGGACATTGATCGCGGTGAGCGTGGCGACGTTCATGCTCCTGCTCGACATAACGGTCGTCAACGTGGCGCTGCCGTCGATCCGCAAGGATCTCGGCGCCAGCTTCGCCGACCTGCAGTGGGTGGTCGACGCCTACGCGCTGACCCTCGCTGCGCTTGTGCTAACGGCTGGCTCGCTGGCCGACAGGCTGGGTCGCCGCCGGGTGTTCGCCGCCGGGCTGGCGATCTTCTCCGTGGCGTCGCTGCTCTGCGCGCTGGCGCCCGATCCGACCTTGCTTAACCTGGCGCGGGCGCTGCAGGGCGTCGGCGGCGCGGTGATGTTCGCGGTCTCGCTGGCCCTGGTCGCGCAGGAGTTCCCCGCCGGGCGCGAGCGCGGCACCGCGATGGGACTCTACGGCGCCACGATCGGTGTCGCGGTGGCGATCGGCCCGCTCGTCGGCGGCGCGCTCACCGACGGGCTCGGGTGGCGGTCGATCTTCTATCTCAACGTCCCGATCGGCGTCGCGGCGCTCGCCATCACCTACCGGAAGCTGCGCGAGAGCCGCGACCCGAACGCGACCCGCGTCGACTGGGCGGGCGTCGCGACCTTCAGCGGCGCTCTGTTCCTGCTCGTGCTGGCGCTGGTGCGCGGCAACGACGAGGGCTGGGGCAGCACCGTGATCGTGTCGCTCCTCGCCGGCTCCGCGGCTCTGCTCGCGGCGTTCATCGCGATCGAGCGCCGGGTCAGCGAGCCGATGCTGCCGCTCGGGCTCTTCAGGCTGCCGTCGTTCACCGGGGTGCAGCTGGCGGCGTTCGCGGTCTCGGCCTCGCTGTTCGCGCTGTTCCTCTACCTGACGCTGTATCTGCAGAACTACCTCGGCTACTCGCCGCTCCAGGCGGGACTGCGCTACCTGCCGATCACGCTCACGAGCTTCATCGCCGCGCCGGTCGCCGGTGCCCTGCTGTCCCGCGCCCCCGCACGTCTGTTGATGAGCGCGGGCCTCGGCCTCGCGGGGGTTGGCCTGCTGCTCATGTCCGGGGTCGGCGCCACCTCCGAGTGGACCACCCTGCTTGGCGGCTTCCTGGTCGCGGGGGTGGGGGTCGGCCTGCTGAACCCGGTGATCGCCGACGTCGCCCTGAGCGTCGTGCCGAAGGAGCGAAGCGGGATGGCCGCCGGCATCAACGACACCTTCCGTCAGGTCGGGGTCGCCGTTGGCGTCGCCGTCTGGGGGGCGATCTTCGTCGGCCGCGGCGCCGCCAAGGTCAGCGAGCTGGTCGCGGGAACCCCCGCCGCCAGCGGCGCTCGCCCACGCCAGCTGGTCGAGGCCGCCTCGTCGGGCAGCCTCCACCAGGCCCTCGCCGCGGTCCCGCCGCAGCTCCACCATCAGGTCTCCAACGCGGCCCACCAGGGATTCCTCGCAGGCTTCAACGACGTGCTGACGCTCGGCGCGCTGTTGAGCTTCGCCGGCGCGGCCGTGGCCCTGTGGCTGGTTCGAGAGCGTGAGATCGAGCGCGAGCCGATCGAGCTCGCGGGCGAGCCCGAGGCCGACGCCCTGCGGCAGCCGGCCGTCGCCTGAGGCGGCCGGCTGGGGGCGGTCACAGACGGAGCCGCCATCTCGTCTGCTTGGTAGAGAGAGAGCGGAAAAAGAGATGCGAACCATGGCCACCAGATCCGCCGCGCAGTCCTCCGTCGACGTCGTCGACGGGGACAAACGAAACCCAGCCACATCACGAAGGAAGTCAAACATGCAGACAGGACTTCGCATAGAACGCAACGCAACCGCAGGTACGCAACCGACCGGGCAACCCGAGACACACAGAGATCAGATTAAGATGACGGTCTTCGGAGCGACCGGCCGCGTTGGCGAGCATGTGGTGCGGCAGGCGCTGGCCGCGGGGCACCACGTCACCGCAGTGGCCCGTGATCCGGCCCGGTTCGACGTGAGCCATCCCGCACTCGCGGTCGCGACGGTGCCCGGACTGACCGACCCCGAGGTGCTGCGCGCCGCGCTCGAGGGCAGCGACGTCGCGATCTCGGGAGTCGGCCCGCGCGGCCGCAAAGACGGCCCGGTCGCCTCGAGCACCACGCACGGAATTCTGCGCGCGATGCAGGCGAGCGGCGTGCGTCGCTTCGTGGCGGTGAGCGCGGTGCCGGTCGGCCCGGTGCCGGAGGGCGAGAGCTTTGTCAACCGCCGGCTCTTTCTGCCGTTTATCAGTGCCTTCGCGCGGAACGTGTACGCGGATCTGGCCGAGATGGAGGACGAGATCCGGCGCAGCGTCACGGAGTGGACGATCGTGCGGCCGCCCAGGCTCGTGAACGAGCCGCTGACCGGGAAGTACCGGACCGTCGTGGGCGGGAATGTGCCGCGGGGCTACTCGATCTCCCGCGCCGATGTGGCCCACCTCATGCTCGCCGTGCTGGACAATCCGGCGACGCTCAGGCAGGCGATCGGCGTTGCGTACTGACCGTGTCGGTCACCCAGCCCACATCGCACCGCGCCGCCACCGCGGCCCAAGCCGGTTCGCGCGCGCGACGTTGATGGCCCCCGCCCGCACCCGAGCGGGTATGGGTTCGCGTGGGCGCCGTTGATCGTCGGCCTCCTCTATGCGGCTGTCAGCGTCTACTGGGGCCTGGGCGGCACAGGGCTGTCGGACACCATTGGCGGCTCGCTTGAAGAGCAGGGGCGCGCCGGCAACTCCGGCGTCATGCTCGCGGCGTGGCGGCCGTGGTCATCAAGATGATCGCCACCGCCCTGCCGCTCATCGCCCTGCGCGGGCTGTCCAAGCCGGCGCGGGATCGCACCGTGTGGGTGCTGGCGTGGGCCGAAGCCGCAATCCTGATCGTCTACGGCCTGGTACAGACCGCCGCAGGGCTGCTGGTCCAGGCCGACGTCATCCACATGTCGGCCACCGCCGATCATCGGGCGCTGGCCTGGCACGCCTACCTCTGGGATCCCTGGTTTTTGATCTGGGGACTGCTCGTCGCCGCCGCGCTGCTGCGAGTCCGATACCGCCGCGGTCCGGCGGCCCCGCAGCCTGCAGCCGCCGAAGCCTGATTGGCCCACGAAACCTCAATCGAAATTCCGCAACCAGCCATCCGAAGGAGACCCAATGCCACGCGAACCCGAAGGCGAACGCGACACCGCGCGCGCGGCTTCAAACCGCCTGTTCCTCAAGATCTCAGGTCGTCGCCTGCGCGCATACTCGATCGTCAAGCACGTCGGACGGCACTCCGGACGCGAATACGTCAACCCAGCCAGCGCCTACCCGTTGGGCGACGGATTCGTGATCCCGATTCTCTATGGCCTCGACTCGCAATGGGTACCAAACGTCCTGGACACCGGTCGCCTCACGCTCGTGACCCACGGGCGCGAACACGCACTCCAGCGGCCTGAGCTCATCCCCTAGACCAAGGCGCTGCCCGCCTTCCCCCGCTGGCAGCAACCCACGCTCAAGTCCCGCGGTATCGAGAACTTCCTTTGGGCACACGAGCACCGAACCGCCACCATCGACGGCTAAACCCAAGCCCAACACGCCCAGGCCCATCAAAAGAGGCCCTCGCTCACCAACTCTCCACGGAGCCCGCCGCACACCCGACCGAACCCTGCGTCGCACCGGCTTCTGCGAAGGGATGGCTTCGTTGGACCGCGAGCGTCCCCCGGCCAGATCCCACGCGCTCGCTCGCGACGAGCCTCAACAGCGCCACCGACGAGGCCCCGCGCTTCCGCAACGGCTGGCGATCCGCGTGTATCGGCGCTATGACGGAACGCGGCTCTCTGTTTTCCAGAGCGGAGTGGGGTTCGTCGCGGATCAGCGCCTGCGCAGCCCGCTGCGTGTCGCAATGCTGCTTCTCGTGCGGTGCTAGCGCGATCATCTCGTCCGCATTGCCAGTTTGCTAGGCCTCGGCGCGAAGACTGGTGAGTCGGATGACGAGTTCGGTGATCATGTTCTCGAGCGGTGGCCAGGGGAAGTCGGGGCCGTTCATGCGCAGCGACGCCTGTCCGTGCAGGGCGGTCCACAGCAGCACGGCCAGCCTGGTGGGGTCGGTGTCGGTAGAAGCGATGTCGGCGTGTTGGCAGCGTTGAATCGAGTTGACCAGACCGTCGAAGGCGCTTGCTCGGTGAGGTCTCCGGCTGAGCGCGCTCGGACCCCGAACCGTCGATCGGGGAGGTCGGCCCGGTCGAAATGGTCGGGGATAGGGTCGGGAGATCTGGGCTGAACATCGGGCGATACTCGCCGGGGCGATCGAGCCCGTACCGGACGTAGGCCTGGCATCCTGCGATTAGCGGTGCCGCAGGATCGGCAGCGCCGGCGGCGGCCTGATCGCGAGCGGCGGCGAACTCGGCGAAGCATCTCTGCGCCAAGGCCGCTTTCAACGCGTCGATGTCGGCGAAGTGCAGCCTCGGCCCGGGCGGATGGGTGCTACCGACGACCGCATTGGCAAATGGCATGCTGGCATACCTATAAAGCGCACCACCGTCAAACCTCCAGATGAGCTTGACGCCCGCGGCTTCGTCACGAGGCCGAACGGCGCGGCACGACTATCTCCGCGCTCACACGCACTGCGATCGAGGCGCACATCGGGCCGGTCCGCGCCGGCGGTTGGGCGCGGCGGCCGCCGGCCACAGCGGACGGACGGACATTTCCGAGCGAATCGAGGAAACCATCGCTGCGGAGGTCAGGCAATCGTCCTGAGCGTCGACTCAGGCCCGCTCTACACCTACCTCGACGGCGACGATGCGCATCATTCGAAGTGTCGGGAGCTAGAGCTCGTGGAGACCTAAAAAGGTCCGCTGCTCGTCCCGACTCTGGTCATCGCCGAAGTCGTGTACCTGCTCGCCACGCGCCTCGGCCGGCAGCCCGAGGTTCGCTTCCTCGGCGACTTGGCCTCGGGCAACTTCACGCTCGAGCCCGTCCAACGCCTCCGATCTGATCAGGATGGCCGAGCTCGTCGTCCGGTACCACGACTTGCCGCTTTGTAGCGTCGATGACTCGGTCCTCGAGGTCGCCGAACGCCTCGGGATCATAGATATCGCAACTCTCGATCATCGCCACTTGGGGTCATCCGCCCCATGCACACGGAGGCGCTCCAGCTGGCGCCCTGATCCTCGACCTGGCCGCGTTGGGTCACAGCGCCGATACTTGGATCGCCAGCCGTTGCGGAAGCGCGAGGCGCCATCCCCCTTACTGGTCCTGCGGACGAATCTGAGAAGCGCCGGACGGCCGGTCGATGCCCACCCTGTACCTAGTCCTAAACCAAGCGTAAGATCGTGGTAGATGGGCATCGAAGGCCCGGAAGACCCGGTATTCCTGGGGTTTGAGTGCCGAGGCGGGATGGCCCGTGTCGGTTTGAAGTGAAGGGGCGTCGGCTGTCGGCTGTGGGCTTGCGGCCCTGACGCTTATCTGGGTGTGCTGCGTCGGAGGCGGTCCAGTTCGATGGCGGCGTCGATCCATTGGTCGTTGAGTTCGCGCAGTTTGCGGTAGTTGGCGATCTGGGAGTTGACCGCGTCGATGTGTTCGGGGCGGATGTTCTCGGTGCGGCTTCGTCCGCGGTGGCTGTAGCTGAGCTGGTGGTATGGGCCGTGGCGCTGGGGCGGGTCGGCTTTGCAGCGACAACCGGGGGTGCGGCAGGTGTTGTACTGCTCGGAGAGCGCTCCTGGCCGCAGGTCGCCTAGCGCAAGCAGAGCGGCTTTGATGCGTTGGATCGTGTCGGTCAGTTGGGCCTCGGTCGCCATAGTCGTCCTCCCTTGGGTGTTGGATTGATCCTGATGGTGACATCCATGTAACCATAGCTGATCTCTGCTATGGTTACATAACATTGTTGATCAGAGGGAGCGTGGAGATGAGCAACCCGAGGCGACAGTTGCAACGCAGGCTCGAGCGCGAACAGCTGGCGATCGAGCGGCGCCTGCAAGCCGCAGTGGCCCCCAACCTGTCCGGCCCGCTCCTGGGGGGAGCCCCGATCCGCTACGAGTGGGCCGAGCGGGACCGGGGGGTCGCCCATGGTGGCATGGGGATGATCGCCCGCCTGGTCGAGGCGGTCGGCCTGGCCTGCGAGATCGACGCCTCGGTCAAACTGCTCAAGGTCCACCGCCCCTACCACGAGTCCGACCACGTGTTGAACATCGCCTACAACGCGCTGTGCGGCGGCACCCGCTTGGAGGACATCGAGACTCGCCGAACCGACGCGGTGTTCTTGGACGGCCTGGGGACGCCGTCGCTGCCCGACCCCACCACCGCGGGCGACTTCTGCCGCCGCTTCGACGAGGCCTCGATCATGGCCCTCCAGGAGGCGATCAACCGGGCTCGGCTGAAGCTGTGGTCCCAGCAGCCGGCCTCATTCTTCTCCCAGACCGCCCGGATCGACGCGGACGCCTCGATCGTGGGCACCGACGGGCAGTGCAAGCAGGGCATGGACATCTCCTACAACGGCAGCTGGGGTTACTCGGCGTTGCTGGTCTCGCTCGCCAACACCGCCGAGCCGCTGTATCAGGCCCTCCACGGCGCCAACCGTCCCTCCCATGAGGGGGTCGTTCCCCTCTATGACCGATCGATCGAGCTGTGCCGGCGGGCCGGGTTCACCGACATCTTGCTGAGAGGTGACACCGACTTCTCGCTCACAACTGAGTTCGACCGCTGGGACGCCGACGGGGTGCGCTTCGTCTTCGGCTACGACGCCAAGGCCAACCTCATCCAAGCCGCCGAAGGCCAACCGGAAGATCTCTACCACGAGCTGGTGGCCAAGACCGAACGCCAGATCGCGACGCGGCCCCGGACCCGCCCCACAAACGTCAAAGACGACATCGTTCGCCAGCGCGGCTACAAGACGATACGACCGAAGAAGGAACAGGTAGTCGAGTTCTCCTACCGGCCGCGCGCTAGCAAGAAGGACTACCGCGTGGTCGCCTTGCGCAAGAACCTGTCGATCGAGCGGGGTGACAACGTCCTGTTCGATGAATATAGGTACTTCTTCTACATCACCAACGACCGCAAGCTCACCGCCGACCAGGTGATCGGCGAAGCCCACCAGCGCTGCAACCAAGAGAACCTCATCGCCAACCTCAAAAGCGGGGTGCGAGCCTGCACGCCCCCGTCAACACCCTCTACGCCAACTGGGCCTACATGACCATGGCGTCACTGGCCTGGACCCTCAAGGCCTGGTGCGCGCTCATGCTGCCCGTCTCACCCCGCTGGGAAGCGCAGCACGAACAGCAGCGGTGCCGACTGCTCACCATGGAGTTCCGCACCTTCCGGGCCGCTCTGATCGACATCCCCTGTCAGATCGTCAAGACAGCCCGCTACATACGCTGGCGCATCCAAGCCTGGAACCCCTGGCTGGGCATCTTCTTCCGCCTCCTCGACGCCCTCTAACACCATCCGAGACCCGCGCTCACCCCGAGCCGGCCCACCGGCTCTGCGTCAGCCACCCAAAAACCAGCCCCCCTCGACATGAGTGAACTCCACGCACCTCAACCCCTCGCCAAAACGCTCTCCTACCAACGACAGACGAGCCGGCCCGCTACCAATCAGACCGCAAGCCACGATTTTCGCCCACAGCTCAGCACCATTCGCTTGTTTTAGGCCTAGGTACGAGCGCCGAGGTCTACGAGCGTGAAGTCGACCAGCCCGGCTGCTTCCCAAGCGCGAGAACAAGCGTCCAGCCGTCCACGAGCTCACTGCTCGTTTCACGAAACAGGGGAAGTCTCGCCAGCGCCTTGGGCTGGGATGGAAGTGCTGCTTCCGGACCGAAGCGGTCACTTCGTGCAGGGGCTGCGCGCCGCTGAACGCGGCGCGGGGCAGCCGCGGCGCCCGGAACCGCGGGAGTCCACCTCTGACGATCGCTGCACGATTCAGGTCACCCCGGCGGACGCGTCCTATCAACCGGAACGTCACTCCGCTCTCGGGACCGCACGAGGGCGGGCGGATACAGTCGGCCGGCGTGCAAGTTCGCATATTTGCGTAGGCAAACAACGCCGCGACCGGCCGTCCGCGCGGGCCCCGCTTCCGGCGAGCTGCGCGCTCCCGGCGGCTCGCCGGGACGGGCCCGGCGTGGCCGGGTTAGTCCGATAGCAGCAGCCTTGGCGCCCGTCGTATGCCCCGACGCGGCTGCTGCTTCGCGGCGCGAGCAGCCGCGCGAGCGGCTGCTGCCACGGCGGTTGGGTCTGGGCGAAAGCGAGCTCGGCACCGAGCGTGCGGATCGTTAGCTGGACGCACCGGAGTCGATCGTCAGCAAGCGATCGGTGATCTTCCGATCTTCCGCTGGCGTTTGCTGGAACGCGCCGAGACGGCTAAAACGAAGAGGCGCTTGCTCCTTCATTTGCGGCTGAGCGGAAGTGTTGCCGCCGTGACTGATCGTCTGATGCACCGGCAACCGCTCGTGCAACCCATAACCGAGGAAGCGGCGAACATCGACCCGCATCGCCGCGACCCTGAGCAGCTCGCGCATCGAGCCGATCCCCTCCAACGCGCCGACCAGCATCGGCTTCACCAACACGATCGGATCGATCGACGGACGCCCCACATCCCGCGCGTAACACAGCTCCGCCTCCGAGCGGACGAACCCCCAATCGACCGCCTCATCGATCCGCCGCAGCCGATCATCCACCGGCACCAACTCATCCAAACAGACCATCTCGATCGGCAACGTCGCTGCCTGATCCTTCGCTGGACCCATAGCCATCACCAAAGGGGGCGCCATAGGCAACATGGGGCTCACGAAAGAATTAGTGGCCCCTTTTGGGTTGGGTGGATCGTGTAGTTCCAGTCTGGATGGAACTGGTCGCGGGCGATGTCCACGGCGGCAAGCTCTTGGTCGGTGACCTTGATCCCTTTCTCGTAGTGGCCGGGGTCCAGGCGCGCGTAGACCTTCAGGCCGGTGCTGGTCGTGGTCGCGCCGATCAGGTCGATGATCACCTGCAGGCTCTCAAGCGGCCGTCCGCGCCAGTTGAGGCTGACGTAGCTGAACATGCGATGCTCGATTTTGTTGCACTTCGACGTCCCGGGCGGAAAGTGGCAGACGCGGATCGGCAGCGCGAGCTCGTTGGCGAGCTTCTGCAGCTCGGTCTTCCACAGGCGCGTGCGGCTGGAGTTGCTGCCGCCGCCGTCAGCAGTGATCGTCAGGCACGTCGCTTTGGGGTAACGCTTCTGGCCGAGGTACTGCCACCACACGCGGATCGAGTACTGCAGGCGTTCAGGTGGTGTCGTGGTGGTGAGCAGGATTCCTTCTGGATGGATGGAATCCTGCGGTCGTGGATCGGATCGAGGCGGAAGCGATCGCGGTGGCTGGTGGGGAGCCTGCACGGGCGCTGGTTGTCCGGCTGCTTGATGCGTTGGACGAGGTGGCTGGGTTGCAGAAGCGGTTCGAGGAGCTTGAGCGGCAGGTGAACCGCACCTCGCGCAACAGTTCGGTGGCGCCGTCGTCGGATTCGCGGTTGACGCGACAGCAGCGCCGTCAGTTGGCGCGGGAGCGCGCGAAGAGGCAGCTGGAGCGCGAGCGGCGCGAAGCGCGCAGTCAGGGCGGGCAGCCGGGTCATGAGGGTTCCAGCCGGCCGCCGGCCGAGCCGGAGCAGCTGACCGCCGGGCCGTTTGACTGTGTGCTGGGGCGGTGTGGGTGCGGGCACCGGTTCACCGGCGGCGAGGAACGCGTCGGCGATCCAGTCGGCCATCAGCAGTGGGAGCTGCCGGTGGTCGTGGCGGAGGTGCGCGAGTGGCGGCGGCTGCGGCTCGAGTGCCCCGATTGCGGCAAGCCGGCGCTGGCGGAGCTGCCGGCGGGCGTGTCGTTGAGCGCGTTCGGGCCGCGGTTGCACGCGCATGTCGCGGTGCTGGCCGGGGTCTGCCGGCTCTCGCGCGAGAAGATCGTCGAGCTGCTCGGCGAGTGCTACGGAATCGAGCTCAGCACTGGTGCGGTCGATGGGATGCTGCGGCGCGTCAGCCGCGTGCTGCACGACCCGTGGCGCGAGCTGCACGAAGCGATCAAGCTCGCCGAGGCCGTGCATGCCGATGAGACGACGTGGCTGTGCAAGGCCGATCCGTGCTGGCTGTGGACGGCTACCACCGCCGCGCTGGTCTGCTACCGGATCGACCCGCGACGCACCCAGCAAGCAGCGAAGAAGCTGTTGGGCGAGAACTTCGGCGGGTTCGTCACCTCCGACCGCTACGTCGGCTACCACTGGCTCGACGTTCTGCAACAGCAGCTGTGCTGGGCGCACGCCGTGCGCCAGCTGACCGAGCTCTCCGAACGTCCGGGCGCGCCCGGCAAGCTCGGCGCTCGGCTGCTCGACATCGCCGGCCAGGTGTTCGCGATCCACCGCGAGCATGCCGCCGCGCTCGCCGGCGCCGACGATCCCGAGCACCCGGCGCTGGTCGCGCTGCGTGAGCAACTCGCGCCGTTGCGCGAGCGGTTCCGCGGCCTGCTCGATCAAGGCGCACGCGGCCGCCACCCCAAGACCGCCCGCTTCTGCGCCGGACTGCTGGAGGAATACCCCGCGCTCTGGACGTTCAGCGAGGTGCCCGGCATCACCCCGACCAACAACGACGCGGAGCGCGCGATGCGCGGCCCGGTCATCCTGCGCCGGATCTCCGGCGGCACCCAATCCGAGCGCGGCAACCGCTGGATCGAACGGATCCTCTCCACCCTCGAAACCTGCCGCCGCCAAGGCCGATCCGCATCCGAGTACCTACACGACGCAATCGACGCCAGCCTCCACTCCCGGCCGATCCCCACACTGGTTCCTGGCTGACGCAGCACCGTCACCCGAACCCCGAACCGGGCGTCCCGAGTTACAGAAGGAATCCTCGCTCACGTACCGACACCACGTGAACGGCTACTGACCGCGAACGCGCTTGTGTCATGGGTGACACCAACGCTGACCATCCCCTCGTTGGCTTTGATGTCGAGCACGCCGTACGGGATCGCGTGCCCCAGATCCTTGTCTTTGAAGTCGTGGCAGCGAACCTCGACCGGCCGCCCAGTCGGCTCGTATTCCCGCCCGACAGCCTTGAAATCCCCGACCAGCTCGCGCTTTTTCGCGTCTACGGATATCACTCGACTTTCGCAGTTCATAGGCCAGCTGCGGCCCATGCTTGCTGGACGTGCATGATTTCCCGTGGTGTGGGGGTTCGACCCTGTCCCGGGTGATATTGGGTGGCGATGATCACGCGGCGGAGCTTGGCGAGCATGTCGGCGAACGATGGGGCGGTCTTGGTGAGGTACCAGGGAGCGCGTTGGCGGTGCTCTTCTACGACGTCTGGGTGATGCCCGCAGACCGCGTACCAGATGATCGTCAGCGTCATCGCGAGGAACTGGAAGGGGACGGTCCGCTCGACGGCTTTCTTGGCGCGGTTGCGCGCATCGCCGACGCCGAACAGTTCTTTGCCGTCTTCGAAGGCGACTTCGATCGGCCAGCGGTCTGCGTAGCGCTCGACGATCTCGGCGGCACTGGCGTCAAGGTCGGTGGTGATCAGCGCGAGCTGGTAGCCGGAGGGCTTGCGCTCGTCTTTGACGAGGATCACGCGCGCGGGGGTGTCGGGGCCGAGCGGCCCCCACAGGCAGTCGATGATGGCGAGCTTGAGCGTTTCGGTCTTGCCGTAGCGTCGCACGGCCTGCTCGACCCACTCGGTGGCAGGGTCGGTCGCGAGCTTGGCAAGCGTGGGAGGGGGATGGGAGGTGAGGTGTTGAGAAGGAACTGCAGTTATGAGAGAGGAAGTATCCAGAGGAGCTGATGAGTGGGTGGTTTGGGTGAGTGGGGGGGTAGCTGGGTGGGGATTGGTATGGTACGAGGTGCTGCGTAAGCGGGTTGTCTGGGAGGGACGGCGGTGCGGGGATTGACGAGAGGAGCGGAGGAAATAAGAAGCTCGCAGGAGAATATGAGCTGCGTGCGCGAACGAGATCTTGAAGGCTGCCAGCGTGTATTTCGCGATCGAGCTCGACGCAGACCGACGAGGTGAGCGCGTTCATCGATGATCACCGCGACGCTTCGGCGTCGAGCGATCTGCCGGACTGGACGTGTCGGCGTGCGTACCACAGCGCGCGACGGCGAGCGGTCGCGCCGCGTCGAGGACGAGCGGTTGACGGCGGATCGGGAGGTGCACGAGGCCAACTACGAGTGCTACGGCTACGTCGCACGCACGCTAGCTGGTTCGCGAGGGCGAGACGCCGGCGTGACAGGTCGCGGCTGATGCACGCGGGCGGCATCCAGGGCGCGAAGCGGCGCGGCAAGCATGGAAGACGACTACGCGGATCCTGAGGCGCAGCGGGCGTCTGATCTCGTCCAGCGGGACTTCACCGCCACCGCGCCGGACCGGCTGTGGGTCGGGGACTTCACCTACCTGCGGAGCTGGGAGGGCCGGTCGTTCTTCTCGTTCATCATCGACGTGTTCTCGCGGATGATCGTCGGGTGGCAGATCGCCCGTCACATGCGCACCAGCCTGGTGCTCGACGCGCTCCGGATGGCGCTCGCGATCCGCCAGCCCGGCGCGGACTTCGAGCTCGTGTCCCACAACGACCACGGCTCGCAATACACCGCGGAGGACTACACCAGCAGCTCGACGATGCGCACGTGCTGGCGTCGGTCGGGTCGGTCGGCGACTGCTACGACAACGCGCTCGCCGATCGTTCGTCGACAGCTACAAGACCGAGCTGATCGCCGATCGCGTGTGGCGCTCCCACGCGCAGCTCGAGCTCGCGACCGTCGACTACGTCGCCTGGTTCAACACGCGCCGGCTGCACCCTCGCTCGGGAACGTACCGCCCGTCGAGCACGAGCAGCGACACGTCGCGGCGCTCGCCGCTGACCCTGAAGCGCTGCTGTCTCCGACGGGCTCTGTCACCCTTGAACCGCTCCGGGGTGTACGACCCCTTCGGGGTCGTCTCCGCTGTGAGGGTGGGTAACTATTCACACTAACTTGATATAATTACTCACAAGGACCTACAAACCGGTGTAAAAGGGATGGGAGTCGTTTGCCCCACTTGCGGGGCCGGCCCTGCTTGCCGGAGCGCGGCGGTTTGCGATCGTAGATCGCGCCGTTGGAGCGCAGGCGGGAGGTGATCGTGACCCGGCCGGGCAGACCCCGCCAGGCCTCGGTTGCGTACGCGGCGTCACCGACGATGTCGATCCTGCGATCCGGCAGGCGGGCGGCGAGCAGGTCGAGCATTTCCCTTGCCAGCTCGGGCTTTCCGGGCCGCTCAGGATCGCGCTTGTCCTTCTTGGCGAACTGTTTGCGCCTGGGCTGCCAGCAGCGGAACAGGATCGGCAGGCAGACCGATCGCTCGAGGAACGCCAAGCGCACCACGATCCCGACCACGACCCAGTTGTTGCCCCACGCGACCGCCGCCTTGTCGGAGTTGGCGGTCGCGTCGTGATGCCAGAAGCAGGCGTGGATCTTGCGCCCCAGACGATGCAGCAACGTGTCGTCGACCGCCACCAGCAGCGGCGCGCCGGGCGCTGTCAGCCGCTCGGCGATCAGCTCCGCGAGGCGCAGCCCGAGCTCATCAGCAGACCAGTCCGAGAGACTGAAGAACCGGTGCGCGCGGCAGTGATGCCAGACCGCCGAGAGCCGACAGCCGACCAGCATCCCTGTGACCGTACGCAACCCGGTCTGCGAAATCTGGCCCACAACCAGCGCGCAGAAGGTCTGGAACGTGGGGCGAGAGAAACACGGCGCGAACAGGAGCAGAAGCTCATTCAGCGAAGATGGGACGCAGAGCATCGGCAGCAACCCCCATGGGCAGCCGCGACGGGCCTCCCACCCGACCGCGGAAATGGTCATCGAACAACCACCGCTTCGGGGAAGCCGCCGATGCTCCTTCTGCGTCCTCGCGCGGCCGACCGCTCAACAGCCCCGACCGCTCACCCCACCGCGCCTACCGACCCACGCCCCGCGCGCCCGTGCCCCCCTCCCCCTCAAAAGTGCAAAAGTCGAGATATCACCGGCTGATCCGCGGCGAGCGCCGAGCGTGTCGTCTCGTTGATATGCCGAAACTGCGCGTCACGGTCAGGATGATCCTTCCCCTCCCGCGTCTTGGAGTTCGCGTGCAACCGAAACCCAAGCCCCCGCAAGAGCTTCCCGGACGTCCGATCGGACACCTGATGTCCTGCCGCCTGAAGCGCACTCGCGATGTTCTGCAAGCTCTTCGAGCACCACCGCAACGGCGAGCACGGATCCCCACGCGTATCCGGATCCACCAACGCCTCCAACGCTCCCACCAGCTCCGGATCAGACTCCGTCAACCGCGGCCGCCCCGCACCCGGCCGACGGACACGACCCGCCTCGAGCCGTGTCCCCTCCCGCAGCTCTGCGATCCCACGCTGCACAGTGTTCTTGCTGATCCCCGTCGCACGCACGACAGCCGCGATCCCGCCCGGCCCACACGACCGAGCCTCCGACGCCGCCCACAACCTGCGCTGACGCTCGTTCAACTCCGGCCCCAACCCCCGATAACGCTCAACAATCTGCGATTCATCGATCATGCCCCCGCGATACGCCACCACAACCCAACATCCTGCCACAGCCCACTAATTCATTCGTGAGCCCAATAGGATCCGGCGAGGTGGAGCGCGGACCAGCTACCGCAGGCCCCGCCGACATCGAGGGCTAGCCTGAACCAGCGGCCCGCCCCTCGCAGGCAGCCCCAAAGCTCCGAGACGTTCGGCTGAAAGACGAGGGCCTGGCCTGAGCAGCGTATGAGCACATAGTCGCCCGACGGACCGCAACTGGCATCGTTGCGGCCCCTAATTTGAAAGCGGACTCAGGCTACGGTCCGCCCGTGGCTGTCGGGCGTGCAGGCCGTGCCGAACCAGTCGATCTGGCAGCTCTCGCGCTGATAGAATAGCGACGCGAACGCCAGATAGCCGGCGAGGAACCGCTCTGCCACCCGGCGGGCCTGAAGCACCGCCGCTGTCGAGACGGGCGGCGGGAGCCGGCGGGGCGAGGTCCGCGGCACGGTCGCGGCGGCGTGATACTGTGGGGCCGGCCGCCGTTGTTGGCCGCCGTGTGTTGCGGTCAGCGTCAGAGCGGCCATCACCGCACCGAGCGCCAGCAGCGCCCCGATCGCGACCACGAGCCGGGGAAGGCGCTCGAGCGCCGTGAGCAGCAGGTCGATCATTCCGCCGACGCGACCTCCACGGCGATCAGATAGATCACGAGCAGACGACCCAGCGCGTCGGCGATCAGCCCGGGCACGAGCACCGGCTCGTGCGCCGTCGCCGCCGTCGCCCGCGTCAGCGCCAGCGTCGCCAGCCGCGCCTGCTCCAACGCCACCGGCAGGCCGTCCTCACCTGGCCAGCGGGTCAGCTCATCGCTCGTGCCGTCGACCGCTCGCTCCACCCAGGCGTCGGCGCGATAGCCGACCTCGAGCGCATGGGTCTCGAGCGCCCGGTGGGCAAGCCGCATCGCTCCCGACGAGGCACCGATCAGCGTCTGCGCCACCAGACAGCATGCGCGTCGCTCGGACGCATAGGAGTGCAGCAGCTCGCCGTAAAGGGCCACGTCCGGGAGACGCAGCGTCGACAGCGTGAGCAGCCGCAACGCACCGAACTGCCGCTCCCGCTCGGAGCTGCACTGCGTGTTCGCCACACCGAACGCGACCGCCCGCCCGTACATCGCGCGCCGACCGCGTGCGTCCAACGCCGCCACCGCCGCGACCGCCCGCGAGATCTCAGACGCTTCACCCACTCCCAGCTAGGTATGGCTCGCGGCCCGCGGCGCCCCGGCACCCGGGCCCGCCCGCCGACCAAACGTCGGCGTCAACGCGAGGACGCGATATCCGCCACCTCCCGTCATGCTGCCAATCCAGAGTGATCGACCTCAGCCAGACCTACCGCCATCTCGGACGCCCCTGGACCCACGACGAACTCGCCGTCCGCTACACGGCGGCCGACGCCCACGGCGGGCTCCTGGTCGGCGAGGCCGCGGATGCCATCCCCGAGCGGCCGATCGCGCTCCTGGCGACGGCGATCCCGTCCGCCGCCACGCTCAGCGTCGCCGTGCACCTCCTCCACGCGCTCCCAGACAGCGTCCAAGCCAGGCTCCGGGGAGAGCTGCTCGACGCCGCCGAGACCAACGCGGCTGACGCCCTACACCGCTGCCACCGAGCGCTCGAGCTCGACGGCGACGCGCACGGCTACACCGCCGACGAGTGGCAGCCGGTCATCTACGACATCGCTGGCCCGGTGCTCGAGTCCTCTCGCCTGGACCAGGAGCCACCGTCGCTCGTCCGGCAGACTCAAGAAGCGGTGCGCTGGCTCTCAAGCACGATCGCCTGCCTCGACCAGGACTCTCGCGAGACCCCGGCGGCCCTCACCGACACGCTCGCTCGCCTGCTCGTCGTGTGCGTGTTCGCCGACTCCGCCCGCTCGCGCTTCGAGTAGCAACCCCTCCGAGGCGCTGTCTATGCGGCGCCTACGCACGAGCCGCCGGCGCCATAGTCGGTCCGTCGCCCACGCGTGTGGCGAATACGGGGTCTGTGCATGCGTGCCGAGAGCCCTGCCTTCGTGTTCGCACAGGCATCGTCGCTAACTAATGCGCACGCGCGGGTGCGTTTGTCCGATACCGCCAGCGCCAACGCCAGCCGCGGCACTGCTGCTCCGCTGCTTGCAAGATCGGGGCGTCTGGCTAGCAGCGAGCGCCGAGTTCGGCCGTGGAGCGCTCGCGGGCGTCGAGTGCGCCTTCCGCACATTGGAGGAAAGCGGCCGACTGGCTCGTGATGCGCGACGTACCAGCGAAGCGGGTGTTGCGGGAGCCGATCGTTCACCGGGCCGTGCGAGCGTGGCCTCGCCCATGGCGAGACTGCCGCTCCGACGCGCCAGCCTGAGCAGCCGGTGGTTCATCGAGCTCTGGTTGCGTGTGCGAAGGGCGAGAGCGTCATGGTTGGCCAGTCGTGGAGCGTGCGGCGCAGCGTTCGGTCGTGGGTGACGAGAACGATTGCGGCGGATGTGCGGCGGATGCGAACCATGTCGCCGATCGCTATCACCTCGGGATGACCGGGGAGCGAGAGGTCCTCAAGGACTTCGACGCGGCCCGAGCGGTCCAACTCGAGCCCCGCCCGTTTGGCGAGCACACCCGCGAGGCTCGAGGCGACCACTCCGGCCGCCCAGATGACCGTCCGCGCCGGGATCCGCTCCGTAGCGCTCGGCCCGTGCAAGGTGACCGACCGGCGGTCGATCTCGATGACTGCGTGGCCGAGGCGGGTCGTCACCCCGAGGCGCTGGAGTGAGCGGCGTGCCTTAGCCGACAGCGAGGGCGGGAACGCCGGCAGGATCCGGTCGCCGGCTTCGACGAGCAGGACCTGCGCCTTGCTGGAGTCAAACGATCCGAACTCGGCTTGGACGTCGCGAGCGATCTCGGCGATCTGGCCGGCCATCTCAACGCCGGTCGGACCAGCGCCGACGACCACGAACGTCAGCCATGATGCGCGCCGCTCGGCGTTTGGCTCGAGCTCGGCGGCCTCAAATGCTTCGAGTAGGCGGCGGCGGAGCGTCAGCGCGCCCTCCAGCGTCTTGAGCTCCCCGGCTCGTTCCCGCCACTCATCGTGGCCGAAGTAGTTGTACTGCGAGCCGCCCGCGACGATCAACGTGTCGAACGCGACGGCGTTCGGTGCGTTCTCACCCACCACCGGACGCAGCCTGACCAGCCGAGCGTCGAGGTCGATGTCATAGACCTCGGCAAGCACGATGTGGACGTTGCGATGCCGTCGAAAGACGCGCCGCAGCGGATAGGCGATCTCCGCGGGCGACAACGCGCCCGTCGCGACCTGGTAGGCCAGCGGCTGAAACAGGTGGAAATTCGGCTCTCCTGCTGATCTGGGGGTGAGTCATCGGTGGGGGAGCGGGATTTGGATGCCGGCGCAGCAGAGGTAGATCATCGCGATCAGCGCGTCGGCGGAGTGGAATCGTATGCGCGGTGTGAGATCAACCTCACCTTGCTGTTTAAGGCTTCGAGGCGTCCGTTGCTCAGGTTCAGCTCGATCGCGGCGAGCACGCCAGCCTTGTGTTTTCGGATCGTTCGCGCGAGCTTGATGAACGGTTTCAGCCGCGAGCGAGATGCCCATGCGAGCCACGCCTCGAGGCGCTCGGGCGCTTGCTCCTTGGGGAGCTTGTAGAGGTAGCGCAGCTCGCCGTAGAGCAGGAACGCGCGGTACATGCGCTTGTTGGTGAGCACGACCTCGGCGAGCTTGAGCAGCTGCCTGGCGGTCTGCTTGGCGGTGTCCTTCAGCAGCGAGTAGCGGGTGCCCTTGATCCACTTGCCTTCGCCAGTCGAGGATCGTCCGTGGCGGTTGTACTCGTCGCGGCGGACCTGGTCGGCGGCCTTGCCAGCGAGCTGTACCACGTGGAACGGGTCGAACACGACCTGCGCGTGCGGGACGCCGTCCTCGGCGCGGATCGCCTTCTCATAGCCGGCGGACATGTCGATCGAGACGGCCTTGATCGACGCTTTCTGCTCGTCCGTGAGCCCGGCGAAGAACGCCTGCAAGCTGTCGGCGTTGCGGCCCTCGGTCGCCCACACGATCGACCCGGCCTGATGATCGACGACGCAGGTCAGGAACTTGTGCTCGGCGCCGTATGAGACCTCGTCCACGCCGATGAACCGAAGCCCGTCCAGGCGGTGGCGGTCGAGCTTGTCGGCGACGACCCGCGCGAGGATCGTGCCGACCGTGCGCCACGCGATCCGCAGCAGCCGCTCGACCTGCGTCTGGCTCATCTGCTGCGCCAGCCACGCGGTGAGATCTTCGAAGTCGCGCGTGTAGCGCGAGCCCGCCCTGGCCCACGGCACCCCCTCGTACACGTCCCCGCAGCCCGGGCAGTACAAGCGTCTGAGCCGGCACTCGATCACGCACCGCAAGCCGCCGAGATCCAGCGCCCGCCAGCGCTTCTCACGATGCTCCTTGATCTTCAGCCCGCGCGCGCCACAGCCCGAGCAGACAGGCTTCTTCGCGCGCAGCACGACGGTCAACGATCACCGCCTCCTGCCCGAACGCCACATCCCTAACCCATGCACCCGGAAGCCCAAGCATCCGGTTCAATGCCGTCGTGACCCGCACGTCGCCCTCCTTCGTAGACCGCTGAACATCTGACATCCAGCAGCCTGCCGAATCAGGGCGGCGGCGGGCCGCTCCACACGCGCGCAACCTGCGAGACCTTCACGCCGGGCCACGCTCAGCGCGAGGTAGCGCAGCCGCGCGCCGCGCGTCAAGCGGCAGCCCCGGATCACCAGCCGCCCGCCCAACACCAACGTATGCAGGAGATCCAGCCGCTTGACCCGGGCTTCGGCTCCGCTATCTGGCAATGATCGCCGAGCAGAGCCCGGCACTCATCAGATTACGACCAAGGACCCCGGAGTCACCCCCAGACGAGCAGGAGTCCCGAAAAAGGGGCCCAAGGTACGCCGCAAGGGCTTGCGTAAGCCGTCATACCAAAGCGGCGGTGTCTCTCAGACGGGCTCGCCGGGAATTTTCACTGAGCGATGCTGAGCGTCGGCCTCGAGAACTGCGGCGTCGGCCGCCCCGAGCCATTTTCGGGAGAAGAAATCTCCGAAGAACGGCCACGAGGCGAACATCAGGACGATTCCGAGGATCAGGCCGCCGACACCGACGAAGATCGGCACCTCAATGCCGAGGAACGGCTTTGAGTAGTTGTTCCCCGCCGTGTTGTAGTAGCTGTACGCCTTGATCGCGACGTAGGCCATCATGATCCCGCCGACCACTGGGACCAGTCCGGCGAGCAAGAAGTTCCGGGCGCTCTTGAACACGTCGCGCCGGAAGTACACGGCGCAGGCCAGTCCCGTGAAGCCGTAGTAGAAGCAGACCGCGAAACCGAGCGCTGAGATCGTGTCGCCGAGCACGTCCTGGTTGGGGTTGAACCCGAGCAGCGCCACCGTCCACAGGATCGACAGGCCGCCCATCAGCAGCGTGGAGAAGGTGGGGGTCAAGAACCGCGGGTGGATCGCGCCGAACGCCTTCGGAATCGCGTTCCACTTCGCCATCGAGAGCGTCGTGCGGGCGGTGGGCAGGATCGTCGTCTGCGTGGACGCCGACGCCGACGTCAGCACGGTGATGATCAGCAGCTTGTCGAGCGGGGAGCTGAAGACCTGGCTTGCGAGCGCGTTGATGACGTCGCTCGAGTTGCCCGCGAGGAACTCCGGTCCGTGGTAGGCCTGCGCCGCGGCGCTGACGATCACGTAGATCAGCAGCAGGATTAGGGTCGAGACGACGGCGGCCTTGCCCGGCCCGCGATGGCGGTCACGGGACTCCTCGTTGACCGCGACGCCCGAGTCCCAGCCCCAGTAGATGAAGATGCCGAGCAGGACCCCGTCGACGAGCGCTCCCCAGCTCAGGTCGAACGGGTTGAACCAGGACGC
Organism: uncultured Solirubrobacterales bacterium; assembly: GCA_963836065.1. Classification (GTDB taxonomy): domain Bacteria; phylum Actinomycetota; class Thermoleophilia; order Solirubrobacterales; family Solirubrobacteraceae; genus Palsa-465. The sequence goes on from CAWIII010000033.1 coordinate 81,778, forward strand.
GCTCACGTGGAGCGAGTAAGCGGGATTGTTCGCGTACACCTTGATCAGCGCGACGACGGCGAACAGCGCGAGCGTGAAGATCTCGACGCTCAAGAGGACCGTCTGCACTCGCGCCGACAGCTCGATGCCGCGGTAGCAGATCCAGGTCATCACCGCGATCCAGATCACCGCGCCGACGATCAGCACGAAGTTCGACGGGTGCGCGTGGGAGTCGAACAGCAAGAACGTGTAGTTGCTCGCGATCACAGCCAGCGACGCCATCACGATGATGTCGGCGAGGAAGATCGCCCAGCCGTTGACCCAGCCGATCTGCGGTCCGAAGGCTCGCGTCGTCCAGGCGAACGTCGTCCCGGCGTCCGGGTCGGCGAGGTTCAGGAAGCGGTAGCCGACCGACACGAACAGGATCGGAATGAACGACACGATCAGCACCGCTGGCGCATGGACGCCGACGCCCGTGATCGCGACGATGAAGCCGAGGGTCGCGGCGAGGCTGTATGCGGGGGCGGTCGAGGCGACCGCGATGACGAGGTTCGAGACGTAGCCGAGCGCGTCGGCCTTGAGCCCCTTGTTGCCGGGGACGGTGGTATCGAACCCCGCCGGCGGCTGGTCAGTGCGTGCTGTGCTCTCCAAGCCCTGCGCAACCTATGCGGACCTTGCGAGGACGGCGGCCCGCAGGTGGACGACACAGTATCGCTCATTTGGACGACTGGGAAGCAGCGCCATGAACTCGCTCGCCGAGGGACGCTTCGTCTCACGACTCGGCGCAAGCGCGCAGGCATCGGGGGCTTGGGGCGATGGCGTCACCCAGCACACGGCTGCGCTGCTGCTCCGCCAGGAACTCGGGCACCTGAATCTGGCGCCGCGGCAGTGCTCCAAGGACGGTGCTTACGCCGGCATCGAGGACCGCGAGAGAAAGGTCGCTCATCACGCGCAGGAAGAGATCGCCGCACTGTTCTTGTTGGGCGCGGCACCGCTCCAGGTCTCGGGCTCCGCGACGGCGGCTCGCTTTCTGACGCCGTGCGCAACCCCGGCTTCGTGCGACGACACACCCCGCCGCTCCGCCAACCGCGCGTGGGCGGGGTGAGCTTCAGGCAAGCGCCGCCGGGCGTGCGACTCCCGGCTTCCAGTCTCTCGCTCCGTACGCGGAGTACGCGCTCACCAAGGTCGCCCGCCACGAACACCGGATCGACGATGTCCGCCGCCACGCCGAGGCCATCCTGCAGTGCCTCGCCCATGAACCGGACGCTCCTGTCGCGCGACCTGCCACCGCGCTGCTCGCCCAACGCGTGACCTGACCTTCACCGGGCAACGCGACGCCTAATCCCCGTCCCACAGCCGACTCGGAGGGCGCTCGGCGCCGGCCCAGGCTGGACACCTGCCCTCGCGACAGCACGAGCATCTCGTCACCGGCGATGGCTGTCTCGCAATTCGCGCGGACAGCGCGCCAGTCGCGGACGATCGCCTTCCACGCTCGGGACCCGCGGACCGCGCGATCGGAATGGCGACCAGGGACTCGTGAGTAGTCATCGACACGCACAAGCGCTTTTCGCGCAAAGGACAAGCGGGAGTGATCCCCCGCCGCGGCGAGCGGTGGCGTGCGTCTGCATATGCAGCTCTCTGCCTTCGCTCGTCGCGTGCCGGCACCGCGCCTGACTCCCTAAGTAATCGCGGCGAGCAAGCAGGGAAGCTGCGATGCGGGCCGAGATTCCTGCTCAGGTGGCAACCTCGGCGCGGTCAGCGTTCGACACTGCTGGGAGCGTTGCGGAGCTGGTGCCTTGGGGGGTGCAAATCGATCATCGCTGACCACTGCATCACGTTGCGACGGCCGGAACCTGGAGCGGCGCGAGCACCGGATCGTCTCGCGCGTTGCCCGATTTGGCTGTGTGAGGGCTTGCCGACTGGAGGCGGCTGTGTCCGTGTGTGGCAAGCTCGCACCGTGCTGGACGGGTCATGCAATTGGGCTGTGGAGCCCCGAACACCGGACCGCTTCTCGCGCCGCGGCGCGGTCGCTACCGATCGTCGCCCAGGCCCATTCTGAGTTGCTGCAGGAGCGGGAGGATCTCTGCCGTGATGTGATGATGATCGAGTCGGGCTTTGACGTCCTCGCACCTACAAGCCCGGGTTGGCGGATACGAGAGGTACGGTCCTCGGCGCCGCGCCTCGCGTACGAATGCCCGAGCTGTTGATTCCCTTACGTGGCGGGCGTCGCCCGCGGTGGTGGGGTCGGGCAGCGACGGCGTCCCCAGGCCGTCCAAGAACACCGCGTCGGTTCGGCGGGTCTCGATGTCCTCCAAGCGGGTGCCGCCGCACAGTGCGTTGTAGGCGATGTTCAACACGTGGTCGGACTCGTGGTAGGGGCGGTGGACCTTGAGCAGTTTGACCGAGGCGTCGATCTCGCAGGCCAGGCCGACCGCCTCGACCAGGCGGGCGATCATCCCCATGCCACCATGGGCTACCCCCCGGTCCCGCTCGGCCCACTCGTAGCGGATCGGGGCTCCCCCCAGGAGCGGGCCGGCCAGGTTGGGGGCCACTGCGGCTTGCAGGCGCCGCTCGATCGCCAGCTGTTCGCGCTCGAGCCTGCGTTGCAGCTGTCGCTTCGGGTTGCTCATCCCACCCTCCCTCGTAATGTCGGTAACCATAGCCTATATCAGCTATGGTTCGGATGCCACCATAAGGGTCAATCCAGCACTCAAGGAGGCGACCGTGGCGACCGAGGCCCAATTGACCGACAGGATCCAACGCATCAAAGCCGCTCTGCTTGCGCTAGGCGACCTGCGGCCAGGAGCGCTCTCCGAGCAGTACAACACCTGCCGCACCCCCGGTTGTCGCTGCAAAGCCGACCCGCCCCAGCGCCACGGCCCATACCACCAGCTCAGCTACAGCCACCGCGGACGAAGCCGCACCGAGAACATCCGCCCCGAACACATCGGCGCGGTCAAGTCCCAGATCGCCAACTACCGCAAACTGCGCGAACTCATCGACCAATGGATCGACGCCGCCATCGAACTGGACCGCCTCCGACGCAGCACACCCAGATAGGGTCACGGCCGCAAGCCCACAGCCGACGCCCCTTCACTTCAAACCGACACGGGCCATCCCGCCTCGGCGCTCGAACCCCTGGAATACCGGGCCTTCCGGGCCTTCGATGCCCATCTACCACGATCTTACGCTTGGTTTAGGACCTCGACTTTTGCACTTTTGAGGGGGAGGGGGGCACGGGCGCGCGGGGCGTGGGTCGGTAGGCGCGGTGGGGTGAGCGGTCGGGGCTGTTGAGCGGTCGGCCGCGCGAGGACGCAGAAGGAGCATCGGCGGCTTCCCCGAAGCGGTGGTTGTTCGATGACCATTTCCGCGGTCGGGTGGGAGGCCCGTCGCGGCTGCCCATGGGGGTTGCCGCCGATGCTCTGCGTCCCATCTTCGCTGAATGAGCTTCTGCTCCTGTTCGCGCCGTGTTTCTCTCGCCCCACGTTCCAGACCTTCTGCGCGCTGGTTGTGGGCCAGATTTCGCAGACCGGGTTGCGTACGGTCACAGGGATGCTGGTCGGCTGTCGGCTCTCGGCGGTCTGGCATCACTGCCGCGCGCACCGGTTCTTCAGTCTCTCGGACTGGTCTGCTGATGAGCTCGGGCTGCGCCTCGCGGAGCTGATCGCCGAGCGGCTGACAGCGCCCGGCGCGCCGCTGCTGGTGGCGGTCGACGACACGTTGCTGCATCGTCTGGGGCGCAAGATCCACGCCTGCTTCTGGCATCACGACGCGACCGCCAACTCCGACAAGGCGGCGGTCGCGTGGGGCAACAACTGGGTCGTGGTCGGGATCGTGGTGCGCTTGGCGTTCCTCGAGCGATCGGTCTGCCTGCCGATCCTGTTCCGCTGCTGGCAGCCCAGGCGCAAACAGTTCGCCAAGAAGGACAAGCGCGATCCTGAGCGGCCCGGAAAGCCCGAGCTGGCAAGGGAAATGCTCGACCTGCTCGCCGCCCGCCTGCCGGATCGCAGGATCGACATCGTCGGTGACGCCGCGTACGCAACCGAGGCCTGGCGGGGTCTGCCCGGCCGGGTCACGATCACCTCCCGCCTGCGCTCCAACGGCGCGATCTACGATCGCAAACCGCCGCGCTCCGGCAAGCAGGGCCGGCCCCGCAAGTGGGGCAAACGACTCCCCACGCTTGCCAAGCTCGCGACCGACCCTGCCACCGAGTGGGTCGAGCAGGCCGTGCGACGCTACGGCAAGACCGAAACGCTCAAGCTCGCCATCATCGACTGCCTGTGGGGGCCGCTCGGCCCCGACACCCCCGCGCGCGTGATCCTCGTCAAAGACGAGCGCAAGCCCTCCGGCTACCAGCTCGCGCTGATCACCACCGACCTTGACGCCAGTGCCGCCGAGATCGTCGAGCGCTACGCAGACCGCTGGCCGATCGAAGTCGCCTTCGAAGACGGCAAAGAACTGTTCGGCGTCGGCGATGCCCGCAACCGCGCCAAGAAAGCCGTCGAGCGGACCGTCCCCTTCCAGTTCCTCGCGATGACGCTGACGATCATCTGGTACGCGGTCTGCGGGCATCACCCAGACGTCGTCGAAGAGCACCGCCAACGCGCTCCCTGGTACCTCACCAAGACCGCCCCATCGTTCGCCGACATGCTCGCCAAGCTCCGCCGCGTGATCATCGCCACCCAATATCACCCGGGACAGGGTCGAACCCCCACACCACGGGAAATCATGCACGTCCAGCAAGCATGGGCCGCAGCTGGCCTATGAACTGCGAAAGTCGAGTTAGGACTAAAGCGGCGGCTAAACCTCTAGCTTTGCGCAAGGCCTGCGGGATGACCTTGACTTATCTTCACGATGCGGATTGTCACTCGTGACGTAACAGCTTTGCAGTGATGACGATCCACTTTCATTTCTTTCACATACGCTCGAGTGTCGTTGCTGCGCTTTCCTTGTGGGTGATAGCGATGTCGCCACTGGCTGCACCTGTGAGCATTGCAGAAGCCTCCGGTTTGCAACGGGGCGGGGAATTCGCTCATGCCAAGCGCGCTCGCTCGCACAAGCGCGGTCATCCGCACAAGCGCGCACGTCCTCGTCGTGACGGTGCAGGGGAACACCATGAACGTGACGCTGGACGGCGCACAAGCGATCAACATCCCCAATCTCGCCGCCGCCTCCGCCACCGCAGCCAAGAACTCCTACACGACGATCACGCCACCGACCGCGGGAGGCTACGGCCTGCGCGCCTGGAGCGACGGGCAAGTCACCCTCCAACAGATGACGGTCGGACCCGCATAGGGCTCCTCCGAGCCCGTTGATGGGCTTGCAGTTGAGGTCACGCCCCGATGAAGATCCTTCTGTGGCACGGGTACCTACTCGGGGGGACCGGATCGAACGTTTATACACGCGCTCTGGCTCGCGAGTGGAGTGTGATGGGACACGACGTCACCGTCGTCTCACAGGAGCGCGCGCCGGAGCGGTACGACCTCGGAGGCGCTGCGACCGTTCGCCCCGAACTGCCGGACGATCTGTTGCCCGTGTTCGTACTGGACGACTACGCGGGACTCGACGCCCGGCTGCTCCAGGACTTCACCGCCGAGGAGCGCCACCGATACGTCGCGGCAAACGTTGCCTCACTTCGCGAACTGCTGCCCGCTGATCTCGTGTTCGTGAACCATGTCCTGATGGGCGGCGCGGTCGGAGCAGCGCTCGGCGAGCGGTTCCGGATCAAGGCACACGGCTCCGAGCTCGAGTACTCCGTGCGCGGGCGGCAGGCGCTAGAGGAGTGGGCGCGCGTGTCGCTCGCGGCCGCCGAGGCGGTGTTCGTCGGCTCGCAGCACATCCGCGAGGTCCTCGAAGATGTGGTCGGCCACATCGACCGCGTCTGGGAGGTGCCGCCCGGTGTGGACGTGGACGAGTTCGTGATCCAGCGCCGTGATGAGGCGCTCGCCGACCTGCTTGCCGAGGCGGCGCTCGATCCGCCGAACCCCGGGAATGCGCAGGAGCGGCGGCCCGACGAAGACAATGCTGCGAGGCTTGCCGAGTTCTTTGCTGACGAACGGCCAACCGTCGTCTACTTCGGAAAGCTGATTGAGAACAAGGGCGTCCAACTCGTGCTCGAAGCGCTGGATTCGCTGGACGCGCGGGTGGTGATCGTGGGGTTCGGCGACTACCGGCCCGAGCTGGAGCGACTCGCGGTCGGGCTCGAGCCCGGGCGGGCACTCCTCACCGGGCCGCTCGAGCACCGGCATCTGGTGCATCTGCTGCCGCTCGCTGATGCGGCGGTTGTCCCATCGATCTTCCCGGAGGCGTTCGGGATGGTTGCGGCAGAGGCCGCCGCCTGCGGGTGTCCACCCGTGGTCGCCCGCCATTCGGGCCTTGCCGAGGTCGCCTCAGGCCTCGAGGAGGTATATCCGCCACATCTGCGTCACCTAGCATCGTTCAACACTGGCGATGCTGCTGATCTCCGCAAAAAGCTCGTCGCACTGTTCGCGCTGAACGACGCCGATCGCCGCGTGCTTGGCGCCGCTGCACGGAGCGCGGTCGAGGCCCGTTGGTCGTGGACCAGCGTTGCCGCCCGTTTGCTCGCGCCTGTCACGTAGCTGACGGTCCGCGACCCGGGCCGCGTGGTCCCAGGCGCTGGTGTTCGCCCACGGCGTGCACGAGTCCGGCCGCCGCGAGGTGGCCGCGTCGGCGCGGTCATCTACGACCTCGCCCGGCACGTCCACACGGTCTGCGAGCTCCTCGAAGCCGCCGAACGGGACCCGCTGGCCATCATGGCCGTCCCGGGCGGGCCCTGGTCCACTCGATCTCAAACAGACGAGGTCGCAGTTGTGGTGTAGCTGGTGCTTGTGCCGACGTCGGCACAAGCATCATTAAGCCGACCCGGTGGTTATGCCGAGGCGGGCGAGAAAGTCCGCGCACGTTGGGATGTCGGTGGTGTCGGCATAACGCGAGCGGTTGTGGTCACGTCTTCCTGTCGACGTCCGCCTAAGAGGCTAATGCGGACCAACTCCGCGTCGGTCAGGCCGATCGACGGCCCAGGCGGCGAAGGCGCTGCCACGCATGCGGTTTACTGCGTCGCGGGCGCACAGCCGGACGTCAAGCCGGTCTCGGCTGACGGTCTTTGCTGCCTCGCATCGGCCGTCCAGCGGGCCCTCGGAATGGAGCGGGATTATGCCGATGTTTCGGACCGCTGAGTTGGCGCTTTGCGGCATGTCGCCGGGTCTGCTCGGCATAACCATGAGGTCGGCATATTGTTGCGTCGGGACGGCGATTCGCGGCTCAGGCTGCGACGAGTTCGTTTACCTCCTTAGCTGCAACCTGCAACGTCATCAGCGCTGGCATCGGAGCCCCCGCCAACACTGCCGCGGGCAACCATCACCGCAAGCGATTGAGGCACTGCCAGCTGTGCAACGACCCGCGGCGAAGATCGAGAGGAGGGCGGCGAAACAGAAGAGAAGTGGGCCGGGCTACCGCGCGATCCGTACGCGACGCTGCCCGCGATACTGCCCGCGGTCAGCACCGCGAGCAGGACGCCCGACGCAGGGATCCGGCCAGAGCCGTGAGGTGCCGGCCCGGACGGTGGACGAGAGAGTACGCCGTGCCTCAACCTGACGAGCGCAGCCTTGACGGCCCGCGTTCGCGATCCGCCGCCGACGCATCCAGGTCGCTGTGACTCCCGGGGCAATCCAAGTCCGTTGCGCGAAAGGTTAGGAGCGGTGGCAATTCTCGGCGGCACGACCGCCTCCGCAGAGGCATCGCGCAGCTTCGGGAACCGGGAGCACCTTCTCCTTGCTAAGCGTATGCGACAGCCATCCGGTGTACGCGAATATTTGTTCGGCGACTGTGTTGTCGAACCCGAATTGCCTCCCGAGCACGCGATCACCATGTAGAAGGCGAGTGACCCGTGGGCAATGGCCTCGCGCCAGCGAGGTCTGGAGCAAGGCGGTTGATTCGCGGCGTCCGGATGGCATCGCGAGGAGAGTAGCCAAGCGACGAGGGATCGAGTAGAGGGTGCTTCTGCCGCTGAACCACCTGTTACACGTAGTCAAGGTGGTTGGCGGCATCTGCGTCCCAACTCGCCTTGATGAGGGCGCTTTGCTCCGGGTCGGTTGCAAGGGTCCCCGGTGCACGGTGCGCCGAAGTTGTGTAGCGCTTGCTCGTCGAGGGCGGTTCCACCGGTCGGCCTGACCCGGCCTCCATGAACCGTTCTGCGAGCACGAGAAGTCGCTCATGCTCTTCAGCGGTAGCCGGGGCGGTCTCCGGATTCGCGGCGACGCAATGCACGTCCAGTGCCTCGTCGAAAATGGGGCGCGGTTGAGCATTGGCCCCCTGGACGCCTCGGCCGATGCGGCATAGAGCGATGACCGATTCGAAGATGGGATCGCGCGGGTAGCTGCCCCACGAGGGAGCTTGACGCCAGCAATAGTGATGTTGCCGGTTTCGTCGACGTCGTGAGCACCTCGTCAAGCAGATCCTGCACCGCCTGTTTGCGGAGGCGGTAGATGACGCTGCTCGTCGAGGATGCTGGTAAAGAAGGCGACGCATTCGTCGCAGATGCAGGGTCCAGGGCCGGCGATGATGGTTTGCACTTCTGTGTTGGGTTTGCCGCAGAACGAGCAGGCAACGACGGGAGCGACCTTGTCCTCGGTGCGAGCGCCAGCGCCGCTGGCGCTCGCACCGAGGACAGTGGACGCTTCTAGCTCCTCGGCGAGGCCTAGCGCCACTTCGGCGAGTTCGTGGTGCGCGTCGGCGATTGTCTCGAGTGGGCTGTCCTCGGTGGTGGCCACGGCGGCTAGCGTTTGGATTGCTCGTTCGAATCGCTGCCACTTTGTCAGCGGTCCGGGGCGGTAGCGACCGTTTTGCAGCTCGTAGGGGACTTGCCAGGAGTCGGCGAGCGGTGGCCGACAGCGGACGAGCCCCACGGCAGCGGCCTGGCGCATCGCGCGGGAGCGCTCCTCGGCAGCGAGCCCGAACTGGCGCAGACGCCCACTCAGCAGATACGTGCGAGGGTCGTAGGGGTCGTGCGCGTGACGCCAGGCCAGGTCTGCCGCCTGAACCTCCGCGAGCGCTTGCTCGATCGAGGACTTGCGCATGGCGCTGGCGACGCGGTTGTGGCGGCGGCGGCACAGCTCGGCGATCGCGGCGCCGGTCGCTGCCGTGAGAGCAAGCCGCGGGGTCATGCGCAGATGTCCGTGGGCCGCGTAGCGTCAAGATGGCGCGTTGTGAGCGCGTAACCCTCGAGTGGATCGCGCTCACTCGAGCTCGGCGTAGACCGACAGGGCAGCGAGGTGGGGCCGTTGCCCGAAGCGACCCTTGTCGTCGATCGCCTAGGTCTCCTCACAGCCGAGTTTGCTAGCTGCGCCTCAAACATTTCTCGGTCCCGTTCGGGGTCGAAAGACTCTCGCCGGCGCGCAGCACCGTGCCCACGCGTTCGAACGCGGCTAGCAGCTGTGTCTTCCTGGCAGGATCGGTCCATGCGCCGGAGTCGAACGGGACCCCCAGGCGACCGCGATACTCGCACCGCGGGCCAGCACGACGCTGATGCCCTTCGGCCTGCGGCCTATCCGCGGCATATGCCTGTGGGATGCCATCGCTCGGGTGTCGAGTTGCACGGGCTGGGAAAGCGGGCCCGAGTCTAACGCGGGGGGTTCTGAGGCGTTGCCGAATGTCCTGCCTTGACGAGTTTTGTCGAAGCTTGAGCGACGGACCCGCATGAAGAACGAAATTGACCTCGCTGAGAGATATAACGCTCTAGGGTGGATTTGAACAGATCTTTGCAGTAAGGCGGGGGTTGTCATGGGTGAAACATGTGGTAAGCAACGCGAGCATCTGCCAGTTGGGAGCATCGGCACCAATAGCCAGAAGGCGCTCGTACCGGTCAGAGAGTCGGACGGAGGCCCCACGAGATAATGGATGCGCTCGCGTCGATCTTGCTCGTTGAGGACGATCCGGTCGTTGCTCGTATTGCGAACGCGGTGCTGTCTCCTCTGGGGCGGGTGGTGTTGGCGGAAACGGGGGAGGATGCGATCCCGCTTGCCTCCAACGGAGACTGGGACCTGGTGATCACCGACATTGGGCTACCGGGGATCGACGGAATCGAGTTCCTGAAAGTCGTCAACGCGGCCCAGCCTCTGGTGGCGACGCTGGTTCTCTCTGGTCACGCGAGCTTTGATTACGCGATCGCGGCATTCCGAGCCAACGCCGACGACTACATGACCAAGCCGATCGTGCCGAAGGATCTCGTGGAGAAGGTCTCCGAGCTGATCGATCTCACCCGCCAAAGGCGGATGCGCAGGCGCGAGGTGGCGTTGGCGGTTGGGGCCCATCCCGACGACGTCGAGATCGGCTGCGGCGGCCTGCTTCTGCGGCACGGATCCGCGGGTGACTCGGTAGCGATCCTCACTTTGACCGGCGGGGAGGCGGGCGGTCAGGTTGCCGACCGCGCTCGGGAGTCCCAACGGGCGGCGGAGCTGCTGTCCGCGCACCTGATCCACACCGACCTAAAGGACAGGAGCCTCACTGATGCGACGCTGACGATTGACACGATCAAACGCGCGATCGACGAGACCGGTGCCAACACCATCTACACCCACACCCCTCGTGACGTCCACCAAGACCATCGCAACACCCACAATGCCACCCTGGTGGCGGCTCGCGACGTGCCGCGGGTGTACTGCTACCAAAGCCCCTCGACGACAGTGGAGTTTCGCCCGACTCGCTTTGCATCGGTCGACGAGTTCATCGATCGTAAGCTCGAGGTGATCCGCGCCTATAAGTCGCAGGTCCGCATTCGACGCTACCTGGATGAGGAGCTGCTGCGCGCGACCGCACGCTACTGGACACGGTTCACCGGCTCACGCTACGTGGAGCCACTCGAGGTGATCCGGGAGAGCGACGGCGACAGCCCGGTTCACGTTGGACACCCGGCGACAATTGCGGAGACCGCGGCGTGATGTCCGCCGCGTCCGCGTCTGCGCAGGCGCGCGTGCTGATCACCGGGACCGGCGGTCCGTCGGGCATCTCGGTGATGAAAGCCCTGCGGATGGAGCCGCTGGAGGTGTTCTCAGCCGACATCGACCCCTATGCAACCGGCCTCTATTTGGTCGGCGAGGACCGCCGACTTTTGATCCCGCGTGGTGACTCCGATAACTATGTCCCGTTCGTGCTGGAGGCTTGCCGGCGCCATCGGATTGATGTGCTCGTACCGACCGTGGACAGCGAGCTGGTGCCGCTGGCGGAGGCGCGCGAGTCGTTTGCCGCACTCGGCACGAAGATCGTCCTCGCATCCGAGGAGACGCTTCGGCTGTGTCTTGACAAGTGGACGCTGCACCAACGTTGCCGGGATGCGGTTTGTGTTCCTCACTCGGTGCTTGCCGACGGCGCCTTTGCCCCCGCGAGCATCGAGCTCCCGGTGATCGTCAAGCCCCGGGTGGGGAGCGGCTCGCGCGGGATCCGACTGGTTCAGCGGCTCGAGGAGCTGGAGGGGATCGAGTGCGACGGCACGCTCCTGGTCCAAGAACACCTTCCCGGAACCGAGCACTCGCTCGACGTTTTGGCGAGGAGCGACGGGCAGGTGATCGCGGTGGTGCCGCGATCCCGGTTAAGGGTGGACTCGGGAATCGCGATCACGGGGCGCACCGTTCACGACCACGGCCTGGAGACGATCGGCCGGCAAGTGGCAGAACGAATTGGACTCACCTCGGTGGCGAACGTCCAGGTCAAGGAGTCCACAGACGGAGTACCTGCCCTCCTCGAGGTGAATCCGCGCTTTCCGGGGACGATGCCGTTGACGGTGGCAAGCGGCGTCAACATGCCGAAGCTGTGTGTCGATGACGCACTCGGTTCTCCACTGCCGAAGACGATGCTCCCCTTCGAGCCGTTGGCGATGGTCCGTTACTTCGAGGAGCGCTTCTTCGCTTTTGAGGAGATCGAGGAGATGCAGGCCGCGCTGAGTGCAGTCGAGTCGATCGCGAGAGATCACGTGAATGCCTGAGCTCGCCCTGACCCAGGACATGCATGTGCACTCGACATTTTCCGACGGTCACAACACGATCGAAGAGAATATTGCCGAGGCTGAGCGGATCGGCCTGATTGAGCTCACCTGCGTCGACCACGTGCGTAAAGACACCGATTGGGTCCCAGACTATGTCGCCGAGGTCAATCAGCTCAAGGCACACACACCGCTGCTCCTGCACTGCGCCGTGGAGGCGAAGATCCTCAACACCGGAGGGCTTCTCGATGTCCCCGAAGACCTCAGTGGAGTCGAAGCCGTCTACGCGGCAGACCATCAAGTGCCTTCTCCGACCGGTCCGATGCATCCCGGCGTGGTCCGAGAGCAGATCGAGCTCGCGGAACTGGAGCCACAGGTGGCGATCGCCTGGATCGTGGCCGCAACCGCCGCTGCCGTGCGCCACCACGAGTCGATCGTGATCGCCCATCTGTTCAGCGTCCTGCCGAAGATCGGATGTAACGAGGAGGATGTCCCGCTCGAGCTAATCGACTCACTCGCCTGGACAGCGGCCGATGCCGGAGCCCGCATCGAGGTGGATGAGCGCTGGTGCTGCCCGGCATCCCGCACCTTGAGACCTTTCCTGCGACGCGGCATACCGCTGTCCCGAGTCCCTCGGCGACGGGCAAGGCGAGGTCTCCTCCCGCGCCGTCTGGAGCCGGCCGAGCGCCCCGGACGCGCGGCTCAGCCTCGCTGGTAGTGTGGGCCGTTGACGGTGGCGCGGTCGCGTTTTATCCATGTGCAGCTGGGCGATTGGCTCTGGGAGGCGATCGTCGAACGAATGAGGGCGACGGGAGCGACGACGCACGACATGGTCGTCGCGGCGTTACACGCCTATCTCGGGCTCGACGAGGCGGCGTACCAGACGTCCACAATCGGTGCCGTGATGGACGGTGTCTACCACGGCGACATCACGGTGCGAGAGCTGCGGGAGCATGGCGATATCGGGATCGGCACCTTCGACGCGCTCGACGGCGAGATGGTGATGGTCGACGACGTGGTCTATCGCATCGACAGTGATTGCGCTGCGCATGTGGCCGCCGACGAGGCGCGAACACCGTTTGCGACGGTGACGCACTGGACCGCCAAGCATTCCTCCAACGTGCCGCCGGGCACCGATCTCGCCGGACTGCAGTCCCGGCTCAACACGATCATGTCGTCCCACAACTACGTCTACGCGGTGCGCGCTGAGTGCCGGTTCGCGTCGATCAAGGTCAGGAGCGTCAAGCCGCAGGAACCGGGAACGCGCCTCGTCGACGCCACGCTCTCCCAAACGGTGAGGGCGTTCGAGGGCGACGAAGGGACGCTGGTCGGATTCTTCACCCCAGAGTTCCTTGCCCATGTCAACGTTCCCGGGCTCCATCTGCACTTCATCACACGGGCACGAGACGCTGGAGGGCACGTCCTCGCCGCCACCGTGGAGGCGGGAACGGTGATGACCGATGAGACGACGCGCCTAAGCCTCGCCCTACCCGACACTGAAGAGTTCCGAACAGCCGCGCTGGCGGTCGACCGTGACGAGCTGCAAACGGCAGAGACGTGACGGCGAGGATCCGACCGCTAGAAGCTCCTATGGAGGATGAGTCGCGTCAGCGTTGAAGGCTGGACCTCGGTCGCATTTTGCGGGGGTTTGACTGGCCGCTCGACTTTTGCACTTTTGAGGGGGAGGGGGGCACGGGCGCGCGGGGCGTGGGTCGGTAGGCGCGGTGGGGTGAGCGGTCGGGGCTGTTGAGCGGTCGGCCGCGCGAGGACGCAGAAGGAGCATCGGCGGCTTCCCCGAAGCGGTGGTTGTTCGATGACCATTTCCGCGGTCGGGTGGGAGGCCCGTCGCGGCTGCCCATGGGGGTTGCCGCCGATGCTCTGCGTCCCATCTTCGCTGAATGAGCTTCTGCTCCTGTTCGCGCCGTGTTTCTCTCGCCCCACGTTCCAGACCTTCTGCGCGCTGGTTGTGGGCCAGATTTCGCAGACCGGGTTGCGTACGGTCACAGGGATGCTGGTCGGCTGTCGGCTCTCGGCGGTCTGGCATCACTGCCGCGCGCACCGGTTCTTCAGTCTCTCGGACTGGTCTGCTGATGAGCTCGGGCTGCGCCTCGCGGAGCTGATCGCCGAGCGGCTGACAGCGCCCGGCGCGCCGCTGCTGGTGGCGGTCGACGACACGTTGCTGCATCGTCTGGGGCGCAAGATCCACGCCTGCTTCTGGCATCACGACGCGACCGCCAACTCCGACAAGGCGGCGGTCGCGTGGGGCAACAACTGGGTCGTGGTCGGGATCGTGGTGCGCTTGGCGTTCCTCGAGCGATCGGTCTGCCTGCCGATCCTGTTCCGCTGCTGGCAGCCCAGGCGCAAACAGTTCGCCAAGAAGGACAAGCGCGATCCTGAGCGGCCCGGAAAGCCCGAGCTGGCAAGGGAAATGCTCACCTGCTCGCCGCCCGCCTGCCGGATCGCAGGATCGACATCGTCGGTGACGCCGCGTACGCAACCGAGGCCTGGCGGGGTCTGCCCGGCCGGGTCACGATCACCTCCCGCCTGCGCTCCAACGGCGCGATCTACGATCGCAAACCGCCGCGCTCCGGCAAGCAGGGCCGGCCCCGCAAGTGGGGCAAACGACTCCCCACGCTTGCCAAGCTCGCGACCGACCCTGCCACCGAGTGGGTCGAGCAGGCCGTGCGACGCTACGGCAAGACCGAAACGCTCAAGCTCGCCATCATCGACTGCCTGTGGGGGCCGCTCGGCCCCGACACCCCCGCGCGCGTGATCCTCGTCAAAGACGAGCGCAAGCCCTCCGGCTACCAGCTCGCGCTGATCACCACCGACCTTGACGCCAGTGCCGCCGAGATCGTCGAGCGCTACGCAGACCGCTGGCCGATCGAAGTCGCCTTCGAAGACGGCAAAGAACTGTTCGGCGTCGGCGATGCGCGCAACCGCGCCAAGAAAGCCGTCGAGCGGACCGTCCCCTTCCAGTTCCTCGCGATGACGCTGACGATCATCTGGTACGCGGTCTGCGGGCATCACCCAGACGTCGTCGAAGAGCACCGCCAACGCGCTCCCTGGTACCTCACCAAGACCGCCCCATCGTTCGCCGACATGCTCGCCAAGCTCCGCCGCGTGATCATCGCCACCCAATATCACCCGGGACAGGGTCGAACCCCCACACCACGGGAAATCATGCACGTCCAGCAAGCATGGGCCGCAGCTGGCCTATGAACTGCGAAAGTCGAGCTGGCCGGA
Source organism: uncultured Solirubrobacterales bacterium (assembly GCA_963836065.1). Classification (GTDB taxonomy): domain Bacteria; phylum Actinomycetota; class Thermoleophilia; order Solirubrobacterales; family Solirubrobacteraceae; genus Palsa-465. Next base: position 96,995 of record CAWIII010000033.1, read on the forward strand.
GAGTGGCTCCGGCTGACCCCATACGAAGGAGGTCCGGCCGCGACCGGAACGATGACTAGGCCGCGATGGATGTCCACGCGCGCTCGACCTACGCGGCGTGGCTGGACGTTGTGACCGGCGAGCTGTCGCGTCAGCGGTTCGACACGGGCGTGGTCGAGCCGGTGGTCGGCTGGCTGGCTGGGTTGCCGGGGCCGGTGCGCTGCTGCTACGAGGCCGGCCCGACTGGGTTCGGGCTCTACCGAGCGGCGGTCGCGGCCGGGATCGACTGTCAGGAACGCGCTCGCCGAAAGTTTCGTCGATTCCTACAAGACCGAGCTGATCTCAGACCGTGTGTGGCGCTCGCGATCGGAGCTCGAGCTCGCGACCGTCGTCTGGGTCGCGTGGTTCAACCAGACCCGGTTGCACAGCTCGCTCGGTGACATCCCGCCGATCGAGTTCGAGGAGCTTCACAGACCCGACGCCACGAACCCCGCCGCCCATCCGAGCGCGGCGATCCTCGCGGACGCCGCAGATGCGCTGAGAACGAGCCGCGGCCCGGCGGTCGGCGCCGATTTCGCTGCCCCATTGTGCGCTCTCTCCGTCAACGCCCGCGCTGCCCCCAAGACCGGTCCGCTCAGGCCGCGACAACAGCGGTCAAGGGACCAACGCTCGCCGGTGGCCTCTCCGCTCTACGGTCAACAGACATACTCGCTGGCAGAAACATCAAGACCAACAACCGAACGACCCCCGAACCCACCTAACCCAGTCTCCGCCGGAACCCGGTCTACCTCACTCCTCCATATAGGCACCGAGCGAGCCGATCGCGTACGGCGGGCCACGGGTTCGAGCACCGCGGCAGGAGGGCCTTTGGTACGGTTGCGCCAAGGGCGGCTGCGCCGCCGCAGCTGGGGAGGTCCGCCGTGTCGATTGCTGGGCCGCCGTTGGATGGGCCGATTCTGGTCCATCAGATTCTGAAGACGGGCCTCGAGACCAAGCCGGACGCCGAGGCGCTCGTCTCTCGGCGGCATCGCTGGAGCTGGCGGACGCTCGATCACATGTCCGATCGGCTCGCCGGCGGTTATCTCGAACTTGGCCTCCGACCGGGCGACCGAATCGCCTCGCTAATGCCGAACCGGACGGAGCTGCTGGTTCACTATCTGGCCTGCATGAAGTGCGGGCTGGTGGCGATGCCGCTCAACTATCGCTACATGGCGCCGGAGATCGACCATGCGCTCGCGGTCGGCGGTCCAAAGACGCTGCTGGCGCATGACGAGCGCCGCGACGACCTCGCCGCCAGCAAGCTCGCGTCCGAGCCAAGGCTCAGCGGTAACGAGGTTTGAGCGTGCGCTGGCGATCGGAAAGCCGTCGATCGTGCTCGCCGCCGCGCACGAGCTGCCCCAACCGGTGCAGCTTCGCGACGCGCTCAGAATCCTGCTTGTGCTCGCCGGGGGAGATCCGGAGCGGTTCCCGACGGCCGCGGCACGGTTCGGAGCGAGGCTCGTCAAGGAGCACCGGCTGTCGGTCACTGAGGCGCAGCTGGCGTTCGCGGCGTTGGCGACGTTGGTCACACCAGAGCCGGTGGCAGGCGCAGAAGCGCTGAGCGCGCTGCTCGAGCGCCACGATCAGCGCGAAGCGTCACGGTATCTCGAACAGTGGCTAACGGCACGCAGCGACTAGCCGGGTTCGCGACCGGGTGGGCACGCCGGGTACACGGCGTCAGGGTGGTTGGTGCGTGACCCCGTCCGGAAAGGCGATCGCAAAGCCCAACTGTGTCCGGAGTCGCTGCCACGATTGATGAATGGACGTACAACAGAGCGGTCAGCTCGGCCCGACGATCCAGGTGGACGCCGCGCTCGAGGCAGGCGAGCTGCGCGACCGGGCGCTGCGACTGCTCGCGATCGGTGTCGGAGACCACACGCCGGTTGAGGTACAAGAGCAGGTCGCCGCGATCGCCCGCCGGCTCGCGCAACTCGAGCCACTCGCACACCACTGGCCGTGAGTGCGCTCCCTGCCAGCCGCATCAACTACCCCCGCCGGCAGCAATACCGTCGCGTTCGGCGCGCCGCCGCAGCCGGCGCAGCCGGTGTCCTCGCGGCCGGGCTCGCGCTGCTGGCCGCCAGCCTGGGCGCTGTTCCGGTCGCTGCCGTGCTGCTGCTCGTCGCGGTCGCCCTGGGCGGCTACGCGCGCCACTGGGCGCGTCTCGCGGGCCGCAGCCGGGTGGGCGCCCGTTCCGAGGACCAGGTTCAGCGCGCGCTCGCGCCGCTTCATCCGGAGGGATGGCGGCTGCGCCACTCACTTCCGTGGCAGGGCCGCGGGAACATTGACAGCGTGGCGATTGCGCCCAATGGCATCGCGTTCGCAATCGAAACGAAGACCAAGAGGTTCGAGGCGCAGCACGTCGCGCTGGTCATGGAGATGGCCGCATGGCTGCGGAGACGCCGGCGACGCTGGTCTCGCAAGCGCGCGCTCCCCGTCCTATGCGTAGTCCACGCCACCCGACTCGAACGGGTCGAGGCCGGAGTGCTGATCGTTTCACTCGACCGACTGGTCGCAGCGCTGCGCACCGCGGCGGGCACACAGAAGCGCCCCGCCTTCCTCTCCCCCGTTCCCCAATAGGCCAGTTACCTCACTTTGGGACGCGAAGAGCTAAGCGTTTCGACCGCGGGTGTCCGTGTCGCGCGCTTCAATAACGCCCAGGCGAATCGAACATTCGACGTGAAGGAGTTTCCTTGCCGCTAACCCAGACACAACTCGCGAGCGCCGTCGCTGACCGCGCCGAGATCAGCAGGAACGACGCAAAGCGGACGCTCGCGGCGCTCGAAGAGACCGTGCGCGAGGAGCTCGCGAACGCGCAGAAGGTGCGGATCGGCGGGCTCGTGCAGCTAACCGTGCGCGTCAAGCCGGCGCAGAAGAAACGCACGGGCCGAAACCCCGCCACCGGCGAGGAAATCACGATCACAGCCAAACCAGCGAGCGTCGACGTTCGCGCGCGACCGCTAGCGCGGGCCAAGGCCGCACTGCCATCCGTGCAGAAGGCGCGCCGGCGACTCGCCGCCTGATACTTGGCTCGCGCGCGCTGCCCGCGCTCAGATCAGAACACGGACCCGAAGGCTCGTGCCGCAGCCACAGGTAGGTAATGCATTGTGGCGAGAGCGACTAATCATCTTCTCCGGATAGCGGATAGGTGCACGCGTGGCCCCCAGATAGCCCATCGAAGGATCCGAGTACCTTCCATACGCACAGCGCGAGTCGCTTCTCATGCCCGCGTCGGCCGCGGTCAAGCTCTGCTTCTGCCGTCAGGGTTCGAATATGACTGCCAGATCAGACCGGCCACCTGCGAACGGTTTACATGCCCATATCTGCGGTGGCGGCGATCCCGAGGATCCAGTCACCCAGCTCGACCAGATGACGACCGCCGACGGCTGGCACACGGCGATCGGTCCAGCAACGCGCCCCGATACTCGCTCCTGGGGTCTGACAGCCCTTGCTGCGTCACCCATGAAGGATGAGAATCCAACTGCCGCCGGACTGACGCCGGCGAGGGTTGGTGCCGTAGAGCCCGTGCGACAGGGTGGCGCTGGAGCCTGTGGAACCGTTGATTGCTGCCACGAGCGCGAAAGCCCGCTTCATACCTGGGAGGCTCCTCCCGTCAACCTGCACGGTCCCTTCGCCCAAGGAGTGCGCAGGACCCAGTTGACAACCAAGCGTGATCACGCAGGACTTGACGACGGCTAGGCAGTTCGTTCGCCTGTTCGTCGCGGCCGCCGCCACTTGAGCTTGAGCATGGCGCGGCTGACGTGCGTTTTGACGGTAAGGGGGCTGAGGCACAGCTGGCCGGCGATCTCTTCCTGGACAGGCCGTGAGCGCCGAGGCTCATGATCTCCCGTTCGCGGTCGGTGGGCTCGGATAGCGCGAGATGGGGTGCGTGGGCAGGGCGTCGTGAGGCGATGTCGGCGATCGGTCGGCGGGTGATCTGTGGGGAGAGGAGGGCGTCGCCGCGGGCGATGACAGGGCATCTGGGCGATTCCCGCCACGGGCGCGCCGGTCTTGGTCTTCGCGTTCCTGTTCGGGCTCGGTCGCTTACGCGCTAAAAAGGCTACCGCGATATACATTGCCTCCGCACGCGTGCGTTGCGTGCGCACTCGGTAGAGAGCTCCTACCCCACGGCTCACTCTGCTGTTTTTTGTAGAGGGTGAGTTGCGAGAGAACGCGTGCGTTGCGTGCGCAGGGCCTCACGATGGGAGTCAAGCCCCAATTTGAGCGGTAATGGCAGGCGACCTGCCGTGACTCGGATGCCGTCTGACCAGCCCCGCCGGTTACGATCCGCTGGCGAGTAGCTCTGCTGGCCCGGCGCTCTCTCTCTCGTTGGAGCGTCGGGCCGTCTCCTCAAGCCGCCTCGCGGTTGTGACCGAAGCCCCTGCCGGTCCTCCGCCTGGCGTCCTGATCGTCGGGCCGGTCGAGCCGGTCGAGTCCCTCGCGCAGCACACCTATCGAGTGCTCGCGGCTGCCGGGGGTACGGCTCTCATACGCGGCTCTCCAGCAGACATCGATGTGCTGCTCGTCCTCTAGAACTTTGTACGAAGACCACCTCGTGCCAGAGTCATGCGGCATCCGCAAGTTGCGCAGCACGCATCTCCACGCTAGTTCGAACGGCAGTCCAGCCCGTCGCTGCCGCTGCAAGGTCTCGCGGATCTGCTCGGGGACAGTGTCGGTTCGGCCGTGCCTGTACGGATCGAACCATGTTGCCCCCTCGTGGGCCCCCGGATCGGTCACGGCTAGGCGGCGTCGGGCGCCGGCGCGCAGCCGCTCGCCGACCGCCAGAGTGAAGGGATGCCGGCGAGACTGACCAGCGCGGGAGCGCAGAGCAGATCGGGCGCGTCTCGGGCGAATTGCACACCCTCGCCTAGCGCAAGCGTCCGCGGACGGCCTTCGATGAGATCTGCCTCGCCGACGATCAGCCGGTAAGCCGCTTGCTCCACCGTGGCTTTCGCCAGTGACCATGCCTCCCACTTCGTCAAGTTCGCAGGGTCCAGGCGAGTCTCCGCCAGCGGGGCGTCCGGGTCCTCGGGGTCCTCGGGCGGGGGCCAGTGAAAATACTGATCGATGTCTGCACTGGCGCGGGCGAGCAGTGCCGCAGCGCCCACATCATCCTCCGGCAGATCGAGATCCAAGCCCGCGGTCCAGGCCCTCAGTTCAGCAACAGTCGCGTACGCCATCAGCGGGTTGTCCTTCCTGTTGGCCGGCTCTTGCGGACCGGCAGGGATCGATACGCGGCCTTGACACCTCCGCGCGCGGCCATGGTGCGGTGTGCCTCCCGGTGCGCCCACGGCTGGTGAGTGGCGAAGGCCCATCGCCACATCGCCTTGCTGGTGAAGCGCTTTGAGCCAGTCGCCTTAGAGATGCCCCGCCCACCCGGACCGCGCGGAGGATGTGCCCCTCTCGATGGCGATCCGGATGGGCGAGGGCGGCGGGGGCCTGTGGACCGCGGGACAGCGACGAACCCCGGTCCGGGACCCCCACGATTAGGCCGCAGCGCCTTAGGCGGGGACTGTGAAGCTCTCAGCGCCCTTGCAGCTCGGACGCGCTTGCGGTGCTTGCTGATGACATGGTGGGCGACGATCAGCTTGACCGGCGGACCCGGAGCGCCAGGGCCTCGGGGCCGGGTCGCCTGCGCGGCCTTCAGCCCGACGTAGGCGCCCGCCACCCGCTTAGCCGTCGACCGCTTTGACCCACTTTTGGGTCGTGGCGCGGATGCCGACATCGAGCGCGCCTTCACGCGCCGGGGGGCAGCTGTGCGGCGGGCCTTCGCCATGGGGCTATGCGCCGTTGATTACCGGGCTCACCACGTCGGTGATTTCGACAATCGCCTCGGGGTGGCACGTCCCGATTGACGCGCGCAACTTCGCTCTGACCAAAACTTCATCGGTGTCGAAGCTGTTGCTCCGGTCCACCTCGATGGTCACATCCATCCGCCTCGCACAGACGATCTGCTCGGGGGCGAACACGAGAACCGAGGTCGTCGGCGTGCTCGGCGTGGAGACATCGATAGGCAGCTGGCTCGTGACGAACGGCGTCGGCATCCCCGCCGGACGCGGTAGCGACACGTTGCTCTCACCGCTCGTGAATTCCTTGATCAAGCCAAGCTGGGTGTCAACCCTCGGGTGGTAGATCACCGCGTACGGTGGCGGCACGTGAGCCTCTTGCAGCATGCCTGCAGCGCGCGTGTACCAATCGTAATCCTCCAACGAGCCGCCGGCGAGCGTCTGCCGGCCCTCGATCAGTGACAGGCCCTTGAAGCCGGACTCTGAGTCGCCGACCAGAGACTCATAGTCGAAGCGGAGCGCGAGGACAGTGGCGAGGTTCTGCGTGATGATGGTCAGCAAGTCCGGGTTGGAGTCATCGAAAGCCTCGCTCGATCCTCTGACCAACGCTTTGATCGCGCGCGGGGTGATCGAGAACTCGTCAAAGTCCGGGTCGGTCTCCTGGATCGGATCGGACTCGCCGTAGAAGTCTGCGAGCACATCTCCGATCAACGTCGGGGCTTTCCACTCATGCCGCTGTGTCTCCACGACGCGGACGCCACTGGCGAGCACGACACTGCTCGGGCGCAGCTGATCGAAGAGGAACGTAGACAGGTCGGTCGGCTCTACGGGGCCAGCGGTCGCGAGTGACAGCGTCCGGCTCTCACCCTTCGGTACGCCCGCCATGGCGTCCACGATGCGGGACTCAATCGTCGGGTTTTCCTCTGCGGCGGAGCGGCTCTCAAGTCTGAGGCCCCCGCCTTCCTGTGTCTCTTCGGCGGGCACGGGGGCCTCCTGTTCGGGTTGTGGGGCACTGCGAATCTCGACGCGCGGGCCGTCATAGGCGGGCACTGTTGCCAGCGACAGGTCGATCAGTGAGCCGATCTTTGTGAGCGTGCGCTGCTCGCCATCCCAGCGCTCACCACCGTCAGCCACGGTGAAGCGGAAACTCGCTCCACGAACATCGCCGCGCTTGACCATGTCGCGTACATCCATCGCTGTCGGGCCGTCGCCTAGATCAGCTTCGAACGCGAGCCCGCGCTCCTCATCACGTAGGCGCAGGGTGCCGCTCGTGGTGCGCGCGAGGATCTTGTCCGGCGAGTGGTTGAACGTGAGATACACGTCCGGGCTACCGGCAAGTACGTCGGTGAACGCGCCAGCCTGGATCGTCTCAGTGAACCGGCCGAGGTCGCGGCTCTGCTCTCCGTAGAGCGCAGCGAACCCGTGCAGGGTGCGGCCCTCTACGCGAGCGTCTTGTACGTCGATAGTGCGTTGCTCGGTGGTCATGCGGCCTCCTGTGGGGTCATATTCGGGTCACCGTGCAACGGGTCGCGCGGTGGTTGCGGGACGAGCTGGGGCAGCGCAGGCGGGGCCACGGGGGGCTTCACGTCATCCGGGGGCAGGCCCTCGCGCTCGCGAACTTCGTTGCGGCTCATCCACCCGGTGCTCGGGTTGAGCGCCTGCGTGTAGAACGCCGCGCGGCTCGTGCTGTCAGCGCGCAGTAACGCGGTCAAGTCGAACTCGCAGTAGACCGGCGAGCTACACAGGTCAGGGTCGGCGGAGATCGCCTTCTCGATCAGGGTGAGCCGTGGCATCAGCGCGTGAGTGGCGAACATCGTCGCCTCGGCCTCGGTGGTCGAGTACGTCAAGCTGTCGTTTGACGGCGCGTTGATCCGGCTCGGCGGGATGCCGAAGATGCGCGCGGTCTCCTGGAGGCTCATCTTGCACTGTTCGACGTACTCGGCGTCGGCGAGCGTCATGCTGACCTGCTGAAACGCCACTTCGCCAGTGACAACAGCGATCCTGCCGCGCTTCTCTGCGCCCCGATGGCGGGTATCCCATGCCGTCGCGAGGGAGTTAGCCTGGTCTTGTGCTGACGGCCCCGACTGCACTCGCAGGATGCCGGACGGCACCGCACTGTTAGCCCACACCGCGCTACCGGCAGTCGTGAGTGCCGACGCTAGGCCCATCGCCTCCCTGCAGACCGTGACCGGCGACGCCCCCCGGATGCCGTCGAGCGTCATGCCCCTGACATGCACGACGTCGCTGGTCGTCAAGCCCTTGTAGATCTTGCCCAACGGAGCGAAGTACTCATACCGCGGCTCTCCGTTCTTTAGCTCGACCTGCACACGGTCTGGGGGCAGTGCTTCCAGCGCCTCGACCCCGCCTGTGGGTTTCACTTTCCCGATGAAGCATTCCCCGAATAGCGCCAGATGTTGCACAAGCTGTGCCACGAGCGCGGGGCCTGTGACAGCAGGGGCGGGCCGCTCCAACAAGCCGACCAGCTGCCCTCCGCCGACGCGCTGGCGGGAGCCGTCGCCCTGCTTGCGGTACACGACTGGCGGACACAGGATCGCTGCGTCAACCAAACAGCGCACGCAACTGAACACCGCTGAGATGCCGGTCGCGTTCCTGGTGTTCGGGGCCTCGCCCGCGGTAGCGGGGGCCACCATGACCGGCGGGAGCGAGTCGCGAGTGAGGGTGCGACTCTCGACTACCGGCGCGCGCTTGCGGAACAGGGTCACTCATTGATGGTACGGGCGGCGAAGTCAGTTTCCCTCAAACGAGGTATGGAACCGCGATGATGGAGTGATGCTGTCGCCGACCTATCGCGGTTTCCTGCGGTTCTGTCGCACTGTCAGCTACGACCTCCAGCCGTTCCAGAAACGGATAGCGCAGGCGCACTTCGCCGACGAGCGCGAGGTCGTAGCGATCCTGCCGCGTGGCTCGGCCAAGAGCACGCTGGCGGCTCACCTAGCGGTTCATCACGTTCTATCCCGCGGGAACCCTGGCGTCTACATCGGCGCTGCCAGCCGCGATCAAGCTCGGGTGATCGGTGCCATGGTGCGCGTGCTCTCTCAGCATCCCGCTGTTGCCCCTAGCCTCGTGTGGCGCACTGACTCGCTGCGCTGGGCGCTCGATCCGAAGGGACCGGCAGTCCTCCAGGTCGTCGCCGCCGACGGCAGCAAAGCGCACGGCTGGCCGCACCCGACGCTGATCATCGCTGACGAGATCTGGGCGTGGGCGGATCGCGAGCCGACGCTGCTCGGCGCGATGCTGACGGCCATGTTGAAGAACCGCGAGTGTCGGTTCCTCGGCATCTCCACGGCTGCGAGCGCGATGGACACGCCGCTCGGGCGCCTACGGACTCGGGCGCTCTCAGCTCCACACGTCGAGCGCGCCGGCGCGGTGCTCGACTGCACGGGGGACGGCCTACGGTGGCTTGAGTGGTCGGTGGCTGACACCGAGGACCCGGAGGACCTCCGCCTAGTCGCGGCGGCGAACCCACTGCGCACGGTCCAGGAGCTACGCGAGCAGCGGCCACGAGTGCAGCTTGTGGAGTGGCTCCAGTTCCACTGCGGGATCTGGGGCGTCGGCACCGCGCGCTGGCTGCCCCCGGGCGCCTGGCAGGCATGTCGAGCGGTGTACGAGGTCGCCGACGATGAAGCGCTCACTCTCGGAATTGATGTAGGAGGCTCCCGGTCGGCAACAGCAGTCGTTGGTGTGGTAGCGGACGGGGACGGTGTCCGCGTCGCGCTGGTCGAGGTCTGGCAGGGGTCAGACGCGGTCCTAGACGCAGCGGCCTATGTCGCCGACATCCTCACGACGCGCACGGTGGGCGAGGTCGTGTTTGACCCGATGAGATTTTCGAGTGAGGCTTTGCGGTTGGAGCGGAGCTACGGCGTCCCCTTAGTCGAGTGGCCTCAGTCAGAGTCGCGGATGACGCGCTGCTCGGAGAACCTGCACAGGCTCGTGGTCGAGCAGCGGCTACGTCACCCGGGCGTGGCTGAGTTAGACCGCCATGTCGCCAACGCTCGGGCAAAGGCGACCCCGCGCGGCTGGCGGCTCACGAAGTCGAGCGAGTCGGCGCAGGTCGACGCGGTGATCGCGTTGGCCATGGCGGCGGAGCGCGTCGAGCAGCGCCCTGAGCCGCTGGAGCTAATCGGCTGGGTGGGCTAAAAGTCGGTGATCGGCGAAGTGGACCGGATCGACTAGGCAGAGACCCGGCTGACGGCGTTTTTGAGCGGTCGCCTGCAGGCGCGTCCCCGTCAAGCGACCCAAAACGGGCGCACCCGGCGTAGCGCACTCACGGCCAGTCGAGCACGAGCACGACGGCGCACGCGATCAGCACGAGCACGAGCACGTACAGCACGACGTACATGACGCGCTCACGCACGCTGCACTCTGCTTGCTTCGACCATGCGGTGGTGACTGCGGCACAACATGACTGCATTGCTTGGGTCGTCAGTCCCGCCTTCGCGTATGCCTTGCACGTGATGGCATTCGAGTGCGATAGTCGAGCCGCATCGTATGCCGCCTACTACTGCTTGGCACTGCCCTACTGCCTGCACTAACGCATCGTCACGCATACGTTGCTGTGCTCTACTGCTGCGTCCTGCTGTCTTGCGTACTGGCGTATGGGCAGCGCAGTACGAGCGCCCTTGAGTAAGCGCCCCACACTTGATGCATGGGCGCATGATGGGCACGACTACTCGTCGCCCTTCTTCTTCTCTTCAAGCAGCACGGGCACTGGCTCGGCTGAGTCACGCTGGCTCACGACTACGCGCACTACGTCACGCACTGGCACGCTGGTCTGGACGGGGCGGGGCATCACGTTCCTTTCGTCGCCTCAGTGATCGCCGCCTCCATCGCGCCTACCCATTCGTGAAGCGCCGGCTCAGCAACGAAGGGCAGTTCGACTTCTGCCGCTGCCGCTGCCTTCGCTGCCGCGTGCGAGCCCGCGAACCCTGGATGGTGGACATCGGCCCTCTCGCCTTCGGGTGTCGTGACTGAGCGCTTGTCCTTCGGGTCGATCTCATGCGGTCGGGCGCCGTGCTCAAGCAGACCGGCGAGCGGGTGGCTGTTGCGGATCCTCGCTGTGTAGCGCCCGCCTCGCGCTTCGATCAGCGGCGAGAGCCAGCTCTCACGTAACGCTCCGGTGCGGACGGGCGTCTCGCGCTGAGCGGTGCTGAGCATATGGCTCTGCACGTCGCTGGCGATGTGTCTGCACGTTCGCTCAGTGATCGCGCCAGCGACCTCTGGCACGAGGCTGGTTAGGCGGGGGCCTACGAATTTGACGCTGACGGCCATCCCCTGATGATCTCACGGGTGTCCTCTTGAGTTGAGGCTGAGTTGCTAGCGAACGCGTGCGTCGCGTGCGCTTGACACACAACATGTAACAGTGAAGTTCGTTTGGGGTGGACGCCAGATCGTGTGATGACATTTACGGACGGTCAACCACGAAGGAGACGAGATGAAGCGCACATATAGCTCGGAGACGGTCCAGGCGCGAATTAGCCTGGACCACCACGCCGTGCTGAAGCAACACGCGCTCGACTGCGGACGCACGCTCGGAGGCGAAGTAAAGCTCTGGTGCGAGCTTGGCTCGATGCTCACGGTCTGGGCGAGCCTGCACGCGGTGGGCGTCGAGCGGCTGATGTCCGCGGAGGATCTGGCCGCGACGCGCAGACGCGTAGTTGACGATCTCGCCGCGCAGCTTGACCGCGCCCTACCGCACAGCGTCGCTCACTCCCCGCTGCTCAGCGAGGCGCTGACTGGCGCCAAGCCGTGAGCTCCATCGACTGCCCGAACTGTGGCGGCACGATCCGCGATCACTCCCGAGCAACGGCGTCGAGCGGGGCTATGAAGGGCGAGTGGATCATCGGCAGTTGCGACGGCTGCAATACCCACAGCTTCGATCAGGCCCCTGAACGGCAGAGTGAGCCGCGGTATGAGCCGAGACGTCCACGGCCGGCGCCCCCTGCCGATCTGTCGAACTTGCGTGAGATCCCGTCCGCGGTCTTCGTGGTGCTGCTGGCTGACAGGGAGCTCCATCGAGGTGGGATGGTCTCGTGTCCTCTGCACGATGACTCGACGCCCAGTCTCCATGTTCGCGACGGGGACGGCGGGTGGTTCTGCCATGGCTGCGGGCTGAACGGCGGCATCTTTGAGTTCTTCGCGTACTTGGAGGGCCGCTCGGTGCCCACGGACCGCCGCGAGTTCAAGCGGCTGGCCTGTGAAATCGCTGACGCGCTCAGGGGGCGGGCATGACCGAGCCGCGAATCCTGCCGTCGCCCAGTGCGCCGATGGCGGTTGCCCGGGCGCTGGTTACCGACCGGTACTCCACCGAGGGCGCCCTCACGCTGCGTCACTGGCGCGGCGGGTGGTGGCAGTGGCAGGGGCCGCGGTGGGTTGAGATCGAGCAGCGTGCTATGCGGGCGGCGGCCTACAGCTACACCGAGCGCGCGGTCTACGGCGAGAGAGGAGAGCCCGTGGGCGCCCAACCGGCGCAAGATCGCCGATCTCCTGGAGGCGCTGGCGGCGATAGTGCATCTCCCCGAGAGCATGTCGATGCCGTGCTGGCTAGAGGGTGTGGGGCACGACGGGCTGATCGTGTCAACCACGAACTGCTTGCTTGACGTTGCCAGCCGCGAGACGTTCGACCATGACCCGCGGTTCTTCAACGCCACTAGCGTGCCGTTCGACTTCGATCCCGATGCGCCCACGCCCGGGCGCTGGGAGCGCTTCCTAGCGGATCTCTGGGGCGAGGATCAGGAGTCGGCCCGGGTACTGGCCGAATGGTTCGGCTACATCATCTCCGGGCGCCTGGATCTGCACAAAATCCTGCTGATCGTCGGACCGACGCGCGCGGGTAAGGGCGTGATCTCTCGGACGCTGGGCAAGCTGATCGGGACCGAGAACGTCGCGGGCCCGACGCTGTCGAGCCTCTGCGGGTGACTTCGGGCTGGCGCCCCTGCTCGGTAAGTCGCTGGCGGTTGTCTCCGATGCGCGGCTCAACGGGCACGGGGCGCACGTGGTGGTGGAGCGGCTGCTGTCGATCTCGGGCGAGGACTCGCTCACCGTCAACCGCAAATATCGCGACCAATGGACGGGCAAGCTACCGGCGCGGCTGATGTTGTGCTCCAACGAGCTACCGCTTCTGGGCGATGCGTCGATGGCGGTCGCGGGACGGTTCGTGTCGCTGCTGCTGAGCCGCAGCTTCTACGGCAAAGAGGATCTGAAGCTTGAAAGCGAGCTTGTGGCGGAGCTCCCGGGGATCCTCAACTGGGCGCTCGACGGGCTTGGGCGCCTAGCCGATCAGGGGCGCTTCACGCGGCCAGCGTCCACTGATGAGATGCTGGGGACTCTGCAGGATCTCGCCAGTCCCGTGGATCGCGTTCGTCCGCGACTGCTGCGAGGCCTCGGGCATGGTCCCGGTGCATGACCTGTACGAGGCTTGGGTCGAATGGGCGGAGGGGAACGGCCACGTCAAGAAAACTAAGCAAGTGTTCGGGCGCGACCTGCGAGCGGCCCTGCCGAACGTCAAAGTTGAGCAGCCGGGCAGCGGCAATAACCGCGAGCGCTGGTATACGGGCATCCGCCTGCGGGACCCCGATCCCGGCCCTGCGCACGCAACGCACGCGTTCGCTGGCAACTCAGCCTCAACTCAGGAGGAGTTCTTCAACCCATGACCGATCCAGTGGAGTGGATGATGGAGGCGCTTGCCGAGGGCCTACGCCGCGAGCACGTTGGCGCCATCATCGAACTTGTCCCCGACGAGGCGGACCGTGACCCGGTCCTCAACGGCGCCGCGGCCCGGGCGGACGCTGATCTCGATGACGGCCGCGTGGACGGCTCGTAAGAACTGCTCGGGCTTGTGCAGCTCGCCGGCGGCGGGGAGCGTCTCGGAGCGGACATCCTGACCAGCCAGCGCCTGGTAGCGCTCGCGAGCCTCGTCCACCGTCCTCTGGCGATCCCGGGCGCCAGCGCGAAAGGCCCCCGCGTCCACGATGTCGCCCATCCCGAGATACGCCCGCAGAGCGGTCTCGGCCATCTCTACCGTCTCGCGCGCTTCGTCAACTCCAGCAGGCGCTAGACGCACGCGGAAGCGGCGGTCTCCCAGACGGCCGGCCAGCGTCTCGCGAACGTAGGTCTCTAGCTTGTCAGCGCTGATCGAGCTACCGCCACGACAGGCAGGGTTCGAGCAGCGCATCCGCCGATAGCGTCGACCGTGGACGCTCTGGAGGGCTCCCACGAGAGGCGAGCCACACTGGCACGTGGCGATCCCCGAGAGCGGATAGTCGCCGTTGGAGCGTCGCGCCTGCGGCTCGGTCTGGGCAGCCGTCCACATCTCGAGATCGACAACAGCAGGGTGAGCGTCGCCGTCTGGGCTGTGATGCTCGCCGAGATAGGCGCGGTTCGAGAGGACACGCCGCACGTCAGCGGTCCGCCAACGCTTGTCGGGTAGCTCCCGCTTCAGATACTCCGCCGCGGAGTGCAGGCCGTCGCTGGCGGCGATCCTGAAGGCTTCACGCACGATCCGCCACGTGGCCTCGTGGAGCTCCAGGAGGCCGTCCTTGTCACGCACATAGCCGAGTGGCGCTGGCGCGATCCACACGCCGCGCTTGACGGCGCGCCTCTGGGCCTCGCCCCACGTCTCGGTGAGCCGATCCAGCTCATCCTCGGCTATCGCGAGCATGATGTTGCGCGTCAGCTTTGACTGATCGCCCTCGGTCGCTGACTCGACAACGCGACCCTTGTCCTCGACCTTCTGAATCCGCAGCGCCGCCTCGATCAGCGACCGGCCGAACCGCGAGAACCGATAGACGATGAAGCCGTCGAGTTTGCCGGCCAAAACTTGCGCCATCGCCTTATCGAACTCGGGACGGCGCTTACCGCTGCCGGCCGAGCGGTCCATCTCCTCGATCCACTCGGCGATCACATGGCCGTGGGCGTCCGCCCACGCCTGGATCGCGTCGCGCTGGACGCCCGGGCTGATGAACGTCTGGCCCTTGCGTCCGTTGGTCCTGCTGACTCGGATGTAGCCGATCAATTGCATGGTGCTCCTCCATCTGCGCACGCAACGCACGCGTTCGTTCGCAACTCACCCTCTACAACGAACAACAGGGTGAGGGTCGGGGTGGGCATACCTCCATTGTAGCGCGTGAGAGACTTGCCTGTTCGGGCTCTCGATCGACTACGAGGTGTTCATCCTCGCGCGCATACGCGAGAGCCACGACCACACCTGCGACACCCGCGCGGCCGTAATCGAAGGCATCGGCCGGACCGGACGGCTGGTCAACCAGCGCCGCGCTGATCCTCGTGCTCTCCTTCCTGGCCATGTCCACCGGCCCGCAGACCGACATCAAGATCCTCGCCACCGGTCTGGGCGCCGGCATCCTCGTCGACGTACCCCTGATAGACTGCCTGCTCGTCCCCGCTCTCGTCAGCCTCCTCGGCGACTACAACTGGTGGCTCCCAGGCCGTGGGCAGCGCGGCTGCTGCACGTCGATCGATCACCGTTGCCCGCCGGCCGGCCTCGGTCGGCCGGCGCGCCGATCGCCGCGGAGCCCGAACCGGCACGCGCCTGACCGGTAGCGACCTGCGGACGCCGTGAACCGGCCGGACGATTAGCTCTTCAAGATCTCGGCCTTCTTGTTCGCAAACTCCTCTTCTGTCAGCACGCCTGCCTGTCTCAGCTCGCCGAGCTGGGAAAGCAGCTCGAGCTGCTCGCGGGTGTCCTTCGATCCCGCGGACACGTCTGCCCGAGGCCTCGGCGCCGGCGGCGGGGCAGCGACTTGCTGAAACTGCGAGGCTGCGGCGCGACGGTCCTGTTCGGCCCAGCGAGCCTGCTGGCGTCCCTGCACGCGTCCATGAACCGAGCTGGCAACGGCAGCCCTGCCAGCAGTCTTCAAAAGCCCACGGCGTCTCCTCAGCTAGTCAGTCATGTTCGGTCGCGTCGAGAGCAGCCACGACGTCCTCGGCCGCCAGCCCGCCATCGGCGATCAGCCGCGCTCCGTCCCGTCGCCAAGCGTCGATCAGGCCGAGCACCCAGCGGTTCTCAAAGACGACCGCCACCGCGATACCGGCGGGCTGCAAAGCCGCGCCAACCTCGGCGATATCAGCATCATCGAGCAGCCCCGACGACGCTCCATCCCACACCGTCAAGTCCACTTCGCCGGACACGGCAAGCTCGGGCACCGGAATTGCGCTCACGCTACCGTCCGACTCCTTGGCGATGAACTCGAGGTCGAGGATCCGGAGCACTCCCCGGTCGGCCAGGTCGAGCAACGTCTGAAAGCCCGCCGCGCTCGGACGGCCATCCGGGAACTCAGACCGCGAAAAAGCCGATCGGCCCGAGCTCGTGATCGGTCTTATTAAGTGCGGGTCTGACCGGCACGAAACTCGATGACGCTAGCTTGCCAGCTGGGCCAGGTACGTGCTGGTTTCGGCGTCGTCGAGGCCGCCGTGCTGTCCGCGGAACCGCTGCTCGCCGGCCGCTGCGCAGCGAAGCCAGGCCTGCCGGCCGGCGGATGGCAGCACCGCGACGTCGCCCAGCCGGGCTTTCAGCCGGGGACCGATCTGATCAAAGAGCTCACCCGCGGGCCTCACCTCTGCTTGGCCGTCAAGCCGTGCCGAGAGCTGCTCGATGACCGTCCCAACGTGCTCGTCGCGCACGTGCAGGAAGACGTCTCGCGAGGAACCTGCCGGCCGTGACTGTGAGAGCAGCGCGCGGAGCTCGGGCCAGAGATCGTCGAGATAGTCGACGCGATCGGGTGCGACGTCGACCTGTCCGTGATCGGCGGTGACCAGCACGGTCACCTCGCGCAACTCTTGAGCGGCGTCCCACAGCTCATCGAGCGAGCGCCTGCAGGCAACCGCAAACTCGGGCGAGCCTGGACCGTGGTCGTGTCCTGCTCGATCGATCAGGTCCCAGTACACAAACGCGTAGAGGCAGTCGCTTCCGCGAGCCGCGGACACGTCCGCGACCGCGCGTACGCCGGCGTGCAACCGGCGGAATCCGAGAACCTCCGCGCCGCGCGTCGCGACACCGCTGAACGAACCCGCAAGCCGGGATGGCTGCCCCACGACGCAAGGCACGGCAAGCGCCTCATAGAACGTCGGCCCGGGCGCAAGTACGCATGGCCTGATCCGATCCGCCAGCGTGCCCTCGTCTTCAGCGCCGGTGGAGTTGAACCGAAGCGGACAGATGATCTCCCCGAGCGACGGCTCGAGCACGTTCCATTCATAGAGACCGTGCTCGTGCACCGGGAGGCCGAAATGCGCGGTTGTCACATGCGCCGTCGTCGTGGAAGGGAACTGAGATCTCAGCGGCGTCACGTCCAGACGCTGGACCAACGGGTGATCGCGATGACGCTCGAGAAACTCGAGCCCGAACGCGTCCAGCAGGATCAAGATCACACGCTCGCCGGCGTCAACGCGGCGTCTGACCTCGCTCGGGATGTCTGCGAAACTCCTCACCATGGGCATTCTCGCCAACCGCACTCGAGCAGGGGCCCAGGGAGGAAGACTTTAGGCACAGTGTCATCCGTGTCGGGAGCTCAGATCGGGGGAGCTCGGCGAGTGACCGGCCGCGCATGCCACCGTCACTCGGCCCAGGCGCACGTTGCACCGTGCCGACAGCACCGGAATCAGGCGCGCGCGGCGGCGCGGCTTGGCTCAAGTCGTCTCGCCGCCAAGTGCCGGCAGGACCGACTCGTCGCGACGTCGGCACAACAGAGCTGCGCCTCTTCAGGTCTTGAACCCGACGGATCCTCGGACCCGGGGAAGCTCCGCTAACTATTCTCGCTGGCGGATCCGGACGCCGTTGCTGGGCCGAACCCTGACGATCGCCTCCTCGATCGCCTCGAGCAGCTCAGCGGCCCTCGCCGGACGCAAAGCACCCTGGCCACTCACTCACGCCAGCCCAAACATTGATCCTCGGACTGACCTATCTCCACGTCGAGAATGCGGTCGTTCACGAGCCACGAATCCAGCCGTTCAAGGACCGTCGCCTGCCGCCTGCTCGTTAGCAGGCATGAAATGCCTCGCGTTCCCAGCCATCCCCCGCCCCAAACCGGCCGGACGCCCCAGCAGTCGTCGGGCTGCTCGCACCGATTGTCAGCCGTCAGCCGGCGTCGGAGCCCTGAGCCACGCAGCGGTCGCAGATGCAGTGGTGTCCGTGAACGGGCGAGATTTCGATCCCGCTCATCGCCGGATGACGATGGACCGGTGAAGTCGGGCTGGCTGCACCCGTGGAGCTCGAGACCACGGCCGGTTCGCTGCGGCGAGCCCGCCGGGACACCGCCAGCGCACGGAGGAAGGGAGTCATAGACATGATCTTCAACACCTTAAGAGGCGTATCGGCCGGAAAAGTCCCTCCCCGGAGGGGCTCTTCGTTTGTTCTTAATGTCCCTCCCCAGTGGACGGTTGCATGAAACCTGACGCCGGTAGAGAATCGCGCCGCCCGGCAACAATTGGGGGCATGGAGTCCGTGCGAACGGTGGTGGATGACCGCTACCGCCTGGAAGACGTGATCGGCCGCGGCGGGATGAGCACCCTCGTGTACCGCGCCACCGATCGCGTCCTGGGCCGGACGGTGGCGATCAAGGTGCTCTCGCCGGCGCTCGCCGACGACGGTCCGGTCTGGGTCGCCCGATTCGAGCGCGAGGCGCGGGCTGCGGCCACCTTGACCCATTCCGGCGTGGCGACGCGTAGGACACCCGCGTCGAGGACGGCATGCGCGTCATCGTGATGGAGTGCATCGCGGGTCGCAGCCTGGCCACGATTCGGGCACCACTAGTGTCGCCGAGGCCGCCGTCTGGCTTCCGTCATGAAGAGGGTCTTGATTCCGCCACTGGCTAACGGGCAAAGAGGAACTACCGCAGGTGCTGGCTGCCGCAACCCCTGGCTCCGCGGTGCAGCGCCGCTTGCGTCTTGCGTGATCTCGCCGCGCGATCGCTTATCTGAGCAGGCGCCAACACTGAGCTGTGGCAAGCGTGAGGCCAAAGTAGCCGCACGATCGTCGGGTCTTCAACCCGACGGTCGACTCGGCGCTGAGTGCGCATCGCGCTGAACCTATGCGCCGTCGCCCTCAGCGGCGGACCGTGCAGCCGACGTCCAAGGCAACGGCCGGGCGGACCGTCTGTGACTCGTCGGCGCGGTAGCGCGATACGAACAGACCGTCAAAGGTGTCTGGGCTCCTCGGAAGGGTCACGCTCTCTTGGCCGCCCGCGGCGGCTTGTTCCTGACGGCTGATCGTGGCGACCCGGGGTTGTGAGACGTTGCGGAGGTTCTGCGACGTAACCACTGCGGCCGGCTCGCAGTGGGGGCAGGGGCGGCCGCCGACACAAGAACCGAGGCGTCCGTCGCGCGCCGGCGCGTACCGAGCGCAGTAAACGCATTCACGGGTTGCGGTCACAGTTCCGGAACCCTGATTGAGTTTCAAGGCCTCGGCGACCTCGGCCACCGTCAGAAATGACTCCTCGGAGAGCGTCGCACGAAGTCGAACGCTACCTCCCCTTCCCCAGCTCTTGACGCGCCTCGCCAGCAGGTTCCGGCTGCGCCAACACCGATCGCCGCGATCGATTGACAGCGAGCCAGAACCGACGAGACTTCCGTCCATGTACCTGCTGTTCGTCGACGAATCCGGCAGACCCGACGAGCGAGCGTTCGCGGTGGGCGGTGTCACCGTCCGCGCGGACGAATGGGGTGTGCTGCGAGATCACTGGCTCGCCACGTTAGAAGCGCACGGCTGGCCGCCCAACGAAGAGCTCAAGTGGCACGGCATCCGTACAGGAGCGGTGCCACCCTCGCTCGCTGACGCGATCTACTCGGCGATCGCCGCGAGCCCGATTACCTGCCTCGTAGTGATCGTCAAGCCGCTCGCCGCCAAGCAACGGCGGCCGGACCTGTTCGGTACGCGCGAGGACGTCTACACCCAGTCACTGATGTGGCTGGCCGAGCGATACCAGCGCTTCCTGTCCCGAAACGACACCCACGGTGCGGTAGTGGTCGACAGCCGTCGTCCCGAGATGGATGAGCGCCTGCGGCGATTCTTCGAGCGACGACAGCGCGACGGCACGCCGTACGTGAGGCTCGAGCGGATCGTCGACGCGCTCCTACTCGGCCCATCCAGTCACTCAATCGGCCTCCAGACAGCCGACCTGGTCGTGGCGAGCGCGCTGGCCGCGCAGCGCGCTCCAGGCGACGCCTCCCGCTATCACAAGCAGCTCCTCCCCCGATTCGACTCGCCACCCCGACACCCGAGCGCTGGACGGCGTCGGCCTTGTCATCTACCCCCGCAAGGCGAACATGCAGGAGCCAGCGCCCGCGAAACTGTTCACGGCACAGCAAACATGAAACCCAACGGGCCAGATTCGGCAGTGCTCGCCCGGTCGCGTGAGTCCTCCAGGCCGGCGGGGCGGACCCAGGCGTACCGGACCAGAGCGATGAGGCGGCCCGATGGATCGAGGACGTGATCACCTCCATCGCCAGGCCTGCCTGCCCCGGCGTCGTAAGCGATCGTGGGCTCGCGCGCGTCGAGGCTGACGTCCTCGTCGTTTCGATCGACCCCCTCCTCATCGCACTCCAAACCGCCGCACGCACCCGCCAACGCCCCCGCCTTCCTCCGCCGCCCCACGGAACCGATCAGCCACGGGAGCCCATCCCATGAACGACCCGGTCGACGGCCGCCAAGCCCGCACCCTCCTCGATGCGGCCGGAGTCCGGCGCTCCCGGCTACGGCTGCCTAGACCTCGACCGTCGCGCCCCGAACCATGTGGGTTGATTCACTCAATGAAGCCGCTCTCTCGCAGCCGCCGCGCTTGGCTTGACCGAGCGAGCCACACTCGCCGTCGACCTCGCCGGTGATGTATGCCCGAACGACTTCCGGCACAGGCGGAGGTTCCGCGTCCGCGAGCGCCCCACGCTGAGGTTCGACGGGACGCGCAGCTCGCGCTCAAGCTCGTGCGCGATGATTGAGAGGGTTCGCCTGTGCGAGCGAGCCCTCGTTTGTGCCAGGTTTGAATGGCACCCTGAAGCCGCTCAGGGTGCTAAACCCTGCCGGATTGGGCCGAAATCAGCCGAAATCGAGATTTCCGGGCGAGCCTCGTTTATGACCATTTGCAGGGAAAATCTGGCTATGTCGGCTAGGTGCAGTTTCGCCTCCGGAGCGAAAGGTCGCAGGTTCAAATCCTGCCGGGCGCGCTCCTCGAAAGCCCCGCTAACGCGGGGTTTTTTGATGGCCGAACGGGTCCGCCGGAAGGTCGGACGAAGTGTCTGTGTCGCTACTGCTGCCCATTGCTGCCCAATCAGACAGGCCCACGAGCGAGCGCAACGCGTCGTTCGACGCCTGGTCGCGACGCATCCCGTGGCGGTACACCCGGAGCGTGAACGCGGGATCGGTGTGGCCGAGCTGGTCCATCACCGAGCCGGGGTCGACGCCGAGCGCGACCAGCACGCTCGCGAACGTGTGCCGCAGCTTGTGCGGGATGATCCGCTCGGGCAGCGGGACCTCGCCGGCCTCGTCGAGCCGTTCGTTTGCGCGCTTGACCGACGGCGCGAGCACGCGGTTGCGGATGTTGCTCGGGTTCGGGCGCCCGCCGTCGAGCGTCGGGAACACGCGGTCGGCCGACTGCGGCTGGACCTGCGCCTTGAGCGCCCGTAGCACGTCTCCAAGCACCGGCAGGATGTCGATCGACCGCAGGCCGGCGTCGGTCTTGGCGACGCGCTGAGAGCGCGACGAGTCGATCAGGTGGCCGCGGACAGTGATCTTGCCGGCGGTCAGGTCAACGTCCCGCCAGCACAGATCGCACAGCTCGCCGATCCGCAAACCTGCGAACACAAGCACGGAGACGGTCGCGCGGCGGTAGACGTGCTGGCGGTCCTCACGTGCCTCGCGGTCGAGCTCGCCGGCCGCGTCGAGCAGCGCGCCGATGTGCTCCGCGCGGTCGAGCCACACGGGTGCTGGCTTCCCTGCCTTCACGCAGCGGCGCTTCCCCTTGGCCGGATTGCGGTCGATCATCTCGTACTCAACGGCAACCTCGAGGATCTGCGCCAGGCGGGTGATCGTCTTGTTGATCGACACCGCGGATAGCGGCTTGGGCGGTCGCTGGCGGCGCAGCTCCCGGCGCTTGCGGCGATCGGTCTCCTTGTCGATCTGCTGGTGCCACGCGGCGAGCGCCTCGGCGAGCCGGGCCGACTCTCGCAGCTTTGTCGCCCGGTAGCGGTGAACCTCGGCGATCGTGATCTGCGACAGCCGATGATCTTTGAAGAACGGCAGCAGGTGATTGGTCACCTGCCAGCCGTAGTCAACGCGCGTGTTCGGCCGCCAGGCGCCCCCGTTGGCCTCGAACCACTGTGAGGCGAACTCGTGAACGCTCGGATCGGCCGGCGCCACCGGCGCCGGCTCGGATTGCGCCGGCCGCCAGATCCCGCGCCTGACATCCGCCAGCACTCGCTCGCGTGGGCATCATCGCGCTGATCGATGAGGCGACCGGCTACCAAGAGACGCGAGCCCGGCAGGAGCTTCAGAAGATTCTGGCCGCGTACATCACCGCGGAACTGCGCCCCTGGATCAAGATGTTTCCCGACGAGTTCTTCGAAGAGATCTACAGGCTCCAGGGATGGGAATACAAGCCGGGCACGTCAAAGCGCACGCCCTATGTCGGCAAGCTCGTCAACAAGTACATCTACGAGCAACTGCCGCCCGGCGTGCTGGACGACCTGCGTCGGGGCAATCCCCGCGTTGATGGTGGCTATAGGCGCCATAAGTTCCACCAGTTCCTGACCGCCGACACCGGCAACCCCCATTTGGACAAGCAGATCTCGACGGTAACGACGCTCATGCGGATCTCGAAGAACAGCACCGAGTTCGAAGATCTCTTCGAACGCGCTTTTCCGCCCGCTCAGCCGCGGCTCCCGCTAGTGGTCGAGGTCTCCGACGACGAAGACTAGCCGTGACGCCAACGCGCCTCGTCGGCTTTTCTAGCGGCCTCCGAGCGCTGCTCGGGCGTCATCCGCTCGGCTCGCGCTCTGCCCGCCTCGGGAGCCCACCCTCGCGCCCAGCGCGAGCCCTCGGACCTCTCCGGCCGCGCGTCCGCATCCTCGGTGGCCGGCTTGACGAGCCGAGCGGCCAGTTGGTTGAGATCCGCCATGCTCCCATCGTATCGTGCGTCACGGCATCAATCAGGAAGGACATATCCATGGCCATGGCCGAGAAAGAACCCGCCCGTCGAGACAACTGCCCCGACTGTCTTGGGGACGGATTCAGCAAGGAACCGGGTGCCGATCCCTTGGACACGTGCAAGAAGTGCGATGGCAAGGGCTGGATTCCAGCGGAGCCGATCAGCGAGCCCAGACCGGGATTCAAACTGACCCACTACCCAACGTTCGGCTCCCCCCGTCGAGTTGCATATCGTGCTCGCCACCGAAGCCAGGCGCCGAATTAGCCTCGACGCCCCCATCGTCACTCTCCTCGCCGACAGCAATCGTCTGGCGAGCCAACCCCGGGTCGAGGTGGTGGTCACGATCTGCGTACGACATTCGTCCACCGCCGCAACTTCTCGGCCATCCCTGACGTTTATGCGTTACAAGGGCGAGTCTGATACGAGTGGTGGGGTCGGGGGTGACGGCTTCCGTATCAGGCTCGCTCGGGGGCGGTTTCTCGGAAGGTCACGCCTCGAGCGGAAGAGCGCTCGCTGAGAAGCGAGCGTCGTCTTCGCACCACTCGCCCTCTTCCCGCTCGCACGCCGGGCGATCTGGGCGTCGGTGACTTTGATGCCTTTGACGTACTCGCCGGGGTCCACGCGCGCGTACACCTTCAATCCGGTGCTTGTGTGGTTGAGCTGATCAGGTCGATGATCACCTGCAGGCTCTCCAGCGGCTTCCCGCGCCAGTTGTTGAGCGTCACTTGAGTTCGGCACGCGAGCGTCATGTCCACTCGGCATGAGGGAGACGCACGAAGGAACGAAACAAGGTGGCCGGGTGTCAGTGGCGGCTTGTTTCGGCGTTTCCCCTCACCTCCTGCCCCTGACGGCTCGACCCGGGTCAAGGCCGTCTTTCGGCCGGGAGCGCTCCAACCGTTGACCGCTCCCGCGCGGGGGCTTGATCAGGACAACGGCGCGATGAAGGGGGGAACGTGAGGGGGTCGATCCTTGGGAGGCTTCGGCCCGTGGGAGGAGGGTCGCGAAGCAAGCGTTGACGACGCCCTGCGGGCGAGTCCCTGGCTGGGGATCGTCCGGATTTCACGGCGCGGCATCCCTGCCGCTGGATCGCGACGCGTGCTCAGTAGCCCGGCGGGTCGCGCGGGCCGCCAAACAGCAGCCCGCCCGTGATCGCGACGATCAGCTCCCACGGCGTGGCGGCGACCGCTCCCGACCGCAGCCGCCAGCCGATCGCCGCTCGGCCAAGCGCGTCGAGCGCGGACTGAAGCGGCGAGTCCGCCAGCCACGGCCTTCCCAGGTCCTCGCTCAGCGCGACGGTCCATTTCACGCCGCACAGTCGCAGCGCGTCGGCGCGGCGCGCGCCCGCGCGCAGCCAGCCGCGGACCGTTCCCGGCGGACGCTCCAGACGGCGGGCGATCGTGCGATGCCCAGCCCCGTTCGCCTTGAGCACCAGCGCCTGGCCGATCACCTCGGCGCCATCGCGCCGGCGCGGAACCGACCACGCAGGCAGCAGCACGTGCGTGGTCTCGCACGGCCCGCAGCGCGCCCGACGCGGCCGCAGCGAGCGCACCCCGTCGAGCATCCGCACCTCGCGCTCGCGCGCGAAACCCCACCGCGCCAGCGGCCCGCCGCAGCCAGGACAGCAGACCTCGCCGACGGCCAACGCAGCCTCCAGCACATTCGGATTTGCCACAACGGACACCGACACTCGATGGCACTCCTTCACGCACGACCGAAAGCCTCTCACCCCCGCCCGCAGCCGGAAGGGGGGCGTTCGTGTTGGAATCACTATCAGACGCCGAAGCACCTGTCACCGTGAACGCAGGGCTGATGCCGAACCTCAGTGACGGAAAACGATGCCCGGATGCCGAACTCAAGTGACGCTCAACACCAGTTCAGACTCACAAACGAGAACATCCTGTGCTCGATTTTGTTCCACTTGCTGGTCCCGGGCGGGAAATGGCACACACGGATCGACAGGCCCAGCTCGTCGGCGAGGCGCTGCAGCTCGGTCTTCCACAGGCGGGTGCGGCTGGAGTTGCTGCCGCCGCCGTCAGCGGTGATCGTCAGGCACGTCGCGTCGGGGTAGCGCTGACGGCCGAGATGCTCCCACCACGCGCGGATTGAGTTGACCGCGAACTTGCTCGTGTCGTTGGTGACCCCGACCGACACCATCCCCTCGTTGGCCTTGACGTCGTACACGCCAAAGGGGATCGCGTGACCGAGCTCCTTGTCCTTGAAATCGTGGGTGCGGACCTGCACCGGCCGGCCCGTCGGCTCGTACTCCCGCCCGACCGCCTTGAAATCGCCGACCAGCTCGCGCTTCTTGGTGTCGACGCTGATCGTCGGCTCTCCGGCCTCGAGCGCCGTCTTGACCGTCTCGTTGATATGGCGAAACTGCGCGTCGCGATCACGATGATCCTTCCCCTCCCGCGTCTTCTGATTCGCGTGCAACCGAAACCCGAGCCCCCTCAACAACTTCCCGACCGTCCGATCAGACACCTGATGGCCGGCCCCCACCAACGCGCCCGCGAGCTTACCCAGACTCCTCGAAGACCATCGCAACGGCGACTCGGGATCCCCACGCGTATCAGGATCCACCAGCCGCTCAAGATCCCCCAACAAGCTCGGATCAGACACCGTCAACGCCCGACGCCCCGCCCCGCGACGACGGACCTGCCCGGGCTCTAACCTCGATCCTCGGGAGGCGTAGGCGCAGCGGTGTCCGGGGCGGCGGGGCGCGGTTTTGCTGTTGTTTTTGGGGGTTTGGTGGTCACCGCCGAGCTCGACCTCAACGGAACTAGCTGAACTAGTCGCTCGTTCACGGCGAGTCGTTTACGACGGCTCGCTGACGCGCGAGGACCGGTGACCGGCTAGAGACGCGCCGATTCAAGCCTATCGGAGGCGGTGAGGGGTACCCGGCGCGCGATGGCGTCCGATAACGACGCTACCTTGTGTCGATGCTGTTCAGGAAGATCGGTTGAGGTATGCGGGCCGGAGCGACGTATTTCCTTGAGCCTTCCGAACCGGCGCAGCGTCGCTACGAGGCGATGCGCGCGTACTTCGTCGACGGGCTCGCGGCCAGCGAGGTCGCAACCCGGTTCGGCTACTCGCCGGCCAGCGTGCATCAGATGGCCAGCGAGCTGCGCACCGGCAGCGCGCAGTACTTCCGTTCCTCCAAGCCCGGACCCAGGTCGGCACGCAAGGCCGACCGCGTGCACAACCGCGTGCTTGAGCTACGCGCTTTGGACCGCTCGGTGGAGGAGATCGCCGCCGAGTTGACACTCGCCGGCACGCCGGTGTCCGCGCAAACGGTCTGGACGATCCTTGACGCCGAAGGGATCGAGCGCCTGCCGCGCCGTGCACCGTCCGCACGCGGGGCAGCACCACGGCTGGCCGCGATCAAGGCCCGTGCGCTGACCGACTGGCCGACCGGCACGTCGATCGGCTGCGACCACGCCGGCCTGTTCCTGCTCGTCCCCGCGATCGCCAAGCTCGGACTCTCAGAAGTCGTCGCGTCGTGCGGCTACCCGTCCACGACGGTGCTCTCAGCATGGCACTCGCTCGGGTCGCTGCTGTTACACAAGTGCGCGCGGACCCCGCGCGCAAGCCACGCGCACGCGCTCGCTGATGACCCCGGTCTCGCACTACTGATGGGACTGACCGCGCTCCCGAAAGCCACGCACCTGACCAGCTACTCCTACCGTGCCCGGCGCACCGCCAGCGAGCAGCTGCTGACGGGCGTGACCGGCCGCCTACGCGAGCTCGGGCTCGCCACGGGCGCTGAGGGATTCAACCTCGACTTCCACGCGATCCGCCACCACGGCACCGACGTCCCACTCGAGAAGCACTACGTCCCGGCCCGCTCGCAACGCACCCGCGCGGTGCTGACGTTCTTCGCCCAGGACCACGCCTCCCAGGAGATGGTCTACGCCAACGCCGAGCTGACCAAAGCCGAACAGGCACGCGAGGTGATCGCGTTCGCCGACTACTGGCAACAGGTCTGCGGCACCGACCCCGGCCTGCTGGTGTTCGACTCCAAACTGACGACCTACAAAGTCCTCGACGAGCTCACCGCACGCGGGATCCGCTGGCTCACCCTGCGCGAACGCGGCCCCAAGCTGATCGCCGATCTCGAAGCGCTCCCCGACACACAGTGGACGAAAGTCCGCGTTGACCGCCGCGGGCGCTACCGCGAACCCGAGATCCACGACGAGCTGATCCAGATCAAAGGCATCGACAGTCCTGTGCGTCAACTCGCCGTGCGCAACATCGGCCGCGAGCACCCCACGATGCTGATCACCAACGCGCTCGAGTTCACGACCAAACAACTGTTCGCCCGCTACGCCGAGCGCATGACCATCGAGAACGAACTCGACGCCTACATTCAGGGCTTCCACCTCAACGCGCTCTCCTCAGGGCTCCCGCTCAACGTCGACATCGACGCCACCCTCACCGTCATCGCCGGCAACCTCTACCGACTCCTCGCCCGCCAACTCCCCCGCTACGAGAACGCCACCCCCGACAAACTCTGGCGCCACTTCCTCGACGCCACCGGCACCATCCACACCACCAACACCACGCTCACCGTCGACCTCAACATCCGCACCTACCACCCCGTCCTGATCGCCGCCGGCCTCGCCGACACACCAACCCCGATCCCCTGGCTCAACGGCCGCGAACTACGATTCCGCTTCCCACCCCGCTAAAACCTCAACGAGTCTTCCTGACCGAGGATCGAGGCTAACCGCACACCCCCCGCCAGTTCCTTGATCCCACGCCCGACCATGTCCTCAGAGATCCCCGTCCCGCGCGCGACCGCCGCGATCCCACCACGCTTGTGCGACCGAGCCTCACTCGCCGCCCACAACCTCCGCTGACGCTCGCTCAGCTCAGGACCCAACCCCGCAAACCGCTCCGCAATCTTCGACTCGTCGATCATCACACGCGATACGACACCCGCACCCCAACATCCTCCCACACCGCACTAAACTAAATCATTCGAGACTCCTTAGCCTGGATTATCGTAGGGGGCTTGTTCACCGCGTTGGGGGCGGTTGCTGGTGGGCGTGGGCGGTTTGTGGCTGTAGGGGCGGGCTTTTTCGCGCGGTCTGGGAGCCCGGCTGGGGTGATTCGGTGGACTAGGCTGGCGGCTGTATCTGGGGTGGTTGGCTGGCGATCGGGCGCTCGGATGGCGGCAACCAGCAATGATTGCTGACTCATTGGCCCTTGTCGGCGGCTCCGTCCGCATGTACTGCAACTATACGTTAGACATCAGTCCACTAGTTCGGCCTAGTAGATGGCTTCACGTTCCGGCCATGAGCAGTTCACGCGGCCCTCGCAGCCAAACCAGCGCCGCTACGAGGCGCTGCGCGCGTACTTCGTCGAGGGCGTGTCTGCTGAGGAGGTGGCCGAGCGGCTGGGGTACACGCGGGCGAGCGTCGAGACGCTGGTGCGCGACTACCGCCAAGGCCGGCTCGGAGAGCTGTTCGCCGTCCCGCGGCCAGGGCCCAAGCGCCAGCCCAAGAAGGACGCCGCCCGGGAGCGGGTGATCGAGCTGCGCCGCCACCGCCACGGGCTTGATCAGATCGTCGCTGAGCTCGCGCGCGCGGGCACGCCTTTGTCACGCACCGCGGTGTGGGAGATCTTGGGGGACGCGGGGCTCGCGCGGATGCCGAAGCCCGCCGCCGCGCCTGAGCCCCCGGCGGAGCCAGAGCGGCTTCGGGCCTCGAAGGTGCGCGTGCTCGAAGACGACGAGTGGCCGACGGCTGGCAGCATGCCGACCGCGCACGCCGGCCTGTTCCTGCTCTTGCCCGAGCTGATCGCGTTGGATCTCCCCGGGCTGGTGAAGGCAGCCGCCTGGCCGTCCACCAGCCAGCTCGGCGCGCTGCGCTCGGTGCTGTCGCTGATCGCGCTCAAGCTCTCGGGTCGCCGCCGACGCAGCCACGTGCGCGATGTCGTGCACGACCCGGCGCTGGGAATCTTCGCAGGGCTCAACGTGTTGCCGAAAACCTGGCATCTGAGCACCTACAGCTACCGCACCACCCGCTCCCAGCAACTCGCGCTGTTCGAGGCGCTGCAGCCGCGACTGCGTGACGCCGGGCTGCTTGGCGAGTCGGGCCTGAACCTCGACTTCCACACGATCATGAGCTACGGCGAGGGCGAGATCCTCGACAAGCACTACGTCCCCCGCCGCTCGCAGCGCACCCGCTCGGTGCTGACGTTCATCGCCCAAGACGGCGAGCAGCGCACCATCCTCTATGCCAACGCCGAACTCACCGCGCGCCAGCAGTCAGGCGAGGTGATCGACTTCTGCCGCTTCTACGAGCGCACCCACGGCACCCTGCCCAAGCTCTTGGTGTTCGACCAGAAGCTCACCACCCAGGAACACCTCGCCGAGCTCGACGACATGGGCGTCGGGTTCATCACCTTGCGCCAACGCTCCCCTGCCCTGATCGCAAAGCTCGAGGCGCTCGACGCCGCCAACTGGACCAAGACCCGGCTCGACCGACCGGGCAAGCATCGCAACGTCACCTACCACGAGGACGCTGTGAAGATCAAGCAGCGGACGTTCCGCCAGATCGCCGTCAACGGCCTCGGCCGAGACCAAGCCACCCTGATCCTCACCAACCAACAGCAGCCGACCGTCAAGCAGCTGATCGAACGCTACGGCCAACGGTGGGGAATCGAGAACCAACTCGCAGAACAGATCCGCGCCTTCCATCTGGACTCGCTCGCATCCCAACTCCCCTTGGCGGTCGACTTCGACGTCGCGCTCACCGTACTCGCCGACATCACCTACCGCCGCTTCGCGCGCGGCCTGCACCCCGCCTACCACAACCAGACCCCCGACACGATCCGCAGCCACCTCATCGACGCGATCGGCGAACTACGCTTCACCCCCGGCCACATCGAAGTCCGCCTCAAACGCCGCACCGACACCCCAGCGCTCCTCGACGCCAGCTATCAAGACCGCCGCATCGAAGTCCCCTGGTGGGACGGACGCACCCTCAGCTACAGCTTCCCCGCCTGACCAGCCAAGCTAGGTCGAATTAGTGCACCGATAATCCAGGTTAGTTAGTGCCTCCCTCGACTTCAGCGAGAGTGCGGCGCTCGACCCCGAGCGACGTCGAGGCCTGCTTGCGCGCGCGGCGCACCGCCTCGCTGACCCCATCGTTGTTCTCCTTGATCAGGATCGTGTCGTAGAAGGCGTGCGATCGGTGGTGCTGCCACCGGCCGCGACCGCAGCTTGCGCAGGCGAGGGTCGACCTGAATGTCGAGGAAGTGAACCGCGGAGCCGAGGAGGGAGCACGCGTCCGCGGCGCGTTCAGGCGGTCGGGCGATCAGGCGGCGCTGCTAATCAATCGAGTGAGAAGCGATTTTCTCGGTCGCGGCGAGGTCTTGCTCACGTCGCCACGGTCGGGCATACACGAGCCAGAACGACGCCGCCAAGAGCAGCACGCCACAAAGAACCCACCCCAGAGCCGTCGTCCCGACCCCGACGTACTTCAAGCCCGACGCAAAGATCACAAACGCGATTGCCGGGCGGATATAACGATCAGGGACGGTCGAGGAGAGCAGCGAGCCGACGAACACCGCCGGGACACTGCCGAGGATCAGCGATCCAGTGACGCTGAGCTCGACGTGACCGAACGCCAGAGCTCCTAGAGCGGCGGCAAGCGTCAGCGGAACGGCTTGTGTCAGGTCGGTTCCGACCAGCTGGTTGGCACCGATCAGCGGGTAGACGAACAGGAGCATCACGATCATCAGAGATCCCGACCCGACGGAGGTCATCCCGACGATGATCCCGCCGAGCGCCCCAATCGCCACTGTCCGCCACGGGCGCGCAACCACCTCGTGCACCCCGAGCGCCCTCGACTGCCCACCACGGCGGTCGAGCGTGAAGCGCAGGACCATCGCGCCCGCCCCGACCAGCAGCGCGACACCCAGCGCCATCTCGATGTTCTGCTGAGCCCCCTTCGCGCCGCCCATCAGGCGCAGCAGGTAGGCACCCAAGAACGCACACGGGACTGAGCCGAGGACCATCCAGCGAACCAAGCGCAGGTTCACCGTCCCCGCCCGCAAATGGACGGCGGCCCCAATCGGGCGCATCACCACCGCCGCGACCAAATCACTCGAGATCGCCGTCGACG
Organism: uncultured Solirubrobacterales bacterium; assembly: GCA_963836065.1. Lineage (GTDB taxonomy): Bacteria > Actinomycetota > Thermoleophilia > Solirubrobacterales > Solirubrobacteraceae > Palsa-465. The sequence continues at coordinate 128,093 of CAWIII010000033.1, forward strand.
GGGTCACGCCGAACAGCAGGATCAGCATCGGCGTCATCAGCGCCCCGCCGCCGGCACCGGTCATCCCGACGAGCAAACCGATGATGGCGCCCCCGAGAGCGATGTACGGATCGATGTGCATGATCAGCCGAACGCGCCCGAGCGTGAACTAGCACCTCGACCGCCGCCTCGGCGAGCATGCTATTGCCATCGCGTCAAGGTCCGCGGCCAGCGTCCGACCGTTGAACACGTCACGCAGTCCAGCTCGCCCACTGCGCGGTCAAGCCCAGGCGCATGTGCTACCGGTCGTACTGGACCGACTTCTTGGGCCGTTGGGTTACCTGGGGTCTTCTTTGGGTTAGGTGGCAGCACCTTTGGGTTTAGTCCAGCGCCGCAGATCCACGAAATACCTTAGTGTGCAGGGATTTGATGACCCAACCCAAGGTTGGGACGAAAAACGCCAAGTTTGGGTTGGGTGAGCTGGTGCTCACTCACCCCAAGTTCCGCGAAAGTGGTTGATTTGCGGGGAGATTTCTGTGACCTGACCCAGAGTTAGGCCCCGGTTGGGACGGAGACTTGGGTGGGTAGCCCCGGCGCGCATGGTGATCGACTGTCGGCGCAGGCTGGGTTATGGGTGTCGGCTTTTCCAGCTGCCGGTACCGGACGCTGCGTGGGTAGCGGCGAACGCGAACGGCGCGGTCGTGGGCACGGCTGTCTCGGCGGTCTGCTGTAACCGCCTGACTGCTCGTATCCCTTGCAGCCACGGGGTTTGGCCTTGCTTCCGTCCGTGGCGGTGGTAGGCTTCAGGGCCTCGATTTATGGCTTGCTCTGGTAGAGCGACCTCCCCGCATTGATGGGGCCCTCGAGAAGTGACACATAGCCGGACGTTCCTCTGAAGGTTCGTTTTGAGCGCCGAGAGCCACCAAGAACCCCACGTTGACGGGACGTCGGTGTGTGCCTTGGCGTGTTGTGTGTCCTCGCTGAGCTACTCCCTTGCATGGTCCCGGATGACGTTGTGGCGTTAGTCATCGGAGTCGGGTGAGGTGCGAAACGGGTGCTGGTCGGGCGTTCGCAAGGCGGCCTATTCCCCCAACCTCCCGTGTTGCCTAGAGCGCCGGGCCGCGCCTCGGGCCACGATCGCTTGAGCTCGCGCGCAGCTCCGCCAGCCCAGGTCGGGCGCTCGCTTCGCGTCCCACGCCCTGGCTCCTTTGGCCACGATCGCCGGCGTCCCACGCCTGTGGCCGTTAGGCCGGCGGTTCTGTAGCTCTTGATCTTCACCGGCCGGTAGCAGGCCGGTGCCATCCACCACGAGAGGAGGCCCTATGGCCTGAGTGAGGCCCGACGCCGCATTGGCGTCGGGTGAACGGAACGTCCCTAGAAACGCGTCGACCCCGAGCTAGTGACTCGGGGCCGACAAAGAACTCACAAAGGAGTTCGAAATGTGCAACAGAAACCGTACCACGGGTTCGGACGGCATGAAGCTGTTTGACGATCTCAGCTCGCGTCAGCGGCGGGTGAAGCGGATCGGGATGCGGCGGACGGTGCGTGCGATCGCGCGGCTGGCCCGCTCACGCGGGCGGCTGGCGCATCTGCCGACGGTGATGCAGGTGCGCACGATGGTGTGGTTCGACGGTCACGAGCCGTGCTCGTATCTGCTCGACCCGGCGGTCAACTTCGTGCCCGAGTTCCCGCTCGGGGGTGAGGACCCGCTCGGCCGCCAGGCGCTGTGCTTCACCGGTCGCGATCCGGACACCGGACGGCCATTCGAGCTGGTGACGTTGCCCGACGGGTGCGCGTTCGACCTGCTCGGCATCGACGGCTAGCTCCGCTAGGTGGTTGAAAAGTTCACGGATTGGTCATCTTTTCAGGCCGCGATAGCGGCCTGTTTGATCTTGTCCTCGAGTGCTCGCTCGAATGCGCGCCATGCGCGCGCGAGGGGGTGGTGGTTGGCGATCTCCGGTGGTAGCTGTGGGTCAAGTTCGGCGAGGGAGGGGTTGACGATCCGCGTGTAGGTCTTGCTGGAGAAGACGGCCAGTCGGCGTCCTGCGGTGTATCTGAACCTTTGATAGAGCGGCCGACTTTTTCACACCAAGCCTGAGGGTGTTTGTGGGCCGTGTTGGTGAGTGTGGTTCGGGGCGTCGTCCGTGCCCAGTTCCACCGACGTCCGTGCCGGCGGGCGACCCCCTCGCGCAGCGAGCCTCCGTCCCGCAGAAGCAGGAGCGGGCGGCTGGCGAGGATGGTCTCGGTCGCGGTCATTTCGATCGCCTCCGATTCTCCTTGATGCGCTGGGCGTGCGCTCGCTTGAGCCCGGCGATGCGGGCGCGGCGGATCGCGGGGCCGCGGCCGTGGTGCTCGTCATCGGGGGTGACGTAGCCGATCGAGGCGTGCAAGCGGACCGTGTTGTACTGGCCGCGGATCCGGGCGAGCTCTGTGTCGAGCGCGGCCGGGTCGGTGATGCTGGTCAGGGTCGGCCAGTCGCCCTTCAGGTGGCTGAAGAACGACTCGACGTGCGCCTGGTCGGTCGGGGTGCCGGGCCGGCCGTGGTGCTGGGCGATCGCCATCAGCGCCATGAACTGGCGAGTGTCGATCGCTTTCATCTCCGACCCGTTGTCCGACCACGCCACCAGGATCGGCGGATCCTCAGGGGCGTGGTCGGGCGGCAGCCCGTCCGGTCCGAGCAGCCCCTGGTCCTCGAAGCGCCCGGGCGAACAGCAGCTGCACCTGCGTGTGCGTCTGCTCGGTCGTGAGCAGGTAGCCGATCCAGTATCTGGTGACGACGTCGACGATCGCGTACGCGACCCGCTTGCACCGCGTGAAGTGGGTCGCGTCCCAGATCCAGATCCGGTTCTTTTCCCAGCAGATCTCGGGAAATGCGGGCTTTGGCGGTCGTGGGCGGATCGGCTCCCCCGGCAGCGTGACCTTGTTCTTCAGCGCCACGCGCAGCAGCGTCGAGGGCGACACGAACACAGTGCCGACATACGAGCCGCGATGCGCGAGCTTGCGATGCGAACGATCCACCACGCCCCACTCCTCGATCAGATCGAGGATCGCCTGCTCCTCCCAGTCAAGGATCCGGTGCACCCGGTTGCCGACCGGCGGACGGTCCTCCAACGAGCCCGTCTCGGCGAGCCGGGCGCGCCAGCGATGCATGCGCACATCCTCGATCTCAAGCACCCGGCACGCACGCGCGTGCGCCCACCCCGCCGACACCGCGCCATCGATCAGCCCCATCAGCTCGAGCTTGGTCTGCGCGCTCACGCGCCGCGGGACCGGGCCGAAAAGCCCGAGCGTTGCCTTCCCCGGTGCAAGCTCAACTCGACCGCCAGCTCCTTGAGCGCCTCCGAGAGCCGATCGTTCTCCGCCAACGCGGCCTCCAACTCGACCTGCTCCGGAGAGGGCAACCTGCCCGGCTTGGCGGCCGCAAACGCGGCCAGCGCCGCGTCCTTCGCCAACTGCCTGATCCGAATCACCGTCGACACGTCGACGCCCCACTTCCGAGCTGCGTCCGCCTGCGAGAGCTGCTGCGAGCAGACCTCGAGGAACACCTCCCACTTCTCCTCCGGCGACAGCTGCCGGCGCTTGCGCGGCTTGCCGTTCTCCATCATCACGTCCTCCTGAGTCGGGGCCCGGACAGCCTCCCAGGATTGGCATGAAAAACAGGGGCAGCTCTATCGCAAGATCAGACGCAAACCGAACTCCAACGCTTGGCGAACCGTCCGCCGGTGCACCCCGTACTTGCGCGCCAACGCGTGCGTTGACAGCCCAGCGAACTCGCGATCCCTCCGGATCCTCTCGAACAGCTCCACTCTCGACATCCCTTCTGCGACCTCCGGTCCGCGCTCGGAAAAGCACGGACCCTCCGGTCACGCTCGGACGGAAGGTGGGGCCAAATCAAGCCGTGGGCCCCGTGGGAATTCGAGTCAACGTCGCAACAGTTGAACAGCACGGATCGTAGTTGTCGGACCGATCGGGATGTTGTGAGCCCGGCGTGAGGTGGGCGGGGGAAGGCCCGGAGGAGTTCTGGACCACCGCGCCAGCCTCCAGCGCTTGACCGCCACCAGCCACGCGCGAGTGGGTCGCATCGCTCGCCCGGCGCCCCGCTCGCGACCACCACGCCTCGCGAACCACGAGCCACCCTCCCCGTGGCGAGCGATCGACAGCGAAGAGCGAAGCGGTCTCAACGCGCGACGCACGACCGCGCGCCCCAACCCGGCCACCCTTCATTGCCCGAGCCGTTCCGGGACCTGGCTAGACGGCGTCGGCCAGCGCGCTGTTGAACAGGTCGCCCGGCCGGTTCCAGTCGAGCGTTTTGCGCGGCCGGTCGTTGATCTCGGCGGTGATCTGCTGCAGATCCTCGTCGGTGACCACGCTGAGATCGGTTCCTTTGGGGAAGTAGTCGCGAAGCAGCCCGTTCATGTTCTCGTTGCTTCCCCGCTGCCACGGGGAGTGCGCGTCACAGAAGAACACCTGTGTTGCGGTGGAGGCGGTGATCTGCTGGTGCAGCGCAAGCTCCTTGCCTTGATCCCAGGTCAACGTTCGCCGCAGCCCGTCAGGCAGCCTGCTGAAGGCGGAGCTGACCGCGTGGCCGACCGCGGCCGCGGTCGAGATCCCGTCCGGCATGTGCAGCAAGACGAGAAACCGCGTCCTGCGCTCCACGAGCGTCCCGATCGCCGACCGGTTGCCCGGTCCCATGATCAGATCCCCTTCCCAATGCCCGGCCTGGGAGCGGTCCTCGACTTCTGCCGGACGCTCATCGATCATCCGCATCGCGGTCAACCGTCCACGTCGTTGCACGCCATGAACACGCCTTCGACGGCGGCGCCGGCGAGCCGGACGAGTCAGGTCAACGGCCGGGTCGTAGATCGCCTGATAGATCGACTCGGTGCACAGACAACGCTCCGGCTGGCCGGCGAACGAGACCCTGAGCTCGTGCGCCACCTGCTCCGGGCTCCACCGCTTGCCCAACAGCCGCGCGACGACCTCCCGCAGCACCGCATCCACCGCGACCCGCCGCTGCCGAGGTCTGCGAGCGCGGGCTCTCGCGGCTTGCTCCGCGTGAGTGGGTCGATAGCGAGCGTGAGCGTCACTGTTGCGGCGGATCTCGCGGCTCACGGTCGACGGTGAGCGACCCAGCTCCAGTGCGATCGCACGAACGGTCTGACCGGCCCGGAGCAGATCGGCGATCACGATCCGCTCATCCTCCAACAGGTACCGCGGACTGCGCGGTTTGGCTGGCGTGATCTTCACCGGCGCATAGTGCAGGACCTCACCCGCCGCGTTCCGCACCGACCGCCCATACCGCCACCTGCTGCCCGTCTTGCGGTTGATCCCAACCAACCGACACGCCTCAGAATTCCCGACCCCCTGCGCGATCAACCGCACATACCGCTGCTGCTTCTCCGCTTGAACGCCGCCCGCTGCCGTCCGCCGTCTCCCGCGCATCCCAACCTCCAAACCGCGTCGGTGTTGCGACGATCACCGGAATCCGCCCCGGCGTTCTCACACGCGGGTGTCGGAGATCTCCAGTTGCCGGAACGCGAGGTCATAGCTGTAGCCACGGCGGCGGTCCTCGTCGGTGAATGGGGACGGGAGCGCGGCCTGCCAGCGATCAAAGAACGCGCGAACATCGGCGGCGGACAGACTCCCGCAGATCTCGGCGAGCGCCTCAGCGTTCTCGCACGATGCGAACCCGTTATCCAACGGGCGGAAGCCGATCCCGTGCTGGGCGGCCTGCTGCTTGTCCGGGTAGGTCGAGCGCATTGCTGCGCTCGACCCCCCTCAGAACCGGACGAGCACCTCTCGATGCATCCGGCTCAAGCAAGCCCTGAAGGTTTCGGGGCGGGCAGAAGCGCCGAACCGTTGCTATCAGCGGTGGTGTGCCGTTGGTGGCAGCGGTGGTGTACGAGACGGGGTTTGGTCTGATCCGACGTGCCGTCATCTCGCATTGTGATCGTGGTGATCGTCTTGCGGGTGGTGGCCTGCCAGTGTTCCCACTCGCGTGGGCTTTGTGGCAGGTCCTGGTCGGGCAGTAGCGGGCCCCGGCAGAGTGGGCAGCGACCATGTTGCGCCTCGTAGAGCCGCAAGCTGGTGTTGCCGATCGGCAGGAGCGGCGCTTTGCGTCGACGCTCGGCCCAGTAGTCGGTCAGGGCAGGGTCGTCCAGGGACGCCGTGCCTCTGACCATCTGGTGTCGGTAGATCCGCGTCCAGGCGAACTTGTTGAGATAGGCGCCGCTGTCGCGGTCGCCGAACACCCATCGGTCGCGCCTGGACTTGTTGAACTGGCCGAAGTACCGGTCAACGACCCAGCGCGTCGGCTTGTTCGAGTGGCTGAAGACAGCCCACTTGAAAGCGAGCGTCCACAGATGCCTGTCCAGCGCGTGGAACGTCTCGCTGGACACCACTCCCCGGTAGTAGGCGGCCCAGCCCCGGATGATCGGGTTGAGCCGTTTGATCACCGCCCCGGCGTTGGCCCCACGCAGGGACCGCATCTCGGTGCGGAGCCTTTCCCGGATCCGTCTCTGAGCCGCCGTGCTCGGCTTGATCAGCAGCTTGCCGCGATACCGGCGGACGTTGAACCCCAAGAAGTCGAAGCCGTCATCGAGGCAGACGACGCGCGTCTTGTCCTCGTTGAAGCAAAGACCTCTGGGCGCCAGCCATTCGGCAAGCCGTGCCTTGATCTCGAGCGCCTCGTCCCGACTGTGGCACAAGGCGACCATGTCATCGGCATACCTGATCAGAACCGGAGAGCCCGTCGCCGTCACACCGGCATCGCTGCCGATCTTCTGGTAGCGAACCCCGGCGGCCTGCTCCATTCCGTGCAGGGCGACGTTCAGCAGCACGGGGCTAACTATCCCGCCATATGAGCAGCGCTGGGTTATGCGCAGTGCTGGCTTGTAGTTCCCGCAGCGAGCGGGGTTGACGGTCGAGCGCTGCGCATAACGCGGGGGAGGCTCTGGTCACGCGACTCGGCGTGGTGCCGAGTCGTTCGTGACCGGAGGTGAGCTGTCATGGCGGCTGTTTGTGAGCTGGTGTCCGCGTTGGATGCCGAGTTGGTGCGTGTGGGCTATAAGCCCTCGACGCTGAAGTGGTATCGCGGCTGTTGGCGGCGTCTGGAGGGGTACTTCGCGTCGCGCGGGGTGCGGGAGTTCTCGCTCGATGTTGCGATGGCCTGGGTGGATGAGGCGTGCGGCGGGTTCTTTGAGAAGGAGCAGGCCGGCACGCTGAGGGCGAGCGACGTGTACTTGTTCCGGGTCGCGGCGATGCTGGATGACTTCGCGGTCCACGGGGCGGTGCTGCGCCGCTACTCCCGGAGCGTGAGCAAGTTGGATGCCGGGCAGGCTGACGTTCTCGCGCGCTTTCGGGCGTGGTTGCGGGAGGGTGGTTGCGCGGTCTCGACGGTTCGGGCGTATGGGACCGTCGCCGGTGAGTTTCTCGCGTTCATCGGCGCGCGCGGTGGTCTAGGCAGGCTGGACGGCGCGGTGATCGGCGCGTTCGTTGTGACGTTGGCCGGCTATCAGGCAAAGACGGTGGAGCACAAGCTGTGCGCGGTGCGGTCGCTGTTGCGGTTCGCAGCGACGGATGGGCTGGTCGACGAGGCTGTGCTCGGGACGGCCCCGGCGGTGAGGTCGGTGAGGCAGGCGAGGATCCCGTCGGTATGGGATCCGGTCGACGTCGCGAAGGTCTTGGAGGCGATCGATCGCGCCAACCCGCCCGGGAAGCGTGATTACGCGATCGTGCTGTTGGTCTGCCGGCTCGGTTTGCGGGCGGTGGACGTCAAACGCCTTGAGTTTGCTGATCTGGACTGGCGCGGCAACCAGGTCTCGGTGGTGCAGGCGAAGACCGGCCGGCGGGTCGTTCTGCCCCTGTTGAAGGATGTCGGCTGGGCGATCATCGACTACGTTCGCGACGGCCGCCCGAGCAGCGATTGCCCGCAGGTGTTTCTGCGGCATACCGCTCCGATCGGCCCGTTCTCTGACCAGGATCATTTGCATCAGATTCTGGTCAAGCACGCCCGCGCCGCGCGTGTGCCGCTCGGTGAGCAGCGTCGTCACGGGATGCACTCGCTCAGGCACACGCTCGCGACCCGCCTGTTGGAGGACGGCACGCCGGTCGAGCGGATCGCCGAGATTCTCGGTCACCAGTCCGTCGAGTCGACCGGCGTGTATTTGAAGTCGTCGCTGCGGCTGTTGGCGCAGTGCGCGCTGGACCCGGACGCCCCGGCGTTCACGGTGTCGAGGGCGGAGGCGTCGAGATGAGCACTGCGGTCTTGCTCGCTGAGGCGATCGGCGGTCTGGTCTCAGAGAAACGCGCGCTCGGCTACAAGTATGTGTCCGAGGAGCGGGCGCTGGCGCGTTTCGAGGCGTTCTGCGCCAGCGAGTTCCCCGGGGTGGACACGGTCACGAGAGCGTCCGTTGAGGCGTGGATCGCCGCGGCGCGGGGGCGGGCGGTGAAGCCCGAGACGGTGAACGGTCTGATCGCGCCGGTCAGAGAGCTCGCCCGCTGGCTTGGCCGCCGTGGTGTCGAGGCGTATGTGCTGCCGGCGGGGGTGCTGCAAAAGCCGGCGCGTTACATCCCGCACATCTACAGCGACCGGGAGCTCGCGGCGCTGTTTGAGCAGACCGACCGCTGCCACTACTGCTCGGAGGTGCCCTACCGGCATCTGGTGATGCCGGTCCTGTTCCGCACGATCTACGCGTGCGGGCTGCGCTGCTCGGAGGCCAGGCTGCTGCGCGTCGAGGATGTTGACGTCGAGCGCGGGGTGCTGCATATCCGTGACGCGAAAGGCGGCAAGGACCGGCAACTCCCCGTCTCAGAGCCGCTGCGCGAGAGGCTCGCCGGCTACCACGCCACGCTCGCGGGACAGCCCGGCTGGGAGTGGTTCTTCCCCGGCGCTACCCCGGACGTGCCGTTGACACTCGGAAACGTCAACCGCAACTTCCGGCGGTTTCTGTGGCAGGCGCGGATCCCGCACGGCGGCCGCGGACACGGACCGAGGGTCCATGACCTGCGTCACGCGATGGCGGTCAACAACCTCCGATCCTGGTTTGCGCGAGGCGAGAACGTGGGCGCGTTGCTGCCGGTGCTGCAAACGTACCTGGGGCACTCCTCGATCGGTGACACCGCCTACTACCTGCGCCTGACCGCGGAGTCCTATCCGGACATCAACAACCGGGTGAAGCAGGCGTTCGGCGACATCGTCCCGCCCGTGACCGAGAGGCCAGCTGATGGCGACTGACTTCGCGGTCAGCCTGCGCCGCTTCCTGACCGATCACATGGCCGGGCTGCGCGGTTGCTCACCGAACACGATCAGCTCCTACCGCGACACGTTCAAGCTGCTGATCTGCTACCTGCGTGACAAGCGGTCGATCCTGGTTTGCGTCTGATCTTGCGATAGAGCTGCCCCTGTTTTTCATGCCAATCCTGGGAGGCTGTCCGGGCCCCGACTCAGGAGGACGTGATGATGGAGAACGGCAAGCCGCGCAAGCGCCGGCAGCTGTCGCCGGAGGAGAAGTGGGAGGTGTTCCTCGAGGTCTGCTCGCAGCAGCTCTCGCAGGCGGACGCAGCTCGGAAGTGGGGCGTCGACGTGTCGACGGTGATTCGGATCAGGCAGTTGGCGAAGGACGCGGCGCTGGCCGCGTTTGCGGCCGCCAAGCCGGGCAGGTTGCCCTCTCCGGAGCAGGTCGAGTTGGAGGCCGCGTTGGCGGAGAACGATCGGCTCTCGGAGGCGCTCAAGGAGCTGGCGGTCGAGTTGAGCTTGCACCGGGGAAGGCAACGCTCGGGCTTTTCGGCCCGGTCCCGCGGCGCGTGAGCGCGCAGACCAAGCTCGAGCTGATGGGGCTGATCGATGGCGCGGTGTCGGCGGGGTGGGCGCACGCGCGTGCGTGCCGGGTGCTTGAGATCGAGGATGTGCGCATGCATCGCTGGCGCGCCCGGCTCGCCGAGACGGGCTCGTTGGAGGACCGTCCGCCGGTCGGCAACCGGGTGCACCGGATCCTTGACTGGGAGGAGCAGGCGATCCTCGATCTGATCGAGGAGTGGGGCGTGGTGGATCGTTCGCATCGCAAGCTCGCGCATCGCGGCTCGTATGTCGGCACTGTGTTCGTGTCGCCCTCGACGCTGCTGCGCGTGGCGCTGAAGAACAAGGTCACGCTGCCGGGGGAGCCGATCCGCCCACGACCGCCAAAGCCCGCATTTCCCGAGATCTGCTGGGAAAAGAACCGGATCTGGATCTGGGACGCGACCCACTTCACGCGGTGCAAGCGGGTCGCGTACGCGATCGTCGACGTCGTCACCAGATACTGGATCGGCTACCTGCTCACGACCGAGCAGACGCACACGCAGGTGCAGCTGCTGTTCGCCCGGGCGCTTCGAGGACCAGGGGCTGCTCGGACCGGACGGGCTGCCGCCCGACCACGCCCCTGAGGATCCGCCGATCCTGGTGGCGTGGTCGGACAACGGGTCGGAGATGAAAGCGATCGACACTCGCCAGTTCATTGATGGCGATCGCCCAGCACCACGGCCGGCCCGGCACCCCGACCGACCAGGCGCACGTCGAGTCGTTCTTCAGCCACCTGAAGGGCGACTGGCCGACCCTGACCAGCATCACCGACCCGGCCGCGCTCGACACAGAGCTCGCCCGGATCCGCGGCCAGTACAACACGGTCCGCCTGCACGCCTCGATCGGCTACGTCACCCCCGACGACGAGCACCACGGCCGCGGCCCCGCGATCCGCCGCGCCCGCATCGCCGGGCTCAAGCGAGCGCACGCCCAGCGCATCAACGAGAATCGGAGGCGATCGAAATGACCGCGACCGAGACCATCCTCGCCAGCCGCCCGCTCCTGCTTCTGCGGGACGGAGGCTCGCTGCGCGAGGGGGTCGCCCGCCGGCACGGACGTCGGTGGAACTGGGCACGGACGACGCCCCGAACCACACTCACCAACACGGCCCACAAACACCCTCAGGCTTGGTGTGAAAAAGTCGGCCGCTCTGAAGGGAAAATAGCCGTCGGGTCGCGCCAGCGCTGGGGGTTCAGGCGGCCTGCGGCAGCTCCTCGAGTGTCACCTTGTGGCCGAGGCGCTCGAGCTGGGCGACGAGGCGTCGGGTCTGTCGCTCGGGGTCGCGTCTGCGGAAGTAATCGCCGCCGAGGTCGTTATACAGCTCGCCGTTTGTGAGCATGTGCCAGATCGCGCAGATGATCGAGTGCTTGACCGCGCCGAGCGCACGACCGTGGCCGATCCTGGGCCGGAGCCGCTGGTACTGGGCCTGGAGGTAGCTGTCGTTGGTTCTGATCGCGGACATGGCGGCGTTCTTGAGCGCGTCGTTGAGCCATTTGGAGCCCTTGCGCGTCTTGCCGGAGCGGCGCTTGCCGGCGGACTGGTCGTTGCCCGAGCACTGGCCTGCCCACGAGGCGCAGTGGCCGGCGGTCGGGAACACCGACATGTCGGTGCCGATCTCGGCGAGGATGTTCTGCGCGGTGCGGGTCTCGATCCCGGTGAGCGAGCGCAGCAGCTCAACATGCGCCTGGAAAGGGCGCAATTGCTCCTCGATCGCGTCGGAGAGCCGTTGGATCTGCTCATCGAGGAAGTCCAAGTGCGCGAGGATCGCGCCGATCAACAGCGCGTGGTGGGTGTCGAAGCGGCCCTCCAGCGCCTCCCGTAGCGCGGGGATCTTCGCGCGCAGCCGGCCCTTCGCCAGCTCGGCCAGGATGTCCGGGTCGGTGGTGCCCTCGCACAACGCGTCGAGCATCGCGCGACCGGACTTGCCGAGGATGTCGGTGACCACGCAGTCGAGCTTGATTCCGGTGTCCTCCAGCGCCTTGTGCAGGCGGTTGGCCTCGCGCTGGCGCTCCTTGACCTGCGCGGTCCGGTAGCGGGTGAAGTTCCGCAGCCGCCGAATCGGCTTGGGCGGCACGAAGCTCGCCCGCAGCAGCCCCGCCTCCAGCAGTTGACAGAGCCATTCGGCGTCCTTGACGTCGGTCTTGCGGCCGGGGAGGTTCTTCACGTGCCGGGCGTTGACCAGCAGGCAGTCGAAGTCATCCTCCAGGATCGCCCACACCGGCTTCCAATACACGCCGGTCGCCTCCATCGCCACCCGGGTGACCCCGTGTGCCTCCAGCCAATCGTGCAACACCAGCAACCCGCCGACCGTGGTCTTGAACTCGCGCACCTCCTGCGCACGGGACCCATCCGCTCCCGGCACCCGCACGCATGCGGTCACCTGCTCCTTGTGCACATCCAGCGCCGCCGGGCGCTCCACGATCACATCCATCTACGGCCTCCTCGGCTCGATCGACAACTCTCGTTATCCGCCAGGGGCCTCGGAAACAGACGAGTCTGAAGAGCGTGCTCACGGCAACAGTCCCGGGATCCGGGCGAGGCTCCCACGCCAAACTATCGACGGGCTCACAGGCACCAGAGAGATTGCGGCGATCGGCAGACAACCCCGACCAGTTCGCCGCGCGACAGCCCTCGCCCTGCCACCCATTTTCACCCGCCGCGGGTGGGCGCAGCCCAGGGCAACTATCAAAGGTTCAGATACACCGCAGGACGCCCCAGCAACCAGTCCTCAAACCCAGCCGCCCACGGCGCCAACGGCCCGCGGACCAAGCACGGACGAACCCCTCCACCCATCGCTGCCTCCTGTCGAATCGGAGAAACCGAACACAGGAAGACTCCACCGACCCCAGCCGATTATGCCGACCAGCTCACCACCTCACCACCACAACCCACCTATAAGCAGGGAAGAACCCACACCCGACACCCCCGAGTCGACATAACCGGAAGGTCGGGATAAAAGCGGTTATCCCGAATTCGGGATAACCGCTTAGCGCGGAAACCGCGCAAACTCGCCGACGATCGCTTTGGCCTCCTCGGCGGCCAAAGCCGGCGAGCGCAGCGCCGGCATCTCGATCGCTGCGGGCGCCGGACGTCGAGCGTCGAGCGTCGAAGCGGAGCCGAAGCGCCGCCGACGCCGACTGGCTCTGCGTAGGCAGATCGCGAATTCTGCATGCCGTTGCGCCCGCCTCGCTTTCGGCGATCAGCGGGTGATTCCAGCCGCATGGGGACGCGCCCGGCATGGCCGCGCCGGCGTGACCGGTTCTGTCCGGAAGCAGAAGGTTCGCGGCCTCGCAGAACCGCTGCGAGAGTGCTGCTGTTTCGTGAAACGAGAAGCGAGGCGTTCGCCGGCGTGACGCTCGCTTGTCGCGCAAGGCGATCGCCCGGGTGACCGCCGTTGCCGGCGCCTGACCCCCGGAGAAGCGCCAGCTGGCCTGGCTGGGCTTGATCCTCGCCAGGCGCTTGCTGGCCGGCGGCTTCGGGCTAACGGCGAGCCTTCTGGGCGTGGCTGCATAGCGGCGAAGCGGCAGTATCGGGGTTCGTCACGGCTGGACTCGGCTGCGAGGTTGTTATAGGTAGCGTCGCGCTTGCGATGAGACTGGCGATCGGCTTGGTGCTCTCGACGGCTGTCGGGCTTGGGCTATCGGGATGCGGCAGCAGCTCACACAGCAGCTCGACGGGCCTTACGATCAGCGCCTACGTGGTGCGGGGCAACGAGGAGACCGGTTTCCATCCCGCCGGCCGACCGCAAGTCGCCCACACCGTCGCGGCCGGTGAGGCTGGTAATCCGAACGCCGCCAACGACGAGAAGCGGCTGACTTCGGAGGGGTTCATCCAAGGGGTCACGGTCAACACGAGCGGCGCTGACGGCGGACAAGGAGGCTCTTCGGTGACCGAGCTTCGCTCCCCCGCCGCGGCCTCGCGTGAGCAGCACGCGTCGGTTCAAGAGGCTGCGCTCGAGCAAGGCGGGGCGGCGGTCTCCCACTTCGCGGTACCAGGAATCCCCGGCTCGACCGGGATCGTCGCCCTGGCCCCCCCTGGGGGTCAATCCACCGCCAACCTCTACTTCCGTGAGGGGCGCTGCGCGCTGTGGGTGGGAGACGAGACCTCCAAGCCCGATTATCGAGCGGCGGTGACTGCCGCGGCCGTGGCGATGTACGCACGTACCAACGGGCGACCGGGCCCGTGCACGGGCTGACGCCCAGGCACGATCTCATCTACAGGTTCACCGCCGCCTCGCGATTGACCGTGGTTGCCGAGTGTCGCGATCAACCAGCCGCACGGCCAGACGGCTCCTTCTCTGGCAGGCGGACCCTGAAGCAGCAGTGCGCAAGGAGCACCGGTGCAGCGGCAAAGCGGCCTTCCCCTGAGACAGCCGCTTAGCCGCAATTGCGGCCACGTCCGAGCCGCCGGGAACTAGCTGCATGACCGCAGGCCGGCAAGCACCTAATGAGAGTCCACTCGAGCGTCGGCAGCCGGTGTCTGGCCACGAGAGAACGCGACGCGATGGCGGATCCGGGCGAGCGCTTTCGCGTGAATCCGAGCGTCCGCCTCGACCGGCTGAGCCGGCCGACCGCTTCCGCTTCGTCGCCGTTGGGGCACTCTCGATCTGACTGCCGCTCGCCGCCGACACCAGGAGCGGACCTAGGAGCGAGCCAGCGGCTCCGGCAACGCGGGACCGATACCGGGATCTCTGCTCTCCAAGTTGAGGCCCGGCCACGTAGCGTGCATATGCACGGGCACGGATCTGGCGCCCGTCGTGTGCGCCCTGGTTTCGGCGATTAGCGGGTGATTCCAGCCGCATGGGGACGCGCCCGGCATTGCCGCGCCGGCGTAGCCGGTTCTGTCCGGAAGCAGAAGGTTCGCGGCCTCGCAGAACCGCTGCGAGAGTGCTGCTGTTTCGTGGGTGCAGCAGTGAGCTCATGATCGACCGGTTGCTCGCTTTTCGCGCAGTACGCATGCAGCTCACGGGGCCGGCGTGCCTAGGTCAACCCCCGTCCGCAGCGATTGCCCGGCGGCGCATACGTTTCTGGAGCCGAGCCCCGCATGTGCGTTGGGGCGGGTCTCCGGTGAGCTGTTCGTGTAGCCCCGGCAGTGCGAAAGGTCTGCGAATACCCTTTGTGCGACGCGGTCGCCCGATCGCCGGTAAACCGGTGAAAGGGCGTCACTGGGTCGTAGCGCCCGACGCAGAATCTGGAAGTTGTGGAAGAGACGCAGGCGCCGCTGATCGCAGCGCAGACCGGGCGCCCGACCGGCGCTCGACCGTCCGGCAATGCCGAGCACTATCGGGGCCACAGCCACGACTACCGCCACCGTTACCGCGCGCGAGATCGTCCGCACCGGGACGACCGTGCTCCTGTGAGAACACCTAAATCTTCGACCGCTCGTCGTCGCGCTGCGCTGCGGCAGCCGCGCTGGGCGCCGGCTCGCAGACCACGCGCAAGATTCAGGCTTTCGACTGACGGCGAGGTCAGCCCGCCAGCCGCATTCGCGCTTGACAGCGGCCGATCCTGGCGGGAGGATGCTTTCGCGCTCAGCGCGCGCTTTGCGAGTCAGGAGGGGGTTTGCACGACTAGATGACCGGTGTTCTCTATCGGCTGGGGAAGCTTTGCGTCCGGCGGCGATTTGTCGTGATCGGAATCTGGCTGCTGATCGCGATCGGGCTGGTCGCTGTGTCGCACCAGATGGGCGACAACACCAATAACAACCTGTCGCTGCCTGGGACCGGCAGCCAGCTGGCGACCGACGCGCTCGCCGGGCCGTTCGCGGCTCAGTCGAACGGCTCAAGTCCGATCGTCATCCACACCAAGAGCGGCAAGCTGACCGACTCCAAGTACGCCAGCGCGATCAACACGGCGTCGTCGGACGTGGCAAAGGCCGCCAATGTGGAATCGGCGGTCAACCCGCTCACCTCGCAGGGGGCGTCCCAGCTCAGTAAGAACCAGATGACGGGTTACATCTCGGTGACGACGAAGGTCAATCCGGGCTCTTTGTCCACCGAGCAGGCGCAGGACATCATCGACGCGGCTTCGGGCCCACTCAAAGCAGCCGGACTCGAGGTGCAGACCGGCGGCCAGCTCGGACAGAAGGTGTCAACCCCGTCGACGGAGTCCAGCGAGCTGATCGGAATCATCGCGGCGATGGTGATCCTCGCGTTCACGTTCGGAACGCTGGTGGCGATGGCGCTGCCGATCATCACGGCGATCTTCGCGCTCGCCTCGACGCTCGCCATCATTCGGATCCTCGGTCACGTCGTCTCGGTGCCGACGGTGGCGCCGACGCTGGCGACGATGATCGGCCTCGGGGTCGGGATCGACTACGCCCTGTTCATCGTCACGCGCCATTTCCGCGGCATGAAGGACGGCCTGGACATCGACGAGTCGATCGCTCGCGCGGCCGCGACCTCCGGCGGCGCGGTCTTCTTCGCCGGCTCGACGGTCACGATCGCGCTCGTGTCACTTGCCGTCGCGGGGATCCCGCTCGTGACGACGATGGGGTTGATGGCCGCGATCGCGGTCGTCGTCGCGGTGCTCGGCGCACTGACACTGCTGCCGGCGGTACTGGCGATCATCGGGCCGCATATCAACTCGCTGCGCGTGCGGGACCGCCACCCAGAGTCACACCCGTCAGAGGGCGGCCTCTGGGCCAAGTGGGCGCACGAGATCGCCTCCTACCCGTGGCTTGCCGGCATTGCCGCACTCGCGATCCTGATCCCGCTGATGATCCCACTGCTATCGCTGACTCTCGGCCAGCAGGACACCGGCGCGCTCTCGACTTCGACCACCGCACGCCAGGCCTACGACCAGATCAGCGAGAACTTCGGGCAGGGCGTCAACGGCCCGCTGCTGATCGCGGTCAAGCTGGGCTCGCCGGCGCAGTCGTCATCGGATTCGCGCCTCGCGACGCTCCAGAAGGACGTCAAAGCCGTGGCGGGGGTCGCGGCGGTGACGCCGGTCGTGCTCGACAAGGCCGGGACGACCGCGTTCTTCAACGCGATTGCGACCACCGCGCCGTCTGACAACAAGACTTCGGCTCTCGTCTCCACGCTCAGGGACACGACGATTCCCCAGGCCGAGAAGGGGACCAATATGAAGGCCTACGTCGGCGGGCAGACCGCCGCGTACGTGGACCTCGCATCGAAGATCTCGAGCAAGCTGCCGCTCCAGATCGCGGTCGTGATCGTGCTCGCGTTCCTGCTGTTGATGCTCGCCTTCCGGACGATTGTGGTCCCAGCCCAGGCGGCGCTGATGAACCTGCTCTCGATCGCCGCCTCCTACGGGGTGCTTGTCGCGATCTTCCAGTACGGCTGGGCGATCGGCATCCTCGGTCACAGTGACCCGGTCCCGATCGTCTCCTACGTGCCCCTGTTCATGTTCGCGATCTTGTTCGGTCTTTCGATGGACTACGAGGTGTTCCTCGTCAGCCAGATCGAGGAGCACGTCCACGAGGGCGAGGACAACAAGAGCTCGGTTGTGCACGGACTCGTGACGAGCGCGCGGGTGATCACCGCGGCCGCGACGATCATGGTGTTCGTGTTCGGCAGCTTCATTCTTAACGGGAATCCGACCGTGCAGCAGTTCGGGGTCGGCCTCGCAGTCGCCGTGCTGATCGATGCGACTGTCGTGCGCTGTCTGCTCGTGCCGGCGCTGATGATCCTGATGGGAAAGGTTAACTGGTACCTCCCCCACTGGATCGACAGAATCCTTCCGCACCTCAGCATCGAAGGCGCCGAGTTCTTCGATCGGCGAGACGCGGCGGCCGCGGGCAAGCCCGAGCCGGCGGCAGCAGGCGTGACCGCGGAGCCCTGACAGCCAACACACGTTGCCACCACAATCGACCACGATGTCGATATACAGCGGCGCGCACGGACACGATCAGGACGGTCAGCTCAGCCCGCGCCAACCGACAGGAGAGTGACGTGAAGGCCACCCAGCAGCGGCACGAGCAGGGACAAAGTCTCTGGCTCGACAACATCACGCGCCAGATGCTCGATTCCGGCTAAACCAGCTGATAGCACCGAGAGAGGCGCGACAGTCTCATGCCCGGCGCACCCGCCTCGACGATTAGATCCCACTCCCATCCAGGGTGCATGCGCCCTCGCGAGCGGTTTCGGCACCTTGGTGACGGTCGCCGAGCGAGATGGTAACGGCCTCGTGGTGGGCCTCGGACTTAGCTCATCGGCGCCGAGGCACGGCCATGCGCTGAGACTGCTGGATTGTCGCCGGGACACGCTTGGCCTCGACTCAGTCGATGCCGGAGGCGGACACCGGTCAAACAAGCCCCGGCGCTGCGCTCTTCACCGACGACGCCGACGCAACGCGCGCGACTCGGGTGGCTTGGCTGGTAGAGCAAGATCTGGCCGCCTCCCGGCGAGATGATCATCGGCCTGCATGCGTGATCCTGGACACGGGCGCTCGTGACAGGACGAACAGCGTCGGCTCGGCGCCAGCCAGTGACTGCCGCTCGGGCCCGGGTGCTCGCCGCCTGGCTGCGGAGTTCACGAACGGCGTTGTGGAGCAGGCGTGGGGACTGTCGACCACGCTCAAGCCGAAGCAGAACTCTCTGACCGCCGCCGATAGGGAGGCGACGCGCCTGCCACGGGAGTGTGGACAGTCTCCGGAGGAATGATCAGCGTGTCTCGACCCCGGCCCGTGCGCGCTTCGCCCGCGCCGCCGCCCGCCGCTCAGCGCGCGTCCTGGGTGGATCCGTCGACGGCGGCTTGGAGCTCGTCCGTGAGTCCTGGCGGGCCTGCGCCTCCAGTCGCGCTAACCGCTCATCGAGCTGCTGCACCCGGGAAGCGAGATCAACAATGAACAGCACACAGGCCTCACGCCCCGAGTCATAGATCGCTTCCGCCTCCGCGCGGTCCATGCCCGCAAGATTCGCTGCAACAAGCAGGAATCCTCGCCACCGGCACCGATGACTGAACGGTTACCACGTTTTCGATCTAACTTACGTTCCAAGGCCCGTAGCTGCTGAGGTCGCTCTCGCGACGTTTGGCCATTATTGGGCCACGAGCGCAGCTCATTCTCCCGCCTCGTGTCCCGTCACGATGTGAACGAATAGCTGGTCGTCCTCACAACCGACAACTACAAACTGCGTGGTCGGATCGTAGGTATCGACCATCGCCTTGAAGTTGCCACTTGCCGGGTCTCCAGCGCCTACCAGTCCGTCGTCAACAAAGCGACGCAGCAGGTCTGGCATCCGAGCAGCGGCGTAGTACATCGCCTCGCTCTTTCCCAACGCCTTGACCTGCTCTTCGTCACTCGTCACCCAGAACCCTCGCCCGGTTGCTTCGTATGCCTCGCGCGATGCCCTAAGCATTTGATCGCCATGGTCTGCCACATTCAGCCACTCTATGTAGCGATCTCCGGGTTTGTGGGTACTCATTGCCGGTTCTCTCCTTCAGGCTTGATGGGTGACAAGGCCACAAGAGGGATCAACATAAGCGCGGATCGCGGAGATGCTGCGCACCGGGCAATTCGTGCCCGTGCGGTAGCGCTCACGAGGCGCTAAACCGAAGTTGCGGGTAAAGAGCGACTGCTGATCGGCCGCAATCCCTTACGGCCGCTGGGATCGCGGCCTCTCCCAGGCTCGACAGTGTAGCCAAGAGTGACGTTGACATCTGTAGGCTGATGTGCAACCATCTGGGCGATGGCGCGAACGGTAGGCGCGATGCATGTGGCCAAGATCAGTCGGCGTCATGGGGAGCGCGAGTACAACTCCTATCTGGTGCGCCGCTCGATCCGCGAGGGCCGGCGTGTGCGTCATGAGACGATCGCGAACGTCTCCCAGCTGCCGCGGGAGGCGATCGAGGCGTTGACGCTGGCGCTTCAGGGGGTGCGGCTCGTGCCAGCAGGTGAGGCGTTTGAGATCGTGGCATCGCGCAAACATGGGCACGTGGAGGCGGTGCTCGATGCGGCTCGGCGACTGGGCTTGGCGCGGCTGCTCGATCGCGAGCCCTCACGCGAGCGGGATCTGTGCGTGGCGATGATCGCCGGCCGGGTGCTCGAGCCGGGCTCAAAGCTCGCGTGCACGCGCCAGCTTGACGCCTGCACGCTGGGGGAGGAGCTGGGTGTGGAGGGCGCGGTTCACGATGACCTCTACGCGGCGATGGACTGGCTGCTTGAGCGCCAACCGGCGATCGAGCAGCGGCTCGCGCGCCGGCACCTCACAGACGGTGAGCTGGCGTTGTACGACGTATCCTGCTCGTACTTTGAGGGGCGCAGTTGCCCGCTTGCGCGCTTTGGCTATGACCATGGGTCAGGCAAGCGGGGACGGATGCAGGTCGAGTACGGGCTGTTGTGTGACAGCGACGGGCGGCCGGTGGCGATCGGGGCGTTCGAAGGGTCACTGAAGGATTCAAAGACGCTGCCCTCACAGGTCAAGAAGCTCGAGCAACGGTTCGGGCTGGAGCGCGTGATCGTGGTGACAGATCGCGGGATCGGCACCAAGGAGAACGTGACACTGCTCTCACAGACGGCACAGTATGCGTTCGTCACCGCGCTGAAGGCGCCGCAGATCAGAGCGCTGGTCAAGGAGGGCTGCCTGCAGCTGTCGATGTTCGACGAGCTCAACCTGGCCGAGATCGCCTGCGAGAAGCTGTATCCCGGCCAGCGACTGGTTGTCTGCCGCAACCCGCTGGTGGCCGAGGAGCGCGCCCGCAAGCGCTCCGAGCTGCTGGCGGGTACCGAGAAGGATCTGGGTGAGCTCAAGCGCCGGGTGCAGGCCGGCACGCTGCAAGGCCAGGCCGAGATCGGCCTTCAGGTGGGCGCGGTGTGGAACCGCTACAAGGTCAAGAAACACTTTCAGGCGAACATCACCGATGACACGCTCACCTATGAGCGCAAGCAGCAACAGATCGCCCAGGAGGCAGAACTCGACGGGATCTACGTGATCCGTGCCGGGCGGATCGAACCAGACGAGCTCACCGCCGCCGGCATCGTACGCGCCTACAAGCAACTCAAACAGGCAGAGAAGGGGTTTGGTGGCATGAAAGGCCCACTGGAGGTCCGCCCGATCCACCACCGCCTGGAAGACCGCGTCGCTCACACCTGCTGATCTGCATGCTCGCCGAATACGTGCGCTGGCACCTGCGCCACGCGTGGGCCGAACTGCTCTTCCAAGACGACAACCCCCGCTCCAACACAGACCCCGTCGCCAAGGCCACCCGCTCGCCGGCAGCGACCCGCAAGGCCGGCCGCCGCCGCACCCCCCAGCACGAGCCCTGCCACACGATCCAGAGCCTGTTCGACGAGCTTGAGAACCGCACCCGCAACACGATCCGTGTCAAGGGCACCGACGCGACCTTCCCGCAGCTGAGCACGCCGACCGAGCTGCAAGCGCGGGCGATCACGCTGATCAACGAGCGCGTCCCCCAGATCACGTAGCCACGAGCCAGACAGGCCCCAACCCCACAAAAGCCCGAAATCGGGGCAAAAACCACCGGTCGTCAGCCGCAACTTCGGGCTAAACAATCGCGTGTATCGCGTCGATCAGCTGCTCGATGAACTCGATGTCGGCTTGTGCCTGCCTGATCATCCGACTGGTCCGGACGAAGCGTGCCGTCAGCCGGGGTTAGCGGACCTCCTCGAGGATTCTGCGGCGCTCCGGCTCGCTCAACATCCCTGCGAAGGGAGAGTCTGCGGTAGGTTATGGCCGCGGCGCGGGTCGTCGGCGAGGACGCTGCGGATCTCGGGGAGCCATCTTCCCTCGGGCGCGCCCCGCGTGCCGGCTGTCCCGCGTCAATCTGCCATGGGGTCAGGCGCCCCGAGCTCGGTTCGGTGCCAGGGCTCGTAGGGTCGGCCGGGGATGCCTCCGACGATCAGCATGCGGATCCCATCGGGCCCGGCGAGCACACGGCGACGTTCGCCCGGCCCGACGCGAATCACGCAGTCGCGCTCGAGCGGGAAGCGCTCGCCCGATTCAAGTTCGAGCACGCCGCTGCCCTCGAGCGCGATGTACATCTCTTCCTGACCGTCCTCGGCGTGGTCGTGCCACGGATGCCGAGTGGAATCGGGCGGGAGATCGATTGTCTGTACGCCGAAGCTCGTGAGTCCGAGTTCGGCGCGGACCTTTCGCATCGAGCCTCGGAAGGTGGCTTCCATCTCATCGATGCGCTTACACGTCGCGTCTGCCATCGCGTGCTCCCCTCATCGTGTCGCGTGCTGCGAGCTGTCTGGGTCAGTGTCGAGTCGGTCTCGACCTGCAGATGGTGTCGCGGTCCCGGCTCTGCTCCCACCACGTCTGCGAGCCGAGAAGTAGGCCAGGGCTCCGATGCGAGACACGGTGACCTTGACCAGTCCGGCGTCGGCGAGCGAGGTCTCGACCTCGGCGAGCGTCTGCCCGGGGCCGAACACCCCGCCGATCTGCATCAGACGGACGAACGCGTCCTGGCGGAGGCCGGCCCGCTTGATCACCGATGTGCCGCGCAGCTCGCCGCCCGGCTGGAGCACGCGCGCCATCTCGGCGATCGCGGCCGGCGGGTCCGGGAAGCAGTGAAGGCCCGTGTAGGTGACCACGAGGTCGAAGCTGCGGTCTTCGAACGGCAGCGACTCGACGTCCGCCTCGGTGAACCCGATCCAGTCAAGGCCACGGCGGTCGGCCTCGGAGCGGGCCCGCCGCAACATCACCGGCGAGAGGTCGGCCGCGACGTAGTCCAGCTTCTGCTGAGGGCGGAGGCCGCGGAAGGCGACGCCGCCGCCGCACGGGATGTCGAGCACCTTCGTGCCCGCCGGCAGGTCCGAGAGGCGGGCGATGTCGCGGTAGAAGGCGGACGTGTCCGTGCCCCAGATCAGGCGCCCCAGCACGCCGGCCACGTGCTCGTGCTCGACCGCCCAGTCGTAGGTGGTCGCCTCGATAAAGCTCGTGCGCCAGCGTTCGCGCAGGTCGGGCACGCAGGAAGCCTAGTGACACTCGACGGAGGCTCGAGGACAACCAGCCGGGGTTTGGCCCTCGCCGCGGAGGCGACCGCTGACGCTCGTGGCGCTAGTGCCGAATCCGGCCGGCGGCTCAAGCGCTACGGCGCGTCTTCGCGCCCCAGCAGTTCCACCTCGATGAGCGGGCTGCGATCGACCCAGTCTTCGAGCGCGCCCTCGCGTCCGATCCTGGCGAGGAGTCCAGACAGCACCCGTCGGCGTTCGGCCGGATCGGTGACGGGATGGGCATGCGCCGGGATGCCCGCCTGAGCGGTCTCCTTGAGATGGAACACAAAGTCGGGGTGCGCAACGACGTTCGCGTACCAGCCCCGCCGGCCCGGCAGGCCGCTGATGTAGATGCGGCCGTCGAGGTTGTGGAACCAGATCTCGACTCGCCGGGGTTGCCCGGATCGCCGCCCGATGGTCGTGATGTCGACCGTCCGATCGTGCGTCAGGGCCCGTTGGACTTGTTCGCCCATCATGAGCTAGGACTCTAGATCCGGGGCGACGATCGCGCTGATGGAGTCGGCGCAGTCGGGTGATGATGTCCAGTGACGCCTTGAATCCTTCCCAGCGACGGGATCTCGGCAGCCGCGCTCGACATCCGGCGCGGCCACTCGAGCTGCCACCGAGCAGCTCATCCGCGGTCCGCACAGTGCCGCTTTGTCGCCGTTGGGGCACTCTCGATCTAACTGCCGCTCGCCGCCGACACCAGGAGCGGACCTAGGAGCGAGCCAGCGGCTCCGGCAACGCGGGACCGATACCGGGATCTCTGCTCTCCAAGTTGAGGCCCGGCCACGTAGCGTGCATATCCACGGGCACGGATCTGGCGCCCGTCGTGTGCGCCCTGGTTTCGGCGAGCTGCGCGCTCCCGGCGGCTCGCCGGGACGGGCCCGGCGTGGCCGGGTTTGTCCGGGAGCAGCCGCGTTCGACAGCGGCGTGGGCGTCGACATCGTGGCCGCTCTGCACCAAGACCGGCAGCGAGGTGATCTCGTCGCTCGTGACCGCAATGGCCGCGAAGCGGTAGCCGACCGCAGCGCAGTGGAACCAGCCGCGGTTGTGGTCATGCACAACCGGCGACCTCACGCAGGGTGTGTGGGCAGCCGAGCTCAGAACCACGGCAGGAGTCCCCCTTCGGGGGAGAGCAGGCATCTCAGAGTCACGTGAGGCCTCCTTTGATGCCAAGTGGGGTCTGCGGGCTCGGCTGCCCTGCCAGTAGCGCTGGGCCAGTGCGAATAGCATCCGCACGTCCTATGTGTGTGGGACGACCGGCGGCCGGTGACCGCTGTTCGTCGCGGCACCTGAGCGGTAGGTCTCTGATTGCGGGTTGATATCGGCGGAAGCTTGGGGTTCCTCGAACATCCTGGCCAGCGCCTCACCCACGCGCTCGCGCACGACTTGTGCGCTGCGCTGGATGTGCGCGCGCATGAAGCCGGCGGCTCCGTCGCTGTCACTTGCGAGCACTGCGCCGAGGATCTCGAGATGTTCGTCGATGGTGGCTTGGATTCGTTCCTGGCTGGTGAAGTCGTGGATCCGCAGGATGCGGATTCGGTCGCCGAGGTCGCGGAGGATGCCGGCCGCGAATTCGTTGCCTGACGCGTCGGCCAGCCGCTGGTGGAAGGCCTCGTCGCGATGGACGAACCCGGCCCCTTCGGACATGGCACCCTCTGGGTGTGCTTCGGCGGCGAGCGCGCGCCACTCCTGCTGGAGCGCTTCGAGATCGCCGCGCGCTCCCGAGCTGGCGGCTCGTCGTACGACGAGCTCCTCTAGTGCGAGCCGTACGTCATAGAGCTCTCGCATCGTACGTACGCTCGGCACGCGGGGCCTGAGTCCGCCTGTGGGGTCGCGGATCAGGTGTCCGTCGCCTTCGAGGCGACGCAGGGCCTCGCGGATCGGCGTCCGGCTTGTGTGGAATTCGGTCGCGAGTTGTTGCTCGACGATCCGGCTGCCGACTGGCACGCGTCCGCGGATGAGGCGGTCGCGGAACTCGGCGTAGACGCGGTCTGCCTGCGAGCGTCTAGTTGCCACGTCTCACAGGATGGCAGGACCTGAGGATCCTCAGGCGCTGATCAATTTTGGCCACCGGGCCATACCGACGGTGCGGGAGTAGAGGCAAGCTACCGCCCTCACACGGATGTGGACAGCGCTGTATACAAAACGGTAGACAACTCTGTCTCGGAGGCTCATCCATGATCGACGAAACGGCCGGAAGGCCGTCTGGTGCTGTTGACGTCCCGGCGCTCCCGTACGACTTCCGACTCGACCCAGCGCGGACTGCGCTGCTGATAATCGACATGCAGCGCGACTTTCTGGAGCCGGATGGCTTCGGCGAGTTGCTCGGCAACGATGTCTCGCTGCTCTCGGCGCTCGTCGAGCCGATCGCGGCCGTGCTCGAGGTGGCTCGTTCGCTCGGGCTGATGGTCGTGCATACCCGTGAGGGGCACCGCCCGGATCTGTCGGACTGTCCCCCGAGCAAGCTGGCGCGCGGGCGTCTCGAGGTTGGGATCGGCAGTCCGGGACCTAAGGGACGCGTGCTGATTCGGGGCGAGTACGGCCACGACATCGTCGGCGAGCTCTCTCCGGCCGCGGGCGAGGTGGTCCTCGACAAGCCAGGGAAGGGCAGCTTCTACGCCACTGACCTCGAACTGATGCTGCGAAATCGCGGCGTGAGGAGCCTGATCGTCACCGGCGTAACGACGGAGGTCTGTGTTCACACCACCGTCCGGGAGGCGAATGACCGGGGATTTGAGTGCCTGGTGCTCGAAGACTGCGTCGGTTCGTACTTCCCGGAGTTTCATGAGATTGGCCTGAAGATGATCGCCGCGCAGGGCGGAATCTTCGGCTGGGTCGCGCACTCAAGCGAGGTACTCGCCGCGCTCGGCGGCGAGATCCCCACAGCAATGGCAACCATCAGCGAAGGAGTCTGATCATGCAGACGAGTACTGCTGCCGGATTCTCGCTTCCGTTCTGGCGGAAGGGGGAGGTGAACGCCTTCTCCGGCCTGTTCATCAATCTGCTTGTCAACGTCCTAGTGATCACCGGCCTCACGACCGCCGTAGTGCACATCCCCACCAGCAAGGCGACGGGCACGATTCTCCCGGCGTTGGGGCTCGGGCTGCTGGTCGGGAACGTGTTCTACTTCATCCTCGCGCGGCAGCTCGCGCGCCGGGAAGGGCGCGATGACGTCGCAGCGATGCCGTACGGCCCGAGCGTGCCGCACATGTTCATCGTCACGCTCGTGATCATGCTGCCGACTTACCTGAAGACGGGCAACCCGATCAAGGCGTGGGAGGCGGGGCTCGCCTGGGCGTTCATCATCGGACTGATCATCCTGGGCGGCGCGTTCGTGGGGCCGACGATCCGCAGGCTGACGCCGCGCGCGGCCTTGCTGGGCATGCTCGCGGGCATCTCGCTCACGTTCATCTCGATGCGTCCGGCGGCGCAGATGTGGGAGGCGACGTGGATCGCATTGCCGGTGCTGGTCGTCATCATCGTCGGCTTCATCGCCGGTGTTCGGCTCCCTCGTAACTTTCCGATCGGGCTGGCGGCCCTTCTGTTGGGCAGTGCTATCGGTTGGATCGGCGGGTACATGAACACCGCTGATGTCTCGAGTGCGGCGAAGGACATCGCACTCGGCCTGCCGTCGCTGAACCTCGACTTGCTGAGCCATGGCCTCAGCGCGATCTCGCCGTTGCTGGCGACCGCGATCCCGCTCGGCATCTACAACTTCACCGAGGCGATGTCGAACGTCGAGAGTGCCGCCGCCGCCGGGGACTCGTACAACCTGCGGCACGTCCTGCTCGCCGATGGCACGGGCGCCGTCGTCGGAGCGGCGCTCGGCAGCCCGTTCCCGCCCGCCGTGTACATCGGCCAGCCGGGATGGAAGGAGGCCGGTGGGCGGCTGAGCTACTCGCTGGCTACAGGAGTCGTGATCTTCGTGTTGTGCATCGGGGGGTTCTTCCCGCTGCTCGCGTCGCTGCTCCCGATCCCGGCGATCGTCCCCGTTCTGCTCTACATCGGACTTGTGATCGGCAGCCAGGCCTTCCGGGTCGTGCCCCGTGCCTACTACCCGGCGATCGTGCTCGCGATGGTGCCGAATATCGCCGCTTGGGGGTCGGGGCTCGTCGATAACGCCCTGGGCGCCGCCGGCACCTCGGCCGCGCAGGTCGGCCAGGCGAACCTGTCTAGCGCCGGCGTGATCTACGACGGGCTCCACGCGCTCGGAAACGGGGCGACGCTTGCCGGGATGGTCCTCGGCGCGATCGCGGTGTATCTGATCGACCGTCGCTTCTACCATGCCGCTGGGTTCTGCCTGGCGGGTGCGGCGCTGTCGATCGTCGGCCTGATTCATGGCGACAAGGTGCACGTGTTCACCAATCCGAAGATCGCGCTGGGGTATGCGCTCGCGGGCGTGACGTGTCTGGCGCTGAGCCTGCTGCGGGTCTCGGTCCGCGCGGCGGACCCGGCCGATCCGAACGACATCGGAGTGGCGTCCGAGAGCATCCACGGACCGGACATCGTGCCTCAGCGAGGGGCAGTCATCGGCACCCCCCTGGAGGAGCCAGTGCCGGCGTGAATCACCCCGTTTGCCACCCGGGAGCGGACCTAGCCGGTCGCGCCGGCGCCTCGGTATCACACCGAGGCGCCGGCGCAGCGCCGCTCAGCGCGGCTGTTCCGATCGTGCTGATGCACGGCGTCGGGTTCGGTCCGGAGACGCTGTCGCCGCTCGCTGATCGGTTGGCCGCTCACGCGCCGGTGATCACTGTCGCGCGCCGCGGGTACGGTGACCGGGCCCGCGATCCGCCGCCGGCAACAGTAGCCGAGCACGTCGCTGACGTGTTGTCCGTGCTTGACGACGCAGGCGCCGAGCGGGCGATCGTTGCCGGAATGAGCGGAGGCGCGACGATCGCGCTCGCGCTCGCGTTGAGTCGTCCGGAGCGGATCGTCATCGCCGTCGCGCACGAGCCCGCCGTGGGAAGCCTGTCTCCCGAACTGCGAGCGGTCGTCCAGG
Organism: uncultured Solirubrobacterales bacterium; assembly: GCA_963836065.1. Lineage (GTDB taxonomy): Bacteria > Actinomycetota > Thermoleophilia > Solirubrobacterales > Solirubrobacteraceae > Palsa-465. The sequence continues at coordinate 155,835 of CAWIII010000033.1, forward strand.
GCGCACTAGACCGGGCCGGCGGCCTCGAGCTGCTGCGGGTTTTGGCCGGAAGCGAGACCTGGGGGAAGCTCCCCGGTGCGCTCGCCGCGACGCTAGCGGCGAGCCCGGCGCTCGTCGAGGCCGACGCGAACGCGTTCCTCGCGTTCGAGCCGCAGCTGTTGCCCTACCAACCACGTCTCCCGCTGGTGTGCTCCGTAGGCGAGCGCTCGAGCGCGCTGCGGTTCACGGTGGCGCAGCGGCTCGCGGCACGGACGGGGGCGCCGATCGCCGTCGTCCCCGGCTGTGGCCACCTACCCCAGCTCGACGCTCCCGAAGCGTTTGCCACGCTGATATTCAACCAAGCATTTGTACACGCCGACAGGACTGGAGCGCCATGACCACAATGAGCCCCGCCACAGTCGTCAACGCGGATCCGTATCCGTGGCCCTGGACCGGACAGATCGACCTCGACCACACCGCACTCGTGCTAATCGACTGGCAACATGACTTCTGCGGCCCGGGCGGCTACGTCGACACGATGGGCTACGACCTGGCATTGACACGCGGACCGGTCGAATCGACGCGGCGCGTCCTCGAACCGTGGCGCCGATGCGAAGCGCCCGTCGTCCACACCCAGGAAGGCCACAAGCCAGATCTCTCGGACTGTCCCCCGAACAAGCTCTGGCGCTCCCAACGGATCGGAGCTGGGATCGGCGACAGCGGGCCGTGCGGACGCATTCTCGTCCGCGGCGAGCCCGGCTGGGAGATCATCCCAGAGCTGGCACCGGCGCCTGGAGAGATGGTCATCGACAAGGCGACGAAGGGCGCGTTCTGCCAGACCGAGCTCGATCTCGTGCTGCGCAACCGTGGCATCCATAGCCTCGTCTTCACGGGCATAACGACCGATGTGTGCGTTTCCACCACGATGCGCGAAGCCAACGACCTAGGTTATGAGTGCCTGGTGCTGTCCGACTGCACCGGGGCCACGGATCCCGCCAACCACCAGGCAGCGCTGAACATGGTCACGATGCAGGGAGGCGTGTTCGGAGCCGTCGCCACGAGTGAGGCGCTGCTCGCGGTGCTGCCGCAGTGAACGCTGTGGAAAATGTCGGTCGCGCGTACGCGCGGATCGCGGCGTCCGGGCGTCCCGACGTTTGGATCACGCTTAGACCCGAACGAGACGCGCTCGCGGCTGCCCGCTCGATCGACAAACGCACCGCGAGAGGCGAGGAACTACCGCTCCCCGGAATGACGGTCGCAGTGAAGGACAACATCGACGTCGCGGGCATGGACACGACCGCCGCATGTCCGTCGTTCGCCTACCCCGCGGATGCCGACGCCGAGGTCGTCGCGCGGCTGACGGCGGCCGGTGCGATCGTGCTCGGCAAGACAAACATGGATCAGTTCGCGACCGGGCTCGTCGGGACCCGCAGTCCGCACGGCGTTGTGGCGGACGCCCGGCGGCCCGAGTATGTCTCCGGCGGCTCGAGTTCAGGGTCGGCGGTGGCGGTCGCGCTCGGCCACGTCGATCTCGCGCTCGGGACCGACACGGCCGGATCGGGCCGCGTACCGGCGGCGTTTCAGGGCATCTTCGGGATCAAACCGACACGCGAGCTCGTGCCAACCACCGGGGTCGTACCAGCCAGTCCGACGCTGGACTGCGTCAGCTTGTTCGCGCGCACGCTGGAGCTCGCGCAACGGGCGACTGCGCTCATCTATGGCCCGCACACCGGTGGCGCGGGGACCCGAGCGTGGCCGCTCGACGCGCCACTCGGGGCGCCGCCCAGTCCGGTGGTCGCAGTTCCCCGGCCAAGCCAGCTCGGCGACCTGTCCCGGGCGGCACGACGCGCGTTCGCTGAGGCAACCTCACGCCTGAACGAGGTCGGAGCGGACATCCGCGAGATCGACCTGAACCCGTTCCTGGAAGCCGGGCTGCTGCTGTACGACGGCGCACTCGTCGCCGAACGATACGCAGCTGTCGGACGCTTCCTCGAAGCCCACCCGGAGGACGCAGACCCACACGTCGCCGCAATCATTACGGCAGCAGCGTCGGTTCCCGCCCACCAGCTCGTATCCGACCGAGCCCGCCTCGCCGAGCTGAGACTCGCCGCGGCCGACTCGCTCGCCGGAGCGCATGCGCTCCTACTCCCGACGACGACCGCACAGCCGACCATCGCAGCGGTCCTGGCCGACCCAGTTGCCGCCAACAACCGGCTTGGGATCTACACGAACTTCTGCAACCTGTTTGAGATGTGCGCTATCGCTGCGCCCTGTGGAGATGCGGACGGCGGCCACTTCGGGGTGACGCTGTACGCGCCCTCGTTCTACGATCTCGTGCTGAACGACATCGCCAGGAGATTCACCTCCGGCGCGAGCATCGTGCGAGCCGGTGGCCCGCCATCGGTCAAGTTGTTCGTGCTCGGCGCTCACCTCGCCGGCCAACCCCTGAACCACCAGCTAACCGACCGAGGCGGAAACCTGCTGAGCGAGGCCCGAACCACCCACCGGTACAGACTCTTCGCACTACCAACCACGCCGGCCAAGCCCGGTCTCTGCCAGGCCGACCCCGACGATCCCGACGCAGAGAGCATCGTCGGCGAGCTCTGGTCACTACCCGTCGCAGGTATCGGATCGCTGCTTGCCGACCTGCCAGCCCCGATGACACTCGGCCGGGTCAAGCTGATCGACGGCACCGACCCGATCGGCTTCCTCTGCGAGCCGAGCGCGCTGGCAGACGCCGAGGAGATCACCGCCTACCGCGGCTGGCGGGCCTACCTATCCGCCTCCGAGCACAGCACCGTCACCTCCGCATAGACACGCCGCGAGAGTCCGATCGGCGTCCTCTCGCGGACGGCGAGCAGAGCCGGACAGTCCCGATCTCCACGCCGTCCGCTGATCGTTCGCGCAGCGTTGCCCACGTGCCGCGTTCGTGTCGGCGCGGTCTCTCCGCGGCCACGCCCGTCAGATGCCTGATTTGCAACAAAGGGGGACTCTTGCCGTGGTTCTGAGCTCGGCTGCCCACGCTCCCCGCGGGGGTCGCCGGTTGTGCATGACCACAACCGCGGCCGGTTCCACTCCGCTGCGGTCGGCTGCCGCTTCGCGGCCCTTGCGGTCACGAGCGACGAGATCACCTCGCTGCCGGTCTTGGTGCGGAGCGGTCACGACTTCGCGGTGGCTGCTTGAGGCTCAAGCAGCAGTGCGCGCCGCGCACCATGCCGCCGCTCAGGAGCCGGCAGGCCGTAGCCGCACCGGCCCACCGCTACCTAAGCAGATCGGCCATTGGGCTCGCCCCTGTGCGAGCCCCGCTTGCGGCGAGTTGGGGTGGTTCAAAATCGCGCGGATGCGTAGGTGTCTCACTGCGCCCTGTGCGCGCGGATCCGGGGAGGGCGGGCGCTGGGCCCGATCGGGGCGCGAGCGGCACTCTGCGGCTGCGCGTCTCGCTCGACGTGACTTCAGACGACGGCCTACCTTTTCAGCGTATGAGTTGGACCATCGACGTGCCCGTGGCTGCTGGTCCGGTGCTGTCGCCGCTGTCGGACCCACTGTCGGCGGCGGTTGCCGACGCCCTGGCGCGGCCGGCTGCACAGCAGCCGGCGTGGCCCGACTCCGATTATCTTGCGCGGGTGCGGGGGGTGCTGGGGGCCGTTCCGCCGATCGCGGTCCCTTCGGAGGTCGAAGGGCTTCAGGGTCGGCTGGGCGCGGTAGCCCGCGGTGAGGCGTTTCTGCTTCAGGGTGGGGATTGCGCGGAGACGTTTGCCGACAACACCGAGGCGCATCTGCGCGGCACGATCCGGACGCTGCTGCAGATGGCGGTCGTGTTGACGTATGGGACGTCGATGCCCGTCGTCAAGCTCGGGCGGATTGCCGGCCAATACGCCAAGCCACGGAGTTCGGACACCGACGCCGCCGGCCTTCCGTCCTATCGCGGCGACATGGTCCACGGGCTCGAAGCAACCGAGGAGGCCCGGCGACCGGATCCGGGCCGGCTCGTCCGCGCCTATGCCAATGCGGCGGCCGCGATGAACCTGGCGCGCGCGATCACCGGCGCCGGGCTCGCGGATCTGCACCGGTTGCACGAGTGGAATATGGATTTCGTGCGTAACTCGAGCACCGGCGAGCGTTACGAGCGGGTCGCCACCGAAATCGACCGGAGCTTGCGGTTCATGTCCGCGTGCGGTGTCGACGACAGCTCACTGCGCACGGTCGAGCTGTTCGCGAGTCACGAGATGCTCGTGCTTGACTACGAGCGTTCACTGCTGCGGCCCGAGGGTGATCGGCTGTTCCTCCTCTCGGCGCATCAGCTATGGATCGGCAACCGCACGCGCCAGCTCGATGGCGCCCACGTGGCCCTGGGAGCACTCATCGCAAACCCGGTCGGCGTCAAGATCGGTCCTACCATCACGCCCGTGGAGGCCGTCGAGCTCGTGGAGCGGCTCGACCCCGACCGTGTAGACGGCCGTGTGACGCTCGTGGCACGGATGGGCAACGGCGCAGTCCGCGACATGTTGCCGCCGATCGTCGACGCCGTGACCCGGTCCGGTCATCGCGTGGTGTGGCAGTGCGATCCGATGCACGGCAACACCGAAGAGTCGCCGAGCGGTCATAAGACGCGGCGTTTCGACCGCATCATGGACGAGGTCGAGGGTTTCTTCGAGGTCCATCGACGAATCGGTACGCATCCCGGTGGTATCCACGTCGAGCACACAGGCGAGGAAGTCACGGAGTGCCTCGGCGGCGCGCAGATGATCTCCCACAGCCAGCTCGCCTCCCGGTACGACACCGCATGCGACCCGCGGTTGAATCCTCAGCAAGCGCTGGAGCTAGCCTTCCTCGTCGTCGAGATGCTGCGGCGCACCACCACCTAATGAACGGACGCCGGCAACGACCCATCGCCGGTCACCAGCGTGGTCAGCGGTGCGGTGCACTCCGATGTGCGCTGGCGCGCCGGCGCTACCTGAGGTGCTCAATCTCAGCAGCGCCAGGCGCGACCGACGCGCCAAGCCGGATCCGCTCTGGGGGGCTAGCGGCCCTCTCGTATCTGTAGCCGGTTGCCGTCGGGGTCGTGGAACTGCGCGACGTAGCCCCAGGGAACTCGAGCACGTCCGAGACGAACTCGACCCCGCGCGACTGCAGCCCCTCGACCGTCTTTCGGCAATTGTCGGTCTCGATCGTGATCGACGCTGGGGGCGTCCCATCGCCGGCTCGGCCTGCCCCGGTGTCCCGGGCCAGAGAACCAGCTGGAAGTCGTCCCCTTGACGCCGACTGTCAGAAACCGCGGCCCGTCGGGTGTCGGGTTCTCAACGCGCTTCTCGAGGCCAAGGACGTTCGTGTAGAAGTCGAGCGCGTTGTCCTGGTCGTTGACGAGTATGCTCGTGTAGAAGACCTTTCTCCAGCATTGCTGTTCCTCCGGTGGTCGTGGTCACTACTTCCATGGCACGCGGCGAGCAGTAAACGTGACAGCCGAGGATGCATGGAATCGACGAGCTCGAGCGCGCGTCGCCGAGTTCAGGCAAGGCGCTCGTCCGCGCTCCCGACCTTCGCCAAGACTGCGCCTGCGGCCGCGCGCTGCCGTGGAGGCACGTATCCCGCCGAGAGGCTCGTTCCGACGCAGTCAGCGAGGAACACGAAGGCGGCCAGCACGCGGACAAGCGCGACTCCTGGCTTGGATGCCCGCGAGGCGACGAACGCGGGCCTCGACCGTGAGGGCGTCACCGGTCTCGCAGATCGCCAGCCAAAGGTGGGGTCAGCCGGCGGCACCGGCTGACCCCACCTACCGGCTGATCTGAAGGCCTACGCTGGTGGACATCACCGGAGAGGGGCGCCCGTGGACGGTGTCGATGATCTCGGAGCTGTCGGTGCCCTGCAGGTGCACCGATGTGATGCCGAGGTTCGCGTGTTGGCGCTGGATGACGACCAGTGGGACGCCTTCGTGGGACATCTCCACCGCAGCCAGAGATCGACTTTCGCGGACTGACGCCTGGGCGCGCGTGGGAGGCATCGAACGCGCGAGGGGTGATAGACGACGTTCTTCGCCGATGGTTCGAGGACTCCGATGAGCTCGAGGAGCTCGTCTCGAGCGAGAGCGACTCGTTTGCGGATCGCCAGCGTGTCTCCTACCGCTTCGTCGGTCGCAACGAGAACGGGCCATTCGTCGTCGAACAACAGGCTTACTACACAGAGCGCTACGGCCGCATCGATTGGATGCGCATACTCTGCTCGGGGTTCCGCCCGCGATAGTTCCACACCAGCGCACCGCCCGTCACGCGAACGCACGCACTGGCCTCGAACCAGGGCTATCGCCATAGACCGGTCGGCGATCTGCTGTTCGCCAATCTCGAGACTCGCCACGCCGACCCCGGGACTGGGGCGAACGAGCCGGCAGGACCCTATCCGGCCATCCTTTCGTCGCCGAAGCGCTCGCCCGCCGCGCGCCAGCGGGAAGGGCGAATGCGATCGTCGGCGAGATGGGCGGTTTCCGCGTGTTCCAGTCGCACCCCGGAAGACGACAGCCGCCACCATTACGAAGGCAGACGGGGCCTGGGGCGATGGGTTGCGGCGTTAGCGTCAATGGCAGCCGCGTTAGATTGCGAGTACGGCGCCCAGCGTCGACAGCCCAACCCCGAGTACCACGCACACCGCGGCGATCACCTGTCGACGAAACGACCACTTCAGGCGTGCGAGGCGTTCCTCATCACGAGCCTGTTGCTCTTCCTGAAGATCTTTACGGAGGGATTCATCACCCTTGCGCGCCACGGACGTTGAAACTTCCTCTGCGTGTCCCGGCAACTGTTCGAGCTGGGAGTCGTGTTCCTGCACCCGGTGGATGAGCCATTCGATCCGTTCGGTGTCAGAGATGCCGGGCGGCGGCACGCGCGGTGCTGTGACGGTGGCCGTCGCCGAGGATCCGGACGACGCGCTCAGGCCGTGCAGCATCGCTGCCTGTGCCGTGATCTCAACGTCGCCGCGGCCCCAAATTGACCGCAACCAGGCGACTAGCGACTTGCGCTTCGACCGAAACCAACTCGTCGCGTTGCGCCACCACACGGCTGCCTGAACCCAAGGCGTGAGCCGGTGCCATTCGTGGGCCCGGATCGCGGAAAGCTCGGCGAAGGTAAAGCCAAGGCCGATGAACTGGAGGACGCCTCCTGTGATCGTCAGAGCCAGCGCCATGGACACATTCAAGCCCTGGTACACGACGAACCGGAGATCCTCAACCGAGGACCCCGTGCCGACTAGACGAAGAAGCGAACGCTTGGTCGCCCCTCCGGCCTGATGCCTGGGCGCTGCGAGCGACTCGTCGACGCCGCGTGGTGGGCTCCAGGTCCGAACGACCGCACTCGGGGGCACATCTTTGGTCGCCGAAGCACTCGCGTGCCATCCTGCCTCGGCGCTGAGGAAAGCGATCGCCAGGGCCGGAGGGTGTCTAGTAGCGTCCAGCGCCTTGCATTCCGCGCATAGCGAGACTGCCGGTGTCGGAGCAAAGATGCCTGTGGGACCACGAACGCAGGTCGCGCCCTCACGCCGTTCACGAGCGCCACGCGCTGCTGCTCAACGCGTATATGTAGGGTCATTTGCCTGTCCACGACGTCTACGAACTGGCCTCTTGGCGGTCGTCCCGAATCGCTATGTGAGGTCGGGCATCGACGTCAACGACGTCGAGTTGCGCAGCGTCGGGATCGGCGTCAGCGGTCCCTGCGTGGCGCTCCGCGACGAGCTCTCCGGCGAGGACGGCCCGGCGCCGGCGTGCGCGAGCAGGCGGGGGCGTGGATCGCCAGCCCTAGCTCGACCTGAAGGGTGGACGGATCAAGCAGCACGCTCAGCGGCATCTTGTGCGCCGGCGCCAGTCTCTGCTCCAACGATGAGGATGCGTCCTCTTGGGGCAAGCCAGACGACGTGGTCCAGTTTGCGCGAGATGACATCTAAGCATCTCCCGTACCGCACGCTTTACGGCGCCGCTACTCTCGCACAAGCACCAAACCTGTCACGAGGCTCCGAGACCGATGCCTGCACACCGATGATCTCGCTTCTCGCCGCCAGCCACGCGTCTGCAGCTCAAGCCGTTGCGGTGGCTATTGGCTGGGGCGTGCTCCTAGCAAGCCTCGCGAAACTTGCTGCTGGTCAAGCTCGGGCGTATACGGGGGTGGCGTTCGGGCTCGGTGCGTTTCTCGCAGCAGCCATCTTCCTCGAGCTAGACGATTCTAGAGTCCGATCTTTCTCGCAAGCACACCCATTCGTCACCGATACGGCTTCAAGTGCAATTCTACTTGTCGTGACTGTCCTGGTGGTGGACAGAGTCATCGAAGGCCGGCGGACGCGACGCTGGCAAAGCGTCTCCCAACTTGCAATCCAAGACCTAGGTCGAGTCGCTGACAGCATTCGCGTAAACCTCTGGCACGCTGTGACAACGCGCCGGCAGCAACTCGTCGACGACCAGCCCGACTATGTGTCCGCGTTTGCATCAGGCGATGTCGCCTCGCAAGCGCAGTGGTTACAAGATCTGCTTGAACGAGATCCTGAGTGGATGCCATGGGACCTATCCCCGCTCGCGGTGCATAGCCCGTACAACCGGGCGTGGGATCTTGAGGCCACCGTGGCGCGGTGGGCGAGTCTACTGCCTGACGACCAGCGGCTTGCAGACCCCGTGACGACCTCTCTGGAGATTGCAACTCACTATGTTCACCTCCTCTCATTCTTCTCGCATAGACCACGGTCATCAGAAGACCTGATCCACATCCTGCGCTATTTCGCGGCAGTAATGGAAGCGTGCGGTCAGCTTTCTAGCGCCGCAGGTAGTAGATCGACAAGTATCAGTGATCCTTGGATGCGGTCCCAGCTGAAGCGGGTATATGGCCATGCAATCACCGATCCGGACTTCTATGTTCCTCCACCGGAACTCGGCGGTGCCGCCGCAGAGCGGGCCACGCGCGTCGGTGAGAACAGCGAAGACTCAGGAGGCTGATGCCAGCACGGGCTGTTCGGTTCGGTTGCTTTGGCATGAACGGTGCTGCTTCGTGGGCTCCCGACGTCTCTCGCCTGACACCGATAGTTGGCGTGAGTCTTACCTGGAGTCGTCGCGCGGCGACTCGACTGGGATAGGGCAGCCGGCGCCCGATCAGGAGTGGGGACAGCAATCGGGGCGGATGCTTGCAGTGACGACCGAAGTTGAGGCGGTGGTCCTTGACGAACGCCCGCGTTCGCTTGTTCGAGGCGAAAGGCTAGCCCCGAGGGCGTTGCCGCGCTACTGCGGTCCATGCGGAGGGTAGTGATCGGGCGGCCGGATCGGGCGTGGAGCGTGGCCGCTCTCCGGACAAGGGCGGCCACGTATGTGCGTCTGCTTGAGACCTGCGCAACAGCGAACGCAGGGTCTCGGCCGGCCCTCCGCGAGCGTCTCGCTTGTCGCCAAAAGGGGGGAGCCGGCGCGGTCCGCTGAGCGCTCGCGATCGGACGCGGGGCGTTGGGCCGCCGACGGGCACCGCGATCGCGGTTAGCGCCGGCGCTCGCTGCGTCCCCATAATGGGGCAAATGCGCGCCTTGACGATTCGGCAGCCGTGGGCAAGCCTGATCATCTGCGGCGAAAAGGACGTCGAGAACCGCACGTGGACTACCCGCTACCGCGGCGTGCTCGCCATTCACGCTGGCCAGCGTTTCGACCGGAACCTACAGCCTTGGCAACGAAGCATCCTCGCGAGGATTGACGACTTCCCGCGCGGCGCGATCATCGGCGTCGTCGAGCTCATGGACGTCGTCCGAGACTCGAGCAGTCGCTGGGCGGAACCTCGGTGCTACCACTGGGTGCTCTCAGAACCGCGCCCGACCGAACCCGTTCCGATGCGCGGTAGGCTCGGCCTCTGGACGCCCGAGGTGGACCTCCCCGCGTAGCCGACAGTTGGTGGCCAGGAACAGCTCACTCGGTACTGGGGCGCGTTGCACCGCTCACCCGCCCGCACGACCGGAAGCTCGCCATTCCGATAGCGCGGCAGTCCACGATGGCGACAGCGATCGCGCCGGCTTGACCGGGGTCCTACAGTGAAAGCAATGAACGTCATCGGTGTCATCTTTGCCGCGGCCGCCGCACGAGCGTCAAGCTCGCCGGTCGCCGCTGCCTGACACCAGACTCGCTCTTGTCACCGGCGACCGGGAACGGTCCGCCGGTGAGCCGGAGGCCATCGCGTTCTCCGCCCCGCCCGTCGGCCCCTTTCCGGTCGCCACAACCCGAAAGGAACGCCGCCGTGAACACCCAAGACACCCGCAACCGATTCATCGAGTACTTCCGTGAGCGCAGGCACGAGCGCGTCTCGTCCAGCTCGCTGATACCGGCCCGGCCGGACGACCCCGTGCTGTTCGTCACCTCCGGCATGCACCCGCTCATCCCGTATCTACGGGGCGAACCGCACCCGCAGGGAACGCGCTTGGTCAACTCGCAACGGTGCCTGCGGACCACCGATCTCGACGAGGTCGGCGACTCAACACACCTGACGGTATTTGAGATGCTTGGCTCCTGGAGCCTCGGCGACTACCCGCATGAGCAATCGCTGCGATGGGGATGGGAGCTGCTGACCGAAGGGTTCGGCGTCGATCCCCGCATTGTGTCCGTCACCGTGTTCGGCGGAGACGAGCGCTGCGACCGGGACATCCGATCAGAGCAGGTGTGCTCAGAGCTCGGGCTGCCGCCGGAACGCATCGTCCCGCTGATAACAGAGAACTGGTGGACGGGGCCGGACGGCATGTGCGGGCCCGACAGCGAGATGTTCGTGTGGACCGGCGACAGCGACCCCGAGGGGAACCCGTCGACCGATGAGACTCCCTGTGTCAACCCCTGAGTCGAAATTGGTCTGTGGGGTAGCGACGTCGGCCTTGCCGTCAAGCGCTTCGCGCTCTGCCCTGCGGGCAGCCTGCGGTGACGGCGGCGTTCGCCGTCGCCGTGGGGCAGCGATGTCGGGGATCAGAGATCCCCGACTGTTGTCAGGCAGTCGTGGTTTGGGAGGCGAGGAGGCGTTGCAGCGCGGTGTGTCGGGTGGGGTCGTAGGTGTCGTGGTCTTGCCACAGGCGCCAGATGACGTCGCTCCATGCGCGGCCGAGGATCCGGATCGCGTGGGGGTGGGTGGCGCCGCGGGCGCGGGCGCGCTGGTAGATGTCTTTGGCCCAGGGGTTGTGGTGTCGGCTGGTGTCGGCGAGGGTGCCGATCGCGTCTCTGAGGCGGTGGTCGCACGCCCAGCGGAAGCGGGCGCGTTTGGCTTTGCCGGACTCGACCGCGACGGGGGATTGTCCGCTGTCGGCCGACAGCGCTTGCCTGGTGGGGTAGCGGTCGCGGCAGTCGCCGATCTCGGCGAGCATCGTCGCGGCGCTGATCGCGGATTTGGGGTCTTTGAACAGCGAGCGGAACGTGTCGCCGTCGGCGTGGTCGGCGAGCGCGCCGCGGATCTCTGCGGTGAGCTCGCTGATGCGGGCCACGATCGGTTCCAGCGCGCTGACCAGCGCGATTACGATCTGCCGGCGGGCTTCGGTCTCCAGCGCCTGGGCGCGTCCGTGCGCGGCGCCGCGCAGTCGGCCGAGCAGTTCACGCGGCGTCTTGCGCCCGCAGTAGCTGTGGCGGGCCAAGAACCGCGCGAGGCGCTGCTCGCCGAGCCCGTGCGCGTCCGCCGGGCTGGGGTAGCGGCGCAGGAACGCGAGCGCGATCGGACTGTCGATGTCGGCGAACACCTCGCTGGCGCCGGGCCAAAAGCAGCTCAGCTGCGCGCGCAGCTCGTTCGCCAGGGCGACGCGTGTCTGGACGAGATCCGCGCGAGCGCGGGTCAGCGCCCTGAGTGCCTTCGTGGCGTCGCTGTCGGGCACCAGGATCCGGTAGCGGTGGCTGTCGGTGCGGGCCAGCTCGGCGAGCACGAAGCTGTCAAAGCTGTCGCTCTTGCCGCCGCTGGCGCTAAACCGAGGGCGCATCGCACAGACCTGGTTGGGGTGGATCGCGACCAGCGACACGCCGGCGTCCAGGAGCCGCTCGATCAACAGCCCGTCGGGCCGCTCGATCGCGACCAGCTCGATCTTCAGCTCCACCAACCGTCGGCACAACGCGGCGATCCCATGCTCGTCATGCCGGTAGCGGCGTCCTTCGATGATCCTGCCCTGCTCGTCCACGACGCAGCAGGCATGCTCCTCGCTGGCCCAATCGATGCCAGCAAAACAACTGCTCACAACTACTTCCTTCCATCATTTGACTTGACTGGCGCCGACGGCGAGGTACCTTGGCGGTTGCTCACTGATGGCGCTCTGACGGCGCGACTCCCTGTCGCCGCTCAGGGCACCTCGACGGATCGCCGGGAGACGCTGGTCTCATCGTGGCCCTCTGTTCGGGCAAGCGACGTTGGCGTTCTCCCGACGACCGTCGGCAACACTAAGGATGACCAGTGAGCGATGGGTCGAGGTCTGGAACCACGTATCGATGCGCTATCGCGAGAACGACGGCGGGCTGGTCGAACTCCCGCAGCGATACGTCGACACCGGCATGGGCCTTGAGCGCACGCTCATGGTCCTCCAAGGCGTCGACAGCGTGTACGACACCGACCTGTTCACCTCGTGGACGCTCGATCTCGACCGGCTCTGGCGTCCTGACAGCACGCGCCGCCGGCTGCTCTCCGACCATCTGCGCTCCGTGACCGAGATGTGCTCCGACGGCGTGCGCCCATCGAACACCGGCCGCGGATACGGGCTGCGCAGGCTCATCCGCCGGACGCTCACCGAGCTATGGGACGACGGCGGCGACCGGACACTCGGCGACCTACCCGACAGCCCGTTCGGCTCCACGCTCGAGCTGATGGAGCTGCGCGGCGGCGTTCCGGTCGTCCGCGACATCCTGCTTTTGGAGGAGCGTCGCTTCCGCTCGCTCATCGATCGCGGCCGCCCGCTCGTGGAACGGGAACTACGCCGGGGGCCGCTCGGCGAGCCTGCACTCCATTATCTACACGACACTCACGGACTGCCGCGCGACCTCGTGCTCTCGCTCATCGAGGAGGTACACGGCGACCGATAGACCGACACGCCGTCCCGCGCGACGACTCCGCGCGCAGTGACCGCATTTGCCGACGAGCGCTTTGACCTGCCGCCGCCCCGTTGGGCCAACCATTGCTTTGGCGACATTCCGATCGCGAGAGACGAATCTTCGGACCTCGTCAGCGGGGCCGTGGTGGAGAGCGCGGGAGCGACTCTGCATAGGCAGCCGGGCGTTCTTGCACCCCGCCGTACCGGCCCTGCATTCGGCGAGCACCGGGTCAAACGAGGGGCAGTCGCCGGCTGATGCCGCTGCGCCGATGCGGACACGAGCTTGTGGGTCACGCTTGTGATTCCGGACGATCCTTGTGTCGCCATAGCAGTGGTCCGCTTTAGGGCTCCGCGGATCGTGAAAGCACTCGTCGGCGAGATGCGATTTCGGCTTGGAGCAGCCGCTGCCGACGGATTCAAGATGGCGTATAAGCCTGCTCGATGTCAGCGGAGCTTCCGGGGACGCCGCCGCGCGACTGCTCATCGAGAAAGCAGCGGTCACACCAGGTTGCCGGTCCTCGTCCAACTCAGCAGTCACGATGCCCGCTGGGAAGACTCCCGCAATGGTGACTAGCAGGAGCGGCACGATCGGCGCCTGACCGTGTCGGAGACTCGTCAGACGGGGAAGTCTGGAGGCGACCCACGGCACGCGCGGAAGGAGGAGGCGAACGGGCGCTCGCGACGGGGTGGGTTGGCGCTCCGGCGTTCGTCCGCCCGCACGATGCGGGCGGACGAGCCGTGGAGTCCTCTACTTGACGATGCGGATCGTGCGTTCCATTCCGAGCTGAGTGTGCTCCCGCCCGTCCTGGGTGTTCATGAAGCATGCGAGCACGTAGATCCCCGGCTTGGCCGTGATCACCTCCTGCTGCATCTGTCCCGAGGACAGACCACCATCGAAGGTCGGGGAGCTCGTCACAAGGTTCCCCGCTTGGTTGTCCTTGCCGGCTTTCAGCAGGGCCGTCACCTTCGCTGCGGTCTTCGCGTTCTTGACGCCGATCCCGATGATCATGTGCACGAGGAAGCCCTGGTTCTCGAACCGCACCAGTTCGCCGTCATGCAGCGTGCCCGGACCGCGGAACGCGAACTCGATCGACGCCACGGTCGCCTGCGGCGCCGGCAGCGACGCCGGGTGAGCGGCCTGCGTGACCGTGAACAGCGATTGGGGGGCCTTGCCGTTGCCCGTGGGGTCGAGCGCGACGTAGGTGCCAGGCTCAAGCGACGTCTGATAGCTGCTGCTGGCGCCCTTGTTGACCGTCGTGCTGAACACCAGCGCGCCGTACGGGTCGAGATAGTTGAAGTCCCCGCCATGGCCCTTGACCGCGGCCTTCACTGTGGCAACCGAGACGCCTGGGTCTAACCGGAGCAGCGTCGGGTTACCCTGCGCCTCCTTCGTAACGGTCGAGACGATGTTCACCGCACCGGACTGCAGCGTGCCGCCGACGGTGATCGACTTCCCGTTCGTCGCGAGCGTGAGCGTCGGCAACCCCGACGCAGCCGAACTGGCCGCCGCAGTCAGACCGCCCGAGACCAGAACGCCGAGGACTGTCGCCGTGGCGGCGAGCGAAACCATGCGCTTCATAAAGCACTCCCTTGATGGTTGTACTAGGCACAACTGGGCCCGGCCCCCGTGGCCCCCAATAACGGTGCAAAGTACACCATCTGGCGCTGCGCCGTGCTAGTTCGATCACGCCAAGCGTGATCGCCCTCCACGCCCCCAGAGAAACCCAACGCAAAACCGACGGTCACGAACGACACGACGAAACTCGACTTGACTCTCGAGGGATGCGAAAACCTCCGCTTCACCTGCCAATGCGTGAGTGCCGATGACCTCGATGCAGACTGCTGAGTTGGACGAGAACCAGCGCTCCGGGCGTCGATCGCCAGACTTCTGCTTGCCGCCGAGCATCCGCGATCTAAACGCGACGCTCTTTAGCGTCGCCGCCGGGACCGCTGTCTTTGCGGTTTACGGCGCTGACGAACCGAAGGTCGCCGCGAACGCTCGCTTCCCTCCAACTGCCGGTAGCGGGACTGTCGCTCGCGCCACGGCGCTAAGGCGATCGCGAGTTGCGGCCGCCAATCGGCCGGATCATCGCGACTCCTTCGTCGCCCAAGCACTCGCCAGCTCCGAGCCGCCATCGAGAACAGAAGCAATCGCCGGCGCCGCAGGGCCGGCGACAACAACGGAACAACGGACCGCGGACACGGACTACTCCCCTCTGTATTACGCCGCGTGGCAATTAGTGCGTGGTTACTTGGCGTAGGCGACGTACTCGCCGTCGAAGTACTTGCTGACAATCTCACTTGTGCGGGTAGCGAGATACTCGACGGTGAGAATGACGAGCTTGGCGAGGTTGGATGGGCGGCGTCGCGCGACGTGGGTGTGAACGTCCTGGTTGAGGAGCTCGTCGGGGTTGAGCTCCGGAGCGTACGGTGGAAGGTAGAACAGCTCCATCCGCGGATGGTCCAGCAGCCAGTACTCGACCGCGGGAGACTTGTGGAAGGAGGCGTTGTCGACAATCAGGAAGATCTTGCGCTCGGCGAAGTGCTCGAGCAGCTTGTCGAGGAAGTCCAGGAAGCGGATCTCATCGCAGGTGCCCTCGAAGATCTCGAACACGAGCGTGCCGTCGGCACCGATCGCGCTGATCACGTTGGCCGAGAAACGCTTGCCGGTCAGCGGCACGACCGCGCGCTCGCCGATCGGCGCGTAGCTCTTGCCGGCGGTCTGCCCGGCGCGCACGCCCATCTCATCGCCGAACAGCATCCGCGCCCCTTCGCGCCGCGCGCGCGCCTGGATCGCCGGGAACTCGTCCTGGAGCCACGCCCGCACCCGCTCGGGGTCCTGCTCGAGCCACCGCCGCTGCGGCTTCTTGCCCGAGAACCCCCAGCGACGCAGGTAGACACCAACCGTCTGGCGGCTGAGCCCGATCCCGAACCGCCGCTCGATCAGCGCCTTGACGGCCTGCCTTGACCACAACACGCCGGGAATCTGCAGCTGATCGGGGTTCGTGCCCTTCATCAGTCCGATCAGCTCTGCCTGCTGGGCGTCGGTGAGCGCCATCTGCTCGCGCGAGCGCCGACCACGCCGCCGCTCCCTCAGTCCCTCAAACCCCCCGAGCTGGTGGCGCGCCATCCACAGCGACACCGTCCGCAGATGCACCCCCATGGCCTGCGCCACGACCGCGTGAGTGCGGCCCGCCAACACCATTCTCACACCCCGCTCACGCAGCGCTTCCCGAGTCTCGCCTGACACCCGCCTAGCGTCACTCATCACACAGTCAATACTATCATACTGACACACTCGAATGTACTGTTACCTGACGTACTATTTGCCACGCGCCGTGATAGAACTGCGTAAGAAACCGTTGGCCAGATCAGGGTTTCGTGGCAGCTCGACTAGTACGTCGGGCGGATGCAACTCAGGTGAGGGAGGCGTACAAAGGAGATCCCAATCCTCACGCGAGGTGGTGACATTCCTGAACCATCAAGGAAGAAGGTTTGAAGGAGGTGGCCTGATGAAGGCCAAGCTAGCAATAGCGATTGCGACTTCCGGGCTCACGCTTAGCGTCGCCGCCGCACCAGCCATGGCCGGAACGGTACGGCAAGACAAAACGACGATCACAATTGGAGTCGTTCATAAGGCGGATGGGACTTGGTTCACGGGCAAGGTCTCCACTCCGCGTGCCCCTAAGGGGGAGGCTGGGCGCTCTGTGGCGCTCTTCGCTCGCGGCTCTGTAATTAGTAACGGGAACATCACGGGCTCGACCCGTGGTCACAGTGCTGGCTACTGGCAGATCAAGGTCAGCGGGTTCGCAGGCATCAGCAGCACGCACTTCAGCGCGTTTGTATTCGACAAGATCTATCCGGCGCTAACGAATCCTCAGATCGATGAACTGCCTGCCCAATCGGTGAGCATCCTCTACAGCAACGGCGCAGTAGTCGGTCCGGGGAACGCGGTCAATATGAGCAAGAGCGCAATCTCGATCCTGCCGGTCCTCAGCAAGCCGGACGGCTTTTGGTTTACGGGCAAGGTCACGAACGCCGCCAACGGTGCACCTGAGCGTGATCATCTCGTGATGCTCTTCACTCACAGCAGGTCCGTGGGTCAGAACACCTCGGGCACGACGCGCGGTCATAGCGCCGGTTATTGGCAGATCAAGGTAAGCGGATTCGCGGGCATCAGCCTGTCGTACTTCGATGCCTATGCCTTCGATCGGTTCTATCCCGGATTGCTCGTGGACGAGCTACCGGCCCAGTCGCCGACCATTCATTTCTGATCACGGCTACAGGATCTCCTGCTCAAGGGGCGGCACGGCTGCACTCTGCTATGACTACGCCACGGGTGCTCGACCCGCCCCGGCAGGTACCTGTCGTCGACGGTGTCCTGCACGCCCTGTCGCGCGTCGTTCTCTGCCTCTTCGGGCTAGCCGATGTCGTCGCAAACATCGGTCCCCTCGAGCGATTGCGGCGGCTCCTTCCACGCGATTCCGATCGCCCGGCGACGCCTGAACACGGCTCGTTTCGGACGAGAGCTTCGTCGCCAATCCGATCATGAGCTCGGAGGCCATGCGAAACGCGAATGCGATCGTCGCGACTGGCGCGCTCAGTTCATGACTGCCGCGCGGTAGGGGCGGAAGAACGCGCGCAGCTCCTCCGCGTAGAGCTCGGGCTCCTCGAATGGCGCGAAGTGCCCGCCGCGCGCGGGCTCGGTCACGCGCACGACGTTCGCGGTGCGCTCGAGCCACGCCCTTGGCGGGCGGACGATGTCACCGGGGAACAGCGAGAAGCCGGACGGAACCTCGACCCGGCGGGCGTGCTGCACGGGCGGGATCGCGGCGTTCGCGTGGTACATGCGCATCGACGAGCCGATCGTCCCGGTGAGCCAGTAGAGCGTGACGTTCGTGAGGATCTCGTCCTTCGTGAAGCTCCGTTCGACGTCCCCGTCGCAGTCGCTCCATGCCCGGAGCTTCTCGACGATCCACGCAGCGAGCCCGGCTGGCGAGTCGGTGAGGCCGAACGCGGCGGTCTGGGGCTTGGTGCGGTGCGTGGCGGCGTAGGCGCCCTCCGTCGCGCCCCAGGCCGCGGCGCCCTCGAGCCAGGCGCGCTCGTCGGGCGCGAGGTCCGCCGGGTCGCCGGTGAAGACGGGCAGGCCCGCGTCAGTGCGGTGGACGGCCACGACCCGGTCGGGGTAGTCGAGCCCGAGGTACCGGCTCACGTGGCTGCCGATGTCCCCGCCCGCCGCGCCGAACCGGGCGTAGCCCAGGACGCCCATCAGCTCGGCCCACAGGCCGGCGACGGCGATCGAGTCCAGAGGCGAGCCGGTGGGGCGGTCGGAGTACCCGTAGCCCGGCATGTCGGGCACAACGACGTCGAACGCGTCGGCGGGGTCGGCGCCGGGGGCGCCGGGGTCGGTCAGGAGTGGGATCACCTTCCCGTAGCGCCAGAACGAGTCCGGCCAGCCGTGGCTGAGGACCAGCGGCAGAACGGGGCCGGCCGGCGCGGTGGCCCGGACGTGGGCGAAGTGGATCCCGAGGCCGCCGAGCGGGACGCGGAAGCGTGGGAACTGCGCGAGCGCCGCTTCCTGCGCCGGCCAGTCGAACTCGTTCGCCCAGTAGGCGACGAGCTCGCGGAGGTAGACGAGGTCGGTCCCCAGCGACCACCCGGCGTCCTCGGGCGTGTCCGGCCAGCGCGTCGCGCGCAGCCGCGCCCGAAGGTCATCGAGCGCCGCGGGCGCGGTCTGCGGGGTGAACGGCTCGGGGCGGACCGCGGCGTCCGGCATGAGACGCAGCCTACCGGCCGCGCCGCGCTACTCCGCGAACGCGCTGGGCAGGCGCCAGAGCGAGCCGCGCGTCTTCGAAGCGGGATGCGTGTTCAGCCGCGCGAAGCAGCGACGAGCACCGGTCGTCCAATCCGGGCCTCGTCGGCGCCGATAACTGGTCGCCGTGGCGGGCACCGAAAGAGTGCGGCGAGCGATGCGACCATCCCAAGTACTTCCTCCCCACCCACATCCGAGAATTCGCCTCATGAGCACGGTCACCCGCAAGGCGCTCACGGCCTGGCTACCTCGATCACGGCTTCACCGAACTCGTCGGCAAGGCTACGAGCCATCGGCGCTTCCGCCACGAATCCGGCGTCGTCATCACGGTTCCTGGTCACGGGAGACAGAACCTCAGCCAGAAGCACGTCGGCATGATCGTGCGCCAGCTCGAGGCGTCAGGCTTCGACCGCGACACGGTGCGCCGTGATCTCCACGCTCGATAACGGTCGCGCACGCGGGCCCGACGACTCCGGGTGCCGGACGATCACGACTTCGTCAATCAGCCAGCGGCAGGCCCGGGCACCAACCGGTAGGGCGCAAATTCGCGCCATCGCAAAGTCGCCAACTCGATCACGCGACCCGAGCCGGCAGTGGAAGCAAAGCGATCGTCGGTACCGGTGGCGGCCGGACGATCCAGATTGGGGGGATGCACAAGCCAAAAGCGGGCGCCGGCTATCTGGTCAGCGTCACCGGCTCCAGACGATAGGGAGAGCGGGCCCGGTTTCACAACGTTGATATAGGTTGATCGAGATGAGTCGCTGGACGCTTGGCAGGCCTCTCGCACCTTCGACGCGCCAACCAGTTCGGTCACGGCCAGCTGTTTGGTGGCGAGCGCACAGTGAGCGGCATTTCATATGGCTGGCTGCGCGGCGGCTTGGGGGGTATCCAGAGCTTGAGTGGACGTTCTCGATCAACTTGTTGCGGCTGATCAAGTACTACGAACTGCCTCGCGGCGGACAGATGGTGTACGAGCCTCTCGAACACTTTGACGGGGCAAAGGAAGCAACGGAGTTGAATGGGTTGCTGCAAGCCGGGAAGGCCGACCCGTGGCTGCGTGTGAGCGTGCAGATTGGCATGAATACGTTTGAGTCAGTGTTCTCCGCCCCGGGCGGCAAACTCGATCGCCCGGCACCGGAGGAAGAGTTTGTGGGACGGCATAGTGTCGTGACCGAATACGGAGGCGGGGCCCACGATCTGATGTTCTGGAACAGCTGGGGAGATTGGGGGTCGGCCGGCCGCGGCTCACTTGACCGCGCTTACTTCGATACTCATGTGGACGAGTGTTGGGTTTGGAGAAGCGGGGAAGTAGGTCCCCCTGGGGCCCTGGCTGCTGTTCGGCGCGCCCGCGAGCTTGAAACGGCGGTATCGGCGTGGACCCAAGACGTCCAATACCAGGAGGCGGTGGCAGAAAATCAGGGACGGCGAGTGCTGTTTCATCGGTATCGGCTTCAGTCACTGACCACCGGCGGCGACGTCGAGGTCGTAGATGTCCGGGATCAGCGTGGGCAAAGGATCGGTTGGCTCCACATGCACCACATCGACTGGGACTCGCCACGCCGCACCGTGATCAGCGAACTGTTCGTTTGGCCAGACCTAAGACGGCGTGGGCTCGGAACGCTGCTCTGGAACGATGCAGTCGATATATCGAGAGAGCGAGGATCTGAGACAGTCGAGGTCTTCGTCAGCCGCGCCGATGGCCTTCCGCGACTGCTGCCCTCCGTGGCGGCATTCGCCGCGTCCTGCGGGGTCAAACTTGCAGCGGTTGCCGAGTCTAGATTGCCCGCCCTTGCCGCGGCAGGATCTTACGCCCTTGGCTGAGTCGCTTATGGAAGGGCTAGGTTTCCCAGCCGTGCCATTCGGGTCGAGGTCGTGGAGGAAGGCCCGTTTCGTCGTACGCATCCGCGCGCGCCCTTCCGTCGGGAGCATCGATCCGAACCGACCGAGTCGCTCTGCCAGCAGCATTCAGGCCTACGATCGAAATGGCGCGGGGGGTTTCCTCAGGATGTGCTCTTTGCTGTGAAGTCCAGAATTGCTCTGCCCACCGGGTGAGCTCCTCGATAGCGCGAGCAACCTCAGCATCATTCTCCGAATCCCGAGGCCAGACGTAGATGGTGTCAACCGGGCTGACGCCGAAGGCCAACTCCTTCCGGCTCACAACCCCTACTCGATCTACGCCAAGCGATTTGCGCAGCGATCGCGCAACCTCTGTGACGTTCTCGCGCACCGTGCTGAACGGATTGCCGAGCTCAAGGAAGATGGGCGGCTCTAGCGAGCGCTCAAAATCGGCAACCGCAGGATCCAGAGACCACGAAACGACGTCATTCGAAAGGCCTAGAGCGTCGAGAATGGCGGAAAGATCGTCTGCGATATTCGACGAGTTCTCCGAGGACAGAACTTCGACACCGGGGGCTGGGTTGTGGTCGTAACGCAGCAGGGCGAACTGGCGCCCGTCTGGGATCTGAACCAGCGCGGCTCTCGCAGTGTCTAACCCGTCGTGGGCGGTGGGATGGAAGCGAACCCCTGAACGCTCCAACTGCTCAGGCTCGAGGTTGAGAACCCCGATCGGGCGAAGCGGTTCGTCCGGCCTCGCGATTGACGGCTGGGAGAACTCCAGCGTCATTTCGGTTCCTCCAATTGTGTCGTCCGAACAATCGTAGCCCGAATCTTCGCCCATTCTCCGTCGACTACCACTCCGTCACGAGGTCCAGTCCAGCGCGCACGTCCGGGAGGTGAGCCAGGATCCGGCTCGATCTCGGTCTGAAACTCGATTCCCTCGGCGCCATCCGGCAGAGACCCTATGTATGCGTCGACGCTCGGTCGTATTGCCTGATAGGTGTGCGCATTGCGGCGTCCCCAGATTTCTCCAGACTCGAGCTGGAGCGCTGCGATTGCGGCCGTTTGCGTATCGCTCGCCAGGCGGAAGAATCTCACGATGCAGCTTTAGGAAAGATCTTGCTGCGGACTCGGCGGGGTTGTCTTCGCGCCAGAGTCCCGATCAACGCACGCATCCGAGCCTTTGTCAAGGTGTTCCGCATCTGCGGCGTCCGCGACGGGAAGGGATGAGCTTCCTGATACCCCGCACGCTCGTTTTCCCAGCAGCGAGCGCCGGTCAGCGTCGCCGCGGACGAGTGCTTTGCTTGCCGCCTCGTCGTCGAGCTCGCGATCGAGTTGGCGACGTAGGACTGGTCCTGGTCAGACCGGGTCGGCGCGATACCGGACGATGAGCTTCCCATCACCAGGCGTCCGCGGGCGCGGGGGACGCCGCCGCTCGCCGCTGTGTGCCTGCCGTCCGCAACATGCACCGGCTTGCGCTTCTCGTTCCCGCCCGGCGGCCGAGCTCGCTGCCCATATCGCGTGTGGCGAGCCGGTTTCGCGCGGCCGATGTGTGGCACGCCAAGGCGGGATGCGCTTGCGGGTGGTGCCGGCGGTCTATTCCGCGAACGGGGCGGCGCGGATCAGGATCGGGAAGGCAGCGTGGGTCGTGAGCCAGCGCGCTCTGCCTGTGGGCATCGCCGCGGCCTCAGCCGCCCAGCAGGCCAGGAGATGACGTTTGAGCTCGTGCCGGGGATGGCGTTCGAGGATCTGGGCCACCCCGGCCGGGTCGAGCTGCTCTAAGCGGCTGCCGGCGACGTCGACGAACGCTCCGGCGGAGACGAACCCGGAGGGGTCGGAGAGGTCCTCGGAGGCTCCGGGGGTGAGGTGGCCTGCGATCGCCGCGCCGATCGCGGCCGCGCGCACCGGATCCGCGCCGCGCTCGAGCGCGAACCGCTCGGCCCGCTCACCGCCGACCACGGCAAAGCACCGGCCGCTGGTCGGGTGCTCGAGCTGAAGGTCATGCAGCAACGACGAGACGTACGCCAGCTCCTCATCGACGCGGACCGTGTCGATCGACGCCAGCACGAGTCCAAACAGATACGTGCGGTAGGAATGCTCCAGCACGTGCGGCGAGAGCGCCTCGCGCGCCTCGGCCTCCGCATCGTGAGCGAGCTGCGAGTCCGGCCAGCGCAGCGCATCGAGATCAAGCCGACCGGATCCGCGTCGACCCAGCGCGATCCGCAACCGCGCGGCCGGATAGCGCACGACGGTCCTCAGCAACGGGGTCAGCAACTGCCGCCGCTGCCTGGCGCTCAGCGCCCCACCCGTCCGCGTCGCCCAATCCCAATCGATTCCCGCCGGCGCGCTCATCGCCGTGAGCTAAGCACACGGCGGGCACGGAGGCCAGGACAACCCCCGGACAGACCCGGCCATCGCCGCACCTCCTTGAGCACATCGAGCCGCGGCCCCACAACAGGCGACGAAACTCATCCCGCCCAGACCACGCGAATCCAAAAGCCATCGCTTCTCCTGCGGCCGGCCAGAAGCGAGAAGGCGCCGCGTCGGCCTGGGGAGGCGCCGCGTCGGGCTCGTCGATCTGAAACCGGCAGACCGAGCACCCGCGGCGGACACGGACCTCGGCGAGGACCGCGGCCCCGAGCGCGGCGGATCGCATTCGCCGTCCCGCCGGCACCGGGCGGGCGAGCGGCCTTGGCGACAACGGGATCACTAGCGGATATCACGTCTGCTGGTTCGCACCGGCCTGGGTCGGCACGGCGGTCTCCACCGAAGTTGCGGCTGACGACCGGTGGTTTTTGCCCCGATTTCGGGCCTTTGTGGGGCTGGGGCCTGTCTGGCTCGTGGCTACGTGATCTGGGGGACGCGCTCGTTGATCAGCGTGATCGCCCGCGCTTGCAGCTCGGTCGGCGTGCTCAGCTGCGGGAAGGTCGCGTCGGTGCCCTTGACACGGATCGTGTTGCGGGTGCGGTTCTCAAGCTCGTCGAACAGGCTCTGGATCGTGTGGCAGGGCTCGTGCTGGGGGGTGCGGCGGCGGCCGGCCTTGCGGGTCGCTGCCGGCGAGCGGGTGGCCTTGGCGACCGGGTCTGTGTTGGAGCGGGGGTTGTCGTCTTGGAAGAGCAGTTCGGCCCACGCGTGGCGCAGCTGCCAGCGCACGTATTCGGCGAGCATGCAGATCAGCAGGTGTGAGCGGACGCGGTCTTCCAGGCGGTGGTGGATCGGGCGGACCTCCAGTGGGCCCTTGATGCCACCAAACCCCTTCTCTGCCTCTTTGAGTTGCTTGTAGGCGCGTACGATGCCAGCGGCGGTGAGCTCGTCTGGTTCGATCCGCCCGGCACGGATCACGTAGATCCCGTCGAGTTCTGCCTCCTGGGCGATCTGCTGCTGCTTGCGCTCATAGGTGAGCGTGTCATCGGTGATGTTCACCTGAAAGTGTTTCTTGACCTTGTAGCGGTTCCACACCGCGCCCACCTGAAGGCCGATCTCGGCCTGGCCTTGCAGCGTGCCCGCCTGAACCCGGCGCTTGAGCTCACCCAGATCCTTCTCGGTACCCGCCAGCAGCTCGGAGCGCTTGCGGGCGCGCTCCTCGGCCACCAGCGGGTTGCGGCAGACAACCAGTCGCTGGCCGGGATACAGCTTCTCGCAGGCGATCTCGGCCAGGTTGAGCTCGTCGAACATCGACAGCTGCAGGCAGCCCTCCTTGACCAGCGCTCTGATCTGCGGCGCCTTCAGCGCGGTGACGAACGCATACTGTGCCGTCTGTGAGAGCAGTGTCACGTTCTCCTTGGTGCCGATCCCGCGATCTGTCACCACGATCACGCGCTCCAGCCCGAACCGTTGCTCGAGCTTCTTGACCTGTGAGGGCAGCGTCTTTGAATCCTTCAGTGACCCTTCGAACGCCCCGATCGCCACCGGCCGCCCGTCGCTGTCACACAACAGCCCGTACTCGACCTGCATCCGTCCCCGCTTGCCTGACCCATGGTCATAGCCAAACCGCGCAAGCGGGCAACTGCGCCCCTCAAAGTACGAGCAGGATACGTCGTACAACGCCAGCTCACCGTCTGTGAGGTGCCGGCGCGCGAGCCGCTGCTCGATCGCCGGTTGGCGCTCAAGCAGCCAGTCCATCGCCGCGTAGAGGTCATCGTGAACCGCGCCCTCCACACCCAGCTCCTCCCCCAGCGTGCAGGCGTCAAGCTGGCGCGTGCACGCGAGCTTTGAGCCCGGCTCGAGCACCCGGCCGGCGATCATCGCCACGCACAGATCCCGCTCGCGTGAGGGCTCGCGATCGAGCAGCCGCGCCAAGCCCAGTCGCCGAGCCGCATCGAGCACCGCCTCCACGTGCCCATGTTTGCGCGATGCCACGATCTCAAACGCCTCACCTGCTGGCACGAGCCGCACCCCCTGAAGCGCCAGCGTCAACGCCTCGATCGCCTCCCGCGGCAGCTGGGAGACGTTCGCGATCGTCTCATGACGCACACGCCGGCCCTCGCGGATCGAGCGGCGCACCAGATAGGAGTTGTACTCGCGCTCCCCATGACGCCGACTGATCTTGGCCACATGCATCGCGCCTACCGTTCGCGCCATCGCCCAGATTGGTTGCACATCAGCCTACAGATGTCAACGGTACTCTTGGCTACACTGTCGAGCCTGGGAGAGGCCGCGATCCCAGCGGCCATAAGGGATTGCGGCCGATCAGCAGTCGCTCTTTACCCGCAACTTCGGACTAGCGCGACGCGGTTCCTTGGCTACGAGATCACCACCCAGCACGCCAACCAGATCATCACCGACGGCCGACGCAAGGCCAACGGCAGTATCCGGCTGCGCGTCCCTGGCGACGTGATCAAGGCCAAATGCGCCCGATACATGTCTCGGGGAAAACCCGAGCGCCGGCCTGAGCTGCTGAACGACGAGGACCACTCGATCATCAGCCGCTACGGGGCCGAGTACCGGGGCATCGTCCAGTACTACCTGCTCGCCGGCGACGTCCATCGACTCGACCGGCTGCACTGGGTCATGGTGACCTCGCTACTGAAAACGCTGGCTGCCAAGTACGACTCGTCGGTGTCGAAGATGGCCCGCAAGTATGGGGCCACGATCGAGACGCCGCACGGGCCGCACAGATGCATCCAGGTCAGCGTCGACCGTGGTGAGGGCAGGAAGCCGCTGGTCGCCACCTTCGGTGGTATCCCGCTACGACGACAGAAGAACGCGATCCTGCGGGACCGCGAATCAGTCCCGGCAACGCCCCGCCGCACAGAGCTGGTCCACCGGCTCCTGGCGGGACGGTGCGGCACGTAGCCGTCGGGCACGTCAGGCACGAACCGGCCGCGGATGTCGTCCGTGAGCTGGATCCGCCACGGCGCGCCGGGTGTTGTCTGTTGGGCGGGCAAGAGTCCGGCGTTGATCCAGCGGCGGATGGTGTGCACCGACACGCCGAGCTCGTCGGCGGCGCGCTCGATGCTCAGCAGCTGGCTGGCGCGGTCGGCTGGTGGGGCGGCGGGGATGCCGGCTCGCTTGCGCACGCCGCGCACGCGGCCCTCGGTGAACGGCAGGCCGGTGCCGGTGCGTCTCCCTTGGCGGCTGAGGATCCCGGCGATCTCCCGGTCGGAGTGATGCTCGGCGAGGCGGCGGATCAGCTCGAGCGTGTCCTCCGCAATCCGGCCCTGCTCGAGCGACCCGGGCACCTTGAGCGGGAAGCTCAGCTCGGTCCGCGCGCCGCCGTCCCACTGCACCTCGACCGCGGCGCGGCGCTTGTCGTGATCGGCGGTGACGATCACCTCGCCGATCAGTGTGCGCAGCAGCTCCTTGCGGTCGCGGTCGGTGGTCGTCTCGGCAGCCCACAGCCTGGGCAACTCCCGCGCAAGCCGCACCAGCGCCTCGCGCTCCTGCTCGGTCAGTGGTGTGGGGCGGGCTCGGTCGAGCTGGGCGAGCTTGCCGCGCTCGCGCTCGAGCTGAGCGAGCGCTTCTTCGAGCGCGCGCTCCAGCGTGCGTCCGACGAGCCGGTTCTCCGGCTCGCACGCGTCGTACTTGCGTTGCGCGCGGTCGGCCTCGTACTGGGCGCGCTCGAGCGCGAGCCGTTGGCCGGCGAGCCGCTGGTCGTGCTGGTCCTCGAGCTCCCGGATCGCGCCGGCGGTCGCGGCGATCCCGGCCGGTGCGGCCGCCTCCAGGAATGCGCCCACGACCGTCTTGTCGAGCCTGGCGCCGCCGACGGTCTGGCACGCCCGCCCGGTCGCGTGGAAGTCGCGCCCGCGCACGCACGTGTAGCGGCGGACCTTGCCGCCCGTGCCCGAGTAGGCGACCTGCATCTTGCGTCCGCAGCGCCCGCAGCGCACCAGCCCCTGCAACAGCGCCGTTCCTTCGCGCGCGGCTCCGCCGCCTTCCCCGCGCCGGGTCACGTTTGAGCGCAGCCGCTGGCGGGTCGCGAGGTACTGATCCCAGCTGACATAGCCGGGATGGTGATCTTGCAGGCAGACAGACCACTCCTCGATCGGCACATCGACCCGGCCGACGTGCACCTCGCCGTGCTCGTCGATCCGCTTGACCTGCCGCTGGCGGCCGAACACGAACGCGCCTGCGTACGCCGGGTTGGTCAGGATGTTGTGCACCGCGACATAGCTCGCGGGCGCCCACCGGATCCGCCGCTGCCCGACCGCTCGACGCGGCAGCAGCTGCCCCTCAGTGACCAGCTCGATCACTACTTGACGCGCTGATCCCAGCCGCTGCCACAGGCAGAACACCCGCTCGATCGCGTGACGCACCTGCTCATCGGGACACAGCACGACCCGGTCGTCATCGTTGCGATCGAGGCCGACCGGCAACGGCAGCCGCAGCTCGCCGCGCTTGGCCTTGTTACGCAGCCCGCCCACCAGCCGCGAGCGGATCAAGTGCAGCTCCGCCTCGGAGATCTGCCCCTTGAAGCCCAGCAGCATCCGATCGTTGACATCCTGCAAGTCATAGATCCCGTCCGCGTCGGCGATCAACGTCCCGGTCAGCGCGCACAGATCAAGCAGCCGATGCCAGTCCGCCGAGCCGCGCGAGAGCCGCGAGGTCTCACGCGCGAGGATCAGCCCGACATGCCCGAGGCCGACCTCGGCGACCAGCTCCCTGAACGCCAGCCGGCCTTCGCTGCGCGCGCCCGAGCGGCCCGTGTCCTCGTCGACCACCGCCACCGAGCTCGTCGGCCAGCCCAGCTCGACCGCGCGGTCCGCGAGCGCGTACTGAAGCGCCGCGGACTCGACGTTGTGCTCGACCTGCCCGGGCGAGGACTGGCGGACATACACCACCGCGCGTCGCCGCCGGTGCGCGTCGGTGATCTTCTGCTCACTCATCGCGCCCCGCCTCCAATAGTCGCGCCGCCAGCCGCGCCAGCGCCACGGTCACCGCGCGCTGCGCCTCCGGCGACAAGCTCTCCCACACCGCCGCGGCCGCGACCGCCCCGCCCGTCACCAGCGCCAACTGTCCGCCCATGAGCACCTCCGTTTCCGGGCCACCCTGCACGGCGCGCCGGACACCACCCAGAGCGCGCAACACGGGCCTGGTGCCCCGCGCGCTCACCCCGTCCAGCGCATCGCCCCGCGCTCACGGCGCGTGCTCCAGCGCCAGGTCACCATCACGAGTACGCAACCAGCCGGTCGGGCGGCGGCCGTCAACCTCGACCAGCATCCGCCCGCGCAGCCGTCGCAGCGAGCTACCGGCCAGCTCCTCAGAACAACACGCCAGCCGCGCGATACGCTCCGCACGCCGCACGCGCAACGGGTCGGTCGCTCGCAGCACACGCGCGTCGAGCGCGCTCAGCCTCAGCAGCGATATGTCTCTCACGACCGCGACTCCTGCCGCCTCGCCAGCCGCTCGCCACGCGCCAACAACAACCGCCACCCCGCCGGCGAGCCGACCCCACCGACCGCCCGATTCGGCGCGACCCGCCACGGCAAGTCGGTCCACCGCGCCGGGATCGTCCCCGTGCTGCCGTCAACCAGCCGGCAGATCAGCGCCGTCTCGCCATCCTCCGTCCGCCACCCGAGCACCGCGAGATCAACGTTCCGCAGCTCTCCGGGCGCGGCCACCAGTCGCACCCGCTCCGGCAGAAACTCCACAACATGAGTAGTGCGACAGGTACTCGCTCGGGATCACGAAAACACACAGCCGCCCGTACACCTCCAGCGACAACCCCTACTCGGAGTCGAACTTCAAGACGCTGAAGTACCGGCCCGAGTTCCCCGCCCGGTTCGACGACATCGAGCACGCCCGAGCGCACTGTCGCCAGTTCTTCGACTGGTACAACCACGCCCATCGTCACTCCGGGATCGGGCTGATGACCCCAGCCGCCTTCCGCCACGGCCAAGCGCCCGCGCTACACGCCGCCCGCGCCCGCGTACTCGAAGCCGCTCACGCACGCAACCCGGAACGCTTCGTGCGCAAGCCGCCCGTCCCACCCGAACTGCCCACAGCCGCCTGGATCAACAAGCCGAAGGAGGTCGCTGCTCAATAAATTCCAACACGAAGCGTCTCACCGAGCTTGACAGGCTCCGAGGAACGCGCCGAACTGGGAGCAGGTCGACGCGGTAGGCCTCACGCGTGTTGCGCGTCAACCCGCGCGCCCGCTCGAGATGGGTCAGGAAGTCGAGGAGGGCGTCCCGTTAACTGTGTAGGCGGATTATGGTAAGTGTAACAGTTACTCCGTGTGAGTGGCAATCAGTGACTGTCAGTTTGCATTGTCGGGGACGCGGTCACCGAAGTGGATCTTGAACGCGAGCAGCGCGGTCGTCCAGTTCTGACATCGTGTCGATTGCGGGGTCGCGTTCTGCAGCGCGAGGTAGACGAGCTTGCGGGCGGCGTCGTCGTTCGGGAAGCTGCCCTTGGTCTTGATCGCCTTGCGCAGCTGCCGGTTCAGGGCTTCGATGGCATTCGTGGTGTAGATCACGCGGCGGACCTCGGCGGGGAACGCGAGGAATGGGATAACGTGCTCGCACGCGTTCAGCCACGCCTGGGTGATGACCGGGAACCGGGCGCCCCACTTCTCATCGAAGGCCTCGAGCTCGGCGTGGGCCTGGTCGGCGTCCTTGGCGGTGTAGATCGGCTTCAGGTCGCGGGCGACGTGCTCGCGCTCGCGGCGGGGGACGTACTTGAGGCTGTTGCGGATCAGGTGCACGATGCACGTCTGCACGGTCGTCTTGGGGAAGATCGCCTCGATCGCCTCGGGGAACCCCGCGAGCCCGTCGACACACGCGATCAGGATGTCGCGGACGCCGCGCTGCTTGAGGTCGGTGAGCACCTGCATCCAGAACTTCGCGCCCTCGGTTTCTTGGAACCACATGCCGAGCACGTCGCGCTCGCCGTCGAGCGTGACCCCCAAGGCGAGGTACAGCGCGCGGCGCTGGACGGTGCCGCCCTCGCGGATCTTCAGGACCATGCAGTCAAGGAACACGATCGGGTAGATGTCCTCCAGCGGCCGCTTGCCCCACTCGCGCACGTCGTCCATCACCCCATCGGTCACGCGGCTGATCAGGTCACGGCCGACCTTCACGCCGTAGATCTCCTCGAGGTGCGCCTCGATATCGCGCGTGGAGAGCCCGCGGCTGTAGAGCGCGAGGATCTTCTCGTCAAACCCGACGAACCGGCGCTGACGCTTTTTGACGATCTTCGGCTCAAAGCTGCCGTCGCGATCGCGAGGCGCGTCGATCGGGACCTTCCCGTGCTCGGTGATCAGCGTCTTCGCGGTCGTGCCATTGCGCGTGTTCCCACCGCCGCCTGGCGGCTCCAGATGCGGCTCGTAGCCGACGTGCTCGGTCAGCTCGACCTCCATCGCCCGCTCCACCAGCCGCTTGGTCAGCTCGGCGAGCAGCCCGCCGGGCCCGGCGATCTCCTCCTCCGTGCCGGCGCCGGCGAGCAGCTCGTCGATCACCTCGTTGCTGATCCGCCTGTCAGACGGCACACCGAGAGCTTCACGGACCCGCCGGCGGCCAGCAGCACGGTCGACAGCCTCATCGACCAGCTCCGGCGACACAGCCGGGGGGTCCGCGGCCGGCGCGATCCCCAACCCGAGAGCCTCTAGCTCCGCGGCGTGCTGCTCCAGCTCGGTCCTGGTCCTGCTCCTCTGCGTCCTGCTTCTCGTAGTAGTAGCCATGAGGATCTCTTTCGCTCATGCCTACACAGTTCCTCGGACAATCCCAAGTCGCATCAGCTGCTCGAAGGTCTGAGCAGCTTCTCGCGAAACGGTAGTCATAACGCCCTGTTCGCCGGGAGCGTCGCGATCCCTGCCGAATCCGTACCCACGGCGTCGGGATCTTGGTGGTGCTGCGCCGCTTGCGGGCCTGAGTGGCAGGCGGCGGTGCACAACCGTGGGCGTGGCAGTGGCTGGGCGGTGTGTGGGCTGGAGCGGCGGGCGAGGACTCAGGGCGAGCCCGAGCCAGCGCGCTCGCTCGCGGTCAAGCATCCGCGACATCGCCGCCGAACTGCACCGGCAGCGCAATCTTGGGATCGATCCGGTCGGGCGCGGCGCGCGTTCCAGCCTGAACGTGGCGAGTGGGCTTTCAGTAGCAACGGCGCGTTTGCTGCTGAAACCCCGCGAGGGAGATGCGACGGCGTAGGGATGCTTGCCGCCCGTGGGTGGCAAGCATCCTGGCCGTGGTTTAGTTCTGGCTGTTCTCCGCCTCGTAGAAGATGTAGTCGGCGGTGTAGGGGACGGCCTGCACGACGCCGGGAGTACACGGCGTTGCGGGCGCGACGCCACCGGTTGTGTGGACGCGCTGGATGTAGGTGATCGGGAACAGCATGTCGCCACCCTGCGGTCCGAGCGTGTTGTTCTTCGCGGCGAGCAGCAGCCACGGGATCGCGCCCGAGGGTGAGGGCCTGCTGGCGATCGTGGTCCCCTGCACCGAGCTGCCGTCGTCAAGCGACTGCCACGTCGGGCCGGCGAAGTGGTGGATGATCGGGGTGCCGTCCTCGGCGGTCAGCGTCGCCTCGGGGTGAAGGAACGTCCACGCCGTGCCGGTGGCATTGCACTGATAGTCCGGGACTTCTGCTCGTCTGGGGGTGACTCCGGGGTCCTTGGTCGTAATCTGATGAGTGCCGGGCTCTGCTCGGCGATCATTGCCAGATAGCGGAGCCGAAGCCCGGGTCAAGCGGCCGGATCTCCTGCATACGTTGGTGTTGGGCGGGCGGCTGGTGATCCGGGGCTGCCGCTTGACGCGCGGCGCGCGGCTGCGCTACCTCGCGCTGAGCGTGGCCCGGCGTGAAGGTCTCGCAGGTTGCGCGCGTGTGGAGCGGCCCGCCGCCGCCCTGATCCGGCAGGCTGCTGGATGTTCGAAGTTCAGCGGTCTACGAAGGAGGGCGACGTGCGGGTCACGACGGCATTGAACCGGATGCTTGGGCTTCCGGGTGCATGGGTTAGGGATGTGGCGTTCGGGCAGGAGGCGGTGATCGTGACCGTCGTGCTGCGCGCGAAGAAGCCTGTCTGCTCGGGCTGTGGCGCGCGCGGGCTGAAGATCAAGGAGCATCGTGAGAAGCGCTGGCGGGCGCTGGATCTCGGCGGCTTGCGGTGCGTGATCGAGTGCCGGCTCAGACGCTTGTACTGCCCGGGCTGCGGGGACGTGTACGAGGGGGTGCCGTGGGCCAGGGCGGGCTCGCGCTACACGCGCGACTTCGAAGATCTCACCGCGTGGCTGGCGCAGCAGATGAGCCAGACGCAGGTCGAGCGGCTGCTGCGGATCGCGTGGCGCACGGTCGGCACGATCCTCGCGCGGGTCGTCGCCGACAAGCTCGACCGCCACCGCCTGGACGGGCTTCGGTTCATCGGCGTGGACGAGGTCTCATACGGCGCCGAGCACAAGTTCCTGACCTGCGTTGTCGATCATCAGGCCGGGTCGATCGTGTGGGCGACCGAGGGCCGCAACGCCGACAGCTTGCAGGCGTTCTTCGCCGGGCTCACGGACGAGCAGAAAGCGTCGATCAAGGCGGTCTCGATCGACATGTCCGCCGGCTATGAGAAGGCGATCCGCGCCGAGAACGGCGTCCCGCACGCGCAGGTCGTGTTCGACCCGTTCCACGTGGTACAGCTCGCTGGCAAGGCCGCCGACCAGGTCCGCCGCGACGAGTACAACCGCCACGGACGATCCTCGACTGGCGAAGGCAAGTGGATCAAGGGCACCCGCTACTCGCTGCTGAAGGACACCGCCAAGCAGACCGCCAAGCAGCTGCTCAAGCTCGCCGAGGTCGTGCTCACCAACAAGCGCATGTACCGCGCGTTCCTGCTCTACGGCGAGCTGCGCTACCTCTACAAGCTCCCCAAGGAGCAAGCGCCCGAGCGCCTCGAGGCGTGGCTCGCCTGGGCATCTCGCTCGCGACTGAAACCGTTCGTCAAGCTCGCGCGAACGATCCGAAAACACAAGGCTGGCGTGCTCGCGGCGATCGAGCTGAACTTGAGCAACGGACGCCTCGAAGCCTTAAACAGCAAGGTGAGGTTGATCTCACACCGCGCATACGGATTCCACTCCGCCGACGCGCTGATCGCGATGATCTACCTCTGCTGCGCCGGCATCCAAATCCCGCTCCCTCACCGATGATTCACCCCCAGATCAGCAGGAGAGCCGATAGTCCTGCACCCCGTTCCCGGGCAGGACGTGTCCCTCGAGGAAGCGCTCGTTGCCGGCCGGGGCGGCGATCGACGAGGTGCCCGTCGACAACGGCACGACGATGTCGGCCATCGCGATCGAGGGGATCGCGGTGAGCGCAGCGGCCACCGAACCGCGGCCAGGCTGACAACCCTCCTTCTGTGCCGTGCCGCGCTCCGCCGCAGCGGTAAACAACTTCATGGCGTGACTCCTTCCGGGTTGGGTTGGACTCGCGATCGTGGCGAGTCCTGAGGATCGGGCCATGCCCGACCGGAACGGTCGAAACCTTTTCTTGAGCATCGAACCTCCTCGGGTTCTTCGCGGTGGTACTAGCTAGTGAATAGAGCGGAACGGAAGTCATCAGACGTCGAGACGCCTGGTCGAGTGCAAGACGGCGATCGCGACGGTTCCTTCCCATCCCACAGACGGGCTGGCCGAAGCGCCGCGTCGCCGAGTGTGGCCGCGCGTCATGAGACCTGTGCTGAGTCGCCCTGCAGTTGGCGTGCGAGTGCTGGCGTCCGCGGTGAAGACGCGTTGTGAGCGTCGCTTCGCGGATGCGCAGGGCGCGGGCCGCTTGGCGGTAGGACATGCCGAGCACGTCGACCGCGATGACCGCGTCCCTGTACACGGCTGGCGCGCTGGCGATCGCCACCATGATCTCGCGCGCGTTGAAGCGGCTCTCCCGTTGGCTTGGTGCGTCGTGTTCGAGTAGCTGACGCGTTTGCGTCCGGCGCGACGACGCTCCATCGCGCTCCGGCCCGTCCCGCCGCCGGCACTTCTAGAGTCCGGCGAGCGACCGGCCACAGCGATGTCTCCGATCTCTCGGCCGTTCACCAGCCAGCCGAGCAATCCGAGATGCCTGCAACCCGTTCACTCCGACGCTTCAGATCTGCGCCGGCGTTAGCTATGGCGTGCCCAGCGCATCCAGTACTCCGAGCGCTCGACCGACCCCGGTGCGGGCGGTAACCCACAACAGTGGCCTTTTACTGGGGTTACGATGCGATCGGCGCGGCCACGCTGGTCCTCGTCGGCATCGGAGTTGGCGGCGTCCGCGCCACGACAAACAACCGCGCCGCGACAAACAACCGCACTCGACACACACCGCAACCAGTTGACCCGCGGCTGCTCTTCTTCCAGCACGAGCATCTCGCTTCCCGGGCGGTCTCCCCCGCTTCGCGCGGGAAGCGTGCCTCTTGATGAGCCGCTCCTAAGTCTGCTTAGACGCGGTGATTGCCCGCGGCCACCGCGTCTAACGCGCAGCACACGGCTTCGAACGACCGTGGTCCGCCGCGTCTAACACGGAGCGGCGGTCGGCAGCACCCCCTGGAGGGGCCGATCCACCGCCCCAACCGCGTCTAACGCTAAACGTGCAAATCCGCACCGTTGCTAAGGAAGGCCCCCTTGGGCTACAAGCAGAAGCCTGGGTCACACTGCTGCTCCCGGGAAATGCAGTAGCGGCGGACGCGTCGCTCCGCGCTACTTGCGTTGGAACGGCAGCGACAACGTCGGCGAGGATGGGCCTGATTACCGCGTTGCAGTGGATGCAGGGTGTCGCGCCAGCCTGGTCGGGACCTCGTATTCGCCTGAAGCGCGACCGCCAGACAAGTCGCGCCGCTGCTACTGGAGCCTCCCATGGCGCACAGAGTTCCCGACCAGCGGCACCACGGCCAGCACCGGCACGATCACGTGCAGCACCTCGGGTGCAACCTCGATCCGGACCTCGGGTACCTGGCCAAAGCATGGGCGGCTCAAGCCGCGGCAACGAGTCGACATGGCGCAGCTCGCCGGCAAGCGTGAGGTAGGGCCGCTCGCCGGCGGAACGCGGAGAGCGTCAACTCGGCGGACTCGGCTAACCCACTCGCGGGGCCTGCTCCGGACGCGACTAGATGATGGCCACCACGGCCGTACGCGCGTTTGCGCACATGCGATGCGATGAGATCTTGTGCACGCAGCTCGACACGCGCGCGAGGCGCCGCGCGGACAGCTCGGACAGGTCGCGCTGCACCGAGAAATGACTCGCGGCCACCTGAATGGGCTCGCGTGTCTTCGGGCTCCAGGCGCCGACCCTCCCCAAACCAAACACCGCCCCCACAGCGCGACGCGCTGTCCGCCGTGAGGGCCCGGTCGCCACCCCAGCCTGCCCATGGGTGCCAGCCGCAGCACCGCCGGCTGCCGCGTCCGCGGGGCGTGTCGGGACTCGAGTGGCAGAACGCCAGCCGCTTCAGCACACCGCTACCCCGCGTCATCCGTTCGCTCGAGACGGGCGGAACCGAGCGAATCCGACCGCTGAATCGACGCGGGCGTCCACGGCGGAATCAATCGGTCGTCGCAACGCTGGCTTGGTGAGATGATTGCAGATACTCGTCCAGCGCCTCGGCGGGTGTCTTCCAGCCGAGTGTCTTTCGAGGGCGGCTGTTGAGAGTGGCGGCGACTGCGGCGAGGTCTTCGGCGGTGTGTCGGGTGAGGTCAGTGCCCTTCGGGAAGTACTGGCGTAACAATCCGTTGGTGTTCTCGTTGGTGCCACGCTGCCAGGGGCTATGAGGGTCACAGAAGTACACGTTCAGACCAGTGTCAATCCGCAGTTGAGCGTGTTGTGACATCTCCGAGCCCTGGTCCCAGGTGAGTGACCGACGTAACTGGTCGGGCAGGGTTGTGATCGTGGCGGCGATCGCGTCGCGCACAGCCTCGGCGCCGTGGCCGGCGAGCGCGGGTCCGTGCTTGACGCGCGGCCCGCGGTCGTGCATCGGCGGCAGGTGCAGCAGCATCGCAAACCTCGTGCTGCGTTCGACCAGGGTGCCGATCGCGGAGCTGCCCAGGCCGAGGATCAGATCGCCCTCCCAGTGTCCGGGGACCGCGCGGTCCTCGGCCTCGGCGGGACGCTCGCTGATCAGGATCTGATCGGTCACGAACCCCTTGCCGCGCGCTCGGCTGCGGGCTCGCGGCACGCGCAGCGCCCGCCCGGTCCGCAAACAGGCGGTCAGCTCACGCCGTAGCGCTCCGCGGCCCTGCACATACAGTGCCTGGTAGATCGCCTCGTGTGAGACCCGCATCGACGCATCATCGGGGAAATCGACTGGCAGGCGGGCCGAGATCTGCTCCGGGCTCCACGCCTTGCCCCAGCGACGGTCTGTCCGGCGCCCGTGACGCCGGCCGATCCAGCGCACGTCTGGGCCCGCGACGGCGCTGCCGTCGGGCCGCTTTACAGCGCCGGCGAGACGGTCCTGGACGTACTGGCGCAGACCCTCGTTAGCGGCGAGCTTCGCAGTCTTGGGACGCTTGGCACGCAGCTCGGCGTGCCACTGCCCGGTCGTGGCGCGATACTCAAGCGCACCGCTGCGCGTGGCGGCATTGCGGCGCACCTCGCGCGAGATCGTCGACGGTGAACGGCCCAGCGAACGCGCGATCTCCCGCACACCATACCCGCGGGCACCCAGAATCGCGATCTCCTCCCGTTCGGCGAAGGACAGCTAACGCCCCGACAGCGGGGCCTGAGTGACAGTAGGCATCCCGCCACTCTCGCGAAACCATCGGACGCCAACCGCCTCTGACACTCCCGCCTCGCCGGCGGCATCCACAGTGGACACACCACGAGCGATCGCCCCCCAGAACCGCTGCCGCTGCTCACGACACGCCACCGACGGACGACCAGGCGAACGCATCACGGATCGAGCGGCTCGATCTGACTTCCGACGTCGAGCTCCCATCGCAACTCCTCTCGACAAGGTGGGTGCTGCGAGGACCCCTTGAACCCGAGCACTACGCCACCGCTCCACATCCGAGAACCAACCCAACCCTTATGTTTTCGACGAAAACTCGACAACCATGTTTATGCCTGGCGGACCCTATCCTTGACAAGGCCCTGGCGTGGTGGTAGTACTTGCCGTCATCACAGCAGGCCGGTGCTGTAAGGGCTCACGAAAGAATTAGTGGCCCCTTTTGGGTTGGGTGGATCGTGTAGTTCCAGTCTGGATGGAACTGGTCGCGGGCGATGTCCACGGCGGCAAGCTCTTGGTCGGTGACCTTGATCCCTTTCTCGTAGTGGCCGGGGTCCAGGCGCGCGTAGACCTTCAGGCCGGTGCTGGTCGTGGTCGCGCCGATCAGGTCGATGATCACCTGCAGGCTCTCAAGCGGCCGTCCGCGCCAGTTGAGGCTGACGTAGCTGAACATGCGATGCTCGATTTTGTTCCACTTCGACGTCCCGGGCGGAAAGTGGCAGACGCGGATCGGCAGCGCGAGCTCGTTGGCGAGCTTCTGCAGCTCGGTCTTCCACAGGCGCGTGCGGCTGGAGTTGCTGCCGCCGCCGTCAGCAGTGATCGTCAGGCACGTCGCTTTGGGGTAACGCTTCTGGCCGAGGTACTGCCACCACACGCGGATCGAGTTGACCGCGAACGCGCTTGTGTCATGGGTGACACCAACGCTGACCATCCCCTCGTTGGCTTTGATGTCGAGCACGCCGTACGGGATCGCGTGCCCCAGATCCTTGTCTTTGAAGTCGTGGCAGCGAACCTCGACCGGCCGCCCAGTCGGCTCGTATTCCCGCCCGACAGCCTTGAAATCCCCGACCAGCTCGCGCTTTTTCGCGTCTACGGATATCACCGGCTGATCCGCGGCGAGCGCCGAGCGTGTCGTCTCGTTGATATGCCGAAACTGCGCGTCACGGTCAGGATGATCCTTCCCCTCCCGCGTCTTGGAGTTCGCGTGCAACCGAAACCCAAGCCCCCGCAAGAGCTTCCCGGACGTCCGATCGGACACCTGATGTCCTGCCGCCTGAAGCGCACTCGCGATGTTCTGCAAGCTCTTCGAGCACCACCGCAACGGCGAGCACGGATCCCCACGCGTATCCGGATCCACCAACGCCTCCAACGCTCCCACCAGCTCCGGATCAGACTCCGTCAACCGCGGCCGCCCCGCACCCGGCCGACGGACACGACCCGCCTCGAGCCGTGTCCCCTCCCGCAGCTCTGCGATCCCACGCTGCACAGTGTTCTTGCTGATCCCCGTCGCACGCACGACAGCCGCGATCCCGCCCGGCCCACACGACCGAGCCTCCGACGCCGCCCACAACCTGCGCTGACGCTCGTTCAACTCCGGCCCCAACCCCCGATAACGCTCAACAATCTGCGATTCATCGATCATGCCCCCGCGATACGCCACCACAACCCAACATCCTGCCACAGCCCACTAATTCATTCGTGAGCCCTAAGTGTAATTCTTCGAGGGAGTGACTCATTCACTCTACCTTCCAGCAAACACCACCGGGACCGCGATTACCCGGTCCCAGCAGGGTCAGAGTCTTACTGGGATTGAGTCACCCTTTCGGTGTTGCACTCCGTGTAGCGTTAGCGGTGGCGTCTTGTAGTGGCGCGGGGCGTGTTGGGAAGGGCAGCCGGGCTTGCGATTTCGATCATAAGTAACCACGGGGAACACGCGGCGAGTTTCATCGGCCACGACCAGTGGTGGCAACGAGAGAGGAGCATCCGATGGTTAGAGCAGGAGAACGTTCCGGGGCCAGGAGGGACGTGCCGTCCTCCAGACTGCGCTGGCTGGCGGCCGCCGTGGTGGCGGCCTGCCTGGCGCTTGTGGCCGGCGCCGTTGGCGCGGCTGGTGCCGCGCCCGGAGACGGCGCGGGCAGCGCGGCGACGCACGAGGTCGGGACCTGGGGGGGCAGCGCCGACCGCACGAGCGCAAACATCAGTGATCAGACGGTGCGCGACATCGTGCACACGAGCGTAGGGGGAAGCGGCTTGCGGCTCCGGCTCTCGAATGCCTTTGGCAGCCAGGCGATCACGTTCGGGCGAGCCTTCGTGGGTATGCGCGACACCGGTGCGACGATCCAGCCGGGAACGAACCGCCAGGTCACCTTTGGGGGGGGCCCATCGGTGAC
Source organism: uncultured Solirubrobacterales bacterium (assembly GCA_963836065.1). Taxonomy (GTDB): domain Bacteria; phylum Actinomycetota; class Thermoleophilia; order Solirubrobacterales; family Solirubrobacteraceae; genus Palsa-465. The sequence goes on from CAWIII010000033.1 coordinate 194,980, forward strand.
TATTCCGCCGGGAGCGGAGGTCCTCAGCGACCCGGTGCCGGGCGACGTCCCGGCGCAGGCGGATCTCGCGGTGAGCCTTTACCTCCAGGGTGCCGGCGGCACGGTGACCGGTCACAACCTGGCGACGTCGACCAACTACGTGTCGACTACGGGTGATCACTCCGCCGAGGAGTCCGCGGCGGCGTTCACGACGACCGCCAGTCGCTGGTACTGGCTTGACGGCGTCGAGCTGACCGACCTACACACCGTCGGCGCGGTCGCGACGCTTGGCGACTCGATCACCGACGGGTTCAGGTCCACTCCGAACGCCAACAACCGCTGGCCGGATGTCATGGCCCGTCGCCTGCTCGAGCGGCCCGAGCCCCGCCAGCTGGGCGTGCTCAACGAGGGGATCTCGGGGAACAGGGTCCTGACCGACGGGGCCGGCGTGAGCGCCCAGGCGCGGCTGGATCGCGATGTCCTATCCCAGCCCGCTGTCGAGACCGTGATCCTGCTTGAGGGCATCAACGACATCGGCGGTGGCCAAGCCACGTCCGCCGATCAGCTGATCGCCGCGTACCGGCAACTGATCGCGCGCGCACACGCCGATGGGAAGTGCATCCTGGGCGGGACGATGACCCCGTTCGAGGGGGCCGGCTACTACAGCGAGGCAAAGGAAGCGATCCGCGAGGCGGCGAACGCCTTCATCCGCAACAGTGGCGAGTTCGACGGCGTGATCGACTTCGACAAGGTGACGCGAGACCCGGCCGACCCGAAGCGCTTCCTACCGCTGTACGACAGCGGCGATCACCTACACCCGAACGACACGGGGTATCAGGCGATGGGAGACGCGGTCAACCTGAAGCTGCTCGACTGCAAGCGCTGACCGCGCACTGACACCGCCAGGAGGGCCGGGGCGTGGCGCCACCCCGGCCCTCCCCTCAAGATCGGCTACGCCCGCGTCTTTACCGACCGCCAGGACCTCGGGCCCAGCACGACGCCATCCAGGCGCTTGGCGTGGACCCGAGCACATCTACGTCGATCTTGTTCCGCGCCACAAAATCGACGTTCTGTGCTCAAACCGATTACGTGGCCGCGGTTGAGGTCTGGACTTGCGCTATTTCCGCGGGTTTGGGGGCGTGGCATTGACCTGGGTGAAGTTGGGTGGCGATGATCACGCGGCGGAGCTTGGCGAGCATGTCCGCGAACGACGGGGTGGTCTTGGTCAGGTACCGGGGGGAGCGTTGGCGGTGGTCGGTGACGTCGTTGGGGTGGTGTCCGTGTAACGCGTACCAGGTGGTCGTCAGTGTCATTGCCAGGAATTGGAACGGGACGGTTCGCTGAATGGCTTTGGGCGACCGGTTGCGCGCTTCGCCGACTCCGAACTGCTCCTTGCCTTCTTCCTAGGCGACCTCGGTGGGCCAGCGGTCGGCGTAGCGTTCGATCAGCTTCGCGGGAGCGGCTTGGAGGTCGGTCGAGATCAGCGCCAGCTCGTACCCGGAGGGCTTCTTGGCGTCTTGGATGATCACGACCTGCACCTGCTGGGAGCCGAACGCCTCGTACCACAGGCAGTGGAACGCGTGGACCATGAGCTGCTCTGTCTTGCCGTAGCGACGGACGGTCGTCTTGACCGATTGGGTGGTGGGGTCGGTCGCGATCTGGGAGAGCTTGGGCAGCGTGGCGCCTTTCTTCGGCGGGCGGCCTTGCTTGCGCTGCCCCTTCGGCGGGCGGGGTGGCGGCAGCTGGTTCAGCGCGGCGTCGGCACGCAGCCGGGAAGTGATCGTGACGTTCTCAGGCAGGCCGGCGAACGCGCCCGAGGCGTAGGCGGCGTCGCCGACGATATGGATCTCCGGTCTTTGAACCGCGCGGCGAGCAGGTACAGGATCTCCCTTGCCAGCCTGGGTTTCGAGGGTCGCTCGGGGTCGGGCTTGTGCTTGGGGATCTCCTTGCGCCGCGGGCGCCAGAGCCGGAAGAGCACCAGCAAGCAGACGGTCCGCTCAAGGAACGGCAGCTTGACGTTGATCCCGGCGGTGACCCAGTTGGTGCCCCACGCGAGCGATCCCTTGCTGCTGTTGGCGGTCGCGTCGTGATGCCAGAAGCAGCCGAACACCTTCCGTCCTCGGCGCTTGGTCAACGTGTCGTCGATCGGGACAACAAGCGGTTGATCGGGCGAGAGCAGACGCGAGACGATCACCTCGGCCACCTTGAGCCCAAGCTCATCGGCGCACCAGCGGGCGTGACTGAAGAACCGGTGCGCACGCGCGTGATGCCAGACCCGGACAGCCGCGCGCCGATCAGCATCCCGGTCACGCACCGCACCCGGGTCTGGGAGATCTGACCGACCACCAGCGCGCAGAACGTCCGGTAGGTGGGACGGGAGAAACATGTCGCGAACAGGAGCAGCAGCTCGTTCAGCGAAGAGGGCAGGCAGAGCATCGGCGGCGAACCTCCGTGGGCAGCCGCGAACGGGCCTCCCACCCAGCCGCGGAAACGGACTTGACACCCACCGCTTCGCGGAAGCCGCCGATGCTCCTTCCACTCCGCGCCCCACTACTCAGGCCATCAACCCAGCAGCCACCCCACCGGCGACGCCGACAGCCCCCTGCTCAGCCCCCTCAAAAATGCGAAACCCGAGTTGAGGTAGTTCCCGCAATTATGGCGATCGTGGTGCGTTTGTTGTCGCTGACGGCCACATAACGCTGGCGCGTGGATCGAGGGAGGTAGCGGTGCCGTACGCGCGCGCGTCAAACCAATGCCCGGTGCGCGCGCTCTAGGCGTGGCTCCATGCCGCCCGGATCCACCGCGGCCCGGTGTTCCGGCGGATGCGCCGCGGCGACACGCTCACCGACCGCCGGCTCTCAGACTAACTAATCGGCCCAGTGCTCGGGTCTGTCGCTGCAGCAGTTCCTGGCTGATAGCCCGTGGGATCCAGTGATGGTGGTCAAGGCTGTCGAAGATGGGCACAGGAGGATTGTGCTTCTCGCTACCTAATTCGACAGCCCTCCCGGCGGATCCTGAGCGCACGGCGCGCGAGTACAAGCGACCGGACTTCTTCTGGGCCTGGATTGATGACCTCGAGCCCGATCCGTACAAGGCCCGTCGCGAGTTCGTAGTGGAATGCAAACGGCTGGACCGCCCCGCGCGTGGCCGCCGGTTCACTGACCAGTACGTGACTGATCCCCGCACCCGGTTCCGTCCGGACACTCGATTAGACCGAGGAGGTCACGATGTCGAGAGTCATGGAGGCCGGGATGGAGAAGCGTTCGGGGTCGCGCTCCGGCGCGCCGGACGGTCGCGCGGAGGGCGGCCGGGAGGTGCGCTGGAGCGCGCCGCAAGGAGGAGGTGGTCCTCCGTCTGCTCCGCGGTGAGGGCCTCGATGCGCTCGCTCGGGGGACTGGGCAGCCGGCAGGCCGGATCGCGTCCTGGCGTGAGGAGTTCCTTGCTGCGGGTCGCGAGGGGCTGAAGTCTCGGCCGGCGTCGGTCGAAGATCACCGGCTCGCGGAGGCGCAGCGCAAGATCGGCGAGCTGACGACGGACCTGGACATCCTGCGGGCGCTTAACGACGAGATGGACCGACGCCCTGTGTTGCCGAGGCGCTGAGCGTCAGCGAACGACTGGACGCCCCGCTGGCCCGCGTGTGCCGGCTGGCGGGGGTGTCCAGGTCGGCGGCGTGCGAGCAGCGCCGCCGACGCAGCCTCTCGGAGCCGCCCAGGCGGCGTCCCGGCCCGGTCGGTGCGATGACCGACTCCGAGCTCCTGAAGCACATCCGCCAGGTGATCGCCGACAGCCCGTTCGTCGGCGAGGGGCACCGGAAGGTGTGGGCCCGGCTGCGCCGCCACGGGGTGCGCACTTCGCGCAAGCGGGTGTTGCGGCTGATGCGCGAGGCCGGGCTGCTCGCGCCGACCCCGCAGGTCCGCAAGCGCGCCGCCCGGCTGCACGACGGCACGATCACCGTCACGGTGCCCGACACGCTGTGGGCGACCGACGCGACCGAGGGCTGGACCGAGCATGACGGCCGCTGCGCCGTGTTCGTGATCGTCGACCACGCCTCGGGCGAGGTGTGGTACGACGCCGCAGCCCGCATGGACCGCTGGGCCGCCGCCGACCTCCTCCGAGAGGTCACCACCGAACGATTCGGGTCCATCGAGGCCGCCGTCGCCGCCGGCCTCGCCCTGCGCTACGACGGCGGCAGCTGCTTCCGCTCCGAGCACCACCAGACCGAGATCGACCACCTCGGCATCAGCCGCTCACCGGCGTTCCACTACGAGCCCGAGACCAACGGCTGCGCCGAGAAGGCGATCCAGACCCTCAAGGAACAGGTCCTATGGATCGAGCGCTTCGACACCCTCGAGGAGCTCCGCGCCGCGGTGCGCGAGTTCGGACGCCGCTTCAACGCCGAGTGGCTGATCGAACGACACGCCTTCCGCACACCCGTCGAGGCACGCGAGCACCTGATCCGTCAGGCGGTCATGGCATGATCGCTTCGTTCACCAAGGTGTCCGGTGAACCGGGCGCGGCGCACTGACGGAGTCCTTCGGTTCATCATGCTCGAGCACGCGTATGGCAAAGACATGCGCGGCGGGGCAATGGTCGGTTACCTACAACGCATCACGGTAGACGATGCCTACGACGCTGTTAACGCGGCCGCTACCGCGTCCTGCTCCCAGCACCACTACACGACCGCGGCGCCTACCGCCCGCTCAACACGCCACAAGACGCCGCCGCTGCCTAAACCCGGTTTTCCGCACGAAACTTCTCGCTGGGCCTACTCCAAGCTCGAGCCTGCCCTACCCAAGGGGACGGCGGAGACCGCCGCTCACTAATGTTCGTTCTGTTGGTCGCGTTGGGGGGGGCGAGCACGGATGGGGGCTACCCGGGTCAGCGGGCGCGCACGTGCTTGAGACCTGAGGCCGGTCCTAGGTCGCCGGTCGCGGATCGTCGGACTCGACGAACTGGACCTTGCCCTCTTTGGCGAGAGCGCGCAGCGCGCCCAACACACGCTCGCGCTCGGTTCTTGAGCGCGTAACGTCGGGGGTAGAGAGCCGTGGTGATGGGCCGTGTTATCTGCTCGAGCGCGGCCGTGGTTAGCGGCATATCGACCGGTCGTTGCCACGGCGGGGGACGCCTGGTGAACTGCGACTCGATCGTCGGACCGTTGACAGCGATCCAGCGATCGAGGCTCTCGTTCCCAGCAGCGCGCGCGACGCGGGTGAACGGCTCCCAGAACCAGGGTCCGACTAGCGCCCCCTCCGCGCGAGCCGTTAGCTCCTGCAGCTCGGGGCTTGGGTTCGCGCGCGTCTCCTTCGCGAGCAGCCTCTCGAGTGGGACCTCCGAGAGCAACCGCGCGAGATCCAACGCTTTCTATTTGTCGCCGTCGCCAACGGCCCGTAACCACTGGAAATCGGGACCGTCAGCAGGGCGCACGAACCAGCGCGACTCCGAACAGGCGCCGCTCGGCTCGACTGCAGCGCGACCCGCGCCGGAGCCCGCTTGCGACGTCACGAAACACCTGCAAATGTCAGATAGGCGGGGTGCCGCGCTCCAGAGGTCGAGGACGGCGACAAACGCAAACCGTTGGATCTCGCGCGGTTACTCTCGGAGGTCCTGGGTCAGCTTGTTCAGCTCGGTCGAGTGCTTGAACGACGGGTAGAGAACGACGATCACGAGCATGTAGAGCCCCATTCCGATCGCGTACCAGATCGTCGAGCGGCGGCGGTTGTGGAGGTCGTAGCGGGCGATCTCAGCCGTCATCGCCGGTTCCGTCTTCGCGGTAGTAGCTCAGGAACAGCTCGTCGAGGTCGGCATGCCGCGCGATGACGTCGAGCGGGTCATGGTCGGCAATCACCCGCAGCAGACCAGCGAGCCGCCCGGTCGTCTGCAGCGTGACCCGATCACCCTGCGCGCTGACCCGCTGCACGCCGTCCAGCGACTCGAACGCGGTGGCTGGGACTGGCGCGGCGAATCGCAGCTCGATCGTCTGCGGCGCCTGCCGGCGTAGTCCCTCGATGGTGTCGGTGACGACCAGCCGTCCCGCGCGGATGATCGCGACGCGGTCGGCGATGCGCTGGACCTCGTCGAGCTCGTGTGAGGACAGGAACACGGTCCGACCATCGGCGGTCGTCTCGCGTAGCAGGCGGTGAAACTCGTCCTGCATCAACGGGTCAAGGCCTGAGGTGGGCTCGTCGAGCACCAGCAGCTCGGGGCGGTGCATGAATGCGAGCACGATCCCGAGCTTCTGGCGGTTGCCCTTCGACAGCTCGCCGATCCGCCGATCGAGGATCACCCCGAAGCGTTCGACCAGCTGATCGCGCAGCCGCTGGTCACCTCCGCGGGCGTGGGCAAACCAGTCAAGTACCCACCGGCCGGTCATCCTTCGGTGAAGCTCGAGCTCGCCGGGCAGGTACCCGCAGCGTGCGTGGATCGCGACGCTGTCCCGGCGGCTGTCCAATCCGAACACGCGGGCGCTCCCGGCGCTTGGGTGATGCAGGTCGAGGAGCAGCCGGATCGTGGTCGTCTTGCCCGCACCGTTGGGGCCCAGAAACCCGAACACCTGTCCTGGCTCGACGCGCAGATCCAGACGGTCGACCGCGACCGTCGCGCCAAACGTCTTCGTCAGACCGAGCGTCTCCACGGCAGCGGTCATGGCTGGATCGTCTGCTTACCAGATCGCCGTTGGTGCAGGGTCATGCGCGGCCAGTAACTTGGCTGACGGTTTGGGCGGCTGTGTGTGGGTCCGTACGGATCTGCGAGCGAACGGCGGCGCTTTGACAGTGACGTTGGATAGCTGATCTGCTCGCGCCGGGAGGAACGGATGACACGCACGCTGTCACTGGTGCAGCAGCTCGCGCTCGAGGGTGCGCGTGATGAGCGCCTCGGCGGCGGATCGCTGCCAGCCGCAGCGGTCGATCAACGCTCGCAGCGTGTCCGGCGAGGCGATCGCGAACACGATGTCGGCGATCCTGTCGGGCGTCAGTCCGGGGCGCCATGTCCCGGACGGGACGCCGAGGCCGAGGAGTTGGCGGGGCCCCTCGCGGCGTGCGTGCTCCATGTGCGCGAGGAATGCTGCGACGTCTGGCTCGGCGGGGGCGGTGGCGCGGAGCACGTCGATCAGCGGCGTGATCCTCGGGGTGACGTCGCCGATGTGCTTGACGTAGCGAGCGAGCTTGGCGCGCGGATCGCGCTCGGAGGCGACCTCCCGCGCCCAGCGGCGCTCGCCGGGGTGGGTTTCTGGGTCCTCCTCGCCGGCCACGAGCCGCGCCGCGCAGGCGGCAAGCAGCGCCGGCTTGGTGCCATACGCGAGATAGATCGTCTGTACGTGCACGCCGGCTTCGGTTGCGATCGCCTGCATCGTGGTCGCCGTGTAGCCGTCGCGGGTGAACAGGCGCGCCGCGGCCTCTTCGATCCGCCGCCGCGTGTCCGAGCCGCGGCGCCCTCGCCGCCGTCCGTCCCTGGAAGCTCCCGGCGTGTGTGTGGTTGTCCGCTGGCTTGACATTAATCCCCATAGTAGCGGTATATAGTGCAACTACAGCAACGACCGGGAGGGATCTGATGCGTGTTCTGTGCAGCACAACGCCGATGGACGGCGTGTTCGGCCCATTCATACCGCTGGGGCGGGCGCTCGCCGAGCGCGGGCATGAGGTGATCGTCGCCACCGGGGCGAACCTTCAAGGCCGCGTCACTGAGAGCGGCCTGGAGTTCGTCGAGGCGGGCTTGTCCGCGATGGACGGAATGATCGCGGCGATGGCGGATGCCGACGTGAAACGGGCGCTGGCGGGTGACAGGATCGCCTTCCCGGCGGCGATGTTCGGGTCGGTGCACCCGGGCGCCAAGCTGCCCGCCCTCCGGGAGCTTGCCGCCTTACGCCCGCTCGATCTGGTCGTACATCCACCGGTCGACCTCTCCGGGCCGCTGCTCGCAGCAGAACTCGGCGCGGCCTCGGTCTGCTACGGGTTCGGACAGCCGTTCGATCCGAAGGTCGTGGCAGCGACGGCCGCTCGCGCGCGGCGGCTCTGGGAGGCTGCGGGCGTCGACCCCGATCCGTGCGGCGGAATCTACCGCGGCCGCTACCTGGACCCGCGCCCTCCCCGCCTCCGCGCCGGGGGAACGGTACCAGCGGCGTCCGGCACCCGGGCGATCCGCCCAGAGATCCCGGGCGACCCCGGCGCCGCGCTCCCCGCGTGGGCGGATCAGCTCGACAACCGCGCCGTGGTGTACGTGTCGCTGGGCACCGCGCCGCTGTTCAACCGGCCGGAGAAGTTCGCTCCGCTGCTCGCCGGGCTGGCGGGTGAGAGGAGGTGGAGGTCGTCGTCACGGTCAGCGAGCTGAACGACCCCGCAGCGCTCGGCGACCTGCCGGCAACCGTCCACGTGGAGCGATGGCTGCCGCTGGCGCCGCTGTTGCGACGCTGCGATGCGGTCATCTGCCACGGGGGCACCGGCACAATGCTCGCCGCGCTCACCGCCGGGCTGCCGCTCGTGCTCGCCCCGCAGGGCGCAGACCAGTTCGACAACGCCCGCGCCTGCCAGCAGGCCGGCGCCGCCCGAGTCCTGATGCCCGAGCAGGTCACCCCGACCGCCGTGCGCGACGCCGTGCGCGCCGTGCTCGCAGCGGGCTCGCCCGAGCACGCGGCCGCACAAGCGCTGGCCCGGGAAATCGCGGTGATGCCGTCCGCCGCGGAAGTCGCCAAAGACCTCGAATCGATCACCGACCGCCGCGCAACCGCGGCATGAAAGCCTGCGCGAACCCGCAGGCGGGGCCGCAGACAGAGACGACAACGACCCGGCGGCGGTCGCGAGAACGCTGCTGCTCGCAATGACAGACGGAAGCCTCCAAACGGCGTCCCGCACATCCTCAGACCGCTGCAACGGTCCGCGACCAGCGTTCTCGCGCCGCCAGCCCGACGAGCGGCCACGAGACCGCTGTCCACCGTCTTCGACCAGCGCAGTCGATCCCGAGTTCGAGTCTGGCATTCGTCGCAAGCAGGCGCCTCGGCCTCGAGGCGCTGCGGCTCGTCCTTGTCTAGGATCTCGGCGTTCGAGAGGAGGCCGCCGGATGACCCACCAGGGCGAACCCGTGGTCGTGGGTCCCAACGAAGGGGCCACCATCGAAGGACCTGTGGGTGAACCGCTCACCTTCACGGCGCGCGGCGAGCAGAACAACGGTACGTTCACCTCGCTTGAGAACGTGATCCCACCCGGTCAGGGACCGCCGCTGCACACGCACGCGAACGAGGACGAAGCGTGGTACGTGCTCGAAGGCGAGCTCCGCTTCAAGCTCGACGGCGAGCTACGCGCCGCGCCGAGGGGCTCGTTCGTGTTCGTACCACGCGGCACCCCGCACCGATCAAACCGCAGCGGGGAGCCACGGTGACTACGAACGGCAAGGCGCGCGACGTGTCGCTAACGGCCGACGTCGCTTAGAGCCTGCTTGAAACCTAATTAAATTAGTTTAGGTAGCCTGCGGCGCCGCGCGTCCCGCAGGCAGCCTGAGGTGTTGCTCTGCAGTGTCGTCAGTTCGAGGCGCTCGGGGTCGGCATTCTTGGCGCGGCTGCCGGGCTGTGGTGACGCGCTGCTGAGCTGCGGAGGAGCAGCAAGGTAAGGCTGTCGCCGAGCCATCGCTCGAACTTGTCGGGGTTCCACCCGCGCTCGGCGGTGAGCAGCGCGTAGGTGCTGGGATTGGATAGCGCGGAGTAGGTGCCGGCGGCATCGCCGGCCGTGAGCCCGTCGCGCAGTGGCCCGTTGGCCAGGAGCATCTGGATGTAGGCGCGCTGCCCGTCGGCGCGCCGTCTGGCGTCCTGACGCTGCAGTTCGGCCGCGGTTTGGTCGGTGGCAGCGGCGGATCGCAGGATCCGGTGCGCGACGGCGGTGCGCTGCAGGATACCGCGGGAGAAGCGGGCGAGCATGCGGACCTGGGCCCGCTGATCGGTGCACTGCCGGATCTCCGCGATCTCGGGCAGGTTAAACAGGTCACGCCCGTCGGTCACGCCGACGATCGCCGGCTCGAGGATCGCGTCGAGCAGGTTGGCCTTGGTGCGGAACCGGCTGTAGACGGTCTCGGCTGCGACGTCTGCCTGCTCGGCGATCGCCTCGATGGTGGTGGCGGCGTAACCCCGGGAGTCGAACAGCGAGGTCGCGGCCTCAACGATCCGGCGGCGGGTCCGCTCGGCCCGTTCGGCGCGGCGGGTCCGGGGTGCGGCCGGGGGCTTGACCGGGGAACTCATAAGAGTACAGTATCACTGTATCAATACAGGATCACTGTATTCATGCGCAATCGGAGGTGCTGCCATGCCCGCCTTCCCGCTCATCCCTGCCAAGACCGCTTTGATCAACGTCGACATGCAGCGCTGCTTCGTCGAGGGGACCCCGCTGGCCTCCCCTGACGGACGCGCGCTGGTCGCCACGATTAACGGGCTGATCCGCACCTGCCGCGAGGTGGGATCCCCTACCGCCGAGCTGCACGAAGCGCTCGACGTCGCGCCGGACGACCTCATCGTCGACAAGACCCGCTACGGCGCCTTCCACGGCACCGATCTGGCCCGGCAGCTCCGCGGGCGCGGCATCGAGACGGTGATCATCAGCGGCATCGCCACCAACATCTGCTGCGAAACCACAGCCCGCGAGGCATCCCAGCACGACTTCCGGGTGGTCTTCCTGAGCGACGGCACGGCCACAAAAGAGATGAACGGCGTGCCGGCGCAGGAGCTGCAGCGAGCCACGCTTGCCAGCCTCGGCATGGTCTTCACGCAGGTCGCTACGGTCAAAGAGGTCACCAGGCAGATCCGGGCGTCCTCCCTGGCCGATACCGCCAGCAACCGCTAGCCGCTAGATCCTGACATGCGAGCCAGCGCGCCTGCCGCCGACGGGGACGCATCGCGATGTTCCAGGGCCTAGCGGCGTGTCGCTGACGGGAACGGAAGGAGGCCCCTGGTAATCGCTTGGGTGTGAAGCCAGCGCGATGCCAGGAGCCCTGCGTACCGTTCTACCCTGCCGACGATCGTGATGTCCAGACAGCGACTGTCCCGGGCATGGTGGCGTGCCGGTGTTGCCCGGGCGGGATCTCCCGCAGCACCCGCGCCCGCCGCTACCCCTCGGACATGACCGGGGCCGAGTGGGCGGTCTGCGAGCCGCTGCTGCCGGCCCCGGCGTGGCTGGCCGGCCGCGGCGGCCGCCCGCCCAGCTGGTGCATGCGCGACATCGTCGACGCGATCCGCTACCTCACCAACAACGGCCCGGTGTGGCGGGCGCTGCCGGCCGACTTCCCGCCCGCGGGCACCGTCTACTGGTGGGCGGATAAGTGGCAGGCGGACGGATCGGCGGAGCGGATGCACGATGACCTGCGCGACCGGGGTCCGCGCCGCCGCCGGGCGAACGAGCGGCCCGACGGCGGCGATCATCGATTCCCAGTCGGTGAAGCGCTCGGAGATGATCGGCCGCGGCCGCCGCGGCTACGACGCGGGCAAGAAGATCAACGGGACCAAGCAGCACCTCGCCGTCCATGTCCTGGGCCTGCTGCTCACTGTGCTGGTCACCGCCGCGTCCGTACAGGACCGCGACGCCGCCAAACCGCTGCTGTGGAACCTGCGGCGGGCCTTCCCGTCGGTCAAGCTGGCCTGGGCCGACGGCGGCTACGCCGGCAAGCTCGTCACCTGGGCCGCGAGCAAGCTCAAGCCGAAGCTCACGCTGGAAATCGTCAGGCGGCCCGATGACCTGCACACCTTCCAGGTGCTGCCCCGCCGCTGGGTGGTGGAGCGGACTTTGTCCTGGATCACCCGCCACCGCAGGACTGTCCGCGACTACGAGCGCCTGCCCGCACACCACGAGACCTAGATCTACTGGGCCATGATCATCGTCATGACCCGCCGCCTCGCCCGCCAGCCCGGCGCTGCCCAGCCAGCCACCGCCTGAGTTCTCAAGCAGGCTCTTAGCTTAGCCTGGATTGTCGGCGGGCGGTTGTTCACTAATTCGCCTGTAGCGGGATGGTCTGTGAGCGGCGTTGGGCGGCGAACGGGGATCTTGGTTCATCAGGATTGGTGGACGATGAGCGGTGCTCTGCTTTGGGTAGTGCCTGCGGGCGGCGGCGCTCGGCGCGCCGGATCGCCCGGTTGATAGCCCGGATTTCGCGTGGGTTTGATGGCCGGGGTACGGTCGCGGCATCGATCCGTCCGCGGGATTACGCATCATACGCGGCGGTTCTGTTCACCAATTCGACTGAGCTATGGCCCGTCCGGGACACGAGCGCTTTACGGACCCGACGCTTGCCGCCCAGCGTCGGTATGAGGCGCTGCGCGCCTACTGGGTCGAGGAACTCTCGGCCGCCCAGATCGCCGAGCGCTTCGGCTACAGCAAGGCAAGCGTGCAGACGCTGATCTCCCAGTACCGACAGGCCGATCTCGCGGAGCTGTTCTCCTCATCGCGCCCGGGGCCCAAGCATCAGCCGAAGAAGGACGCCGCCCGCGAGCGGGTGATCGGGTTGCGCCGCTCCCGCCACGGGATCGAGGAGATCGTGGCCGAGCTCGAGCGGGCGGGCACCCCCTTGTCGCGCACCGCCGTGTGGGAGATCCTCAAAGAGGCCGGGCTCTCACGGATGCCCCGGCCGGCCGCCAAGCCCAACGGCGAGGGACAGCCCGAGCGGCTCTCCGCGCCGAAGGTGCACGTGCTCGAAGACGCCGAGTGGCCCGAGTCGGGCAGGCTTGAGACCCAGCACGCCGGGCTGTTTTTGTTGATCGGCGACCTGATCGAGCTCGACTTGCCCGGGCTGATCGAGGCGGCCGGCTGGCCGTCCACCAGCCAGCTGTCCGCGTTGCGCTCGGTGCTGTCGCTGATGACGCTCAAGCTCGCCGGTCGTCGCCGGCGCAGCCACGTGCAAAACGTGGTTCATGACCCGGCGCTCGGGCTGTTCTGCGGGCTCAACGCGCTGCCCAAGACCTGGCACTTGAAGACCTACTCCTATCGCACCACCCGCGCCCAGCAAGTGGCGTTGTTCGAGGCGCTGCAGCCCCGCCTCAGCGACGCGGGGCTGCTGGGCGACCAGGGGCTCAACCTCGACTTTCACGCGATCATGAGCTACGGCGAGGACACGATCCTCGACAAACACTACGTTCCCCGCCGCTCGCAGCGCACCCGCTCGGTGCTGACGTTCATCGCCCAAGACGGCCAACAGCACACGATCATCTACGCCAACGCCGAGCTGACCGCACGGGCGCAGTCAGGCGAGGTGATCGAGTTCTGCCGCTTCTACGAGCGCACCCATGGCGAGCTGCCGAAGCTGTTGGTGTTCGACGGAAAGCTCACCACCCACGAGCACCTCGCCGAGCTCGACGAGCTGGGCGTCGCCTTCATCACGCTGCGCCAGCGCTCCCCGAAGCTGATCGCCACGCTCGAGCAGCTGCCCGCGAGCGGGTGGACCAAGACCCGGCTTGACCGCCCCGGCAAGCACAAGACCGCCAGCTACCACGAACACCCGGTCACGCTCAAAGGCCGCACCTTCCGCCAACTCGCCGTCAAAGGCCTCGGCCGCGACCAGCCAACGCTGCTCCTCACCAACCGCCAAGACCTCACCCCCAAGCAGCTGATCGAGCGCTACGCCAAACGCTGGGGGATCGAGAACCAGCTCGCCGAACAGATCCGCGCCTTCCACCTCGACTCGCTCTGCGCCCAAGTCCCGCTCGCCGTCGACTTCGACGTCGCGCTCACGATCCTCGCCGACCTCATCTACCGACACTTCGCCCACGGCCTGCACGCCGCCTACCGCAACCAGACCCCCGACACGCTCCGCGCCCAGCTGATCGACGGAATCGGCGAACTACGCTTCACCCCCGGCCACATCGAAGTCGCGCTCCGACGCCGCACCCACACCCCCGCGCTACTCGACGCCAGCTACCAAGACAAACGCATCGAGGTTCCCTGGTGGGGCGGCCGCACCCTCGGCTACAGCTTCCCCGCCCGCTGATCCAAGCCCAGAAAGCTCAGTCGAATTAACGAACCGACAATCGAGGTTAGACCGGTTTTCTGTACCAACAATCCCCTTACCCCAGTACGCGCAGGTGCTCCGCAAGATCATCCGGATGTCGCTCCCCGGCGGCGGCGCGCCGGCGCCCGCGCCGGCCGTGGTCGGGGAGCCGGCCGCGCCCGAGCCGCTAGCGCTCGCCGCCTAGCCGGCTACTCGAGCAGGTCGCGTGCCCGCAGCGCCACGGCGATGTCCAGGCGCGCGACCGGCTCGTCGAGCGCCGGCCCAAACGCCGCGCGCAGCGCCCTGAGCCGCTGGCGCACCGTCTGCGCGTGCACGTGCAGCGCTCCCGCGGCCCGAGAGACGTCGCCGTAGGCATCGAGCCACGCCCGCAGCGTCGCCTCCGCGCGCCCCCGGGCCGCCGGCGCCATCACGTCGAGCGGCGCCAGGCAGCTGTGCGCCAGCTCGCGGGCGAGCGATTCCTCGGCAGACAGCACGAGCGCGAGCAGGTGATCGCCGGCGCGCACGAGCGGCGCGTCACCGAGCCGTCCCGCGGCGTGCAGCGGCCATCCGGCGAGCGCACGCCGCGCCGACCGGTACGCCTGCGCCCACGGCACGGTCGGGCCGAGCACCCCGCGGCTCCCGCGCAGCGCCGCCGTCAGCTGGTGCACGCGCCCCGGGGCGTCGGGATCGGGCACGACCAGCACGCCGACCGGATCGAGCGCCGCGCCGATCGTGCGCGGCGGCAGGCGCCTGGCGAGCGCCACCGGATCGGACTCCCCCACCGCCACGACGGCCAGCGCTGCCGGCAGCGGCCACCCGGCGCGCTCGGCGGCCGCCTGCCCCGCCTGCTCGTCGACGAGCGGCCCGCGCACCAGCAGCTCGACGAGCGCGTCGCGGCGCGCCTGCGCGGATCCCTCCTGCATGAACTGCGCATCCGCGTAGCCGGCGAATGACGCATCGGCCAGCCGGTCGATGTAGGCGAACAGCGCTTCGGCGACCGCGAACAACACGCGCGGCTCGAGCCGTCCCTCCCCCACGCGCACCGCCGCCCGCCACGCCACCCGCGCACCCACGCGATACGCCGACTGCAACGCGTCCAGCGTCCGCCCTTCGCGGAACTCCGCACGCCCGATCGCCTCGTAGATCGCGACGTCCGCCAGGTCCGTGTCGTGGCCGAGCAGGCCCACGAACTGGTGCAGCGCCGCGGTGACCCCCTCGCGCAGCAACCGCCCGAACTCGCCCTCCAACGGCTGATCGTAGTCGGGGACCTGCTCACGGACGGCCGCGATCAGGTCGTCGACCGCCCCGACCAGCCCGGGCCCGATCACCGCGGCGACCTCCGCCGGCACCGCACCCCACGGCGCCGCGTCCCCCAGCGCCGCGAGATTCCGCCGCTGAGGGTCGCTCGCGCGTACCATGCCACCCGACAGGATGCCACCCGCCCCGGTCCCATCGCCGCCCCCTAACGACCAGCGGCGCCGCAGCGGACAGCCGCCATCGTCGTCGTGCGCATCTGCCGCTCGGCCGCACGGGCCCGGCCGGCCGTCGACCGCACCCGCTCGGTCCTACGCGGCCTGCCCCGCCGAAAGAGCGACGATCCGAGTGGTCGCGCCCTGGACGCTCCGCGACTGATCGGCGAGCGTCGCGAGCGGCTGCCGACGCGCCGGATTTTCGTCAGCGTCGACGATGCGTCCTGGGAATCCGGGTCGGCCGGCCCGACCTCCGCGTCCTGGCGCGCTTCAGGTCAGGCTCGGCGAGCTTCGAGCCGGACGACACGGCTTCGTGCGGGATGGTCACGGCGGCGCGTGACCACTCGCCGCGGCCATCTCCCGCGACATGAAGGCCCGGCGGGAGCACCGGGCCTTCGCGCGAGCGGGTGTCGTCACGCGTTGGCATGCTGGCGCTCGGCGGCCTGAGGACGCCGGCGCGGTTCTTGTGGGCGCGCTCGTACGCGCGCACCTGTGCCGCGCGCTGCTCGTCGCGAGAACGGCCCGCACCCGAATATTATGTCGTCTTGCCTGGAAATGGCACTTTTGGCGAGACCTTGTCGAGTGCCACTCAGATGTCGGTGGGATTGCCAGACGTGCCAGTGGCAGTCAAGGTGCGGTGCGGCAGACCGTGACGTAGCTGCTGAACACGCCGGCATCGGCGAGTTGAATGCGGCCTCGGGACGTCCAAGTTGAGCGATGGGCCTGGACTCCGAATCGGCACCCGCTGGCTCATGGCCTTGGCGGCATCGTGTGATGACTCGCCGAGTCGCCGAGCTTGTTAAGGACGAGCGTGTTCCAGGCGTCTTGACCCGAGAGCGCGGTGCCGGCAACAGCACGAGCGATCATCCGCTTCAGCGCATCCCGCATGTACTCGCTAACGAGGGCGACTAGACGATCGAGCCGCCCCTCTTCGCCGCTGGCGAGCCGCCCGATCTTGGGTATGCCGCCCGTGGGCGATGGCACTTCGCGCGCCGTAACCTTGCTTTATCGTCTTGAAGACGTCGGCCGCTGTGGCGTCTCGCGGCTCGAGGAAGGCGGCAGCATGCCGGGCCACCTTATGGGATACCTCGGTTTGGGTTCCGGGGGTGAATAGCGCCTCCGCTGCGATCATGAGGTCGAGGATGCGGTCCTCAAGTCTCGGTCGCTCACCGGCAAACGCAAACCGGCGTATGGCGGTGGCCAAGAACCGCTGATCCTGCACGGCGGGCGTTCTGAGGTCACGCCACAGGGCGACGAGTTCGTCGGTGTCCGCCGATTCCAGCCGGTATCGCTCGAACGCGGTGTGGCGCGGAGCCGGGGATAGCCAAACTTGTATTCACGCCCTTGGAAACTGCTCTGCGGGAACGCAACTGTTCCTGGCACGGAGACCTCTCCACCCTTCAGAAGGCGAAGCACGTATATCACTGCTTCTACCAACTCAATACGGCGCGGATGAGGATCGGCCGTATCCCCATCATGTTCCTCCTCGCCCACTACGGCGGACCACTGCTCGGTCAACCGGATCGCGATCCGATGTTGAGCGCAGCTTGATTCCGGCACGCGAGGGCGTGTTCGCGCTGTTGACGGTCGGGATCGCTGGGCGGGGGGTGGGAGGCTTCGCGCGTTCCTGAACGCGCGAGAGCCCTCCCGTCGAGCCTTGTCGTTCTGCCGGGAGGGCTCTCTGGATGCCGGAGGTGGCACCCATGTTGATCGTATGCGCCGAGGAGGCGCGGGTCGAGGCTGAGCTGTGTGGCGGGGTTCTGTCGTGCCCGTCGTGTCGGGGGTTGTTGGCGCCGTGGGGGTTCGCGCGTGTGCGGTCGATCCGTGTGCGCGGGGACGGGACGGTGTCGTTGCGTCCGCGGCGGTCGAAGTGCTGGGCGTGCTCGCGCACGCATGTGCTTCTGCCCGATCTGTGCTTGCTGCGTCGTCAGTACGCGGCGGCGGTGATCGGCGCGGCGATCGAGGCGCGCGCGCGGCGTCGGGGGTATCGACGGATCGCGGCTGAGTTGGGTGTGCCGGTGAGGACGGTCCGCCGGTGGCTCGCGCGGTTCGCTGCGAATGCCGAGGCGATCCGTGCGCATTTCACGCGCTGGGCGTTGGTGTTGGACGCGGAGTTGGGGCCGATCTTGCCGGCTGGTGACGGGTTCGCTGATGCGTTGGAGGCGATCGGGGTTGCGGCTCGGTCGTGGGTGTTGCGGTTCGGTCCAGGCCGGGCGGTGTGGTCGTTGGCGGCGTTGCTCTCGGGCGGGCTGTTGTTGGCCACACGAGGTGACCTCTTCCCGACGGTGCGGTGATTTGAGACCGTCCCGCGCTCGCGAAATGTCGAGCGTTGGGAGGTCGGTGTGGATGAGGACCGTCGCAGGGAGATCGGACTGTTCAGGTACGCGCTGATCCGCTGCCCGGCAGACCCGGCGCTGTCGAAGGCTGAGCGCGGGCGGCTTGTCCGTGCGCTGGCGGAGACCGAGCATCTGGGCCCGGACGGCCGTCTGGTCCGGATCTCCCGCTCGACGCTGGATGAGTGGATCCGTGCGTACCGCGCCGGCGGGTTTGAGGCGTTGTGCCCGCGGCTGCGGCGGGTGAAGCCACGGACGTCGCTGCGGGTGCTGGCCTTGGCGGTCGCGCTCAAGCAGGAGCGACCGGAGCGGACCGCGGCACAGGTGCACCAGATCATGCTCGCGGCGGGCGAGTGGGTGCCGACGGTGCGTACGTTGCAGACTCATTTCGCGCGCGCGGGGCTCAACGTCCGCGCGGACGGCCGCACCCCCGGGAAGGTGTATGGCCGGTTCGAAGCGTCCGTGCGCAACGAGCTGTGGACCGGGGACGGACTGCACGGCCCGAAGCTCGATGGCGGCGGGCGTGCGGTGCTGATGGCGTTCATTGACGACCACTCACGGCTGCTGGTCGGGTGGCGGTGGGGTACCGGCGAGGACGTGTTTCGCCTGGAGGCGGCGCTGCGGCCCGCGTTGATGGCGCGTGGCGTTCCGGACGCGGTCCTGGTCGATCGCGGATCGGCGTTCGTGTCCTCGCCGCTGCTCAGGGTGTGCGCGGTGCTGGGCGTGAAACTGATCCACGCCAGCCCCCGAGCGGCAACAACGAAAGGCAAGATCGAAAGATTTTTTCGCACGGTGCGAACGCAAAGCTCGTCTTTCGCGTCTCGGTAGTGCGTGACGCCTCGGGGCGGGCCGGGCTGTTTCGCATGGTTCAGCACGTTCGGCGTGCTCGCAGGCCGCTCCAGCGGCGCGAGAAGTGATCAGTAATGTGCGCCGCAATGTCGAGCTAAGAATGTCGCAGCCTTCTCGAGATCTCGGTATCTACACATTCTGTCCGCTAACGCTTCTATCGTTTGCGTCTGAATGCGGTGGAAAAGAGTTGACAATCGGGGGCGACACTGGTGAGCCAGCCGGCGCGGCGGGCGGCGCTGGAGCGCCAGGGGCTGCTGCACCCGCGCGCGGAGGCGGTGACCGCGGCCGTGTTCGCCGGGGGCGGGCCGTTCTTCCTGGCGGCCGACAAGGTGCAGGTCAAGTACGAGATGCTGCGCGCGCACGCGCTCGACGGCGTGTCGGTGACCGAGGCGGCCGCGTCGCACGGCTACTCGCGCGGCGGCTTCTACCTGGTGCTGGCGTCGTTCTCCGAGCAGGGGATGGCAGGACTGCTGGACGAGCGGCGCGGGCGGCGCGGGCCGTTGCGGCTGACCGACGAGATCGTCGCCTTCCTGCAAGCGGCGCCGCGCGAGGCGTCGGGCGCGGTGCTCGCGGCAGAGGTCGAGCAGCGGTTCGGGGTGAGCTTGCACCGGCGCACAGTGGAGCGCGCACGGAAGTGAGCCGGGGCTTCTGGCCAGTGGGCGAGGCGGCGCAGGCCGACTACGAGCGGCTGCGCGGCTTGGAGCTGGCTGGGGTGGCGGCGCTCGACGCCGCCGCCAGGCGGTTTGAGCGCTCCGGGCTGTGGGGGCTGATCGCCTCGCCACAGGCCGCGCCGGCGTACGTGGCGAGCGTCGTCGGCGCGCAGCGCCCGGCGTGGTCGCCTTACCAAGACCCGCACGAGCTCGCGCTCGCGGACGGGTTTCAGATCATCGTGGCCGCCTCGGCAGCCACCGAACGAGAGGAGCAGGCAGGATGAAGGTCGCGATCTACGCACGAGTATCGACAGAGGGGCAGGAGCAGCGCGGCACGATCGGCTCGCAGGTCGAGGCGCTGCGCTCACGGATGGCGGCGGAAGGCCACGAGATCGTGGCCGAGTTCCTCGACGACGGTTACTCCGGCGCGCGGCTTGACCGCCCCGGCCTGGACGCGCTCCGCGACGCCGCCGAGGCCGGTGTGATCGAGACGGTGTGGTGCCTGACACCGGACCGGCTCGCGCGCTCCTACGCCTACCAGATGCTGGTGCTCGACGAGCTCGAGCGACTCGGCTGCAAGGTGCACTTCACCGACGCTCCGGCGATCGACAACGACCCCCAAGCGCGGCTGCTGACACAGATGCAGGGCGTGATCGCGGAGTACGAGAAGGCGAAGATCGCCGAGCGCCACCGGCGCGGGAAGCTGTATCGCGTGCGTGCAGGCGAGGCGATCTTCTGGAAGGTCCCCTACGGCTACCGGCGCGTGCCGCGCAGCGCCGACGGCCCCGCACGCCTTGAGATCTACGAGCCCGAGGCGGAGGTCGTGCGCTCAATCTTCGATGACGTCGTGTCCGCCGGCCGCTCGGTCCGCGGGATCTCCCGCCGCCTCTACGAGGACGGCGTCGCCTCGCCCAGCGGGCGGGAGGTGTGGGCCACCTCGACACTCTCGGGGTTGATCCGCAACCGCAGCTACACGGGCTCGGCCGAGTGGTTCCGCCACGAGACGATCGGCCCGCCACCCCAGGACAGAGCCACGGCCGTCGACAGCTCCGACCCCGCGAGGACTGGATCCGCGTGCCGGTCCCGGCGATCATCACCGAGGAGACGTTCGAGGCCGCGCAACGCGTCAAGCGCGACAACTCCATCTTCAGCCCGCGTCGCACCACCCCCGGGCTGTGGCTGCTGCGCGGGCTGGTCGTGTGCGGCCGCTGCGGCGTGAAGTCCTACACGCAGCAGATGAGCTCCAGCGCCGACGGCGGCACGCGCCGCAACCGCTACTACAGCTGCCCCTACCACGATGCGGTCAAAGCCGGCGGGCCTGACAAGCGCTGCACCGAGCGGCGCGTCCGCGCCGACGAGCTCGACGCGTTCGTGTTCGACCAGGTACGCGAGATCCTGCTGCGCCCCGACGTGCTGCTCGCCGGCGAGCAGGCGCTCGTCTCCCGCGAGCCCGCGCCGGACGACGAAATCCTCGACGCCCAGCTCGACCGCCTCACCCGCCGCGTCGAGGAAGCCACCGCCGAGCGCCGCCGGATCACCGACCTCTACCAGGCCGGCCACATCGACATGAAAGAACTCGACCGGCGAGCCACCGAAGTCGACAGCCGACGCCACCAGCTCGAGATCCAGCAGAACGAGCTCACCGCCCAACGCCACCAGCTCGCGGTCGGCAACCGGCTGCGCCAACGGGTCAGCAACTTCGCCAACCAAGCCGCCGACGGGATCGACACGCTCGACTTCGACCAACAACAACGACTGCTGCGCCTGATCGTCGAGGAGATCCGCGTGCACGGCTGGCAGATCGAGCTGCGCTTACGGATCCCGCTCGACGCCCAACCCGAGGACGACCACCACCCAAAAGCACCTGACCGCCGCGACCCGCACCGCCGCGGCGGCGTGTCAAGCAAAGACGGTCTGCGTTCGGTTGGTCCGGACCGTTCGCGATCAGTTCTTGGTCGAGATCAACGGCCGCTCCGACGTCAGTCTGCCGGAGCTGAACCGCCTGTTCTCCGCGTGGCTGGAGGTCGTCTACCACCGACGCGTTCACTGCGAAACGAAGGCGACGCCGCTGGAGCGGTTCGACGCTGCCGGCGCGCCGCTGTTGCCGACCCCGGCGTTGCTCAGAGAGGCGTTCCTGTGGTCGGTGGAACGGACGGTCACCAAGACCGCGACGGTGTCGTTGCACGGCAACCAGTATGAGGTCGACGCGGCGCTGGTCGGTCGGAAGATCGAGTTGGTGTTCGACCCGTTCGACCTGACCCGGATCGAGGTTCGCTTCCAGCACCGGCCAATGGGGGTCGCGGTGCCGCTCGTGATCGGCCGCCACACCCACCCGCAAGCCGCGCGCGAGGTCCCACCGCCACCGATCGCCACCGGGATCGACTACCTCAAGCTGCTCGCCGACCAGCGCGACGCCGAGATCCCAGGGCATCCGATCGACTTCGCCAGCCTCGCCCAACCGCGGCGCGACGGCGACGGCGACGGCGACGGCGACGGCGACGGCGACGGCGACGGCGACGGCGACGGCGACGGCGAGGATCGTGACAATGACCAGGAAGGACGTGACCGGTGAGTATCGAGAGGCTGCAATCGCATTACGGGTTCACCCGCATGCCGTTCGGGAAAGACCTCGCACCGGGGATGTTGCATTCCCATCGCGCGCATACTGAGGCGGTCGCCCGGATCCAGTGGTGCATCAGTGAGCAGGCGATCGGCGTGGTCAGCGGCGAGTGCGGGGCGGGGAAGACGGTCGCTGCCCGGGCGGCGGTCGCGGGGCTGGACGCGTCCCGGCACACGGTGCTCTACCTGGGCACGCCGGGTGTCGGGTTGCGCGGGATCTACGGCATGATCGTGACCGGGTTGGGTGGCACCCCGCGGTTTCATCACGCCGCCCTGATCCCCCAGACCCAGGAGCTGCTCGCTGCGGAGAGCTCAGAGCGCGGCAAGCGGGTTCTGCTCGTGATCGACGAGAGTCACCTCCTCGACGCTGAGAGCCTGGAGGGTGTCCGTTGCCTGTCGAACATGGGGATGGACCAGGTCGCCCCGTTCGGTCTGTTGTTGCTCGGCCAGCCGACGTTGCGTCGCATGTTGCGCCACGGCGCGTTCGCCGCGCTCGACCAGAGGATCGGTCTGCGGTACGCGCTCAACGGTCTCGACGCCGCCGAGACGATGAGCTATATCGCGCATCACCTCGCGCTCGCGGGCCGCTCGGACACGATCTTCAGCGACGACGCGGTCGGCCTGATTCACGAGGTCTCTCGCGGCCTGCCCAGGCAGGTGAACAACCTCGCCGTCGCGTCGTTGATCGCCGCGTTCGCCGCCAAGAAGGCGATCGTGGACGAGTCCGCCGCCCGCGCCGCGGTCGCGGAGATCTCAGCCGAATGACTCTGTCGCTGCTTAACCCGCCGCCGGATGACGATCATCCCGCCGGCGGCGAGCTGCTGGCGGCGCCGGCGGGGTGGCCGGCCCCACCGGACCGGGCGGTCTATCACGAGCTGCCCGGCGAGATCGTCAACACGATCGCGCCGCATACCGAGGCCGACCCGGTCGCGATCCTCGCCCAGCTGCTGGTTAGCTTCGGCGCCGCGGTCGGCCGCGGCGCATGGTTCCAGGTCGAAGCGACCCGCCATCATCCCAACGAGTACATGTGCCTGGTGGGCGAAAGTGCGCGCGCACGCAAGGGCACGGCCTGGGATCACGTGAGCCGGCTGATCCTCGACGCTGACCCGTCGCTCGCGCCACGGATCCTGACCGGCCTCTCGTCAGGAGAGGGGGTGATCTGGGCGGTCCGCGACCCTGCCGGCCAGGACCCCGGCATCACCGATCAGCGGCTGTTGGTGATCGAGCCCGAATACGCGTCCGCCCTGAAGGCCGCCGGCCGCGAGCTCTCGACGCTGTCGCCGACACTACGCTCCGGCTGGGACGGCCGGCCGCTGGCGATCCTGACCCGCACCAGCCCGGCGCGCGCCAGCACCGCGCACATCACGGTGATCGGGCACATCACCCAGCACGAGCTGCGCCGCCACACCACCAGCATCGAGCTCGCCAATGGGTACCTCAACCGCCTGCTGCTGATCGCCTGCCGCCGGCAGCGGCTGTTGCCCGAAGGCGGCGACCCCGACCCGCTGAAGAACACCGGTCTCGATCGCCTGCTCGCAGCCGCCCTGCACCACGCACGCACCGTCGGGCAGGTCCGGCTCGATCCCGACGCGCGCGAGCTGTGGCATCACGCCTACCGCACGCTCGCGACCGAACCGCACGACCCGATCGTCGCGCAGATCACCGCCCGCGCCGAAGCGCACGTCGTCCGGCTCGCACTGCTCTACACCCTCACCGACGGCAAACGCCAGATCGGCACCGCGCACCTCCAGGCCGCGCTCGCGCTCCAACAGTACGCCGCCCGATCCGCCGCCTGGGCACTCGCCGGCGCGACCGGCGATCCGCTCGCCGAGCAGATCCACGCCGCCCTCCACGACCATCCGGGCGGGCTGACCCGCAGCCAGATCAGCCAGACGCTGAACCACAACCAGCCCGCCGGCCAGATCGAGACCGCTCTGCACGCCCTGCACGCCGCCGGCCGTGTCACCGCCACCCAGATCCCCACCGGCGGACGCCCAGCGCAACTCTGGACCGCCACCAGCAGCTAGAACCCAGCCGCCCCCAGCCGCAGCGAGCAACTGCCGGCACGGCCTGCCCGCGGAACCATGCCGCTACCACTACGCGCGAGTGGGTCGCATCGCTCGCCCAGCACCGCTCGCACGACCGCACGTCTCGCGAGCCTCAACCAACCCCTTCGTGGCGAGTGAGCTGCCCTGGGTTTCGCGGAGGCTCTGAAACGAGGATTCGGTCCTCGAGCAAGGAACTGCAAGTTCATGCCCAGAGCCAGGAAGTATTCAGAGGAGCTGATCGAGCGTGGTGTCCGGCTGGCGCTCGAGTCGGGGCGTCCGGTCGCGGCGGTCGCGCGTGATCTCGGTGTCGGTCACGAGGTGCTGCGCAAACGGGTTCGGCAGGCCGAGGCCGACGGCGGTCTGCGGCCGGATCTGCCCACGACCGAGGAGCGCGAGGAGATCAAGAAGCTGCGCAAGGAGAACCATGAGCTGCGCCGCGCGAATGAGATCCTGAAGGCCGCCAGCGTGTTTTTCGCGACCGAGCTCGACGCAGACCGTCCGAGGTGAGCGCGTTCATCGACATGCATCGCGACCAGCTCGGCGTCGAGCCGATCTGTCAGACCCTGGACGTGTCGGCGTCCGCGTACTATCAGCGTGCGACCGGCGAGCGGTCGGAGCGAGCGGTCGAGGACGAGCGGCTGACCGGTCGCATCCGCGAGGTTCATGGGGCCAACTACGAGTGCTACGGCTACCGGCGCGTGCACGCCCAGCTGGTCCGCGAGGGCGAGGCTGCGGGGCGCGACCAGGTCGCGCGGCTGATGGGCTCAGCGGGCATCCAGGGCGCGAAGCGGCGCGGGAAGCCGTGGCGGACCACGATCCCCGATCCCCAGGCGCAGCGGGCGTCTGACCTCGTCAACCGTGACTTCACCGCGCCGGCGCCGGACCGCTTGTGGGTCGGGGACTTCACCTACCTGCGCACGTGGGAGGGCCGGCTGTTCTTCGCGTTCGTGATCGACGTGTACTCACGGATGATCGTCGGCTGGCAGCTGGCCGGCCACATGCGAACCACGCTGGTTCTCGACGCGCTGCGGATGGCGCTCGGGCTCCGAGCGCCGGGCGCTGACTTTCAGCTGGTGGCGCATACCGACCAGGGCTCGCAGTACACCTCAGAGGACTACATCCAGCAGCTCGACGACGCCCGCGTGCTGGCGTCGGTCGGCACGGTCGGCGATGCGTATGACAACGCGCTCGCCGAGTCGTTCGTGGACTCATTCAAGACCGAGCTGATTGCCGACCGCGTGTGGCGCACCCACACCCAGCTCGAGCTCGCCGTCGTCGAGTACGTCGCATGGTTCAACCACGTCCGGCTGCACTCCTCGCTCGGCAACCGACCGCCTGCCGAGCACGAGCAGCGATACGTCGCGGCGCTCGCCACTCACCCTGAAGGCGTGCCTCGCCCCACCGGTACTGGCACCTTGAGCGTGTCGGGGGTGTACGACCCCTTCGGGGTCGTCTCCGACCTACAGTAGTAGCAACTCGCACTAACTTGGTATAATTACTTGAAAGACCTACAAACCCGGTCTCCGTCAAACCCAGGGCATTCCAGAGCGATCAACGCGAGAGCGAAGCGGTCTCAACGCGCGACGCACCCCGCGCGCTCCCCCGACCCGCGTCCCCTTCATCGCAAGCCTTTGACGTTCCGGCCCACGCAACCCTCCCGGGTTACTTCTTCTTTCGTACCCCACCCCCTGATGCCGACTTCCAGCCGCGCCACCATGCCGGATCTGAGCTTCGCTCAACATCCGATTCGGGCGGCGCCCCGTTCTGGTTATTGCTTGTCATCGAATTGGAGCCTTCCTGGTTCCTCTCGGGATCGACGCCGACACGAACACGGCGAGGCGAGAACCACGCGTCTTCACGCGTTCGGCCCTCGAGCTGATCTGGGCGCCCAAGATCTGCGAATGCGCCCCGACCTTACCGTCAGCCAGGATTTTCGCAGCCCTGTGATCCCGAACCCCCTTCTTGATCGTCATGAGCGCCTCTGAAGGATCTGACAAGGTAGGTCGGCCTGGCCACGGCCGCCGCCGCGGGCCGGGGAGAGAATGGCTCCCCGGGGCGGCGCGGACGGCTGTGGCTATTTGGCGGCGATGCGGCGGTCTGCCGCGTCGATCACGGTGGAGCGGTCCTTACGATCGCGCTCGTAGCTGCGGACCTTTCTGGCGGTTTCCTCGTCCCCCTCGCCGACGGCCTTGGCGACCGCTTCGGCGCTGAGTTCGTCATAGCCTGACCAGGGCTCCTCCCCGGTCAGCTTGGCGATCTTGTCGGTGATCGTCGCGCGGTTCTCGTTCTTACGTTCGTAGGTGTCGACCTTGCGCAGGTCGTGCTGGGAGAGGTTCTTCAGCTGGTCCGCGATGTCCTGCGCGGTCTGCTTGTCGTAATCCTTGATCGGCAGGTCTTCCTCGTTCGCCAAGACGCCCTTGATCGCGCCTTCGGCTGCCGCGACGCCAGGGACCTTGCGTGCTGCGTCAGCGATATCACTCATAAAGTGTCTCCTTATTCGATCGGACGGCTGTTTGGATTAAGGCGCAGAAACGCATTGGTTTCCGTCTGCCCGCCGCGTTGGGGTCCTGCACGTCGGAAGCAGGGCCTGGAGGCAAGTGCGCCCCAGGGGGAATTTGCGTAGGACAGAATGCGCTCCCGGATGGGATTTACCCTATGAGCAGAGTCGGGAAACGGTGTGTCCCAATCTCCAGAAGACGCAATCGTTTCGTCCGTCGGGGGTTCCAGTAGCAACGGCGCGCCCCGGGGCAGTCGCGCTTTGTCGCTGCCGGATCGTGCGGAGAGCGGTTATGTCCTGAAGCACATAACTGCTCCTATGTTCTGCGTCCGGAGAGGAGACGCTCCGTCGATGCCACGAGCGAGGAAGTATCCAGAGGAGTTGTTGGAGCGAGGCGCGCGGCTGGTGTTCGAGTCCGGCCGGCCGATCGCGCATATCGCCGCTGATCTGGGTATCCACCCGGAGGCGTTGCGGAAGCGCGTGCGCCAGGCGGAGGCTGATGCTGGCAGCGGAGCCGCCGGCTCAGGAGTTGAAATCGACTTGCCTTGATTTAGAATTGCTGGAGCTGCACATGGACGAGCGCAAGACCGACCATCTGCGCGTCCTGATCGCCAATGAGCGTAAAGATCGCCTCGCTCGTCGCTCCGATCGTGGTGGCCCTCGGCCACGAGGTGATCGCGCGTGAGATCGACGTCGAGGACGTCGGCCCTGTGACCGCCCGGGAACGCCCCGATGTCGCGCTCGTCGGACTCGGAGCAAATTCCGAGCACGCGCTCGACCTGATCGACAAGATCGTGCGCGAGGCCGCCTGCCCGGTGATCGCCCTGCTGCACGCGCCTGATCCCGAGTTCGTCCTGGAAGCGTCAAAACGGGGCGTGTTCGCCTACATCAGCGACGATGGCGTCGAGGACTGGCAGAGCTCGATCGATATCGTGCTGCGACGCTTCGCCGAATACCACGAGCTCGAAGGAGCATTCGGACGCCGCGCACTGACCGAGCGAGCCTAGGGCATCCTCATGGAGCGCCACTCGATCGACGAGAACAGCGCGTTCGAGATGCTGCGCGAACGCTCACGCCTCGATAACCGCAAGCTGATCGACCTCGCCGCTGCCGTCGTCGACGGCCACCGCCTACTCCCCAAACAGCCGCATGCTCCCGCCCGGCGCTGACGCTCAAACAGCTCGCGCAGCCTGGCGACACCGTGGAAACTGGGACCGCGCGAGCGCGTCTCCCCGCGTCGGGGGCCGTCCGCCCGGTCCGTCGGACGCGGGCTGTCCAGCAAAGCTCCGAATCGGGGTTCTGAGATGGCCACGCGCCTTATGGTTCGGTCAAGGTAAGCCCAAAAGCGGAAATAGGACTCCCGCGTCGGCTTCGGCGGAGGGCATTCGCGAGGGTTTGCACGCCCAGCTCTGATCTGTGGCGGGGATAGGCCCCACCAAGCGCCGGCAACGGCCGACGTGGGCGGACCGCGCACACTTTCTAGCTGCTAGCCGGGAAGCACTACCGCGTCGGCTGGTGCGCGCGATCCGGTGCGCGAGCGTGTGGTAGCTAGGCGCTGTCGGAAGCGTGATCGCTAGGCGCCGGCCGGCAATTTGCCCGCGCCAGCCGCCAGCGGCTGCGGCGTGAACCGGACCGCGACCACACGCCCACGCCGGGGCTTGCTGCTCGTCGCGGCGCTGTGCGCGCTCGGGAGGACGTGGCCGGAGGGGGCTTCGATGAACTGTGCGAGCTCGCTCGGACGCTCGCGCTGAGGATGGTGGCCCATCTTCTTCCAGACGCTGACCTGCGCTTGCGGGAACGCGGTCATGACACCGTCGCGGTGAGCGAGCGGGACGAGCCGGTCGCGCTCGCCCCACAACGCCAGTACCGGCCCGTGGTAGTCAAGCCGGCTGCGGTAAAACGCGCGGTCAGAGAGCCCCGACACGGTGATCGCCTCGTTCGCGCACGCCGCGCCCGGCGCCCAGCGGTCGGCGTTCTTGCGCAGCCGCTCGAGCAGCTCGGGGTCCGGCAGATGCCCGTTGCCGATAACCGCCATGTACACCCCCAACGCGGTCACAGGGTTCCGCAGCGTGAGCGGCAGTCCGTGACGGACCAAGGTGCGCACCCCCGGCAGCTGGCAGGCTTCGGCAAGATGAATCCGCCCGAAGCCGGCAGGGGCGATCAGCACGAGCGCGGCCACATCATCGCGCAGCCGCTCTGCCAGCCCGGTGGCGACAGCGCCACCGAGCGAATGCCCGACCAGCGTGAAGTCGTGAACGTCGAGCACCGCCAACGCGGCCTGCACGTCCTGCGCGTAGGCTGAGACGCGGTTGCGCGTTGGGAGGTCGGAGTCGCCGAAGCCGGGCAGATCGAACGCGTAGCAGGGACGATCCATCACCCCCGCCAAATGCTTCCAGCCGACGCCGCAATCCAGCAGGCCGTGCAGCAGCACCAGCGGCGCGCCCTCCCCGGGCCAGCACTCCACGCTCAGACGCCGGCCATCAGGCAGAGCAACGGCCACGGTCGTCGCCACGCGGTCGATCCGCACAGGCTTGCTCGGGGCGTTGTTCGCCGATCGTCTCTGGCTTGCGATCTGAACGGCTGGGGAAGCCATCGCTACATCACCCCGCGCTGGCGGGATAAGGCCTTACCGGCTCCTGGCAGCGAATTATCGGCATACAGAGCAACGGCGGGCAGCCGGGAGCTGAACAGCTCGACAATCGTGCCGTTACGTCCCAGGCACCGCGGACAGTGCGCGTTCGGCCGCGAGCACGACCGCAGCGCAATGCTCAAGCCACAGCGAGGACAGTTGAGGAACGGCGTCGCCGGTCTCGCGCTCGATGTCCAGTCGGTCGTCACGAGTCCACGCCCGGTTCCGCAGCGAGGGCGCTCAGCCACGCCTGGCGTTTGGCCTCGTATTCGTGCGGAAGCGCGTCGCCGATCGCCTCGACTACCCGAACCCAGCCGAGCGCGTCCGCATAGTCGCCGCGCGCTGCCGATTCCCGCGCCCATCCGAGGCTCCTTGCGACCGCAGCCAGATGCCGATCGTGGGCGCGATCGAGCGCTTCTCGCGGATACGTGCTCATAGCGCCGACCATCAGCGCCGCTCACGCAAGGGTTGGCCCGCGCGGGCGGCTTGGCGCGCGCTCTTGCGTCCGCTGATCACACAGCAGCTACTTGTGGCCGGGCGAGCCTGGCCGCTCGCTGCGATGCCGGCCAGCGCCACGTCAACTCCTGTCCCGCGGGGCAGATCTGGCGCTTCGGTGAAAGGACGCATGGGCTCGGCTCCTGACGCGTGCGTTATGGCGCAGACCGACAAACGGTCAACACCATCGACACCGGCCAGGAGCTGAAGCCGGAAAACCATCGCCCGCCGAGCTTTGAGGCGAACTGACACCGATCCTACAACCCCGCACAAGACCCCGCGATCTGACGCGCCCAAGCGACCCCGAGCGCCAAACGGCTAGGTCGAAGCGATTAGTGGCTGTGGCGATGCATTTGAGTTCAACCGTGAACATCGCGGATGAGGACCGACGGCGTGGTCGCGTGCAGCGCACGTCGCTGTGGTTCTTGCTGTGCTCGACGCATCCCCCCACCCCGCAGCAGCGCCGCCGTGCGCTGCGTGCGATCGCAACGCGGACTATGTCCCCTGCGTGCGCGGCCGCCAGCCGCCTCGGCATCGGCTGGCGCTGCGCGGGCGCGTCGAGTGATAAAGCACTCGCGCCGTCCGACCGGGGCCGGTCGGTGACGGTACGGCACCGCCCGGCCCGGGGGTCATGTCCCCCTCGTCGACGGTGCAGGGCCAGACATACTCGCAAGGGTCGGCGGCCCAATGCCAGTGGACGCTGGAACAGCCGAACGTGGCGGACAGCCCGTGGTCGATCCCCAATCCGGGGACCGTGGCCAGCCCGAAGCGGTTGACTGCACGCTCGGGCAGTCAGGCACGGTCTGGCTCCTCGCCGGGGCTACTTACCTGCAGAGCTATTCGACGGCGTACCGCAGCTGCAGTGTCCCTGCTCGGGTCTACCTGTTCGTCCCGGTCATCGACGCATGGGCCGATCATCTCAGCCGCCCGGCAAGCCCTCCGGCACCCTCACCGGCAAAAATTGCGGCTGCGGGTCCAGCAGCAGACCGACACGATTGAGCCCAATTCCATGAGCGTCAGCATCGACGGGCTAGCCGTGAAGGGCTTGGCGAACAGCACGACGGCCTATCGAGCGTCGGCCAACAGGTTCTCCTACGCGCTGCCTGCCAACAAGGCTCGGGTCACGGCCGCCGTCAGAAATCAGAGCAATGTAAGTCAGGACCGGTGCAGGCGCCCGGCGAGCTCCGCGCGCTGGCGCTCGCTCAGGCCGCCGAACGTCTTGCTGGGCGAGACCCGGCAGCGATCCAGAATCTTGGTGGCCTTCAGCGCTCCCGACCTTGGGGATCGCCAGCAGCATGTCAAAGACCTTCGCGGTCTCCAGGTAGGGGGGCGGGTCGAGCAGCAGCGCACCAATCGACACCCTGCGGGCCTTGAGGTCGCGCTTGAGCTGCGCGCGAAGCGTACGAACCTCGTTCGCCCTGCCATGCGCTGATCCAGGGTGCGCTCGGGCGTCGCCCGGTACTCGTCGAGGGGGCCTTGGGTGAGGGACGATATCCGGGCCGAGACTACACGCGCGCCGAGCACCCCGCCGGCCTGGCGCCGCGTAGCCTCACCAACCCTCCTCAAGAAAACGCGAACGGCCGGTGGCGGCTGAGGCGCCTTCCCTGTCTCCTCGTAACGATACGCCGAGAGCACGAGTCCGTAGGTTTAGGCGGCTAAGCTGCCGCTGGCCAGTTTGGCGGTCGCTCCGGTACGGAAACACTCGCGCTCTCTGACAGCCTCAGACGTATCGTAATCGGCACCGACTGTACGCCGCGAGCGGGCTTTTGGTATCCGTAAACCCGTGCCAACCGGGTCCGTATAAACCACACACGGGCTGGCGGGAGCGGCACGAGGTCTCGAGCGAGAACACACTTACGGTCACTCGAGTTTCGGGGTTTTCGAAGGTGAGGGCACGTGTCACCACGACCCAGGAGGCCGCGATCGAAGTCACTGTGTAACGATCACACCGAGACCGTCGTCACCGGAGTTCCACGGCGGCCGGGGCAACCTCGGAGTGTGCCCGGCATCGACTACAGAGCCGAATGCGCTGCCAACGACTTTGCTGCCGACCTCCTCGTGTCACGACGCCTCGTGACCGCCGCTTCCGAATCAACGCCCACCACCGCCGGTCTCGCCACCACATTCGAGGTCTCGGAGATCGCCATGGGCTACCACCTCGTCAACCTCGGTCTTAGCGCAAGCGGCTGCACACGAGAGCGTATCTGGCTGCACAGCCCCCTGCACTACTTGTCGGACTTTCAGGACGTCGACCGCTCCCAGCGACGGTCCAAGGCAAAACGCGGCGGACAGCTTCGCAGGTCAAGGAAAGTCGAGGAGCACCGTCGCACGCCGAAAAGAGCCAGCGTGAGCGAATTGTCGGTGCTGCGTGCGCTCGGGTCCGAAAACTCCGTTATTGAATCCTGAGGACCGGCTGGTTCCAGCGGTTCTTGCCGTCTGAGGCGCGGTTTAACGTGACCCGACATGGAGCTCGACTTTCGCAGTTCATAGCCCGGCGGCGGCCCATGCGTGTTGGACTTGATGGATTTCTGCTGGTGTGGGGGTGCGGGTCTGTCCTGGGTGAAATTGTGCGGCGATGATCACGCGGCGGAGCTTGGCGAGCATGTCGGCGAATGACGGTGTGGTCTTGGTCAGGTACCAGGGGGCGCGTTGGCGGTGCTCGGCGACGACGTCGGGGTGGTGGCCTGAGGCGGCGTACCAGATGATCGCGAGGGTCATGCAGAGAAACTGGAACGGAACGGTGCGCTGGACTGCTTTGCGGGTTCGGTTGCGGGCGTGGCCGACGCCGAATAGTTCTTTGCCTTCTTCGTAGGCGACTTCGATCGGCCAGCGGTCGGCGTAGCGCTCGACGATCTCGGCTGGGGTGGCGTCACGGTCGGTGGTGATCAGCGCGATCTGATAGCCGTTGCTCTTCTTGGCGTCTTGGACGAGGATCACGCGGACGGGGGTCTCGGCGCCCAAGGGTCCCCACAGGCAGTCGATCGTGTGGAGCATCAGCGTTTCGGTCTTGCCGTAACGCCGGACGCTCGCGGCGGTCCATTCCGTCGCTGCGTCGCGGGCGATCTGCGTGAGCGTCGGTAGCCGTTTGCCCCAGGTCGCGGGCCGTCCTTGCTTGCCGGTCTTCGGTGGCGCGGGCGCGAAGATGACGCCGTTGGAGCGGAGGCGGGAGGTCAGGGTAACGTGGCCGGGAAGGCCACGCCACGCGGCCGTGGCGTACGCGGCGTCACCGACCAAGTGGATCGCGCGGCCCGGCAGGCGCGCGGCGAGCATGTCGAGCAGCTCCCTGGCCAGAACGGGCTTTGCGGGGCGCAGCGGGTCGGGCTTCTTCTTGGGGATCTCCTTGCGCTTGGGCTGCCAGAGCCGAAACAGCACGTGCAGGCAGACCGAGCGCTCGAGAAACGGCAGCCGCACGACCAGGCCGATCACAACCCAGTTGTTGCCCCACGCGACCGCGTCCTGCTCACTGTTGGCCGTCGCGTCGTGATGCCAATGCGTGCCATGGATCTTGCGTCCCAGACGGTGCAGCAGCGTGTCATCGACCGCGACCAGCACCGGTGCGCCAGGCTCGGTCAGCCGCTCGACGATCAGCACCGCGATCCGCAGCCCGAGCTGATCGACTGACCAGCGCGCGTGACTGAAGAAGCGATGCGCACGAGCGTGATGCCAGACCCCCGACAACCTCGCACCCACGAGCATCCCCGTGACCGTCCGCAGACCGGTCTGGGAGACCTGGCCCACGACCAGCGCCCGGAACGTCCGAAACGTCGGGCGAGAAAAACAATCCGCGAACAGGACGAGCACCTGATCCAGCGAAACTGGTAAGCAGAGCATCGGCGGGGACCCCCGTGGGCGCCGCGGACCGGGCAGCAACCCGCCCGCGGCATCGACTATGGACGCCCACGACTTCGGGGAACCCGCCGATGCTCCTCCCCAGCGCGACCGCTCTACGCCTGCTCAGAACCCCAAACCCAGCGCCCTACCACGGCACGTCACCACCACCGCCAGCCAACCCCCAGCACCCCCAAAAGTGCGAAACCCGAGATGGAGGGTTTCGGGAATAGGCGTTCGCCGTGAGCGGAGCGCAGCTCACGCTCGTCGCTGGCGAGACCGGCGAGGAAGTCGAGCTCGAGCTGGTCGACGCCGAGCTCGTCTCGAGCGCCGGTGCGGTCGCGTCGACGGGCACCCTCTCCTCCTCCCCGCCGCCTATCCCCTCCGTGCTCGCCGAGCGCAACCTGTTCGGCGAGGCGCAGAGGATCGCCGCGCGGGCGGCGACGGCGAGCACGCGGCGGCAGTACGGGGCGATCTTCCGCGCCTTCGGCGACTGGCTGGCCTCAGAGCTCGGCCGCCCGCCCGTCGTCGGCGATCTCGACGCCGACGTGATCGCCGCCTACGGCCAGCACCTGGCCGTCTCGGGCGGCCGCGGCGGTCAGCCGGCGGCGCCGGCGACCGTACGCGTGTATCTGTCGATGCTCCGAGCGCTCGCCCGAGAGCTCGGTCTGGAGGACACGGTTTCGGGCGTCCGGGTCCCGCGCCACGAGCCTGGGCCACCGGAGACCCTCACCGACACCGACTACGTCAACCTCTTACGCGTGCCCGACCGGCGCACGATCGCCGGCAAGCGCGACTACGCCCTCCTGCGCGTCCTGGGCGACTGCGGGCTACGCTCGGCCGAGCTGCGCGGCCTGCGGGCCCGGGATCTGCGCCGCCCGCGCGCCAACGCCCGTCACCACCGCCTCTACGTGCGCGGCAAGGGTGGGCGCGAGCGCGAGGTCCCGGTCCCCGACGCGGTCCAGCAGGCGCTCAAGGCCTGGCTCAAGATCCATCCGCTCGCCCGCGGGGGCGGGCTGCTCGACGAGCAGCCCCTGTTCGTTCGCCTCGGCCGCCACGGCGCCCAGGACCCTCTCCCCCTCTCAGCGGTCGCCGTGCACCGGCTCGTGCGCCGCCATGCCCTCGCCGCCGGCGTGCCGGAGCGGCTGGCGCACCCGCACTCGCTCAGGGCCTACTGGGCGACGCACCTGCTCGAGGCCGGCGTACCGGTGCACGAGGTCTCCGCGCGGCTCGGGCACGTCGATCTCCGGACCACCGCCCGCTACGCCGCGGCGCGGCCCGAGCGGATCGATGAGATCGCCGAGGTGCTCGATCGCCGCCATCAGGCCGCTCGGCGTGCGGGTTGGGGGGCGTAGTCGCATGCTCTGGCGCCGCCGTCGCCACGACTCGATTGACTTCGAGCCGAATATCCGCGCGAACGTCGACCTGCTCGAGCCCCGCGCGAAGGACATCGCGCAGCAGGAGGTGGATCGCTCGCAAGCTCTCGATCAGAAGACAGCCGGGCTGATCGCAGCGGCGCTGGTCCTCGTCGTAGCCGGCGTCGCGTTCGCCAGTCGGATAGCCGACCTCCAGGCCGGCTCAGGGGCCCGGACGCTGTGGGTCGTGATCATCGGTGCGTCGCTGATCCTTCTGCTCGTTTCGCTTGGCTTTGCAACTGCTGCGATACGTCCTCAGGCATTCCGTACCGTGATTCACATCGACGAGTTGGACCGGTGGGCGACCCCGCGTTTCCTCGATCGGGCCCCGACGCAGGTGCGTGGCGAGATCATGAGGGCGCACGTCGCCGCCGTTCGCGCGGCGCGCTCGATCAACAAGAGGAAGGGCGACCGGCTCGCGCTGGCCTTTGGATTCTTCGCCGCCGCCATCATCGCTACCGTTGTCCTTGGCGTAGCGGTTGCCATCCGGCTCGCCGAGCCGCCCCATCACCATGTGTCCCGAGGACCACCCCACACAATCCAGTAGCCCACCTTCGCAACCCACACCAGCGGCGAACCAGATCGAGGTCACGCCTGGCCCCCGCGGCCCGAATCCTGACGCTCCGTTGTTCGACACCCCACCGCTCGACGTGTCGCTCCGTGAGGGCAACCGGCCCACGGACACCAGACGCAGCGGGCGATGAGCGAGTCGGGTCGACCGTCAGGCGGACCGCCCTCCGCGTCTGCAAGCAATCGCGACCTATCGGCACAGCCCGGTGGACGACCGGATGCGGCATCGGCGAGCGACACGACCAATGCTGACGTCCCGATGTTCCCGGCACCGCGTATGCAGAGCATCACGGCCGGCGCAGGACCGCAAGACGTCAGCGCTCCTGCTCACGAAAACGGCTGAAGTGGTACCCCGCTGGCGTAGTCCGACGCCAGCGGTGCCCGCGCATCGGGAAGGAACGCAGGGATGTCCATCCTCGTAGTGCGGCTGGTGCCGGAGGGGCTGCTCTTCGGCGCCGACCGAAACATCACGGCGCAGGTGACGCTCAGTGACGGCACCGAGGAGATCATCGTGCGTGGTCAAAGCGAGCGCCCCAAGGTTTTGAAATGGCCTAACCGTGAAGTCATCCTCGGCTACGTCGGAGCAGCCGACTTCGGTGGCGAACCGGCCGACGAGTGGCTGTATGCATTCATCGGCCGAAACCTAGATGCCAACACTCTTGACGCCGTTTCGACGTCTCTCACCGTCGAGCTCAACACTCTGTCTCAAGATGGACGACTGCGCGGTCCATCCATCCTCCATCTAGGCGGATTCGAACTAGTCGAGGGAGGCTGGACACCACGCGTGCACTTCGTCCGCAATACCTTGGAGCTGAAGCCGAACGGCATCTACACCTGGGGAGAGAAGTTCGTGTGCTCCGAAGAGCTCTCCCAGGAGAACTACTTCGGCGCGAGGCACGGACCAGAAATTCAGGAACTTGTTCGCACCGGCTTCTTCAGCTTCCGCCAAGGCTATGACCTCGGATCGTTCGGTGCCATAGACCAGAAGCTCCGAGAAGCACTCGACGCAATCATCCACTCCCACCCCGCCCAACCACACCAGGCCCCGACCACACTACGCGACTGGGCGAAGCACGTCGCGCTTGCGATTCATGGCTACGGCGCGTACTTCGCGGCTTTCTACCCCCCGTTCGAGCAGTACGTCGGTGGCGGCGCCGACGTCGTCTGGGCCGCGTGGCCTGCCGAGTGATACTGCTCGCGCTCGAGCTTGCTCCCTCCCTCGCCCGCACGCCCAGGAGCTCGCTCGCCAAGAACTCCCCCGGCGTCCTCCCGCTCGTCGACCGCTCCCTGTGCAGGCCGCAGAGCTCGCTCGGCGCAACCGACCGCGCCGAGCAATATGTCTCGTATACGGCCTTAGGCTCAAGGGGTCACCGCACCACCTCGGACGACTGAAGCTTCTCACACGGAGCGCCCAACCGCTTGCGCTGCATCGGCGACCTTACCCGGCGGGTCTCGGTGGAGTCGAGGCCGTCGCCGACGCGGTACCCGGAGGGGGGGTTGCTGTGCGCCCGTTCGACCCACGCGGGTGGGGTGACGTGTCGTCACCGTGCGTGGCGGTAACCTCTTATGTATGTGGGTGTCACTGAATGGTGACACATTGTTAGTGCCGAACGTGACACGTTGTCAGTGTCAATCTCACCGGGTGGCTACCAACACACCTCGTCGATGTTAGCGGCAGGCCCGCGCCGGTTTAGCCAGGACCGCTCGCCACCAGTTCGGCGAACCGCTCCGCTGGTGTCATCCACCCGAGCGTCTTGCGCGGCCGGCCGTTGAGCTGGGCAGCGACCGCGTCGAGCTGCTCCTGGGCGATCCCGCCAAGATCGCCGCGCTTGGGGAAGTACTGGCGCAGCAGGCCGTTGGTGTTCTCGTTGCTGCCCCGCTGCCACGGACTGCGCGGATCGCAGAAGTACACCTGCACGCCGCTGTCGACAGTGAACCGGGCGTGCTCAGCCATCTCCTTGCCCTGATCCCAGGTCAGCGAGCGACGCAGCTGCGCCGGCAGCGAGCGGATGCTCTGCGTCAGCGCCAGACGCACAGGCTCTGCCCGATAGCCGTCCGGCAGCGCCACCAGCTGCGCGAAGCGGCTCGTGCGCTCCACCAGCGTCGCGATCCCCGTCGGGCGCTTGCCCAGCAACAGATCGCCCTCCCAGTGACCGGGCACAGCGCGATCCTCGACCTCGGCCGGCCGCTCGCTGATCATCAGCATCTCCCGCACCCGCCCCTGGCCCTGCGGAGCCCGACGACCCCGCGGCTGGCGCGTGCGCCGACCGCTGCGCAACTGCGCGCACAACTCACGGCGCAACGCACCACGTGTCTGCACGAACAGCGACAAGTAGATCGTCTCGTGCGACACCCGCATCTCCGGCTCATCAGCATACGTACGGCCCAGCCAGCCCGAGATCTGCTGCGGCGACCAGCGCTCCCCGAGCTTCTCCTCCACGACCTCACGCAACCGCGCACACGCGGCGAGCTTGGAGCGCTTCGGCCGCCGCGCCCGCCCCCACGCCGCCTCATCGGCGTCGCGCGCCCGATAGCGCTCGCGGCCACCGTTGCGGTTGACCTCTCGCGAGATCGTGGTGTGACTGCGCCCGATCCGCGCCCCGATCACCTGACAGCTCTCACCGCGCGCGAGACCACGCGAGATCTCCTCGCGCTCCTGCTCAGACAGGCATCGCTTCGAGCGCTCTCTCGCTGCCGGTTTCACCCCGCCCGTCGAAGTCACATACCGACGCACGTACTCCGGCCTGGCGCCGAGCTTGCGCGCGACCGCCCGCAACGACGTGCCCTCGCCCCACAGCTCCCACACGCGTTCCTGCTCGCTCTCGGCGAGCCCGAACCGTCTCATCGTGGCGACCACCTTCATCAGCCGGGCAGCCAAGCAGGCCGCCCGGACGTTTCAGCCTCAATCCACCGCGTAATGGGCTCGTTCTGTCCGGCGCGGGTGTTTAAGTGACCTCCTAAGCAGGGAAAAAGCAGCTGTATTGGGCAGCCGCGGCCCCGCTCAGGAGGTCACCCACATGGTGAAGGATTCGCTGGACGCGATCGACGTCGTTTTTGACGATGATCGGTCGGTCGCTGATGCGGGGGTGCTGGTCGCGGCGACACTCGCGCGCTAGCTCGGGATCGAGGCGTTAGTGAACGGGTGTGTGGACCTGGGCCGTCGCGTGGGGTACTTCCGGCCAGGACGCAAAGTGATGTCGTTGGTTCACGCGATGCTGCTCGGCGCGGACAGCATCGATGGCTGCGACGTGCTGCGCAGCGGCCGCACCGGGCGGGTGCTCGGCCATCGTGTGATGGCACCCTCGACGCTCGGGACGTTTCTGCGGGCGTTCACGTTCGGGCATGTCCGCCAGCTCGATCGTGTCCTTGGCGAGCTGCTGGCCCGGGCGTGGACGGCGGGCGCCGGCCCGGGCGCCCAGCGGCTGGTGATCGATGTTGACTCGTTCATCCGTGAGGTGCATGGCAGCCAGAAGCAGGGCGCAAGCTACGGCTACACCAAGAAGCTGGGCTATCACCCGCTGCTGGCCACCCGGGCAGGTAGCGGCGAGGTGCTGCACGTCCGCTTCCGCGCTGGCAAGGCCACACGCAGCGCGGCGTCATTCGCTTCGTTGACGAGCTGCTCGCGCGGGTATCGCGCACTGGCGCGACCGGCGAGATTCTGCTGCGCGCCGACTCCGGCTTTCACAACGCCAAGCTCCGCGCACGGCTCGCCGCGAACGGCGTGCTGTACTCGATTGGGGTGCGGCAGACCACGGCGATCGCTGCGGCGATCGCCCTGATCCCCGAAGCAGCGTGGGTTCCGCTGGTGGACTACCCCAAGACCGGGGAAGCGCAGATCGCCGAGACCACGACAGCGAACGGTGAGCAGCTGATCGTCCGTCGCGTCCGAACGCTTGGCGTCCAGGCCCAGCTGTTTGAGACCTGGCGGCACTTCGCGGCGTTGACTAATCGCACCGAGCCGCTCGCCCTTGTTGAGGCTGAGCATCGCGATCACGCGACCGTTGAGCTCGACATTCGCGACCTGCTCGACCAGGCGCTCGCACACGCCCCCTCAGGCCAGTTCGCCGCGAACGCGGCCTGGACAGTAATCGCCGCGATCGCGCACAACCTGCACCGCTGGAGCGAACTGATTGGCCTGCCCAACACCACGATCCCCCGCCGCGCGCACACCAACCGCCGACGACTGCTCGCGATCCCCGGCCGCCTCACCTACCACAGCCGACGCTGGACGCTGCACCTCCCCGCCCGCTGGCCCTGGCAAACAGACTGGCAAGCAGCGCTCACCCGGATCCGCGCGCTCCCCGTGCTGAGC
Organism: uncultured Solirubrobacterales bacterium; assembly: GCA_963836065.1. Lineage (GTDB taxonomy): Bacteria > Actinomycetota > Thermoleophilia > Solirubrobacterales > Solirubrobacteraceae > Palsa-465. Next base: position 234,620 of record CAWIII010000033.1, read on the forward strand.
TGACCGGCCGGGGCACCCGCCCCCGGACACCACCCACGCCTCCCAACACCACCGCGGCGACCGCCGCCGATCACCGCTGTCCGAATACGCCCACACAACACTCCGCGACACCGCCACACAACACTCCGCGACACAAAACGACACCCTAAACCGTCACCCGCGGCCTCCAATCCGCCCAACACCCCGATCAGCTCCCAAAAACCGGGCAACCCGCCATTACGCGGTGGTTCGAGGTTCAGGTGGTGCGCCGACCCCCTGATTCCGCCATTCTCAATTCAGTCTCGCGCAGCACATCAGTCGACACGGGCTTCGCGGTCGCGTCATGGCGTGGAGAGCTTCTGCTGAATCACGACCGGATCTCCAGCGGCACTCTACGACGCCATCTTTCGCCCCTGTTCACGCGATTCAATGCTGCTCGACACGAGGCTACTCAACCTCTAGGAGGAGTAGACAATCCCGTGCTGCAACTTGAGCATCTCGCGGATCTTCGAGACAAGGGGCTCCTGACGTCCTCGGAGTTTGAGGCGGCACGCGCCCGGGTGGCCAAGCAGTTGATCGACGGCGCCTCATGAGGGCACCCCCCCTCACAAGCACCCCGCGACCATGCCCGAAGATGCAGGGGTCCCGAGCGAGCGACGTGCCGGCGAGCAGCGGCGGCACGCGCTCGCATGCCCCTCACGAGCGCGCTGGCGCCTGGACTGGATCCCTCCACACCACCGCCGAACCAGACGGCGGGCCAGGCTCAGCGCCTCCGGCTGTGAGCACCGAGGCGGAGTTCGTCCGCGAAGGATTCACGGATCGGCACGCTTTCGATGAGCTCGTTCGCGCCGCGGAGGGTCCCTCGAGACGCAATCAATATCGCGGCGAAGGCAGCCCTCCGAGCCTCGGCGGCCAAGATCTCAGTCCCTGACGTCTGCGCCCTGTATGGCTCGGCGCATGTGTCAGGGTTATTGCATGATGGCCGACGCTCACAGGGCGCTCCTCGGGCGGCTCCGCTGGATCATCGAGGAGACACCAAGATCCGGAGCGCTCAACGCTGGTAAGCAGCCGTACTTCCCGACCCGTTTTGAGGGCGCTGTCGAGCGAGGGCGGAGGCGGAGGACGGGGACCAGCTTGTCGCCTACGTGCGCGAGAAGATCTACGAGGAGCCCACGGACGGATATAAAGCGCTGATCCAGGCGGGGCGCCCCAACCTCACCGCCGAGGCGGTGGTCGCCGCCGGCGAGGCCCCGTGGTCCTCGCTCTTCACCGACGAAGATCGCGCGGCAGCGAGAGCGCGACTCGGGGCTATGGAGCATGAACACCAGCAGAAGCTCCAGTCGCTCGAGGCCGAGGCGGTTGAGCACGACCGCAAGATCGTCAGGAAGGTCAGCGAGTCGCGCGTCGCCAAGGGGAAGCCCGCGCTGACGCCCAAGCAGGAGGCCGAGATGCTGGCGCGAATGGCCGCGAAACGCGCCGCGACGGCCGCCGCATCAACGCTCTAAAACCGTCATTCAGTCGCCGCGGTAGACGCGCCGCCGGGCACAGCTACCAGCGACGGATGAGACGGGGCGTGCGAGCTTCTGGACAGGCACGTCCTCGAAAGGAGCTGGACGATGGGTAGAGCGGGCAGCCTATGGGCGGCACACGAGCTTGATTGCGCAAGACGGCGCGAGCGGCCGTCGCGGCAGGTCGTTCGATTGCCGATGGTAGGCTCGCCGTCGTGGACGCCGGCGCGCTGTCTGCCACACCGGCCACCAAAGCGGCGCTGGACGCGCTGCGTGCCGCCGCGGGATCGGGTAGCCCATTGGAGCGTCATTGCCTGCGCCAGTTCGTGATCGCGGAACGGCTCGCCGGCGACCGGGAGGTCGATCGCGAGCTGCTGCTGTGTGCCTGTTGGCTACACGACGTGGGGCTGTTCACGCACAGCCGCGACCCGTACGTGACGGAGGGCGCGCGCTTGGCCGCGCGGGTGCTGGAGCCGTTCGGCTGGCCGCCTGAGCGGCTGCAGCGGTGCATGGATGCGTGCGAGCAGCACCACCACGCGCCGCGGTCGCGGATGGCAATGGGCCTCGAGGTCGAGCTCGTTCGGCAGTCGGATCTCGTTGACGTCACCGCCGGGCTGGTGAACTTTGGCCTTGATCGCGGGTGGCTGCGGGGGCTGTTCCGCGCGGTCCCGAGGGACGGTTTCTGGCGTCTCATCGGCTCGGCCGTCGTTAGCGAGCTGCGCCACCGTCCGGCCAGCCTCAGCGCCGTGTTTGTCTCGCCACGACGCAGCCGGCCGTAGCCCCGTATGCGTTCCTCTCGCTCTCGCGTGATACACGCACGCAGCCCACCGCGCCCGAGCTCGAAGCGCCTTGCCCACCACGGCGCCGAACGCTCAAACGGGGGTTCGGCCGCCTTCATCGCATGTCCTGGCGTGACGTCGAATACACGTGCAAGAAAGGTGCACATAACAGCGCTCGATAACCTTCATTATGTCGATCGAGTAGGTGTAAAAGCTGCACCGGAGGCCCTCCTCTGAGCATCAACCGCGTGGTCGACAATCTCCAGCTGCAGGAGGCCAGTTTCCGCGTACACAGTGATGCCGGGAGGTCCCCAGGCGGACGCCCACACGTGGACTCCGAGTTTGAGTTGGGAGATCGCCGCGGCACCCTGAGCGTCCCAGAGGCGGATCGTGCCGTCGTCGCCGACGGTGGCGAGCTGGCGGCCGTCGGGCGAGAACGCCACCCCTCGCACAGCGCCCGTATGGCCCTCGAGAACGGAGGTAGGTTGGCCGGTATTACGCCGCGTGGCAATTAGTGCGTGGTTACTTGGCGTAGGCGACGTACTCGCCGTCGAAGTACTTGCTGACAATCTCACTTGTGCGGGTAGCGAGATACTCGACGGTGAGAATGACGAGCTTGGCGAGGTTGGATGGGCGGCGTCGCGCGACGTGGGTGTGAACGTCCTGGTTGAGGAGCTCGTCGGGGTTGAGCTCCGGAGCGTACGGTGGAAGGTAGAACAGCTCCATCCGCGGATGGTCCAGCAGCCAGTACTCGACCGCGGGAGACTTGTGGAAGGAGGCGTTGTCGACAATCAGGAAGATCTTGCGCTCGGCGAAGTGCTCGAGCAGCTTGTCGAGGAAGTCCAGGAAGCGGATCTCATCGCAGGTGCCCTCGAAGATCTCGAACACGAGCGTGCCGTCGGCACCGATCGCGCTGATCACGTTGGCCGAGAAACGCTTGCCGGTCAGCGGCACGACCGCGCGCTCGCCGATCGGCGCGTAGCTCTTGCCGGCGGTCTGCCCGGCGCGCACGCCCATCTCATCGCCGAACAGCATCCGCGCCCCTTCGCGCCGCGCGCGCGCCTGGATCGCCGGGAACTCGTCCTGGAGCCACGCCCGCACCCGCTCGGGGTCCTGCTCGAGCCACCGCCGCTGCGGCTTCTTGCCCGAGAACCCCCAGCGACGCAGGTAGACACCAACCGTCTGGCGGCTGAGCCCGATCCCGAACCGCCGCTCGATCAGCGCCTTGACGGCCTGCCTTGACCACAACACGCCGGGAATCTGCAGCTGATCGGGGTTCGTGCCCTTCATCAGTCCGATCAGCTCTGCCTGCTGGGCGTCGGTGAGCGCCATCTGCTCGCGCGAGCGCCGACCACGCCGCCGCTCCCTCAGTCCCTCAAACCCCCCGAGCCGGTGGCGCGCCATCCACAGCGACACCGTCCGCAGATGCACCCCCATGGCCTGCGCCACGACCGCGTGAGTGCGGCCCGCCAACACCATTCTCACACCCCGCTCACGCAGCGCTTCCCGAGTCTCGCCTGACACCCGCCTAGCGTCACTCATCACACAGTCAATACTATCATACTGACACACTCGAATGTACTGTTACCTGACGTACTATTTGCCACGCGCCGTGATATGCGTCGAGCAACTGCTCCAGTGCCCACGGATAGAGCTCCCTCGCACCCTCAAACTCAGGGTGCGTCGATCGGAACGGGAACGCATGCTCCTCGAAGCCGTGACCGACGCGATCGCGCGTGACGTCCCAAGTGCACTGGCGCGAGTTGTAGTCGAGCGCCTTACCTTGCATGAGTCCGAGCAACGAGAGGACTGCGGCTGCGCGGTCAGCAGGGAGCGCACCTTGCATCTCGGGAAGCAGTCGTGTGAACTCGTCAACGAACGTCCCGTGAACGAGGAGCTGTCGATCGCTGAACATGTCCGTCCAGCGATGACGCCAGAGCAGCAGTTTCGGATCATTGCCAGCAACGATCTCCTCGACCGGGAGAATGTTCGCTCTCTCCCAACTCGATTGTCGTGCGGCGAGCTCTACGCTCGCCGCCTCCAGCGCGGCTCGATCGACGTCGCCCGGAGGCCGGTAGTCCTTCTTGCCCAACTCGTTCAGGTGCGAGATCGCGAACAACACGGAACCCATCCGGGAGGGGACGGCCTTCGCTTCGCGCTTGATGTAATCGGCGTTGACGGCGAGGTCGTCCCACGGTGAGACGGCAGCACCGCCGCGCATCGTTCCGTTGCCAGGGTCAAAGTCGATCGCCGTGCCCCGGACAATCTCGAACTCACATTCATCGAGCTGCTTGCCATCCCTCTCGGTGACGAGGCGCACCGCTACCCGAGTGGCAGCTCTCGACAGCCACCAGTTGGGCGCAAGTGGGATCGGCTTCCCGGTCCGAGGGCACGCGACCGTCCTGGCGAAGAGGTAGGTGTTGTTCGCACTGGAGTCCGGAAGATCGAAGTACGGAAGAAGCCGCGCAGTAACGCGGTCCGTCAGCGTCATCCCCCATTTCTCCAGGTCCGGGAGCAAGCCAGGACCGAAGCGTCCGGGGATCTCCACGCCCGCCCGGAGAATTGCAGCCGCGATCGGATTGAGGTCGTTCGCGACCACAGGTATGCCGTAGCGCGCCGCCTCGAACGGTATCGACCCGCCGCCCGCCGTCGGATCGAGGAGGGGGGGATCTCACCCCACGTAGCGACAAGGATGCGGTGGAGAAGCTCCATATCCGCGAGCGACGGGGCGTTCTTGAACGCCGGTTTGTAGCCGTATGCCTTCGCGCCAAGCTTGATGTTCTTCTCGGTGGCCTCCGCGATGCGCAGCTGCGCCGCCACTGGATCACCGAGAATCCCGCACAGCCGAAGAAACCACGTCTGATAGTCCTTCGCGGTTCGCAACTCCGGTGCGGCCGCGAACGCTTCAGCGAGCTCCTCCGACCACGCCGGCATCACGCTTCCGAGCACTGCTCCTGCGCTCGCCGCGAGAGGCCGGCGCGCCCACCAGACGTGGAGGGTCTTGAGCTTTGGGAACTGTCCAGGGATGGGCGCAGCCTCTCGGCGACTCTCGATTCCGAGCTCGGCTGTTGGCAACCAATCTTCGATGAGGAGTCGCTGTCGCCCGGCCACCGTGCCTACTCCTCAGCCAAGAAGACGCGCAGCGCTCGCCGCACGCGGGCGGCGTTAGGGCCGGTGCACTTGGCGTACCAGTAGTACGCCTCCTCCGTGCTCATTCCTTCGATCACAGAGGCCATCTTGTCGATGCGACGCGTCTTGGAGATCGGGCTGGTCGCCATCAAGATAAGGGCGAGGCGGACGCCTTCCGGCTCACTCAGCTGTACCGGCTTCGCGCGGTGTGCAGATACGACGCTCTTTGGGTGACCGGACGCCCTCACCGCGTTCAGAACACTGGGGAGCACCCGCCGAGTGTGGTCTGCATCCGTGCGCGAGATGAGGCTCGGAATGGATCCCGCGGACCCGTTTGTCTCCTCGAGTGCGAGGCCAAACGCCTCAGGACCAGCGGGCAGTAGCTGAAGGCGGAACCCTCGTACCTTTGGATGCTTCGACCCGGGTGTCATGCGAGCACGCCCTTTAGCTTGAGTTCACCAGGCTGAAGGTCCGTGAGCACCTTGCGGAGCTGGTTGACCTCTGACCCGCTCACATGCGCAGCGGGGTCGAAGCGGATGTCGAGCCGTAGTTTTCCGGCAACGTCGGATGCGGCCTTCGCGAACCCGAGCAAAGCGTCCTCGATCCGCTGATAGTCGCGGGCCGGACCAGATAGCGAAACCTCGACGCCGGTCGTCATCCCCTTGAAGTCGAGTTCCAGGAGGACGGAGGTGTCGACGTCGAACTTCGGCAACATGGCAATCGCCTTGCCCAGCAGGCTGACGTCGCGGACGCCTTCCCCGGGATCCGCGGTTGCCTCTACTGAGATCGTGGAGAACCCGACTACGTCGGCGACGTCGCTCGCCTTGTCGACGAGTTGCTGGAAGGCCACGCCCGCCGGCCCTCTGGCCTCAACCGGAGCCTTCGCAGTACGCCGGCTGGTTGGCCGCTCGATCGACTTGCGATCCGCCTCGTCTGGGGTGAGCAGCGTAATGCTGTCGAGACCGATTTTCCGAATCTCGCTTGGCGTTGCCGCCTTGATTCCGGGCTCGACCTCGCCGACGACGACAACAACGCGGGCGCTCTCGCCGCCCTCCGCCGCCCTGGCTACCACATCGAGCACTTCAGTCTTGGTTGGCTCGTGTCCCACGGCTTGCTCGAGCGCTGCCCGAAGGGAGGATCCAGATGAGACGCCGGCCTGTAGTGCCACGTCAACGTCCTCCCATCGGAGCGGACGCCCCAGCAAGCGTTGGCGCTCACGGGGTATCGTCGTGAACGAGGAGGTTCCTGCGTGAGTTATGTCGGGACGAGCGAGGGTGCTGGGAGCCGCCGGTGGGCGGCGGTCGCGGCGTCGGTCAGGTAGGCCAGCGGCGAGCGGTGTTGCAGGCGGCAGGTCTCGCGGATGGATTGGATGCGTTCGATCCAGCGGCTGCCCTGCTCGCACTGGGTGCCGCCTTGAAGGCGGCGCATCAGGACGGCGTGTCTGACGGCGCGCTCGGCGGCGTTGTTCGTCGGGTCGATCTGGAGGTCGGGAACGTCGCAGAAGGTCCACAGCGCGTCGTACTCCTCCAACAGTCCGGCGGCGAAGTTCGCTGTCTTGGTGTGGTGGCCGGTGGCGCATTGCTCGAGCAGTACACGGATCTGCGCTCGCGGCGGCGCCAGCTGGTCACTGAGCCAGTCCGGGTCGTGGCCGTCGGTCAGGAACTCTCGGTGGATAGCGATCACTTCGCGCGCGAGCTTGACGAGTTGTGTGCCGCGGCGGCCGGCCGCCCCGGTGCGCTGGGAGACCTCGACCAGCTGGCGAATGACGTGGCACCAGCAAAGTTGTTGTTGGAGGACGTCGAGGAAGTGATAGCCGGTGTACCGGTCGCTGATCACGAACCCGCCGAACTCATCGCCCAGCAGCGCCTTTGCCGCCTTTTGGGACCGGGTCGGGTCGATTCGAAAACACGCCACCAGCGCCGACGCCGCGACCCACAGCCACTGCTGAGCTCCCTGAAGGCGCCACGTCGTCTCGTCCATATGCACGGCCTCGGCCTTGCGGATCGCGTCCCGCAGCTCAGCCCACGGATCGGCGAGGATCGCGCTCATCCGCATGATCGCGTTGTCGATCGACCCCGTCGATGCCGGGATCCGGAACACCTCAACGACCGTCTGACGGACCTGGTCACGCGAGAGCCTAAACACGCCGGCGAGCATCGCGATATGCGCATCGATACGCGGCCCGAACCCCGACAGGGCACCCGCCGACAGCTGCGCGAGCGTCGCCTTCTGACACGCCGGGCAGCGCAACCGCAGCCGGGCGTGCTCGAACACCAGCGGGCGGATCACCGGCAACTCGAACTGCTGATGGCACACCGGATCGCCGACCCGCTCCTCGCTGCCGTCAAACACATGCCCGCAACCGCAACAGTCAGGCAGATGCGCGACCCGCTTGTCCAGCCGCTCGGGCGCGACCAGCTCCCGGGTCTTGCCCTGATGCCCCGGCTGGCCGCCGGACTTGCGCATCGAGCGCTTGTACGCCTCCCGCGCCAACCGGCGACGCTCGGCCCGAGACGCCGGCGGATCCGACGACGGCGGCTTGTCGCTATTCCCCGAGTTCTGGCCAAGGCGACGCTCGAGCTCCTCGACCCGCTCACGCAGCAGCACGACCTCGTCAAGCAACGCCAGCACCAGCTCCCCCGCCGGCTCCCCGCCCGCCTCTACCTCGTCACGCCGCACGCACGCAAACTTCCATGCAACACGCAGGAACCCTGCTCACAACCACGACACCCCCCTGAACGCCTACAAGCAAGCCAAGTTCGGTCGCCCTCGCAGGCGTGTAGAGGAGACAGTCCTTGTTGAACTCGACCGGCGCCGCCGCGTCCTTGTCCGTATAGGCTCGCTGTGCCTGTGCGTCGTAGTAGATCCACGACCCGTTCTTGACGCCGTCGCGCACCGCGTCGCGGAGCATCGTGGCGTCGAGAATCAGCTGCGCGCCGTGGTCGGCCCAAAACGCGTTCAAGACCGACTCAGTGGTGACCTCTTCGACACCCTTCGGCCAAGCCTTCTGGCGGAGGTAGTCCGTGCTCATCGCTTGAGTGCGGACCTTGCCGTACTCCTTGAGCGCCTCGACTATGACTTTCGTTTGCGCGCGCTCGACGTCGCCTGTCGTCTTCGGAGTCAGCTCCTCGTGACGGAGGTTGCCGTTCGCCTTGTCGGCTGTCGGAAAGTACAGGTGCCGGTAACAACGGGTAAGGGCGATGCGAGCGTTGAGCTTGGCGGTGTCGGCGATGTCTCGCAGCTTCTTCTGCACCTCAGGAGTAAACGTGTCCATCCGTGCCTTCTCGCCGACGATTCGCTCGGCCGCCATGTCGAACCGGACCCGTTCCCGCATGGCATCGATCGAGTCGGCATCAGCAACGAGCAGGATGATCGAGTTGCGGAATCCGCGGATGGCTTCGCTGGCGCCATGCCGATCGAGCAGTGTTACCAGCCGCGGGGGCGGCGGTGTTGCCTCAGCCGCACGCACGCTCAGATCGTCGTGGTGCATCACAACGAGGCGAAGCGACGCCTCGTCGCGGACACCCGCCGGACCGGACGGAAACGGGATGGTGTCCACGAGGCCGTCCTTCGGAAACGCCGCCCGGACTCGTTCCTCGACCTCTGCCGCGACAAGGCTGTTCGGGACGTTGACCGCCTCCTCATCGACGATCTTGTTGGCGTTCGGCTCCGTCGTGAAACGCCAACGGTTCCCGTCGTAGTCGAGGTGCCACGTGACCTTCTCGGCGGCAGCAAGTGCCTCGCCGATCACCTCGGGTTCGTCGCCGATGCGCAACGTGCCGAGCAGATAGTCATTGCGTGCCGCTCCGGCTGTCGAGACGAGCTCGAGGGAGTGGGTGAACACGGTACGGCAGGCGCGGGTGGCGTATGGAGGCCGTCCAGCGAAGCGGTGTGCATCCACATTTCGAGCGTGGCTGGACGACCCAGCGAAGTCCACCTTTGCGACGCCCTCAAAGTCCGGACGTCCGATGCCGATGGTCAAGTGCGAGAGAACCGCCTCGCTGTCGTAATCCAAATCGGCGACGTTGATGATCTCCGTATCCGCGTTGGCCGCTCAGATCCCCGCGATGACCTCGCTCAGGAGCTTTAGCCTCGATCCTCGGGAGGCGTAGGCGCAGCGGTGTCCGGGGCGGCGGGGCGCGGTTTTGCTGTTGTTTTTGGGGGTTTGGTGGTCACCGCCGAGCTCGACCTCAACGGAACTAGCTGAACTAGTCGCTCGTTCACGGCGAGTCGTTTACGACGGCTCGCTGACGCGCGAGGACCGGTGACCGGCTAGAGACGCGCCGATTCAAGCCTATCGGAGGCGGTGAGGGGTACCCGGCGCGCGATGGCGTCCGATAACGACGCTACCTTGTGTCGATGCTGTTCAGGAAGATCGGTTGAGGTATGCGGGCCGGAGCGACGTATTTCCTTGAGCCTTCCGAACCGGCGCAGCGTCGCTACGAGGCGATGCGCGCGTACTTCGTCGACGGGCTCGCGGCCAGCGAGGTCGCAACCCGGTTCGGCTACTCGCCGGCCAGCGTGCATCAGATGGCCAGCGAGCTGCGCACCGGCAGCGCGCAGTACTTCCGTTCCTCCAAGCCCGGACCCAGGTCGGCACGCAAGGCCGACCGCGTGCACAACCGCGTGCTTGAGCTACGCGCTTTGGACCGCTCGGTGGAGGAGATCGCCGCCGAGTTGACACTCGCCGGCACGCCGGTGTCCGCGCAAACGGTCTGGACGATCCTTGACGCCGAAGGGATCGAGCGCCTGCCGCGCCGTGCACCGTCCGCACGCGGGGCAGCACCACGGCTGGCCGCGATCAAGGCCCGTGCGCTGACCGACTGGCCGACCGGCACGTCGATCGGCTGCGACCACGCCGGCCTGTTCCTGCTCGTCCCCGCGATCGCCAAGCTCGGACTCTCAGAAGTCGTCGCGTCGTGCGGCTACCCGTCCACGACGGTGCTCTCAGCATGGCACTCGCTCGGGTCGCTGCTGTTACACAAGTGCGCGCGGACCCCGCGCGCAAGCCACGCGCACGCGCTCGCTGATGACCCCGGTCTCGCACTACTGATGGGACTGACCGCGCTCCCGAAAGCCACGCACCTGACCAGCTACTCCTACCGTGCCCGGCGCACCGCCAGCGAGCAGCTGCTGACGGGCGTGACCGGCCGCCTACGCGAGCTGGGCTCGCCACGGGCGCTGAGGGATTCAACCTCGACTTCCACGCGATCCGCCACCACGGCACCGACGTCCCACTCGAGAAGCACTACGTCCCGGCCCGCTCGCAACGCACCCGCGCGGTGCTGACGTTCTTCGCCCAGGACCACGCCTCCCAGGAGATGGTCTACGCCAACGCCGAGCTGACCAAAGCCGAACAGGCACGCGAGGTGATCGCGTTCGCCGACTACTGGCAACAGGTCTGCGGCACCGACCCCGGCCTGCTGGTGTTCGACTCCAAACTGACGACCTACAAAGTCCTCGACGAGCTCACCGCACGCGGGATCCGCTGGCTCACCCTGCGCGAACGCGGCCCCAAGCTGATCGCCGATCTCGAAGCGCTCCCCGACACACAGTGGACGAAAGTCCGCGTTGACCGCCGCGGGCGCTACCGCGAACCCGAGATCCACGACGAGCTGATCCAGATCAAAGGCATCGACAGTCCTGTGCGTCAACTCGCCGTGCGCAACATCGGCCGCGAGCACCCCACGATGCTGATCACCAACGCGCTCGAGTTCACGACCAAACAACTGTTCGCCCGCTACGCCGAGCGCATGACCATCGAGAACGAACTCGACGCCTACATTCAGGGCTTCCACCTCAACGCGCTCTCCTCAGGCCTCCCGCTCAACGTCGACATCGACGCCACCCTCACCGTCATCGCCGGCAACCTCTACCGACTCCTCGCCCGCCAACTCCCCCGCTACGAGAACGCCACCCCCGACAAACTCTGGCGCCACTTCCTCGACGCCACCGGCACCATCCACACCACCAACACCACGCTCACCGTCGACCTCAACATCCGCACCTACCACCCCGTCCTGATCGCCGCCGGCCTCGCCGACACACCAACCCCGATCCCCTGGCTCAACGGCCGCGAACTACGATTCCGCTTCCCACCCCGCTAAAACCTCAACGAGTCTTCCTGACCGAGGATCGAGGCTAGAGCACCCCGTGCCCGCTGGAAGTTGGGGATGCTCCCGATCCGCTTGTCCAGCACGCGAATGAGCTCGGGGTGGAACGGATAGCTCGACTCCACCAATTGGCCGTATGTGGCCGGCGCCTGAGCTCCGCCGCCGAGTTGCTCCCCACGATGGGAGAGCTCGTCGTAGAAGGCACGGTACGACGAGCCGGCTTCGCTCGCTGCAGCCGCGTCGATCGCCGCGAAAAGGCGGCGCTTGAGGATCTCGCCGATCTCAATGTCGGAGGCGGGTGTCACGATGCTCCCGCCGCTCGTCGGACGAGCAACGATGCTGAGGGTCTCTGCGAACGCCGTCCTGAAGTCAGCCGCCGATGAGTCGAGCAACTCTGAGAGTTCGTCCGTTTCCCTGCCGAACGCATCACTTCGTGTGGCCAGCGTGATGATCACGACGACATTAGGATTCCCCGACGCGAGCTCGAAGAGGTTCTTCAGAAAGACAGGAATCGCTTCCGCCATGCGTCGGACGTCCGGATCGCCCGACGAGGCGAGCTGGCGCAAGTGCTGCGCGATCTCATCTATGATGATGAGAGTCGGTTCTTCTCCGATCAGCTGCTCCCATGTGGTCTTGCTGGGAGCAGTGCGGGTTTCGTCGCTCGCGCGCATGTGTTCGTAGGCAGCCGGCCCGAACTGGGCCGCGACCTCGCCCCAGATCGTGTGGGTGGTCACCCCATTGGTCATGAGGCCGTTCTGAGGATCCAGCGTGTCAGCGACAACGGCGGCGACCTGGCAGGTCTCCGGTAGCAGTCCGGGGTCTACGAACTCCGCCAGGCCGAGCGGCCGTGCGCCGCTCGCCAGGTGGTACGCCGCGATGAGGCCGTGAGTCTTGCCACCGCCGAAACTCGTCTCGCTCCGGATGACCCCGTGTTCGGCACCTTCTACCTTGGCTCCAGTCAGGCGACCGAAGGTCCGAGACAACAGCCTCCGAAGACCATCGGTTGGATAGGTGATGGCGAAGAACTCGGTCGGATCGCCGTAGATCGGGTACTTCTCCGGGTTCCGGACAACTTGGTCGAGTTGGGCCGCGAAGTGATTGTCGCTCAGGCCGCCGGCCATCACATCACGACGTGGCTCGCAGGTTGTGATCAGCGGCTTGAGCTTTCGGGCCATTCGTCTCCTCCTGGTCTCTACGGGCGTACAGAGACGCTTTTGCGCTGATTGGTGACTTGTGAGCCCCAACGGGCTAGAGGCGGACGCGCGTACTCGTTCTGGACGGGCCTTGACAACGCCTGGCTTGGCGACCCGGGCTGCGCTTAATGGGCCTACTTCGACCTCGTCGAGGTCGAGTCACGGTGCTGGCGCATCCAGTGCCTCCCTCGTCACCGCCTCGAATCTCGGCCACTTGGCGTTCCTGCTCGGCGAACTCGTCCACGCCAAGTTGAAAGACACCCTCCTCGAAGCTCGCCGCCATGATGTTCCTACGCCGCCTGCTCGCCGGGGGTCTGCTCGAGCGCGAGGTGCCGGTAGAGCGTCGCTCGGCTCACCCCGAGCGCTCTGGCGATCTCGGGCATGGTTCGCTTCTGCTCGCGCATCATCCGGGCAGCATCGAGCTTCTCCGCGGTCAGCAGCGCCGGGCGGCCACCGAGGCGACCGCGAGCGCGCGCGGCGGCCAGGCCTGCGCGGGTGCGCTCCCTAATGATCTGCCGCTCGAACTCGGCCAGGGCGCCGAAGATGTGGAATTGCAGCATCCCGCCGCTGGTCGTCGTATCGATCTGCTCGGTCAAAGACCGGAAGCCGATCTCGCGGGCGTGCAACTGCTCGATCGCGTCGATCAGGTGCTTGAGCCCGCGGCCGAGACGATCAAGCCGCCAGACCACGAGCGTGTCGCCCCCCACCAGGAACTCAAGGCACGCGTCGAGCTCGGGACGGTGTTTGAGCGACCCTGACCCGACGTCCTTGAACACCCGCTTGCAGTCCGCCTGCTTGAGCGCGTCAAGTTGAAGCGCGAGGTTCTGCTCGTCGGTTGAGACGCGTGCGTATCCGATCAGATCTCCCACGCCGCCGGATCGTCTCAGAACCCTCGGATGGCTACGGATCGCGACGCCTTCGGCTATGAGACGGGTCGTGACGGGTTTTGAGACGCTTGCTGCGCGTCTCGCGCAAGCGTCTGGTTATCGGTCGAATTCGAGACCCGACGCCGGAGCCCTCTAAACACGGCAATGTCGTGTCGCGAACATGCGTTTAGTTTGGCCACGAATGGAGTCGTCGGCGCTGACCAAGCCGACGCTTCCTTTCGTCTGCCGAGGCGACACAGGCGGGCGCTCGGTTTGCCACGCAGCCGAGAGAGCGCCAGAAGGCGCCGGCTCGCCGTCCTCGCAGTTGACGACCGGGGCGCCATTAGGCTCAAAGGATGTTGCCCATCGCCGACCTCGAAGTGGCCACCGGCCGGCTGCGCCTAACGGACTCAGACGGCCGCGTCGTCGAGGAGGAGCTGCGCCCGTTCGCCGCCGAGGTGACGATCTCGAGGATTCGGATCGATTTCGACGCGCAGCTGCTTTCGCTGGCTCTGCCGGACGAGACGTCGATCACGGTCGCGCTGCATTTGGGGGCGGCGCGCCAAGAGGCGTATTTGTCAGATCGTACGATTGTGTATCTGGACCAGAACCATTGGTCGAAGCTCGCGGCCGCCCGTTGCGGCGGTCAAGGCGTCAGCACCGAGGACGCCGCGGCTGCCGAGGTTCTGGCCGGGCTGGCCGATCAACGCCACATTGTCTTGCCGCTTTCGGCAGGCCACGCCGTCGAGACGGGCGCGCTCTATGGGTTGCGGCGAACTCAGATCGCATCGGCCATGCTCGGCCTGTCGCAGGGGTGGCTGATGCGTCATCCCAGTTGGATCCGATCTGAGGAGTTCGCCACGGCCCGCGAGGGGCTTGCCGGCGCGACGCAGCGGGTCTTTGTCCAGGACGCAGATCAGCTGTTCACGCGCCCGCTGCGTAACCCCAGCGTTGCCGGCCTGCCGGCGCCCATGGCAGCGCTGGGCAAGCCCATCATCAATGTGCTGTCTATCGCCACCACGCTGACCCATCCCGAGAAGATGTCGGACGTCGACGGCCGCGCGGCGGCGGCAGCGTGGGCGCAATCGCGTCAGGACGCAGCCGACTGCGTACGTGCCGATCACATCTCCGCTGAGCGGGCTCGTCAGGTCGCCAACGCGCAGACGCTGTGGGACTCCAACGCCGAGCTCTTGATGGCGTGGCCTGACTCCGATCCTGATGCGCGCGGCGAGTGGCTCAAGCGCACCTACGACGATGTCGGGCAGATGCCGTGCCTGAGCCGCGTCCGCGCCATCTTCTATGCACGGCTGCGCAACGGCTCGCGCTGGTACGCCAACGATTTCACCGACATCATGTATCTGAGCTGCGCCGCTGGCTACGCCGACCTAGTCGTCGGCGAACGACGCACGATCGGCGAGTTGCGCACGGCCCGCAACATCACCCACGGTGCCCGCCTCGCTTCTCATTTGCCGGATGCGATCGCCGCGCTGGAGGAGATGGGCTGCTCTGTCTGAGCTCGAGTCGAGTGAATCCCTCCACCAGAAGCTGACGGAATTGACAAATCTCGGGTCGAGCGACCGGCAAGCGTGATCGGGTTGTTCATCCCGCGCCTCTGGCGTCCTGAGCCAGCCGCGGCGTACAAGCGATGAACCACAAGCAGCGCAAACGCCTGACTATGCGGCGACGGTCCACCAGGAGACAGCAGCGCCCACGGCTGGTTTTGAGCCGGAGCTCCTACCGCCTAGGTCGAGGGTCCGGCCCTGCTTCGCGAATCGGGCTGACGCTCGCTCGCGTGCCCCTGCCGCGCGCTGCCTTCCAACGGCAGGCAGGCGTCCGTCGCGGCCGGCGACGGCGGCCGCGGACGGGGGGCTGGGAGGGGCCTGTCCTCCATCGTTAGGTAGCGATAATGGCGCTTAAGTTCACGCCTCGTTTCGGTGTTCACGACGTCAACAACGGTGTCGTTTTGACGTCCGGGGCGGCCGTTATGTTGCCGGCGTCTTGGAAGTCAACGACGTCAACGAGCGCAAGCCGCGTTATACCGTCCGCCGGTTGCTGCTGCCGGCGAGCGGGATCGAGTCGTTCACGGTCATCGGTCTGGATCGGCGGCCGGTCGAGCTGATCGACGAGTACCTGGCGTGGCTGACGGATTGCGAGCGTTCGCCGAACACGGTTGAGGCCTACGCGCACGATCTGCGGGCGTTCTGGACGTTTCTTGATGAGCGCGGCCTGAGCTGGGATCAGGTCGGGGTGATGGAGCTGGGCGAGTTCGCGGCGTGGGCGCGGCGTCCGGCGGAGAACGTCGTGGCGCTGGCCGAGGAGGCGTCACGTTTGTCGGCGCGCACGGTCAATCGGATGCTCAGCGGCGTAGTCGGCTTCTATGAGCTTCAGGCCAGGCACGGGAGCACGCTGGCCAAGGATCTGATCGTGGAGACCCGCAGTGGCCGTGGCGGCTACAAGCCGTTTCTGCACGGGATCGCGCGCAGCCGCGCGCGCGGCCGGGCGGTGCGCCTGCCCGAGCGCCGGTCGTTGCCGAGGACGCTCTCGCTTGAGCAGGTAGCGGCGGTGATCGACTGTCAGGAGCGGTTGCGCGACCGATTCCTGTTCGCGTTGTTGGCGAGCACGGGGATGCGCGTCGGCCAGGCGCTCGGGCTGCGTCATGAGGACGTGGTGGCGTGGGAGCGGCGGATTGTGATCAGGGTGCGGGAGGGTGCGCACCGCCGAGCGCGCAGCAAGGGCGGCGCCGAGGGCGGCGTGCCGGTGGCCCCGGAACTGATGCGGCTGTGGAGCGATTACATGCACGAGGAATACGGCGATTTGGACTGCGACTTCGTGTTCGTGAACCTGTGGGGCGGCCAGGTCGGGCGCCCGCTGACCTACTCGAATGTCGACCGGATCGTCGAGCGCACGCAGCGCAAGGTCGGCTTTCGGTTCACGGCGCACCAATTGCGCCACACGTACGCGACGCTGGCGTGGCGCGACGGTGTGCAGCTGGAGGTGATCGGCGCGCTGCTGACGCACCGCTCGCCGTCCTCGGTGCTGATCTACACGCACCCCATCGCCGAGGATCTGCGTAATGCGCTGGCCGAGCGCGGCGTGCTCGAGAAAGTGGCGGATCTGGTCGCATGAGCGCCGAGCCGCTGCGTGTTGTGGAGGGTGGCCGCGCGCCGCGTGGCTGGGAGGCGCTGTGGGCGAAGGACGTCTGGCGCCAGGGCGAGTTGCCGCACGGCGACCTGGCGTCTACCTACAGCGGCGAGGTGTTGATCCACTTTGGGGGGGTACGGCAACCGTGGCTGAAGGAGGCCGCGAAGCGCTGGGCCCGCGCCCGCCTGCTCGGCGACACGACGCCGCAGACGATGCGCCGCTACCTGACCGACCTGCGGCACTTCAGCGACTGGCTGGCCGCACACGCACCCGAGACGGTTGCGCCGGCGCTGCTCTCTCGCGCGGTGCTGGAGGACTACCTGCTGTGGGTGCGTCAGCAGTCAGGCTGGAAGCCAGCGACGCGCAACCACCACGTCGTTGCGTTGCGTGCGCTGCTCGAGGAGCAGGCCGAGGATGGCCTTGCAGGCCTGCCGCGCAGCGCGGCGATCCATCGCGCCGAGCTCCCGCGGGTTGGTTACCGGCTGCCCAAGCAGCTCCCGGGCGAGGTGTTCGCGCAGTGGGTCGATCCGGCCAATCTCGCGCTGCTGGATGACGAGCAGCACCGGACGGTCGCGTTGTTGCTCGCCTTCACCGGGTTTCGAGTCTCGAGCGTGGTTACGCTGACGCGCGACGCGAGAGAGCTCGGGCCCGACGGCCAGTCGTATCTGCGCTACTTCAACATAAAGGCCAAGCGCCAGGCGATGCTGCCGATCGCGCCGGCGCTCTCGCAGCAGCTCGAGCGCCAGGAGGCGCTGTTGGCCGAGCGCTACCCCGAGGGCACTGGATGGCTGCTTCCCTCCCCGCCGTCGGGCCAGCGCAACGGCAAGGGAGGCGCTTTTCATCTGTTGCCTGTGACGATCCGGAAGATCGTCAAGCGCTATATCAGCATTGCGGAGATCCGTGGCGTCGACGGCGAACTCGTGCTCGGCGTGCATCCGCACCTGTTCCGCCACCACGTCGGGACGAGCATGGTCAACGAGAAGATTCCGCTGACGGTGATCCAGAAGGTGCTCGATCACGGGTCGATCGAGATGACCGCGCACTACGCGCGGCTGCACGATGAGACGGTCAAGCAGGAGGTGTGGCGCTGGCACGAGCGGGTGAATATCCGTGGCGAGCGGATCGCGCTGCCGGTCGACGGTCCGCTTCAGGAGGCGGCGTGGATGAAGGAGCGGATCGCGCGCGCCAAGCAGGCGCTCCCGAACGGCTACTGCGGCTTGCCGCTGGTGCAGAGCTGCCCGCATCCGAACGCGTGCTTGAGCTGTGCGAGCTTCCTCACCGACGGCTCGTTCCGCGCCGTGCACGAGGAGCAACGCGGCGAGACGCGTCGGCTGCTTGAGAAGGCGCGCGAGAACAACAGCCTGCGGCTGATTGAGGTGCTTGAACGCGACGAGCAGAGCCTCTCCAGGATCCTTGAAGGGCTCGACGCGATCGAGGCCGACCACGCCGACGGCGGGGAGCTGGACCTGCTCGACCTCGCCGCTCCCGGTGAGGCGGCGGGTGCTTGATGGGTGGCGAGCCGGCCCGCCGCCCGGTTGCCGCCGCCGCGGCCAGGCGCACGCTGGAGGCTGAGCAGCGCGTCGGCGGCGCGCTGCGCGAGTTCGATCGCGAGGGTGTGACGGTCACGTTCGCTAGCGTGGCCGAGCGCGCGCGGGTCAGCCGCGCGTTTCTCTACCAGCACGCCGCGCTGCGCGAGGAGATCGAGGCGCTCCGGGCCGCGCAGGCCGCGGCCCCGGCGCGCCTGCCGGTGCGCCACCGCGCCAGCGACGCGTCGCTGCGCGCAAGGCTGCGCGCGGCGCTTGATGACAGCCAGCGCCAGCGCGAGGAGATCGCCCGGTTGCGTGAGGAGCTCGCGCTCGCGCACGGCCGCGTCCGCGAGCTGGAACTGGACCGCCGGGTACGCCGCACGTGAGCCGGCCGGCGCCGGTCTCGCCGCATCCGTCGCAGAGCCAATCGGTGCTGGAGGCGGTCCTGGAGAGGATCACCTACGCAAACGAGGACACCGGCTACACGATCGCCCGGGTGGCGACCGAGCGGACCGGCCCTGATTTGTTGACGGTGGTGGGGCCACTTTTAGGCGCCCAGGTCGGGGAAAGCCTGTGCCTGACCGGGCGGTGGAGCAGCCATCCCAAGTACGGCCGGCAGTTCCAGGTGGACTCCTATACGACCGTGTTGCCGGCGACGATCCAGGGGATCCGTCGCTACCTGGGCTCCGGGATGATCAAGGGGATCGGGCCGATGATGGCCGAGCGGATGGTTTCGCATTTCGGCACCGAGATCCTGGCGATCATCGAAGAGCAGCCCGGCCGGCTGCTCGAGGTTCACGGACTGGGACCCAAGCGCACCAAGCGGATCGCCGATGCGTGGGAGGAGCAGAAGGCGATCAAGGAAGTGATGGTGTTCCTGTCGGGCGTCGGGGTCTCCACGTCGCTGGCCGTGCGGATCTACAAGCGCTACGCCGACGGTTCGATCTCGATCGTGCGCACCGAGCCCTACCGGCTGGCGTCAGAGGTCTGGGGCATCGGCTTTAAGACCGCGGACACGATCGCCCAGGCGGTCGGGATCCCGCACGACAGCCCCCAGCGGATCAAAGCCGGACTGCAATACACCCTGTCCGAGGCCGCCGATAACGGGCACTGCTACCTCCCCGAGCCCGACCTCATCCGCGAGGCGACGAAGATCCTGGAGGTCGACCGGGAGCTGATCGGCCCGTGTCTGGATGAGCTCGTGACCGAGGAAGGTGTCGTCCGTGAACCGGTGCCAGGCAGCGACGCTGCCATCGCGGCGATCTACCTGGTGCCGTTCCATCGCGCCGAGCGCTCCCTCGCCGCCAGCCTGTTGGACCTGTTGAACTCAAGCGACGAGCGGTTGCCGGCGTTCGCCCAGGTGGACTGGGACAAGGCGCTGGGCTGGCTGCACACCCGGACCGGGCAGGACCTGGCCGCCGGCCAGCAAGAGGCGGTCACCCTCGCGCTCACCAGCAAGGTCGCGGTGCTGACCGGCGGGCCGGGGTGCGGCAAGAGCTTCACCGTCCGCTCGATCGTCACGCTGGCCGCCGCCAAGCAGGCGACCGTGGTGCTGGTCGCGCCCACCGGCCGGGCCGCCAAGCGCCTGGCGGAGCTGACCGGCCATGAGGCCTGCACCGTTCACCGGCTGCTGGAGCTCCAGCCTGGCGGCGAGGCCAGATACGACCGCGACGACCCCCTGGACGCCGATCTGGTCGTGGTCGATGAGACCTCGATGATGGACGTGATACTGGCCAACAAGCTGATCAAGGCGATCCCCTCCGGCGCGCACCTACTACTGGTCGGCGACGTCGACCAGCTCCCGTCCGTCGGCGCTGGCGAAGTCCTGCGCGACCTGCTCGCCGCTGGCAGCATCCCGCGGGTTCGCCTGACCCAGATCTTCCGCCAAGCCCAGCAGTCGGGCATCGTCGTCAACGCCCACCGCATCAACCGCGGTCAGCCCCCGCAGCTCACCGGCTTCCCGGACTTCTACTGGTTCACGTGCGACCCCTCCGAGGACTCCGGCCTGCACCCCGCGGAGGAGACCGCCACACTCGTGGTCGACGTCGTCGCCCGCCGGATCTCCGCCAAATTCGGGCTCGACCCCCTCCGCGATGTCCAAGTGCTCACGCCGATGCACCGCGGGCCCGCCGGAGCGGGCAACCTCAACGCGCTCCTGCAGGAAGCCCTCACTCCACCACGCGACCAGACGCCTGAGAAACGCTATGGCGGGCGAGTGTTCCGCGTCGGGGACAAAGTCACCCAGCTGCGCAACAACTACCACAAGGGCCAGGCAGGGATCTTCAACGGCACCGTCGGGGTCGTCACCGGCCTGTCCCTGGAAGAGCAGACCCTCACCGTGCTGACCGACGAAGACGAGCAGGTCGAGTACGAGTTCGGCGAACTCGACGAGCTCGCCCACGCCTACGCCATCACCATCCACCGCTCCCAAGGCAGCGAATACCCCGCCGTGGTGATCCCGCTCACCACCTCGTCCTGGCTGATGCTGCAACGCAACCTGCTCTACACCGGCGTCACCCGCGCCAAGCAACTCATCGTCCTTGCCGGATCCCGCCGCGCACTCGCGCAAGCCGTCCGCACCCCCGGAGCCGGCCGCCGACACACCGCACTCACCCATCGGCTCGATCCCCTCGGATAGGCGGACATCGGCCCGCCGGTCCGATGGGCGGCGCGTCGTCCAGCAGCGTTCGACCCACTCGACACGACGCTTCAACACATGCTGTCGTTTACATGTCGACGACAGCAATCGCCAGCACTGGCGCCACGTTTACACCAAGGCGTGAACTTAATGTCGCTTCCCGCTACCTATTCGGGGCCCGGCGTGGGACCCCTTCCGGCCGCTCCGACAAATAGCCTGCGTGACCCGTGAACGACGAGCGACACGAGGCGGTACGTCACTGGCTGGAGCTCTTCCGCGCGATCGCCGAGCAGAACGCGCGTGAGCAGCAGTTCGGTCAGACAGCCTACACCTACCCGGGGTCGCTCGGCGAATGGCTCGGTACGGCGGTGCAGATCGCCGCCACAGTCAGCTGGCAGTCGCACTGGGCGCTTCAACCGCTCGAGCGCCTCGACGCTCACGAGCATCCGATCGCCGAGCAGGGCCGCCGCTTCCTCGAGCTCTACGGAGGCGTGCTCGTCGGAGCCCTCGCCGCCTGCGACCCGGAAGTCGACCGAGACGCGGACGCCGCGGCAGAGGTCGAGCTGCCCGCGGCGGACTCGGTGGTCGAGGTGTGGGACGAGGCGCGCGACGAGCGCGAGGGCCTGCTGCTCTCGCTTGGGCGGCTCGGAGACGCGATCTGGATCTACGGCACCTGCCGGGACCGGGGCGCGCCGCTGTTGCCGACGCTCGCGACCAAGCTCCTCGAGGCGGCCGGCTTCGCCGCGCTGGCGCTCGCCGTCGCCGACGAGCTCTGAGATCTTCGAGCGCTCGCCGCGACCCAACGGGATGTCCGACTTCTCGCTACCTATTCAAGGCTGGCTGGCGGACCCCTTCCGATCCGCGGATCCCGGTGTTGACCCTCGGGGCCGAGGTCCGCTGCCTACTCTGACCTACCAAGCCGGGCCGCGAATCGCGGCGCAAGCCGACCGGACGTCACCGAAGGTGCGGGCATAATCGACGCGCGTGGCCTCCGATCACTTCACCTCGCTTCAGAAACCCTACTCAGGGGTCGTCGGCGCAAGTAGCCCGGTGCAGCAGGCCATCGGGCTCCTGTGCAAGCTCGTCGATGACGAGCCCGCGCCGCGCGTTGCAGGAGGCCGGTCCAGCGCCCTGCTGCTAGCCACACATGTGGTCCTTCTGCTTCGCGCGGCGGGTCAGCTCAACGCGGCGGGGTTTCACTCTCCGGCGGCCGCACTGTTTCGACCGATTGAAGACGCGCTCGACTGTTTCGCGGCGGTTTCGCCGGTAGATGGCTGCGCGGAAGCCTGGGAGAACGGACACTTAAAAGCCAACACCCGGATCGTCACCGAAGTTCCACACCGTCCGGGACATCCTCCGGCGTACGAGAGACTGCTCGTGTTCGAGCAAACCGACAGCCGGGATCCCGTATTACCCTGGCAGCATGATGAACGCCCGGGTCTGACAGCGTCTTAGCAGACAGGCGCCGGGCGAGCGCAGCGCTGACGCGTGCGCGTCAGGCAAAACCTGAGTCGGAGTCAGGAGAGAGAAGCAGATGACCGAACGGCCGCGCAGCGAGCCGCTGCTACTGAGTGAGTTGCTGGGCGACAGCTTCGATGCGACGCAGTACAAGCTGCACTGCGCTCGCCGAAACCGTCAGGGCGAGGACCCCCTCGATGTTTACGCAGCGGGCTGGGACGATTGGGTGTATCAGAACTGGCCTGACCCCGGAGGATCGGTCCGACGCGTGTGAGAGTTTCTCGCGCCCACGATCATGGGCGAGGAAGGAACTCCACGATGAAGCGCCAGAGGCACACGCCGGAGCAGATCATCCGCAAGTTGCGGGAGGCTGAGCGGTTGCTCGGCGATGGCAAGACGATCCCGGAGGCGGCGAAGGAGCTGGGGATCTCTGAGAACACGTATCACCGGTGGCGTAACCAGTACGGCGGGATGAAGGCCGATGACGCGAAGCGCTTGAAGGAGCTCGAGCGTGAGAACCGTCAGTTGAAGGCGATCGTTGCTGACCAGGCGCTGGAGAACCGGGCGTTGAAGGAGGTTGCTCGGGGAAACTGGTGAGCCCGGCCCGTCGGCGACAGGCGGTCGCGATGCTTCGCGACCGCCTCGGCGTCAGCGAGCGCTGGGCATGCAGAGTGTGCGGGCAGCACCGCTCGACCGAGCGGTACGAGCCCAAGCGGGCCGAGGACGATGCGGCGTTGCGCGCTGAGCTGCGGACGTTCTCGGTCGAGCGGCCGCGGTGGGGGTACCGTCGCGCGCATCACCGGCTGCGTGAGGAGGGCTGGTCGGTGAACCGCAAGCGGGTGCAGCGACTGTGGCGCGAGGAGGGCCTGCGGGTGCCGCAGCGCACGCGCAAGCGTCGCCGGCTCGGCGAGTCGACGGTCCCGGCGCAGCGGCTGCGGGCCGAGCGGCCCAATCACGTGTGGGCGTTCGACTTCCAGTTCGACCAGACCGCCGACGGGCGGGCGTTGAAGCTGTGCAACATCGTCGATGAGTTCACGCGCGAGGCGTTGGTGATGCTGGTGGCGCGCGGCATCGACGCCGACCGGACGGTGAGCGAGCTGGAGCGCCTCGTCGCCGAGCGCGGCGTCGCCCCGGAGCAGCTGCGGATGGACAACGGCACGGAGATGACCGCCAACGCGCTCAAGGACTGGTGCCGGTTCTCGAAGACCGGGACCGCGTACATCGAGCCCGGCTCGCCGTGGCAGAACCCGTTCGTGGAGTCCTTCCACTCCCGCGTACGTGACGAGCTGCTCGACGTCGAGGAGTTCTCATGCCTGGCCGAGGCGCGCGTCGTGATCGAAGACTGGCGCGAGGACTACAACCGGAACCGACCGCACAGCTCGCTCGGGATGCGCGCCCCGGCCGTGTTCGCGGCCGAGTGGACGCCGAGCGAGCCGGGGCCGGCCGCATGACCCGACCCGGGGGGTGCCGGCGCGGCGCGCGCCCCGACCATCGCCACTCGGCACTCGCTCCGCTCGCGCCTTCGCGACGACGGTCGCGGGGAAGCCTCGAGCGCTGCTGTGTCCGTCTCGCTGGCCGTGTCCGTCCGGTGGGAGCGCTACCTTCCCCCGAGTCACATTCACCACCCTCTCACTCGTGGTGGACCGACAAACGGGGTCCGGTCAGAACCCCAAGTATCGACCGGGGCGAAACGAGTGGAGCCTGCCTCGCATCTTCTCAGTCATGCAAATTGAACCCGCCTCCAACGAATGGGTGTTTGGTGGCGTCTTCAAGGTGCTCGGACAGAACCCCGAAGAGGCGCCGTTCGACTATGACATCGAACTCGTCCGGGACTTCACGGAAACGCTGATCGGACGATTGCGCGTTCGCTTCTGGCCAGCAGCTCGGGTCACGCGCCCGTACCTTGAGACTTACTTTCATGCCATCGAGGTGGTTGAGGTCGCGCCGAAGCGTTGGTCTGGGCGACCATTCCCTGGCTTCGACAGCATCAATGACTCCTTCCGGGATCTAGAACGGGTTGTCAAGACGAATCGAGACGACTGGCGCCGCCCACTCGACAACATGAAGGGTGTCTACGTCTGGAACGACCACCTGACTGGTAAGGCGTACATCGGTTCTGGGACAGCCGAAAACGGCGGGCTTTGGTCACGGCTGTGTAGCTACATCTCGTCGGGACATGGGGGCAACAAGTGGCTTCGCGAGCTCGTCAACACCAAGAGCATCGACTACTTACGTCAGCACTTCCATTACGCGCTCCTCGAGTACTGGCCGCCGCGTATCGATGACAACCACGTGCGGGAACGCGAGTCATACTGGAAGGAAGTGTTCGGGACCCGCGGCCCCGAGCACGGGTACAACGCGAACTAGGACAGCAGGGGTCATCACATGCGCGCCCGCAGCTGAACGGTGCTGGTTTGATCGAAGAAGGAGCAGCGGGCCGCAGTTGCTCGTGCCCCAGAGCGGGCGTATCTCACAAGGGAACCTAGGTTTATGAGACGCGCTCCGCAGCGTCTCTCGCTCGGAAAAGCCAGCCACACCGAAGGCGACCGATAAGGCGCGGCGGCAGCGTATTTCCGGCGATCGGGCCGTGGCGGACGACGGCTAGGCGGCGCGGCCGTTGGGCTCGGCGTCGAGCGCCAGGTGGCGGTAGAGGGTCGCGCGGCTGATCCCGAGCGCGGTTGAGATCTCGGCCATGGTGTGCTTCTGCGCTCGCATCGTCTGGGCGGCGGCGAGCTTCTCGGGGGTGACCAGGCTCGGGCGGCCTGACAGTCGGCCCCGGGCGCGGGCGGCGGCCAGGCCGGCGCGGGTGCGCTCTCTGATGATCTCCTTCTCGAATTCGGCCAGGGCGCCGAAGATGTGGAACTGCAACCGTCCGGCGGAGGTCGTGGTGTCGATCTGCTCGGTCAGTGAGCGGAAGCCGATCTCGCGGTCGTGCAGATCCTCGATCGCTCGGATCAGGTGTTTGAGGCCGCGGCCGAGGCGGTCCAGGCGCCAGACCACGAGCGTGTCGCCGGCACTGAGGAACTGGAGGCAGGCGTCGAGCTCGGGGCGATGGCTCAGGGACCCGGAGCCGACATCGCGAAACACGCGCCGGCAGTCGGCTTGCTTGAGCGCATCGAGCTGCAGCGCGAGGCTCTGATCGTCCGTGGACACGCGCGCGTAGCCAATCAGGTGCCCGCTGGCGGCGCGCCGGCGCTTGGCGCGGCTGCGAGCGTCGGCGCGCGCCGCTGGGTTTTGCTTGGGGGAACCCATGTTGGTCGATCGTCTCAGAAGTCTCGGACGCGACCGTTGCGGCCGGCGCCGTTGCCGAGGGCGCCCGTGGTTATGACCACATCGTCCTGCGGGCCGCGCGGGTCCACACGGCTCGAGCTGCCGGGTTCTGCTACGGCTGCGTGTACGGGGTCACGGCAGACGCGTCGCTTGACTCGTTCCTCTGGGGCCACCAGGAGATGGACACATACAACGGCGTCTCATACGGCCGCTACGCCTGGAACATCTCGAACACACCGTGGTGCTCCGGAGCCGGATCCTGTCAGGCACCCACCGACGGGGCGATCGGCAACTACACGGGAACGGTCAACCCGTGGGCGAACATCATCGTCAACTACTGGGGTTGCTGCACTCGGACGGCGTTCCTGCGCGTTTACGTCGACGAGTGGGCCCATGTGTCGGGCTGGGCGGTCATGCACTGACACGGGCGGGCGGGCACCGGCAGTCACCGGTGCCCGCCGGTTCGGCCGCTACGTTCTCTCGATCCTCAGCGCACCCCCGCAGCCCTCACCACGCATGCGGCCCTCGCACCGTGACATTGCCTGGTCTGGCGCCGCGGTAATCACCCTCGCCGCGATCGGGGCTGTCGGGTGGCTCGCCTTCTCGTCGTGGATCGCCGGCCTCTATGCGCTCAGCGGCGGCGCCAGCGTAGGCGGAGTGTTGTGCGTGGCGCTCGACCTGCGCGCGCTGCTCATTCGCCAGCGGCGCTACAGAGCCCGCCTCGCCGAGTTGAGCGCGCCTGGGACTTCCAAGCCGCGGCCGATTGCCCCGCCGGCGCGGCCACAGCGCCTGTCGGAGGTCGGGCTGCTGAGGCTCGAGGTGGCCAGACTCCAGTCACAAATGGCGGACTTCCTTGCGCAGCTGAGCGCGGGGGAGGCGGCGCGCCAGAGCGCGCTGGCGGAGCTGGCCAAGCTCGGCCGCGACGTCGATACGGCGAACAAGAGCACGATCGAGCTGATCGGGCTGGCCACCGGCATCGATCAGCAGCCGGCGGTCGCCGTACTCGGCGCGGCGTTGGTGACGTTCGGAATCGTGGCCGGAACCGCGGCGAGTTTGCTGTGGCTGGGAACGTCCCACGTCAGCGTGTGAATGTGCCCAGCGTTGTAGCCAGGCCGGTACGATGTCGCTCGGCGTGGTGGTGTGGCCGAGATCGTCGAACGGTGGGTCCCGATGAAGGCTTGAATCGGCGCGTCAGCTCCGCGACGAGCTCATGGGGGACGAACCACTACCTCGCTTCGTGTCAGAGGCGGACGCCCGGCGACTCAGCTTTCGCGCCGGCCGGTCCGCCGGCAGGTCGGGCCTGCAGCCGACGCTGGCCTTGGGCGTAGCTCGAACGGGCTCTGACGACTACCTGCTGGCCGTGCGCGTGCAGCATCCGGCGCTGCTCGACGGACCCCAGTTGGGCCGTATCGAGCAGGCGGCTCGGGGCGAGGTCGACGTCCGCTACATCGGCCGCCTGGTCAAGCAGGCAGCGACGGCCCGCTCCCGGCCGCTGCGCATGGGCGGCTCGGTCAGCCACTACGCCGTCAGCGCCGGCACGATCGGGGCGTTCGTGCGCCGCCCCGACCGCGCCGGGCTGTGCCTGCTGTCCAACAACCACGTGCTGGCCGACGAGAACCGCGCCGCGGTCGGCGACGAGGTGATCCAGCCGGGCAAGTTCGACGGCGGCCGCTCGGGGCTCGACCGGATCGGAGAGCTGGCCGCGTTCGTGGCCCTCGATCCGGCGTTTGCCAACCAGGTGGACTGCGCGATCGCCCAGCTCGACGACGGGATCGATGCCGACGCGCTCGACGTCGAGGGGCTAGGCGCTGTGAACGGGGTGGCGGACGTGACCGTGGATGACCTCGGCCGTGCGGTTTCTAAGCGCGGCCGCACAACGGAGGTCACTCACGGCACGATCACCGCCGCGGAGGTGGCCAACGTGGTGGTCGACTACGACGTGGGTTCGGTGCGCTTCGACGGGCAGGTCGAGATCGCCGGCCGGGAGAACCGCCTGTTCAGCGAGCCCGGGGACTCGGGCGCCTTGGTGCTGAGCGAGGATGGCGCGGCAGTGGCACTGCTGTTCGCCGGCCGGGATCCATTTGAGCGCGACAGCCCCGGCGTGAGCTACGCCAACCCGCTCGGCGCTGTCTTGGCCAGTCTCGGCGTGGCGGCCCCCTGGTAGATGGCGACCCTCGACCAGGCCCGGGCGGCCCAGCATCAACTGCTCGAGCGGCTGGCCGCGGAGACGGTCGTCAACGGGATCGGCATCACCCGAGTCGGTGACGACTACGGCGTCAAGGTCAACCTCCGCGAACGCTCTGCGCAGCTCGACATCCCGGCCTCGGTGGGCGGGGTGCAGGTCACAGTCGAAGTCGTGGGGCGAATCGTCCCCCACTGATCGCAAGGTCCGGCGTGATCTCGTGGACAGCTTCGACGCCGGGCAACGTGCATGGGAAGCGGGAAAGCACCCGGAAGCGGCTGAGCTGCTGCGTGAAGCCGCCGAGACACCTAAGGAAGATGACGGATCGGCTTCGGCTGCCGCCTACCAGCTCGGCTGCCTGCTTTCCACGGCGGGCAGCGCCGGACGCACAGCCGGGATCGGCTATGCCCTCTGGCTGATCGGACAGGGGCCCAACGTCGATCTTCGGGCGCTTCCCTACGGACCCCGCGTCCGGCACCGCCACCCCGCGCAGCGGCTGTTCGGTGGACCCGTGTCGGTCGTGCCGGCGGGTTGGGATCCGGTGCGGCGCACCGTCACGCTGAGTCCCGCCTGGGTCGTTTCTTGGCTCGAGAGCTTCCTGGGTCAGGGACCGCACTCGCCCGAGGACGTGGCCATGGCCAGATTCGCCGCCTTCGTCTCCGTGCAGATGAACGTGCGCGCGCTGGGGCCCGAAGAGCTTCCCCCGTCGAGCGCGAAGCTGACCGGGTACCTGGCCTACCTGAGCCGGTCCGGCAAGGTGTGGGAGGACGGTCTCAGCCAGGTCGCCACCGAACGGCACTGGCCGGAGCTGGCCCGACAGCTCCGGCTGACCGAGATCGATTCGACGATCGCGAGCGCCGCCGGCGGTCATCCGCTGGACATGCGCCTCTATCCAGAGGAGGCTTCCGCTGTGAGCCAGGCGCTGCAGCGAGCCTTCTCGAGCGGCGTCGATGTGGTGGAGCTCGAGCGCCAACTTGTGGCTGCCGTCCCGGACACCAGATCCGAGATCATCGAACAGGCGCTTGGCGCATCCGCGCTGGCCGAGCTGAACCCCGCTATCGAAGCGGTATGGAGACGAGAGAGCCCAACCTCCCCCGCCGACGCCGCGATCGCCATTGGCTATTCGCAGTTCTCTGACGCTGACGACGAGCTTCCGCCGGCTCCCGAAGCCGTGAACCGAGCGCTCCGGGCGCTCGCCGTGCCGCTGGCGCTCGCGACCACCCTGGACGAGGTCGGGGTCGTGCTCGGTCAGGGCAGCTCTTTGCATACACTGAGCTGCCTGGCGACGGCGCTGACCGATACGGCGTGATCATCGGGGGGCTCGCCAGCGCGGGGCCAGGGTCTGAGCGGCCAGCCTGGGACCGCTCCGCGCCAGCAGCGTGGTGAAGATAAGCCCGATCACATCATTGATCACACGGGTAGATTCGCGCTCGTCCGTGGCGTCTTCGCCGCCGAGCAGCTCCGCCGCTCGGGCCCGCACCGCTTCGATGCGGCGCGGCCAGCTCGGGTGGGTCAGGTGTTCGCCGACCTCGTCCTCGCCGCGCAGGCGAGCCTCGCCCAGCTCCAGTGCCCACAGCGCTCGGATCAGGCAGGTGGCGCCGGTGACGACGAACAGCAGATCGGCGTCTTCGACATGCGCCAGCGCATTCAAGGCCATCGCATCGGCTTCGAGCTCGGCTTCGTGGTCCCACCCAACCGCGTCATCGCCCTCCCCGAGCGATCGGCGAACGTGGTGCCCGGCGATCACGTGACCGTATTCGTGAGCCACCAGAAACAGCTCCATGAACCTGGTCAGCCGACCAGCGGCCTCCTCGGTCTCGCCCGGCTCGTAGGCCGGCGCGTCGCGGAAGTCACCGGCCACGAGGTAGGCGCGCAGGGCCTGGTAGAAGCGATCATCGACGTCGCGGATGTCTTCGCTGGCCAAGGTGCCGCCTTCGGGCCCGATTGACTCCCGGGCCGCCTTGAGCGACTGCATCAGCGCTCGGCCGATCAGGTGCAGATACGTGAAGACCCCGTGATCGACGAATACGTGATACGTCGCCGCTCCGTGCTCGTCGGGCTCCACAACCGCGTGACCGTTGACGTCGTGGCCCCACTCGGTATGCAGCCTCGGCCGGTCGGTCAGGTGCACGCCGGCGCGCTCGAAGGCGGCCTCGACGTCCTGGGCCAGATCGGCCAGCATGAGATAGGTGGGCAGGAACTCCCCGGAGTCGGGGAGTTGCCGGGCGAGCGCCGCCCCGAAGAACGATTCCTCCAGGGTTTCGCGCAGCTCGGGCGACACGCCCTTGTCCGCCAGCAGCTGCTCATAGCGCTCGCCGAACTGCCCGAGGGTGCGGAGGCTGGCCGAGAGGATACGGCCCAGCACGCGCGTAGCCGCCCGGGCCACCTCTTCCTCATGTGAGTGGGCGACCTGGCGCAACAGTTCGAGTCCGTCCTGGACGCGACCGGACTCGACGAGCAGCGCTCCGGCGAGTCCAGCCGCCCGATCGGCGAACTCCGCGCCGGACCTGGCCGCCCGCTCCAGGTGCACCAGCGCCTCGCTCGAGCGTTCGGCGCGGACGAGCGCGAACCCCAACAGAAAGGCCGCATGCGCGGCGGTCGTCTCATCCGCGCACGAGACGGCCCGCTCGAGGTGCCGGATGGCCGAATCGATCTCCCCCTGCGTCAGCTCGAGCTGGCCGAGCACATGCGCCGCGAGCGGAGCCACGTCGTCGTCCCCTTCGGCGAGTGGGACCAGCTCGGTCATGGCTTCCTGCACCCGGCCTTGCCCGACCAGCACACCGGCCAGCTCATACCCGGCCTGGCGCCAGTGGTCGGGGTGCTGGGCCTCCATCGCTTGACGGAGGTAGTACTCAGCCTTGACGGGATCGCGATCGAAGAACAGGACCCCCAGCCGGTGGATCGCCGCCGCCGCCATGTGCGGGTTCGGAGAAGCGGTTGCCTCGGCCAGTGTCCGTTCGGCTTCGGCTAAATCTCCCGCTTGCTCGAGCTCGTCACCCAACAGCCACACGACGCCCAGGGCGAAGATTCGTTCGGCCCGTTCATCGAACTGCGGATGGCTCGGTTCGTCCGGCACGCGTCCGCCGCGGCTGCTGCGTAGGGTCGATGCATTAGGACCTCCGAGAGCAACCGTGCGACCGGCAACGCTTTCTATTTGTCGCCGTCGCCAACGGCCCGTAACCACTGGGGAATCGGGACCGTCAGGAGGGCGCACGAACCAGCACGACTCCGAACAGGCGCCGCTCGGCTCGACTGCAGCGCAAGTCGCGCCCGAGCCCGCTTGCGACGCCACGAAACACCTGCAACTGTGAGGTAGGCGGGGTGCCGCGCTCCAGAGATCGAGGACGGCGACAAACGCAAACCGTTGGATCTCGCGCGTTTACTCTCGGAGGTCCAGGTTGAGCACGCGAGCGAGCTCGCGCTCGGTGACCGCGAGCGTGCCCAGGGTCACGTCAAGCTCATCGGCGATCTGCTGAGCGGTGAGCGCTCCCTCCGCGCCGAGCCGGCCGCTGACGCGCGCCAGCGCGACGACGGCGCCGGCCGCCCACGCCTCCGGCCGGCCGTCACGGATGACACCAAGGCGAGCGGCGTCGGCAAGCATCTGCCACGCGGCCTGGGCGTAGGCCTGTCCGAGGCGGCGGGTGCAGTACGAGGCGGCCAGCGCCGCGGCGGGCTCGCCGGGCCCGCGATGGTGCCTTAGCGACGGTGGTCGGGCGCTCACCGGCTCGACTATAGGCGTCCGCCGGAAGCCCCTTTGCCACACCGTCTGTCCGCACCTGGTCTTCATAACGGCCCTAGAAAACATGCTGTTTTGCAGGACTTTTGTACATAATAACTGTTATCGGGCGCGATTATGTTCAGCCCTCCCAAGTCGTCGACGTCAACGACAGGGACGCTTCCGGAGCGCGCTTTCGCGTAGCGAAGCCCGGAGTGCGAGCGGAGCGGCCCGGCGGGCCGTTCGACCAGTCCGCGACGGTTTGCGCGATGATGGCGGCATGATTGGACTTCGCTCGGCGCTCCTCGTCGTGCTCGTCGTGCTCGTCGTCGCCGCAGCCGCTCTTAGCGCGTGCGGGAGTTCGAGCACCTCCTCGTCATCGTCGTCATCGTCGACGGCGACGTCCACCACCGCCGGCTCCGGAAGCGGCGTCGCGGCCGCCAAGCAGAAGTGCCTCGACGCCACGAAGAAGATCCAGGACTCGAGCGCTCGGTCGACCGCAGAACACGCCTGCAATCAGATCACCACGAGCAACGCGAACGTGAGGACCGCGCTCAGCAAGGCAAAGCAGGCCTGCCTCACTGCGGCAGCGAAGATCCCGATCGCCTCGCTCAAGCAGGCTGCCGACGCGCAGTGCAACAAGATCGCGGCGCAATAGCGCCAGCGCGGACCGCCCGCCCGCCGCGCGGTTCAGGCCGGGGGGCCGGCGGAAGTCCCCGGCCGGATCGACTGGCCAACCCGAGGACTCCCAGAACGCGCGCTCCGACCGCCGCGCCTAGCGACACCTCCCCCATCCCCGCCTCCATAGCGACGGTTATCGAAAGTAGTTATGGAAACGCTAAGGGCTCTGCTCGGGGCTCAATTCCCAGCTGCCCTGGGACGATGCCGAGGACCGACAATCGATAGAGAGGGCCGCCAACACTGCGGCGTGTGGCGCGAACGTCTTATGTTGAGCGGTTTGCGGTGTGGTCCGGTTTCAAGGCGCCGTCGGCAGGGGTGTAGATGCTCTCGTGCCCGTCGTCCCAGCGGATGCGATAGCGCGGGTGTGGGTCATCGTGTACGACCTCTTCGATCACACCGCGGCGGGCTGTGCGTTCGGTCGACTCGACCTCGGCGAGAACGTGATCTCCAGGCGAGAACTCCATGACTGTTCCTTTCCCTCGACGTTGGTGCAGGTGCAGGGTACCTAGAGGTTTCCGAGCAAGGCGTCGAGCGCTGCGGAGACCGAGAAAAGCCCGGGCCGTCGCTGGCTACCAACGTCTTCTGATGCCGGCCGAGCAGTTCCTCTTCCGCCAGCCACCCCCTATTGATCTCGACCAGATCGCTCTGACCTTGGAGCACAGCAGCGGACCCGAGAGCGGTCCGCAAACGTCTGTAGGTCAACGCGCGGTCTGTAGGGTCACTGGTAAGAAGCGTGTCACCAGCCGCGGGCTATGACCGCATCCGGACAGCAGCCCGCGGAGGGCCGCCGGCCCCGACGGGTCGAACAGACGGAGACCTCCGCGCCTGGCGTGCGATCGCATCTGCCGAACCTCCGGCGACACGCGGCGGCGTTCGTAGCGGACGCAGGCCGCCTGGGACGCCCGCGACCCGGAGCGACTCGGCCAGCTGGTCGGTCCCGACCTGCTGGCGGAATGGGCGTGGCGGCTGGATGACTTCGTGCGCAAGGGCTGGCATAACCGGGTGGCGTCCGGAGCCGCTTTGCGGTTTGCTCAGCCGTGCACGACGGTGCCGGTGCGGGCGCGGACTGCGGACAGGCAGGCGGCGTAGCTCCAGGTCAGGTTGGCCACGCTCTTCTCAAACCCGGTGGTCCGGTCGAACTGCTCGCTTAGCTCGAGGCGGTCGCTGTGAAAGATCAGCGCGGCCAGCATCTGGTCGCCGGCGGCGTCCAGTAGGTCTGCAGCGTGCGCGGCCTGCGTGTTGGCGTCGATCGCCAGCGGGCTAAAGAACGCGGCGGACAGGCTGTCGAGGGGCACAGCTTGCTGAGCGCGGATGGTGGTCGCTAGCCGGTAGCAGAGTTCGGCGAAGTTGGCTGTACACGGCACCCATGGGTGGCCGACATCGCTCGGCGGGGCGCCGTCGCCGTCGTAATGGTCATCGGGGTAGCGGCCCATCAGCGGCCCGACCCCGCGCGCCTTGTCCGCCGCGTTGATCGGGTAGGCGAACGCTGAGGCCGGGTCGGTCCATTGGCTGCTGATCCGCGCGGCGGTGGCCAACATCCGGGTGTCGGTGGGCGGGACGGCGCCGTAGATGCAGGCCATCACGATGTCGACGTTCGGGTCATAACCCGGGGTAGGCGGCGGATTGGTCGCGCCGACTGGGCCGCCGAACGTGACGTAGATGTTCTCGCTGCTGTTCCAGTGCTCCGGTAGCCGGGCTTGCAGCCAGTTGATCGCCTCGGCGACGCCGGCCGGCACCGGGATCCCGAGGCTGTTGGCAGCAAGCTCGGAGAAGCAGCGCAATTGCACCGCGCGGGCGAAGAACGAGTACCCGTCGCGCTCCTCCCACAGATTCTTGGTCGGCCGCTGGTAGACCGAGAGCAAGTAGCCGATGTCGGCAGCGACCACCTCCCGCGCCACGGCCTGGGAGGCGGCGTCGAGCTTGGCGTACATCTGCAGGATCGCCAGCGTCTGCAGCGCGGGGCCGTCGGATTGCTCAGACCAATTCGGCCGGTGACGGCCCTCGATCGTGTAGGAGGCGTACCCGATCGGGGGGCCGCTGTTCTGGCAGGTCTGCGCGAACGTGACGTAGTCGACCAGCGGCTGGCTAGTCGGCAACTCAGCCACGGCGAGCTCGACCGCGGTGACCGCAGCGTCCCGGGTCCAGTTGAACACGTAATCCTGGTCCACGGTCGGAAACGACGCGTGGTACGAAGGCGACGCGATGATGCACCCCGGCCGCGAGAACTGGCTCGGGTCCATCGGGTCCGCAAACGCGTAGCCGTCGCTGGCCACGTTTCGGAACATCAGCGCAAACATGTGCTGCGCGACCGTTGCCAGGTCAGCCTGCCCGACCGCGAGCTGCACCGTTCTCCGGATCGCCGTGCGTTCCGGCAGAGCGGTCCCTGCGCCCTTATCCGCTGTAGATGTCGCCATCACCACTCCCTCGCTCTCGAGGCGTCCTGGTCACAGATAGAGCAGCCTATAGGGCGCATTGATACATCGGGGCGCATTGATACATCGCCGGAGAACAGCAGCCTGAAGCTGGCGCACATACTCGACCTGAGAATCGCGACCGAAGCACTACCCCCGGAATCCGCACGCGGACGAGCTGCGACCTCTTGTGCGGGGATCCGAGCGCGGACAAGGAGCCGTGAGGCCCGTTTGAGTCCGTAGACATCAGGGTCGTGCCGGAGCTATACCCAGAAGTTGTGTATGCGTGTGAAGAGGAAGGCGGCGTATCTTCCCGGTTGACTAGACCGAACCGCCGCGAGGCGGCAAAGGAAGGCACGCCATGCATGATGTCCGCAGGCTCCCCGTCGGGGAGGACAACGCCGACCATTCAGTTCTGATCACAGCGAGTCGCCGATAGCGAGTCGCCGATCGCGGTAGGGACGGGTCTTTGTCAACGATCACGGGAATTCCCCAGTTGTGATCAGGTGTGATGTCCGAGGCGCTCCACGGTCTGGCCGGTGGTGGCGAGGTTCGTCTCCAGGCGGCGCAGAGAGTCGATGGTTCGCGGACAACGGTCCGACAGAATCGGTCTGGACGCCTCGCTCGCCTCCCCAATGGGCCCAGTGCTCGGGTCGGCGTCACCAGGGGCAAAGTAGCGTCTACTAACCAGCGTTAGAAACATACGACTGGTGTGCCAGCGCCAAATCGCCAGAGTCATTGGGCCGGGCAGTCGCAGGGGGTGCGGGGTGCACTCCCCGCGCAACCCGCGTTGCCGAGTAGGCGCGTCGCAGTCGTCGCGACGGCCTCGCGCCCCCGAGCGCTCGCAGCGCAGCTGCTTGTATGGCAGGTCGGTGCCGACGTTGCCCCACCCGACGGTCGCGGTCTCGGCTCTCATCGGGAATTGACCCCCGCGCCTCCCCGGCGCTGCCGCATCGGCACCGACCCTAGCGGCCCCCAGCTCCGCTGCTTCGAGCTCACCACGAGCGCGCGGACGAGATAGAGCACGGGCCAAACGAGGACGCCGCTGACATCCGTCCCTCGGGTTCGCTGCCCCCGGCCCGACCGCGGAGCTCGTGTGCGGCAAACGCCTTCGAGAAGCGTCGCCTTCGGCTCTTGCGACCACGGCCCCTCGTCATCCAAGATCCCCGGCCCTAGTGCGCGTCGGCCCGTCCGCTCGGAGTTGTTCGCCTGCGCTTCGAGCTGTTCGGCGTCGATCAGTGGCCAGCCGACCCGTTCGATCAGGTGAGCGATGTAGTGATCGGTTTGCTGGTTCGGTGGGAGCCGAGCGCTCTGCGAGCGCCGGAGCCCCGATCCTCCCGACGGGGATGTGCGCTTGGACGATGATGTGCGGCATGGAGCATTCCTTCTGGGTGGATTCGTGGCGGATCTCAGCGACCGCGGCTGGATCGCAGCGGAGTCTCACCCCCTCCGGCTGTGGCTCATCGGCCGGGGAGGTCCAATCTTCTGGCACGCGAGGCCTCTTGTTGGGTGGTTGGTAAGAACCGTGTCACCAGCGGCAAACGAGCGGCGTTATGGAGCCCGGGCGCCGGGACTGAGCACACGGCTGTCGGCGTAGGGCGCGCACGCTTCCGCTCCGCGATTCGCGAGCGGGAGTTCGCCGTGGCTGTGGAGGGGCCGCCGGCTCGGTTCCAAACCAGCAGTCTCCGCGGCCCTGATCTGGTCAGCGAGCGCTGCTGGAGTTAGCCCGAACGAGGCGTCTGCCGATAGCGCTCGGCGCTGCTCCTATTCCTTCAGTAGCGGCACTGAGCACCCACACTGCCTGCGTTCCGGGCGTAGCGACAACGTGGCCGGCAGATCGGCCGCCCGAGGACTCCACCCGCCCCCGGAAGTGCCGCCACACGCCACACAGCCGTTCCCAATTTCCGTGTAAGTCCCGCTTCGCACCTTCCGGCAGGAGGTGGCATCCCCCGCGGAGCATTGTCGCGCCGGGACTCACGGTTCACAGAGCGAGAACCGCCGTTTCCGTCCGGCGCGCCTTGACTTGCGGGGGGAGCGGGGAGACACTTCCGGTCCGTAAAGTCCCTTTTTGAGCCGGGCCTTGAAAGGGGGTGACTGGACGATCGGGCGCGGCTCCAACCGTTTCTGCTACGCAGGTCAGGAGGCGTGATCGCATGATCATTGAGGACCGTCAGGGTGTAGAGGGCGACATCGAGCAGACCCTGGGGCTCGTACCGGAGTTCTTCAGGCGTGTCCCTGACTATTTGCTGCCAACCGAGTGGGCGAGCTTCAAGTCGCTGCAGCTGTCCGATCAGACGGCGATTCCCAACAAGTACAAAGAGCTGATCGGCCTCGCCGTGTCGGGAGCGACGCGCTGTCGCTACTGCTGTTACTTCCACACGGAGGCAGCTCGGTTGTTCGGCGCCTCGGAGGACGAGATTAATGAGACGGCGTTGATCGCGAAGAACACGATGGGCTGGAGCACATATCTGAACACGCTCCAGTTCGACTACGACGAGTTCGTGAACGAGTTCGATCGGACGACCGCGTACATCCGCGAACAGATGGCGGCTGGCGCGCCCGCGTAAGAGTCGGCGAAGGCGGCTGGCCCCCCGCCCGGTGGTCAGCCGCCCGCTTCCGGCCCGGCTGCGAGCTTCGCCCGCGCACGGTCGAACTCGCCGAGGACGTGCTCCAAGATCTCGATTGCCTCGGCTGGAGGTCGATCGGGTGCGGAGCGCATCGCCTCCAACGCCATTCGGGCGCCGGCGACCAAGGCCGACAGCTCCTGACTCGTCGCGGTGACGGTGAATACGTTCTCTCTCGACCGTTCGATCCGCACCCACACATTGTCGCCGAGACGGAGCCGTGGAGGGGTCACGATTGGTCGGGCGGAGGACCGGCGCGCCGACGGTCACAGCTACACGTCCGCAGGCTGGGCAGGCTCCTCGTTCGGAACGAAACCAACACTGAACGTGAGCCTGGAAACGATGCTCACGGAGATCGAGAAGCTCGAAGCGGTCCGCGCCGTCGGGCTGCCCGCCGGATTGTTCTTGGATGTGACGCCCAGGGTGCTTGAGGGCTGGCGCCAGCGGGCGATGGTCGAGTCGCCATCGCATCTACGCGCGCACCCGAGGGAGCTGCGCGTGACGCTGCTCGCGGCGCTGTTGTGGGCGCGGGAGCGCGAGATCACCGACACGCTCGTGGACCTGCTGATCTCCACCGTGCACCGGATCGGAGCCCGGGCCGACAAGAAGGTGACCAACGAGCTGATCGGCGAGTTCAAGCGGATCGCCAACAAGGAGACGCTCCTGTTCAAGGTCGCCGAGGCGTCCGTCTCCCGTCCCGACGATCTGGTGAAGGAAGTGGTCTTCCCGGCAGCGGGTGGCGAGCAGACGCTGCTCGATCTGGTCGCGGAGTACAAGTCCTCGGGCCCAACGTACCGACGCACGGTGCAGACGAAGCTGAAGGCGTCCTACTCGCACCACTACCGCCGGGGGCTGATCCGACTCTTGCAGGTGCTGGAGTTCCGCTCGAACAACGCCAGGCCCAGGCCGGTGCTGGACGCGCTCGTGCTGGTCGGCCGCTACGCCCGGCGCGAGCATCTCACCTACTACCCGGCCGGTGAGACAGTCCCCGCGCACGCGGGGATCGACCAGGACTGGCGAGAGCTTTGCAACCACGTCGACGGCCGCGGGCGCGAGCGGATCGTCCGGCAAATCTACGAGATCGGGACCTTCCAGGCACTGCGCGACCAGCTTCGCTGCAAGGAGATCTGGGTCGTCGGCGCCGACCGGTGGCGCAACCCGGACGAGGACCTGCCCCAGGATTTCGAGCAGCGCCGATCAGAGCACTACCAGGCGCTTCAGAAGCCGCAGGACCCCGCCGAGTTCATCGACGAGGTCCGCAGCGAGATGCAGACCGAGCTCCGAGCGCTGAGCGAGGCGCTGCCCGAACTTCCATTCCTCGAGATAGCAGACCGCGGCAAGCAGGGGGCGATCAAGCTCACACCGCTCAAAGCGCAGCCGGATCCTCCTAACCTGGGGGCGATCAAGCGGGACTTGCGCTCGCGCTGGGGGATGGTCGCGCTGATCGACATGCTCAAAGAGTCGATCCTGCGCACCGGGTGCCCGGAGATCGTCAACGACCTGGCCCGTGGCGTCCGGCTGAGCCCGGACACCCTGGCCGAGCGGCTGATGCTTGCGATCTACGGGTACGGGACCAACATCGGCATCCGCGGGGTTGCGGTCGGCGACCACGCACATTCCGAAGACGATCTGCGCTACGTGCGCCGCCGGTTCCTCACCCCGGAGCTCGCGCGCTCACTGGCGATCGAGATCGCAAACGCCACCTTCGCCGCTCGCGACCCGGCGATCTGGGGGCAGGCGTCGACCACCGTCGCGTCGGACTCAAAGCACATCGGCGTGCTCGACCAGAACCTTTTGACCGAGTGGCACGCCCGCTACCGCAAACCCGGCGTGCTGATCTACTGGCATGTTGAGAAGAAGTCGGTGGCGATCCACTCGCAGCTGATCTCCTGCTCCGCGATGGAGGTGGCGGCAATGATCGACGGCGCGATGCGCCACGGCACCACCATGGACGTCGAGGGCAACTACACCGACACCCACGGCCAGTCGTGGGTCGCGTTCGGCATCACAAGACTGCTCGGCTTCCTGCTGCTGCCGCGGATCAAGGGCCTCAACCACACCAAGCTGTACCAGGCCGAGCGGGGAGACAGGATCCTGTATCCGTGCCTCGTGCCGGCGTTGACGCGGCCGATCCGGTGGGACCGGATCGCCGAGCAGTACGAGCAAATGATCAAGTACGCGACCGCGATCCGCACCCGCACCGCGCAGACCGAGGCGATCCTCCGCCGGTTCATGCAGGCCAACGCGATCCACCCCACCTACCAGGCGATGATCGAGCTCGGCCGCGCGCAGAAGACCATCTTCCTCTGCCGCTACCTGCGCGACCGCCAACTCCAACACGAAGTGCAGGAGGGCCTCAACGTCGTCGAGGGCTGGCACCGCGGCGTGCGGCTGATCTTCTTCGGAGGAGGCGGCGACATACCATCGAACCGCCGCGACGAGCAGGAGCTAACCGTCCTCTGCCTGCGCGTGCTGCAGGCCGCGATCGTCTACATCAACACGCTCATGCTCCAGGACATCCTCCACCAACCAGGCTGGGCAGATCGGCTGACCGCCGAGGACAAGCGCGGGATCACCCCATTGATCTGGGGGCACGTCGTCCCGCACGGCGAGATCCGGCTTGACATCGGCCGGCGCCTGGAGCTGCCCGAATGACGACCGAGCCAACCCCGCCGAAGCGCACTCCGGCTCGGCGCAAGGCCCGCCAGCTCGCCACGCATCTGCGCGCCGAGCGGCTATGTCTACCTCAAGCAGGTGTTCCGCCACCTGCGCGAAGAGCTTGGCGTCGAAGTCGAGCGTGCCCCCAAGAAGCTCCCGCGCGTCCCGACCGAGCAGGAGATCCGCTCGTTCTACAACGCCGTCTGGAACGCCCGACGCGGCCAGGACGTAGTGATGATCAAGACGCTGCTCTACACCGGCGTGCGCGTCTCCGAACTGGTCAGCATCCGGATCGGCGACGTCGACCTCGACGGCTGGCGGATCCGGATCGAGCAAGGCAAAGGCAAGAAGGACCGCTACGTCCCGTTCCCCGCCTCGTTCAAGGAAACGCTCGCGCTGCACATCGACGCGCAAAAGCAGGCCGGCGCTGGCCACCTGTTCGAATCCTCATGGAAGAAGCCCTACTCCGACCGGGGCGTGCGCAAGATCCTCGCCCGGTACGACACCGCCGCCGGCATCCAAGGACCGATCAGCCCCCACCGGCTCCGCCACTTCCTGTTCACCTGGCTGAAGACCCAGGGGATCGACGACGCGCTCATCCAGCCCTACTCAGGCCACGCCACCCGCCAATCACTCGAGATCTACTCGCGCATCGCGCTCGCCGACGCCCAGCAAGCCCATGATCAGGCCATCGGCCGGTACCCCGTCTGAGCGCCTCCGGCACCGCAGTCTCCATAACGCGGCTCGTTTGCCGCTGGTGACACGGTTCTTACCAACGACCCTACCAGCGCACGCTTGACGGGCTGCGCCGCGACCATCCGATCTTCCAGGTCGCCGAAGGCCGGATTGACCTGGAGAAGCTCGACGCGCTTGATGAGCCCTCGAGCCTGCGGGCGTTGCGCGCCCGGATCGACGCGATGCTGCCGGACGTCGAGCTGCCCGAGCTGCTGCTCGAGATCGCAACCCGAACCAGGTTCACTACCGCGTTCACGCACGAGCGTGAGCCGTCCGCAAGGCTGAGCGACCTGGAGGTGTCGATCATCGCGATGTTGATCGCACAGGCGTGCAACGTCGGCTACAAGCCGCTGGTCGATGAGAAGATCCCCGCCTTGCGGCTTGAGCGGCTGAAGTACGTCGCCCGCCACTACATCCGGGCGGAGACGCTGATCGCCGCCAACGCGATGATCGTCGACTACCACGCCAAGCTGCCGCTCGCGATC
Source organism: uncultured Solirubrobacterales bacterium (assembly GCA_963836065.1). Classification (GTDB taxonomy): domain Bacteria; phylum Actinomycetota; class Thermoleophilia; order Solirubrobacterales; family Solirubrobacteraceae; genus Palsa-465. The sequence goes on from CAWIII010000033.1 coordinate 275,711, forward strand.
GAGTGGGGCGGCGGCGAGGTCGCGAACATCGACGGGCTGCGGTTCGTCGTGCCGAGAGAAACGATCCACGCCCGCCGCAACCCACGCTACTTTCACCGCCGCCGCGGGTTCACCGCGATCGGCACCACCACCGACCACTACGTCGGCATCCACACGATCGTCGTGCCGGGCACCCCGCGCGACGGGCTCTACCTGCTCGACGGCCTGCTGGACCCGCAGACCAGCATCCGCCCCCAGCAGATCATGACCGACACCGCCGGCTACACCGACATCATGTTCGGCTGCTACCGGATCCTCGACTTCCAACTCTCCCCACGAATGGCCGACTCCGGCGGCGCGCGATTCTGGAAGCTCGACCCGCTCGCCGACTACGGCCGGCTGAACACGATCGCTACGAACCTGATCGACCAAAGGGTGATCGAGCTCTGCTACGACGACATCCTCCGCGTCGGCGGGAGCCTCCTGCAACGGCAGACCACCGGATCTGAGCTGATGCGCGCGCTCCGAAGCCACACCCGCCACCTCGCCACGCTCGGCCGCGCGCTCGCCGCGGTCGGGCGGGTGCCGAAGACCATCCACCTGCTCGACTACTGCAACGACCCGATCTACCGCCGCGCGATCCTCGGGCAAATCAACCGCGGCGAGGGACGCCACGAACTCGCGCGCCGCGTCTGCCACGGCAACAAGGGCGAGCTCCCACAGCCCTACCAGCGCGGCCAGGAAGAGCAGATCGGCGCGCTCGGCCTCGTCGTCAACTGCATCGTGCTCTACAACACCATCTACACCCAGCGAGCGCTCGACCACCTCACCGACGCAGGACACGAGGTCCAGCGCGAAGACATCCGGCGTCTATCACCGCTCGGGCACGAGCACATCACCCTCACCGGCCGATACCACATCGCCCTCAGCGAGACGATCCGCCGAGGCGACTACCGGCCATTGAAGACGCCAGACCTCGCCGATCTCGTAACCGCTTAGACCGGTTTTCTGTACCAACAATCCCCTGACCCCGTTCCCCGCTTGGTGACGCCGTACGCCAAAAGCCGCTCCTGCGCCCCGCACCCTTCAGCGGCGAAGGCGACCGCCGGCGAGGAGCCGGCGCACAACAGCACGCTGATCTCTGTCGTGCACAGAGCAACCGGCACGCCCCGTCGGCATACCGCGCCGGTGCCGCGCAATCCGGGCTCCAGCACGCCGTTGTTGCTGAACTCGCGGCGGTCGAGCGTCAGCCCGCGCGGAAGACGCAGGACGAGCTGCAGGCGCTCCGCCACGCCCGGCATCGCCAGCTCCACCGTCTGCGGCCGGGCGGCCGCGAGCGGCGCGACGGCGAGCGCGGCCGCGCACACCGCAGCGAGAACGACGGCGAAACGGGCGCGGGACCTCATAGCCGCCGGCAAGCGTAGAGGCTTCCGCAGCAACCGCGCCCCGTTGTACGAAACCCTTGGTGGCCTTCATCGTCGCCTGGGCGTCGTGTTCGCCGGCGCCCGCCACCCACCCGGTGCTGGTCTCGGTCGGTTCTCGTTCGTGATGCAGGCGGTAGCGATCATCGCGGCTTGCGGTCGTCGGCGCGAAGGTTGGGCCCGCGGGTCGGAGCTCGCCCGTTGGCGAGACGTGGCGGCAGAGCGTCTGGCGGGTGATCCCGAGCGGTGTGCATAGGTGCGTGATCTTGGTGTCGGGCTGACCCATGGAGGCGTGGGGTGGCCAGCCGCAGTTTGGCTGGGGTCATCTTGAACGGTCGGCCGCCATTGCGGCCGCGTACGCGCCTTACCCTCGACGAATCCCGGCCTTTCGATGTCGAGTTTCCATCGCCGATCCCCGATGCTGTAAGGGTTGCTCGCGCGTGAACCCCGTCTGGAAAGGGGGTTCCAGACGGCATCCGGTTCCGCTGAGACCATCCGATCATGCCTGCTGGTTATCACACGAACGGGCTTGCGGCAGACAGGCGTGAGGCGCGGACGGTCGGGCACGACCCGGCGGTCGATCGGGGAGTGATCGACCTGGCGGCCGCGGGCGAATCGGCCGAGTGGCGCGCCCGGGCGCTGCGATTGCTCGCGGTCGGGGTCGGCGACCACACTCCGATCGAGGTGATCGTGCGCCCGGTGATGCTCGCCGCCGGCGTCCCACCGGCGCTCGCGCACCCCCACTTCCTGCGTCACACCTAAGGGACGCTGTTCGTGCGCCGACCCGACGCGCGGATCGAGCAGGTGCAGAAGCTCATGGGGCACGCGGACGTCTCGGCCACCGCGTCCTACCTGCACCAGAACGCGAGCGGCCGCGAGGCTGCGGTGCTGGGGCAGCACCCCGCGCGCGCGACGCTCCCGGCAGACGCAGAACGACGCCGCAACCGAGCCCGGGCCCGGGCCGAGGCGAGATCGTGAACTACCCCCGCCGCCAGCAGTACCGGCGTCTCGGTCGCGCACTCGCAACGGGCGCGGGCGGTCTACTGGCGGCCGGCGGGGCGCTGCTGGCCGCGGCGCAAGGGACGCTCTGGATCGCGCTCATCCTGCTGGTCGTGACGATCGCGCAAGGCGTCCGCGCTCGCCACTGGTCGCGGCTGGCAGCGCGCAGCCGGGTCGGCGCGCGCTCAGAGGAGCAGGTGCAGCGCGCGCTGGCGCCGCTCGCAGCCGAAGGCTGGCGCCTGCGGCACTCGCTGTCCTGGCAGGGCCGCGGAGACATCGACAGCGTGGCGATCGCGCCGACCGGGGTCGCGTTCGCGACCGAGACAAAGACCAGGACATTCGACGGCCAGCATGTCGTTCGGGCGCTAGAGATGGCCGACTGGCTGCGGGCCCGCCGTCGCCGCTGGTGCCCACAAGGCGCGCTCGCGGTCCTCTGCGTGGTGAAGGCCAAGCGGCTCGAGCGCGTGGAGGCCGGGGTTCTGATCGTTTCGCTCGACCAGCTGGTAGGAGCGCTACGGACGGCGGCGGGCACTCGCGAGCGCCCGCCATTCCTCGGCGGCATGGCGGCCACCTCAGACTGACCGATCCTGAAGGTGCGATGAGCTCGCCGCTCCCGTCGAGATCGTGCATCTGTTACCGCTTGGACTCACATGGACCGCCGAAACGGTCGGTTACCGCCGTGGTGCAACCCAGTTAGGCTTCCGCACCGTGTGCGCCGACCGGAGGACTATCACGGCGCGGGGCAAATAGTACGTCAGGTAACAGTACATTCGAGTGTGTCAGTATGATAGTATTGACTGTGTGATGAGTGACGCTAGGCGGGTGTCAGGCGAGACTCGGGAAGCGCTGCGTGAGCGGGGTGTGAGAATGGTGTTGGCGGGCCGCACTCACGCGGTCGTGGCGTAGCCGTTCACGTGGTGTCGGTACGTGAGCGAGGATTCCTTCTGTAACTCGGGACGCCCGGTTCGGGGTTCGGGTGACGGTGCTGCGTCAGCCAGGAACCAGTGTGGGGATCGGCCGGGAGTGGAGGCTGGCGTCGATCGCGTCGTGTAGGTACTCGGATGCGGATCGGCCTTGGCGGCGGCAGGTTTCGAGGGTGGAGAGGATCCGTTCGATCCAGCGGTTGCCGCGCTCGGATTGGGTGCCGCCGGAGATCCGGCGCAGGATGACCGGGCCGCGCATCGCGCGCTCCGCGTCGTTGTTGGTCGGGGTGATGCCGGGCACCTCGCTGAACGTCCAGAGCGCGGGGTATTCCTCCAGCAGTCCGGCGCAGAAGCGGGCGGTCTTGGGGTGGCGGCCGCGTGCGCCTTGATCGAGCAGGCCGCGGAACCGCTCGCGCAACGGCGCGAGTTGCTCACGCAGCGCGACCAGCGCCGGGTGCTCGGGATCGTCGGCGCCGGCGAGCGCGGCGGCATGCTCGCGGTGGATCGCGAACACCTGGCCGGCGATGTCGAGCAGCCGAGCGCCGAGCTTGCCGGGCGCGCCCGGACGTTCGGAGAGCTCGGTCAGCTGGCGCACGGCGTGCGCCCAGCACAGCTGCTGTTGCAGAACGTCGAGCCAGTGGTAGCCGACGTAGCGGTCGGAGGTGACGAACCCGCCGAAGTTCTCGCCCAACAGCTTCTTCGCTGCTTGCTGGGTGCGTCGCGGGTCGATCCGGTCTCGGCCAGCGCGGTGAAGTCGCGCAGCACGTGCGCGAGGCACAGCTGCCGCTGGCTGTCATCGATGAACAGGTAGACGGCATAGCGGTCAGAGATGATCGTCCCGGTGGGCTGCTCGCCCAACAGCGCGATCGCCGCCTCCCGGTCGCGGCGCGCAGCGATCTGAAACAGCGCCGCCTGCTCGCCGATCGAGACCGACAGCCAGCCCGAATCCCCAGCGCGCGGCCAGCTTGTCTCGTCGGCGCCGCGCACCGGGGTGTGGTCGAGCTGCTCCAAGATCTGAACGTACGGTGCCTCCAGCATGGTCGAGGTGTGCTTGAGCAGCGCCTCGACACTCGCCGGGCTGACCGTGACTCCTAGCAAGTCCTTCAGCAACCTGGCGACCTCACGGCGCGAGACCCTCGCGGCTGTCAGCGTCGCCGCGGCCGCCGCGATCCCGGGAGCAAACGCGCCGAGCGGCACCCCGGTCGGCAGCTCGGCGAGCGTCCGGCAGCCACACTCAAGCAGACCAGCGCGGCGGTGGTAGCCGTCCACAGCCAGCACGGATCGGCCTTGCACAGCCACGTCGTCTCATCGGCATGCACGGCCTCGGCGAGCTTGATCGCTTCGTGCAGCTCGCGCCACGGGTCGTGCAGCACGCGGCTGACGCGCCGCAGCATCCCATCGACCGCACCAGTGCTGAGCTCGATTCCGTAGCACTCGCCGAGCAGCTCGACGATCTTCTCGCGCGAGAGCCGGCAGACCCCGGCCAGCACCGCGACATGCGCGTGCAACCGCGGCCCGAACGCGCTCAACGACACGCCCGCCGGCAGCTCCGCCAGCGCCGGCTTGCCGCAATCGGGGCACTCGAGCCGCAGCCGCCGCCACTCGCGCACCTCCGCCACGACCACCGGCAGCTCCCACTGCTGATGGCCGACTGGATCGCCGACGCGTTCCTCGCCGCCGGTGAACCGGTGCCCGCACCCACACCGCCCCGGCACACAGTCAAACGGCCCGGCGGTCAGCTGCTCCGGCTCGGCCGGCGGCCGGCTGGAACCCTCATGACCCGGCTGCCCGCCCTGACTGCGCGCTTCGCGCCGCTCGCGCTCCAGCTGCCTCTTCGCGCGCTCCCGCGCCAACTGACGGCGCTGCTGTCGCGTCAACGGCGAATCCGACGACGGCGCCACCGAACTGTTGCGCGAGGTGCGGTTCACCTGCCGCTCAAGCTCCTCGAACCGCTTCTGCAACCCAGCCACCTCGTCCAACGCATCAAGCAGCCGGACAACCAGCGCCCGTGCAGGCTCCCCACCAGCCACCGCGATCGCTTCCGCCTCGATCCGATCCACGACCGCAGGATTCCATCCATCCAGAAGGAATCCTGCTCACCACCACGACACCACCTGAACGCCTGCGTCGTGGCGCAGGCCATGGGGGTGCATCTGCGGACGGTGTCGCTGTGGATGGCGCGCCACCAGCTCGGGGGGTTTGAGGGACTGAGGGAGCGGCGGCGTGGTCGGCGCTCGCGCGAGCAGATGGCGCTCACCGACGCCCAGCAGGCAGAGCTGATCGGACTGATGAAGGGCACGAACCCCGATCAGCTGCAGATTCCCGGCGTGTTGTGGTCAAGGCAGGCCGTCAAGGCGCTGATCGAGCGGCGGTTCGGGATCGGGCTCAGCCGCCAGACGGTTGGTGTCTACCTGCGTCGCTGGGGGTTCTCGGGCAAGAAGCCGCAGCGGCGGTGGCTCGAGCAGGACCCCGAGCGGGTGCGGGCGTGGCTCCAGGACGAGTTCCCGGCGATCCAGGCGCGCGCGCGGCGCGAAGGGGCGCGGATGCTGTTCGGCGATGAGATGGGCGTGCGCGCCGGGCAGACCGCCGGCAAGAGCTACGCGCCGATCGGCGAGCGCGCGGTCGTGCCGCTGACCGGCAAGCGTTTCTCGGCCAACGTGATCAGCGCGATCGGTGCCGACGGCACGCTCGTGTTCGAGATCTTCGAGGGCACCTGCGATGAGATCCGCTTCCTGGACTTCCTCGACAAGCTGCTCGAGCACTTCGCCGAGCGCAAGATCTTCCTGATTGTCGACAACGCCTCCTTCCACAAGTCTCCCGCGGTCGAGTACTGGCTGCTGGACCATCCGCGGATGGAGCTGTTCTACCTTCCACCGTACGCTCCGGAGCTCAACCCCGACGAGCTCCTCAACCAGGACGTTCACACCCACGTCGCGCGACGCCGCCCATCCAACCTCGCCAAGCTCGTCATTCTCACCGTCGAGTATCTCGCTACCCGCACAAGTGAGATTGTCAGCAAGTACTTCGACGGCGAGTACGTCGCCTACGCCAAGTAACCACGCACTAATTGCCACGCGGCGTAATAGAGCGTGACGGTGCCAGCTCACACAGCCGCGCCGTCGGCCCTCGGTTATATCTACCAGTGCCAGGTGGCGCTCATCGGCTCGCTTCCGCACGCGCTCGCCGGGCGCGAAGTGCTGACGACAATCGAGGTATTCGATGACGTCGCGTTCGAGTTCGGCGATGGAACCCCGCGCGAGGTACTCCAGGTCAAGCACCATCAGCGCAGCGCCCGCGACCTCATCGACACGAGTGCAGACCTCTGGCGAACGCTTGGCATCTGGAGTGACGAGTGGAGGGGTGGAGTCGACGACGGTCAGGTCATGACACTCATGACGACGCAGACATGCAGGGCGGGTTCAGCCGTCGAGGCACTGACGGATCGGGCGCGTGACGACACCACGGCGCTTATGCGCCTGCGCGAGATCGCGACAGACCCTGAGTCGGCCCGGGGCACCAAGGCCGACCGCGACCGATTCATGAAGCTCGAGCCGACCGAGCAGGAGGCGTTCGTCCGCCGCGTGCGTGTCGCCGACGCTCAGATCGACGCAGCCGCGATCGACGAGGCGCTACGAACTCTGCTCATGCCCACCCACGAAGAGCGGTTCGTCGATTCGATGCGCGACGGGGTCCAGGGTTGGTGGATCCGGAGAATCGTCGCCCACCTCCAGGACGGTGCGCCGATCAGCGTCGAGGAGTTGCGCGCCGCCGTGGACGACGTACGCCGTCAGCTGAGCGACCAATCGTTACCCGTGCTCGAGGAGGAGGACTTCGACGCAAGTGAGTTGCCCGACCTCAATCCCGAGCGCCTGCGCTTCGTGCTCCAGCTCCGGCTAATACGAGCCTCGAACCCCAGGATCGACCAGGCCATCGTCAACTACCGACGTGCGTTCGCCCACCGGTCGCGGTGGACCAGGCGCGGTCTCCTCGGCCCGGTCGAGCTCGACGGCTACGAGCGCCGGCTGTGCGAGGAATGGGAAATCCGCCGTGACCGGATCCGCCGGCGCTTGACGGCGGACCCCAAAGACGACGAGCTGCGATCCGCTGGTCATGACCTGTGGGACGAGATGGAGGTCGACGCCAACGTTCCGCTCCGTCAGCTGCCCGAAGTCTTTGTTCAGCGCGGTTCCCTGCACCAGCTTGCGGATGCGGAGCGGATCGGATGGCATCCCGACTTCGTCGACCGTCTGCGCGAGCTGCTTGGCGATGCGGAGGCCGCGGCGTGAGACCGTGGTGGGAGCGCCCGCTGGAGCAGGTTGGACTACTGAACCCCGCGTTCCTCGCCGTACTCGTGAACGAGGCGGCGACAGGACACTGTAAGGAGCGAGACGCCGCGCCGCCGTACCCACTGGCTTTCCTGGCGGTGCCTGTCGTCGTCCACGAGCCCACGCGCGCGACGCTCCCGAGCACGGTCCGCACCTCCGTCGACACGTGGCTACAGCGCCACCCCGTCGCCAGGGTGACGATCCCCCCGCTCGCTGCCGAACTCGTGCCATGGGTCCGGGAGGCGAGCCGGTTCGGGATGCGGCGCGGTTCGCTGCGGATTGATGGCGACCGCATCGCCGCCGCCCCGCTAGGCCGTCGGCCGGCCGGGTCCTCGACGCCGGATCTAGATGAGTGCCGAAGTCGCGCGCACCAGGTAGGCCGCTGGTTCGCTCGAGCGGGCGACCCGACCACCACTCTTGCGCTCTGGGGGCTTACGGTCTGATGCAACTGCGCTCGGTCACGCTCTATCACCGCGACGGAGACCACGTGCGCGAGGTCGAGTTCCGGCCGGGCCAGCTCAACGTCGTGACAGGTGTCAGCGAGACGGGCAAGTCTGCACTGATCGAGATCGTCGACTACTGCCTCGGAAAGGACCGCCACACTGTTTTCCAAGGGCCGATCACCGACACGGTCGCCTGGTACGGGCTGAGGTTGCTGATCGCCGGCCAGCCGGTGTTCGTGGCACGCAAGGCGCCGGATCCCAACCGTCAGACGAGCGAGGAGGCGCTGCTGCTCCTGGGCACCGACGAGGCGCCGCGCGGGCCACTTGAGGGCAACACGAACGTCGTGGCACTAACGGCACGACTCGGCGGTCTCATCGGGATCGAGGACAACGAGCAGGTTCCTCCCGAGGGTGCGACACGCAAGCCGATCCGCGCGACGCTGCGCCACTCGTTGACCTACGTGTTCCAGCGACAGCGCATCATCGCCGACCCTGAACTCTTGTTCACAGGCCAGGACGACACATTCAGCCAGCTCGCGATCCGAGACACGCTGCCGTACTTCCTCGGCGCGGTGGATACCGACACGCTCTCGCAGCGGCGCGAGCTGCGCATTCGTCGGACAGAGCTCCGGGTTGCACGAGAGAACCTTGAGGCCGCGACCGGCGAGGGCGAAGGCGTCGCCTTGCGCACGAGGACGCTGCTCGAGGAAGCACGACGGGTAGGGCTGCTGCACGGCGACGTTGTGGCGGCTGTAGACCTAGACGAGCGCGCAACCCTCGCGTCCGCGCTTCAGTCGCCCGTGAGCGGTCGCGCAGGCGCTGACGGTGTATCCGCAGGGGACCTCGAGGACCTCGCGGAACTCAACGACCGTCGTGCTGTGCTCTCCGACCAGCTTCGAGAGCTAAGGGCAGAGCGCCGGCTCCTAAGGGATCGTGCGCGCCAGGCCGAAGAGTTCTCGGGAGAGGTTGCCGAGCACAGGGCAAGGCTCACCACGCTTTCGCTTCTCCCCGAGCCCGACGAAAACGGCGAGACGGACAACCGGTGCCCACTCTGCGGCGCAGAGCACGAGCAGCTCGACCCGACGACCGACGATCTCCGCGCGTCGCTGGTGCGCGCCAGCGCTCAGCTTAGCCTCGCGAGGATCGACGAGCCGCGCCTCAATGATGCAATCTTCGAGTTCGACGCCGCTGAGCGAGACCTTCGTACGCGCCTTTCTGCGATCGAGGAGCAGGTCGCAGCCCTGCTACGGCGTCGCGAGTCTGCTCGTCGCACCCAGGGCTGGCTCGAGGAGCAAGCGTTCGTCCGAGGTCAGATCGCGGGCTTTCTTGACGAGCATCCGCCGCTCGACGAGGCGCGGATCCGAAGCTTGACGATAGAGGTCGAAGCCGCGGAAGCGCGCGTCGAACGGCTTGAGCGCGCGCTCAGTAGCGATGCGACGCGCGCGCGCACCGAGAACGCGCTGGAGTACGTCGGCGAGGACATGACCTCCATGGCTAAGCAGCTGGATCTCGGGTACGTCGGAGACGGCGTCCGACTGGACCCAATTCGTCTGACCGTCGTCGCGCAGACGCCGCAGCGGCCGGTCTGGCTCAACGAAGAACGGGGAGTGGCAAGAATTGGGTCGGGTATCACGTCGTGACCCTGCTCGCGCTCCATCGGCGCTTCGTAACGTTCGAGCGGCCGGTGCCGCGCATGCTGATGCTGGACCAGCCGACCCAGGCGTTCTTCTCGTCAGAGCTCCACGCTCTCCGCGAGCGATCGATCGGTTTGCTGGGCGACGAGGACCGCGAGGCCGTGCGCCGCCTGTTCGCGCTGATGCTCGAAGTCGTTGCTGGCCTTGACGGACAGCTTCAGGTGATCGTGACCGACCACGCGGGACTCGACGAGACGTGGTTCACAGACGCGGTCGCGCACAACTGGCGCGAGGGGCGCAAGCTCATCCCTGCGGAATGGCTTGAGTAGCGCGCCAGGCTGGGCAGCGGGCGACTTGTATCGGCCCAAGCAAACTCAATCACACGTGCGGTCGATCAGTTCAGGGACGCTGCGGCGCCGTCGGCGGCGAGGGCCCGGTGAAACGCCTCGGCTCGCCGCTCGGCCATCAGCTCACGCGCCTCCTCGGGAGTGGCGACGCGCGCAGCATCAGGCTGGCCGCGATCAGGTGCGAGCGAGTAGCGGGACCCAGGCCCGCGGTTTTGAGGCTGTCCCGAAGCACGTGGAGGTGTTTGCGCAGCTAGACGGGAATGCGGATGTTGCGCTCCTCCCAGGGCTCTCCCACTCCAGTCTGCTCCGCGGCCAGGGATAGCAACCGTTCGAGATCCTCGGCCGACCTGTGCGAGATCGCCGGGGCCCCTGGCCTCGATCACGGCGATCAGCAACTGATTCGGTGTGGCGAGTCCTCCAGATTTCACTCGACAAGCGGGTTAGGCGGTCTCACGCGAAGGACGGGAGCAACACGGAGGTCTGCAGTAGGAGCGGCCAGGTAGTCGCCCGCGCATCGGTTTCGCGCTTCCAATCAAGAACGGGTGGCGGGGCTTCGACCGGCGTGTCGATGGCCACGACTCCGGTCGATCGCCGGTCCGGGTCGACACGTGGCCCACACACGCGGCCCTTGGCGCTGGCTCGCCCGCATCAGCTGGCGGCCTCCCAGTTGAGTCTCCCACTACCCCCCACGGTCGAAGGCCCCGACTGAAGCTTGGGAGTGACCGTCGCGGCCAACCTCGAAATTAATCGTCTTGGCGGGGGCCTACGACCGCTCATCCGGTACTTATCTCATGACGCAATTTCCGAGCATTCGAGAGCCAAGATGGAGCTGACGAACCCCTACCGCAGCCGATTCCCAATCGCCGGCGCGGGAGTGTGGCCCGGCTCCGGTGCGACCCTGATCAAAAGCAGCGCGGGAAAATGAGCGCGAGAGCGGACAACTCCCTCCTCGCGCTATTTCTCGAGTCGCTCGCGCAAGCCGACGATGCGTCGAAGCGCGAGTTCGCTGCGTATCTGAGGCCGTACCTCGCTGATAGCCCTGGCCGACTACTCGACGCCAGCGAGAAGGCCCGGCAGCTCGGCCTCCATCCAGAGACGCTTGTGAAAATGGCGCGCGCCGGTCGCTGCAGAGGCGCCATCAAGGTGGGGCGGGAGTGGCGGTTCCCGCCCGAGAGCCTCGAGATCTTGCCCGCTGGGCTTGAAGGAGCTCCTGCCTCCTCGGCTTTGCGGCCGACGCGCCGCGCCCCGGCGACGACCGTTCCCGGCTCAGTTGCCGCCATTCGGGGCCGTCGTTAGCGTGCCCGTCTGGCTCACGTTGAGCTTGCCGCCTCAGCGTATGCACAATGCAGACACAAGCAGCCCCTAGAGCGACCCCAGGTCTCCCTGGGAACGCGACCACAGACGGGCCGGAACGATTTGCCCAGCTATGCCACGAGCAGCGCGCCGGCGGCGCGTATACGCGTTAGCAGGATCAGCTGCCGCGCCGGGGGCTAGCGGACCCGACGGGCGTGCGCGGCGTCGGAACGGGACCCGGCGAAGGGGCCGCCACGGCTCGATGCCGCTTTGGCAGGAGCACCGCCTCGTGAGCGTCCAACGAGCCCGCGGGCGAGACGGCTGGCGGGTCCGCTGGCGTGAAGCAGGTCGCCAGCACGAACGCAAGTTCGAGCTCAAGCGCGACGCCGACGCGTTTGACCGGGAGATTAAACGAACCTACTGACGTATCCGTGGGTAGTGTCACCGTCCGGGGAGGGGTGGGCAGAGCCCGGCGAGTGAGAGCATCGCGAGGGCGATGACGGCGCTTGGTGAGTGGTAGCCGAAGCCGCGGCGGATGATCAGGCGGATTTGGGTGTTGATCTGCTCGACGCGGGCGTTTGAGAGTCCATTGGTGAACGCCGCCTCGACGCGTTCGCGCTGTTCGGTGATCCGGCGGGCGAGCTTTCGGAATGGCTCTAGGCGTGATCGTCGGGCCCACTTCAGCCACGCTTCGAGCAGCGCGAGGCCGTCGTTTGCGTCGACGCGGTAGATCTGGCGCAGTTGCTGGGCGAGGAGGTAGGCGCGGTACAGCCGCTGATTGGTCTGCTGGATGCTCGAGAGCCGTCGCTGCTGGCGTTCGCTCAGGTTGCCTGGGTTCTTCCACAGCGCGAACCGGGCGCCTTTGAGATCCTTGGCGAGCTGCTTGTTGCCGGCGCGTCTGGCTTCGTTCCAGATCTCGCGGCGGATCTCATCCAGCGCGTCGGTCGCGGCCTTGACGATATGAAACGGGTCCAGCGCGATCACGGCGTCCGGGCAGCGCTCGGAGACCGGCCGGGTGATCCACTCGGCGTCATCGCATGACACGAATTCGATCTGCTCGCAGCGTTCTTTCCCCAGCAGATCGAGGAACTTCTCGACCGTCTTGCGGTCCCGGCCGTACGCCGCCCAGACCAGCCGGCCGGTGTGATGATCGACGACCACGGTCAGGTACTTCTGCCCTTTGCGGATCGAGATCTCATCGAACCCGAGGGCCTTCAGGCCCGCGAACAGGTCACGTCCTTGCTTGGCCTCCGCGCTGACGCGCGCGCAGATACGCCCGACGGTCCGCCACGCGATCCGCATCAGCACGCAGATCGCCGTCTTTGACGTGTTGACCGTCAACCATGCGATTTGATCGTCGAAGCTGCGCGTGAACCTGGCGTCGTGGCGCGCCCATGGGACCGCCGCGACGACCACCTCGTGCACCTTGCACTGCACGCGCGGCGCGTCGGCCTCCACGTAGCACAACGTGGTCCCGAGATCCAGCGCCCGCCAGCGCCGGCGCCCCTCGCCGAGGTCATACCCCGGGCAGCGCCGGCGACAGTGCGGGCAACGATCCCGCTGGCGGTAACCCGGGCGGACCGACACCACGATCGTGCCGTCTGATTCGACATCGACCGCTTCGACCACCGTCTTCTCAAGCCCCAAAAGCCGCGCCCACGCGCGGACGCCTACGCTTGCCTTGCGCACGTCGCCACCGTTCCTTCCCAAGGGTTTCTGTACTTCGCTAAACAGAGCCTAGGAGCACCGCGGCGTGCGCACCCTCAACCCGCCCTTCCGGGCGGTCCCCGCCCGGAACTCCCCAACCCACCAGCGCCAGCGACCCGGGCGCAGTCAAGCAGCGCAAAACCCCTGCTAACAGCAGAAACGACTCGCGTCCCACGACCAACCATCAAGGCGCTGCTTGACGGCAACCGGGCGATGGCGCTACCCCCGCCCGAACCCTCTCACCCCACCCACGGAAACAGCAGTAGCGCCGATTAAACGCCGCCAGCAGCTCGGCCCGCTCGGGGTACAGCACCTAACCGCCCGCGGCGGTCTGACGCTCGATCAGTGGATCGAGCAACGCTGGGCACCCGAGTACGCCGCAACGCTCGCGCAGTCCACGCGCGAGCGCTACGCGAACGTTTACAAATGCCATGTCTGGCCAGCGCTTGGCGACACGCCGCTCGCTCAGCTCACGGTCGCTCGAGTGCGCGAATGGCAGGCCGCGCTCATCAAGGCAGATGTGAGCCCGGGCACGGTTCACAAGTGCCGGACCTTCCTGTCCAGCGTGCTGCGTCACGCGGCGGAGAGCGAAGCAATCCCCGGCAATCCTCTGTCGCTGGTGCGCCCGCCAAAAGCGAATCACCGCGACGCGGTGCGGCCGCTTTCGCCACTCACCGTCGAGGCGATCCGCAGCATGCTTCTGAACCCGCCGCCGCGCGAAGTGGCCGCCGCGCACGAAGGCCAGCGATCTCGCCGCCGATACGAGCTACAACCGCCCGGTACGCCGCAGACCAGGCGACGCGACGCGCTGATCGTGTCGCTGGTCGCCTACGCCGGCCTGCGCCCGGGCGAGCTGCGCGCGATGCAGTTGGGAGATGCCCGCGAGCACACGCTCCTTGTACAGCGCGCCGCCAACCCGGACGGGTCGATGAAGGCGACCAAGAACGAGCGGCACCGCACGGTCCGGCTACTTTCGCCGCTCGCGCGCGAGCTGCGCGAGTATCGGCTCGCCGCAGGGCGTCCGCCCGACGGGACGATGCTGCTGGCCGACGATGACGGCAAGCCGTGGGACAAGACCGACTGGCAGATGTGGCGCGTTGACCGCTGGGCGCCCGCGTGCCGAGCCGCGGGCCTTGACCCGGTCCCGCGCCCATACGACCTGCGCCATAGCTTCGCGTCGCTGTTGCTGGCAGAGGGGCGCCAGCCGCTCTACGTCGCCAAGCAACTCGGGCACTCGCTCGCGGTCCTGCTGTCGACCTACGCGCACCTGATCGACGAGTACGCCGAGAGCGAGCCGATCGACGCGGAAGCCGAGATCGCGAGTGCTCGCCGCCGCGCATGTGGGCTCACAGTGGGGCAGACTGCTCTCTGAGGGCCAAGGCAGACGATGCGAGAGCAGAAATACATCGCCTCATGCAGGACTTTTGTGAGGTACCGCTACCGGGATTCGAACCCGGGTTTCCGCCGTGAGAGGGCGGCGTCCTAGTCCCCTAGACGATAGCGGCGTGGTGTAGGGCCGCAGGGGTAGACGCGGTCCTGGCCGAGTGCAAGCTTAGCGGTCCATGCCGCCTAGGCGCAGGCGTAGGGACCGAGGACGCTCCGCACTCCGAGCCAGGGATCTCCTCCCGGACGGCTCTCGTCAGCCCCGCCCCAGATCACAATTGCTACCTTCCCACTGCCCGCGGCTGTGGTGAAATTGGCAAACACGCGGCGTTCAGGTCGCCGTGCCCTTACGGGCTTGGAGGTTCGAGTCCTCTCAGCCGCATTTCGGTCAGTTCAGGCGTTCCAGCGCTCGAGTACCTCGGTCTCGCGCTCATAGCCGAGCACGCCGACCGCCCCCGCCCTCAGCAGGAACCGCGAACCGGCAGCTGGTTCCATCGCAAGCCAGCGCGCGGTTACGACGCGCAAGATGTGTCCGTGGGCGAACGCCAGCGCGTCTCCATCCGCCGACCGCAGGCGCGCCAGCACCCGATCGGCCCGCGCTGCCACCGCATGTGGTTTCTCCCCTCCCGGACAGCCGTCCCGCCACAGGTTCCAGTCGGGATCGCGCTCGCGGATCTCCGGCGTGGTAAGCCCCTCGTAATCGCCGTACTGCCACTCGCGTAGGTCGTCGTCGATTACGGCGATATCGCCGAAACCGGCCAACTCGCATGTCTGGCGTGCCCGCAGCATCGGGCTGCAGAGCACGAGCGAGAACGAGCGGCCCGCGAGCTCCTCAGCCAGCGCCTCGGCTCGCCGCCGCCCCTCCTCGAGCAGCGATAGGTCAGTCCGACTCGTGTGCTGCCCGCTCAGGCTCCATTCGGTCTCTCCGTGGCGGACGATGAAGATGGTCATGTTCCTAGATCCTCCGGCTGCGGCGGCTCAACTGTCGCCTGCCTCGTACGCCTCGCTGGCGATCGTCTGGCGTGCGTCGTTCTCGTCGAAGCCGGCGGCGTCGTGCTCGGCCTCGACGTGAGCGCGCAGCTGTTGCAGCAACTCCTCGTCGGTAGCTGCTGCGAGCGGCTCCCCGCAGACGTTGCATTCCACCACGCGCTTGCTCATCCATTTCTCCCTTCGTCGACTCCACCGCTCCGCTCGATCTCCGCCACCTTCGCGCGCCGGCGGAGGTGGCGCTCCTCATAGCTGATCGAGGCGCCGAGGAACGCTGCCACGATCTCGGCAGCCACCTCGGTTCCGATCACGCGACCACCCAAGCACAGCACATTGACGCCGTCGTGCTGCACCGCCTGGTGGGCGGTGTACGTGTCGTGGATCGTCGCAGCTCGCACCCCGCGGATCTTGGATGCCGCTACTGACACCCCGGCTCCGGACCCGCAGACGATGATCCCACGCTCCGCCTCGCCGGAGACGACCGCACGCCCGACCGCGAGCGCCTTATCCGGATAGTCGACCGGCTCGCGGCTGTTGGTCCCGAGATCGAGCACTTGGTGGCCTGCCGAGGTGACCACCATAAGCAGGCGATCGCGGAGAGGGAAACCGGCGTGGTCAAATCCGCAGGCGACGACCATCTCATGCGCTCTCGAGCTCGTGGACGGCGAGCAACGCCGCGCCCAGGACGCCCGCGCGAACCCCATGCCGGGCGAGACGAATCCTCGTCCGCTTGCCGAGACCAGGCAGCACGTACCCCTCCGCCACTCTCTTGGCGGGTTCGAGCAACAGCTCGCCCGCGCCGGCGGCGCCCCCACCAATCACGACCTCCTCCGGATCGAAGGTATTGATCGCGTTGGCGACGCCGATCCCTACTCGCTCACCCCAAATCTCGACCACGCGCGCCGCGGCCCGGTCGCCGTCATGCGCCGCCCGCACGGCGTCGGGGCCAAGCACGGGCTTGCCGTCCGCGTGCATCCGACCCAGCGCCGAATCGGGATCGGACTCCGCAACTTCGACGGCTGCTCTGTCAAGCGCCAGACCGGCGGCTACGTACTCGAGCGATCCCGGCTGCGGAAACTCCCCCGGGTCGGGCACCTCGCTGCCGATGTCCAGTCCGACAATCGTGTGGCCAAGCTCGCCCGCTCCCCCGGTGGCACCACGATAGATCCGCCCCCCTAGGATCAGACCGCCGCCGACTCCGGTCCCGACGGTCAGAATCACAAGATCCTTCGCAACTAGGTTCAGCTGCTCGTCGTGCGCCTCCGCCAGCGCGGCGACCGTCGCGTCGTTGTCAACGAACACCGGTACCCCAAGTCGTTCGCTCAGCACCTGCCGGAGGGGCACATCGGCCAGCGGCACATTCGTCGATGACACCACTCGCCCTTCCCCGAATTCGACCACCGACGGAACTCCTACCCCGACGCCATCCAGCCGCTCGGTTTTCGCGGCCCCGATCACCCTTACCAGCTGCTCGACCAGCGCCTCTGAGCCGGACAGGTCGGTGGCCTCCACGATTGACTCGCCGAGCTCCCGATCACGAAGCGTGGCGAGCGCGACCTTGGTGCCGCCAAGATCGACCCCGAGAACGGGGCTCACAGCTTCTCCGCGGCCGCCCGGTCGAGCAGCACGGTGATCTCATCTGTCAGTGGGACCAGCATCGACGTCGGCACGCGGGGATTGGGCTCGGCAGCCCGGCCGAAAGCAGCCGCCACGGCGTCTGCCTTCGACGCCCCGGCGATCAGAAACACCACGCGCCGCGCCGATGCCAGCGCCGGCAAGGTTAAGCTCACTCGAGGAACGAACGGCTCGAGTCCTGGCTGCTCAACTCCGACCACTAGGCGCGAGCGCTCCGACAGTGAGGGCTGATCGGGAAACAGCGAAGCGGTGTGGCCATCGGGTCCCATTCCGAGTAGCAACATGTCGAACTCTGGCGGTCCCGCGGCACGCAGGTCACGCTCGTACGCGTCCGCTGCCGCGGTAGGCCCGAGCTCTCCTGGTATGCGGTAGACCTTCGGCTGGTTTGCCTCGCCGAGCGGATCGAGGAGCGTCTGCTTGACCATCAGGAAGTTCGAGCGCTGATCGTGAGGCGGAACGCATCGTTCGTCCCCGAACCACAACGTCGTTGCGGTCATATCGATGCCTACGTCTCGCACGGCCTCAAACAGCTTCTCGTAGGCGGCCTTCGGCGTGGAACCGCCTGCGAGCACGATGTCACCGCCGCCCGCCGCAGCACCGACGAGCATCACCGAGCACGCTCGGGCCGGGTCCTCCACTACCTCGATTTCAACGCTCATTGGCAAAACCTCCGCGCAACCGCCAGGGCTGGACCATATGTCGGATCGCGCAGCAATGCCTGCCTGACCCCTTCGCCGAGGATCCCTCCCTCCCCGCGCGAGGCGCCGAGTACTTGCCACACGCGCTCATCGCCACTCGGTGATCGCTCGCGCGCGCTCAGACCGCCGCGCCCACGGTCGAGGGACAACGAGAACCCATGTGCACAGGAAATGGTGACGCCGCCCAATCCCGGCGCTTCTTGGTCGATCTGATCGAACTCGATCTTCACCTCGTCGCCGCCACGACGCGCAGCCCCCCGCAGCTCGCCAGAGCCGTCGCGTGAGTGCAGCGACACGGGCTCCCATCGCAGCCGCGACGCCAGCCAGCCAGCCAGCAGCAGCGCGCTCGCCTCGGAGCTCGCGCGGTGGCGCACGCTCATCACCGCGATCTGGCCAAGCGCAGCCCGCCGCGCCGGCGGATCGAAGCTCGCGGCCAGCCGCTCGCGCCAAGGCGTCGTTCGCAGCCAGGCAAGATCGACGACATAAGCCGAGTCGAGCAAGTCCTTGGCTCGCGAGAGGGCCGCCGCCGGTTCGAGCACGCCATCGGAGTCGATCAACATGACATCGGTCAGGTGGAGCAGCGCCTGAACCGCTTCCTCGTGTCCGTGTGGTGACCACAGCACCGTCGGAAGCTCCGACACCACAACGGGATCGACGATCGTCTCCAACCCGCTTAGATGCTCTGGTCCCATGTCGATCTCGACCTGCTCGTGCATCACGCCGATGGTGCCGTTCTTCGGTTCGTCGTAGTGCATCACCGCCACCGCGTCGAGGGTCTCCCTGCGATCCTCGATCGCGCACAACACCGTGCGCGACGGGTGATAACGCCCGACCCGCTCGAGCCGGTTGGCGATCTCGCCCTTCCACTCGCGGTCGACGATCACGACCAGATTGAGCACGCGTGCTGGCGCCAGCGCTCGATTTGCCGCGTGGCGCGCACGAAGCAGCTCACGCAGGGCCGACTCGATCGCGTCCGGCGAAGTGTCGCGTGCTGACCAGACGTCTTCGCTCACCGGCGACTCCGGGTTACAGCCGATGCCACTTGCGCCCGTCGTCGAGGAGCGCATCAGCTTCCGCTGGCCCGGCGGACCCAGCCGGATACTGCGGAATCTCCGAAGATGTGTCCTCGTGCCACGCCGTCAAGATCGGGTCGATGATGCCCCACAGCGCTTCGATCTCGTCGTTGCGGGTGAACAGCGTCGCGTCTCCGCGCATGGCGTCGAGGATCAGCCGCTCATAGGCCTCGGGGGATTCGGACAGGAACGAGGTGCCATAGCGAAACTCCATGTTGACGGGGCGAATCCGCATCCGCGGGCCGGGGATCTTGGCACCCAGCGAAACCGATACGCCTTCGTCGGGCTGCACCGTCAAGACGATTTGGTTGGCCTGCACGCCGACGGAGCCGGAGCTCTGAAACGCCAGGTGGGGAACCGGCTTCAGGGTGACCACGATCTCCGTCACCTTGCGGTCGAGTCGCTTCCCGGTTCGCAGATAGAAAGGAACGCCGGCCCAGCGCCAGTTCGAGACACGCAACTTCAGCGCGGCGAACGTCTCAGTGCGTGAGTCGGGCGCCACGCCAGGCTCGTCGCGATACCCCGGGACGCGCCTGCCTCCGGAGACCCCGGGGCCGTATTGCGCCCGAACCGCCATCGAGGGCACCTCGGAGACCGAGGGTGGCACGATCGCCTCCAGCACCTTCAGCTTCTCATCTCGCAGTCGGTTGGCCTCAAAAGATGCCGGCGGCTCCATCGTCAGCAGCGCCAGCAGCTGGAGCATGTGGTTCTGCACCAGATCGCGCAGCGCGCCCGCTCCCTCGTAGTAGCCCGCGCGACCTCCGATCCCGATGTCCTCCGCCGCGGTGATCTGCACATTGTCGATGAAGTTTCTGTTCCAGACAGGCTCGAACAGAGCGTTGGCGAAGCGCAGCGCCATCAGGTTCTGGACCGTCTCCTTGCCGAGGTAGTGGTCGATCCGGAACACCTGCGATTCGTCGAAGACGCTCAGCACCTCGGCGTTGAGCCTCCGCGCCGAAGCGAGGTCGTAGCCGAACGGCTTCTCGATCACGATTCTTGTCTTCGCCCCTTCACACCGATGTAGTCCCGCCTCGCCCAGCTTGCCGGCGATCACTGGGAAGAACTGGGGCGCAGTCGATAGATAGAAGACGCGGTCGAGCTTCCCCCCCGCCTGCTCGTCGAACTCATGCAGCGTGCGATCCAGCTCGGCGTAGACATGGTCGTCGTCGAAAGCACCCGGGACGTAGCGCATGTCGGCGATCAACCCCTCAAGCACATCGCGATCCGAGGACCGGCGGGAGAAGCGCTCGATCGATTGCCGTGCGATTTCGCGGAAGTCCTCGTGGGGATAGTCGCTGCGAGCAACGCCGATCAGCTCGAAACGCTCCGGCAGCGCGCCCTCGTGCGCCAGGTTGTAGAGCGCCGGCAGCAGCTTACGGTGGGCGAGATCTCCAGTGGCACCGAAGATCACCAGCGCCGTCGGATGCACGGGCAGGCGCTCGAGCCCCTCGACTAGCGGGTTCTCAGTGAGGTCTTCGACGGTAGCCGCGTTCACTTAACTAAACCCCGCCGCTATCTCAATTCGCACGATGCGCGCACCTAGAGCCCCTGTGTCCGCTCGAGCACTTGCCGGGC
The DNA here is from genome assembly GCA_963836065.1 of uncultured Solirubrobacterales bacterium. GTDB lineage: Bacteria > Actinomycetota > Thermoleophilia > Solirubrobacterales > Solirubrobacteraceae > Palsa-465. The sequence continues at coordinate 296,133 of CAWIII010000033.1, forward strand.
GCTCTCAGCCACTCGGTCCGGGGTGAGGCCAAAATGCTTGTACAGCGCGCCCGCGGGGGCCGAGGCGCCGAAGCTCTCCATCCCGATCGTCTCGCCCCAGCTTCCCACCCACCGGTGCCAGCCGAAGGTGCTCGCCGCCTCAAGAGATACCCGCGCCCAGCAGCTCGGCGGCAGCACGGCGTCACGATATTCCGTGGGCTGGGCGGCGAAGTTCTCGACGCACGGCATGCTAACCACGCGCGTGCCGATCCCTTCGCCTTCGAGCAACTCGGCCGCGTTCGTGCAGATGTGTACCTCGGTGCCCGTCGAGATGAGGATCATCTCCGGGGCGTCCGGTTCCTTGGACGTCTCGCGCAGCACGTAGGCACCGCGCTCGATCGCGTCATCGGGAATCGCGGCCGGGTCCCAAGTCGGGGCTCCTTGCCGCGAGCAGATCAGCGCGCTCGGGTGATCCTTTGATGCAAGCGCGTATTGCCAGGCAAGCGCCGTCTCGTTCGCGCCCGCCGGGCGGATCACCCTCAGCCCGGGCATCGCTCTGAGGCTTGCCAGATGCTCGATCGGCTGATGTGTGGGCCCATCCTCGCCAAGTCCGATCGAGTCGTGGGTGTACACGAAGATTGACGGGAGCCCCATCAGCGCCGCGAGCCGAATTGAGCCTCGCATGTAGTCGCTGAAGACCAGGAAGGTCGAGCCGTAGCCGCGGAAGTAGTGGAGGGTCAACCCGTTGACGATTGCCCCCATCGCGTGCTCACGGATCCCAAAGTGCAGGTTGCGCCCATCGTAGGCTCCGGCCTCGACGCTGCCGGCGTCGTCGATCTTCGTCAACGTCGAAGGCGCCAGATCGGCCGATCCGCCGACCAGCTCGGGTACATTCGCGGCGGCCCATTGCAACACGGTGTGCGAGGACTTGCGGGTCGCGGTCATCGTGTCCGAAGAATGGAAGCGAGGAATCTCGGCGTCCCAGCCTTCGGGAAGCTCGCGTCTGATCATCCTCTCGAACTCAGCCGCCAGCTCCGGATGAGCGTCGCGGTAGGCCGCAAACCGCTCCTCCCATTGAGCTTGGAGCTCTGCGCCGCGTTCGACGGCTCCCCGAAAATGCTTCAGCGCGTCCTCGGGCACGAAGAACGGCTCTTCCGTGGGCCAGCCCAGCGCTTGTTTGGTCAGCTTGATTTCCTGCTCGCCAAGCGGCGAGCCATGAGCCGCCGCCGTGTCCTGCTTATTCGGACTGCCCTGCGCAATGTGCGTGCGCACGACGATCAGGGACGGCCTGTCCTCGACCGCAATCGCGTTGGCGAGCGCCCCCTCGAGCCGCGCGAGTGGAATGTCCTCACCCAGGTTCTGCACTTGCCAGCCGTACGCCTCGTACCGCTTGGCTACGTCCTCGGTGAACGCGAGCGCGGTGTCGCCCTCGATCGAGATGTGGTTCTGGTCATAGAACGCGATCAACCGGCCCAGCCCAAGATGGCCGGCAAGGGACGAGGCCTCGCCTGAAATGCCCTCTTCCAGATCGCCATCGGAGACGATCGCGAATGTGCGGTGGTCGACGACCGGGCGGCTATCGCGATTGAAGCGCGCCGCGAGCATCCGCTCCGCGAGCGCCATCCCGACCGCATGCGAGATGCCCTGTCCCAGTGGACCCGTGGTCACCTCGATTCCGGGGAGATGCCCATACTCGGGATGACCGGCAGCCCGTGAGCCGAGCTGCCGGAAGCGCTCGATGTCCTCCTCCAGGCTGACGTCGTAGCCACTCAGGTAGAGCGTCGAGTACAGAAGCATCGATGCGTGACCGGCGGAGAGCACGAAGCGGTCTCGATCGGGCCACTGCGGATCGTGTGGGTTGTGCCGCAGCACCCGCGTGTACAGGACGTAGGTCAGCGGCGCCAGCGCCATCGGCGTGCCCGGATGACCGGAGTTTGCCTTCTGCACAGCGTCCATCGACAGCGTGCGGATCGTGTCCACGCACAGCTCGTCGAGCGCTGTGGTCAAGTCCGTTGCAGTCACGGAACCATCAAAGGGCGGACGGGCGCGGCCACGACGCTCAGCATAGACCCATCCGGGCGTCGCTAAACGGCGCACCCGTGAACCGGTGGGAGCCGAGCGTGCTCACCCGAACAACACTCCGAAGCGCTCGTATTCCTCCATCGGGACGCGCCGCACCTCGGCCACCGCGTCGGCCAATGGGACGAGTTCGATGTTCGTCGAGCGAAGGGCGGTCATCATCCCCCAGGCACCGTCGTGCACGGCGTCGATCGCCGCGAGCCCGAGCCTGGTCGCCAGCACCCGATCGAACGCCGTCGGCGTACCACCACGTTGAACGTGGCCGAGCACCGTCGCCCGCGTCTCGAACCCGGTCCGCTGCTCGATCTCGCGCTCCAGCTGATTGCCGATTCCGCCGAGCCGCGGGTGACCGAACTCGTCGAGCTCGCCGGCCGACACCGCCATCGTGCCCTCCTTCGGGACCGCGCCCTCCGCGGCGACCACAATCGAGAAATAGCGCCCGCGCTCGTGGCGGCGACGGATCAAGCGGCAGACCTCATCGATGTCGAACGGAAGCTCAGGGATTAGGATCACGTCCGCGCCGCCCGCGACCCCAGCGTGCAGCGCAATCCAGCCGGCGTTGCGACCCATGACCTCGATCACCAAGATCCGGTTGTGACTCTCCGCGGTTGTATGCAAGCGGTCGATCGCTTCGCTGGCGACGTGCAGCGCCGTGTCAAATCCGAACGTCACGTCCGTAGCGCCAAGATCGTTATCGATCGTCTTTGGCACGCCGACCACGTGGATGCCGTCAATTTGTAGTCGGTTGGCGGCGCCGAGCGTATCCTCACCGCCGATCGCGATCAGACCATCGATTCCGTGACTGCTGAGCGTGCGGCGGACCTGCTCGACTCCATCGTCACGCTTATAGGGGTTGGTGCGCGAGCTGCGAAGGATCGTTCCGCCTCGCGGTAGGATCCCGCGCGTCGACTCGATCGTCAGGTCCTCGTAGGAGTCCTCGAGCACGCCGCGCCAACCGTCGCGAAAGCCGATCACCTCGTCTCCGTAATGGTCGATCGCCTTGCGGACGACCGCGCGGATAACAGCGTTGAGGCCTGGACAATCGCCGCCTCCCGTGAGTAGACCGATGCGCATCCCCGGAATCCTAAGCATCGACGCAACTCGGGGATAGATTCGAACTCCTAGGCGCCCCTCCGAGAAGACGTCCTGTGTCAACCCCGCCGAGCGAGAAGTTGTCTCAGCCGCCCGGTGAGGGTGCTCGTGCTCGGGCATGTTAGGACCCCTGTCGGGCGGAGGAGGCTGCGCTGCGCGCAGCTCCTCTCAGCAGGGCATTTGCTGGCCCTGTGAGCGCTGCATGTTATGTGGCGCTACCGGCTAGCGAAGCGCGTTCGGCCCGTCAAGGGCCGCCGCTACGCGGCTCGCTGCGCTCGGCCCTGACGGGCCACCTTTGACTGCCCGCCCTTGCTCCGCTCTTTTGGCGGTGAAGGTTGCGCTGCGCGCGGGCTGCCCTGCACAGAGCCAACGTCCACGCCGGCGCTGAGAGCGTCGCCGGCCATCCGCTGGGTGGCGGGAACGTCAAGGCGGCTTCCACATGGGGTCGGGATGAGAACCGCGATGTGCTGCTGCGCGCCGTGGTGCAGGGCGATGTCATACGGCACGGCGTCTTGCCAGCAGCGCCACAGGATGCGGCTCCAAGCGCGCCCGAGGGTGCGGATCGCGCGCTGGTGGTCCTGGCCGCGGGCGCGGGCGGCGGCGTAGCGGTCAGCGGCCCAGGGGTGCCAGTGACGGGTGCTGTCAGCGAGCGTGCAGAACGCGTCGCGGAGCCGCTTGTTGCACGCCCAGCGGTAGCGAGCGACCTTGTGCTTGCCGGACTCGACCGCCACAGGCGCTTGGCCGGCGTCGCCCGCAAGCGACTCGCGGGTGGGGTAGCGAGCGCGGCAGTCGCCGATCTCGGCGAGCAGCGTGGCGGCCGTCAGAACGCTGTCGGGGCCCTTGAACAGCGAGAGGAAGATCTCGCCGTCCGGATGAGCGCGCACTGCGACCGCGATCTGGCGGTCGAGCTGCTTTACCTGTTCGCCGAGCGTGCTCAGCGTCGCGACGAGCGCGAGCGCGATCTCACGGCCAGCGTGCATCTCGGTCTCACCGGCGCAGCCGACGGCCGCGGCCCTGAGCTTCTCCAGCAGCACGGCGGACCGCCCCCCGTTCCGTGGACACGTTCTGAGTTGACCGTGTCAGAGTAGGACAGCGCCCGGACGGATGACGGTAGCGCTGGCTGGGGACAGCGTTCGGGGGAGCGCGCGCGGGTTCGCTACGCAGCGAGCCCACCGAGGGGGCGAGCGGAGCTGCGTACCCGCGCGCGGCGCGCCCACCGGAACCCCCCGCGGCGGGAGGGCACCTCTCAGACGGCCTCGGCGACGACGAGCGTGAGGTGATGGTCGCGCTCGATCTCGTCGGGGGAGCGGTACCCGAGCGTGGAGTGCAACCGTCGCCGGTTGTAGAACTCCTCGATGTACTGGAAGATCGAGCTGCGCGCCTGCTCGTGGATGGCGAACGTCCGCCGGCGCAGCCGCTCCTTCTCCAGCGAGGCGAAGAACGATTCCTTCGCGGCGTTGTCGTGCGGGCTGCCCTTGCGGCTGTTGGACTGCGTGATCCCGTGCGCGCGGCACGCGGAGCCGAACGTGACCGCCGTGTACTGACAGCCGCGGTCTGCGTGGTGGATGATCCCCTCGCCGGGCCGGCGCTGGGCGACGGCCATCTCGAGCGCGCGAGCGACCAGCGGCGCGTCGGCGACCGCCCCCATCGCCCAGCCCACGATCCGGCGGGAGAAGCAGTCCAGCACGCTGGCGAGGTGCAGCACGCCCTCGCCGGTCGGGATCTGCTTCATGTCCGAGCACCACAGCTGGTTCGGGCCGTCGGCTGGAAGTCGCGCTTGACCAGATCCGGCCAGACCTTCACCCCGTCGACGCCGAGTGCGCAATCGGCGTTGCGGCGGCGCTTGGGCGGCACGTACGCGCCCTGGATGCCCTCCACGCGCATCAGCCGCTCGATCCGCTTGTGGTTGACCTCATGGCCCTCACGGCGCAGCTCAGCATGCACGCGACGGGACCCGTAGGTCCCGTCGCTCTCCGCGTGCACACGGCGGATCTCCTCGACCAGCGTCGCGTTGGCGAGTGTCCGCTCGGACGGCGAGCGCCGCGCCCAGGCGTAGTACCCCGAGCGCGACACGCCCAGCACCCGGCACATCACCGCGACGTCGAAGTTGCCCTTCTCCGCGTCGATGAACCGGAACACCACTATCGGACCTCGTTGCCCTCCCTCGCGAAGAAGGCCGCCGCCCTTTTTAGGATCTCGCGCTCTTGCTCGAGGACCCGCACGCGACGGCGCAGCTGCGTGAGCTCCTCCCTCTCATCCGAGGTCAGACCCTCACGGCGACCCTGATCGACCTCGATCTGCTCACACCAGTTACGCAGCGTCTGATGCGAGACCCCGAGCGACTTCGCGACATCCGCGATCGAGCGGCCCTGACGCACCAACTCGACCGTCTCACGACGGAACTCCACGGGATACGGCGGACGCGTCCTTGGCATGGACACCACACCCTTCCAGCCGGGTCGGACAGACCCAAGCAATCAAGTGTCCACAACCTCGGGGGCATTCCAATGTTGGATTCCCCCTGTCAGGGCTCCAGGACAGGACTCACACCTCCGATCTCAACTTCCGTGCCCGGCACACCCGTCTCGGGTAGCCGGGGCGGTTGCCCGCCCCGGCTCCCACAGAACCGTACGTACGCTGGTCGTATACGGCTCCTCGGGAGTAGGCGTTCAGGGGGGTGTCGTGGTTGTGAGCAGGGTTCCTGCGTGTTGCATGGAATTTTGCGTGCGTGCGGCGTGACGAGGTAGAGGCGATCGGGTTGGCGGGCGGGGAGCCGGCGGGGCAGCTGGTGCTGGCGTTGCTTGACGAGGTCGTGCTGCTGCGTGAGCGGGTCGAGGAGCTCGAGCGTCGCCTTGGCCAGAACTCGGGGAATAGCGACAAGCCGCCGTCGTCGGATCCGCCGGCGTCTCGGGCCGAGCGTCGCCGGTTGGCGCGGGAGGCGTACAAGCGCTCGATGCGCAAGTCCGGCGGCCAGCCGGGGCATCAGGGCAAGACCCGGGAGCTGGTCGCGCCCGAGCGGCTGGACAAGCGGGTCGCGCATCTGCCTGACTGTTGCGGTTGCGGGCATGTGTTTGACGGCAGCGAGGAGCGGGTCGGCGATCCGGTGTGCCATCAGCAGTTCGAGTTGCCGGTGATCCGCCCGCTGGTGTTCGAGCACGCCCGGCTGCGGTTGCGCTGCCCGGCGTGTCAGAAGGCGACGCTCGCGCAGCTGTCGGCGGGTGCCCTGTCGGGGTTCGGGCCGCGTATCGATGCGCATATCGCGATGCTCGCCGGCGTGTTTAGGCTCTCGCGTGACCAGGTCCGTCAGACGGTCGTTGAGGTGTTCCGGATCCCGGCATCGACGGGGTCGATCGACAACGCGATCATGCGGATGAGCGCGATCCTCGCCGATCCGTGGGCTGAGCTGCGGGACGCGATCCGCAAGGCCGAGGCCGTGCATATGGACGAGACGACGTGGCGCCTTCAGGGAGCTCAGCAGTGGCTGTGGGTCGCGGCGTCGGCGCTGGTGGCGTGTTTTCGAATCGACCCGACCCGGTCCCAAAAGGCGGCAAAGGCGCTGCTGGGCGATGAGTTCGGCGGGTTCGTGATCAGCGACCGGTACACCGGCTATCACTTCCTCGACGTCCTCCAACAACAACTTTGCTGGTGCCACGTCATTCGCCAGCTGGTCGAGGTCTCCCAGCGCACCGGGGCGGCCGGCCGCCGCGGCACACAACTCGTCAAGCTCGCGCGCGAAGTGATCGCTATCCACCGAGAGTTCCTGACCGACGGCCACGACCCGGACTGGCTCAGTGACCAGCTGGCGCCGCCGCGAGCGCAGATCCGTGTACTGCTCGAGCAATGCGCCACCGGCCACCACACCAAGACAGCGAACTTCGCCGCCGGACTGTTGGAGGAGTACGACGCGCTGTGGACCTTCTGCGACGTTCCCGACCTCCAGATCGACCCGACGAACAACGCCGCCGAGCGCGCCGTCAGACACGCCGTCCTGATGCGCCGCCTTCAAGGCGGCACCCAGTGCGAGCAGGGCAGCCGCTGGATCGAACGCATCCAATCCATCCGCGAGACCTGCCGCCTGCAACACCGCTCGCCGCTGGCCTACCTGACCGACGCCGCGACCGCCGCCCACCGGCGGCTCCCAGCACCCTCGCTCGTCCCGACATAACTCACGCAGGAACCTCCTCGTTCACGACGATACCCCGTGAGCGCCAACCCTCGGGACGGCGGGTTATGACCCTCGCCGCCGGCCGGTTTGTCGACCTCGAATCATTCCCATAACGCCAGTTGTGGCGAGGCGGGAGCGACGATCTGCCGGTGCGCTTGGCGATGAAGGTCGGCCAGGAACAACAGCCCGCGCTTGGCGAAGTACGCGTTGCGCAGGCCATGGTCGACCGCGGACGTGTGGCTCAGCGCCCACCAGGACTTGCGTCCCGAGTAGACCTCCCGCCACACGTTTTCTCGTTTGACGCCCAGCTTGATGAGACGCCGCGCGATCGTGCGTTTGCGTTTCCAGTGGCGCAGAATGATCGCGCGGAGCCGCCGCCTGATATGAGCGTCGAGCGTCCGCATCATCCGCATCTCCGTGGCGGAGGCGATCCCGAAGAAACCGTGCCAGCCGCACAGCCACGCGTTGGCCCCCGGCGATGCAGCTCTCAAGCGTGCCTCCCCAGTTCCTCGGTGTGAGCTGGCGGATGCGCTCCATCGCTAAGCGCTTGGTGCGCTCCGACAACAGCACCTCCACGACCCCGGTATACGGGTTTACCCATAGCCGGAAGCCGAGGAAGTGGCGCTCTTCGGGTCGGGCAACGGCCGACTTGGCCTCGTTGATCCTCAGGCGCAACCGGCGTCCGATGAACTCGGTCAGGCTAGCCATCACCCGCCGTCCCGCCCGCTCGCTACGCACGTACACCTTGGCGTCGTCTGCGTAGCGAACGAATCGGTGGCCACGCCGGCTCGAGCACCTGCCGCACGGCCTCCTGGATCACCCTGTCGATCACGTCGGGGACGGTGGCTTCATACTGCACCTCCTGCAGACCTGGTTTTGGTTTCGGCCGGTAGGTGAACCGAGTTCTGTATACGCTCGCGGCATTGTTGCTCGACCTGCGGCGAGAACGGGATGTAGAGCCGGTCGGCGGCCCCGCGGCGGGCGGTGAGCTTGCCAGTTGAGATCCAGGCGTAGACGACACTGTGCGAGACGCCGAGCCGCTCGGCGAGGTGCGCGACGGTGACCTCGCCATCGTTGAGGAGCTGCTCGGGGCCGGTCAGGATCCGGTAGCGCCAGCGCAGCCATCTGACGGCGCTCTCGTCGAACGGCTTGCCTTTGCCGGTGCGCAGGCCGGCGGCGTTGAGCTGCTCGGCGATCTGCGCGTTGGCGTGGTCGGCGGCTAGGCGCCGGGTGAGGTCGACGGCGGGGGATGGCGTGCGTTGCGCGTCGGCCGGCTTGGGTGGGCGCTGGACGGTGTGTTGCTCGCTGGCGCCCGAGCGCCAGCGGATCCCGACTTGAAGCTCGCGTCCCTCGGGCTGGGAGGTGAGCGTGACGTCTGCGATCAGCGCGCGCAGCAGCCGCTTGCGATCGTGATCTGATGTCGTCTTCGCGGCCCACAGCGCCGGCAGGTCGCGGGCGAGCGCCTCGAGCTGCTCGCGCGAGGGCTCGACTGCGGGCACGACGTGCTCGGCGAGCTCGGCCTCGGCGTCCTTGAGATCGCGGAGCTTCTCCTCCCAGCGGTTCTCCAGGCTGCGGGCGACCAGCCGGTTGTCCGGCTCGCAGGCGTGGAACGCGCGCTCGGCGCGGATCGCCTCATATCGGGCGCGCTCGACGCGCAGCTGGAGCGCTCGGTCAGAGCGCGCGCGGCGGTCGGCGTGCTCGTCGGCGGCGGCCAGCGCGAGCGCGATCTGTTCGGGCTCAAGCGCCTCGAGCAGCCGGCGGGCGATCAGCTCATCGACGACGGTCGCCTTGACCGAGCGGCAGCCGGGCGTGCTGAGGTGGTTGGCGCGCGAGTGGCCGCACTCGTAGTAGCTGCCTTCGCGGCGGTGAAGCGTGGTCATCGACCCTCCGCACGCCCCGCAGCGCACGATCCCCTGGCAGATCGCCTGCCCCTCGCGCGGCGGGCGGGCTCCCTTGCGCGTGTTGTTCTGAGCCAGCCGCTCTTGGTTGGCCAGGAACTCCTGCCAGCTGATGTATCCCTGATGGTGGTCCTGGATCACGACCGCCCACTCCGAGCGCGGCAGCTCGACCATCTTGCTCACGATCGCGCCGTCGGGCCTGACCACGCGGTGATAGCGGTAGCGCCCGAACACGTACGCCCCGGCGTAGCTGGGGTTCCGAAGCACGCCGCGCACGCGCGCGTGCGTCAGCGCTCCCCAGCGAAGCTCGCCCGCCCACGCCCCGCCGTAGGCGCGGCGGGGGAAGCGCCTGCCCTTGAAGACGCCGACCACGCCGTAGGCCGAGCCGGTCTGCCAAAACGCCTTGAACACGTCGGCGATCGCGGCCCTGACCTCCTCGTCGGGGTCGATGATCGTCTGACCGTCGGCGTCGTAGACGAGGCCGACCGGCAGCGGGAAGTGCAGCTCGCCGCGCTCGGCCGCGTGCCGCTTGGCGCCCTGCAAGCGCACGCCCATCATGTGCAGCTCGGCCTGGGCGAGCTGGCCCTTGACCCCCAACACGAGCTGGTCGTTGAAATCCCTGAGGTCGTAGATCCCGTCGGTGTCGATCACGAGCGTGTCGGTCAGCCCACAGTACTCAAGCAGCCGCTGGGTCTCGGCGCTCGAGCGCGCCAGCCGCGAGACCTCAAGGCCGAAGATCGCGCCGACCTCCCCCAGGCACACGCGCGCGACCAGCTCCTTGAACCCCCCGCGCGCCTGGCTGTCTGAGAACCGGCCCGAGACGCCCAGATCGCCGTCGACGGCGATCACCCGCTCCGGCGCCCAGCCGAGCCGGACCGCCTCCTCCGAGAGCCCGTACTGACGCTCGGTCGAGCGGAAGTTCTCGCGCAGCTGCCTCGGCGAGGACTGCCGCAGGTAGATCGCCGCCAGGCGCTCCAGGTGCGAGCTCGTGATCTTCTGCCGCGAGTTCAGCATCGGCTCCCCGCCCCCAGCGCGGCGCCGAGCATGTTCGCCACCGCCACTGTCGCCTCGGCGCCGATGCCCGCCACCGCCGATCACCGCAGCGCCCGCCGCCTGAGCAGCTCGAGATTGACCCGCGAGATCTCCAACATCAACGCCTCGCCCTGGCGCGTCGCCTCGACCTGCTCTGAGGTGATCGCGGCGAGCGCCTGGGGCACGTACACCGTCCGGCTGCGCCCGTCGCCGTACACGGTCAGGTACGCGTAGGGGCCATGCAGCTCGCCCGACCGGCAGCGACAGTTCTCGCTCGAGCAACGCCGCAGGTCGTGATGAAGCGCGCCGCGCAGCGTCAACGCCGGATCGTGAACGCCCGACGCCAGCCGTCGCCGGAGCGCGAACAGCTGCCGCTCGCTCAACTCTGAGAGCTTGGTGCCCGTGCTCATCCTCACCCCTTGTGTCCGATTCGACGTGTATCCGATTCGAGACCAGGCTGACGAGTCCTTCCCCTGACGCTCATCGGATCCTCGCCCCGGCGAGCTTGTGCACGTCGGCGTTCCGCGCGTCGTCCGCACTGAAGCCGGCGGCGCACAGCACCTCGGTCAGCTGCTGGGAGAGCTCGCCGACGTCGACCGCCAGCTGGCGGCGCTCCTCGCACGCCGACTGGTACCCACAAAAGGAACGATCGATCGCCGAGTGGATCTGCTGCAGCGCCCCGAGCACTGCGGTGTCGGTATCCGGTCCGACGGCGCTGCGCGCGTCGCTCATCAGCTTGGCGATCTGGCTCTGACCGGCTGGCGCGGCCCCGTCGTAGACCAGCCCGAACGCGTCCGGCGCCAGCCCCGACCAGAGCCGCTCGTTGGCGTCGCGCAGGCGGCTCTGCGCGTCGTTCAGCCGCCCCACAATCTCGATGTCGCGCTCGAACAACGCCGACAGCCGGGCGGCCAGCTCACGTGCTCGCGCCGGAACGGCGAGCTCATCAGACAGGCTCGCGGCGATCATCGCGCCACCCCCTGCTCGCCGGTGAGCTCGGCGACCAACGCGACGAGCGCCGCCAGAACCTCGATGCTCAGCGGCCGCTCAGCCGGCCCCGCGCCACGATCGGTCGCATCCTCCGGAAGCGACACGCTGCCCAAAGGACCGCCCTCGCACACGTAGATGCGAGTGGCACCGATGCGACGCACGAACAGCACCTGAAGGCGCTCGCCGCACAGCAGATGAAACGGATGCGTGACCACCAGCGAACCCAAAGACCGCCTGCACGACCTTGTGGTATGCGATGACCGTCGGAATCCCCAGCCCGCGCTGCCCACCCCCCGCCTTCGGGATATACCGCCGGCGGATCGCGCCGGGCTGGTAGCTCCCCGCCAGCAGGTCGGTCTGCAGCCTGGGCAAAACGACGTGCCACTGCTCAAGCAGCGCCTCGATCGTCTGTCCGTCCGGGCCAGAGGCGCCCTCCTTCGACGCCACCTTCAACAACGCACTGGTCAATCGATTGGCAACCTCCTCCATCGTCGCAGGCGCTGCGATCCCAACCTTGCCGCTCGCCTTCGGCGCTCCCGCCCGGAGGACCCCGAGCCGGTCCCGGGTCCTCCTGCGGGTAGCCCCTTGCGGGTTTTCTGCTGTCGCGACCGGCAGGCTGAGCTGCACCGCCGTTTCTTCGACCGGGACCGCCTTCCCTTGCCCACCGGGGCTCGACCCGGCACGCTCAGCGGCCATTACAGCCGCCTTCCGGTACTACGCAGTCCTCGGACTTCTGCTGGGCCATCGACCATCGTCCTCTCGTTCTCCGGCCTACCGGCACACATCGCCGGAACCCAGCAGATCTCCTGGGGTGAGATGCTGAGATTTCACTGTGATCGCGTCGCCAATACGCTCCCGGTCACGACAAACAGGGATCGGGCATCGCCGCCGTTGGCCGGCTCGCCCACCAGGCAACGCCTTACGGCGCTTCACTCTCGTTCGCCACCACAACGCACCTACGGCCTCCTTCAGACCCGCCCTCACGGGAGCTTCGCAGCGCAACCAGCCGCACTGAAACCGCCCGGTCAATTCCGGGCCGCGCCCTTGCCACATCGATGTCGGGTTCCCTCTGTCAGGGCCCCGGGACAGGACTTCCACCTCCGATCTCAACATCCGTACCCAGCACACCAAGGACGCCGCTGCGCGGCTCGCTGCGCTCGGCCCTGTCGGGCCATTCCTTGACTGCGCGGGGCCGCGCGCGGTTATGCAGCGAGGAGGGCTGGGCGGGGTGTGAGGCCAGGTCACGGGTCATGCGGCGGTAGATGACATCGGAGAGGTGGCGCTTGAGGATCCGGCGGGCTTCCTTCTTGGTGTGACCGTGAGCGCGTGCGTTGGCGAAGATCGCCTGAGCGCGCGGCTCGCAACGCAACTGCGTGACGGCCATGCGGTGCAGGATCGCGTTGATCCGCCGGTTGCCACCGGGATTGAAGCGGTGGCGGACGGGCTCGCCGGGTCCTTCGGCGGTCGAAGCGGGCAGCGGCGCTGAGGCATTGAAGCGCGCGAACCCGCCCTCGGTGAACCGGCGGGGGTCGCCGACCTCGACCAGCAGCTCGGCGACCGACCGGGTATCCAGGCCGCAGAGCTCTGCGAGCGTCGAGCCGCTCGAGCGCACGAGCGCCTGCAGTTGCGCGACGACCGTCTTCTCCTCGCGGTCAAGCGCCGCGATCTGCGCGGTGTAGCGGTCGAGCAGCTGCAGCCGCAGGCGGGTTGGCGGGTCATATCGCCGGCGGCGGTTGCGGCGCGCGAGCGCGGCCAGCCTGGGGCGGACCGCCTTGCTGTCGGGCAGCTGCTCGCGCAAATCCAACGGCAGCTCGCACAACAGGCTCTCGGCCTCGTTGACGAGGTGCTGGCGGCTTGTCAGGATCGAACGGCGCTGGTTGTGCCACAGTGCGAGCAGCTGATCGGATTCGTCCGGGCCACTGTCCTGGCCGGCGCGCCTGAACGCCTTGGGCAGCAGCGGATGCGCGAGCGTCTCCCGGGCGATCCGCTCGGAGTCAAGCGTGTCGGACTTCCCGCGTTGGCGCGCACGGTCAGACCGCGGCGTGCGGTTCACGCACACGTCCCGCACGTCATAGCCGCGGCCGGTCAGGAACATCGCCGGCGAGGATCCCGCCGCGGGAATCGACGATCGTCGCGCGGTCAGGGTGCGCTTGTGTGGATCGATCCCGACCACGTTGCCCGCGTGATCGGGCGTGATCAGCGTGCTCGACGGTCCCGGACCACGCTTCTTAGCTCTCATCGCTTGACCTCCCCAGCGATATTGTGTTGTTGGCGGAGCGGCCGACAACATCCCGGTGGGCGCCCTCTCGAGGGGGGGGCGAACGCTCCTATCAAGTCAGGCCGATCCTCGATGGCACGAACCGAGGTCGACACTTCAGAGAGAAGACACCGACTTCTCGGGTCAGATCTGAGATGGGTCAGACCTCGGTTCAGCCATCGACCCTAACGCGAGCCGTCGCCCACGCGGGCACCCGAAATTCAACACCGGGATCTGAACGGGGCAAGCGAAGGCAGGCTCTCCCTCGGCGGCGGTCGAGGCTCCAACACAGAAGAGGATGCGCCAATGAGCCAGGGCTGGACTCCTCCGTGGCCCACATTTAGTCCGGAGCGCTTTGGGGAAGCTTTAGAGCAGTGAGCAGTTTCTATCCCACCAACGGACTGGTGCGAGTGCTCCGCGAGGATCCTGACTTGGCGGAAGCCGTCGGCAGCGAGCGGCGCGACCAAGCAATCGAAGACTGCCTCGGCGTGGAGCTGCGCATCCCCGCCGGCCCTTGGGCCCTTGACCCGGCGATGCTGCTGGACGGAGTTGGACTGCTGATACTGGAGGGGCTCTTGATCTCTCGCGTCGCCGTCGAGGGCCGCTACGGCGCCGAGCTTCTCGGCGAGGGCGATCTCGTGCGCCCGTGGCAGATGGACGAGGAGCCGCTGATGCTCCAGGTAGAGCTCGGGTGGCAGGTGCTCGAGCCGATCCGTGCCGTGCTGCTGGACGAGCGCTTCGCGCGCCAGTTCGGGCGCTACCCGGAGCTCGCCGGACGCTTGTTCGGACGCGTCGTGCAACGGTCGCGCCATCTGGTGGCGAACATGGCAATCGTCCACCACGCCCGTGTGGACGTCCGCTTGCACATGCTGTTCTGGTACCTCTCCGGACGCTGGGGGCGCGTGCGCAGTGACGGCACGGTGCTTCCGCTCCGTCTCACGCACACCGTCCTGGCAGAGCTCGTTGCCGCACGCCGCCCGACCGTGACCAGCGCGCTGTCGGACCTCGCTAAGCGCGGACTTGTGCGCTACGTAGACGATGTGTGGCTGCTGTCCGGGGACCCGCCGGGCGAGCTGCTGAAGAGCGTCAGTGTTCCGGTGACGTCAGTCGAGGAGGCTGTCGACGACTAACCCTGTGTGGTGCACATCGACCCCTACATCGTCCTCGGCAGAGCAATTGTTGGTTTGCTGTTCGGTATCACCGGCGCCGGGGGGCGGCGCCGGTGATGACCCCGATGCTGATTCTGCTGTTCGGGGTGAAGCCTTCCACGGCGATCTCAAGCGATCTCGTCGCTGCCGTTGGGGATAGGCTGGGGCGTAGCGATGCCGTATCGGACACACGCGACACCGTCTCCGCCTCGGATCGACACGCTTGAAGTAGCGTGCCGCACCTCGCCTGCCGGGCCGGCTGCTGAGCCATCCTTTCGGGTATCCCATAATCAGCCCGATGAAGCGACTCCTTCCGATTTGGACCCGCGCGGCCGGCGCTCAGCACCAGCCGGTGGGCGCGGTTCTCGGCGCCGAGCATCCGCTTGCTCGGGTCATCGCCACACAGGCGAGCGTCGGTAGGCAGTCAATCGCAGTCGGAGCGGCGTTCGCGGGCAGCCTGATCGCACGCTCCGAGGGAGACGCTTGGGCCACCGCGATGACTCTGAGCGCCGCGATCGTTCTGCTCGGTTTGGGTGCCGTCGCGATCACGCTTGGGCGGCGTAAGCGCAAGCGTGCTCTCGATCTGATCCTTGAGGGACGCGAATATGATACCTGCCGGTGGCAGCCGTGCAGCGCCGGCGACGGCGGCTGGTTGCCCGGCGGACACGGCGTCGCCTCGCACGGACATTCGAAGCGGTGATCAAGGAAGGTTCGATTTCGCCGATGCTCCCGGGTGGTAATGGGCGTCCCCTTTTCGACGTCGCGATGTTGGCATCGGTTGAGGGGGACCTGCGCGCACTGATCTCGGAACTGCGAATGACCGCGGCGACGGCGCGAGGCGTGGCCCGAGCCGAGCGCATCCTTACCGATGAGTGCTCGCCCCTGCACGGTCATGATCCCGATGCGTTGCGAAACGAGCTTCGTCGCGTGCGTCGTCTCCTGAGCGCGTGAGATGGGTTTCTTCTCCGGACACGGAGCAGACGCGGACGGATCCGATCGCAAGGACGCGAACGCCTGGACCGAGGGCGGCATTCCGCTCGCTTCGGAGCGCCGCCTGCGGGCTCGGAAGTGAAGGATCGCTCTTCACGAGTGGGCTATCGGTCAACGAGTTCGCGCTGCTGGACAAGATGCGGCTGCGGCCGGTGGCCCAGGTGATAGGCGCGAGCGTGCTGCGCGTTGGATGGCAGTACCTCCCGGCGCTGCCGCCCGGGGTCTGGATCTCAAGCGGCTCGTGGCAGGCTCCATACACAGGTCGCTCACAATCATTCCCGGGTCCCTTGGCCGGGTCATCCCGTTCGTGGCAGTCGCCCTACCCTGAGCCGTCGCTGGCCCAGGTGCGCTCGTATAAGTGGCATGAGACGGTGGTCTGCGAGCTGGACACGATCACCAGCGCGTGGACGCAGGCAAGGCGCCAGGCCCTCGATCGCCTGTCCGAGGAGGCGATTCAAGTGGGCGGGGACGCGGTCGTGGGCGTCCACCTAAAGCACGGCGAGCACGACTGGGCGGGCGGAACGATCGACTACGTCGTCTACGGCACCGCAGTTCGTTTCCCTGACTCCACGGGGTCGAGCTGGCCGATCTTGACTGATCTCTCGGCGCAGGACTACTGGCGACTGCACGCCGCCGGTCACGAACCGGTCGGGTTGGTGGGGACGACGTCGGTGATCTTCGCTTCGCCCTCGCGGTCAATCCGTCTGCAAAGGCTGCGGACTACCCGAGAGAATCAGGAGCTCGAGGAATTGAGTCGTGGCTTCCAAGTCGGACGAGAGACCGTGCGGGAGCGACTGCGCGGGCAGGTCGGTGATTGCCGTGGCTCAGGCGCGGTGGGCGTCACCCTGTCGCACGCGGTCCATCGCGAAAAGCTGTCGGTCGAATCCAGCCTGACCTCGAGTGCGAGACGGGGTTGGCACCTGGGACGGCTGGGCTTGCCCTACCGCGTCTCCGGTCGCGGTGATGTCGACCGCACCGGCTGGGTGATCACGATGCACGGAGCGGGGACGGCGATCCGCTCGCGCCCCGACGCGCCACAGTACCCCGCGGAGCCGGGAATGCGATTGGGCCCGACGTGACCGAATACGACCCCACATCGCTCGAGGGTGTACCTGAATCGGGCCGTGAGCGACTCGAGCAGAACCGCGAGGGCCTATACACCTCGGATCTCAGCGTCAATGAGTTCCTACTCGTTAAGCAGGCGGGGTTCGATCCGGTTGGGCTTGTGGTGGGGAGCTCAATCTTCCACATCGGCTTCCAGGTCGCCGGCCCCACCTCGAGCTGTGAGCTCGACGTCCTCTCTCAGGCTATGTACAGCGCCCGTCAGCTCGCGATGACTCGGATGGAGGAAGAGGCCGACCAGCTCGGCGCGGACGGAATCGTCGGCGTGCGACTCGACATCGGTCGTTACGAGTGGGGGGCGAACATGGCGGAGTTCATCGCCATCGGCACGGCGGTCAAGCACCGCGACGGTGTACTGCACCGCGCTCCCAACGGACGACCCTTCCAGAGCGACCTCTCAGGTCAGGAGTTCTGGACGCTGCTTCGCACCGGCCATCGGCCGGTGGGGATGGTGATGGGCGTCTGCGTCTACCACGTCGGACGGCGCAATCCACTGCGCACGATCGCTCAAGCCGGTCGTAACGTCGAGATGCCGAACTACACCCGGGCTCTTTATGAGGCGCGCGAACTCGCCATGCAAAGGATGCAAACCGAGGCCCAGGAGCTTCAGGCAGAGGGGATTGTGGGTGTCTCGCTGACCGAGAAGAGCCACGGCTGGGGCAGCCACGTGATCGAGTTCTTCGCGATCGGCACGGCAATCGTTCCCGCTGACGCGCAGTCCTCGATCGAGCCGCCTACGCCGGTGCTCGACCTGAACGATCGGTGAGCCGCCGGAGCAGGTGGTCTCTACCGTCGTGCTTCCGCAGATTCGTGCGCCAGGACCCGCGAGAATGTTGACGTGAACGACGCTTCCGCCAAGGCGCAGCTCGTGGCCCTCGGCGAGCTGTTGCGCACACAGCGCCTGGCCGCCGAGCTGACGCTGCGCGAGCTCTCTGAGCGCACCAACGTCTCGAATGCGTACCTCAGCGAACTCGAGCGCGGGCTACATGAGCCCTCCCTGCGCGTGCTGCGAGCGATCGCGTCCGCGCTGGGCACACCACTGGAGACGATGCTCATCCGGGCCGGGGTCCTAGGAGACCTGCAGGAAACCGAGCCGGCACCTGTGCGCGAGACGGAAGCCGCGATCCTCCGCGATCCGGAGCTCAGCGAGCCACAGCGCACCGCGCTGCTGAGCGTCTATCGCAGCTTCGTGCAGCCATTAAATCGTCCTTGATCGATATAATTGGCCCCCTGGTCGGTATACTGAGCAGATGAGCGGAATCGACTGGCGGCAGCTCTATGCCGCTAACCGGGCGGCGATCGCCAGGGCGGATGTACCGACGACTGATGGGGTCGGCGCGTCACCGGGTCCTCGTCGATGGGCTGGACCTCGTGGCGCGTTACCAACGGCCGAGCGCCTTCGTACCGGCGTCGACAAGGACCTTCGCGTCCTCGTTCACGTTCCCCGCAGCCTGGACACAGCGACGCCGGCCCCCCTCGTTTGCATGCTGCATGGCTGCACGCAGGATCCCAACACATTTGCCGCGGCCACGCTGATGAACGCCGCAGCTGACCGTCACGGCTTCGTCGTCGTGTATCCCGGCCAGAATCGTGGCGCTAACGCGCAGGGATGTTGGAACTGGTTCCTGCCCGGACACCAGCAGCGCGACGCCGGTGAACCGGCGGCGATCGCCGCAATCGTCGGCGATCTCGTCCAGACGGGCCCGGGGTGCACAATCGACCCACGGCGCGTATTTGTGGCCGGGTTGTCCGCGGGCGGCGCGATGGCCGCGGTACTGGTCGCGTGCTATCCGGACGTGTTCGCTGCCGCAGCCGTGCACTCGGGGCTCGCGTACAGATCGGCGACCAGCACTAGCTCTGCCTTCGAGGCGATGAAACGCGGACCCGCAGACGCCGCTGTTCCCGGCCGCGCGGCCCACGCTGCGATGGGCGCTTATGCGCAGCGGGTCCCGAGCATCGTGATCCACGGGAACGATGACCGCACCGTCGCTCCAATCAACGCGATCCACGTTCTGAGGCAGTCGATGGACGCGAATCGCCGGGCAGCACCGGCGATCACCGATCTCGACCCGGCGCACCCGACACGTTCCTGGCGCGCGCAGACGGACCACGGCTACGGCTATACCTGCTCGCAATGGCTCGACGGGAGCGGGGCGCTGATGCACGAGCTCCTGATGGTCGACGGGCTCGGGCACGCATGGTCCGGAGGAGCCGCTGGAGGCTCCTTCACCGATCCCCGTGGTCCCGACGCGACCGATGGGATCCTCGAGTTCTTTGCGACGACGTCCGCCGGGAGTCGCGCCCCCTAGCTCCGCTAGGTGGTTGAAAAGTTCACGGATTGGTCATCTTTTCAGGCCGCGATAGCGGCCTGTTTGATCTTGTCCTCGAGTGCTCGCTCGAATGCGCGCCATGCGCGCGCGAGGGGGTGGTGGTTGGCGATCTCCGGTGGTAGCTGTGGGTCAAGTTCGGCGAGGGAGGGGTTGACGATCCGCGTGTAGGTCTTGCTGAAGAAGACGGCCAGTCGGCGTCCCTCGCGGGTCAGCTCGTAGCGCTGGGTGCGAGGGATCCGCTGGATGAACCCGTTGCGGCGTAGCCGCCTCAGGTCGTAGGTCATTTGCCGCGGGCCGTAGCCGGGGATCAACCCGGCGATCAGCGCGCGTAGCGAGCGGTTCGTCACCCCGGTGAACAGGTGCTGGAAGCTGCACAGGCAGGCGAGCAGCGCCATCGTTCTGGGGTCCCCGAACCGGAGTCCGGGGGCGGGTAGGCCATCATCGGTGGTGGATGGCAGCACCACGCGCTCAAGGAGCGTGGCGTCTGGTGCGCAAGCGCACGCGTCAAGCTGATGGTTCAACAGGCGTTGATTGATGTCGTGTCCGATTTGGATCAGCGCCTGCCAGTTGGCGTCGGTGAGGAGTCGTCCGACCCCGAAGTCGCGGGTGTCGTTGACGGTCGTCTCGGTTCTGAGCGCGCGGCCTTCTTTGAAGTACTGCTTGACCTTCGACGCGCGGAAGTGGATCTGGATCGCGGCCTCGACACCGCGGTTGAAGACCTTGGTGTGAAACCGTCCCGGGGTCTGCCGGGTCACGCGGCGGCCGAAGATGACCGCGGCCTGATCCGGGCGTCCCAATGTGAGCTGATCGGGGATCGTTGCCTCGAACCAGGCGCGGCCCGCGGCCGGCCGGTCAAACACGCGGGTGTCGGAGATCTCCAGTTGCCGGAACGCGAGGTCATAGCTGTAGCCACGGCGGCGGTCCTCGTCGGTGAATGGGGACGGGAGCGCGGCCTGCCAGCGATCAAAGAACGCGCGAACATCGGCGGCGGACAGACTCCCGCAGATCTCGGCGAGCGCCTCAGCGTTCTCGCACGATGCGAACCCGTTATCCAACGGGCGGAAGCCGATCCCGTGCTGGGCGGCCTGCTGCTTGGCCCACTCGTTCCCGTTCAGGTAGACCCATACCGGGAACGGCGCATACCCGACAGTCTTCAGAAAACTGGGTCCCCAGTCCGGATCGCGGATGTAGAAGTAATAGTTGTTCGGGAAGATCGACTGACGGCGATAGACGAAATGCGGATGCCCGTCCGGGCCGCCGTCCCGCCACCCGCGCCACGCGCTTGTTCTCTCCTGCGCGATCCCGACCATCACCACCCCGAACCGGCCCTCGCGTTCAGCGGCCTCGAAGTGCTTGCGGGCGATCTCCTCCTTCACATCGCCCTTGACAAATTTCACCGCCGGGATCCCGTTGCTGATCACGAAATCGTTGATCTGATCGACGTAGCGACGGCCGATCCTCCCCAGCACCGCTGGTGACGGGATCGGGAACCCACGATCCAGCAGAAACCGGATCACCTGCCCCTCCGTCATCAGCCGCGGCACGTACCCCTGCAAGAACAGGCGGTCGACCGAACGCACCTGGAGCGTTACGTGATCGGCGAGTAGGCTTGAGATCGTGGCCACGGTGGTACCTCCAGCAACCGTAAGGTGCAAAGCCCCGCAGGGGCTTCCAAGCGGGCGCCGCTCGCCCGCGCTCTAGATCGGAAGGTACCCCGCGGCCACACCCCGCGGCCCGCAGGGACGCCCCGCGAGCGGGGCTCATACCGAACCCTGACCGCCCTCAAGATCACCGCAACGCTTGAACAACCACTCGGCGGTATGAGGCTCGCTCGCTAATCCTAGTCCGCCGCGCCGCAGCGATCTTCATCGCGCTTCGCTACCCGCAACTAGGGGTGCCGTCATCTGTTTCGTGCAAGGATGAACTGTGCGCGACGATGCGTGAGGCTGGCCTGGCGATTCCCGTCCCCCCCCTTCCAGGCTGAGGCCGAGCCACACCGAAACCTCGGCAGCCGACAAGATCTACAGCCGCGCCAGCAGAGTCTCCCTCACGTAATTGTGCCCCGCCGTTCGGCCCCCTCTGTCCCCCGCTTCGCGACGATTTTGTGGGCCCTGACCGCGTTGGCTTTGGTCACCGTGATGCCGGCCGGAAAGGCGCTTGCCGCCAGCAACCAGGACGCGATGTTCCAGGACTTCAGGGACCTGTTCGCCAATCCGTCCGGCACGCTCGAGCAAATGCGAGTGCTCGGCGCCGACGGGTTGCGGCTGACGATGATCTGGGACCGAGTTGCGCCGCAGCCGAACTCCCGCCGCCGACCCAAGCATTTCCACGAGGGAAACCCGGCTTCCTACCCGGCTCGCAATTGGGCGGTCTGGGACATGATCGTCAAGGACGCAGACAAGGATGGCATCGCTATAAACCTCGACTTGTACGGGCTCGCCCCGATCTGGGCAACCGCACCCGGCGCGCCACACGACCACAAGCTGCACCACAACTGGGTGCCGTCGGCGAAGGACTTCAAGCTGTTCGCGCACGCCGTCGGCGAGCGATACAGCGGCAACTTCAACCCCCACACGAACCGTATCTCCCCGGGTAATCGCGATGACCTGCCGCGGGTCAGCTTCTGGTCGATCTGGAACGAGCCAAATCTCGGGTTCATGCTGGCCCCGCAGGGCGTGCCCGGCGAGCTCAAGGTCGAGAACAGCGGGCGTATGTACCGTGCCTTGTTAAACGCCGCTTGGACGGCGCTGCGCCAGACCGGGCACGGGCGTGACACTGTCCTGATCGGGGACCTCGCGCCGCGGGGCAGCACCGGCTTCGGGGTCTTCGCAGCGATGAAACCGCTGGTCTTCCTGCGCGCGCTGTATTGCGTTGATTCGCGCTACCGCCAACTGCGCGGCGTCGCCGCCGCCATCCGCGGTTGTCCAACCACGGCCGCGGGATCGCGGCGGTTCCGCGCCGCCAATCCGGCGCTGTTCAGCGCGAGCGCGTTCGCCCAGCACCTATGGATGCGCTGGTATCCGCCGAACAAGGATCCTGAGCACGACCCGGACTATGCATCCCTCGCTCAGCTCGGACGGCTGACCCGAGCACTCGACCGTCTACAGCGGGTTTATGGCTCGCACAAGCGCTTTACGATCTACAACACCGAATTTGGCTATATCACCTCGCCGCCGAACCGTTATCCGTTCCCCGACCCCACCACCGCCGCCACCTACCTCAATTGGGCCGAGTACATTTCCTGGCGCAACCCGCGGGTCGAGAGCTTTGCCCAGTACCTGCTGCGGGATCCGAAGCCGACTCCGACGGATAACGGGGGCTGGGCCACCGGGCTCCTGACCCTCAACGGCACCGAGAAGCCAACCTACAGCGCCTGGCGGCTACCGCTCTACCTTCCCGTCACCTCGGCCCGGTTCGGCCGGAACCTCGAGCTGTGGGGCTGCGTACGCCCGGCACGCTTTGCGACTCTCGACACCGGCCAGCCGCAGACCGTCGAGGTTCAGTTCAAGCAAGGTTTAGGAGTGCCGTGGGCGACGCTAAGTACCGTGACGATCAGCAACCCGAGCAACTGCTACTTCGACATTCGACTCAGCTTCCCCGGAAGCGGCACCGTGCGCTTGGCCTACACCTATCCTACGGACGATCCACTGCTGGCCGCCGGCGCGGGCACCGTCTACAGCCGCACCGTGCGAGTCACGCTGTTCTAGCGGGTCGGCGGCAGGCGCGGGCCGCGATCCGCGGGCCGTGTGCGGTCGGCCGCGTACACGGCCGCGATCGACGAACGTTGGCGTTTAGCCTCCGCCCCCCGGAGGTCAGGAGCCAATGTTCGCCTCCGCGTCGTCTCTCCTTTCGTCTGCGGCGAGTTCGGCGATCCGAAGTCGGCCGGATCCGGTCCATCGGTTCCGACGGCCGAACGGGTCGCGATCGCGCTGCGCCAGTTGCGCGACCGCTCTTACTACGCGCATGCCCCGCGCCGCGATCGTTGCCGCTGACGCTTCGGACTGCCACGAGCTCGTGCGTCGGCACCACGCCGATGTCGCTCAGTCGTTCTTGTTCACGCAGATGGGCGCACCGAGTCGCGCCGCCCGCGCCAGTTCGGGCTCGAGCAGCTGCTCGTAATCGATGGAGGCGCACTCCTGGCGTGGCTCGTACTTCGGTCTGGGTCGCGAACCCCACCATAGCCGCAGACTCACTTCCTTCAGGCTCCGCGCCAGCGCCCTTCATTGCCATCCAGCCGGGAAGCGGCGGCTACCGATCAGCACTCGCTCCCTCTCTTCCTGAAGTGGAGCAGCAAATGCGCGTGCTTGACCCGGCACCGGTTACCGACAGTCGGACTATCGCGGGGTCCCACCATCTGGACCGAGCTTGGAGCTACTGAGCGCGGGCGCGCTCAGGGCGGTTTCGAAGCGGCGTCAATCGCGAACCATGCGGTGGTGTCTCGCGGCACCCGGCCGTCGGCGGTTAGGGCTTCGCTTGAGAGCAGCACCTGAGCCCCCTCTGGTGGTGGTACAGGATCAGCGGACAGGTTGACGATGCAGACAAATCCAGGGTCGCGCTGGAACGCGAGCGCACCGTCGGGCGCGTCGAGCCAGTGCAGCGTGCCGTTGCCGGGCGCCGGGTGCGCGCGGCGGATGTGCAGCGCGTTGCGGTAGAGCTCGAGCATCGAGCGCTTATCGCCGGACTGTGACGCGACGGTCAGGGTGTGCCAGGAGGCCGGCTGTGGTAGCCAGGGCACAGCGCTGGCATCGTCCGGACTGAACCCGAATGGCGGCTCCTGGCCTGACCACGGGATTGGGACTCGGCAACCGTCTCGACCGCGGTTGGTGTGACCGGAGAGCTCCCAGCCGGGGTCCTTTAACGCAGCGTCGGGAAGGTCTTCCACCTCGGCGAGGCCGAGCTCCTCGCCCTGGTAGATGTAGGCGCCTCCCGGGAGCGCGAGCATCAGCAGCGCGGCGGCTCGCGCCCGCCTACCGCCGACGATGAAATCGGCCGGCAGGTCAAGCAGGTCATTGAGATTTCGCAACCTACGCTCGCCCTGAGGGCGGGCGTAGCGCGACACCTCTCTGACCGTGTCGTGGTTGGAGAGGACCCAAGTGGGCGTGGCACCGACCGCCCGGTGCGCACTGAGAGTGCCATCGATCGACTCGTGCAATGCCTCGCCCTGCCATGCCACCAGCATGAAGTCGAAGTTGAAGGCGGTGTGTAGCTCGTCGGGACGGACGTACCGCGCAAGCCGTTCGGGGCTATGGACCCAGGCCTCGGCTACGAACACCCGCGGATCGTCATAGCTGTCGGCGAGCGCGCGCCACGTCCGGTAGATCTCGTGGACCTCGTCACGATCCCAGTACGGATGATCATCGGGATCAGCACTGAGCGACGACCGCGGCGACGAACCGACGTCCGGGAGGCGCTCGGCCTTGACCAGCCCGTGAGCAACGTCGATCCGGAATCCATCGATTCCGAGCCCGAACCAGAAGCGCAACGTTTCCTCGAACTCCGTCCGCACCTCCGGATTGCGCCAGTTGAGGTCCGGCTGCCAGGGCGTGAACAGGTGCAGGTACCACTCCCCCGCACCGCCGTCGGCCTCGGTCACCCGGGTCCACGCCGGACCGCCGAAACCGCCTCTCCAGTCGTTCGGCGGCTCCTCACCGCCCGTCCCGAGACCGACACGGAAGATGAAGCGCTCGCGCTCGGCGGAGTCCGGCCCTGCCGCCAGCGCGTCCTGAAACCACGGGTGCTGGTCGGACAGGTGATTCGGGACGAGGTCGAGCAACACCCGCAAACCGAGGCGATGCGCCTCGCCGATCATCGCCTGGGCGTCGGCCAGCGTGCCGAACGCCGGCTCGACGTCGCGGAGGTTCGAGACGTCGTAGCCGCCATCCTTCATCGGCGACGGGTACCACGGATTTATCCACACCGCGTCGACACCCAGGTCTCCAAGGTAGGGCAGCCGCGACCGGAGCCCCGCGATGTCGCCCAAACCGTCGCCGTCACCGTCCGCGAAACTGCGGATGTAGACCTGATAGACGACCGCGCTGCGCCACCACGGCGTTGCGTTCGCATCTCTGTCCCCCATCGGCTCGATTATCGCCAGATACTCATCGCGAGCTGTGCTAATAGCGACCAGATCAAGCAGGGCGCCCGCCTCGAGGAGGATGCGCGCTGGCGACGGCCATCTCGCGCCGTGCGAATCGCAACCGGAGCAGATGATCCAATGCGATGTCGGGAAGGTCCGGGTTCAACAGCCGCAGCCGCAACTACCCACCGATTTAGGTCAGAGGGCGTCCGTACCCAAAGACGCCCGCCCCCAGTTTCTCGCCGCTCTCATCGGCGTCTTCCTGGCCTACTCGGGACCCGCCGTGTTCATCGGCCTGGCCGGGACCTTCCTCGCCACTGCCGTGCATGACAGTCGGTCGCGATGTCCGGCGTGACGATCTTCATCGTCTTCGCCGTCGGCGTGGCGCTCACAGCAGTGACCCGCTCGTGGCCGATACGGCGCCTCTTGGTCACCGGCGTCGCGCTGGACGTCGTCGGCCTGGCGCTCGTCGTGGTCGCGGCTTGGCTGCCCGCTCCTAGCCTCGTGCTGTTCCTCGCCGGCGACGGTGTGGTTGGTGGTGGCGCCGCGGCGTTGTTCAAGGGCACCCTCGGCAGCATCGTTGAGATCTCGCCTCCCGACAAACTAGGCGAGACGCTCGCCGGGTTCTTCCTCTCCGGCTACGTCGGTCTTTCGGTGCCGGCGATCGCGGTCGGCATCGCCCTCCAAACCGTGAGCGCCCGCGACACCCTGCTCGCCTTCGCGATCGCCGTGAGCGCGGGGATCTTCTACCCGTTCAATGACGACGGCGCGGATCAGCCGAGCCGCGACCGGCGAGCACAGAAAATGGATTCGGGTTCTCACCCGCGACGACGGGACCGATCCCCAGCCGCGACCTCGTGCAGCGGCCGCTGAGCTCAGCTGCGCTGAGCCCCGCGCCCGCGAGTCACGCTCTCCGGTCTGACAACCACAAACTCATTCGTGCAGCCCATGAAGGGACCTGCCGGCGAGCTCGAGCCGATCGCCGCCCGACACCTCCCCCTCCCACAGCACAGACCTCTGACCGCCGCGAGCGACGCTCGCTGCCTTGCGCGGATACGAGGGCGCTCGCCTTGAGCCTCGCGCCGAGCGCCGGCGCGAGGCGCGAGGCGCGAGGCGCGAGGCGTGAGTTTGGCGAGGTCCAGCGCCCGGAAGCGTCTGGTGCGCGAGACCTGCTCTTGCGTGAACTCACGCTCGCCGGTTTATCGCTAGTGTCCGGCCGGCGACGCACGAGACTCCAAAGCTCCGGTGGGGCTCCAGGTTCCCGACCCCGGGACCGCGGGGGCGCTCAGGTGTCGCGTCAGCAGCTCCAGAGCGGGATGGTGGTTGTCCTCGTGCCAGATCAGCGAGTGCGGGTACACCGGCGTCGGGTCGAGTAGCTCGATCAATCTGAGCACGTCGTCGGCCTCGCCGGGTATCGAGGGGACGAATGTGGCCAGCGTCGACGAGGTCCTCAATGCCTCTCGCATGGCGTCGCGGCCGAAGTTCGTTCCCGAAGTGTCGACGGTGATCCCGAAGGCGCGTTCGAGCTCGGCGTAGTAGATCGCCCATTCGGTGCCGGCGACAACGCTCGGCATCCAGATGGTGTGCTCGGCAAGCTCGGCGAGGCGGACGCTGGCTCTGTCGGCAAGTGGATGATCTGGACCCGTGCGGAGGAGCAGCGGCTCATCCCACACGCGCTGGCTCTGGACAGCCTTGGGAAGCGGGAATCCTGGGAGCGGCGCTGCCCGGAACGTGGCGTCGACGGCGCCGCTGGTGACGGCCTCGATGGCGCTGGCGGCGTCGAACATCGTGACCACGTCGAGGGCGCGGTCGGGGTGCTGCTCGTGAAAGCCGCGGAGCATTTGCCCTGGTGCGAGACGCACGTTGATCACGTCCACGCGAAGCGGCCGCTGGTCTGGACGCACGGCGGCGAGCGCTCGAGCTTCCGCCCGGAGCAGCTCTTTGGCGCGCGGCAGCAGCGCCTGTCCGTCCAGGGTGAGCAGCGCACCGCGCGGAGTGCGTGCGAACAGCCGCAGCCCAAGCTCTCGCTCGAGGGAGGCGATCCGTTTGGAGACCGCCTGCTGGCTGATCCCGAGCCGAGCTCCGGCTGTCCGGAATTGGTTGGACTCCGCGACAGCAAGGAACGCGCGGACGTTCTGAAGGTCCATCGGCCGAAGCGTAAGCGCACAACCGGCGGTTGTGCGGGCGTCGCGGGTGGTTGTCCGCTTGGTGTCCGCTGCACTCGGTTCGCTTCAGGTCGTGCGTAGACGACACTCGCTGGGCCGGTCGTTCGGCTGGCTGTGGGCCGCCTATGCCGTCAGCACCTACGGGACCGGCTTCGGTTTCGGGGCGATGCCGATCATCGCGATCCGGGTGCTGCATGCCGGACCGGGCCAGGTATCGCTGCTCACCTCAGTTGGGCTGGCGGCCGGCGCGCTGCTCGCGATCCCCCTCGGTCCCTGGGTCGAGTTTCGTCGCAAGCGGCCGGTGATGATCGCGATGGACCTCATCCGATTCGGCGCCCAGATCACTGTGCCGGTCGCCTACCTCCTCGGCTGGCTGACGTTCGTGCAGCTGCTGCTGGTCACCGTCCTGGTGGCTGGCGCAAAGATCACGTTCCAGGCTGCCAGTGGCGCCCATCTGAAGGCGCTGGTCAAGCCAGACGATCTCCTGGTGGCGAACGGGCGCTTTGAATCGACCACCTGGAGCTCGCTCGTCGTGGGGCCCCCGCTTGGTGGCGCGGCGATCGGCTTCTTCGGCGTGGCCGCCAGCATTACCGCTGACGCCGTCAGCTACCTCCTCTCGGCACTGGGCATCCGAAGGATCGGCGGCCAGGAACCCGAGCCACCGGCGCCAGACGGACCGCGACTCAGCTTCAGGGATCTGCCGGACAGCTGGCGGTACATCCTCACCCACTCCGGCCTCCGGGGCGCGTTCCTCAACCGGCTCATGATCGGGAGCCTCATCCTCTGCACCGAACCGCTGTTGTCCGTGCTGATGCTCAACCACCTCCACTTCCAGCCATGGCAATACGGCCTCGCCTTCGCGGCGCCCTGCATTGGTGGCCTGGTTGGCTCCCGACTCTCACGCCGACTCGTTGCGCGCTTCGGCCAGAGCACAGTCATGCTGTGCTTCGGAACGCTGACGGTCGGGTGGCCGATCGGACTCGCGTTCATCCCCGCCGGAACGCCCGGGCTTGTCATGGTCATCGGCCTGCAGCTCGGCCTGGTTACCAGCATGGGCATCTTCAACCCCGTGATGGCGACGTACAGACTGGAGCAAACCGCCCCCGAGCGGATTGCGCGCACCTTGTCCGCATGGTCGGTCAGCAGCAGTGCCGCGACCGCAGTGATGACGGCGGCGTGGGGCCTGCTGGCAGAGCTGATCGGGCTCAGAGCCGCGATCGCCGCGGCCGGGATCCTCGCCTTGCCCGCCCCGCTGCTACTTCCCCGCAGACGAAGTGCCAAGGTCGGCAGTGAGGACGCAAAAGTGAGTACCGCATCATCGCCGGCATGAGCTGCCGGAATCGAACGCTCGGCGGTCAAGCACGCACGATACCCACAGGCCCCTGCCAAGCAGCCAGGTCAACGCCGTGTGTCGCGAACCTCTTCGCCACCGCCCATGACTCAGCGAGCAATCACAACCACACCTCCCTTGCGCGGAAACCGAGGCCGGCCCGTGTATCCGGCGGGAGCTATACCCAGAAGTTGTGGATGCGTGTGAAGAGGAAGGCGGCATACCTTCCCGGTTGACGAAGACCGAAGCCGGCGATGGCCGGCAGGAAGGCACGCCATGTCAGATGTTCGCAGGCTCCCCGCCGGGGAGGACAACGAGGGTCGGGTCACGCTCGATGATCTCGCGCGGGAGGGAGCGCGTCGGATGATCGCTGCGGCGCTCGAGGCCGAGGTCGACGAGTACGTCTGCACGTTCGTGGACGAGGTCGATGAGGACGGCAAGCGGGTGGTGGTCCGCAATGGTCGTGCGCGGGAGCGGCGGCTGACCGTGGGCTCGGGTACGGTCCCGATCCGGGCGCCGCGGGTCAACGACAAGCGCGTCGACGAGGAGACCGGTGAGCGCAAGCGGTTCAGCTCGAAGATCCTGCCGGCGTACGCGCGGCGGTCGCCGAAGGTGACCGAGGTGCTGCCGATCCTGTATCTGCACGGCCTCTCGACCGGTGACTTCGGGCCGGCGCTTCGGGACCTGCTGGGCGAGGACGCCTCGGGTCTGTCGTCGAGCTCGATCCAGCGGCTGACCGAGACCTGGCAGGCCGAGCACGCCGCATTCCGCACGCGGGAGCTGCGGTTTCACCGCTACGCGTATCTGTTCGTCGACGGCGTGAACGTCAGCGTGCGGCTGGGCGAGGATCCCAAGCTGTGCCTGCTGGTTGTGATCGGCGTCCGCGAGGACGGGCAGAAGGAGCTGCTCGCGGTGGAGGATGGCTACCGCGAATCCGAGGACTCCTGGGCGGCCGTGTTCCGCGATCTGCGCGACCGTGGCATGAACGAGCCGAAGCTGGTGACCGGCGACGGCGCGCTCGGCGCGTGGGCCGCGCTGCGCAACGTATTCCCCGGCGCCAGGGAGCAACGCTGCTGGGTTCACAAGACAGCGAACGTCCTCGACGCGCTCCCCAAGCGCCTGCAACCAAGGGCGAAGACGCTGCTGCACGAGATGGCCGAGGCGCCCACACGCGCGGATGCTCGCAAGGCGCTGGAGCGCTTCCGGGACGAGTTCGACGCGAAGTACCCGAAGGCCGTTGCGAAGCTCGACAAGGACTGGGACGCGCTGACCGCGTTCTACGACTTCCCCGCCGAGCACTGGCGGCATCTACGCACCACGAACCCGATCGAGAGCAGCTTCGCAACCGTCAAGCTCCGCACCAAGGTCACCAAGGGCGCAGGCTCCAAGAAGGCCGCGCTCGCGATGGCCTACAAGCTCCTGGACGCCGCCCAGGAGCGCTGGCGGCGGTTCAACGGCCACGAGCTCGTCACCGACGTGCTCGACGGCGTGAAGTTCAAGGACGGCATCAAGGTCACAGACGACGACACCACGACGGACGAGGAGGTCGCCGCCTGATGCTTCACCTTCTCATCCACAACTCTTGACAATTGCTCATCCGGCGGGCGTGCAGAGGAGTGCGGACATCCGTGCAGACGAGTGCGGAAACCGACAAGTGATCCCAGAGTTTCCGGGCTCATCGCCCGTCCACATACTCGCCTCCAAACCAACGTCCCGCGACGCGGCTCCGTCCGGGGGTTCTGAGACGATGCCGCCGTTCGATGACCGATACCAAGCAGACTTCGGAGATCGCGGACGCGACGCCCGCACCCTGGAGCGGTCGCCTACCGGCCGCTCAGGACTCTGGCCCAAGTGATACGCCCGGGCGCAACGGTCACCTGATCGGCTATGCGCGCGTCTCCACCCGCGCGCAGGACCTCGCGCTTCAGCTCGACGCGCTCGAGCACGCCGGCTGTGAGCGCGTCTACCAGGACGTCGGGTCCGGGTCGATCCGGGCCCGTCCGCAGCTCGACGCGTGCTTGGAGCACCTGCTGCCCCGGCGACACGCTCGTCGTCTGGCGCCTGGACCGCCTCGGCCGCAGCCTGCGGCACCTGATCGACGTCATCGCGGGATTGCAGCAGCGCGAGATCGCGTTCCGATCGCTGCGCGAGAGCATCGACACCACGACCGCCACCGGCCGCCTGCAATTGCACCTGTTCGCCGCGCTTGCCGAGTTCGAGCGACATGCCGCGCGCGGCATGTCGCTCGTTATGCCGCGCGTGTGGTTATGCCGACTGGAGGTTGCGTCACACGGGTTTCCGCTGTTCGGACGGGGTGGCGAGCGCGAAGCTGTCGGCATAATCACAGGCTGTCCAGGAAGGCGAGCAAGCTGTCGGGGGCTCGGTAGCGGCCGGCGCGCGTGTTCGGAGGTGCGGTGCGGGCGAGCGCTTTCTCCTTGAGCGCAAGGTCGGCGTGTAGATATGCGTCCGCCGTCCTGGTCGTCTCGTGTCCGAGCCACAGCGCGATCACTGTCTTGTCGACGCCGGCGTGTAGGAGCCGCATGGCGCTGGTGTGACGCAGCGTGTGGGGCGAGACTCGCTTGCCGTTCAGGCTTGGGCAGGCGCGCTGGGCGATCTGCGCGTGTTTGGTGAGGAGCCGCTCGACGGCGTCGCGGCTGAGCGGGCCGCCGTGGCTGGCGGGGAAGAGCGGGTCGGCGGGATCGGCGTGCTGCTCGGCGATCCACGCGCGGAGCACGCCCACGGTCTGGCTGGTCAGCGGCGTGATGCGTGCCTTGCGGCCCTTCCCTTCGCATCGCAGGTGGGGGCCGCGGCCAAGCGAGATGTCGTGACATCGCAGCCCGATCAGCTCCGCGACCCGGACCCCGGTTTGGATCGTCAGTAGCAGCAGCGCGTGGTCGCGCCTGCCGATCCAGCGCGAGCGGTCCTGAGCGGCGAGGAGCGCGTCGACCTCCGGGGCGGTCAGGAACGTGACCAGCGGCCGCTCGGTGTGTTTGGGCGGAATCGCGAGCACGCGGGCGATCAACGCGGCGTGTTCGGGATGCCTCAGCGCGGCGAACCGGAACATCGAGTGCACGGCCGCCAGTCGCGTGTTGCGGGTTCGCACACTGTTATGTCGCTGCTGCTCGAGATGCTCGAGGAACGCGCTGATCAGGGGCGCGTCGAGATCCTCAAGCTGCAGACGCGATGGCGAGCTGCCAGTCCGCTCTTGCGTGAAGGCCAGCAGCAGCACGAACGTATCGCGATAGGAGGCGATCGTGTGCGGGCTCGCGCGGCGTTGACCGATCAGCCGTTCAGTGAAATAGGCCTCGAGTGTCGGCGCGAGCAGGGTCATGACTGGCTCCCTGAGCGCTCGAGCCGTTCGGCCGCTAACTGCAGCAGCTCCGGCGTTGCCTGCAGATACCAGTACGACCAGGCGGGTGCGGCATGCCCGAGGTAGCTGGAGAGCCTGGGCATCAGAGCGGGAACGTCGAGGCCGGCGCGATACCAGTCGCTCAGCGTTCCGACTGCGAAGGTATGACGCAGGCTATGGATCCGCGGACCGCCGTTGCCGCCGGCAAGCGGTCTCAGGCCCGCGTGGGCGAGGAGGCCCCGGAACGTCTTATAGATGTTCTCGTAGAACAGCCGGGTGCCTGCGGTGGACAGAAAGAACGCCGGCGAGCTTGCGCGCGGCAAGCTGTGATCGCGCACGCTGCAGTACTGCTCAAGCGCGCTGAGCGTGCTGTGGTGCAGCGGCAGCTCGCGCGCGGCGCCGAACTTGCCGCCGCGGACGGTCACGCAGCCGGCGGCCAGATCCACATCTCCGCGGTCCAGTCCAATCGCTTCCCCGATGCGGATGCCGCTCACGGCAAGCAGTCCGATCAGCGTGCGGTAGGTCGCTCTGGTCAGCGGGAAGCGAAGCGTCTCGGTGGCCGCCATCAGCGCGACGATCTCCTGATCGGAGTACAGGTATGGGGTCGGCCTGCGCCGGCAGCGGGGCAACAGGTCCGCGGGTGGCGCCTCGGCGCGGCCGTCGAGCGTCTGCAGGTAGCGCGCGAACCCGCGCGCGATCGACAGCCTGACCGCCCACTCCTGCGGATGCCCGGCCGGCTGAGTCGCCCACTCAAGCGCCAGCCGGGTGCTCACCGTCGTCTCCCCGGCGGCGTCGAGGAAGGCGATCAGGTCCGGCAGCAGCCGGCCGTGGCGCTTGAGCTTGAACCCCAGCGCGCGACGCAGAGCGAGGTAGTCATCGCAGGCCTGACGCAGGGAGCTCATGCGACACCTCCCGGCCACGGCCGCGCGAGCTCGCGGAGCCGATCTCGGTCGACTCGCGCGTAGATCGCGGTCGTGAACGTGCTCTGCTGGCGCAAAAGCTGACCGATCTCCTCAAGCGAGGCGCCGGCACGCAGCGTCTCGGTCGCAGCGGTGTGCCGCAACCGGTGCGCGCCGACGAGCGGCACTCCGCAGCGGCGACAGGCGGCGTGCACGATCCTGCTCACCCCGTCGGGCGACAGTCCCCCGGTCGGCGCGTTGACCCGCAGAAACAGCCGCTCGCAACCGACCCGCGGACGCCCGCGCTGCACGTAGCCGGCGAGCGCCCGGCCAACGTCGACCGGCAGCGGCAACCGCTCCCGCCGGCCCCCCTTCCCGCGCACCAGCAACTCACCCCGCCGCCAATCGATGTCCTGCAGCTCGATCGCCGCGACCTCACCGGCACGCAGGCCCAGCCGCGCCAACACGATCAGGACCGCGAAATCGCGGCGGCCGGCCTTCGTGCGCCGGTCGCAACTCGCCAACAGCCGCGCGACCACTCGGGGGTCCAACGCGCGCGGCAACGATCTCCGCTGGGGAGCGACAGCCGGCACGGCGCCCGCGAGATCACGCGCGGTGACCCCATCGACATGCAAGAAGCGCAACAGCGACCGCAACGCCATCACCACGTTCTTCGCCGAGCCGACACTGCGCGCAGCGCACTGCTCAAGCACGAAGCGGCCAACCTCGCCCGCGCTCAGCCGCCCCAGATCCAGCTCGCCACCCGCCGCCGCGAGCTGCTCAAGGAACAGCCTCGCGACCCGCTCGTAATAGAGCACCGTCCCGCCAGCAAGCCCACGCTCGCCAAGCAGGTAGACCTGATAACGCTCCACCAGCAAATCGACCGGACCATCCGCCGACGGCGCGACCGGCAAAGGCGCCACACCCAACGAACGCAGATACGCCAGCAACGGCACCAACCCGCGCGGCGATCTGAAGTGCCGATAGCCCATCGCGCAACGCCACTCCACGAACTGCGGCGCCCGCTCCCACGTCAGCTCAGCGACGGGGACTTCCCCCTCGACCATCCAGCGGCTAAGGCACGCCATCAGCTGCATCCGCTGCGCCGCCGAGTCGGGCCCATACCCCACGCGGACAAGCTCGACGCGAAAGCCTCCCGCAAACGGCTCAAGCGCGCCCGTCACCTGGACTCGCGACGGATCCTTCATCGAAGACCTCCTCTTCCGGAACGTGGACAGAACCGGCGAGAAGCGTCCGTCAGACAACCGCGATTATGCCGAGCGCACCACCACGATCACCGCACTCTCCAAAGACCCTCAACGCTCACGCGGCATAACCGCACGCGCGGCATAACGAGCGCGAGCTGACCCGCAAGCGGTCACCCGCCGGACGCGACGCCGCCCGAGCCCGCGGGCGCCAGGGCGGGCGCCCCAGCGTCACCACACCCGAGCTGCTCGCCGCCGCGAGCGCGATGCGCGACAAGCGCGAGCTGACGATGGCGCAGATCGCCCGCACCCTGAAGATCGGACGATCCACCCTCTACAAGCACCTCGACATAAACCACGAGACCAACACCGACCACGACCTGGCGGCGTAGCCAGAGCAGAGGCCCGCTGGCCAGCCGCCCGTGCCCCGGCCGCGGATCTAGGCCCAGGGATCGAGGCGCCAGACGCCTTGCCCTCAGCGCCAGCGACACGCCGGACCTCGATCGCGAAAACGCGTGAGCGACCGCTCGCGCCTCGCGAGGGCGGTCACTGGACCTCTACTTGTCGGTTGGTGCCACGTTCCTTAACGGCACCCCGAGTAGTGTCGCGCCTGGACCGCAAGCCCAGCACCAAAGGAGATCTCGATGCCGCCTGCGAAGCAAGATACCTCGCGCTCGTCTACGTTTAGGGAGCCGGCCGCGCTGAAGTGGTTGTCCAGCTCGCTCGACACCGCGCAACAGGCCCCTGGCGGCTGATCGCCGGCAGCACGCCGCGCCGGCTGAAGGCGGTCACCACCGCGCTAAGCTGAGCACACGTTCGACGCGGGGCTCATGGTCACCGCTGCGCTCTGTATGGCAGTAGAGGCGGTTGATGCGCTGGGTGTCATCTTTTCGACCTGAAGCAGGGTCCAGTCGGGATCGAGCCCGTGGCTGAACGGACGGACGCCGGGCAGTTTACGAGGCGGCGGCTGCTGCAGGGCGCCGGCGGCGCAGCCGTCGTGGCAGCGCTCGGTGGTGGGGTGGTCGGAGCCTCGCGGATCTGGCCCGGTAGGCCACGGAAGTCTGCGCTCGGCCTCGCGGCGCGGTACCCGCCCCAGCCGGTGAGGAGCTTCCACTCGCGTCCCGATCTGCGGCCCGCGTCAGTCGCGATCTCCGGTAGGAGCGGCGGACCGGGATATCTGTTGCTGGGACCTGGCTCGAAGAGTGGATCGCAGTCTGGGCCGCTGATTGTCGATGACCTCGGGGAGCCGGTGTGGTTCAAGCCGCTTCCCGCGCCGTTGTGGGAGTCGAACTTCACGACGAACCTGTATCGCGGCGAGCCGGTGCTCAGCTGGTGGCAGGGCGAGGTGATCCTCCCCGCCGGCTACGGGAAGGGGGAGGGGGTGATCGTGGATCGCTCCTATCGCGAGCTGAGGCACGTGGGTGCGGCGAACGGCCGCCAAATGGACGTGCACGAGTTCCGGCTGACGGCCGAGGGGACGGCGATCTTCAGCTGCTTCCCAAGGACCGTGCTCATGGACCTCTCGGAGATCGGAGGGCCGCGCGCCGGTCGAGTGCTCGAGTCGATCATCCAAGAGATCGACCTCCGATCCGGACGGCTGCTGCTCGAATGGCGAAGCCTTGATCACATCCCGATCTCGGACTCCTACCGGCCCCTCGAAGAGCCATATGACTACCTGCACCTCAACTCGATCGACATCGCCCCGGACGGTGACCTGCTGGTCTCCGCGCGCCACACCTGGACGCTGTACAAGCTCGACCGTCACACAGGCGAGGTGATTTGGCGACTGGGCGGAAAACGCAGCGACTTCGCGCACGGCAGCGGGACACGCTTCTCCTGGCAGCACGACGCTCGCTATATCGCCCGGGATACGATCACCGTGTTCGACAACGGCTCCGACGGTCCGACGAAGACCGAGTCGCAGTCACGCGCACTCGTGCTAGACGTCCACACCGTCGGCTGGACGGCGCGCGTCACGGCCGCCTATCGTCACCCCAGCCCGCTGGTGACCGTGGCGATGGGCAGCGTCCAGCCGCTTCCGAACGGCAACGTCCTCGTCGGATGGGGAAGCCAGCCCCACATCAGCGAGTTCACGGCCGACGGCAGCGCGGTCTCAGAAGCCGTCCTCGCGTCCGGCCAGCAGTCCTACCGAGCCTTCCGCCTGCCGTGGAAAGGCAGCCCGACCGACGTACCTGCGATCGCCGTCCACCCCGACGAGACCACCGGCAATCCGACGATCTACGCCAGCTGGAACGGAGCCACGGACATCACCCACTGGCAGGTGCATGCCGGACCAGACCGCAACAGCCTGCAGCCGATCCAGATCACCGCCCGAACTGGATTCGAGACGGCCATCACGCTCGGCGCGCAAGCGACGTATGTCGCCGTCACCGCGCTTGACTCGACAGCTCGCAGACTCGCAAGCAGCCGCCCGCTCCAGACCTGAACGATGTCCCCGACGGCGCTCGCACCGGGGCCCGCGCCACCGGTCCTAACCGACCACAAGCCACCACCAGCGCCAACGTCCCACGATCGACGTGCGCAACTGGCTGCTCGCACGCCTGCTCGTCGAACGCGAATCCTGCGTCGAGCGCTCGCCTGGCAGAAGAAGTGTCGCCTCCAGCCCGCCGTCAGCTCACGATGCTCCCGCGCGACCGGCCTTGGACACCGTCGGCGGCAGCAGCCGCTCCGCGTCGGACCTAAACGCGGTGGGCTCGGTCCGCGAGCGACCGCCTCGGCCTGCGATATCGCCCGGGTTTCAAGCTGCGCCTCCAGTCCAGTGCACTCTTCTCGCCCCTGTTGAAATGAAAGAGGGTCTCCATTTGCTCGCGCAGTCGTCGCGAGCCCGATCAGTGCCGGCGCGCAAAATGCGATGTTGCGCTCTCGCGGAACAGAAGGAACACGAGCGTCGCTGATCGCCCGGGTCGGACTTGCTCCCTGGCACGGTCAGGGTTGGTTCGGTGCCAGATGAGGCTGACAGCAGCTGCGCGGCGCCGGTTCGATCGCGTGCGCTCCGTTTGCTGGCGGTCAACTGGAGTCACGATTCGTTGATATGGCAGCTGTGACGAGGTGCCCCTCACGGAACTCCTCGCCGATGTGCGGCCTGATCAAAATCGATTGCAGGGAGACGGTGATGGTCAGCTGAAGGGGGTGTCTGTCGTGAGACGTGTGCAGGACGCTCGGTCGGCGGCGCGGATATGAATCGGGCGGACTTGCCAGCCGAGGAGATGGGGTCTGAACAGCACGATCGGCTGGCCTCGCCTGATCTCTCGGCCGGGCTTGTAGCCGACGTTTCCGACGTTCAGTCCGGTCTCCCACGCGAGAGTGCTCTGGAACTCGACGTCGGTGACCGGCTGGCCGCAGGCGAGGATGCGCGCGGCCCCGCCGTCGCGGCTGATGACCGCGTCGAGCCGCTTGATCTGGGTGGCGGAGTGGCGTGCGGCGATGATCTCGGTGTGCGTGAGCCGCGCGCGCTTGCGAGCGGAAGGGATGAGCGCCACGACGAGTACGAGCACGGCGAGTGGCGCGCCGCAGCGCAGCACGGTTGAAGCGCACGCGGTCAGGGCAAGGACGTTGCCGACTGCGCTGCCGGCGAGCACGACCATGATCGCTGCCGGCTCGACCAGGTAGCGAGGGACCGCCGACCAGCCATGGAACGCGAACGCGATCTCGATCACGACCCACATGCTCGCGGCCGCGGCGAGCAGCAGCGTTGCTCGATCTCGGCGACGGACCGCAAGCGCCACCGCCGCCAGCGCTGCGAGCTGCATCGGCCAGTCATACAGGCTCAGAAACCGGTGAAGCACACCGGCGATCTTGTCTCCGTGCAGGGCGTTTGGTGAGTTGAGCGCAAGCTCTCCGGCGATCAGCCAGCTCTTAGCAGTGAGTGCCAGAATCGTGAACCAGAGAGCCGGAATACTCGCGATCGCGATCGGCAGCAGCGGCCGAATCGACGGGATCGCACGCCACGCCCAGAGCGCGTACAAGCCCGCAAACGGCCATACCCCAGGGCGTCCGAGCGAGGCGAGCACGAGCAGTCCAAACGCGAGTCGGGGTCGCCTCGATAGGTGACAGTCGACAGCCGCCAGGCACAGCGAGACGATGATCGGATCGCAATCGCCGAGCAGGACGTAGTGCCAATAGTCGCAAATCCCGAACAGCCCGCATCCAGCAAACACGGCCGCTGCGACCGGCGCGTAGCGGCGATCCGGGGCCGGAGCCGTGAGCTTGTACGCGATCCGACCGGCGAACACGGCACCGCTCAGCGCACCCGCCACGGCGGTCACCATCCAAAGCCAGACCTCGGCGCGCCCAGCGAGCGCGTAAGGCAGGGTGAACAGGAACGTCAGCGGCTTCCAGGACGGCGCCCCGTTGGTGTCGAGGTTCCAATGCAGCGTCTGGCGGCCCCAGACCATCCAGCCATACGCGTCGTACGCGGGCCGCATCCCCGTGAGAACGACGAACAGAACCGCCACCAGGATCACGACCACCGCCGCGATCACTCCCCACCGCCGAAACACCGGCCCGGACAAGCGATGTCGGTGTCCAGTACCGCCGGTGCCCGGGAAGCTCTGGACCACTGGAGCTCGAATCGTTTGTTCGACCACGACGACGCCGGCACGCTAACAAGACGCTCGTCAGCTCAGGCTAAGCTCACGCGCTCAGCATCGAGCATCTCGCGTGCGGTGCTCACGGCATCCGGCCGCCGCCGCCGTCGGCACCGGAAACTGGGTGATGTGGATGCCGCAGACCGGCAGCCGACGCGATCCACCCAGGGGCGAGGTGGGAACGCCGCCGAAGGACGCGATCGCGCCGCCGGATTCGAAGCTCGACAGCTGCATCAGCAGCGCCACGACGTGGGCGAGCGGCACCAACAGGCAGGTCACGTCGTCGCGCCCAGCGAGCAGGGTCCCCCTCGCGGATCATGTCCACCACGGCACGGATGTTGCCGTGCGAGAGCAGCCAGCCCGTAGGCGGGCCACTCCTGCCCGACTTTGGAGAGGAACGTGTACAGATCGCCAGCGGAGACGCTGGCGGCCCACCCCGAATCCCAGCGTGACCGCTTTCGCCCAGAACAAGCAGCGCGTTCGACGCCCGGTGGCGCGGCTGCTTCTTGGGCGAAGCAGCCATCACGTCGCCTCCCGCAATAGGGCGGCCCACGACTGCTTCCGGACAGAGGGGCCCACGAAGTTGACGCCAGCTCTGGATACCCGCGCGTAGACGAAGGCAGGTCTACCGCCGCTGACGGCGCGGTCTCGCAAATCGCCAGATGTAGGGGCCGGATGCTGGCAAGGCTGTTGCGCGGGTCCGCTCGAAGCAGAAGCGCTACGGCGCGAGATGAAAGAGGAGGAGCGGGGAGGCTGCCCCCGGTTCGCTGCTGGCGCGCGCGTCCCCTGGCGCGGAAGGAGTCGTTTGTTGCTGTCCACGAACGTTCGGTCACGAGACACGCTCAGGCGGCCTCGCAAAAGCCCATGTTCAGGCGGTGTGTTCTGTAACGCTT
This sequence comes from uncultured Solirubrobacterales bacterium, assembly GCA_963836065.1. Taxonomy (GTDB): domain Bacteria; phylum Actinomycetota; class Thermoleophilia; order Solirubrobacterales; family Solirubrobacteraceae; genus Palsa-465. The sequence goes on from CAWIII010000033.1 coordinate 335,736, forward strand.
GCGGTGTACGCGCGAGTGGCACGTTTTCGGGGGTTCGCGATACAGTCGGCGGGTCGTGCACGGCTACGGGCGGGCGTCCACCCGCGACCAGCATCCGGGGCCCGTGCGACGCGTCCGGCTCCGGTGGCAGCTTAACCGGCCCATGCCCAAACGGTTTGCAGAACGTCGTGCCGATGCTCGTGGGGGGCTCGCGGGCGGGACAGCGCAGCTGCTGAGTCCCAGGCAGGCCCCTCGCGATTTCTTCGACGCGTCCTCACAGATAGTCGTCGTCTTACTCTTGGCGGTCGTTGCTCCAGACGCGACTGCTGCTCGTTAGAGGCCCGACTTATCGTATCGAGAGGAAGGCATTCTTGCGGCCTTCTTTCGCGTATCCGCCGCAGTGGTTCCCTTGATCGTTGGTGAGTTCAGCTCCCTCGCCGTGCTCCTTGACGCTCACAAGCACAGTGCCGATCCCGCGATAGTCATGCTCGGCATCGCGTGGGCGCTTGGTGCTGTCACGCCGACGGCGTTCATGGCCGACCCTCCCGGCGCATCGACCGCTCCATCGGCGCCCGAACCTCCCGCCGACGAGCCGCCTCCGCGCCGCCGGTTATGAGCATGTGAGCGGTCGGAACCTTACATGGGCGCGAGGAAGCACTTCGAGTAGCTCGTCGACCGCCGAGAGCGCATGCGTGCCCTTGTGCGTGGTCCGTCGCCGATCGCGATCATATGCACCGTCCCTTCTTTTGGTTTGAGCGCCGATGAAGCGGATCTCCGGCGGACAAATGTCACTCGGGGCAAACGCCAAGCTCTTATCAGGTCACCGGAGCCTGTCAAGCCCGATGAGACGCTTCGCGGCCGTTTTTAGTGAGTGACCTCCTTCGTGTCGGGCTTGTTGATCCACGCGGCGGTCGGCAGGTCCGGCGGCACTGGCGGCTTGCGGACGAACCGTTCCGGGTGCCGGTGGTAGGCGGCGTCGAGCACGAGCCCGCGCGCGGCGTGGAGCCGCTTGGCGTGTCCGTGGTGGACGGCGCTCGGGGTCATCAGCCCGATGCCGGAGTGGCGGTGGGCGTGTTTGTACCAGTCGACGAACGCGCGGCAGTGAGCGCGGGCGTGCTCGACGGTGTCGAACCGGGCGGGGAACTCGGGCCGGTACTTCAGCGTCTACGGCACCGTGGCGCTTGCGCACCGCCGTGGATGGCAGCGTCGGCGACGCTTCGGCCGGACGCGCGGAATCGCCCAATTCCACGCACGGCGGTCGCTGCCGATGAGCCGGCTGGCCCGGCCGCCCGAGGCCCGTGTTCTGCCTACGCAAACCCGCGATTCTGCAGGCCCTCTCGTGAGCCTCGCTTCGGCGACCGGCGCGCCTTGTCCCCCCGCGATCGGGCCCGAGCCGTCTCGCGCGCGCGGGAGAAGGGGGGGCCCGAGCTCGCTGCGACGAGTCCGCCGGCGGGCGAGTTCGCGTGGCTGGTGTTGTCCGATAGCGGTCGTGCGTGATGGGTCTGCAATGTCCGGCCCGAGCCACGATTGCGCGTGGCCGCCTTCAGCAGGAAATCGGATTTCTCGGTCCTTGTCGCTGTCGGCGCTGCGGGCGGGCGCGCGGACCGTCTCGATCGCGTCGCCCAAGCGCATCGTCAGGTCCCGTCGGGGACGAGGGAGTCCTCCTCGATCTCTTCGTGGTGGTGGCCGGTGCCCTGCTCGGAGTCGGGGTAGGCGGGATCCTATGAGGGTGACGGCAAGCTGGTCCGCCGCGTCCGCCGGCGAGAACTCCGCCAACAACTCGACCGCGCGATTCACGCGGACTGCGTACTCGTCGGCATAAGCACGGCGGCTGGCCATCAGCCAGTTGAGTACCACGCCTCACGGCCGACTCCTCCTCGCCAGCCGCGGAATCGACCGCTCAAACTCGAAGTTCGCTATTGCGTGGGAGCCGTCACAACACCGCCCTGCGGGGTACCAGCCTCGCCGCGCATGACCGCCCCGTCCTGCATAACTCCTGAGCGCAGCATCACGCGCAGGAGCTTGAGCAGGTGGCGGTCTGAGATCCGCTCCTCGATCGCCGACATCAAACCCGAGTGCGGTATCGCCTCAAAACAGTTGGCGACATCGGACTCCACCACCCATCGCCGGCCCCTCCAGGATTGATCAACGAGCGCCTGGAGTGCGTCGTGCGGCGCGCGCTTGGGTCGAAACCCGAACGAGCACGGCAGAAAGTCGGCCTCGAAGATCGGCTCAATGACGATCTTCACGGCCGCTTGGACAACGCGGTCACGGACAGCGGGAATCGACAGCGGCCGCTGCTCGTCCGGCCTGCCAGGCTTCGGGATGAACACCCGGCGGGCCGGCAGCGCACGGTAGCTGCCGTCCTTTAGATCCGCGGCCAGCCCGTCGAGGAGCTTGGCGATGCCGTACGCCTCGACGTCAGCGATGGTCTGGCGGTCGATGCCGGCCGCACCTCGTTTGGTGCGCACCAGCCCCCGCGCCCGCTCCAGGACGTCCCTGCGGTAGACCTTGTCATAGAGCGCGTGGAACCGTCGCCCGGGGTCGGCCTTGGCCGCCCGGTAGAGCGTTCGTTGCAGATCTCGGACTGAATCCTGCTTGGTGGTCCTAGCCATTCGGCACTCACCGGCCCTTCCCTGTACGTGACGCGTGAACGAAGCAGCGGCCCTTCCCTCACCGGCGGTTCTGTTGTCCGCTCGGCTCAAGCAGTACTACGGCCGCCTCCGACTCCCTCCCCAGCTCGCCACCCACTTCCCGCTCATCCACGGTTATAGGGCGCGACGTTCCAACGGCCACTCCGCCGGGCCGCCGGGACGGGGAGGGTCTCCCCAGCTCTCATCGCCACCATCCCAACGTTCCGAGACCTCTACGCCGGAGAGTTCTTCAGGGCTGCGATTCAGGCTCTACACCCCTTCCATGGCCTTCGCCCCGATACCCCGGGCTCGGCACTCCCTTGTTCCCGCCAGAGCGGGTTCTTATAACGACGCGGCAGGCTTCACTTGATGCTACGGACCGCTGGCTTGCTACCCCCAAGGGGCTTTCGACGCTGGGCCAAAACCCAGCCTGCTACCGGGCCTCCTGGCAGCTACCCGGACGGGACTCGCACACGCAGGCGACGACAAGCTTGCGTTAGATCACGAACTACATCTCGACCTCCAACTCCTGGGTGAACAGTCCAGCCAAGATAAGGCGGAAAAGTCCATCAGGACCGCTGAAGGCGACTATTTGTCGACGGGGAGCAGGTCGAGAGCTCGTGTGCGGTTTTCTGCGCTCGGACGGGTGTAGATCCGGGTGGTTTCGAGCCGTGCGTGGCCGAGCAGCTCGGCGACGATGACGAGGTCGGTGCCGCCGCGCACGAGCGTGGTCGCGGCGGTGTGCCTGAGGATGTGGACGGTCGTGTCGTCGTCGAGACCGGCGGCCGCGGCGAGCCGAACTGGCAGCCGATCAGCATGCTGGCGACGATCGCGTCGTCGATTGACGGTGGTCTGGCCGACGCTCGGGACCGTTACGCGATGTTGCTGAAGGCGCGGGCGAAGCCGTTCGTGCTTGACGACGCGACGATCGCTGACACGAAGCGGGTCAACGGCGAGGGCCTTGAGTGGTGTGATGTGTATGACAGGCAGCTGCAGCGCTGGCGTTCGGAGCGGCTGACCGGCGCTCAGCGGGGCGAGGTCGCCCGGCTGCAGGGCGTTCGGGGGAGCTGCGGGTCGAGCTGACCCGGATCCTTGAGCTCGCCGACGAACTCGGGCAAGGGACGATAGAGCGCCAGCCCGCGAAGAGCGATCTGGAGCTTGGTCTCGCGCGCTTGTTGCGCTCGGATCCGAAGATCTGACGTTCGGGGTTTGCGGATGGCGTCGATCGAGCGGACGGCGTACCCGCGGTTTCGGCGTCTGGTGACGGCGAGGGAGCTCGCGTCGTTGAGCCCCTCAGGCGATGACGTGGCGTGGGCTCGGGAGCACACACGTTCTGGTGAGCACCTGTTGTCGCTGGTGCTATCGCTGGTGTGCTTCGGGCAGCTGGGGTACTTCCCGCGGCCGGGGGAGGTGCCCGTGGCGGTCGTTGAGCACGTCCGCCGTGAGCTTGGTTTGCCGCAGAGCACGACGGCGTGGTGCGAGGCTCGAAACGTGAAGGCGCAGCGGCAGCTGGTGCGCGGTCGGCTGGGCGTGGCACATGATCCGCAGCGGGCGCGGGCGGTCGCTGAGGCTGGGATTCGCTCGGCGGCGGAGGTGATGAACCATCCGCCGGACCTGATCAATGTCGCGTTGGAGCTGGTTGTGAAGGCGTCGTTGGAGCTGCCGGGGTTCTCAACGGTTGTCGAGCTCGCGTCGAGGGTTCGTCGCGAGGTGAACACGGGCATGTTCGAGCAGGTCGCCAGCCGGATCGCGCTGCCCGACCGCGTGCGCCTGGACGCGTTGCTGGACGTGGCCGGTCCGCCGCCACGAGCCCGTTCAACCGGTTGAAGGCGCCAGCGGACCGAGCGACATGGTCGGGGTTTCGCGAACAGGTGGCACACCGGCGCATCACGCGAACAACTACATGCCGTTGGTCGCCAAGCACCGCCGGCGTGACAGGGCGACGATGTTCGCGTTCACGAGCGTGGTCGGGCTGGAGGCGACCAGCGCCGACCGCAGCGTGCTGGACGCCGTCGAGCACGCGGTCGCGCACGCGCACCTGACCCGAGACTTCATCCCCGACCATCGCGACGGCGTCCGGGTTGATCTGTCGTTCATCTCGGAGCAGTGGCAGCGGATCGTCGTCGACCGTGGCCATCCGGGACAGCTGCGACGTCGCCACTTCGAGGCGTGCGTCTTCACGTACCTCGCGAGCGAGTTGCGGACCGGGGATATCGCCGTGCGCGGGGTCGCAGGCGTGCGCGAACTGGGCCGAGCAGCTCCTCCCGTGGTCAGACTGCGAAGAGCTGCTTGACGAGTTCTGCGCCGAGACCGGCCTGCCCAACACCGCCCGAGCGTTCACCGACCAACTCCGGACCAGGCTCGCCGATCAGGCCGGCGCCGTCGACGCCAAGTACCCGGAGAACACCGATCTCGTGATCGACCAAGCGACTGGAAAGCCGTCGCTCAAACGCCGGCGGGCGAAGGACCCCGACACGGGCGTGTTGGCGCTCGAGGAGGCTCTGAAGGAGCGGATGCCGGAGCGGACGCTGTTGGAGATCCTCGCCAGGACGACGTACTGGCTTGAGTGGTGGCGGCGGTTCGGGCCCGCGTCCGGGTCTGACCCGAAGCTCCCGGCGCCGCTGCTGCGCTACGTGCTGACGACGTTCACCTACGGCGCGAACTCGGCCCGGCGCAGGCCGCGCGGCATATCCGTGGGGTGTCCGCGCACGAGCTCGGCGTGACCGCCGCCCGGCACTTCACGACCGGGAAGCTGAACCTCGCGAGCGCGGACGTCGTCAACGCCTATCTGCTGCTCGACTTGGTCAAGGCGTGGGGTGACGGCACGAGCGTCGCGGCGGACGGGACGCAGGTCGACACGCTGATCGACAACCTGCTCGCGGAGTCGCACATCCGCTACGGCGGGTACGGCGGGATCGCCTACCACCACATCGCCGACAACTACATCGCGCTCTTCTCGCATTTCATCCCGTGCGGCGTGTGGGAGACCGTCTACATCATCGAAGGGCTCCTACGCCAGCAATCTGATGCTGAGCCGGACACGATCCACGCCGACACCCAAGGCCAGAGCTACCCCGTCCACGCGCTCGCGCACCTGTTCGGGTTCGAGCTGCTGACCCGCATCCGCAACTGGAAGGACCTCACGTTCTACCGCGGCTCAGCGGACGTCAGCTACGCGCACATCGACCAGCTGTTCGGCGCGCCCGGGGAGAACACGATCAACTGGGCACTGATCGAGACGCACTAGGTCGACCTGATGCAGGTCGACCTCTCGATCCGGCAAGGTCGCCTGTCCTCAACGCTGCTGCTGCGCCGGTTGGGAACCGAGTCGCGGAAGAACAACATCTACAAGGCGTTCCGGGAGCTCGGCCGGGTGATCCGCACGATCACGCTGCTGCGGTACATCTCCGAGCCCGAACTGCGCGAAGAGATCACGGCCGCGACGAACAAGGTCGAGTCCTACAACGAGTTCTCCACCTGGCTGCGGTTCGGGCACGACACGATCGAGCGCAACGACCCCGCCGAGCAGGAGAAGATCATCAAGTTCAACACGCTGCTCGCCAACTGCGTGATCTTCCACACCGCCCTGGACATGACCACCGTCCTGCGCCAACTCGCCGCGGAAGGCTGGGAGATGACCCCAGCCGCCGTCGCTGCCCTGTCGCCGTACATTCGGGAGCGGATCAAACGCTTCGGCGAGTACGCCACCGACGGGCTCAGCGACCCGCCCGACGCCTTCGACCCGCACCTCGACCTCGGTGCCGGCGCACTGGCCGCCGCGGCCGCCTGAGCGATCCGTGCGATCGCGGCCGATCACCGGTCATAGGCGCGGCCACGCGGCAGCACGCGAACGATCACGATCGTGCGCGCCGGAACATCAAGCTCGACGATCACACGCCAGTCACCGACGCGGAGGCGAGATTCCGGGCGGCCTGTCAGCTTGCGGAGGGATGCTCTGGACGGGTCGCCGGCGAGCTGCTCGATCGCAAGCAGCACGCGATGCTTGACCTGCGAGTCGAGCCGCTCAAGGTCTCGCTCAGCGCGACGCTCGAACTCGACCGACCACGGCTCCGAACTCACGGATATCCGTGCTTGCGCTTCAGCTCCGCATACGAGATCCGAGGCACCCCAGCCGCACGATCAGCATCCACTTCCGCGAGCGCCGCCTCATCCTCCACCGTCACCGGCTCATCGTCGACGGGCGCGTCGCGAAACACGGCGAGGACCGGATCGACGCGCCGTTGCGCGATATACCGCAACGCGTCGTCGGCCTCCGACTCCGAGAGCTCATCGACAAGCTTGTGCAGGCGCTCCTTGATCGTCACGAACGGGATTCTACGCACCACAACCCGAAGCCGGCAACTTCAGAGAATTGCCCCTATGTCCCCCCAGGGCGCGTAAGTGCCCGTTAACACTGGCGATCGCTGTCGTCGACATGTACACGACGACGCGGGGGTTGGAGCGTGAAACAGGACGCTGTAAGCGGGTACGACCGAACGACTTTTCGCGCAGGAGGGGACATCGAAGGACCGTGTTGGTCGTCGAGCGAGGTGGGCGACACGTCGCGCAACGTCTTGATCGTCTCGAAGCTCGCGCCCGAGAGGGCTAGATGTGTCGCGCGACGGTCGCCTGGACGGTTCCTGCGGTCTCTCCGCCAAGCCGCTCGGCTTGCGCAGAGTGTTCGCCGGCTGGCCGCGGGCCGTAGACCTCGATCCAGCGCTCCCGTGCCTCGGGGGTCGAACGACAGCTGGCGAGGCACGCTGGCGAACCGCAGCGCGGTCAGGGTTGCCTCGCGCACGCGTCTTAGGGGCCGTTCATAAATAACCGCTCGATCTGAGGTCTGTTGGGGTTGGGGGGTTTGGCGGGGCGGTGTGGAACTGGGTGTGCGTGCTCGATGAGCGCTCGATCGCTGAGAAGTTTCGCTACCTGGTCCCGCATCTTGACGAGCGGCGGATTCGCTTGGTAGCGGCGGCGGAGGCGATCGCGTTGGGGTACGGCGGGATCGCGGTAGTCGCGCGGGCGACGGGGCTCGCGGTCTCGAGGATTTCTCGTGGGATCGAGGAGCTGCGCTCGGATGAGGTGCTGGAGGTGGGGCGGGTGCGCCGGTCGGGCGCGGGTCGCAAGCGCCTGGTCGAGCAGGATCCGAAGCTGGTTGAGCGCCTGGATCGGCTGGTTGATGAGGACAGTCGCGGCGACCCGGAGTCGCCGCTGCGCTGGACGCTCAAGAGCGTCAGGGCGCTGGCCGCCGAGCTGCGTGCCGTCGGGTATCAGGTGTGCGCCAGTTCGCTGGTGCCGCTGCTGGGCACGCTGGGGTTCAGCTTGCAGTCAAATCGCAAGGTCCGCGAGGGCCGCCAGCACCCCGACCGTGACGCCCAGTTCCGCTACATCAACACCATCACCAAGGCGGCGTTGGACGCCCACCAGCCGGTGCTGTCGATCGACACCAAGAAGAAGGAGCTCGTGGGGGACTTCAACAACGGCGGGCGCGAGTGGCGGCGCAAGGGCTCACCGGAGCGGGTGCGTACCCACGATTTCAAGGACAAGGAGCTGGGCAAGGCGATCCCCCACGGCATCTACGACATCGGCGCCGACCACGGGTGGATCACGGTCGGTGTCGATCGCGATACCAGCCAGTTCGCGGTCAACTCGATCCGGCGCTGGTGGCACAAGCTCGGCAAACCGCGCTATCCGGATGCGCGCACGTTGACGATCACCGCTGACTGCGGCGGCTCCAACGGCAACCGCACCAAGCTGTGGAAGGCGGAGCTGCAGAAACTGGCCGACGAGATCGGCTGCGCAATCCAGGTGCTGCACTTCCCGCCGGGTACCTCGAAGTGGAATCGGATTGAGCATCGCCTGTTCTCGTTCGTCACGATCAACTGGCGCGGCAAGCCGCTGTACCCGCTGCAGACGATCATCAACCTGATCGCCGCGACCACCACTAACAGCGGGCTGAAGGTCCATGCCGAGCTGGACGAGGGCAGCTACCCCGCAAAGATCAAGGTGACCAACGCCGAGATCGCTGCGCTCAACCTCCGCGGCCACGATTTCCACCCCGAGTGGAACTACACGATCGCGCCGCGCGCGCCCCAGTCCCCGCCGACCGCCGGCGAGCGACAGCCGGCAGCGGTCGCGGCGGCCTAGCACAATGCTCGGCGTGAGCGACGAATCCGCAATCGCGCACCGCTACCGGCTGCTGGCGCCACACCTCACCGAGCACGAGCTCCGGATGTGGGCGGCAGTTGAAGCAGCCTCCTACGGCAAAGGCGGCATCGCAACCCTCGCCCGGATAACCGGAATACCACGCCGCACCATCAGCCGCGCACAAGAAGAGCTCCATATCAAGCCGGCAAACACGCCCGCCAACCACGCCGACCCTCACCCCGCCGACTCAGAGCACTAATTTCTGAACGGCCCCTTAGATTAGCTCCTCACCCTGGAGGCGGCCGCCGGAACGGCAGGTCCAGGCGCACTCGGGCTCGATGATCAGCAGCCGCTCCCAGGCGACGCCGTGCAGGCCTCGCTCGGCGGCGCGGGCCAGGTGCTCACCGCCGGCCGACCCGGCCTTCGAGTTCCAGCTCGCGCACCCGACCATGCGCGAGCGCCAGCTTCTCGCGCAGCCTGGAGATCTCTTCGCGCTGGCGCTGGCTCTCATCAAGCGCGGCCCGCAGCCGGGTGCGCAACGACCCGTCGCTGGCTCGCTGGCGGAGCGGCAAGCGCGCCGGAGCTGAAGCCTGCGCTGAGCGCAGCGCCTCGATCTCGGCGCGCAGCTCGGGATGCTGGTAGAGAAACGCGCGGCTAACCCGCGCACGGTCGGCGACCGCGGCGAACGTGACCGTCGCCCCCTCCGAGTTCAGCTCCCGCAGCGCGCCGCGCACGCGGCGCTCGGCATCAAGCGTTCGTCGGGCGGCCGCGTCGGCGAGCGGACGGCGGGCTTCGCCGGCTGACATCAAGCGCCCTCCCGCTCGCCCTGGGCGAGCTCGCGCAGGTCGAGTTGATCGCCGTCGACGCGGCCTGCCCCGGTCGCAACCAGCCCTTCGAGGATCCATGTGAGGCTCTGCTCATCGCGCTCGAGCACCTCGACCAGCCGCACGTTGCCCTGCTTGCGCGCGTTCTCGAGAAGCCTGCGCGTCTCGGCCTGCTGCTGCTCGTGCACTGGGCGAAACGAGCCGTCGGTCAAGAAGCTCTCGCAGCTCAGGCACGCGTTCGGGTGAGGACAGCTCTGGACCAGCGGCAAGCCGCAGTAGCCGTTGGGCAGCGCCTGCTTAGCGCGGGCGATCCGCTCCTTCATCCACGCCGCGTCTTGAAGCGGCCCGTCTATCGCCAGCGCGATCCGCTCGCCACGGACATTCACCCGCTCGTGCCAGCGCCGCACCTCTTGCTTGACCGTCTCGTCGTGCAGGCGCGCGTAGTGCGCGGTCATCTCGATCGAACCATGATCCAGCACCTTCTGAATCACCGTCAACGGAATCTTGTCATTGACCATGCTCGTCCCCACGTGGTGGCGAAACAGATGCGGATGCACGCCGAGCGCGAGCTCGCACCGACCGCGTGGATGCCCGCCGCCTTGACATAGCGCTTGACGATCCCATTGATCGTGCGAGGCGAGACGTGGAACGCGCCACCCTTGCCGTTGCGCCGGCCAGACGGCGGGGAGGGAAGCAGCCAATCGGTGCCCTCCGGGTAGCGCTCGACCAACAACTCCTCCTGGCGCTCAAGCTGCTCCGAGAGCACCGGCGGGATCGGCAGCATCGCCTGCCGCTGGCCTTGACGTTGAAATAGCGCAGATACGGGGTTGGCGCTCACGGGGTATCGTCGTGAACGAGGAGGTTCCTGCGTGAGTTATGTCGGGACGAGCGAGGGTGCTGGGAGCCGCCGGTGGGCGGCGGTCGCGGCGTCGGTCAGGTAGGCCAGCGGCGAGCGGTGTTGCAGGCGGCAGGTCTCGCGGATGGATTGGATGCGTTCGATCCAGCGGCTGCCCTGCTCGCACTGGGTGCCGCCTTGAAGGCGGCGCATCAGGACGGCGTGTCTGACGGCGCGCTCGGCGGCGTTGTTCGTCGGGTCGATCTGGAGGTCGGGAACGTCGCAGAAGGTCCACAGCGCGTCGTACTCCTCCAACAGTCCGGCGGCGAAGTTCGCTGTCTTGGTGTGGTGGCCGGTGGCGCATTGCTCGAGCAGTACACGGATCTGCGCTCGCGGCGGCGCCAGCTGGTCACTGAGCCAGTCCGGGTCGTGGCCGTCGGTCAGGAACTCTCGGTGGATAGCGATCACTTCGCGCGCGAGCTTGACGAGTTGTGTGCCGCGGCGGCCGGCCGCCCCGGTGCGCTGGGAGACCTCGACCAGCTGGCGAATGACGTGGCACCAGCAAAGTTGTTGTTGGAGGACGTCGAGGAAGTGATAGCCGGTGTACCGGTCGCTGATCACGAACCCGCCGAACTCATCGCCCAGCAGCGCCTTTGCCGCCTTTTGGGACCGGGTCGGGTCGATTCGAAAACACGCCACCAGCGCCGACGCCGCGACCCACAGCCACTGCTGAGCTCCCTGAAGGCGCCACGTCGTCTCGTCCATATGCACGGCCTCGGCCTTGCGGATCGCGTCCCGCAGCTCAGCCCACGGATCGGCGAGGATCGCGCTCATCCGCATGATCGCGTTGTCGATCGACCCCGTCGATGCCGGGATCCGGAACACCTCAACGACCGTCTGACGGACCTGGTCACGCGAGAGCCTAAACACGCCGGCGAGCATCGCGATATGCGCATCGATACGCGGCCCGAACCCCGACAGGGCACCCGCCGACAGCTGCGCGAGCGTCGCCTTCTGACACGCCGGGCAGCGCAACCGCAGCCGGGCGTGCTCGAACACCAGCGGGCGGATCACCGGCAACTCGAACTGCTGATGGCACACCGGATCGCCGACCCGCTCCTCGCTGCCGTCAAACACATGCCCGCAACCGCAACAGTCAGGCAGATGCGCGACCCGCTTGTCCAGCCGCTCGGGCGCGACCAGCTCCCGGGTCTTGCCCTGATGCCCCGGCTGGCCGCCGGACTTGCGCATCGAGCGCTTGTACGCCTCCCGCGCCAACCGGCGACGCTCGGCCCGAGACGCCGGCGGATCCGACGACGGCGGCTTGTCGCTATTCCCCGAGTTCTGGCCAAGGCGACGCTCGAGCTCCTCGACCCGCTCACGCAGCAGCACGACCTCGTCAAGCAACGCCAGCACCAGCTGCCCCGCCGGCTCCCCGCCCGCCAACCCGATCGCCTCTACCTCGTCACGCCGCACGCACGCAAAATTCCATGCAACACGCAGGAACCCTGCTCACAACCACGACACCCCCCTGAACGCCTACGATATCACGGCGCGTGGCAAATAGTACGTCAGGTAACAGTACATTCGAGAGTGTCAATATGATAGTATTGACTGTGTGATGAGTGACGCTAGGCGGGTGTCAGGCGAGACTCGGGAAGCGCTGCGTGAGCGGGGTGTGAGAATGGTGTTGGCGGGCCGCACTCACGCGGTCGTGGCGCAGGCCATGGGGGTGCATCTGCGGACGGTGTCGCTGTGGATGGCGCGCCACCAGCTCGGGGGGTTTGAGGGACTGAGGGAGCGGCGGCGTGGTCGGCGCTCGCGCGAGCAGATGGCGCTCACCGACGCCCAGCAGGCAGAGCTGATCGGACTGATGAAGGGCACGAACCCCGATCAGCTGCAGATTCCCGGCGTGTTGTGGTCAAGGCAGGCCGTCAAGGCGCTGATCGAGCGGCGGTTCGGGATCGGGCTCAGCCGCCAGACGGTTGGTGTCTACCTGCGTCGCTGGGGGTTCTCGGGCAAGAAGCCGCAGCGGCGGTGGCTCGAGCAGGACCCCGAGCGGGTGCGGGCGTGGCTCCAGGACGAGTTCCCGGCGATCCAGGCGCGCGCGCGGCGCGAAGGGGCGCGGATGCTGTTCGGCGATGAGATGGGGGTGCGCGCCGGGCAGACCGCCGGCAAGAGCTACGCGCCGATCGGCGAGCGCGCGGTCGTGCCGCTGACCGGCAAGCGTTTCTCGGCCAACGTGATCAGCGCGATCGGTGCCGACGGCACGCTCGTGTTCGAGATCTTCGAGGGCACCTGCGATGAGATCCGCTTCCTGGACTTCCTCGACAAGCTGCTCGAGCACTTCGCCGAGCGCAAGATCTTCCTGATTGTCGACAACGCCTCCTTCCACAAGTCTCCCGCGGTCGAGTACTGGCTGCTGGACCATCCGCGGATGGAGCTGTTCTACCTTCCACCGTACGCTCCGGAGCTCAACCCCGACGAGCTCCTCAACCAGGACGTTCACACCCACGTCGCGCGACGCCGCCCATCCAACCTCGCCAAGCTCGTCATTCTCACCGTCGAGTATCTCGCTACCCGCACAAGTGAGATTGTCAGCAAGTACTTCGACGGCGAGTACGTCGCCTACGCCAAGTAACCACGCACTAATTGCCACGCGGCGTAATACGGGTGGCCGTCGGGTCCGAACTCTCGCGCGTCGCGCGCCAGCGTAACCACACTCGAGACTCGAAACCCGGTGAAGGCAAGCAACAACACAACGGTCCGGTGCTGCTCGTCATCCAGCAACGCCAGGTTCGCCGGATCGACCCACTGTGCGAACACCTCGCCCGGGAGCTGCTTGGGCAGCCGGTAATCAACCCGCGGGAGCTCGGCGCGATGGATCGCTGCGGTGCGCGGCAGGCCTGCCAGACCATCCTCGGCCTGCTCCTCGAGCAACGCACGCAACGCAACGACGCGGTGGTTGCGCCTCGCCGGCTTCCAGCGATGCCTGACGCACCCACAGCAGGTAGTCCTCCAGCACCGCGCGCGAGAGCAGCGCCGGCGCAACCACCTCGGATGCGTGTGCGGCCAGCCAGCCGCTGAAATGCCACAGGTCGGTGAGATAGCGGCTCATCGTCTGCGGCGTCGTGTCGCCGAGCAAACGCGCGCGGGTCCACCGCTTCGCGGCCTCCTTCAGCCACGGTTGGCGTAGCCTCTCGAAGTGGATGAACACCTCGCCGTCATAGACCGATGCCAAGTCGCCGTGCGGCAGCTCGCTCTGGCGCCAGACATCCTTCGCCCATAGCGCCTCCCAGCCGCGCGGCGCGCGGCCACCGTCAAGCACGCGCAGCGGCTCGGCGCTCATGCGACCAGGTCCGCCACTCTCTCGAGCACGCCACGCTTGGCCAGCGCATTACGGAGATCCTCGGCGGTGGGGTGCGTGCAGACCAGCGTCGAGGACGGTGAGCGGTGCGTGAGCAGCGCGCCGCTCACCTCAAGCTGAACACCGTCGCGATAAGCCAGCGTCGCGTAGGTATGTCGCAACTGGTGCGCCGTGAAGTGAAAGTCGACCCGCCGCCGCGTCCGCTCCACGATCTTGTCGACCATCTTGTAAGTCAGCGGCCCGCCGATCTGACCGCCCCACAGGTTCGCGAACACAAAGTCGCAGTCCAGATCGCCGTACTCCTCATGCATGTAGGAGTCCGAATGATTTAGTGCGGTGTGGGAGGATGTTTGGGGGCGGGTGTCGTATCGCGAGACATGATCGATGAATCGAAGATTGCTGAGCGTTTGCGGGGTTGGGTCCTGAGCTGAACGAGCGTCAGCGCAGGATTTGGGCGGCGACGGAGGCTCGCTCGCATGGGCGTGGTGGGATCGCTGCGGTCGCGCGCGCGACGGGTATCTCTGAGGACACGGTCGGGCGTGGGATCAAGGAGTTGCGGTCGGGGGTGCGGTTGGAGCCTGGGCAGGTCCGTCGTCGGGGGGCGGGGCGCCCTGCGTTGACGGTGTCTGATCCGACGCTGTTGGACGATCTCCAGGGGCTGGTGGATCCTGATACGCGTGGGGATCCGATGTCGCCGTTGCGGTGGACGTCGAAGAGCTTGGCGAAGCTCGCGGTCGCGTTGGTCGCGGCCGGGCACGAGGTGTCTGATCGGTCGGTTGGGAAGCTTTTGAAGGGGCTGGGGTTTCGGTTGCACGCGAATCGGAAGACCAGGGAAGGCAGCGATCATCCCGATCGCGACGCGCAGTTTCGCTACATCAACGAGACCGCCCGGGCGGCGCTGGCGGCGGGCGAGCCGGTGATCTCTGTGGATGCCAAAAAGCGCGAGCTTGTCGGGGATTTCAAGGCTGTCGGCCGGGAGTACGAGCCGACGGGCCGGCCGGTCGAGGTCCGCTGTCACGACTTCAAGGACAAGCAGCTGGGGCACGCGATCCCCTTCGGCGTGTATGACATGAACGCCAACGAGGGGATGGTTTCGGTCGGGATCACGCGGGACACGGCGCAGTTCGCGGTCAACTCGATCCGCGCGTGGTGGGCGCACCTCGGCTCACAGCGCTACCCCGACGCCAGAACCCTGACGATCACCGCTGACGGCGGCGGCAGCAACTCCAGCCGCACGAAGCTGCGGAAGACCGAGCTGCAATGCCTCGCCGACGAGCTAGGACTCGCGATCCGCGTCTGCCACTTCCCACCGGGCACAAGCAAGTGGAACAAAATCGAGCACCGGATGTTCTCCTACGTCAGCCTGAACTGGCGCGGCAAGCCGCTTGAGAGCCTACAGCTGATCATCGACCTGATCGGCTCGACCACCACCAGCACCGGGTTGAAGGTCTACGCACGCCTTGACCCGGGCGAGTACGTCAAAGGCATCAAAGTCAGCGATGCGGAGCTGGCTGCGGTCGATCGAGGAGCCAGCGCATCCGCCGCATCTCCCTGAGCAGCGGCTCACCCTCCGGGTTCGCTCCCAGTTCGAGAGTCTCGCACAGCTCACGCAGGAAAACCGAGACCATGCGCATCCGCCCAATCAGCCTGGCGCGCGCGTCGCCCTCGTCGTCCTCGTCGACGTGCCGCACCAGCTTCGAAACCGTCTCGACCGCCGCGCGCAGCTCGCCGCGATCGACGACCTGCTCAATCGCCCGCCACAGCTCGTCCACCCGGATTGTCCCGCCCGCGCTCGACGCCTCAAGCAGCTTCTCCACGGCCGCGGCCAGCTTGACCGACGCGCGCGCTAGCCGCGGATGCTGCCTCGCGCGCTGCTTGTCGGTCTCGCGGCTGGCCTTGCCCAGCAGCTCGGTCATCATCAAAAGGTCGAACAGCTCAAGGCAATCGTCGATCGAGGACGCCTGCAGATGCGCGACCGTCGCCAGCAGCGTCGCTGTCCGCCGCGTGGGAGGATGGCGCCTGAGCCGCGGCGCCTTCGCCTGAAGCCCATAGCGCGCCAGCTCCACCAGCCGCCGCGGCGGCACCAACGCCCGCACACGCTCGGCGTCGATCCCGATCCCGTGAAGCTCAGCCACCCGGCGCAACGCCAGCTTGAGGTTCTTCCCCGTCGGGTCAGCGGGGCCATTTCTCAGGCGCTCGAGATCCGACACGCGCGAGCCGTCCGGCACCTCCAGCACGGACTCAAGCACCAACTCCTGAGCCGCCGTCGGCAGGGCAGCCAGTGTCTCCCATAGCCGCCTGTCGCCGTCAGCGCGGGCGCGCGCGACGCTCCGGGCCAGCGTCGTCACCCCAGGCAAAAGCACATCCCGCTCCCGCAGCCAGCCGACCGCGTCGGCGAAGATCGCCCGCGGACCATCGCCGGTCATCCACGCCCGCGCCAGAACCCATTCCTCGAACTCGCCGGCAGCGGCGGGGAACTCCCGCAGGCCAAGCGCGGTTTTGATGTCCTCGGCGTGATCGAAGCGGGTCTGCATCCGCTGCAGGTAGCGCTCGATACACGAGAGGTCCTCAGTCTCAAGCTGGCCCGCCACATACCCCAATACGGCGTCCGGCACGTCGCCCGGATCCGGTAGGAACGCCCCCAAGAAACGGACTGTGCCCAGCTGAAGCGCGAACCCCAGCCGATTGTGCGCACCGCGGCGCTTGTCGATCAGCTCCCGATCGGCGTCATCCAAAAGAAGACCCGGTCTAGCTCATCCCGCGACGGAGTCCCATCGAACCGGCCGAACGCGGCCGCCTCCGCATCGGACAAAAACTCCACCGGCATCCGGCCACCATAACCCGCCGCAGCGAACTTCCCGACGCTTAGCGCGGATTTTCGTTCCATTGTTCCCCACAGGCCATCGCCGGCACAACCACCAACATGGGCCTGAAGGTCTACGCCCGACTCGACCCGGGTTCCTACCCCAAAGGCGTCGAGGTCCCCGACGAGCAGTTCGCCGCGATCAAGCAAGAGGGGGGCCAGTAACTCGTAGGCGTTCACGACGTGTCGCCGTGATGGCCGCGGTTCCTGCGTGAGTTATGTCGGGACGAGCGAGGGTGCTGGGAGCCGGTCGTGGCCGGCGGTCGCGGCGTCGATCAGGTACGCCAGCGGTGGGCGGTGTTGCAGGCGGCAGGTCTCGCGGACCGATTGGATCCGCTCGATCCAGCGGCTGCCGCGGTCGGACTGGGTGCCGCCCTGGAGCTTGCGCATCAACACCGCGTGACGGACGGCGCGCTCTGCGGCGTTGTTGGTCGGGTCGATCTCAAGGTCGGGGACGTCGCAGAACGTCCACAGCGCCTCGTACTCCTCCAGCAGCCCGCTGGCGAAGTTCGCTGTCTTGGTGTGGCGGCCGGCGGCGCACTGCTCGAGCAGCACACGGATCTGTGCTCGCAGCGGCCCCAGCTCGTCGCTGAGCCAGTCGGCGTCGTGGCCGTCGGTCAGGAACTCCCGGTGGACGGCGATCACTTGGCGCGCGAGCTTGACCAGCTGTGCGCCGCGACGGCCCGCCGCGCCCGAGCGCTGGGAGACCTCGACCAGCTGGCGGATCACGTGACACCAGCACAATTGCTGCTGCAGCACGTCGAGGAAGTGATAGCCGGTGTAGCGGTCGCTGATCACGAACCCGCCGAACTCCTCGCCCAAGAGCGCTTTCGCGGCCTGCTGGCTGCGGGTCGGGTCGATCCGAAAACACGCCACCAGCGCCGACGCCGCGACCCACAGCCACTGCTGCGCGCCAGCCAGCCGCCACGTCGTCTCATCGCATGGACCGCCTGCGCCCGGCAGATCGCCTCGCGCAACTCAGCCCACGGGTCGGCCAGCAGCACGCTCACGCGCATGATCGCATTGTCGATCGAGCCCGTGGACGCCGGGATGCCGAACACCTCCACGACGATCTGGCGGACCTGGTCGCGCGAGAGCCGGAACACGCCAGCGAGCATCGCGATGTGCGCATCCACCCGCGACCCGAACCCGGACTGGGCGCCTGCCGAGAGCGCCGCGAGCGTCGCCTTCTGACACGCCGGGCAGCGCAACCGCACCCGAGCATGCTCGAACACCAACGGACGGACCACCGGCAGCTCGAACTGCTGATGGCGCACCGGATCGCCGACACGCTCCTCGCTGCCATCAAACACGTGCCCGCAGCCACAGCAATCCGGCAGATGCTCACGACAATCATCCACCGGCTCCGGCGCGACCAGCTCACGCGCCTTACCCTCATGCCCCGGCTGACCGCCGGACTTGCGCATCGAGCGCTTATACGCCTCCCGCGCCGCCCGTCGACGCTCCGCCCGCGACTTCGGCGGATCAGACGACGGCGGATTGCTGCTATTGGACGAGTCGCGCTTGTCGCGTCGCTCAAGCTCCTCCACCCGCTCAAGCAACACCGCGACCTGATCAGCCAACGCGATCAACAACTCCCGCGCCGGCTCCCCGCCCGCCAACGCGATCGCCTCTACCTCCTCCCGCCGCATGCACGAAACATTCCATGCACCCAGCAGGAATCCTGCTCAACCCCACGACACCCCGTGAACGCCAACGAGAAAAGATTGTCTACGGATGCCTTGCCGTCATCTCCGGTGGCGCGACAACGGCGGCGACCTCGCCTCTAACACATACCTCGCCATCAACAACGAGATCACTACGGACAACGACCTTCCTCTTGCCGACCTCAACGATTCGACCGCGAACGGTGATGACTTTTCCATGTGGAGTCGGCTTCACGAAGTCCGCTTTCAAGGACGCCGTAACGCAGCGAGGTACGGGCGCATCATCGCCCAATGTATGCCCGTCACGGCGGTACAGGGAAAGCGAGGCGCTCCCCGTGCTGTGACAATCGATGAGTGAGGCAGCCAATCCTCCATATACATAGCCAGGAATGGCTATATGTTCCGGACGCGGGACGTATTCGGTAACTGTGTCATCACCATCCCAACGTGTTTTCAGTTGGAGCCCCCTATCATTCAACCGTCCACATCCATAGCACCAGGAGAAATCATCGGGATAATAGTCTTGAACGGCGGTGCTTGTTAGCTCTTGATCTCGTTCGGGCATAAGGAGGGCCACTCCTGGCAACTGGGCTCACTATACGGTGACAATACCTAAACTAAGCTAATGCTAATATACCGCCGAAGTGGCGAGTTCTCCATCTCCGTCGACTCCTGTTGTTCGTCGAATGTTGATAGGGCGGCTTCCATCTCCGTCTCCCATTTCCCATTCGGGCTCGCGTGCGCCGAGCTGCAAAGCCCAGCCAGGGTTTCAACGCGTCTTTGAACCGGTTCCGTCGGTCTTCGATCTCGGATCGGTCCCAGGCCCAGGCTGGCAGCCGCCGCATCGCTGCGTGGTGGGCTGAGGATGGGTTCGACCTCCTGCTCACCCCCAGATGCGCGGAGCCCACGCCGCGGCTGGGAGAGCACGACGCCCTACCGGACAACCCGCTTGCACCGATCATGCGTGCAGTCCCGTTCGCGACGTTCACCGCCGGGTTCAACACCACCGGGCAGCCCGCGATATCGCTGCCGTTCCATCAGACATCCGACAGGCTCCCCGTCGGCGTTCAGCTAGTCGCGGCGTACGGCCGCGAGGACGTGCTCGGACCTCCGAGAGCAACCGTGCGAGATCCAACGCTTTCTATTTGTCGCCGTCGCCAACGGCCCGTAACCACTGGGAATCGGGACCGTCAGCAGGGCGCACGAACCAGCGCGACTCCGAACAGGCGCCGTTCGGCTCGACTGCAGCGCGACCCGCGCCGGAGCCCGCTTGCGACGACGAAACACCTGCAAATGTCCGGTAGGCGGGGTGCCGCTACCCGCAACTTCGGTCTAGCGGTCCGCGAGAAGTGGGACGGACGCTATCCGACGATCAGCGCGAGCTGGCTTGAGCGCTGGGGGCAGATCACTCCCTTCCTGGCCTAGCCTAGCGCTGGCCCCCCTAAACGCTTCTAGGGGTGCGTTCTGGCCGTGAGGATGCTCACTTGGATGCGTTGGTCGTCTGGCGTGGCGGCTATGTTGGCGCGACTGATGTCGTCGCTGGGGAAGAGCTGGAGCAATGCCAGGGCGGTGTGTCCGAGGCCGGAGCACGCCGGGTCGCGGGTGCGGTTCGACGGCCATTACGGTTCGCCGGAGCACCGCCGGCAGCGCTATCGGTGCGTCCCGGTCAACGGCGATCGCCCGCACCGGTTCACGGAGGTTCTGCCGCGCGAGGAGTCCTGGACGGACGCCTGCGAGTCTTGCGAGCGCGACGTCGGCTCCCACGAGGGTCCGCACGCGGCGCGGCGCTACCAGTTCGTTGCGCTTGGCATCGCCGAGGCGTTGAAGATGGTCGGGTCCGGCTCGACCTACTGCCAGGCGGCGCTGGTGGCGCGCGAGCGCGCCCGGCGGATGCGCACCGATCCCGCCAGCGGTGTGGTGCGCTTCACGCGCCATGGGTCGCTGGTGATGGACTGGGTGGAGGTGTTCGCGCCGGTCGTGTTCGAGTCCTACCGGCCGCGCGAGTGGCCGGCGAGCGGGTCGCTGTTGCTCGACGACCTGCCGTTCAGCGTGCGTTTCGCGGACGGCGGCCCACCGCGGATCGTGTTTCGCGTTTTCTGCGCGATGGGCTACGAGAACGGCCGGGCGAAGATCTGGCGAATGGAGGCGTTCCCGTCCGAGTCCCAGGCCGACTGGGAGGCGTTCCTTCACCGTCTCGAGGGTGCGCCCGAGCGCTTGGTGTGCGACAACGACAGCGGCCTCACCCGCGCGGTGCGCGCCCGTTTCCCGCACGCTGAGTTATACCTGTGCGAGTGGCATCTGCGCCACGCGCTCGAGCGGCTGATGAAGAACATCGCGCCCAGCAGCCCCAGCACAAGGAGACGATCGACGAGCTGCTGCCGCAGGTCGAGACCGCGTTCACTGCCCCGTCGTTCTGGGCGCCGTTCCTCGAGCGCGCGCATGCCGCCGGCATCGCGCGCGTGAGCGACTGGCTGAACAGCACCGGACGGATCGTCGAGGATCAGTTCGGTCGGCGTGGGCCACGCTCGACGCGAGGCGCCGACACGCCGTTGAGCACCTCGCCGATGGACGCCTTCATCAACCCAGTGCGCGACTCGATCCGCCCCCGCGCCTACGGGCTGAAGAACCGCGAGCGCACCAACCGGATGCTGATGCTCATGCAGCTGCACGCCAACCGCCGGGACGACGAGCGCGCCTACGTCAGGCACATCCGCGACCACCTTGAGTCCAACCAAGGCCGCCCCCGTGTCACTCGCCGCGCGATCGTCGACGTCGACCGCGTCGCGTCGCTGCGCTGACCGCCATCCCTACCTGGCCGCCGGCCCGCCCAGCGCGCCGCCAGAAGCAGACGAACGCATCCAAGTGGGCATTCCGGCCCTCAGAACGCACCCCTAGAAGCGTTTAGGTGGGCGCTGGCCTAGCGCTGCCCTAGCGCCTGTAAAGCGGAAGCACGCAGGAGCGGCATTCGTCGGGACAGTCCCGCACTCCGAGGAAGGAGTAGTCCCGTGAGCGTTAGCGAGCGAGCCTCATACCGCCGAGCGGAGGTCCGTGGTGTGATCGCGGGTCCGGCATAAGCCCCGCTCGACGGGTGCTCCCTGCGGGAGCACAGCCGCGGTCCGCACCCGGCGTCTCTGGCTACGGGCAAACGAAACCAACTCGCTCCGTTGAACGCGATCACGCCACCGCGATGGGTGCGAGCGCCAGCGCACTGACCCTGGGCGCCACATAGGGTCGTTCTCCCAGGCGGAATCGGCTTCGTTGTGCCCGCGCGCATCATCCTCCCCAGTCCCAGCGCCGTCAAGATCAAGCCACGAGAACTTGACAGAGACGTGAGGGTTCAAGCGACCAAGCGGAGCTAGGCGCAGCGGCTGCTCCTCGTCGAACTCGGCGAATAGTCGAGCCGCCGGCGCCTAGCCTTGGCGAACGTTTCGCCGCCCGAGCTGCGGCCACCACTCGACGAGCCGATCGCGCGCCTCGCGCGCGATCGGCGCCACGCCCGCCTCCGGAGCGCGTGTCGAACCAGCGACGCTGGCCGCCGCCGACTGGCGCCGACAGCGACTGGCACGCTCCAGCCACCGCATCCGCCATCGCCGCGAACCCCTCGTCGGTCACGGCGCAATCCGCGAGCAGATCGTCGCGATGCGCGTCGTATCCCGCGGAGACCAGCACGAGCTGTGGCTCGAACGCGCGCGCGAGCGGTACGACGACGTGCTCGACGAGCGACACCCAGACCTCGTCCCCGGATCCCGCAGGCACCGGCAGGTTGACCGTGAAGCCCCTGCCCTCGCCCTCCCCGACGTCGTA
The DNA here is from genome assembly GCA_963836065.1 of uncultured Solirubrobacterales bacterium. Classification (GTDB taxonomy): domain Bacteria; phylum Actinomycetota; class Thermoleophilia; order Solirubrobacterales; family Solirubrobacteraceae; genus Palsa-465. The sequence continues at coordinate 357,852 of CAWIII010000033.1, forward strand.
CGCCGGCCCGGTCCCGGGGAACAGCGGCGATTGATGAATCGAGACGAACAGCACCTGATTGCTCGCGTGGAAGACGTGATTGGTGCTGTTGCCGTGGTGCACGTCCCAGTCAACGATCATCACCCGCTCGAGGTGCCGCGCGTCGAGCGCGTACCGCGCGGCGACGGCGATGTTGTTAAACAGGCAGAACCCCATCGCCTGGGACGGTAAGGCGTGATGACCGGGCGGCCGGTGCGAGCTGAACGCCGCCGATGCCTCCCCGTCCAGCAGCAAGTCGACCATCCGCACCGCCCCGCCCGCCGCATGCAGCGCCGCCTCGAACGATCGCTCGCTCACCACAGTGTCGGCGTCGAGGTACGCCCCCCCGGACGCGCACGCTCAATCGATCGACGCCACATAGCGCTCGGGATGCACCGCGCTCAGCACAGACCGATCGACCGCGGGAGCCAGCACACGGTCGCGGTAGGGACAGCCCTTCGGTCGGGTCGGGACCTTCGTCCACACCGGCCTCGGGCTGCCCCCCGCGCAGATCCCAGCGTGCGGGACTACCGCACTGGGCTCCTGCCTTGGGTGGTAGCGGCGAAGCGCTGCTCGGGCCAGGGATGCAGGATCTGGGGCAGGGGTAGCCATCGGTCAGCCAGGCGCCTCATCCGCTCCCAGGTAAGCCGGTCGTGCTGGCTGCGACGCCGAAGCGTCAACAGCCAGTTCCGGGTGATCTGGTCGCGGAAGGCGGAGAGCGCCTTGCTGTTGTCGGGGTCGGGTGGCCGGGGGCATCGCAGCCCCCGGCTCCCACAGATCCCGGCGTGACACTCTCGCGTCACCGGGCTCTTCTCACCAGCCAGTCAGACCGAGCGAACCCACTGCCATTGGGCGAACAGACGGGGCTCTCTTCCGAGTAGCCCGGTCCACCACCGCTTGAACCGCTTGTAGGTCCGCAACCGTCGATACTTCTTCCCAGCCCAGCGCATCAGGCAAGTGTTGACGCGCCGTAGGATGGGATACATCTCCGTCCGGTAGTACCGGCCGTAGTAGTGCATCCACCCAGCGACGATGAGGTTCAGCCATCGCACCAGGTCGTCCAGCGTCAGGTCGGTGCGCCGGTGAATCCGCAACTCGCGGAGCCGGTCGCCTTTGGCTTTGAGCGCCTCGGGACTGATCGCAGGCAAGAACGAGGTGAAACTCACGCCGCGCTTGTTGCGCGCCTCCCGTGGCCGGAAGGCGAACCCGAGGAAGGTGAAACTGGTGTGCTCGTGCTTTCCCCGACGGTTGCTGTCCTTGCAATAGACGACGTGCGTCTTGTCGGGGTGAAGCCGTAGGCCCACATGTTCCATCCGCGTAGCGATCCCGGCAAGCACGACCTCAGCTTGCCGCCTGCTCTTGCAATGCACGACAACATCATCGGCATAGCGCTCAAAGGGACAATCCGGATGATTCCGGGCCATCCATGTATCGAACGCGTGGTGCATGAACAGATTCACCAGGATCGGCGAGACCGCCGACCCTTGCGGAGTTCCCTTGCCCCGCTCGACAAGGATGCCGTCCGGGTACTGAAGCGGGGCAGCCAGCCACCGCTTCACATACAACAGCACCCAGCGGCAGTCGGTGACCGCCTGCACCGCCTTGACGATGAGGTCCCACGGCACTTCGTCGAAGAACTTCTGGACGTCGAGATCGATCGCCCAGTCGTGCTTCCAGCACCGCGCCCGGCATACCTCCACCGCATCCAACTGCGAGCGTCCCGGCCGATAGCCATAGGAGTCAGGGTGAAACCGCGGTTCCGCCCTCTCCCCCAAACGCATGGCCACGACCGTCTGCGCGACCCTGTCTGCAATAGTCGGCACACCTAGCAAACGGACCCCGCCGCCATGCGGCTTTGGGACCTCGACCGCCCTGACCGGAGGTGGAAAGTAAGAACCAGAGCTCATCCTGTTCCAGATCTTGTACAGGTTGTCCTTCAGATCGGCTTCGAACTCGTCCAGGTCCTGCCCATCCACACCGGGGGCGCCCTTGTTCGCCTTGACCTGCCGCCACGCCTCCCACACCATCAGCTTGGGAATCAGGAACGGCTTGTCTTCGGGCTTTGGCATGTCTACTCGCTTCCTCCCAGGACCCAAGGGCCCCGGTTGATCGAAACAACATTCCTGGTGAGCCGGCCCCTTCGCTCCACCCCCACCCCAGCAAGCAGGGACTTCACAGCTAATACGAGCCGGTCCGCCAGCGAGCGCCGCATCGGTACTCAGGCCTACGGTTTCTGCCTCGGCACGCTCCCTCCAGCGACCTTTAGGGCCTGCGACCCCGATCGTCATATCGACGCTCGCCTTCTCACGTTCCGTGCAAGAGCCGCAGACCAGGATCACGCCGCCTCTACGCCGGACACCGCCTGGCCAGGAACGCGGGCACCCGCCAAGCTCATCCCGAGGATGCAGTGGCTCCCCGGTTTCGATGCCGTCTGTCTACTATTTCGACGCCTCAACGACGACACCCGACCCGAGCATCCGCCCGAACCAGGCGCTTCTGGAACGTCTTCCTGGTCCCCACCTGACCGGGTCAAGCCCAGCCTTTTCCCTGGACGCTCACCACGACAGTCTTTAGCTAACGCAGCTCCAAGGCGGTTTGGCGCCTACCCCCGCAGGGCCGACGCCGGAGGGCCGAAAGCCTCCATCTCTTGCACAGCACCGCTTTCTAGAGTACCTACATGGATCCTCCTTCAGCGTTCGTGACACACCACCGCGTAGTACTGGTAGTGCCCGCGCAGGACACTGGCTAGCCAGCGCCCCTGTTCGGGGATGGGCTGATGCATGCGTCGCCTCATTTCGAGCCGTTTGGCCCGCAGCTTCGCGCGCACCCGTTTGGAGTCGGTAATCCGCTTCAGCTTGAACCGCCCCTTCTTGGTCTTCGCGCACACGTGCGTGAAGCCGAGAAACTGGAACGTCTCAGGCCTACCGAGTCCGCACGCCTCTCGATTCCGGGCGGCGCACCGTCCGAACTCGATCAGCCGCGTCTTCTCGGCGTTCAGCTCCAGGGAGAACTGCGCGAGTCGTTCGCGCAGATCAGCCCAGAACCGCTCCGCGTCATCCCGGTGCTCGAAACCCACCACGAAGTCATCGGCAAACCGCACGATCACCACATCACCATGCGCGTGCCGAGTCCTCCACTGATGCGCCCAGAGGTCGAAGACGTAGTGCAAGTAGACGTTCGCAAGCAGCGGTGAAGCTGAAGCCCCTTGCGGCACGCCGTCCTCGAACGCCGTCCACGTCCCCTCCTCGATGACCCCCGCGGCCAACCATTTCTGGATCAGCCGCAGGACCCTCCGGTCCGCGATCCGATGCTCCAAGAACCGCTCAAGCCACCGATGGTCGAGGCTTGAGAAGTAGTCGCGGAAATCCGCGTCGAGCACCCAGTTCACGCGCTTTCGATTGATCCCGTACGCGAGCGCGTCAAGCGCATCGTGCGGCTTGCGCCCCGGCCGGAACCCATACGAGAAACCGACGAAATCCTGCTCGTAGATCGCGTTCAGCACCTCCACCACCGCCCGCTGCAGGATCTTGTCCTCCAAGCTGGCGACCCCGAGCGGCCGCAGCCGCCCGTCGGGCTTCGGGATGAACACTCTCCGAGACGGCTTCGCCCGGTAGCCCCCGCGATGCACGCGCGCGTGCAGGTCCTCGAGGTTTTCCTCCAGGTTCTGCCCGTACTCGTGCCACGTCACGCCATCCACCCCCGGTGCGGCCTTCGGCCGAAGCGCGAAGTACGCCGCCCGCAAGCGATCGACGTCGACATGATGCAGGAGCGCCGTGAACCGCGCCTCCTTATCCGTTGCTGCCACTCCGCGCACGCGACCAAGCTCACTGAGCGCGCCCTGCCCGGCACCGGGTCCGGGACGCGTTTCGCCAGCCGCATTCCCCTTGGCCGATCCCCTTCCCTCCACCGACTCCGCCACCCCGCCCTGGGCGTTGTTCGCCGGTTTCGCAGGTACTACGGGACCGTCCGACTTCTCACGATCGTGCATCACGGGATTACGGCCTTGACCTTCCCCGCACGACCCGCCCATTCCATCACCACGGGCGGGTGACCGTGAGACCTCCCGGTTCTCAGCATGGAGAGATCACGCGCATGCTGGGTTCTCCGACCCCGCGGGGCCCAATGGCGACTCGCGATAACGCCACCACCGGTGTTGCCTTCCGACGTTTGAGACCGCGTCGGCACCCCGGACCGCTGATTTCGAGGCTCAATAGCCCGCCTGCGCGCACCCCGATACCAACGCTTCGCTGCGCCCTCACGGGTCGCCAACGCATGGTCGGGGTCGTCTGACTCGCTAGATCTTCGACGTAGGACTCTTTCATTCCCTTCTCTCATGCCGGTTGTCCGGCGCTTTCCTCAAACCCCAGCCAGTCGCGCGCCGACAGTTCCCGCTCGATCGCGGTGATCCGGCCGGGCTGTTCGGGATGCATCGTGATCGCCGCCGGCCCGGGATGCGCCGCGGTGTCGTGCTCTAGCGACGAGGGGTGCTCGAGAAACACGTAGGCCATCGCGAGCACCGTACCGCTCCATGCCCCGCCCTGGAGCCGCTAGACGCCGCTTACGCGGCCGGGGCCAAATCAGGCGTCCACGGCCAAGGGCAACTCTCGCTCATCGTCACCATCGTCGGAGCAGCGGCGAGACGGGGATCCCATTCATCGCTCCAAGGCTGGGACAAGGACTGACGCACCACCATCGAGGACAAGCCACTACAGCAATACCAACTGCTAATCCCTGCCCCACGCGAGCGCCACGGCAAGATCAAGAGTCGAGATGATCCCGACCGGACGCGCGGTCGGCGCCGTAGAGACGATCACATGGCTCGCGCTGCTCGCTCATCAGCTCCGCCGCGCGCCTCAGCGGCTCAGCCGGTCCGATAAACGTCGCACCCGAGCCAGCAAGCTCGCCAGCGGTGGCCTGCAACTCGCCGCGCGCCGCCGCGCGCGCAAGCTCGACGTCCGACACGATCCCCCACCCCTGCCCGGGCGCTGCACCCGATTTCACCCCCGCCGTCTCTCCCACCACCGCATGCACGTGATAGCTCGCCATCAGCTCGGCAATCGCACGCAAACTGCTATCAGCCTGGCAGCTGACGATTCCCGTGCGCATCGCGTCCGCGACCGTCGCATGCTCAAAAGCGGGACCGATCAGTCTGGATGTCCTGGAAAAGCTCATTCGCCTCTGATTTGTACCGCCCTTGAGATCGCGCCGCCCCGCGGCCCCTCTAACAGCCGATCAAGCTCGATCTTCGAGTCCGCACGGCTGCGCCGCTTGAGCTCGACCCGCTCGAACGGTTGCTCGAGCCGATCGACACCTCGACGCTCGGGCGCTGCCTCTGCTCGGGTTCGCCACCGCGCTGCGGCGCTTCGCGAGCTCGTCGCGCTCGACGTCGAGGATCTGCAAGTCCAAGAGTTGCACCCGCGCCGGACGGGAACCGGACTCGGTTTATAAGGGCGTATAAGGGCCGTGTCTGCCCGCAGAAGCCACATGGGTGAGGCTGCCGGTGATCCGGGACGCCGGTTAGTATAAGGCGCCTGGTGCCGAGCTCGTCTCCTCCATACGCTCCTGGGTTCGGAGTGGTTCCTCCGGTTCCGGTCGGCCGCGGACCGCTGCTGGACCAGCATGAGCGGGGGCTTGTGCACGGTCCCGGCGATCCGCACTACACGTGGGCGCTGATCGGCGAGCGTGGGGTCGGCAAGACGGTGTATCTGACGATGCTCGGCGAGCGGATGCGCGCTCGCGGGTGGGCGGTGCTCGACTATCAGGCGATCGCCGAGCAGGACCCGCTGCGCGACCTGCTGGACAAGCTGCCCGACGCGCTCGCAGGTCACTGGCGCGGGCGCGGCTGGCGGTCGCTCGAGCGCGAGCTGACCGTGCAGCTGAACGCCGCCGTGATCAAGGTCCAAGGACGCGTCGCAACACCGGCGGGCGGCGGGGAGGGGGGATCCGCGGCGCTGGCGCTCGAGCGGGCACTCAGACCCGTCGGCGACTACGCAACCAAGAAGCACGTCGGGCTGCTGATCACGCTCGACGAGGCCCAGACCCTGGGCGCGAACCTCAAAGCGCTGGGAGCAGTGATGCAGATGGTCACCAGCCGCCAGCGCCAGCCAATCGCGTTCGCGCTCGCCGGCACCCCCGAGCTCGGGCAGCTGCTGCTGCGCTCAGGCAGCTTCCCGGAGCGGATGCCACGGGCCGAGTTGGGGATGCTCAGCGACGAGCAATCTCGACTGGCGCTGCTGGAGCCCGCCAACGCGCGGCAGGTGACCTGGGATGAGACCGCCGCTCGGGCGATCGCTGACGCCGCCGGCGGCTACCCGTACTTCGTGCAGCTCGGCGGCTACGATGCCTGGCGCGCGGAGCCCAGCGAGCACGCGATCGCCCACCACGCCGGCGCCACCGCCGTCGAGGCGATCAAAGCCGCGGCCGATCGCATCTTCCGCGACCGCTGGGAGCGGCTCGGACCCGTGCAACGAACCTACCTCGCGTCCGCCGCGATGATCGCGCTGGAGGATCACCCCGCCGGGATCTCCACCGGGCAGGTCGCGCGAGCGCTCGGCAAAGAGCAAACAGAGCTGTCGATGATCCGCCGGGCACTGATCGAGGAGCACCATCTCCTGCGCGCCGGCGCCCGCGGGTACGTCGTATTCGCGTTCCCCCGCTTCCAGCTCTGGCTCCAAGAGCAGCTCGCCTCACCGCAACCCGCCGACGGCTTCGACGGTCTCCTGCCCCCCTCGCTGCGGCAGCCGCGCTCGCGCAGACAGGCACGCTGACATCCCCGGGCGTAGGCGACGTGTCGCGCGCTTTTTCGGGGACTCCTCGTGACTTGGGAGTGAATCGGGGGTCTCGGCCGGTTGGTCGTTGGTCTGACGGGTGCCGGCCCGCTGGCCGGCGATGATCGCCAGATAGCGGGGCCGAAGCCCGGGTCAGGCGGCCGAATCTCCTGCAAGCGTGGGGTTCGTCGGGACGCTGGGGTGATCGGGGCTGCCGCTTGACGCGCGGCGTACGGCTCCGCTAGTGACCGAGGCCCGACGGCGGCGTGAGCGGCTGGCAAGTTGCGCACGTGCTGGGCGACCCGCCGCCCCTCGCCTTTGGCAGGCTGCTGGCTGTCAGATGGTCAGCTGCCTACGAAGGAGGGCGACGTGCGGGTCACCACCGCGTTGAACCGGATGCTCGGGCTTCCGGGAGCATCGGTCAGGGATGTGGAGTTCTCAGAGCGGGCGGTGATCGTGACGGTCGTGCTGCGCGCCAAGAAGCCGGTCTGCTCGGGCTGCGGGGCGCGCGGCCTGCCGGTCAAGGAGCATCGCACCAAGCCCTGGCGGCATCTCGATCAAGGCGGGTTGCGTTGCCGGATCGAGTGCCGGCTCCGACGGCTGTACTGCCCGGGCTGCGGCGACGTCTACGAGATGGTGCCGTGGGCCCGCGCCGGCTCGCCGTACACGCGCGACTTCGACGACCTCACGGCGTGGCTGGCGCAGCAGATGAGCCAGACGCAGGTAACCAAGCTGATGCGAATCGGTTGGGAGACGGTCGGCAAGATCCTCGCGCGGGTCGTGGCTGAGAAGCGGCCGGCCGGCCGACTGGACGGGCTTGCGCTGCTCGGCGTGGATGAGGTCAGCTATGGCGCCGATCACAAGTTCCTGACCTCGGTGGTCGACCGCGAGCGCGGCAGCATCGTCTGGGCCACCGAGGGCCGCAACTCCGCCAGCTTGCAGGCGTTCTTCGACGGCCTCAGCGATAAGCAGAAGGCCTCGATCAAGGCGGTCTCGATCGACATGTCCGCCGGCTATGAGAAGGCGATCCGAGCGCCCGAGGGGCTCCCGCACGCCCGGGTGTGCTTTGACCCGTTTGTGCGCCACGAGGCGCTACCGGTTCGTTCGGGGTGCGAGACCCCGACGCCGGGCTGTCGCGGCAGCCCGGTGAAGCTGAGGGCAGTCTGACCCCAGAGCTGAGGGGAAGGACGGCAAGCAGCCCTGACAACGACGCGATGCGCGGGGACTGTCGGATCGCGCGGGCGCGGCAAGCAAGGCGGACAGTGTGTGATGCGAGTGAACCAGTGATTGAACCCCCTCAAGCGAAGCCGCCGGCTCAAACCCGACGGATACGGGCCGGGCAAGCGGTGCGCGGGAACCCGGAGGAATGGCCGGGAACCCGGCTCTCGACGACGGCTTGGCTGCGTCGTTCGGGGGCGTGTGGCGAGTGGCCGCGTGATCGTCACAACAAGCCCGCAGGGGAAGAGCTGTTGAGCGCAGCTTGATTCCGGCACGCGAGGGCGTGTTCGCGCTGTTGACGGTCGGGATCGCTGGGCGGGGGGTGGGAGGCTTCGCGCGTTCCTGAACGCGCGAGAGCCCTCCCGTCGAGCCTTGTTGTTCTGCCGGGAGGGCTCTCTGGATGCCGGAGGTGGCACCCATGTTGATCGTATGCGCCGAGGAGGCGCGGGTCGAGGCTGAGCTGTGTGGCGGGGTTCTGTCGTGCCCGTCGTGTCGGGGGTTGTTGGCGCCGTGGGGGTTCGCGCGTGTGCGGTCGATCCGTGTGCGCGGGGACGGGACGGTGTCGTTGCGTCCGCGGCGGTCGAAGTGCTGGGCGTGCTCGCGCACGCATGTGCTTCTGCCCGATCTGTGCTTGCTGCGTCGTCAGTACGCGGCGGCGGTGATCGGCGCGGCGATCGAGGCGCGCGCGCGGCGTCGGGGGTATCGACGGATCGCGGCTGAGTTGGGTGTGCCGGTGAGGACGGTCCGCCGGTGGCTCGCGCGGTTCGCTGCGAATGCCGAGGCGATCCGTGCGCATTTCACGCGCTGGGCGTTGGTGTTGGACGCGGAGTTGGGGCCGATCTTGCCGGCTGGTGACGGGTTCGCTGATGCGTTGGAGGCGATCGGGGTTGCGGCTCGGTCGTGGGTGTTGCGGTTCGGTCCAGGCCGGGCGGTGTGGTCGTTGGCGGCGTTGCTCTCGGGCGGGCTGTTGTTGGCCACACGAGGTGACCTCTTCCCGACGGTGCGGTGATTTGAGACCGTCCCGCGCTCGCGAAATGTCGAGCGTTGGGAGGTCGGTGTGGATGAGGACCGTCGCAGGGAGATCGGACTGTTCAGGTACGCGCTGATCCGCTGCCCGGCAGACCCGGCGCTGTCGAAGGCTGAGCGCGGGCGGCTTGTCCGTGCGCTGGCGGAGACCGAGCATCTGGGCCCGGACGGCCGTCTGGTCCGGATCTCCCGCTCGACGCTGGATGAGTGGATCCGTGCGTACCGCGCCGGCGGGTTTGAGGCGTTGTGCCCGCGGCTGCGGCGGGTGAAGCCACGGACGTCGCTGCGGGTGCTGGCCTTGGCGGTCGCGCTCAAGCAGGAGCGACCGGAGCGGACCGCGGCACAGGTGCACCAGATCATGCTCGCGGCGGGCGAGTGGGTGCCGACGGTGCGTACGTTGCAGACTCATTTCGCGCGCGCGGGGCTCAACGTCCGCGCGGACGGCCGCACCCCCGGGAAGGTGTATGGCCGGTTCGAAGCGTCCGTGCGCAACGAGCTGTGGACCGGGGACGGACTGCACGGCCCGAAGCTCGATGGCGGCGGGCGTGCGGTGCTGATGGCGTTCATTGACGACCACTCACGGCTGCTGGTCGGGTGGCGGTGGGGTACCGGCGAGGACGTGTTTCGCCTGGAGGCGGCGCTGCGGCCCGCGTTGATGGCGCGTGGCGTTCCGGACGCGGTCCTGGTCGATCGCGGATCGGCGTTCGTGTCCTCGCCGCTGCTCAGGGTGTGCGCGGTGCTGGGCGTGAAACTGATCCACGCCAGTCCCCGAGCGGCAACAACGAAAGGCAAGATCGAAAGATTTTTTCGGACCGTTCGCGATCAGTTCTTGGTCGAGATCAACGGCCGCTCCGACGTCAGTCTGCCGGAGCTGAACCGCCTGTTCTCCGCGTGGCTGGAGGTCGTCTACCACCGACGCGTTCACTGCGAAACGAAGGCGACGCCGCTGGAGCGGTTCGACGCTGCCGGCGCGCCGCTGTTGCCGACCCCGGCGTTGCTCAGAGAGGCGTTCCTGTGGTCGGTGGAACGGACGGTCACCAAGACCGCGACGGTGTCGTTGCACGGCAACCAGTATGAGGTCGACGCGGCGCTGGTCGGTCGGAAGATCGAGTTGGTGTTCGACCCGTTCGACCTGACCCGGATCGAGGTTCGCTTCCAGCACCGGCCAATGGGGGTCGCGGTGCCGCTCGTGATCGGCCGCCACACCCACCCGCAAGCCGCGCGCGAGGTCCCACCGCCACCGATCGCCACCGGGATCGACTACCTCAAGCTGCTCGCCGACCAGCGCGACGCCGAGATCCCAGGGCATCCGATCGACTTCGCCAGCCTCGCCCAACCCGACGGCGACGGCGACGGCGACGGCGACGGCGACGGCGACGGCGACGGCGACGGCGACGGCGACGGCGACGGCGACGGCGACGGCGAGGATCGTGACAATGACCAGGAAGGACGTGACCGGTGAGTATCGAGAGGCTGCAATCGCATTACGGGTTCACCCGCATGCCGTTCGGGAAAGACCTCGCACCGGGGATGTTGCATTCCCATCGCGCGCATACTGAGGCGGTCGCCCGGATCCAGTGGTGCATCAGTGAGCAGGCGATCGGCGTGGTCAGCGGCGAGTGCGGGGCGGGGAAGACGGTCGCTGCCCGGGCGGCGGTCGCGGGGCTGGACGCGTCCCGGCACACGGTGCTCTACCTGGGCACGCCGGGTGTCGGGTTGCGCGGGATCTACGGCATGATCGTGACCGGGTTGG
>CAWIII010000034.1:0-661842 GCA_963836065.1 uncultured Solirubrobacterales bacterium
CGCGTGGCGGTGCGCATCGGGCCACTTCTTCATGCCGCGGGCGTCCCTGAACTTCTTCGGGTCGCGGTAGATAGGGAACTCCACCACATCAGGCTTGAGGCTGCCCGCGAGGCTCGGATCTTGCTCAAGGGCGAAACAGGCGAGCTGATAGGTCGCGTAGTTGAGCACGGCGCGGCTGTGGTCAAGGAACGACCCGAGTAGGCGCGACAATTCAACGAACAGCTCGGATTCGTCCTCATCAGAGATGAATCGGTGGAACCGGGCTTCCCAGCGATGTTCGGCTAGAGACTGCGCGTGGGTGGCGTACGACCCCGTTCTCGCGAAACCACTTGCAGCCATCGGAGAACGCCTCGCCGTCGCGATTCGCCCACGCGAGGCGTTGCCGACGTCAGCCAGCCGATCGGTCTCGTCTTCGCTCATCGCGCGTTCCAGCCGATGATCACCAACCACAGAAGCGAGGTCAACGGGCTTCGTGGGCTCCGAGAGGCTTTGAGCGTGGATCCGGGGGCCGATCACGACCTTGAGAGGTAGGAGCGCGTCACCGGGACCGGCGTCGCGACGATCAACGGGACCGCTGCGCGAGAACGTTCGATCGGGCTATGCCCACGCAATTGGACGATTTCAACCACGCCAGCGCGGGCCCTTCCCCTCGGCGAATTGCGATTGGGCTGCAGGCAATACGCCTCACCGATCCCGGCGCTCGTCGCCGGTTCGCATCAGAAGAATTTGTCTGCCTCCGGCACCCGGCTGCCCTTCCACTGGCGATCCGAGAGCTGAAGCCGTGGCGAGCCGGGAGCCGGCACGCGCAACGACAACGACAGCGAGCGACCGTCCGCCAAAAGAAGCTACAGACCGCCCGTTTCGAGGCGTCTCACCACTGACCGGTGGCGGGGCGGTGATCGCGCCAAGGATGAGGAGGGGGAGGAGGAGGGAGGGATCGCCTGTGCCGCACGCTGATCCTGGGCGCTCCGCGCTCCGCCGGTCCCGCGCTCCGCCGCTCGCGGCTCCACCGCCGGGCGGCAAGCGCATGGCCGGGCGGCGCGGTCGCCTTCGGGGCCCGCGCCGGCGGCCCCTCTGCTCGGAGGATTCCGTCACTGCCCGCCCGCTTTTGCCGTTCGCGGAGCCGACGTACGTCAGCGACCTCGAGGGCTTGTACGAGCCGTGGGCGGCGGCCTCCCCGCCGCGCCCGAGATGCTCGTGCTCAACGACGGGCTCGCCGCCGAGCTCGGCGCTGAACCCGACGCGCTGCGCCGCCGCGACGGTATCGCCCTGCTTCTCGGGACGGGTGTCCCGACGGGCTGCCGACCTCGCCCAGGGCTACGCCGGCCACCAGTTCGGCGGCTGGTCGCCGCAGCTCGGCGACGGGCGGGCGCTGCTCCTCGGCGAGGTGTCGATGTCCGGCGGGCGCCGGCGCGACGTCCACCTCAAGGGCTCGGGGCGACGCCGTTCTCGCGCGGGGCGACGGCCAGGCGGCGCTCGGCCGATGCTCCGGGAGCACTCGTCGGCGAGGCGATGCACGCGCTCGGTATCCCCACGACCCGCGCCTGGCCGTCGTGACCACCGGCGAGCCGGTGCGCCGCGAGAGTCTCCTGCCCGGCGCCGTCCTCGCGCGCGTCGCCGCAAGCCATCTGCGGGTGGGGACCTTCCAGTACGTCTCGCCACGCTACGCGACCTCGATGCTCCTGCGGCGCCTGGCCGACCACGCGATCGCCCGCCACCACCCGGCGGTGGCCGCGGCCGACGACCCGGCCGTCGCGCTGCTCGACGCCGTCGTCGCCGCCCAGGCCGACCTCGTCGCGCGGTGGATGCTCGTCGGCTTCGTCCACGGGGTGATGAACACCGACGACATGACGATCTCCGGCGAGAGCATCGACTACGGCCCGTGCGCGTTCATGGACGCCTACGACCCCGAGACGGTGTTCAGCTCGATCGACCACGGCGGCCGCTACGCCTACGGCAACCAGCCCCAGATCGCGCAGTGGAACCTCGCGCGGCTGGCCGAGTCGCTGCTTCCGCTCGTTGACCGGGCGACCAACAGGCTGCCGTCGGGGCGCTGATGCCCGTCCTCGAGGCTTTCCCGGACCGCTTCCTCGCCGCGTGGCGCGACGGGATGCACGCGAAGCTCGGCCTGCCCGCGGGGCCCGCCGAGGACGAGTCGATCGTCGACGGCCTGCTCACCTTGCTGCGCGAGGATGAGGTCGACTGGACCTCAGCGTTCCGCGCCCTCGCCCGCATGGCTCGGGGCGACGCGGACGCGCTCGCCGCGGTTGTCCCCACCCCGGAGCGCTTCGCTGGCTGGCTCGACCGCTGGATCGCGCTCGCGCCCGACCCTGACGTGATGGACCGCGTGAACCCGCTGTACATCCCGCGCAACCACCTCGTTGAGGACGCCCTCACCCAGGCCACCGTTGACGACCTCGCGCCGTACCGCCGCCTCCTGGACGCCGTCACCCGTCCGTTCCAGGAGCGCTCCGGCTTGACGCCTACGCCGCCCCCGCCCCGCCCGGTTTCGGGGACCACGTGACGTACTGCGGGACCTGACGGCGGCGGCCGACCGCGGCCGCGAGTACAGAAAATGGCGTCCCGGCTCGGTATCCGCTCCGACCGCGGCCGCTGAGCGGCGCGCCCATGCCCGTCAGAGGAGACCCGGCCTGCTCGACGAGGTCGCGAGCCGGACAGACCGACCCGCTGACGGCCTCCCAGTCGGCGGGAAGTACCGCGCTGCTCCCCGGGCGCGTGATATGAGCCGGCGCGACGAGCGGTCCCGGGCCAGACCGGCAAGATCCGCGCCGGTCCTGAGGATCGTGAGCCTCGGATCCCCGAGAATGTTCCGTATGCAGCCGCACGGTCTTCGCGAGCCGCGCACGATGCATGCTTGCGGCGACTCCGAGCTTCCCGCGGTGCACCGCCGGCTCGGCCGGCCTCTCGGGTTCACACGAAAGCGGTCACGGCCTTCGAAGCGCACGCTGCGAACCGCGGGGTAGCGAAAAGTCGCCATTGCACAACTGCGGGCGCGGCTGGTCACGGGGCGAAAGGACTTGTCCGGCTTACTGCCGCGGCACGATCGCATCCCGCGCAACGCCATCGTCCGGACGGCCAAGCCGGGACGAGTGCCTACGTGGCAAAGCGTAAGCTGACGCCGGCGCCGTCGGAGTGCTGGATCGTCGCCGCTGCGCTCGCCCGCTCGGGGCAGCTCGCGACGATCGCTCTCGACAAATGCGCTCGTCGTGCCACGGGCGCGGTTCGCCCGAACCGGGCGGTCGGTGTAAGCCAGAATCGAGCGAGCACCCCCTCCCCCTTCCGCGGAAGAGCAGGGCTCTCGGAGCGACCGCTCACCGAGATGCCCGGCTGCGTCGCGCGCGCCCGCTATTGGCGACAAGCGGGCCCGCTGCCGTTTCCGGAGCCGGCCTCCCTTCGTCTTGGCGCGAGCTTGCGACGAGCGTTCGTACAGCCCCGTGAGCGCGCCCATGCTGCGTACATCCTATGTGCGATGTGGAGCGTCGGGTCGGCGCTGATGATCGGGCGCGGCCCGGACGGGACAACCTCCAGAAGCGGGCGGCCAGCGTTAGCTGGGTTCGAGCAAGCACCTAACCTCTGCTGCCGCTTGGGCCGAGCAAACGTGCGCCCAGGGGGCTCGAGTTCGAACCCTCCTTCTCCGCTTCAAGGCATATCTCCGCTATGTGTCGTATTGCTGGATGGCGGAGAGTGCCGCCTCGCGGTCGAGGAACACGCGCATTCGCACGATCTGATCCTCATCGAGCTCGAACAGGGCCGAGAAGCTCGCCGGGTCGGTGGGCGATTCGGGGCTGCGCAGCAGCTCGAAGACCACGAGCACTTGGTCGCCGACGGTGCGCGCCTCGGTCACCTCGGCGGAGGTGGCGCCAAGCTGGGAGGCCACCTCTTCCAGCCGCGCAACGGCGCGGTCGCGCCCCCGCCAGTTGGCTGCGCCGGGCCAGTCGGGGGGATCGCTCAGCTGCACCCAGCGCGACATCCACGCCGCGGCGCCGGCCGCCCCGTGCTCGTTCCACGCCTCGAACGCGCGCGTTACCAGCCAGGCGTCCGGATCCTCGCTGGCCAGCGGCGTGAGCTCGCGCTCCCGGTGCCACACCCTGGTCAGGAGCCCCCGATGGGGATCGCGCTCGCGCACCGAGAGCAGCGTCTGGATGCCTTCTTCGACTCCCGCTCGGACCTCGTCGCGAACCGCCCGCGCCGCCGCGTCGTCCTCGCCGGCGCCGCCATATCGAGCAGTCTCGACGGGCGCTCCGAACCAGAAGTACAGGCGCTCGGGCCGGGGAAGCAGCGTCAGCCCGACGCCGCGCGGGATCGGGGGGAGCGGAACGCCGACCAGCCAGCGCATCAGCGCCGAGACCTGGGCGGCGCCCGGCATCCGCGGATCGACGACGACGTGCAGCATGTCCTCGGCTCCGACCGCGGAGAACGGGACGATCGGGTAGCCGAACTCGATGGCCAACCGCGCAAACCCCAGCCGCTCCTTCCACATCAGCCGATAGTCCTGCCCGCGCCCCTTGAACACCTCGCTGGTACCGCCCGGGAACACCAGGATGTTCTGGCCATCGCTCATAAGCGCCCGCACGTTCTCCCGGGTGCCGCGCACCATTCCGGCCATCGTGAGCAGGTCGCGCCACACCGGGATGGAGTAGTGGGCGTGCTCGCCGAGCGCGCGCACCACGATCCGCCGGCGCGTCCACAGCTCGCTCATCATGAACGGCAGATCGAGGAACGCGTAGCGGGTGTGGTTGCCTGCGAACACGACCGGCCGGTGCGGGATCCGGTCGATTCCGAGCACCTTGGGTTGGGTGACTCGCCTGAACGGCGCCAGAACCGGCACGAGCCGGTCCATCTGGCGCCGGTCGGCGCCGGCGGCAGCGGTGGGTCCGGGTGCTGCGGGCGGAGGCTGTTCATCGCTCCCCGCCCCGGGGCCGGGGCTTCGAAGGCAGCTGGCTCTGGGCCTGTCGTGTCGCCTCCGGTATGTAGTTCGCGGCGGTGACGCGATCGACCTCGATCGCCAGGATGACCCGCCCGGCTTCGGCCAGCGCCTGGTCACTCAGGGGGTCGGGAGGCTCCGCGTCGATCTCAGGCGCGAGGTAGCAGTCGGGCTCCTCGACAACCGCGTTTCCCAGCGTGCCGATTCCCTGAATCCAGATCGTCACCACGTCGCCGACCTTGATCAGTCTGTCGGGGAACGGCTGGCGCAGGGCGCCGACGCCGGCGGGGGTGCCGGTGGCGACGTCGCCAGCTCGAGCGTTAAGGCCTCAGACACATGCGCGACCTGCTCGATGCAGCTGTAGCTCATCTCGCCGGTGTTGTCGTCCTGGCGAAGCTCGTCATTGACGTAGGTCTTGAGCGCGAGGTCATACGGGGTCGCCGAGCTCGTCCGGTGTGACGATCCAGGGCCCCAGCGGCCCGCGGGTGTCGAACGACTTGCCTATGGTCATGGTCGGGCTGCGCACCTGCCGGTCGCGTACGGATAGGTCGTTCGCGTTTTGCGTGATTCGTGTGACCCATGGTGCAGCCGTTGGGGCTCCTTACTCAACCCGGCGGCGTAGCCGCGGGATCAGTCCGCGGTTCGGGTCTTGGTCGCGCTCGTCGCGCAGGAACTGGATGCCGGTCAGGATGGCCTGCTTGACCTCATCGCGCAGAGCGCGCGCGGCAACGGTGTCGTCATAGCGGCTGCCACAGCGCGCGCTTTCGACGGGTTCGTCGAACCAGAAATAAAGGCGCTCCGGCCGTGGGACCGGGGTCACGCCGACGCCGCGCACGACCGGCGGGGTGGGGAAGCCCATGAGCTTCTCGTACAGCCGCGCGAACTGACCGTATACCGGCGACGTCTGGTCGACGATGACGTCGAGCATCTCCTCTGCGCCAACCGCCGCGAACGGGACGATCGGGTAGCCGTACTCGATTGCGAGGCGCGCGAAGCCAACGCGCTCCCTCCAAAGGAGTTGGTATCGCTGGCCGCGCTGCTTGTTGACTTCGCGCGCGCCGCCGGGGAACACAAGGATTGTCTGCCGCGCGCGCATCAGGGCGCGGACGTTCTCGCGCGTGCCGCGAACCATGCCGCCGAGGCCTAGGAGATCGCGCCAGATCGGGACCGCGTAATGGGCGTGCTCGCCGAGTCCCCGGATCGCGATCCGGCGACGCTTCCAGATCTCGGCCATCATGAACGGCAGGTCGAGAAAGCCATAGATGGTGTGATTGCCGACCAGCAGCGAGCCGTCCGTCGGCAGGTTCTCTACGCCGTACAACTTCGGCTGCACGATGCGGCTGAGCGGCTCGAGCGCTGACACGAGACGGTCAATCCCGCGCTCGGAAGGCAGGTTCGGAATCTCGACCGGGGGTTCGGTCATCTTCCGCTCACCGAAACCTCGGTGCGGATCATCGTCTTGCGGAAGCTCATCCGCGCCCCACCCGATCCTCCAGCCCCGCCGCATCGACCCACGACCGCAGCAATACAGTGTGGCCGCTTCCGGCCGGGCGGCAAAGCAGAATCGTCCCGCTCGGACCCGTAGCGGAGAACCGATCAAACAGCGACTGGCGCCGGACCAACCCGCCCCCGACGGGTACGCGATCGAGGTCCCCTCGGCGCGCTCGAAGATGTCGAGCCATCCCTCCCGGCGTGTCGAGCGATCTTGCCGCGCCCGGACGCCGGCAGCTCCCCCGAGCAGTCTTATGCTCCGCAGCCTTGTTCGCAATCCCCGGCCGCGCCACGGCACCCGCGCTACTGATCGCGGCCATCCGCTGTCCAGGCTCCCCGGCGTTAGGCATAGTCGTCCCCGAGCGTTGGAAGCAACGTACCGCGAGCCCGTCTCACCGGAATCCGTAGAAACTCCGTGCTCGATTTCGCCAGCTGTTCGCCGAGCAGCCACTCGACCATGCTCCGCCCCGGCGAGATCTCGAGGATGTAGTACTCGTTGATCGTCGGCGGGATGAACACCAGCGGCACTTCGTGAACCTCCTGTGTCGCCGGCTGGTACTGGATCAGCTCGAATACGTCGGTCCGTAGCACCACGGACCCCGGCGTGACGGCGAGATTGCCGCCTACCTCGAGCTTCGTCACGTCGACGCTGGGGGGCAGGTGCGGTGGACGGCTCATGTCGCGCACCAGGCGCCTTGCGCCTCTGACGAGGTTCGCTCCGCCTCGTCGATGCTCTCCTTCAGTAACCTCGGGTTCGACCACGGGAAGTTCGTCGGCGCGAGCGCGTCGAGCACATTGCTTGCCGCAAACCGCGCTTGGCGTTCGGTGCGCGAGTCGAGATCTGCATCGGAGATCAGGCGGTCGACGGTGTCGCATGTGGTGAGGTAGCTCTGCATCACCCGGCGCAGCAGCCAGTTGTCCTGCCACACCCGCTCGCCGAAGCGACGATCGGCCTTGCTCGGCCGAGCCTCGGAACTCCCGGTCGGCCACGCGCGCCAGCTCGACGCCGAAGCGACCCGTATCGCTCGCGGCCCGCCGCGGATGGCGCGCCAATCCCGCGAGCGTGCGACCGGTCGCCCGCGGCTTGACGAACCTGCCGACGCCGCCGCCCTCGAGCACGGCGTCGCTGAGCATCCACGTCGAGGCTCGATCGGGCTGCGAGCCGCAGACCCGGCTCCGAGGGCGGGACGCGCGGCTCCGAGTTGGAGGTCGCTTCCACGCTCATCGGACCAGCCGGCCGTGGACGATCAGCTCGCTCGGCGTCGGGATCATGCCCAGCATCCCGTGGCTCATACCGAGCTTGCGGTGATCGGCGTACGTTCTCGCGTCTATTTCGAGCTCGTCGCCGACGCGCCGCAGGCGAGCGTCGAGCTCGAGCGGGATGCTCTTTCCCGCCGCATGAAGCCGGCCGCGAACCTGTAGCCGCTCGCCTTCCAGCGTGGCGCCGTCAGACACGAAGCTGACGTCTGGGTGGTTCACGACGTCGAAGAAGTCGGCCGAGCGCAGGTGCCTGTCGCGCAACCCGAGGTTCGTGTTGAGGCTGGCGGCATCGATCGTCAACTCGATCGCCGGGTTCTGTTGCAGATCGAGCGTGCCCTTGTAGCGCTGGAAGCGGCCTGTGACGTTCGTCAGTCCCCAGAGGGTCTGCGCGCGGAATTCGACGCTCGAGCGTGTCGGATCGATCCGCCAGCCTCCTAGCTGGACGCGCTGGGTATCGGGGGGATGGGTGAAAGTGTCGGTGCTCATTGGTGTCTCCTTGATTCAGTGCTCAGTTGGTTAGCTTCCATGTCCACGCGTATTGGGAGAGCGCCTCCAGGACCTCGTCATCGCGGGGCGAGTGCGGGACGCGGATCTCGGGGGCGGCGTCGATCAAGACGGCGCGTACCTGGTCGGCCAGCCCGGTCTCAGCGAGCGCATCGCGGGCGGCCTGCTCGGCGGCCCGGCGGCGTAGCTCCGGCTTATATGGCTTGCCGACCGACGTCAGCGGGATCTCCTCAACGATCTCGACGTGCTTGGGTGCGGCGGCGCGTTCGGGCACGTGGTCGGCCGCCCAGGCTTCGAGCTCATCGGAGCTGCGCTCGGTTGCAGTAGCGAGTGTGACGAACGCGACGGGCACCTCGCCGGAGTGCGGGTCGGGCCGACCGAGGGCGGCGGCGGCCGTGACGTCGGGATGCGCGAGCAGCGCGTCCTCGATCGTGGCGGGGTCGATGTTGTGGCCGCCGCGGATGATCAGGTCCTTGGCGCGGCCGGCGAGGCGGATGAACCCGTCGCCGTCGACGGCGGCCAGGTCGCCGGTGTCAAGCCAACCGTTCTTGACCTTCCCGTCGGCGCGCACCTCGCGCCGGGGGCCAGTGTGGACGAGGTAGCCGGCGAAGATGTTCGGGCCGCGCAGGACCAGCGTCCCGACCTCGTTCTCGGGCAGGAACGTCCAGTTGCCCGTCGCTTCGTCGATCTTCACCGTGCGCGCCTCCTGGTAGGGAAGACGCTGACCGACCGTGTCCGATCGGGGCGCGCCGGGCCAGTTGACCGCGGTGACGCACGTGCCCTCGGTCAGACCGTAGCCCTCACACAGAGCGACCCCGGTCCGGGCTTCGAACGCGTCGCGCACGGCGGGCGGAAGCGGTGCGGCACCGACGATCGGCAACCTCAGGCTGGAGACGTCGGCGTCGACGGGAATCTGCGCGAGCACCGAGTAGACCGTCGGGACCGCGGACATCGCGGCGATCCGGTAGCGCTCGACGATCTTCCAGAAGTTCTCAAACAGCGGGACGTCGCGGTAGCCGAGCGGACCGCCCCAGACGACGTGCTGGCCCTTGAGCAGCGGCCCCAGCACCGTCACCACGAGCGCGTTAGTGTGAAACAGCGGCAGCGCGGCGAAGATCACGCTGCTCTCGTCGAGCACGTTGCTGGCGCGGGTCATCCAGGCGTTGGACACCTCGTTTGCATGCGTGCGCGCAGCGAGCTTCGGCGTGCCGGTCGTGCCGCCGGTATGCAGATAGCTGGCGATGTCGTCCGGCGCCGGCGGAGTTGCGGGCAGGCCGGCTTTCTCAGCGTCCGCCATCCGTTCCTGCAGGTAGGCCACCCCGACGCCGTCGAGCGGCTCGAGCGCGGGCGGCTCCCCCGGGGCGGCCGTCGGGCGCAGCGCCAGCAACGCGCGCGCGCCGGTGCGCTCCGCGATCGCTCGGGCATGGGCCCAAACACCCTCGTCGAGCTCGGGTCCCGAGGCGACGATCACCCTCGCGCCGGAAAGGCGCACGAGCTCGACGGCATGCTCAGGCGCCAAGCCGGGATTGATCGGGGCGTAGATGCCAACCGCCTCTGCGGCAAGCAGCAGCGGCAGCAGCTCCGCGCAGTTGACTGAGACGACCGCGACCGCATCACGCCGTTCCACGCCCAGCGCGGCCAGCACGGCCGCGGCTCGGTGCACGTCGCCAGCGAGCTCCGCGAACGTCCGGACGAGCGGTGTGTGGAAGCTCTCCGCGTCGGGCAGCACCGACACGGCCGGGCGATCGGGCCACAGCTCAGCCGCCCTCCTCACCAGCTCGTAGGTGCTCGCGGGCAGGCCGCGACCGCTCAGCCGAACGCGCTCGATCGCGGCCAGCTGCGAAGGTCCGCTGAACGATGGCCAGAGCAGGTCGTCCGTCGAGATGTCGCCAGCGTGCTCACCGCCGGAGTTCATGGCGCTCATACCGGGACCACCTCGCGGACGGCATCGACGGCTCGTGGAAGCAGCCGCCGCCGTGGGTCGGAGTCGCGGAGAGCCAGCAGATGGTGGAGATGGGATTCGATCTCCGCCTTGACGAGGTCGCGACACTCCGCCACTGCCTTTGGGTCATCCGCTCGGCCGCTCCAGCGCGTGGTTCGGATCGACGTGCCGAAGCGGAAGTAGAGCCGATCGGGGCGGGGCAACCCGACAGGCCCGCTGCCACGCACGAGCAGGGTGCCGACGTCATCGCGCCCGGCGACGTGGCGGATGACCGCACGAACTGGTGCGGCGACTCGCTGGTCGGTGTCCAGCAGCACGTGGAAGCGGTCCTCGGCGCCGACCGCGCCGAACGGGATGATCGGGCAGCGGGCCGCGATCGCCATCCGGGCGAACCCGACGCGGTTGCCCCAGAGCAGCTGGTAGCGCTGGTTGCGGCGCTTGTACACCTCTCGCGCGCCGCCGGGGAACACGAGGACTGGTTCACCGGCGGCGAGAAGCGCGGCGCAGTTCTGGCGCGTCCCCGGAACGGCGCCGGAGCCTGCCAGCAAGCGGCGCCAGAGCGGGACCGCGAAGGGGGGGGGGGGGGGGGGGGGGGGGGGGGGGGTGTGTGGGGGGAGGGAGAGGTGGGATGAGAGGGGGGGAGGAGAGGGAGAGGTAGAGGAGTGAGTGTGGTGGTGAGAGAAGAGGGGAGGAAGGAAAGAGGAAGGGTGAGGAAAGGAAGTGAGAGGGAGTGTGGAGTGAGGGTAGGTGAGGGGAAGGGGGAGGAAGAGGGTGAAAGAAAAGAGAGTAGAAGAGGGAAGAGGGGAGGAAAGAGGAAAGAAGAGGAAAAAGAAGGAGTAAGAGAGGAGGTAGAAGAAGGTGAAGAGGTGAGAAGAAAGTAAAGAAAGGGAAAAGAAAGGGGAAAAGGGAAGAGAGAGAGAAAGAAAGGAGAGGAAGTGTAGGGGAGTGTAGGAAAAAGAGAAAGAAAGAGAAAAGAAAGGAAGAGAAAGAAGAGAAGGTAAAAGAGAGAAGAGATAAAAAGAAAGAAAAAAAGTAGAAGAAGAAGAGAAAGAAGTGAAAGAAAGAAGAGAAAAAAAAGAGTGAAAAAGAAAAAAAAGAGAAAAGAGAGAAAAAGAAGAAAAAGAAAAGAGATGAAAAAAAAATAAAGAGAGAAGAGAAAAAATGAAGAGCGAAGAGATATAAGCAAGAGAGATAAAAAAGAAAAAAATAAAGAAAAAAGACAAAAAAATAAAAGAGAGAGAGACGCGCGCTAAAAAAAAAAAAAAAAAAAAAAAAAAAAAAAAAAAAAAAATAAAAAAAAAAAAAAAAAAAAAAAAAAAAAAAAAAAAAAAAAAAAAAAAAAAAAAAAAAAAAAAAAAAAAAAAAAAAAAAAAAAAAAAAAAAAAAAAAAAAAAAAAAAAAAAAAAAAAAAAAAAAAAAAAAAAAAAAAAAAAAAAAAAAAAAAAAAAAAAAAAAAAAAAAAAAAAAAAAAAAAAAAAAAAAAAAAAAAAAAAAAAAAAAAAAAAAAAAAAAAAAAAAAAAAAAAAAAAAAAAAAAAAAAAAAAAAAAAAAAAAAAAAAAAAAAAAAAAAAAAAAAAAAAAAAAAAAAAAAAAGAAGTGGAAGTGATCGGCGAGTCCCCGCACCCGCACGCCGCGCAGCACCTCGAGACCGCGCACGAGGTACGGCAGGTCCTGCATCCCGAGCAGCTGGTGGTTACCGACCAGCATGAACGGCCCGCGCGACGGCACGTTCTCAACATCGAGAAAGACCGGCCGGGTCAGCTTGGCAGCGATGTCGATGGCCCGGTCCACGACGCCGGTGACCCGGGAGTCCGGAATCGCGAGCTCGGTTGTTGCAGCGGCACTCATCGGCGCGTCTCCGCCTGTCCGGTGGGTGAGGGGATGTAACTCGCGGCGGTCACTCGCTCGATCGTGATCGCGAGCAGCACGCGGCCGACCTCAGCCAGCGCCTCGTCGCTCATTGGTTCGGGCGGCTCGGCGGCGTTGGCGATGCGCTGCATGATCTTGGCGGTCGCGGCGCCGATGTCGTTGGTGAGGATCTCGGCGGGGCCCGAGAACGTCGCCGATGGATATGGCGGCTCGTGGCCCATCACGCACAGCGACGCCCACCCGGTCCGCCTCACGTCCCGGGCCTTGAGGCGGTCCGCGAGCGTTGAGCTCAGCAGTCGCTCGCCGTCGCGCGCGAAATACACCAGCGACTGACGGGGCCGGCCGTCGGGAGCGAGTGTCGCGAGGACACCAACCCGATTGGCGTCGAGGAACTCGCGCAGATCTTCGGTCAGTGCGCCCATTGCAGCGCCTCCTCGCTCGCCGGCACGACGAACCCGTCGGGCTCCTCTACGACGGTGTTACGCAGCTCGCCGATCCCGTCGATCTCGATCCTCACCACGTCGCCGACCTTCAGCAGTCCCTCGGGGAACGGCTGGCGCACGGCGCCGATCCCCGCGGGAGTCCCGGTGGCGATCACGTCGCCCGGCTCAAGCGTGAACGCCTGAGAGAGATGCGCGACCTGCTGGTAGCAGCTGTAGATCATCTCGCCGGTATTGCTGTCCTGGCGCAATTCGTCGTTGACGTAGGTCCTGAGCCGCAGGTCGTGGGGGTCGCCGAGCTCGTCGCCCGTCACAAGCCAGGGGCCGAGCGGCCCGTGAGTGTCGAACGACTTGCCCATCGTCATCGTCGGCGTACGCACCTGTAGGTCGCGCACGGAGACGTCGTTGGAGATGGTGTAGCCGGCGATCACCTCGTGGGCGCGGTCCTCCGGCACGTGGCGGCAGCGAGTCCCGATCACTACCGCCAGCTCGCCCTCGTAGTCGAGCAGGTTCGAGACGCGCGGCATGTGGACGTCGTCGTCGGGACCGACCACGCAGGTGATCTGCTTGTTGAAGAACACCGGGAACTGCGGCGCCTCCATGCCCGACTCGGCGATGTGATCGGCGTAGTTGAGGCCGATGGCCAGGAACTTGCGCGGCAGCACGGGCGCAAGCAGCCGGACCGCCTCCAGCGGATGGCGCTCCTCCACGTCGTCCCGATCGACGACGGATCCGTCCTCGACGAGCCCGTGGCGCGGTCCCGCCCCTGCGTCGAAGCGACAGAACCTCATCAGGACGTCTCCGGGATCTCGACGGGCGCCTGCTCCGGCGCGTAGCCGCCCGCCATCGCCTTGGCGTGAATCTCCTCGAAGGTCATGCCGTCCGCGTGGTCCGCAGCGACCTGCGCGGGGTCGACGAACTGACCGATCGGGTTGGCCTTGAACTCCTCGGAGGTCCGCATCCACTCCGTCGACTTCTTCCAGTCCCCGAAGCAGTCGACCTGCAGCTCGACGTTGTTGCCGTCGGGATCGGCGTAGTAGTAGGAGAGAGTCATGCCGTGATCCAGACACAGCGCCGGGGTGATGCCGGCGTCGCGCAGGCGCAGGTAGCTGGAGTCCAGATCCTCGAAATTGGCGTACTCGAACGCCGAGTGGTGCATCCCGGTGCGCGTGTCCTTCTCCGGGTCCTCGACGAAGTTCGGGAACGCCAGCAGCGCGACCCGGTGATTGGCGCCGTCGTTGGACAGCCACGCGCCAACCTGGTCCTGGAAGATGACCTCGGCACCGACGAGCGTCCCGTAGAAGTCGATCATCTCCTGCAGGCGGATTGTCTTGAGGTTGACGTGGTGGAAGGTCGGGTGGATCACCGTGGCGTCGGTCATGCGAGAGCTCCTGAGGTCGCGGGGGTCGAGGTGATCTGCAGCTGGGTTCGAAGGTCGTCCAGCAGGGCGGGGACCGACCCAGGGGAGGCGGCGCCGCCGAACACGTTGAAGTCGGGACGGACGACCACGGCGTGCGCGTTGTGCTGGGACAGCCAGGCGGTGAGGCGCCCGTCGCAGTCGCGGACACCATGGGGCGCAGCCGGGTCAAGCGACGCGACCGTCGCGTCAAGGGTGTCGAGCAGCGTGCGCTGCCGGCTGGAGAGATGTGCCAACGGGTCGCCGCCAGCGACGACAAGCTGAAAGCCACCGCCGACGACATCGTCGAAGCGTCCCTCGCGGCCCGCGCGCTCCACCACCCCCTGAACGCTCAGCGTCCCGGCAAATGGATCCGGTTCACCGATCGGCTGGTGGAGCAGGCCAGCTGTCAACGGCGCGAGCTCGAGTGGCGGCGGCGGCCCGGCCGCGCGCAGCATCGCGTCGCGCTCGGCCGCCGCCTCCGGGTCCAGCTGACAGAGGACCTTCCCCAGCTCGATCGCGAGCCGGATCACCGCTTCGTTCTGCGGCTGTCGCTCCGCCTCGATTGTGTTCAGCAGCCGCTCGGGGGCGAGACCCCGAAGCACGAGGTCGAGCTTCCAGGCAACGTTTGCGGCATCGCGCAGCCCGGAGCACAATCCCTGACCCAGGAACGGCGGGGTCAGATGGGCGGCGTCCCCAACCAGCAGCACGTGCCTCTTGCGCATCTGGTCGGCGAGCATCGAGCGGAACTCGTAGACGGCGCTGCGGGTCAGCGGCCCGTCCGCTGGTCGGTACCACGGCTCGAGCAGCGACCACACCCGCTCGGCATTCTCAAAATGGGACGGCTGCTCGTGCGGGAGCAGCATGAACTCCCAGCGCCGGTGGCGGGGGCCGCTCTGGACGATCGTGCTCGGGCGCGCCGGATCACACCACTGGCTCGCGATGGGGAGATGGGCAAGCGCGCCCATGTCATGCGGCTCGGCGTCCACGACCAGCCACCGCTCCTGGAAGCCAAGGTCGCGGCGGCTGATAGCGCTCGCCTCGCGCACGAACGAGTTCGCGCCATCCGCCCCGACCAGCCACCTGGCGCGAACTGTCCGGTACTCCCCGGTCTTCGCCAGCTGCCCGGTCGCCTCCTCGCTCACCCGGTGAAGCGTCAGCTCGACATGGTCGCCCAAGTCCTCCAACCCCTCCGCGACCCAGCCTCGCTCGACTGCCACACCTGACGGGACGCAAGCGTAGCGATGGATCGCTGCTTCCAGCTCGGGCTGGAAGAACATGTAGTCCGACTCCCATCCCGATCGCGCCAGCCCGCTCACGTCGAACCGCAGCAGCAGCTCCCCGTCGGCGCCGAACCACTCGTACTCGTGGACCGGAACCATCTCCTCGGCCAACACGTCGGACAGTCCGACCGACTGGAGTAGGCGCATGATCTCGTGATCGAGATGCACCGCCCGGGGCAAGCGGTAGATCTCCTCAAACCGCTCGAACACCACCACCCGATGCCCCGCGCGGCCCAGCATCGCCGCCAATGCCTGCCCCACCGGCCCGTAGCCCACGATCGCCACGTCAGCGTCGAAACCTGGAGCAGTCATGACGTGACCCCGGAGCCGGCTGCCACGAGCCGGGTAGCGACGGAGCGAGCGAGGATCTGGCTCAGCGCGCCGGCGAGCGCGCTCCGGGGGTCCTCCGCCGACGTCGCCTGTCGCCAGGCGATGAAGCGGTCCGGTCGAACGAGGATTGCGCCGTCGCTTTGGATCTCGCGCTGGCGCAACCACGCGCAGCGCGGGTCGTACAGCTCCCCCTCGAGGTGACCGATCCGAACTGCATCGAGCGGGAGGCAGGCGTCAGCGGCGAGCTGCCTGGCCACCTCGCACCACGCCTCGCCATCCTCACCCGCGATCACCAGGAAGCGGCCGGGGGCCACCAGGTCCTTGATCGGCCGGCGGTTGCCGTTCTCGTCGTCAATCCAAGCGTGCGGCAGCGGTGCACCCGGACGAGTTGACGGCTCGTAGACGCGGATGTCGTCGAGCGGCAGCGACGCCGGGGTACCGTCGGGCACAATCGCCGCTGACTCGTAGCTGTAGCCGTACTCGACGTTCAGCTCGGAGAACTCCATCGACTGCGCCCGCATCATCCGACGCACGCTCGAGCAAACCTCGGCGTCCTCCGGATGGCCGCTCCACATGCGCCGCAGCTGCTCGAGGTTTTGCTCGGGCGTGTTCTCCGGAACGACGCCAAGCGTCGTGCCGATCGCGAAATGGTTGACCGCGTTCTCCAGCGAGCGCTGGCAGTTGCGCTGATCCACCGGCCGCCGCTCGGCTTCGTAGGTGTCGAGCAGCGCCGGCGATGCGTGGCCGGCCAGGACGGCGGCGAGCTTCCAGCACAGGTTCTGCGCGTCGTGGATCGCGCTAGTCAGCCCAAGACCACCGGTCGGCGGGTGGCGATGTGCCGCGTCTCCCAGCAGGAACACACGCCCGACGCTGAACGCGGAAGCGATCACCGCGTCGACCGACCAGCGGGTGATCTTGTGGATCTCCATCGGCAGCTCACCGATTCCGAGCGCGCGGCGCGCGTCGGCCTCGACCTCCGCGTCGGAGTTGGCGCAGTCGACGGGGTAGTTGAGGTGGATCACCCATTCCTCGGAGTCTGGCCCCCACCGTTCGGGTCCCATCGGCACCATCACCACGAGCACACCGGCCTGCGGCGAGTAGATCCAGCGAATCAGGACCTCGGCATCCTTCGCCAGGCGCGAGAAGTCCGCCGAGACGTGGAGCGTCGCCGTCTGCGTCACGACCCCGAGGCCTTCGTACTCCACGCCGATGAGCCCAGCCACGCGCCGTCCTCCGTCGGCGCCGACCAGGTACTCGGAGCGCACCGTGTATTCGCGCCCTGAGCCGTTGTCCCGGATCGCGGCCAGCACGCCATCGGCGTCCTGCTCGAGGTCGAGGAGCTCGTGGCCGAAACGGATCCGGCCGGGTGAGAGCTCCTCCGCGCGAGCCTTCATCAGCGGCTCGAGGCGAATCTGCGGCAGGTTCATTTGCCGCCACGCACTGGCGGCTCGCCAGCTCTCGTCGTCCCTGCCGCAGCCCCAGCTCTCAAGCCGCGCGAGACGGCGTCCGTAATCCGGATCGGGATCGGTGAGGCCCGCGTAGAACGCGGTCGCCGCCATCTGCTCGGCGGGCGTGCTGCGCTGCGCGATCGCCTCCGCCACGCCGACATCGTCGAGCACCTCGATCGCCCGCTGATTCAGGACATGCGCCTTGGGCAGGTCCGATGTCGTCGGACGGGCGCTGACGAGCAGATGCTCGACGCCCTGGCGCGCCAGGAGCATCGAAGCGGTCAGTCCCGCGCCGCCGCCGCCCACGATCAGAACCGGAACTTCATTCTCAAGAGGTGCTGTGAAAGTCATCGTTTCTCCTCGACATCAGGAATTGGAGTTAACACTACAATAGATGAATTGGAGTGTCAATTCCAATTTCTCTGATATCGTCGAACCATGGCTGTCCGCGCCGACGTCACCCCCAACCGCCGCGGGATGAAGTCCCGCGAACTCGTGCTGGACGCCGCCGAGCGCGTCATGGCCGAGCACGGCTTCGAAGCCGCGACCCTCGCCCGCGTCGTCGAAGAAGCCGGTATCCCGCTGAGCTCGGTCTACCACTACTACGGCTCCAAGGACGGAATCCTGCTCGCGGTGATGGAACGCGGAGCAGAACGCTTCTTCGACGATCTGCCCATCCCGAACCGGCGGCTCGGACGTCCCGCGGAACACTTGGCCACAGTCCTCTCGACCGCGGCCCGAACGCTCGAGCGCCATCCCAACTTCCTTCGCCTGCTCATCGTCTTCGCCGTACAGCCGCCCGCGCGCGCCGGCGGTGAAATCGAGGATGTCGTGACGCGCGTACGCCGGCTCGGGCTGGACCGCCTCCGTGAGCAGATCGCGCTCGCGTTCGGCGACGACCCCAACAGCCCCGTGACCATCCGGCTCGCGCGAATCGCCCTCGCCGCGATCGACGGCGCGTTCGTAGCCTCTCAGGCCGACCCCGCAGTCACGCTCGAGGAGCTGCTCGAGCCGCTCGTGCCCGCGGTCGTCGGCGCACGCCGCGCGCTGCTGGCCAAAGCGCACTGAGAAGGCTGGCGTTCCATCATCCACATCGCAGACGGTGAAGCCCGCGTGGGTGAGCGGTCATCACATGTTCCGCGTGATTTCGCGGTTCGCGGCGAAATGACCCGTGGCTGCGAACCAGCCGGCCGCGACGATCGACCAGCTGGTTCCCCGCACGGCTCGGGCGACAACCTCACTCGGACGATGCCCTCCAAGACTGGCGGGAGAGATCCGTGCGGAGAGCTCGGCGCCGGTGGCGCGGGCGAGCCTTGTCGGCAGCGCGGCGTCGCGGCCTTCTTGGTGGCCGTGGACGGCCGCCGCGACCAGCTCGGCGTTCATCGGGCGGCGAGCACCAGCAGCGCCGAGGACGGCTCGTCCGCCAGCAGCTGGGAGATGCTTTCCTCCAACACGCGGTCGATCGGTCCGTACTTGTGCGAGCCGATCACGAGCAGATCGACCGACTGCCCGTACCGGCGCAGATCGTCGACGACATCATCGAAGCTGGCGTCAGCGTAAACGCCGCCGAGGGCGGCAATGCGCCGGCGAGCCTCCTCAAACGACTTCCGGCCCTCCCCGGCGATGTTTGCCGGATCGCCCGCGTAGGACGGACGGCGGGATCGCTTCGAATGCGGAACGCTCGGCGCGGTGATCGGCGGGAGCGATCGGCGGTCATCTCGTGTTTCGGGCGAGCGCCCCTCAACCCGCCACGGCGGGCGGTTGCCGCTCGGGGTTGTCTGCTTCGGACGCTCGAAGCGCTCTGATCGGGTTGGCGAGTGGACTCGGTGGTTGGGTGCGGCATGCTCGTTCTCCGATGTGGACGGCAGAGCGTCCACGCCGGCCGGGTGATCCGTCATCACGCATTCGCGTGACTGCGTCGCAGTGACGGGCGATGTTCTATGGCGAGCCGCTAAGTGGGGCTCGCCGCCGATGGCTCAATCATCCAAATCGCGTGATGACAGATCACTGCGAGCGCCGTCATGCTCGCTGCGCGCAGGATCCACTCTCACGAGGAGCATTCCATGTCCAACGACGACATCATCATTGGCGAGATCCACGCTGCGCTCGAGCGCCACCCCGGAATCCCTCACCCGGCGGAGGTAGCCGTGTCGTCGCGCGAGGGGACCGTCACGCTCCGCGGCAGCGTTGGCAGCTTTCACCAGCGTCAAGCGGCGGTCAAGGTCGCCAGGTCGGTCGTTGGAGTCGGCGATGTCGAAGACGAGCTGTCCGTCGACCCACGGGATCGCACGGAGGACGACGAGCTCCGTGGTTTAGCGCTGCAGGCCCTGATGTCGAACGGTCGCGTGCCCGCGGATCGCATCGAGGCCACCGTCGCCAACGGTTGGTTGACCCTGAAGGGCGAGGTCAATCACCAGTCCCAGAGCGACGCGGCGTTCGACGCTGTCCGCCGGCTTCCTGGCATTGGCGGTATCACGAACAAGATCGTCGTCATCACCGCCGGTATCGACGGCTGATCGACTCAGACGATTCCGCGCGCTCGGCGGCGTCCCCGCGCGGCGCCCGGCGAAAGAGACGCGACAGGGGCGCCGATCACGCAAAACGCATGACGACCGGGTCACCATAACCGCGGTCATGCTCGAGTGAGCGGGCGAAGTCGTTTCCCGTACCCAGCGGCAGGACGCCGAGCACGTTGTCTGTGTCCGCCAGGCGTCGGGCGACCGACCCGACGGTGCAGGCTCAACGCGAGCAATGCTTCTGAGGACAACGATGGCGCCTGCGAGTGCCGCGGGACTGCGGTCTCGCCGATGCCAAACTTTCGCAAGGCAGAGCGCGCAGCCATCCCAGCTGCCGTGCCGAAATGCAGCATCGGCGAGAACGTCGCTCGGGTGGTGCACTCCCGCGTAGACCCGCGAATGCGCGACAGCCGTCGCAAGCGGCAAGAGCAACGGCCCCGCTTCCGGCAGCTCGCGCGTGGCAGCGACCGCGAACCCGAAGGCAGAGGCTGAGTGCCCTGAGGGAAACGACGAGGTCCTGGGCATGCGGCGAAGTCGCAGGCGCCGCGCGAGGACGCCACGAGCGTGACAAGGCGGCGGTTGCCGCTAAGCTCGACGACCTCAAGGCCAAGCTAGGCAAGGCTGACCGGGTCGCGGAGTAGCACCTGCACTCCCGGTAGTTTGCGCCCGGTCAGGAACTCCCGCATCGCCGGTCCGTCGGCGGTGAGGTGGTTCACGCGGTCCTGCAACCCGAACGTCCGCAGTGCCTGCGCGGTCTCGCCGCCGCCAACAATGGTCGTCGCAGACGTCGAAGCGACGGCGTCGGCGACAGCGCGAGTCCCAGCGGCGAATTGCGGAAGCTCGAAGCGACCCATCGGCCCATTCCAGAACACGGTCGCCGCCGCTGCAATTGACGCGGAATAGGAGTCTGCGGTGCCGGGGCCGATGTCGAGGCCCATCCACCCGTCGGGTACGTCGACCCCATCCAGCGATCGCGTCACGGCTTCCCGGTCCGGCCCCCACGTGCCCAGCAGCAGATCCTTGGGAAGCGCGAGCCGATCGCTGGACCCGTTCGCCCCACCGAGCGCAAGCCGCGCCGCCTCGACGTTTTCGACCGGGCACAGGGATCGCCCGACGCCGTGTCCCAGGGCAGCAAGGAATGGGAAGCACACCGCACCGCCGAGGCACACAACATCGGCCAGCTCGAGAAAACGCCGCACGAGACCGAGCTTTTCGCGGATCTGCGCACCCCCGAAGAGCGTCACGAGAGGTCGTGCCGGCCGCTCAACGATCGCGCTGAGAGCGTGCACCTCGCGCTCCATCAGGCGGCCAGCGGCGCACGGCAGACGCTGAGCCACGCCCCAGGTACTCGCGTGTGGAAGGTGCGCCGCGGCAAATGCATCGCCGACGTACAGATCCGCGAGCTCGGCGAGCGCAGATGCCAGGGCGGGCTCGTTCCGTGACTCGCCCGCCTCGAAGCGGACGTTCTCCAGCATCAGCATCTGACCTGGCTCCAGCCGCTCCGTCAGGTCGCGTACCTGGGGGCCGACTACAGCCGGCGCGAGCGGCACAGGCTCGCCCGTCAGGGCGCCGAGGCGGTCGGCCACTGCTCGCATCGACAATGCCGGATCCGGACCGTTCGGTTGGCCCACACCAGAGGCGAGCACGAGCCGTGCGCCCCGCCGGCGCAGCTCCTCGATGGTGGCTAGTGCGGCGCGGATGCGGGTCTCGTCGTCGAGATCAGCCCGCAGCAGAACGCGCCGCCCGTCGGCGTCCAGGTCATCGATTGTCCGCAGTTCGTTCAGCGCTCTCGGTCCGTAGGTCGGGTGCTCAGTCGTAAGCAGGCTGACGCCAGCCTGGGTGAGGCGTCGTCATGCGGTTTGGATGATTCGGCGCCTAGCGCAGGCGAGCCGGTGGTGAGAGCAGCCCCAGCTCCCGGGCGCGAGCGACCGCCTCGGCGCGACCGTGTGCGTCGAGCTTGGCGTAGATGTGGCGCAAGTGCGTGCGGATCGTGTTCGTCGAGACAAACAGCTCGGACGCGATCTCCGGCGCCTTGAGATTGCTCGGCAGGTACCTGACGACGCGCAGCTCCGCCTCGCTCAGCTCCTCGCGAAGGCCAGCTGCCTGGCCGCCGGCCGGCGGCGCGGAACCGGCGAGCACATCGAGAATGGTCTGCCGCAGCGTGGCGTGAGCCGTGCGGTGACGGGGAAGGCGTTCGACGATGTCCCGCACCGGAACGAGGATGAACGGCAGCACAAGCCCCCCCGGCTCGGCCAGCTCGAGCGCGACTTCCATTGAGGCCTCCGCCGCGCGTTCATCCCCAAGCTGCTCGCGCGCGACAGCGTCGAGCACCTGCGCCTCCGTTACCACGGATGACCGATGAATCGCCGGAGCCGACCCCTCGATCGCAGGGGCGAGCACCGCCACCGCCTGCTCGGGATCGCATTCGGCGAGATGAATGGTGGCGGCAGCCGCGCGCATCTCGGAGATGGCACGCTCCGCGTCGCTGATCTCGGCGATCGCGGCGCGCGCGGCCGCCAGCTGGCCCATTCGTACCTGTGTCTGGATCAGGCGCGCCCGCCCGGCAACCGCGAACGCGTGCGTGCCGGCCAGCAGGTCCTCCATGCGTTCGGCGGCGCGCAGCGCCGCGAGGGCCTCCTCGAACCGCCCCTGCGCCATGCGCAGCAGACCTCGTGCGTGATGCACGATCAGCTCGGTTCCGGGCTCACCATCCGGATGTAACGTGCGCTTCGCGTGCGCGAGCCACCGCTCGGCCTCATCGAGCTGCCCGAGCCACAATAAGGCCATCGCCCCCGTGGCCAGGCCGGTGACGATTACGGGATCCTCGCCCCAGCCGTGTGACTCGGCGATCCTCACCGCCTGCTGGCTGAGCTCGAGCCCCGCGGATAGCGACAGC
The DNA here is from genome assembly GCA_963836065.1 of uncultured Solirubrobacterales bacterium. Lineage (GTDB taxonomy): Bacteria > Actinomycetota > Thermoleophilia > Solirubrobacterales > Solirubrobacteraceae > Palsa-465. The sequence continues at coordinate 22,321 of CAWIII010000034.1, forward strand.
CCGGTCCACGGGCCGGCGATCCCGAGGTGACCCAGCGGGGGGATCTCGAGCCAGGATCGCCGCGCGCGGCGGGCCAGGTCCAGCGCCTGCTCGAGGTCACGCCGGGCGTCCTCCAGACGCGAGGACCACAGCTCCGCAACTCCGAGATTCTGCAGCGCGACAGATCTGAGCTCGTCGCTGAGCGCACGTCCATCAGCCTGCTGCGCCGCCAACGCCTCCTCCACCAACGGCATCGCCCTCAGCACACTCTCCACGTCACCGCGCCATCGCGCGAGCACGAGCCTCAGCACGGCCAGCACCAGGTCAAAGCGCTGCCTACGCTCCTGGGGAACCGTGTCGATCAGCCGCTCGGCCACACCGACGTACGCGGCGCACTTCTCGCGGTTCCCGTCCAACAGCCGCGCGGTGGCGAACACAACCGCAAGCTCCGCATCGCCTGCCGCCACATCATCCGGAAACGCGGCCAGCAGGTCGCAGACGGCGGCCGTGCGGCCATCAAGGGTGAGATCGATGTGATTGTCGGCCAGCAGGCGAGCGGCCAGTGGCCAGTCGCGCGCCGCCTGCGCCTGACGGACAGCCTCCAGCACCTCGCCACGCTCCGCAAACCACTGGGCCGCCGCCCGGTGAAGCGGGGCAACCAGCGCCGGGTAAACGCGTCGCAGCTCCAGCTTCAGCAGGTCCGCGAACAGATGGTGGTAGCGAAACCACGACCGGCCCACATCGAGCGAGGTCACGAACGCGTTGGCGTCCTCGAGCTCCTGCAGGATCCGCTCTGAGCCGGCCGTGCCCGTGAGGTGATCGGCGAGCGGCCCGCTCACCCGCTCCAGCACCGAGGTGCGCAACAAGAGCTCGCGCACCTGGGGCGGCTGGCGTTCCAGCACCTCAGCCACGAGATACCCCGCCACGGTCCGCTCGCTGCCAGAGAACTCGGTCACGAAACGCTCCGGATCGGCATGCCGCGCCAGCGAGATTGCCGCCAAGCGCAGGCCGGCCGCCCACCCCTCGGTCCGCTCGTAGAGCAGCGCGACGCCTCCATCCGAGAGCGTGATCCCCGAACCGCGAAGCAGCTCCGTCATCTCTTCCACCGAGAAGCGCAGATCAGAGGCGCGAAGCTCGGTCAGCTCACCGGCCAGACGCAAGCGATGAAGACCCAGTCGCGGGTCCTCACGAGTCGCCAAAACCACGCGAAGACTCGCCGGCAGCCTGGCGAGAAGCGTCTCGAGCCATGCCGACGCGTCGGCCGAGTCAAGCTCGTGAAGATCATCGATCACGAGCACAGCCGGCTCCTCGAGCAATTCAAGATCGGCGAGGAGTTGGTCGACCACGGCCTCCCCGCAGAAGCTCGGTGCCGGGTCAACGTGCCGCACCACGTCTGTCGCTCCCGCGAGCGCGTCGATCACCGACAACCAGAAGCGCTGCGCATCCCGCTCACTCCGCCGGATCGACACCCACGCCAGTCGATCCTCGAGGCCCGCCGCCTGCACCCACGAGCGCAGCAACACGGTCTTGCCGCTTCCGGCTGGCGCGCAGACCAAAATGACCGCGCCCGCAGCCACCGACAAGCGCTCGAAAAGCGACTCGCGCGGGACCAGCCCCCGCAGGGGAACCTGCTGCCCCGAGCCCGCGGAGCGTACCGGCGGAAATCCCGCGATCAGGCTTGGCATGTCGATCGTCCCGCCGTTCGAAAGCAACGGCAATCCTAGGCTTTGCACAATAACGGCATCTGCCGTCCGTAGAGAGCCGCTGGCGAGACGTACGACACTGCGTGGTGCTGGATCGAAAATAGCCCGTGGGTCTGGGGTCGCGGTGGTTCAGGCGGCGCCTGGTAGCGGTTCGAGGGTGACTTTGTGGCCGAGGCGTTCGAGGTGGTGGATCAGCCGACGTCGGTGTGTTCGGTGTGTTCGGTGTCGCGGCGGGAGAAGAACTCCTCGCCAGGGCTCCGGTGCCGGCGGCGCCGAGTATCGCAGCGCGACGAAGGGGAGGGCCGCGAATCCCAGCGTGTGAGCGGCTACCCATCAGTTACGAGCCGAGTCTTCCCGCCGAGCGTGGCCAATCACTCAGAACGGGTGACGACGGCTCACCCATCCCAGGAGTGAACTGCCAGCGCTGCATGGACGCGCTCCCGACGACGGAGGCCCTATGGCTACCGCAGGCACCCTCCCCACGCCCACCAAGCACCCCCGCGCGCGTGAGGAGCGTGAGCGCGCCCGCAAGAGCGCGGCGGAGCACCTGCAGCAGGCGTCCGCCGAGATCGACAAGGCGCGCCAGGAAGCCACCGCTGACGTGCGGCGCAGCCGCGACAGCGCGCTGGAGCGGATGCGCGATCTGAGCGGCGAGCTGCGCCAGCGCGCGGAGGACCAAACCGCTGAGTGGCAGGACGCGCTCGAGCAGACCAGTGATAAGGCTCGGCGCCAGATGGGCCGCCGCAGCATCCGCGCGCAGCGCACGCCCGAGGCGCTCAAGGGACGCCGGCGGGTGCCACCGGGCCGCCCGCCAAGCGCTGCGTCGAATGCCGCATCCAGAGCGCGGCGGGTGGGCCCGTCGCCGTGCTGCCGGAGAGCGTGCGACCGGTCGCGTCACAGCTCGTTGGCCGCGCTCGACGTCATGGTCGTAGACGCCTAGACCACGAGACCTCGCCTAGACCGGGGTGTGACCGAGGTCTTCGTCCTGGCAGTGGTCGCTGCGCTCGACGCGGGGCTTCTCACTGCCGCCGTCGTGCTGATGGGGCGCCCCCGGCCGGCCCAGCACCTCCTCGCCTACCTGATCGGGGGCATGAGCCTCTCGATTGTCTTCGGACTATTGATCGTGCTCGGGCTTCACGGGTCCAAGCTCCTGCGTGAGCCCGACCGGTCGACGCGGGCGGTGATCGAGCTAGCCGCGGGAGCCCTGATGATCGTCGTTGCAGTCGCTGTGGGCTCAGGTCGCAGGCTGCAGTGGCACCCGCGCCGCGCTCGCCACGGCGACGCCGAGCGTCCGCAGCGGGGGAGCCTCTACGAGCGCGCCCTGGGCCGTCACTCTGTGTGGATCGCATGGGCGGCTGGTGCCATCTACAGCCTGCCGGGCGCGGAGTACCTCGCCGGCCTTGTGCTGCTGGCCAAGGTCGGCGCGCCCACGGCCTCGGAGGTGCTCGCGGTCCTGGGGTTCAACCTGATCATGTTCGCCGTCATCGAGCTTCCGCTCCTCGGCTTTGTCCTGGCGCCGGAGCGCACGCGCTCACTGACCGAGAAGCTCAACCGCTGGATGACGGACCATCGACGGATCTTGATCGTGATCGTGACCGGAGCCGTCGGCGTCTACCTGCTCGTCTCGGGATTCGGCGACCTCGGCTGACACCCAGACGTTTGGCTCGATAGGACCTGGGCGACAGCTCGATTAGGCGGTGCGCGCTTGGCTCGGCGCGCTCGCGTGCCTCCCGCGCCTTGGGCCGCCGGACTTGGTCGATCACTTGCGTCGCGGCCGAGCTCAGCGATCGGGCGGCCGAAATGGTGGAGCATGTTCACGCCCTCGACTACGTCTCCCAAAATCCGGTCGCCCAACCGCAATGGGTAGCCGAGGACACGACGCAGCTTCTCACGTCGGCCCCGGCCATAGTCTCAGACCAATCCAGGCGGCCACGGTCCTCCCGCGACGAACGCGGGACGCTCGTGCCCCGCGGACGCGTCCCTGATAATCGCCTCAGTGAGGGCGCACGCTCGCCGCGGGTGGCGCGCGATGCGGCCAAATCACGCAAAACGGATGACGACGGATCACCCTGCGCGCGTGGATGCTGCGCCCATGTTCTGGCGAACCGATACGGGCTCGATGCTGATACGCGTGCCTCCCTGGGATTCGCAAGCGATGGGAGCGAATGCAGCGGCATCACCGGGATCGATTTCGACGTCGATTCGATCCCGTCACGCAGCGGTGGACAGGATGCGCTCACGTACATGTAGGACAACATTCCTCGAAGGAGGTTGACATGGCACTTTCGGATCAACTCAGCGAGCTCGCCGCTCGCGCCAAGGAGGCGCAGGACCGCGCGGGAGCAGTGCAGGGCAAGGCCAAGGCCGACGTTCAGGCGGACGTCGAGAAAGCGCGAGCGTCCGCACAGGAGCGGGCTAAGAAGCTGCGCGAGTCGGCTGAGGCGAACAAGAACAAGCTCTCGGTCTGGTGGTACGACTTGCAGCGCACGTGGAACGAGCACGTCGCGAAGATTCGCGACGACATCGAGGGCAAGCGGGCTGAGCACGACGTGGATCGCGCCGAGCGGCGCGCCGAGCACAGAGCGGACGACGCGGTGTTCGCGGTTGAGTTCGCGTACGCGGCGATCGAGGAGGCGGAGTACGCAGTGCTCGACGCTGAACTGGCGAGGATGGAGGCGGCCGAGCTGTCGGCGGCCTGATCACTGGCTTGAGTGGCGCGCGGGCCGAGCTCGAGTCCCGCGTGTCATTCAGTTTGACCTACAGGAGTTAGCTATGTCACAGGTCGAAGAGGTGAGAGAGAGGCCGTCAGAGCCGTGAACGGCCCGCCTGGCAGCCAGTCCCTGGACGACAGCAGCCTGCGCCCGCTGTTGCACCAGTTCGCGCGCTACTGGTGGGTGGAGTTGCTGTTGGGTGTGTTCTGGGTCGTCGTGGCGATCGTGGTGTTGAAGTTCAACCATGCGTCGGTGGTCACCGTAGGGGTGCTGACGGGGATTATGTTCCTGGTGTTCGCCGCCGAGGAGTTCCTCCTGGCCGTCCTGGATAAGGGCGCCAGGAGGTGGGTATGGGGCTGTTCGGGGTGCTGCTGGCCGCCTCCGGAATCGTTGCTCTGATCCATCCGGAAGCGACCTTCGCCGGGTTCGCCGACATCCTCGGCTTCGTGTTCCTGAGATCGGGATTCTCTGGACGGTCCAGGCGTTTGCCGAGCGGGTCTTCAACGACCTGTGGTGGCTGGGGCTGATCAGCGACATCCTGATGGTTGGACTGGCGTTCTGGGTGAGCGGCCAGTTCTTCCTGACGCGCGCGGCCACGTTGCTGGTGTTCGCCGGCATCTGGGCGATGGTGAAGGGGATCACCGATATCGTGCGGGCGTTCCAGCTCCGTCAGCTCGGTTCGAGCTGACCGACGGCGAGCGCCCTCGCGGCCCCGGCCAGGATCGGCAACGTATGTCCGCCTCGGTCAAGCTCGTCCGAGTTCGATGGGGATGCTCCAGGACGGGTGGTCTGTTCGGGTGCTCGTCGTACCGCCGGCGGTGGTGGTGAGGCGGGCGTGATGACCGAGACGATCAAGCAAGCGTCGACGCCGGCGGCAGCGTTCGATCCGACCGAGGCGGTCGAGGACCTGCTGCGCTCGCTGAAAAGCCACACAGAGGGGCTCAGCTCGCGGGAGGCGCAGCGGCGCCTGGCGCACCAGCTCCAGCGCCGGGGGGGCGTGCAGTGGCCGCGAGAGCTGGCGCGGCAGCTCACGCACCCGCTGGCGCTGTTGCTGTGGGTGGCGGCGCTGCTGTCGTTCATCGTCGGCAGCATCACGGTCGGCGTCGCGGTGGTGCTGATCATCGTGCTGAACGCAGCGGTCGCGTTCGTTCAGGAGCGCCACGCGGAGAACGCGGTCGAGGCGCTCGGTCGGGGTGTTTAGCCACCGCTACCTGCTGTGAGCGATCGCCGGCGAGCTCGCGATCGGCGCCGTGGTCGTGTTCGTCCCACCGTGTCAAGCGCTGCTTGGCACCGCCGTCCCACCCGCACGCGACATGCTGCTGCTGATCCCGTTCCCGTTCATCGTCTGGGGCGCCGACGAGCTCCGCAAGTGGGTGATCCGGACCCGGTCCTCGCGGCGCGCGCCGACCGTCACACCAGCACCCGCCGCTTGACATTCGGCAGGACCAGCGACGAATACGGATCGCGGAAAGCACCGTCGGACTCCGTGGCCAGTACCCGATGGCCGCTTGCAGCAGTGGCTGGCGTGCTGCGGGGTGCGTGGCAATCAGCGACATCGTCGGTCGGCGGTGCTACTCACTAGAGTCCGGTGGTGAGCGTGCCCGCCCGTTTTGGAGCTTTGCGAGAAGAATGGGAGCGCGTCGATCCGCCGCGACGACCCGTGCTGCTGATCAATCCCCGGTCCGGCGACGGCAAGGCAGCGCGGGCGGCCCTCGCTGATCGAGCACGCGAACGAGGCGTCGAGCCTATCGTGCTCGGACCTACAGACGATCTCGCGACGCTCACTGCGATCGCCGTCGACAAGGGAGCCGACGCGCTGGGCATGGCCGGCGGTGACGGCTCGCTGGCGACTGTCGCCGCTGCGGCGGCAAAGCACGACCTGCCGTTCATCTGCCTTCCCGCCGGGACGCGCAACCACTTCGCCCTCGATCTGGGAATCGTCCGGCACGACCTGCTCGGAGCGCTCGACGCCTTCACGGCCGGACTCGAGCGCCGGATCGACATGGCCGAGGTCAACGGCCGCCCATTTCTGAACAACATCTCGCTCGGCGTCTACGGCGACGCCGTGCAGCGATCGGGCTACCGCGACGCCAAGTTGCAGACGACGCTGGACACCCTCCACGAGCTGCTGAGCTCAACCACCCCAACACCGGAGCTACTCCTCACCGACGACCTGGCTCGTCGGCACACCTCCCCCCTGGTCGCGCTGGTATCGAACAACGAGTACGCACTGGACCAGCCACTGGCCCAGGGTTCGCGGCCACGGCTCGACACCGGCCGACTGGGCATCATCGTGCTGGACCGGCCCGGCGCCAAGCGCCCCCCGGTCTCTGCGTGGAGCGCGCCCTCAATCGAGATCGCGGCCACCGCGCCCCTACCCGCAGGCCTCGACGGCGAGGCCGTCACCCTGCTGCCGCCGCTCCACTGCACAACCCGTCCCGCCGCGCTGCGCGTCCGCATCTCACGCCACCACCCGGGCGCCTCGCCCTCGGCCCTGCTCTCGTCACGGTAACGGCGCCAACAAAGTCCTGATGGAGCGAGCCGCCGAAGCAGCCCACCTGGATGTCTTGCCGAGCTCAATCGGCACCGTTGGCGTTACCGGCCGCGCGGGCCGGCGTCGCAGTGGCGGCAACGCCGGAGCGATCAGCTTCCCGAAGGCCCGCGCGCGGGGCTGACGCTTGGACGCGCGTCCCTTCTAGACGGAAGTTTTCGTAGGTTGGGGTTGTTGGACCCTGTTGCGGCTGGGGTTTTGCCGCTTGGGAGGGGTGGTTGCTTGGCTACGCGGGTTTGATGTTGATCAGCGCGTAGGCGTCGGCTTGGAGCTCGGTCGGGGTGGTGAGACGGGTGAAGGTGTGTTGGCTTGTGCCGATTCGGATGGTGTTGCGACAGAGGGTGGCGAGGTCGCTGAGCAGGTCTTCGAGGCTGTGGGCGGGATGGCCGTCGGGGGTGCGGGCGCTGCCGGCCTTGGCGATCGCGTCGGGGGAGCGGCGGGCCGGCGCGACGGGGTCGGCGGGCGCGATCGGGGTGTCGTCGCAGAACAGCATCGGCGCGAGCCGGCGGGCGAGCTCGAACTGGACGTAGCAGGCGAGCATGCAGAGGAACACGTGCGCGCGGACGCGATCCTCGAGTCGGTGGTGCACGGGTCGGATCTCGAGCGTGGTCTTCATCTCTCGGAAGCAGCGCTCGTTGACTTTGAGTTGCTTGTAGGCGCGCGCGACCGCGGCCGAACCGATCCGCGAGGCTGGTTCTTGGGTGCGTAGCACGTAGATCCCGTCCAGCAGCGCCTCCTCGTCGATCTGCGCTTGGTTGCGCTCGTAGCCGAAGCTGGCGTCTGAGATCTGCAGAGTGAAGTGCTTGGCCATCTTGCGCTTGTTGACCACCCGGCCGGCGCGCTCGCCGATCTTCCCCGCGCTCGCGTTGCGAAGCGTTCCGCGCTCACCCTCGACCATCTGCCTTACCTTCTCCAGGTCTCGCTCGGTCAGCCTCAAAAGCTCCTGGCGTTTGCGGGCGCGCTCGGCCGCGACCGCCGGGTTCCGGCACACGATCAGCCGCTCTGCGGGGAACTCGGGGGATGAGACCTCGCACAGCCCTTGCTCGTCAAACAGCGAGAGCTGAAAGCCGGGGCGACTGTCAGCTTCTGGATCTGCGGGGCGCGCAGCGAGGTGATGAACCCGACTCCCTGCTCCTTGAGAACCTTGGTCCTGGCCTCGGTGATCATCCCGCGGTCCCCGACGAACACGACGTGCTCGATCCCGAACGTGTCCTTGACCCGCTCGACCGCCGCTAACAGCGTGGTCGGGTCCCCGGTGTTGCCCTTGTGCACCTCGATCGAGAACGGCTGGCCTTCCGGCGCGCAGCACAGCCCGTAGCTGATCTGTGGCTTGCCCGGCTTGCCGTCACGCGAGTAGCCGACCGCGCCCAGCTCGCAGTGGCGGCCCTCCAGGTAGCTAGAGGACAGGTCATAGAGCACGAACCCCTCCCCGTGCAGGTGCCGGCGGGCGAGCGCTTTCTCGACACGCTCTTGGCGCTCCAGCAGCCAATCCATCGCGGCCAACAACTCGGCTTCGGTGACCTCGCCGAGCGAGAGCTCTTCGGCGAGCGTGGTCTGCCCGATCAGCCGCGTCATCGACAGCTTCGAGCACGCACACAAAAGCCGCTGGACGATCATCGCCACCACCAGGTCGCGCTCGCGGCAACGCTCGCGGCTGATCAGCCGCTCCAGATCGAGATCGCGCAACACGCCGAGCACCGCGGCGACGTGCCCGTGCGGCAGCGACCGCACGATCTCGAAATCATCCGTTGCCAGCATCAACACCTCGCCCGCGAGCGAGCGGCGCAACGCCTCCAGCGCCTCGGGCGGCAGGTGCGAGACGTTCCCGAGGTTCTCATGCTTGACCTTGCCACCCTCGCGGTAGGAGCGCCGCAGCACGTGCGACACGTACTCACGATCTTTGTACCGCGTCTTGATTGTGGCTACATGAACGGCGCCACCCGACCGTCTAGGCACAGGCAGAGAATAGCTGATCCCAGCCGTCCACACAACAATTCTTTGGCTACATCAACCAGTCACAAGAAGCCCGATCGCCCGCGAACACAGGCGATCGCGCCTCAAGACCTCGAAAACTTCCGCTTAGCCGAACAGCCGCTCGAGGCTCTCGAGCGCTTCTGAGAGCTGCTTGGCAGTGGCCCGGCGGAGCATCAAGCCACCCGTCCGCGAGTAGCCCCGTAACTTCTGACGCTGGGCGATCGTCACTCGCGTGCCTTCACCCTCGGGCTCGAGCGAGATCTCCGTGATCGACTCGTTCAGGACGCGCTCGAACGGAGTCCCCACGATCTCCTGCTCCCAGGCGCGATACCACGGCGGCTCGGACTGCAGGAGCCGAAAATCCGCTCGCACTGATCGGCCGCGCTTGGTGGTGTGAACCTGCGTCCAGCGGTCCTCCTGAACAGCTTCCATTCGCTTGACCCCTGGCCACCAGCGGGACATGTGCTGGGGGTCCTCTAGGATCTCCCAGACCTGCTGCGGAGGGGCCGCGATCGTGCGCGCTTTTTGAGCGGTGGCCACGGTCAGGTTGAAGCGTGAGCTCCACACATCACGACTGGTAGTCGATCAGGGCCTGAACCTGGTGGGGCGCCAGCTTTGTGCGGCCATTTAGAAAACTCAGTTCGACCAGGAATACGCATCCGACGATTTCGGCGCCGAGCCCACTGACCAGCTCGCAGACCGCTTGGGCAGTGCCGCCGGTCGCGAGCAAATCGTCGTGCACGAGTACGCGTGCGCCGCCGGCGAGCGCATCCGCATGGACCTCGAGCGCGTCAATGCCGTATTCGAGCGCGTACTGGGCGATGATCGTCTCGTGGGGCAGCTTTCCCGGCTTGCGCGCGGGGATGAAACCGGCGCCGAGCTGGCGCGCGAGGGCGCCGCCCAGGATGAACCCCCGTGCTTCGGCCGCCACCACGAGGTCGACCCGCTGGGGCTCCACGAGCGCCGCGAGCCCGTCGATCGCTGTCCCGAGCGCTCGCCGGTCGAGCAGCAGCGGCGTGATGTCCCTGAACACGATTCCCGGACTCGGAAAGTCGGGGATGTCGCGGATGAAGGAGCGTAGCTCCACGGTCCTCAGGCGGTCCTCCCGCGCGGCCTAGGTCGCAATCTTGCGCAGATCGCGGATCAACAGCAGGTGCTTGAGATGGGTGGTGACCGAAGCGAGGTTCTCGAGTGCCTCCACCGCCTCCTTGCGGCGTTCGGGGTTTCGGGAGCGGAGTGCTGGCGCGAGGATGCTCTGCAGCAGCTGCGCCTCGCGGTCAGCCGAGCTGCGAAACACGCGGAGATTCCGTCCTCCGACGCCGTACCGGGCAAGCTCCGAGACTGCTCGAACGATCTCACGTTCGGTCTCGTCGAAGTACCGCACGACGCCGCGCGACTCGCCCTTGATCACGCCGAAGTCAACCAGCTCACGGATCAGGTTAGCGTCCGCCCCGGTGTCGTCGACCACCTCCTCGAATGAGTAAAGCGCCCCGGGATCACGGACCGCCACTGCGGCGCGGCGCAGCGTACGGCCGTCACTCGGGGCGGCGACGTCGCGCTCGGATCTACCTCCGGCAAGCTCTTGGCGGATCACTCGGAGCGGCAGGAATTCGTCGCGCTGCAGCCGCAGGATTGTCCGCAAGCGCTGGATGTCGTTCTGCGCGTACAGCCGGTAGCCCCCCTGGGTTCGCCGGGGTGAGAGCAGCTTTTGGTCCTCCAGGTAGCGGATCTTGGAGATCGAGATGTCCGGGAACTCCTGGCGCAGAGCCTTGCAGACGGCGCCGATCGTGACTGCCTTCTGCCGCGGGCGCTCTGGCTGAAGCTCCGGCGGCACGTCGAGGTCGGGGCTGCGGGTGTCAGGGGTGGCCATCAGCGACTCAGGAATGCGAGCTTGTACTTGCCGATCTGGAGCTCGTCACCGTCAGCCAGTCGCTGGGACTCGATCCGCTCCCGGTTGACGTACGTTCCGTTGAGCGACCCGCAATCGTCGAGGTGGTAGTCGCCTCCACGCCGCACGATCACGGCGTGGTCGCGCGAGACGGTGACGTCGTCGAGGAAGATGTCGCTGTCCGGGCGGCGGCCAACGGTGAGCCGTTCCCCTTCCAGCGGAAAGCTCTCGCCCGCGCGTCCCCCGCCGGCGCGGATCACCAGCGCCGCGCCGCGGGCGACCACGTCTTCGAGGTTGACCTCTTCCAGCTCTCCGGTCTCCCCCACCTTGTAGGTCGCCGTCGTCGCCCCCACGGGAGGCTCGGCCTGGCCAAGGAAAGCGCCGCACCGCTGGCAGTAGTTGGCGCCGTCGGCGTTGGCGAAACCGCACTCGGGACAGTGCTGAGGCACGACGGTGCTGCGCTATTCGGCGTCGACCGCCGGCACGCGCCCGGCGAGGATATCGGTCAGCTGCTGGATATCGGCGCCCGAGATCACGTTCTCTCCCCCCTCCTGCTTCTTGCGCAGCCGGTTGACTAGCTCGGCTCGCAGAATGTCGATCTTGCCATGCAGGATCCGCCGCTTGTAGGAGATCTCCATCTCGTCCTCAGTCAGCTGATTGATGAGATCCTTCAGCTCCTGATCGGTCAGTGAGCCGAGGTCGGGGAACGTGTCCATGGGAGCATCCTCCGTCCGGGGGAGTCGGGGTGCGCAAAGCACGATTATACCCGGCCGAAGACTGTCTCTCAATCTGAGCTTGAGAGTTTTCTCTGCTGCAGCTCCGACAGGCCCCGGCGCACGTAGAGCACGGTCGCCAGCAGCGAAAGTGCGATCCCTACGTACAGCAACGTCAGTGCGAGCCAGTGAACCCCGGCGATCGCGAAAAACGGTGCCCCCATTGTCGGCGCGACCCCAAGCCGTCCGGGCCAATTGATCTTTAGCGCGATGCCTCGTCGCAGCGCGTAGCGGCTCGCAACGAGCATGAACAGCTCGCGCGCGATCACGATTGCGATCGCCCACCGCGGCAGCAGCTCGAACCGCCAAGCCACTGCCATCCCGGAGATCACCAGGAGCCGGTCGATGATCGGATCGAGCAATGCTCCGAATCGGCTGTACTGACCAGTCAGCCGCGCGGCGAAGCCGTCGAGGTAGTCCGCCCATCCGATCACGGCGAACAACACCGCCGCGAGCGCGTCTTGGCCATCGTCGCTCGAGAACGCGACCACCAGGAACGCGGGAATCAGGGCCAAGCGGGCATAACCGATCGCATTCGGCAGCGTCCAGGGATTGAGTGGCTGGTCGGCGGCGGTCTGTGGGGGCGGCGGTCCGGAGCGATCGATGCCGAACAGACGCCGCTTGCTCAGGTTGGGGCTCACCGCACCGTCGGGCGATGGCGCGCTACGGAAGCCCGCGCCACAAATCGGCGATCGCCTCCGCCGCCCCCTCCCGGGGTACCGACCGCGACTCGCGTCCACGCCTGACCTGCACCTCGATCTCTCCGGCCGCCAGCGTTCGCCGCCCGATCGTGACGCGCGCTGGAGCACCCAGTAGCTCGGCGTCGGCGAACTTCTCTCCGGGTCCCACGTCGCGATCGTCGTAGAGCGTCTGGAGACCGAGCGCCTGCAAGCGCTCGTAGAGGGTGTCGGCCAGAGTCCGCTCCTCGCTGCCCTGCTTGGCGAGGACGACCAGCTCGATGTCGAACGGAGCAAGTGCCCGTGGCCACGAGATTCCGTGCTCGTCGTGGTACTGCTCGACCGCAGCGGCCGCGGCGCGCGCGGGCCCGAAACCATAGGAGCCCATCCAAATCAGCTGCTCCTTGCCGGACTCGTCCAGATAGCTCGCTCTAAGGGGCTCCGAGTATCGCACCCCCAACTTGAATATGTTGCCGACCTCGATCGCGCGCTCGATCCTGATCGTATGGCCGGCAACGGTGTCGCCCTCGATTACCGTCCGCACGTCGACCTGTTCGAACTGGAAGTCACGGCCCGGCTCGACGCCGCGCAAGTGGGCATCGGGACGGTTGGCGCCAGTCACATAGGCGCCCTGAACGGCGGCAACATCCAACAAAACCGGCATCTGCGCACCGACCGGGCCAATGAACCCGGGAGGACCGAGTCGCTCCGCCACCTCCTCGGGGCGCGCCGGGCGGAAGTTACTGGCAAGTGCGGCGCGCAGCTTGGTCTCGTTGACGCGGTGGTCCCCGCGCACCATCACCAGCTTCATCGCACCACCGTCGAGAATCACCGGGAAGGCCTTCAGCAATGCCCCCGGCGGAACGCCGAGCTCGCTGGCAACCGCCTCGACGGTGGTCATTCCCGGCGTCGAGACCTCCTCGGGCTGCGGCAGGCTCGGGGCCAGCTCCACCGGCTTTGGCTGCGCGCTCGCTACCTCGACGTTGGCCGCATATCCACTGGCAAGCGCGACGTCGTTCTCACCCGCCGCGCACGGCGCCATGTACTCGTGCGCGCCGAGTCCGCCCATCATCCCGACGTCCGCCTCGACGCGGTACCACTCGAGCCCACAGCGGTCAAGCATCTTGTCATAGGCCTGCACGTGCTTCTGGTAGGCGACGTCGAGCCTCTCCCGGTCGCGGTCGAAGGTATACGCGTCCTTCATGATGAATTCCCGGGTCCGCAGCACGCCGGCCCGCGGACGCGGCTCATCGCGTTCCTTGACCTGGAAGTGGTAAAGAATCAGCGGCAGGTCACGGTAAGAGCGCACCGCCGAAGCGATATGTCCGGTGACAATCTCCTCGTGGGTCATCGCGAGCACCATGTCCGCCCCGCGACGGTCCTTGAGCTTGAACAGCTCGTCGATCGCGTACCGGCCGGTCCGCCGCCACGGCTCGGCGGGATGGAGCACCGGCATCAGCATCTCCTGGCCGCCGATCGCGTTCATCTCCTCGCGCACGATTTGCACGATTCGCTGGTGGATCCGCCACCCCGCCGGCAGCCAGGACCAAAGTCCCGACCCGACCTGACGGATCAGTCCGGCACGCACCATCAACTTGTGCGAGACCGCCTCCGCGTCTCCCGGCGGCTCGCGTTCGGTAGGCAGGAAGTAGCTCGACAGACGGGTCACGGCAGGCGCGAAGCCTACTCAGGCGCGGGGGCGGCCGGGTCTACCGCAAACCCAACTGCCGCGCCCTCCGGAGTAGGACGGCCCGAGCCGATTACGCAACCTCTCGACGATTCACCAGCGCTTGGCAGCATCCTGATCCACTCGTCTTCGCCCTGTACATCGCGCTGTCAGCTTCGCGAAGCAGGGCATCGTGGTCGGAGCGAGGGTCATTCGTGGTCGCGATCCCAACGCTGCAGGACAGGCTGACGCAGCGGCCCCCGAGGCTGAACTCCTGATTGATCGTCTCGGCGATCCGCTCGGCCAGCGAGATCGCCTCGGCCTCGCTGCCGAGGTCCTCGGCGACGATCACAAACTCGTCGCCTCCGAAGCGCGAGATCACGTCGGCGTCGCGCAGCGCTTGGCGCAGGCGGCCGGCGACCTGAAGGAGCACCTGATCCCCCGCCTCGTGGCCGTGGCCATCATTGATGAGCTTGAAACCGTCCAGGTCGAGGAACAGGACCGCCAGCAGCCGCTCTTGCCCGCGGCCGAGTCGTGTCAGGGCTCCATGGAGGTGGTCGAGCAGCAGCGCGCGGTTCGCCAGCCCGGTCAGATCGTCGTAAAGCGCCCGGCGCTCCAGGTCGAGCCGCTGGGTCACGTCCTTGGCAACGGCATACCAGACCCCGTCCTCTTTACGTCCGCTCCACATCAGCCAGCGCCAGCTTCCGTCTTTGTGACGGCAGCGGTTGGTGAAGTTGGCGGTCGGATCCTCGATCGCGCGGATGGACGCCTGATCTTCAGGGTGCACGAGCTCGCAGACCGATCGCCCTACCAGTTCCTGGGGGCTCCATCCGAGAGTGTCTTCCGACGCTGGGTTGACCAGCATGATCTCGCCGGCATCGGTTGCGACCACCATCAGGTCCGAGACGATCGCAAACAGCCGTTCGAAGACCAGCGGTTGCTCCTCACCCCAGCCGTCATTGCGGCGCGACGGCGAGAGCGACTGGGAATGGGGGCGCACGGCGGCGTGTGATCGCATGGCGTTCGGAGTAAGGTCAAGGACAGGTCAAGACAGGCTCTGGATCTATTATCGGCAAGTGGGCGGAGGACCTGAAATCAGGCAACCCGCCGCAAGCGCGTCTGATAGAACGCTGCCTGCCCAAAGACAACGTCTGCAAGGAGCCCCGCAAATGGCGTATGAAGTTCCACCCCTCCCCTACGACTACAACGCGCTGGAGCCTCACATCGACGAGCAGACGATGCGGGTCCACCACGATAAGCACCACCAGGCGTACGTTACGGCCGCCAATGGCGCCCTCGAGGGCACGGAGTGGGCCGACAAGCCGGTCGAGGCGGTCTTGCAGAGCCTTTCGCAATTGCCCGAGGACAAGCAGGCGGTGGTGCGCAATCAAGCTGGCGGCCACTACAACCACTCGTTGTTCTGGGAGTGGATGGCCCCTGACGGTGGGGGCGAGCCCTCCGGCGCGCTGGGCGACGCGATCGCTTCGGCGTTCGGCTCGTTCGACGACTTCAAGGCCAAGCTCAAGGACGCCGGCGTAAAGCGCTTCGGCTCTGGTTGGGCGTGGCTCGTCCACGATGGTTCCGGGCTGGCGATCGTCTCAACGCCGAATCAGGACAGCCCGATCAGCGACGGCAAGACCCCTCTGCTCGGCGTCGACGTCTGGGAGCACGCCTACTACCTCAAGTACCAGAACCGCCGGCCGGACTACCTCGACGCGTGGTGGAACACGGTCAACTGGGCGAAGGTGGCGGAGGGATTCTCGAAGCTCAGCGGTTGACCGGCGCCGCGCCGTCAGGCCGCCGGGCGATCAACATCAGGGTGTGACCCAGGGCCGCGGCCCTCGGGCGGGAACCGACCGCGTCGAGACGTTCAAGCGCATGCTGCAGCCCCGGCGGCATGCGTCGCCAGGTGTAAGTGAGCGCGTGGAGCTCCGGCACCAAGCCGGCTCGGCGCGCCAGTGCCATCAGTGCGGGAGGCGACAGCGGCACGTCATCGGGCGTGCCGTGGATCGCTGTTGCGACACCGAGCCGGTTCGCTACCGCCAGCGCGGCGCCGACAGGATGCCAGAGCCCAGGCTCGATCACGACGAGCGATCCTCCAGGAGTGAGCAAGCGGGCCGCTTCCAGAAAGCAGGGCTCGAGCGGGCCCTGATAGGCGATGTGGTGCAGGACAAGGCGGTAAAAGACGACATCGAAGGCTCGACTTGACAGCTCCAGGGCGCCGGCGACCCCCACGTGGGCCTCGTCGACCCGTCCGGACGCGATCACGCCGGCCACCTTTTCAGCATCGGAATCGACGCCCACGAGCCTGAACTGAGGGGCCGGGAATAGATGGCGCCCCGGGTTCCAACCGCATCCGATCGAGAGGATGTTTCCTCTGGCGAGCGGAACTGTTCGTGCCAGCACCTCGCGTTCGCGCGCCAGCAGGTGGCGGTCGTGGTGCGCTTGAGTGGCCTCGCTCGTGATCGCGTCGAGCAGGTTTGAGGCGCGATACGGTGCGCTGCGAGCGCCACCCTCCGTCGCCACGTCAGGGATGACTCAGGCCCGGGTGAAGCGGCGCCCGGAGACCGGAGAGAGCGCTTCGTCGAGCCGGACCGGCTCCTCCAGGTCCGCGGCCGCCGCTTCCATCGCCGCCAGACGCTCCGGCGTCAGCTCGCCAGCATGCTCTTCCTCGATCCGCGCCAGCCATGCCGCGCCTTCGGCCGCCTCGGCGGCGTCGACGTCGACGCGATCGGAGGCAACGTACTTGTCGATCTCGCGGAACAGTGTGTCCACCAGCTCGTGCGTGGGGACTTTGCGCAGTGCGTTGCCGTGGCTGAACACGACGCCGTAGTCCTTGGCACCGGCGATCCCGAATTCGGCGTGCGAGGCCTCGCCGAGTCCATTGACCGCGCAGCCGAGGACTGCGACCTCGATCGGGTCCTGGTAGGCCTCCAGCCGCCGCTCGATGTCGGCCACCACCGTGTCCATGTCGAACTGCAGCCGGCCGCAGGTCGGGCAGGCGATCAATACCGGACCGCGTTCGCGCAGATGCAGCGCCTTGAGGATCTCCCACGCGACTTTGACCTCCTCCTCGGCATGGAAGGTCGACAGCGAGATCCTGATCGTGTCGCCGATCCCGTCGGCGAGCAGCGTTCCCAGACCGACCGCGGACTTGAGCGAGCCCGACCACTTCGTGCCCGCCTCGGTGATTCCGAGGTGGAGCGGATAGGGAATCCGCTCGGAGAGCAACCGGTTCGACGCGATTGTGTTCGGGACATTGGTTGACTTGATGGAGACCTTGAAGTTCTCGAACCTCAGGCGCTCCATCAACTCGACGAACTCGGCTACCGCCGTCACCAGGGCCTCGACCGGGTTTTCGCGCTCGAGCGCGTGCAGGTGCTTGGGCAGCGAGCCCGAGTTGACCCCGATCCGAAGCGGCGTGCCCAGCTCAGCCGCACGTTCGGTGACCAGCGCGACCTTCTCGGGGCCGCCGATGTTGCCAGGGTTCAGACGCACGCAGTGGGCGCCCGTGTCGAGCGCCTTCAGGGCCAGCGTGTAGTTGAAGTGGATGTCTGCGATCACCGGAATCGGCGACTCACGCACGATCGTCATCAGCGCCTCGACGTCCTTCTCACGCGGGACGGCGACACGCACGAGGTCAGCGCCGGCCTCCGCCACACGCCTGATCTGATCCATCGTCGCGCGCAGATCGGCAGTCTCCGTCTTGGTCATCGTCTGGACGGCGACCGGTGCGCCGCCGCCAATCGGTACGCCGCCGAGGTTGATCTGGCGCTGGGAGGCCATGCCGCCAGTGTAGAGGGCGCCCCGGAGCCGTGTCCCTTATGTCCGACGGCGGATCGCCATCACCCCGAACCCGCCCGCGGCCACCACCAGCACGAACAGGATGATCAGAAGCGGGGTGGGTAGGAAGGAGCCGCCCGAGTTCGTCGATGCGCCGACTGATCCCTTTCGCGACTTGCCGAGCTCCGCCAGCAGCGCCCGCTGGAGCACGTCGTAACAGTCGGTGTACTGCTTGATGTCGGTGGGAATCGTTGCCAGCCCGTTGTGTAGCTGGGACACGGTGTAGCTGTGGGTGAGCCTGGCATTGGCGACGCAATCCGCCACGGCGGGGTTCCGGGCCGCCAGTGCGGGCCCCGCCGACAAGGCGCCCAGCGACAGGGCCACGGACAATGAGATAGCAACGTGCAGCCGGCGCATGATTGGTCCCGGCGTGGCGCTTTCAGTGCCGTGGACTGGGCGAGGCTAGCAAGTTCGGACGGTTACAAGGGTCGCTGGATCAGTACCGCAGGATCGGGCGGTACCGGGGCAAGCAGTGTTCCGGCACGGGCGCCAATCGCCGCCGGAGTCAGGTGCCAGGCCGGCGTAACCAGGAATCGCTCCACGGCATAGCCGCCCACCGATTTGCCGCCGAGGAACCGGACTCCTGCGGGTAGCGGGCGGGAAGGCGCCTGCCAGACGCTGCCCACCACGTCTACCTCCGATACCGAGGCGGCCATGGCGCTGGACTGCCTCCACGGGACGCCGTGAAGGTAGTACGCCAGCGGATCGGTGGCGAGCGAACCATCGTAGGCCACGATCGCGCGAGTGCCCGGAGTATCCCCCAGCGCTGCGGCAACACCCTGCCAGTCTGGTCGCTGGTACTGCCAGTTGCGATCGATCCGCAGGCCGGCGTAGACGAAGGCGACGAGCAGCACAACCGCCAGCGCCGCACCAGCCGGCCGGGCCCGCGGAACTGTGCACGCCGCGCCGATCACGACGGCGAGCGGTATCCACGCCGGAATCAGTGCGCGGACGATGTAATAGTCATGCCCGAGGATCGCGGTCAGGAGCGGGATCAGCAGGACGGCGGCCGCCAGTGTCGCTCCGACGGCCGCGCCGCGGCGCTCCTTCGCGCTGCCGGCAGCGATCAGTAGCCCAGCCACAATCGCGGCCAGGACGGCCGCACCCAGCAGGCCATGCGTGACCCACGGGCTCTGGAAGAGCGTGCCGAAGCCGAACGCCACCGGAACCTGCTGGATTCGGATCGACAGTGGAAAACTGGTGAGCCAGCCGATCGGATGCGAGGTGTCGCTGATCGCGAGCGGGATCAGCGCCGCCTCCACCACCGCGACCGCCGCTACCGCCCAGCCGGCACCACGGCTGCGTGCGCTCACCAGCAGCCAGATTGCCTCCGGCGCGATCAGGAACCCCGCGAAGAAGTGCGTCAGCAGCGCCAGTGCCGAGAACGCCGCCCAGCACAGGAGATTCGCTGCGCTCGGATGTCGCCGAGCGCGCGCGAAGAACAGAAACGACGCGCCGCACAGCGCGCCCAGCAGCATGTACTCGCGTGCCTCCTGCGAATACCAGATCAGGAACGGATTGACAGCGGCCAGTGCGGCTGCGACCAGACCGGCCCGACGCGACACCAGTTCCCTCCCGCAGGCATACGTGATCGGAATCAGCGCCGTCCCAGCGAGCGCGGAGAACGACCTGAGGCCCGCCTCGCCAACCCCGAACACCTTCGCCCACAGCCAGGCGAGCGCGAAGTACAGCGGCGGACTGGTCTCCTGCGATCCCAGCGTGCTCATCAAGGCGCCAAACGAGAGATGGACCTCGTGGGCCGCCTGCGCCTCATCGAACCAGTAGCTCTGATCGGTGATTGTCGAGAACCTGAGGGCGGCTCCCAGCAGCGTCAGGACAACGAGAGTCCAAGTCTCGAACGTGATGCGGTCGATCCCCCCACCGAGGCCCGCGCCCGACACGTCACGAGCCCTGGTAGGTACGGCGATCGGCACGGGCCGCGATGTTAGACGCCGATGAACTGTCGAAACTCGCGGCTGGTCGCACCGTTATTGTCCTCCGCTTGCGCGGCTTGACGTCAACCAGCGGCCGGCCCCGTTTGCGCGCGCTCGTAGGAGCGGCGACCGTTGCGCTGGCCTGGCTCGTGACCGGCTGCGGCTCGGCTCAGAAGGCAGATCAACCCGCCGTTCACAGGGCCCCGCTCGAATCGATTTTTCAGGCGGACCAGTCGCTGCACGCCAATCCAGCGGGCACGCTCGACATCCTGCGGAAGCTGGGCGTCGATCGCATCCGGCTGTATGTCCCGTGGGGAGAGCTAGGCGGGTGGCCGCCGATTGCGCCGGACGTCGCCTCCACAACGCCGCCCCACTTCGATGCCTCCGATCCAGCGGCGTATCCGGCCAGCGGCTGGGCGATCTACGACACAATCATCCGCGAGGCGACCAAACGCGGCATTGAGATGGACCTCACGATCGGCCCGCCGGGACCGGCTTGGGCAGCGCGGACTAATCCCGCCAATGCCTCCGCGCACCCGCAATGGAAGCCCTCACCCCCGGCGTTTGAGCAGTTCGTGCGCGCACTCGGAACCCGCTACAGCGGCCATTACAAGCCAGCTGGGGATGCGACGACGCTGCCGCGGATCAATTTCTGGGCAATCTGGAATGAACCCAACTTTGGCCCTTCTCTGGCGCCCCAGTCAATCCATCACTCGCAGATCGAGGTCTCCTCAGCGTCTTACCGTGGACTCGTGGACGCTGCCTGGGCAGGTCTTCATGCCACTGGCCACGGTGATGACACGATCTTGATCGGCGAGCTGGCGCCGCGCGGGGTAACGATTCGCAACAGCCCGGGGACGTTCGGCTACATGGTGCCGCTGCGATTCCTGCGCGCGCTGTACTGCGTCAACTCCTCCTACCACCCGCTGCGCGGGGTCGCGGCCGCACAGCGCGGCTGCCCGACCACGGCCGCCGGGTCGGCCGCTTTCCGCAGCCGGCATCCGGCCCTGTTCGAGGCGACGGCGTTCGCCGACCATCCCTATCCCCAAGGTGCACCAAATGTGCCCGCGCCAGACGAGCCCGACTATGCGGATCTCCCCAACCTGCCGCACCTTGAGCGCGCGCTCGACACCGTGCAGCGGGTCTACGGCTCTGACAAGCAATTCCGGATCTACTCGACCGAGTTCGGGTACCTGACCGATCCGCCGGAGAAGGTCGCCGGCACGGTCAGCCTTGAGACGGCCGCCAAATACCTGAACTGGTCTGAGTACCTCAGCTGGCGAGATCCTCGCGTGCGCTCCTATGACCAGTACCTCCTGGTCGATGGCCCCAGAGGAATCTTTGCTTCGGCGCTGGAGCTACCCGATGGCACCCCGAAGCCCAGCTACTACGCCTACCGGATGCCGATCTTCTTACCCCAAACGACGGCCAGCCCGGGCCAGTCGCTCGAGGTCTGGGGTTGCGTTCGACCGGCGCGTTTCGCGCAGATCGACACGGGTCGGCCCCAGCAGGCGGAGATCCAGTTTCAGAAAGGCGGAGGCCGCGGGTTTAGCACCGTCAAGACCGTTGCTCTGACCGATCCCCACGGCTACTTCGATGTCCGCCAGACTTTCTCCGGCTCCGGCAACGTCCGGATCGCGTGGTCCTATCCCCACGGCCAGGAGATCCACAGCCGCGTCGTGGCGATCACGATCCGCTAGCCTCCTCGGCGCCCGCGACGGGCACCCGACGGCTAACGGCCTCGAGCTCGCCGCAACTTCTGCCCGTCGCGACCTGTTCCTTGTCCCATGCGATTCACTCGACGACTCCCCGCCGCACTTGCTCTAGGCGCCACCCTCGTGGCCACGCACCTCGTTCCGACGCCGCCGCCGGCGGTCGCGAATGTCAACCAGCAGGCGATGATCGAGGACGACCCGAACGTGGACGCTGCGCCACAGGCCACCCTGCAGAAGTTTCGCCTGCTCGGCGCGACCGTCGTGCGCGTGTTCTTGCCCTGGGCGAAAGTCGCTCCCAATCCGCTATCGACCAAGCGGCCGCGCAACTTCAACGCCTCGAACCCAGCCTCCTATCCGGCCGCTAACTGGGTCACCTGGGACAACATCGTCCAGCAAGCGAAGACCTATGGGATCACGGTCGACCTACTCGTCGCCGGAGGATCTCCGCGGTGGGTCGACGGCACGGGAATTCCGAACGAGATCAAGAGCAACCTGAATCGCGCCTGGAAGCCGAAGGCAAGCGAGTACGGCGCCTTCATGCGTGCGCTGGGGACCCGCTACAGCGGCCATTATGTCCCGAAGGGACAGTCCACCGCGCTCCCGGCTGTGCATTTCTGGTCGATCTGGAACGAGCCCAACTTCGGCGAGGACCTCGGGCCGCAGGCGACCAACGGCTCGAAGACCTCGTTCGCACCGGGGATGTATCGCAGCCTCGTGAACGCCGGCTGGAGCGCGCTGCAGGGCACCGGTCATGGCCGCGACACGATCTTGATCGGCGGGCTGGCCGCGCGGGGCGCAAACGGTCCCGTGACTCGCTCCCATCCGCAAGGCCTGCCCGGCAACTTTGCCCAGACCAAACCGCTGCAATTCATCCGCACCCTGTACTGCGTCAACTCCTCCTACCAGGAGCTACGCGGAAGCGCGGCCTCGCAGGTCGGATGTCCGACTTCGGCGGCGGCATCGAGGAAGTTCCGCACCAGCAACCCTGGGCTGTTCCAGGCCAGCGGGTTCGGAATTCACCCCTATCCGCAGAACCAACCGCCCACCAAAGAGCTGTCCCGGGATCCCGACTACGTCGCCTTCCCTGAGATTCCGCGTCTAGAAACGGACCTGGACCGCCTGCAGCGGACCTACAGCTCCGGCACCCACTTTCGGATCTACAACGACGAGTACGGCTACATCACCAATCCGCCTAATCACGGGAAGTTCGTCAACCCCCTGACTGCGGCCTACTACATCAACTGGGCCGAATATCTGTCGTGGAAGAATCCCCGGATCGCGACCACGATGCAATACCTGCTCTACGACCCGGCGGTGACTGCCGGAGCGGACTTCGCCAGCGGGCTCCTGTTCCGGCCCATGGATCCGAAGCCGAGCTACAACGCCTACCGATTGCCGTTGTACTTGCCATTGACCTCGGCGCGACGCGGGGAGAGCCTCGAGGTCTGGGGCGACGCTCGTCCGGCCCCGTACGAGCAACGCGCGTCTGGTCAGGCGCAGGTGGTGCAGATCCAGCTTCAGCGAGGCTCGACTTGGACGACGGTCAAGTCGGTCCCGATCACGAGTGCTCACGGCTACTTCGACGTCCGCGTCCCCTTCCCGGCGAGCGGCCAGGTGAGACTTGCCTGGTCCTATCCGACGACTGACCCGTTGCTTCCGAGCGACGCGATCGGGGCAACGGTCTACAGCCGTTACCAGAAGATCACGATCCACTGAGCTCGGCGGTCAAGGCGTCGGCGGTGCGGTGGCCGCGACCTGCTCGAGCGCACAAATCGCGAGGCGCCAGGGTGATTTGTGCTCGCGATCATCCGGCGTCGTCGGCCGTCCGGAGTCGCGAGCGCGCGGTTAGCGCTCCCTACCCGGCGTACATCGCCTCGATCTCAGCCCGATACTTGGCGACGATCGGCTTGCGCTTGAGCTTCATCGTTGGCGTCAGCTCATCCCCGCCGGGGGTCCAGTCCCCCGCCACGACCGTAAATTTCTTGATCTGCTCGACGCGCGCCAGGTGTGTGTTTGCCTCGTCGATCCCGGCCTGCACGGCGGCGATCACCTTCGGCTCCCGCGCGAGCTCAGCCAGAGACTTGCCTTCAAGCCCTTGCTGAGTCGCCCACTGCGGCGCGTAATCGGCGTCGAGCACAATCAGGGCGGTGTTGTATGGGCGGGCGTCGCCGATGCAGCAGGCCAGCCCGATCAGCGGACTGCCGGTCTTGATCGCGGCCTCAATGTTCGCGGGGGACATGTTCTTGCCGGCCGCATTGATGATCAGTTCCTTCTTGCGGTCGATGATCTTCAGATATCCGTCCTCGTCGATCTCCCCGATGTCGCCGGTGTGGAGCCATCCCTCCGGGTCGATCGCCTCAGCCGTCTTATCGGGAGCGTTGCGGTATCCGAGCATCACAAACTCCCCGCGAATCAGCAGCTCGCCGTCGTGGGCAAGCCTGAGTTCGGCACCGGGTGCCGGTGGTCCAACGGTTCCGATCTTGACCTCTCCTGGTCGGTTGCAGGCTCCGAACCCGCATGTCTCGGACATGCCCCATAGCTCGGCCAGCTCGATTCCGAGGGCGTGAAAGAACTCGAGCACGTCGACCGGGGTTGGAGCCGCGCCGACGTTGACCGCGATCAGCTGATCGAGTCCCAGCATCTCCCGCAGCCTGGAGAACATCTGCTCGTCGGCTTGCGCGACCTTGGCCTCTAGCTCGTCGGGAACGGGTTCGCCCCGCTGTCTCAGACGAACTCGCAGAAGCGCGGCCTGAAGGGCATCCTGGACCGGAGCCCGCTGTTCTTCAGGCTGAGCGGCCTGCATCGTCTCGAGCCCCGCCTTCAGCTTCTCCCAGATCCGTGGCACCGCGAAGAACCAGCTCGGACGGACCTGCGGCAGGTAGGAGACGACCTCTCGCGGGTTCGGGCAGCACGTAACCGTTCCTGCGTAGATCACAGGAACGTAGTGGTGAGCCATCCGTTCGGCGATGTGCGCGGCGGGCAGCCATGAGATCACTCGCGAGCCCGGTCCGAAGGGAACGATCTCCTCGATCGCCTTCGCGGCGGCCATGATGTTGTGGTGTGAGAGTTGGACGCCCTTGGGCCGCCCGGTGGTTCCGGACGTGTAGATCAGCGTGACCACGTCGCTCGGCGCGACCCGGGAGGCAGTCGCGGCGACGTCGAAATCAGGATTCGAGCCCTCCACGGCAGCCAGCGAGACCGTGCCCTCCGGCGATTCGCCATCGATCACGATCACGTGCTCGGGGTCTCTGAGCCCCTGGCGAGCCTCGAGCATCACGGGCAGATAGGCCTGCTCGACGATCGCCACGCGGCAAGCGGCGTCATCCAAGAGATAGCGGATCTCCTCGGCGGGATAGGTCACGTAAACCGAGAACGGGGTCGCGCCGAGCATCGCCACGGCAAGATCGGCGATGTGGAACTCAGGGCGGTTGCCGAGCATGATCGCGACCGTGTCACCCCGCGTTACGCCTAGCTTGGCCAGGCCTCCCGCCAAGGCATCCACTCGCGCCAGCAGCGCTGACCATGTCAGCGACGTGCTGTCATCGGCGGTGCGGACCGCCACGACGTCCGAGTTGTTGTCCGCGGTGCGCCGCAGCGCCTCGGTCAGCGTCGGGGCACCGACAGCCCTCAGGGCGCTCGGCGTGATCGTGCCGCTTTCCATTCGCTCCTCCGGTCTCTGGCTAAGGCTCGGCGGCTAACGCTATCGCAGCGGCGCGCTCCTAGCGGATGTTGAATCCCTGTCCACTGAGTGTCGAGATGTCGTTGCTCAGGCCGATCACGAACAGCAACAGGATCAGCACGAATCCCACGACGCCGGCTCGTTCCATCACCTCGAACGGGATCCTCCGCCCGCGGACCTTCTCCGCCAGCGCCCAGAACACGTGACCTCCGTCGAGCGGGAGGAACGGGAACAGATTTATGACAGCCAGTGACAGCGAGATCAGCGCCAGGACCTGGAGAGCCAGCGTCGTGCTCGTCGCGAACGACTCCTCGGCGACCGTGTAGCCGCCGACGACCCCGTGCAGCTGCTTGCGATCCTGGGGCTCGAAGATCCGCGCGACCGCGGAAACGGTCTGCTTGGTGACGCTCCATAGCCCTGTGACCGTCAACGACGCCGCCTTCACGGGACCCACGGGCTTACCCTGCGCGGCAAACGAAAAGCCGAGCAGAGGTCTCTGATCAGCCGCGCTGTAACGGGGCCGTAGGTCGAACGTTCTCACCTGGCCGTCCCGGCGCACAACCACGTTTGCCGGCGTCGCGGCTGGGCAGCCATCGACCTGGGCTCCCGAACAGCGATGGGTGCCAAGCTGGTTGCGGATCGCATCTGCCGAACCGCCAATCCCATCGACCGACAGGATCTGGTCACCCGGCCGCAGCGCCGTCGCGGCCGGCGAGCCTTGGTCCACGATTCCGACCCGCTTGCTGGCGACGGTCGTGCCGTTGCTCATGAACAGCGCCCAGATGATCACGAATGCGATCAGCAAGTTCATCCCCGGACCGGCGAGGATCACCACGATCCGCTTCCACACCGGCTGGTTGTAGTACGCGCGCGGACGGACCTCCGGTGCAATCTCCTCCCTCGGGTTCATGCCGGTGATCTTCACGTAGCCCCCGAGAGGGATTGGTCCGATCCCGTACTCGGTCTCGCCCCGGCGGGTCTTCACGAGCAACGGCCCAAAGAACAGCGAAAACCGCTCCACCCGCATTCCGACGGCCTTGGCCGCCATGAAGTGGCCCGCCTCGTGCAGGATGATCAACGCGGCAAAGCCCGCGAACGCCAGTAGGTAAGACATTGGCGCCCCAGTGTGGCAGGCGCGCTTGTGCGTTCGATAAGAGCAGCCGTTAGCTCGAACCTACGGCGAAGACCGCTTAGGCGGCGGCGCGGCTGGCCACGAGCTCGGCGGCCATCCTCCGCGCCTGGGCATCGGCGCCGGCGAGCGAGTCAAAGGAATGGACCGCTGTAGCGGGGAGGCGCGCCAGCGTCTCCTCGATCACCGCTGCGATGTCGAGGAACCTGAGCCGCCCAGCCAGGAAGGCGTGCACGGCCACCTCATTTGCGGCGTTGAGCGTGCACGGCGCGGTTCCGCCGGTGCGCCCAGCCTCCCGCGCGAGTCGCAGGCAAGCGAAGGTATCGCCGTCGGCCGGCTCGAACGTAAGCGCCCCCACCTCGACCAGGTCCAGTGGCCTCACCGGGACATCGACGCGCTCGGGGTAGTACAGCGCATAGGAGATCGGAACCCGCATATCGGGATAGCCGAGATGCGCGAGCGTGGCGCCGTCACACAGCTGAATCAGGCTGTGAATGGTGGACTGGGGATGCACCACGATCTCGATCTGCTCGTAGGCGGTCCCAAATAGGTGGTGCGCCTCAATCAGCTCCAGCCCCTTGTTCATCAGCGTGGCGGAGTCGATCGTGATCTTGCCCCCCATCGCCCAGGTGGGATGCGCGAGTGCCTGCGCGACTGTCACGTGCTCGAGTTCGGACGGGTCCCGGCCCCGGAAAGGACCCCCCGAAGCGGTCAAGATCAGGCGGTCGACCGTCCCGGGGCGCTGCAGGGCCAGCAGCTGGTGGAGCGCCGAGTGCTCGGAGTCGACCGGAATAATCGAGCCTCCCGTCGCCTCGGCAAGCGCCATCACCAGCTCACCGCCAACCACCAGCGACTCCTTGTTCGCGAGCGCGAGGTCGATTCCCTCACCGAGGGCAGCGACCGTCGGCACCAGCCCCGCGGAGCCCACGATCGCGTTCAGTACGAGATCGCAGTCGGTCTCGGTGATCAGCGAGACCAGTCCGTCAGGTCCGCTCAGCACCTCGCCGTCGGTCCAAGCCTCGCTTGCCCGGGCGGCAGCGTCCGGATCGGCGAGCGCAATCCGCTTTACGCCGTAGTGCTGGGCCTGCGCGATCAGCTCCTCCCAGGCGTTGCCGGCGCTCAGTGCGACGACCCGGAAATCTTCCCCGCTCGAGCGTGAGACGACGTCGAGCGCCTGCACGCCGATCGACCCCGTAGACCCGAAAATGACCAGGCGGCGAGACACGCCGGAGATTCTAGGTGCCCAGCGACGCTGCCCTGTCGGTGGAGAACCCGGCGGGAGGAGCGGGTCGCTTACTGAATCACCGCGAGCCAGATGTAGTAGCCGGCGACGACCGTGAACAGCACCGAGTCGAGCCGGTCGAGGGCCCCGCCGTGCGCTCCGAACAGGGTGCCTGCGTCCTTGATGCCGGCATCGCGCTTGACCACCGACTCGAACAGGTCGCCGAGCGGTGCCAGGATTGCGACTGTGAGCCCGAGCAGCAGTGCATCACCTGAGGTCATCCAGGTCTGGTAGAGACCTGCGAAGAAGACAGCCAGGACCGCGATCAGCATCCCGCAGAACAGCCCCTCGACGGTCTTGTTCGGAGAGATCTGCGGTGCCAGCGGGCGGCGGCCAAACAGCCGCCCGCCCAAGTACGCTCCGGTGTCGCCGAGGAAGGAGCCAACGAGCACGTCGATCAGCACCGCGTTGCCGTGGGGTACTTGCCGCAGCAGCTCGGCATGCGCAAACGCAAATCCGATCCAATAGACGCCGAGCAATGTCCCGGCGATCGTCACCGTCGGCCGGACGTGCTGGAGGCGACCGAGGACGAACAGGAACAGCACCGGCAGCGTCGCGACCGCCACCTCCATCACGCGCTGCTCCCCGCCATAGCGAGCGGCCAGCACCATCACCGCCAGCGATCCGAACCCAACCGCGGACACTGGCCGCCAGCGCTCGAGCAGCCGGTAGAGCTCATGCATGCACGCCCATCCCACGACGATCATGAACAGGGCAAACGGGAGCCCACCCACACCGATGAACACGAGCAGGAGAACTGCGGCCGGAATCGCGACGAGGATGCGTGAGAACAGGTCTGAGCGCGGCCGGCGCTGGCGCCGCGCTGGGCGTTTCCGGGGTCGCTCGGGAGGCTGGCGAGGGGGCGCTCGACGACCATCCGTGCGCTGACGCCGGTTCCTGGAGGCGCTCCCCGATCCTGAAGGCGTCCGGCGTCCCGAGCCCGTGGGCGGCCGACGCGCGGATGGCATCAGCGACCTCCGAATCGCCGCTTGCGCGCGGCGAACTCGGCCAGGCTCTCCTCGAGTGCCTGGCGTGAGAAATCAGGCCACAGTTCGTCTCTGAAGACGAACTCGGAGTAGGCCGACTGCCACATCAGGTAGTTCGAGAGCCGCCGCTCCCCGCTGGTTCGGATGATCAGATCTGGATCGTGCATCTCGGGCGCGTAGAGATGGGTGCGGAAGTCCTCCTCGTCTCCACCCGTAAAGGTTCGGGCTGCATCCAGGATCTCCGCTCTGCCGCCGTAGTTGAAGGCGACGAACAGCGTAATCCGGGTGTTCGCGTCGGTGATCTTCTCCGCCCATTGCATCCGTTGCACGAGCGCGGATGGCACGGGTGCGCTGCGGCGCCCGATGAAGCGCATCCGCACCCCTTCCTCGTGCAGCTCGGGGGTCTCCTGCTCGATACGCCTGCCGAACATCTCCATCAGCCCGGACACCTCGCCCTCGGAGCGGCTCCAGTTCTCGGTCGAGAACGAGTACACGGCCAGCTCGCGGATTCCCAGTTGCGCCGCGTCGCGTAAGCGTTCCTTGACCGTATCGGCGCCGGCCTCGTGGCCGGCCAGCACCGGGAGGCCCCGCTGCCGGGCCCAGCGGCCGTTCCCGTCGGTGATGATCGCTATGTATTCGGCTCGCCGCCCCGACCGCTCACGCTCCCGACCATCGTCATCATCGAGGCCCACTAGACCTCCAGGATCTCTTCTTCCTTGTGCTTGAGGAACTCGTCCAAGTCGCCGATCCGCACGTCGGTGACCTTCTGGAGCTCGACCTCGGCCCGGTGCTCGTCGTCGGACCCGGCCTCGCCGGCCTCCTTGAGCTCGCGCAGATCGTGCATCACGTCTCGGCGAACGTTGCGGATCGCCACGCGGCCCTCCTCGGCGATGTGACGAACCACCTTGACGAGTTGCTTGCGCCGCTCCTCGGTCAGCTCCGGGATCGCGAGACGAATCAAGTTTCCGTCGTTTGAGGGGGTGAGCCCGACGTCGGACTCCAGGATCGCGCGCTCGATCGCCTTGATCGAGCTCTTGTCGTACGGCTGAATCGTCAGCAGACGCGGCTCCGGAGCGGTGATCGTCGCCAGCTGCCTCAGCGCGGTCGACGTGCCGTAATAGTTGACCGAAATCCGATCGAGCAATGCGGGACTTGCGCGCCCGGTGCGGACAGATCCGAACTCCTGGCGAGTTGACTCGACCGACTTGGCCATCCGCTCGCGCGCGTCGTCGAGCAGTTCGTCGATTATGTCTTCTCCGCTCATGTCCTCACTAGTGTCCCGACGCGTTCACCGGACACTATCTTGTCGATGTTGCGCCCGTTGGCCATGTTGAACACCACGATCGGCAGATTGTTGTCCATGCACAGGGCAAAGGCGGTCGAGTCCATCACCCGGAGACCACGGGTCAGGGCGTCCTTGTGCGAGATCTCGGGAATGAACTTGGCATCGGCGTCGAGCGCCGGGTCAGCGGTGTAGACGCCCTCCACCCCATTCTTCGCCATAAGGACGATCTCGGCATGCAGCTCGGCGGCTCGCAGCGCGGCGGCCGTGTCGGTGGTGAAGAACGGATTCCCGGTGCCGGCAGCGAAGATGACGATCCTGCCCTTTTCCAGGTGTCTCATCGCCCGACGCCTGATGTACGGCTCAGCGACTTCCGAGATCGTGATCGCGGACTGCACGCGGGTGGCGACGTCCTCCTTCTCGAGCGCATCCTGGAGCGCGAGCGCGTTCAGCACGGTCGCAAGCATTCCCATGTAGTCGCCGGTCGCGCGGTCCATGCCCTTCGCAGCGGCGGCTAGCCCACGGTAGATGTTGCCGCCACCGACCACGATCGCTACCTCCACCCCCCGGCGCTGTATCGCCGCCACCTCGCTGGCGATTGCCTGAACGCGGGTGGGATCGGTCCCATATTCGAGGTCGCCCATCAGTGCCTCGCCGGAGAGCTTCAACAGCACGCGCCGGTATGCAGGTGCGAGGGTCTCGGACCCGGCGCTCACCCGTCAGCCACCGATGGCAAAGCGGGCAAACCGCCGGATGACCACGTTCTCTCCAGTCTCGCCGGCGAGGGCGGCGCGGAGCTCCTCGATCGTCTTGCCGCCATGCTTGTCCTCGTTGACGTGCTTCTGCCGCAGCAGGACGACGTCGTCAAGCCACTTGTCAAGCTTGCCCGAGACGATTCGCTCGCGGACGTTCTCCGGTCTGTCGGCTGCCTGTTCGGTCGCGATCCGCTCCTCGCGTCCGCGGTCCTCGGCGGGAACCTCCTCTTCTTTGACCGCGAGCGGGGCTGCTGCCGCAATGTGGAGCGCGAGATCACGCGCGAACTCCACGAACCGATCGTTGCGCGCAACAAAGTCAGTCTCGCAGTCCACCTCAACCAGCACGCCGATCTTGCCGCCAGCGTGGATGTAGCTCTGGACCACCCCTTCCCGGGCTTCTGCGCCCGCGCGCTTGGCCGCCTGCGCTTCGCCACGGGCACGCAGGATCTCGATCGCCTTGTCAATGTCACCCTGGGATTCGCTCAGCGCATCCCGGCAAGCGAGCATGCCCGCGCCGGTGCGGTCACGAAGGCTCTTGACATCCTTCGCGGTGACCGCACTCATGCCGTCTCCTCTGTGGCCGCGTTATCGGCGGCGGGCTGGGCCACCGGCTCGAGTTCGGGCTGCTCAGGCGCGGCGTCCTCGGCACTTGCGGCCGGCTGCTCGGCGGCGGGCTCGGGGGCTGGTGCGGGAGTCGAGGCCGCGGGGTCCGCAGCCGTGTGCGTATCCGGTTCCGCGGGGGCCGGAGGGCCGGCCCGCGCCGCTGTAGGCTCCGGTTCTGCCGCCGGCGCTGGAGGCTCGACCGCCGCCGGAGACTCGGCCGCCGCCGGAGGCGGGGGGGCGCTTGCCGCCTGCGACTCGGGCTGCGCGGCTGCGGCGGCCTCGGCCTCACGCCGCGCCTGCTCCTCCGCTTCACGCCGCGCCTGCTCCTCCGCTTCACGCCGCGCCTGCTCCTCGGCCTCACGCCGCGCCTGCTCCTCGGCCTCACGCCGCGCCTGCTCCTCCGCTTCACGGCGGGCGCGCTCCTCGGCCTCCTGGCGCTCGCGCTCGAGCCGGGCGCGCTCCTCCTCGGCGCGAAACGCCGAGTGCCCCTCGGACACGACATCGCCGATCGCACGGGTTACCACGGCGCACGATCGGATCGCGTCATCGTTTCCGGGAATCACGTAGTCGATCCCATCCGGGTCGCAGTTGGTGTCAACCAGCCCGATGATCGGGATCCGCAGCCGCTGGGCCTCGCGCACCGCGATCGCCTCGGTCTTCAGGTCGATCACGAACACGGCGTCGGGGGTCCGCTGCATGTTCTTCACACCGCCGAGATTCGCCCGCAATTTCTCAAGGTCGGCCTGCGCCGCCATCCGCTCACGCGTCGGAAGCAGCTGAAGCTGCCCTTCGGACTCGTAGCGCTCGAGGTCGTGTAGCCGCGCAATCCGCTGCGAGATCGTCTGGAAGTTCGTCAGCAAGCCCCCGAGCCAGCGGTTGTTGACGTAAGGCATGCTCGACCCCTCGGCCGTATCGCGGATTACGTCACGGGCCTGCTTCTTGGTGCCGACGAACAGCACGGTGCCGCCACGGCGCGACACCCCCGCCGCGAACTGACGCGCGTTCTCCAGCAGCGACTGCGTCTGGAGAAGATCGATGATGTAGTTGCCGTCCCGCTCGCCGAAGATGAAACGACGCATCTTGGGGTTCCAGCGGCGCGTCTGGTGACCGAAATGCACCCCGGCCTCCAGCAGCTCTTTGATGCCGATTTGAGCCACGGTCCTGCTCCCTTTGGGTTGAATGCCTGTTGCGGCCCGCCCGCTGGTGCTCGCGAACCTCGGTGCTCGAGGCAGGGCGCGATCCTCGCGGGCGGGGTTGCGGAAAAAATTCCTAAAAGAGTTTACGCAAGTATCGCTGATCCGCTACGTTTTGGTGTACAGCGGGTCGTTACCTTCCCCAACCTTGGTGATGATCCGCCGCGCGGGCCGAACCTCCCTTCCCCTACCTCCGGTGGCTCGGTTCGCAACTAATCGGCGGGGCGGCTGTGGACGGGCCGCCCCGCCGGCTTTTCAGATCCTTTAATGGACACCTCGGGGCCCCTCCCTCACCGGTCTCTCGCCTGCGCGCGCTCCAGAGCGTGTACCAGATCCCCAGGTAGCGGCGAGCGCACATCCACTGGCGAACCCGTGACCGGATGCGGGAAGGCCAGTCGAGCAGCGTGTAGGAACTGCCGCTCGAGCCCGTACAGGCGTGGCGTCCCGTACAGCGGATCGCCGCAAACTGGGTGCCCGATCGCCTGCATGTGAACCCTGATCTGGTGCGTTCGCCCGGTCTCGAGGACTACTCGCAACAGCGTGGCGCCAGGGAGCGCCCGCTCCAGCTCGAAGTGGGTGCGTGCCTCGCGCGGCTCGTCGGTGTCAATCGACATCACTACCCGCTCGCGGCGATGACGCCCGATCGGAGCGTCGATCGTGCCCGACCTCGCCTCCGGTCGGCCCTCGACCAGCGCCAGGTACTCGCGCCGCAGCTGGCGGGCCGTCAGCAGCTGCTTGAGAGCTTGATGGACCCGTTCGCTCTTGGCGACGACGAGCAGGCCAGAGGTGTCGCGATCGAGGCGGTGCACGATCCCCGCGCGCCACGGCTCGCCACCGGCCGCACCGCGCGCCTCGAGCGCCTGGGCGAGGGTGCCGCTCCGGTGGCCCCGCGCCGGATGGACTACCACGCCAGCTGGCTTATCGACAATCACGAGGTGCTCGTCCTCGTAGGCGACGGCAAACGGGGCCTCCGACTCGATCGCAGCGGACATCTCCACCTTATGCTCGTCGACCTCGATCCGCTCGCCTGCTCGAACCAGATGTCGTTTCGGCCGAACGCGGCCGTCGACTCGCACCCGGGAAGCATCGATCAGGCTCTGAGCCCGCGCCCGCGACCCGAGCGGGGATGCCAAGAACCGGTCCAGCCGGGTCCCGTCGGCGTCCTCTGAGACCTCGAACCGGAGCTGTGGTTCAGCGCTCAACTCCGCGACGGCTTTCGAGGACCCACAACAACACTAAGGCACCGAACGTGATCGACATGTCGGCCACATTGAACGCTGGCCACGCTGGCAACTTGATGAAGTCGGTCACCGCGCCGCTCGAGATGCGATCGATCAAGTTCCCGATCGCCCCGCCGACGAGCATCCCGGTCGGCAGCCAGAGCAGATGGCGCTCCGGCCGGAGACTCAGGTAACCGACCAGCACCACCAGCGCGAGCAGCGTGAACACGAGCACCAGCGTCCCGCCGCCCGAGAATAGGCTGAACGCTACGCCGGTGTTGCGAACGTGGACGAGCTTGACGGGAGGAATCAATTTGTCTACATCGCCCTGGTCGATCCCCGACCTGACCAAGTGCTTGGTCAGCTGATCGATGATCACCACGACCGCGGCGACCGCTCCAGCGCGGGCGAAGGCCGTCGCGCGAGTCTTCGGCGATGCGGTCGCCTGAGTCACCACGCCGGATCTGATCAACCGGCGATTGCGTTCACGACGATCGTCCGCACGAAGTACAAAAGGATGATCGCGATTATCGGGCTCAAGTCGAACATCCCGATCGGCGGGATGAAGCGCCGGAAGATCCGCAGGTAAGGCTCAACGACGTCGCGGAGGAAGTTGAGAATCGCATCCGAGTAGCGGGAATACGGCACCCGCATACCCATCGAGAAGACCCAATTCAGCAGGATGTAGATGAAAATCAGGACGATGTAGACGGTGAACAGTGCGTCGACGTAGTTCGCTACGTCACCACGGGTCAGTGCGGCGAGCACGCTCACCGAGCGCTCCCTCCGATCACCGCATCGATCGCGTCCTGGAAGGCCGATCGCACGCCTGCCCGCTCGAGCGCCGCCAGGCCACGAGCCGTACTCCCCCCTGGCGAGGTCACCTCTCGTCTGACGGCCAACGTGTCGTACTCGCGTGAGGCGAGCAGGGCCGCGGTCCCCGCCATCGTCTCGACCACGAGGCGGGCGGCGAGCGGAGCGCCCAGGTCGTAGCGCACGGCGGAATCTACCTGCGCTTCCGCCAGCAGTGCCTGGTAGGCGGGGCCCACGCCCATCACGGCCGTGGCGGCGCCGATTGAGTCTTCGGGCATCCGGATCATCGTCCCGAGCCGTTGAAACAGCGCCACCACGTCTGACTCGAGCTGTTGATCGACTTCCGGCCCAGGCACGTAGCAAATGATCCCGCGGCGAACCTCGACCGGCGTGTTCGGCATCAATCGGAAGGCGGGAACACCCGGGTATGCCGCGTGCAATGCGGCTAGAGAGGTCGCGCCGAGCACCGATGCGACCGCTTTTGCCCGTCCGGCCAGCTCGCCGGCCACTGCCTCCAGCTGCCCCGGTTTGTGGCACAAGACCACAAGATCCGCACGATCCGCGACGGCGGCGTTGGCGATCAGCGCCTCCCCGCCGAGCTCCGCGGCGAGCGCCCGAGCCCGTCCCGAGCCGCCGTCGGAGCAGAGAACCGGGTCACCCCAACCGCGCGCCAGCGCGCGCGCCATATTCCCAGCTCCGATCAGGCCAACTTGCATGCAATGCCAAGGCTACTTGGCGCAGACCTCGTCCGCCCCCAGGGGCCCCGATTCCCGCGCCACCGGCATCTATGACTGATTGAAGAAGCCCTTCTCCACGAGCCGCGCGCGCTCCTCTGCCGACACCTCGACGTTGCGCGGCGTGAGCAGGAAGACCTTGTCGGCGATCCGCTGCATGCCTCCGTCGAGCGCATAGGTAAGTCCGCTCGAGAAGTCGATCAGCCGCTTCGACAGGTCGGTGTCGGTGCCCTGCAAGTTCAGGATCACCGGAATGGCTTCCTTGAACTTATCGGCCACGTCTTGAACGTCGTTGAAGCTCTTGGGCGCGACGAAATGAACCCGGACGTCACTGCCGCCGCGTCCGTTTCCGCGTCCGCCGACCGGGCGTAGCGAACTAGTTCGGCGCTCGGTCTCGGAATCTTCGGCGAAGATGTCGTCGAAATCGTCCCGCTGTCGGCGAGCGCTCAGCCGCCGAAGATTTGGCCGCTCTCGATAGCTCGGCTGGGGCTCGACGTCGGGCTCGGCGTAGGGCTCGAGCTCCTCCTCGTCATAGCTGTCGTCTTCGGCAAGGCCGAAGTAGACCAAGGTGCGATGCCAGGTGTCTCGAAAAGCCATTCGGGGTGATGAGTTCGGGAAACCTGGAGGTTTCCCTGCCGACATTATGGCGCGTACAGCGCGGTTCCGAGGCGAATGATTGTCGCGCCCTCCTCTACCGCCACCAGGTAATCCTGCGTGGTGCCCATCGAGAGGTGTCGGAGCTCGTGCCGCTCGACGAGCTCGCGCAACCCCGCAAAGTACGGTCTGCTGGCCTCTGCCGTGTCCGCGAGCGGGGGCATCGTCATCAGCCCGACCACCTTAACCGGACATCGCTCTAGAAACGGACCCAGGGCCGCAGGCGCGATGCCGCTCTTGCTGGCCTCCCCCGCGACGTTGACCTCGACCAGCACCTCGGTCTCGGGTGGCGCGTGGCGGGTGAGCTGCTCGAGCACCGATTCACTGGCGACGGAATGGATGTAGCGGACATAAGGGAGCAGCTGCCGCACCCGGCGGCTCTGGAGATGGCCGATGAAGTCCCAGGTGAATTGGCCGGGGTGTGCGTCCGCCTTCGCCACCAGATCCTGAGCCCGGTTCTCACCCAACAGCTTGATGCCCGCTTGCGCAAGCACGACCAGCTCCTCGGCTGGCAGGTACTTGACCGCCGCGAGGATCTCGACCTCCGTCGGATCACGTCCCGCCGACGCAATCTCGGATTGGACGCGCTCGAGGTTCGCTCGCACGCGGTCGGCTCGCAATCCTCGGATCAGCTCAACCATGCGACGCCGGCCTGACGACCGGTGATTCCTCGTTCTCGACGGTGCGAATAGAACATCGAAGGAACCGAGCAGATCGTGCACAGCTCTACGTCTAACGCCCGATCGGCGCCCGCACGCTCGAGCTCCATTCGAGCGATCGCCTTCAGATCCAGGTTGCGTCCGCGACGCGCGGCCTCACCGTGCAGCCGAAATTCTTTATGAACCTCCTCGCCAACCTCGTAACAACACGGCCCGGCGCCGGGCCCGATCGCGGCCACCAACGGACCGTGCCCGCCGAGCTCGCGAATCGCCCGCACGCCCTCCTCGACGATCCCGCCTGCCAGTCCGCGCCAGCCGGCGTGAAGCATCGCGACCGCTCCATCCGCGGCGATCGCAATCGGCAGGCAGTCGGCGGTCAGCACCATTACGCCGATCCCGGCCGTGGTGGTGGCCTGCCCGTCGGCCTCCTCGGGCATGGATCGCTCCGCGGACGGTTCGCTGGTCCGGGTCACTCCATTTCCGTGCACCTGGCGACCGAAGGCAAACGGGACGTCCAGCTGTTCGCGAAGCCGAGCGCGGTTGCGCTCGACATGCCCTCGATCGTCGTCGGTCCATCGTCCGAGGTTGAGGCTCGCGTACGGCCCGTTCGAATAGCCGCCGCGACGGGTGGTGAATACGGCGTGGGCACCCGGGAGATCGACTCCGATGTGCGAGCCGGTTGCGTAGAAGGGCCCTGGCAAGGTCATCGCGTAAGCGACTCCAGCCTATCCCGTGGCCCCGGCGGCCTCCAGCGCCCGTGCGAGCTCGGCGTCGCGTCCGGACACGCGCCCGTTGAGCTTGTCCGCTAGCGCCGCCCGCAGGCCACGTCCCAGAGCTGGGCCTTCGGGCACCCCCGCCGCTAGCAGGTCCCGGCCGTCGATCTCCAGCCTGATGTGCCGAAGCGCGGTCAGCCACTCGCGCGCCTCCCGCTCAGGGCCGAGCGCTCCAGCCAGCGCTACGAGTTCGAGAGACGCGCCTGCAACCGCGGCGGCGATCCCCGACGGTGCCCGTGCCTGCGCGAGGGCTCGGGCAACGGTGTCTGCGCGCGTCGCCGAGGCGATGATCGCGTCGCGGTCGTCCGCTTCGAACGCCAGCGCATCGAGCAGCCGCGCAAGCTCCGGAGCGGGGACACTCCGCGCCGCAAGGGCTAGCGACAGGCGGTCGCGTCGGCCGTCGTTCGGCAGCAGCGCCATCGCGCGGTCACCGAGATGGCGGTGAGACAGCCCGAAATCAGGATGGATCGCCCGGTCGACGCCGAGCTCGTGGAGGCGGACAAGCGCCGACAGCGGCTCCGGTTCGCTCGCGAGGATCCTCAGCTCGGCGCCGATTCGCGCGCCGCTGACGGTTCGCATTGCGCCGCCGTCGAGTGCCACGCGAGCGAGCTCGAACGTGCCCCGATCAATCTCGAATCCGAGGCGGCTCCAGTACCGCGCGAGCCGCAGGAGCCGCGTTGGGTCGTCGATGAAGCTCTCGTCGTGAAGAATCCGCAGCATACGTCTCGCGAGATCGTCGAGCGCCAACGGGGCGGCGCTCAGCTCTCCGGCCAACGGGCCGGTGAGAGCAATCGCAATCGCGTTGACGGTGAAGTCGCGCCGCAGCAGGTCCTCCGCCAGAGTCGCCGGCTCGACGTCGGGAAGCGCCCCAGGACGGGCGTAGCGCTCACGTCGTGCCAGGGCGAGGTCGTAGCTGAACCCGTCCAGCTTCACCGTCGAGGTCCCGAACCGGTCGTGGACGCGGATCGCGCCTCCGAGGTGTTCGGCCAGCGCGGCAGCATCGCCCTCAACGACGAGGTCGAGCTCAGACGTTTGGCCACCCAGCAGCAGGTCTCTCACCGCACCCCCCACCAGCCACACGCGGGGTGTGTCGCTAAGACGTGCCAGCAACGGTCCGGCGGCGGGCAGCAAGCGCACCCGCTCAAACAGCGTTGGCGGCGACGGTGTATCCATAGACTGATCTTCTCGCGACCGGCCCGGCAAGCGCGGGCCGAGGAGTGGAACCGATCGGCATGACGCTGGCTAGGATGCCCGGGATGCCGAGTCTCCGTTCGCGGCGCCTGCTGCGGTGGGGGCTCGTCGCCGTTGCGGTCCTACTGCTCGCGCTGGGTGGCACGGCGGCGTTCATCCTGCTCCACTCGCCCGGCAACGTCTCCCATCCGAACGTCGAGTTCACCAGCACGTCGACTACCACAACGACGACGTCTACTACTACGTCCCGCAAGCCGCCCCCGGTCGTGAACAACTTCGCATGGCCGCGGTATGGGTTCGATGCCGGCCGCACCCGCCTGTTCGGAGGCTCCAAGATCGCACCGCCGCTGCACGTCGGGTGGCGGTACAACGACGGCGCGCTGCTGGAGTTCCCGCCCGTCATCTACCAGAACACGCTGTATTTCGTCGACGACAACGGCCGGGCTCACGCGGTTAACAAGCTCAACGGTCGTCGGCTCTGGCAGCGACAGCTCGGAACGCTTGCAGCTGCTTCCCCGGCACTCGGGGTTCCCCAGCACCTGATCTTCATACCGGTGCTCTCGAACAACGGGCACAGTCCAGGCAACGGGCGGTTTGTCGGGCTTTCGATGAAGAGCGGACACGTCGTCTGGTCGGTCCCGATTGGGGCCGGCACCGAGTCCTCGCCGCTGGCGTGGGGCGCGAATGTGTACTTCGGTGATCAGGGAGGCACTCTGTACTCGGTCAGGGCGCGCGACGGTCACATCAATTGGCGCTACCGCGGGAGCGGAGCGATCAAGGGCGGCCCGGCGCTCGCCAACGGAGTGCTCTACTTCGGCGACTATGCGGGCCGTGCGTACGCGGTCAACGCCAGTAACGGCCACCAGGTCTGGGCGGTCAGCACCAACGGCGCCCACTTCGGCTTCGGCTCGGGTCAGTTCTACTCGACTCCAGCCGTTGCGTTTGGTCGCGTTTACATGGGCAATACCGACGGTCGCGTGTACTCGTTCGCGGAGCACAACGGCGAGCTGGCCTGGGCAACCGGGACGGGCGCCTACGTGTACGCCTCCGCAGCCGCCGCGAACACGCCCGGGCTCGGCCCGACTGTCTACCTCGGCTCGTATGATGGCAATTTCTACGCGTTCAACGCTCGATCGGGAGCGATCCGGTGGACGCACAACGCCGGCGGCAAGATCTCCGGATCGGCGACGATCGTCGACGATGTCGTCTACTACTCCGACCTCGCCAGCAAGACGACGGCAGGACTCGACGCCCGCACCGGACAGCAGGTGTTCTCGTTCCCTGACGGCGCGTTCAATCCGGTGATCGCCGACGATCGAGCGCTTTACCTGATCGGCTACCAGACCATCTACCAGATGCGGCCGTCGAGAAAGAAACCCGCTCCGGCTCCCCACCCACGCGCCACGGGCAAGCCTCACCCGCCTAGCCACGGGCCTGCTCGGCGCGGAAGAGCTGCGAGACGTCGCCCGAGCTGAGCGCGCGGTCCCACACGCGCAGGTCGTCGATTTGGCCGTCGAAGGTGTCGGGCGCTCCGCCGGTACCTGTGCCCGCCCCGACCGAGAACGGACCAGCGGCGGTGAAAGTGTCTCCGAGCCAGCGCGAATCGACCGGGTTACCGTCGATATAAAGAACGATCGAGTCGGTAGCACGGCGGCGCACGCCGGCGAGGTAGTACCAGCGGCCGGCGACGACGTTGTCGCGGGCGTCGGGCGCTAACCCCATATACCGGTTGCTGGCGCTGACCAGGCAGTTGTCTATCGGTGGGCAAGCGATCCCGCTGCCGGCCGGGTTGCGCGGAACGTCCCGCTGAGCCATGGCAAACGACCACCGACTTCCGCGCAGACGTAACGAGAAACCGTTAGTCGCGGTGCCCTCCAAGCTGACCGCGGAGCCGTCGTGCGTCCCATCGGCGCTCTGGACCCAGGCAGCGACCGTGAAGTCGCCGCCCGAGTCGAGCAGCGGGGTGTCGA
Source organism: uncultured Solirubrobacterales bacterium (assembly GCA_963836065.1). Lineage (GTDB taxonomy): Bacteria > Actinomycetota > Thermoleophilia > Solirubrobacterales > Solirubrobacteraceae > Palsa-465. Next base: position 62,658 of record CAWIII010000034.1, read on the forward strand.
TTTGCGCCGCCTGGCCGCCGCCCCCGACACTCAGCGAGGCGCCGTGGACCCCGGCTCCCCAACCCGCGCCGTTCTGCAGCGTGAGGTTCTCGTCATGCCCACTGGCGTCGTGGGCCACGTCCCCGGCGCCCTCATCGAACCGCCAGTAGGCGACCGCTCCCGCCGGAATCGCGGGCGCGTCCGCCCGCAGCTTCGCCGGATCCTGCGATGCGGCGACTGTGGCCCGGTTCTCGGCCAGGATCACTCCGGGATCGCACTTGTACCGCTGGCGGTCGTAGGTCATCACCCCGTCGATCTCGTCCTCGACGTCGGTCCAGGCCGTGAACACCGCCGCCGAGACACCAGGGCGCCGTACCTCTTGGCGCAGCATCTCGGCCATTTGCTGGTAGCGCCGGCAGGCGGCCGTCGGGTCGGGCATCCGATCCCAGCCAAAGCCGCGCATCAGCTGGGACGCGGCGAGGGGATTCCATTCGTCCGCCGCGATGCCGTAGACGAGGTTCCCGTACTCGCCGATCATCGCCGCGCGGTTATCGGGAGTGGGTGCGTACGGGCCCATGTACAAGTGCGCGTCGCGCAGGTCTCCCCCGCTTCCGCCCCCAGCCGCCGCGCTCCCGGGCTCGGGAGCTCCACAGCAGTTGACGCTGCCGCTGTCCCCGTCGAGAAGACGCGTGGGGTCAAGCCGCTTTATCGCCTCGATCACGGCTCCGGGTGCAAACGCTCCCCAGCCCTCGTTGAACGGGATCCAGCCGACGATCGACGGGTGCGATTGCAGATCCCCGACGACCGCGGAAAGCTCACGCATGAACTCGCGTTCCCGCGCCTTGCTGGGTGGTGGCAGGTACGGCGACATGCTGGGCATGTCCTGCCAGACGAGGATCCCGAGCCGGTCGGCCCAGTAATACCAGCGGTCCGGTTCGACCTTCTCGTGCTTGCGAACCATGTTGAAGCCAAGTGCTCGTTGTCGCTCGAGGTCGAACCGGAGCGCCGCATCCGTGGGTGCGGTGTAGATCCCGTCCGGCCAGTAACCCTGATCGAGCACGCCGTCTTCGAAGACGAACTTTCCGTTCAGCACGATCCGCTTGACGCCGCCGACGGTAGCCAGCGAGATCGTGCGCATCCCGAAATAGCTTCGCACTCGGTCCTCGACGTGCTTGCCTCGGATCACCTCCGCGTCGAGGTTGTACAGAAACGGGCGGCTCGGCGACCAGAGCTTCGGTCTCGGAACGGGCAAGGCGATCGCCCGACCCGGTCGCCCGTTGGCCACTCCCACCACCTTGCGACCGTCGAGCGCTCGCAGCACCACGCGCGAGCCATTCGCCCCGGCCGCCACCGGCGTCACAAGTAAGCGATCCTGCGCCGGATCGGGAACGGTATCCAGTCGCGTGAGGTGAGCGGACCGGACCGGCTCCAGCCATACCGTCTGCCAGATGCCGCTCGCGGCGGTGAAGAACACCGAACCCGGAGGCTCGACCGTCTGTTTGCCGATGGGCTGGCCACCCGCCTCTCCTGGATCGAACGCGTTGACGAACAGCTGATTGCGACCTCGTTTCAACGCGCGTGTGATGTCGAACGTAAACGAATCAAAGTCGCCGGTGTGCGAGCCCACCGCGACGCCGTTGACGTAAACCTTTGTGGAGGACGTGACCGCGCCGAAATGCAGCAGGATGCGTTCACGCCGCCAAGACGGTGGAACGGTGAAGTTGCGCTCGTAGAACGATCGCGGCGAGTTGCGCTCGATGCCCGAGAGTGCGGACTGGGGCGCAAACGGCACGAGGATGGTCCTGGGCAGGACCGCAGCGAAGTTTGGACGCGCGTTCCCCTTGACGGAGCGAAACGCCCAGCGGCCGTTGAGGTTCATCCACTGAGAGCGCTGCATCTCCGGGCGCGGGTAGTCGGGCAACGGCGTCACGCTGCTCTGCGCCTGGCGAGTCCAGGCGGTGCTGAGCGCAGGGCGAATCCGGACGTAGCGCGCCGGCCGGCCCGAATGTCGCACCCGCAGAGGGGGGCTCGCAGAAACCGTGGCCTGCGCCGCCGGAACCACAGCGCCCGCGATCAGCGTTGCACCGAGCAGACCAAGACGCCTCACAAGAGCAAAGACGTTACGCTGTGGCCTCGACAGCAGGAGGTTAGATCCCCGGTCGAGATATTGCACGGAACGTGCGTTCGGTCGGGGGTTGCTATCCTTATACGCCTATGCGCTGTCGTAGTGGAAGCCATTGTCAACGACCCGCCACCGAGGGCCGTCGGTTCTGCCCAGAGCACGCGGCGGAGCTTGATCGCATGCGCGAGGAGCTCAAGGATGCCGCAGCTGCCCGGATTGGACGGGGCCGGCCGAAGCGGTCGTCGACATGCTGCCGCCCAGGGTGCTACGAGCCTCGCGTCCCGCCTGCCGCGTATTGCGATGCGTGCTCGGCTGCCGGGTACGTCGAAGAGGCCGCTTAGCGGTCGGCTCGTAGCCGGGCTTTAAGAAACTGCATTTCCGGTCCGAATTGGCGTCCACTTGACGCCGGGGGTATGCGTTGCCCGGAGGGCTCAACTCCGCACTTGCCGGACGGCCATTCCGGCCTCCGCGAGGTGCTCCTTGACACCCGCTACGGTGTGATGGCCATAGTGGAAGATTGACGCACACAGGACGGCGTCGGCACCCGCCTGCACCGCTTGGGCGAGGTGCTCAAGGTCGCCGGCTCCTCCGGACGCGATCACCGGTACGCCAACCGACCGCGCCACAGCCGCGGTCAGCGGCAGGTCGTAGCCGGCGTTTGTGCCATCGCGGTCCATGCTCGTCAGCAGGATCTCCCCCCCTCCGCGCTCGACTGCCTCCCGCGCCCAGGCGACAGCGTCGCGCCCCGTACCGGTCCGGCCTCCCGCGACGTACGCCTCCCAGCATTCACCCCCGTCACGCGCCTTGGCGTCGATCGCGATCACCACGCACTGCGCGCCGAACGTCCGTGAGAGCTCGTCGATCAGCTCCGGCCGGGCGAGCGCCGCAGAATTGATCGAGATCTTGTCCGCGCCGGCGTCGAGCACGGCCTGGGCGTCGGTCACGGAACGGATCCCGCCGCCGATCGTGAACGGCACGAACACCTCGTCCGCGGCCCGGCGCGCCAGTTCGACCACGGTCTCGCGCTTGTCGGAGGTCGCGGTGATGTCGAGGAACACCAGCTCATCCGCGCCGGCGCGGTCGTAGCGAGACGCGAGCTCGACTGGATCGCCCGCGTCGCGCAGATCCACAAAACCGACACCCTTGACGACTCGGCCGGCGTCGACGTCGAGACACGGGATCACGCGCTTGTAGTGCATCAGCCGCGCTGGTCCAGCACCCGCTGCGCCTCGCCGACTGCAAACCGTCGCTCGTAGAGCGCCTTGCCGACGATCACCCCGGACAGGTTCACCTGCCGCAGCGCGGCCAGCACCTCAAGATCGGCGAGCGACGATATGCCGCCGGAGTACACAAAGCTCCCGCGCACGACTTGGGCGATCCGGGCGACCTCATCGAGGTCCGGTCCGCTCATCATCCCGTCGCGCTCGATGCTCGAGTAGACGAAGCGGCGGACTCCTCTGGCCCCAAAATGCTCGATCACGGGCTCAACGGAAATCTCGGTCTGCTCAGTCCACCCAGAGGTCGCGAGCTGGCCACCGCGAGCGTCGACGGACACCACGACGCGGTTGCCGTAGTCCGCGATCACGGCATCGAGAAAGTCCACGTCCCGGTAGGCCGCGGTCCCCAGCACAACGCGCGTTGCCCCCGCTCCGATGGCGTTGGACACGGCCTGGGGGGTTCGCAGCCCTCCGCCGACCTGCACCGGGAGATCGAGCTCGCTGGTGATCCGTGCGAGGTGGTCGAGGTTGGCCGGTGTGCCTGTCCGAGCCCCGTCCAGATCGACAACGTGCAATCCCCGTGCGCCTTCCCCTGCCCATCGGCGCGCGGCCTCGAGTGGATCGGCGTCGTAGACGGTCTTGGCGGCGAAATCCCCCTGGGCCAGGCGCACCGCCTTGCCGTTGAGGATGTCGATTGCCGGCAGCAGGATCATGCGCGGAGCTGGACTTCTCGCCGCTCCCCCGCGCCGGCGGGGTTCGCGCACATGGCTACGAAGTTGGCGAGCATGCGCAGCCCGTGCATCGAGGACTTTTCGGGATGAAATTGAACGCCGAACACGCGTCCGTGCTCGACGATCGTCGCAAATCGCTCCCCGTATTCAGTCGTGGCCACGATGTCGGAGGCATCTTGAGGATGAGCGGCCAGCGAGTGCACGTGGTAGAACGGGCAGCCGCCTTGTGGGAGCCCGTGGCTCAGCGGGGATGAGCGTTCGAAGTGGACCTCGTTCCAGCCGATGTGCGGCAGGCGGAGGCCCCGTGTGTCAAGCGGTGTGACCGCTCCTGGCAGCAGCCCTAGTCCCTCGGTCTGCCCTAGCTCCTCAGACCGCGCGAACAGCAGCTGCATACCGAGGCAGATACCGAGGAGCGGGGTGCCGCTAGCCGCCCGCTCGCAGATCAGCTCGTCCAGCCCGAGCTGGCGCAGATTGCGCATCGCCAACGGGAAAGCACCCACACCGGGTACCACCAGCGCGTCGGCGTCCCTCAGCTCCTCGCGGTCGCGGCTGATGGCCGCCGTCGCCCCGACATGCTCGAACGCTTTCTGGACCGAGCGACGGTTGCCCATCCCGTAGTCCACGATCCCGATCCGGGTCATATGAGCGTTCCCTTGGTGCTGGGGACCCCCAGCTCGCTCGGGTCGAGCGCGACCGCGGCTCGCAGCGCCCGGGCGAACGCCTTGAACGCCGCCTCGATCATGTGGTGCGCGTTAGTGCCTGCCTCGACGGTGAGGTGCACCGTCAGCCTCGCGTTCGTCGCGAGCGCCCTGAAGAACTCCTCCACCAGCTCATTGTCGAAATTGCCGATCGCCCCGGGGGGCAGCGATGCCTGAAATGCGCACAGGCCCCGGCCGGAGATGTCGATCACGCAGGAGGCGCGTGCTTCGTCCATCGGGACGGTGGCCTGACCGTACCGGCCGATCCCGGAGCGGTCTCCGAGCGCCTCGTCGAGCGCCTGCCCGATGCAGATCCCCACGTCCTCGACCGTGTGATGGGCTCCGGTGTGGAGGTCGCCGGTCGCTTTGACGGTGAGCTCGAGATGGCCGTGACGAGCAAGCAAATCGAGCATATGATCAAGAAATCCGACCCCGGTGTCGCGCTCACCCGTACCCGAGCCATCGAGCTCGAGGCCTACGTGTACCTGCGTCTCGGCGGTCTGGCGGTCGATCTCGGCGGCGCGACTCATGTCAGTCATTGTCGCGAATGCGGGCTTCCATCGATCGCGCGTGGAGCTCGAAACCCTCGGCGCGAGCTACGGGAGCGGCCGCCCTGGCGAGCTCGGCGGCAGCCGAGGCCGGGATCCGGACCTCAGCAAAGCGGCGGCGGAAGTGAGACGGCGTCAGCCCAGAGGCGAACCGGGCAGCGCCCCCGGTAGGCAGGATGTGGCTAGAGCCGGCGATGTAGTCGCCAAACGCAGCGCCGGCAGCGGGGCCGACGAATACGCAGCCAGCTCGAGTGGCCCGCGGAGCCAAGGACTCGATCTCGTGGCCCACAAGCTGCAGGTGTTCGGGCGCCAGCGCGTGAGCCAACGCGAGCGCTTGTTCGGCGTCGCGCGCTCCGACCAAGCGGGCCACAGCCCCCGTGTCGGGGGCGCTTTCGATCAACCCGCCAAGCCGATCGAGGACGTCTGTCGATGATGAGATGCCGATCACCAGCGTGCCGGCGCCATGTTCGGCCTGCGCCAGCAAGTCCAGCGCCAGCGGCCCGGGATCGGCGTCGCTGCCGGCGATCAGGACCAGGTCGCTCGGGCCGGCGAATCCGTCGATGCCGACTTGCCCGGACACCTGCCGTTTGGCTTCCTGAACGTACAGATTGCCTGGCCCGACGATCACGTCCACCGGCGTCACCGATTCGGTTCCGTACGCCAGCGCAGCGATCGCCTGCGCACCGCCCATGCGGTAGACCAGCGCTGCTCCCGCCAGTCGGCAGGCGCCCAGCACGACCGGCTTGAGGTCCCCTTCCCGCCCCGGCGGCCCGCATACCGCGATCCTCTGCACCCCGGCGGCCCTCGCCGGCACCACGCCCATCACGACCGTGCTCGGGTACGGCGCCCGGCCGCCCGGCACGTACACCCCGGCGGACTCCACCGGCGCCTCCCGTAGCGCGACCTCGTGACCGCCCAGCGGCACGACGCTGTCTGCCCGAACCGCCTTGGCGGCCACGTGCCCGACGTTGTCGATCGCGGCCATCAGTCCGGCACGGACCGCGGGCTCCAGGCGCTGCGCCGCCGCGTCGAGCTCGGAGTCGTGAACCAGCAACGGCGCCGGCTCGGCTCCGGCGGTGTCGAAGCTTCGCGTGTACTCGCGGACCGCCTCATCTCCGCGGTCCCGAACGGTGGCGATAATCTCCCCAACGGCCTCGCTGACGGACTCCGTCGACGGAACCAGCGCTCTCAACTCCGCAGCCAGCGCGACCGGATCGCCGATCAGCGATAGCCGCTCACAACGCACTGAGACGCTCCAGCAGGGCATCGATCGCCTGCGCCTTCAGCTTATGGGCGACCCGATTGGCAACCAGACGCGCTGTGCACTGCGCGATCTGCTCACGGATCACCAGTCCGTTCTCGCGGAGCGTCGTACCAGTCGCCGTCAGGTCGACGATCCCTTCGACCAGGCCGGTGAGGGGGGCGAGCTCCACCGAGCCCTTGACCTCGACGATCTCCGCCTGGCGCCCCGTTTCGAGGAAGTGGCGCGCCGCGATCCGCGGGTACTTGGTCGCGATCCGGACCACACCGAGGCGCCGGAGCGCCTCGGCGGCGCGGTCCTCGCCAGCGACCGTCGCCAACACCATCCGGCAGTGCCCGTAGCCGAGATCGACCAGCTCATACAGTTCTCGCTCGGACTGCTCCATCAGCACGTCCTTGCCGGTGATGCCGAGATCGGCGGCGCCGGCTTCGACGTATGTGGGCACGTCGGATGGCCGCATGGTCACAATCCCCACCTGCTCGAATAAGAGCTTGCGATCGTTCTCCCGCACCTCGCGGGTGTCGAGCCCGAGCCGGCTGAGGAGATCGAGCGTGTCCTCGAACAGGGCGCCGCGGGGCACGGCAATGCGCAGCTGGCTCATTGGGGGCGCTCCCCCCCGCCCGAAGAACCGCTCGGGCGCCCTTGTTCCTCCCCAGTGAGCGCGATGTGGAGCCGCTCGATGTTGAGCGCGAAACCCACGGCCGGGAGCGGGCGGCCAAAGCGCCCGAGGAGCTCGTCGTAGCGACCGCCGCTACCGAGCGGCACCCCATAGGCCGGGTCGTAGACCTGAAACACCGCGCCCGTGTAATAGCCGAGGCTCCGCACAAGTCCGAGGTCGTAGATCGTGCGAGCCGCCACCTCTTCAGAGAGGAGCGCGTGTAGCCCACGCATGCCGTTGCCAGCCTCGTTGCCAGCCTCGTCAAGCTCACCGAGCACCTCAGGCCCACCCCGGTGGCGGGGCACGCGCAACAGCAACGCCGACTGCTCCGCACCGAGCCCGAGCTCGTGAATTTCCTGCTCCAGGGCGACGAAGTCTCCGCGCGCCAGTTGGGTGAGGATCCGTTCATGGCGCGCGGGCTCGACGCCCACCGCCTCGAGCAGGGTGGGATACAGGGCGGCGTCTCCGAGTCCGATCCGATAGGTCCGAAGCCCGGCCGCGTCGAGCGCCGCGCACAGCACCGTCAACACCTCGGCCGTTCCCTCCGGCGCTGGAGCCCCGATCAACTCGACTCCCGCTTGCAGGAACTCGCGGGACTGGCCGCGTTGGGGGCGGACCCCACGGTAGGCATGGGCGAAATATGAGAACCGAAGCGGCGGCTCGGCCTGCGCGTAACGCGTCGCGACCACGCGCGCGATCGGCACCGTCATGTCGGACCGCAGCACGAGCACGTTCCCTTGCTCGTCGAACATTCGGTACGCCGGCTGCACCGCTGTCGCCCCACCCCGCTCGAACGTTCCCTCGTACTCGAGCGCCGGTGTGTAGATCTCGCCGTAGCCTGCCTGCTCGAACACGCTTTGTATACGTTCGCTCATCCCGCGTAGCTCGCGCATCTCATCGGGCAGGAAATCCCGGGTTCCGCTGGGAATCCGAAAGACCATCTCGCTATCTGTAACGGGTCTGCTCGGCGTTGGTTACGCCGGTACGGCGTCATCCACGCGCTCGATCCGCGCTCCGAGCTCGCGCAGGCGATCGTCGATCCGTTCATAGCCGCGATCGATCTGGTTGACGTTGCCGATTTCGGTCACGCCCTCTGCGGACAGGGCGGCGATCAGCATCGCCATACCGGCACGAATGTCCGGGGACTCGACGCGCTGGCCGGAGAGCGGCCGGGGTCCGATCACAATCGCGCGATGCGGGTCACAGATGGTGATCGCGGCGCCCATGAGCACCAGCTTGTCGGTAAAGAACAGCCGATTTTCGAACATCTTCTCGTGGATCATGACCGAGCCTTCGGCCTGGGTGGCCAGCGCCAGGGCGATGCTCGTCAGGTCGGCGGGAAACGCCGGCCACGGTCCGTCCTCGACCTTCGGGATGTAGTCGCCGGCGTCGTTGCGAATCACCAGTTGTTGATTTCCGGGCACGATCACGTCGGAGCCACGTAGTTCGCTGCGGAGCCCAAGCCGCTCGAATACCAGCCTGATCATCCGCAGGTCCTCGGGCACCGTGTCCTTGACGATCAACTCTCCGCCTGTCACGCCCGCCAGCGCCATGAACGAGCCGATCTCGATGTGGTCGGGCGCGATCGTGTGCGTGCAGCCCCTGAGACTGTTGGTGCCATGCACGGTCATCACGTTCGAGCCGATCCCGTCGATCGCAGCTCCCATCGACACCAGCATCCGGGCCAAGTCCTGCACATGCGGCTCCGAGGCGGCGTTGCGGATCACGGTGGGGCCGCGGGTCAACGCCGCTGCCATGAGCGCGTTCTCGGTCGCCATCACCGACGGCTCATCCATTAGGAAGTCGCACGGTTTCAGCCCGAGGGTCGGTGCCTCGAGTACGAGGTCATTGTCGCGCCGATGCTCGACGGTTGCGCCGAGCGCCCGGAACGCGTCCAGGTGGGGGTCGAGACGGCGCCGGCCGATCACGTCGCCGCCGGGCGGCGGCATCTGGGCGCGACCGAATCGGGCTAGGAGCGGACCAGCGAGCAGGAAGGAGGCGCGAATTCGTTCGGACAGGTAACGGTCGACGGTATGCCGGACGACCGTGGAGGCGTCGATCGCCACCTCGCCGTCCCCGAGCCATTGGACGCCCGCCCCGAGCCCTTCGAGCAGCAGCAACATCGCCTCGACGTCGCTGATCCGCGGCACGTTGCGCAGGATCACTTCGTCGTCGGTCAGCAGACACGCCGCCAGGATCGGCAGCGCACCGTTCTTGTTTCCGTTTGGGACGATCGTGCCGGACAGGGGCACGCCGCCTTCGATTACGAATTTCTCCATGGTTATCGGCAGACGCGGACGGGGGCCCGTCACCGTAGCGGGTCGATGCTTCGGAGGCGCGGGGGGCCCCGAGCGCTGAGCTAGGGTAACAACCATGCAGCAGCAGAATTCGCGCGAGGAGGCATGGACCCTTCTTTGTGAATGGACTGAGTCTGAATCCCTTCGCCGCCACATGCTGGCCGTCGAGGCGGCGATGCGAGCCTACGCGCCCCGGTTCGAGGGCGATCCCGATCTCTGGGGGCTCACGGGCCTGCTTCACGACCTCGATTACGAGCGTTATCCGAACCTCGAGGACGGTCATCCTCGCTACGCGCTCCGTGAGCTCGAGCAGCGTGGCTATCCACCCGAGCTCGTGCGCGCCGTCGCCTCGCACGCCGATTTCCTGGGCGTGCCGCGCGAGACGCCGATGGAGAAGGCCCTGTACGCCGTCGACGAGCTTTCGGGCTTCCTCCTCGCGTGTGCCTACGTGCGCCCGGACGGACTCGTCGGGATGACGCCGAAATCGGTCAAGAAGAAGCTCAAGCAGCCAAGCTTCGCGGCGGCCGTCGACCGGGATGAACTGCGGCACGGCGCCGCCGATCTGGGCGTCGATTTCGACGAGCACTTGCAGGTCGTGATCGATGCGCTGACGGCGCAGCGGGAGGAGTTGCTGGGGGCGGCCTAGTGGTGCCCAGAGCGATCAAGATCGTCGTCCTCGAGGGCGACGAGACGGGACAGGAGCTGTTGGAGCAGTCGGTCCGCCTGCTTGATCCCGAGCTGTTGGAAGTGGACCTCGAGCTGCAACGCTTCGATCTCTCGCTCGAGAATCGCCGAGCGAGCTCCAATCAGATCGTGACCCAAGCCGCCACGGCGATGCGCGCGGCAGGTCTCGGTCTGAAGGCGGCCACGATCACTCCCGAGGGCGCCGACGACGTCGGATCTCCAAACCGGATCCTTCGCGAAGCCGTCGAGGGCAAGGTAATCATCAGAACCGGCCGGCGGCTACCCGGGGTAACGACGATCGCGGGAGTCCACTACCCGATCTCGATTGTGCGAATGGCGGTTGAGGACGCCTATGGCGCCCAGGAGTGGCGCGAGGGCGATCCGGGATCGCCGGCGGAAGTCGCCTACCGCACCGAGCGCGTCACCCGCTCCACATGCCGCGCAGTCGCCGAATACGCGTTCAAAACTGCCGAGCGGATGGTTGCCCGGGTCTATGGCGGTCCGAAATGGACGGTCTCACCGGTTTACGAGGGGCTGCTCAAGGAGGAGATGGATCTCGCCGCGGCCCGCCATCCTGAGGTGGCGTACCAACCCGTGTTGATCGATGCCACCTACGCCGGCCTCGTGTCGGGAGCGACCGACGCCCCCTCGTGATCCCGGCGCTGAACCGCGACGGTGACTGCTTGTCCGATCTCGTCTTACCGATGTTCGGCTCGATCGCCGGCGCCGAGTCCGTGCTGCTCGCGTTCGACGATCAGTATCGGACGACGGTGGCGATGGCCGAGGCGCCTCACGGCACGGCGCCCGCGCTTCAGGGCAAGGACCTTGCCAACCCGCTGGCGATGATCCTCGCCTGCGGGACGCTGCTCCGACATGCCGCCGAGCTCTATGGGCCCGAAGCCGACCGGGCCGCCCGCGCGATCTATGAGGCGGTGCTCGAGACGGTCGCCTCGGGAATCAAGACCCCCGATCTCGGTGGCCACGCCGGCACAACCGAGTTCACCGCGGCCACGATCGACCGCGTCCGCACTAAGCTCGAGCTGTGGTCGTCGCCGGGATCGCGAACATAACTGGAGAGACGGGAAAAAACCCTGCTCAGGACGTCTTTATGGGGACATAACGCGGCGCCGGGTTCCGTCCGGAGGCTAGCCTAGCCTGTCGAACATATGTTCCATTCTTCAGCTAACCGTTTGCGCGCCTGGCTGAGCCGCTTCGAGGACATCCTCGGCGACCCGCCAGAGGCCGCGCCCCCGCATCCTCATCGCCGCCCGCTCAGGTGGCAGCCCAACCGCCGCCCCGGCTCGGTGCCGGCCCGCCCCGCGCACTGCATCTCGCCAGTGCCGGCGCGAACGGATTCAAAGGCCACTGACCGCGATCTGGCTTCGCGATAGGGATTCGCGCTCACCGCAGCGTAGCGTGGCGGAAATGCCAGTCGACGTCGACGCCGCCGAGCGGTTTGTCCTCGCCAATGCCCGCCTGCTGGACGCCACCGTCACGCTCCGCGCGCTGAGGAAGCTGCGCGCGCGTGCGCGCGCATGGGCGGACCTAGCAGCCGCGCGGGTCCTGAGCGGTGCTCTCACAGCCTCGTTCGCCAGATCACAGCCCCGCCAGGACGCCGGCGAGCGCTGCGAACGACCATATCGAACCGCTCGGCTCACCGGTGTTGGTTCCCGGGCTGGCGGTGATCAGGCCGAATAGGACGGCCGCGAACGTGCCCAAGCCGAGCGCCAGACAGATTACGAGCAGAACGAGCACCTGCGGGTTATCCCGCAGAAAGTTCGCTACGTCCCGCATCTCATTACGCGCATCTCGCGCATTCTAGAAGCTGAAAAAGAACCGGCGGCGACCTACTCTCCCAGGCCCTTGCGGGCCAAGTACCATCGGCGCTGAGGGGCTTAACGGCTCTGTTCGGAATGGGAAGAGGTGTTTCCCCCTCGCCATAGCCACCGGAAACCGGTAGAGACCGCTCCTCGTGGGCCTTCAAAACTACACAGTGCCAATGCACGGATATCAATCAAAATCCGTCAAGCCCTCGACCCATTAGTACCGGTCTCCTACGGACGTTACCGTCCTTCCAGATCCGGCCTATCAACCTGGTGATCTTCCAGGGGTCTTACTCCCTCAAGGGGATGGGAGAGCTCATCTCGAGGCCGGCTTCCCACTTAGATGCTTTCAGCGGTTATCCGATCCGCACGTAGCTAATCTGCAATGCCCTTGGCAGGACAACAGATACACCAGAGGTGCGTTCGTCCCGGTCCTCTCGTACTAGGGACGAATCCTCTCAACTCTCCAACGCCCGCGACAGATAGGGACCGACAGTTTTGTTACTCCCGACCATGTCAGTCGAGGGCCAGGACATTTCTGCCTGACTCTGCATGTCGCCATGCAGCTCGGACTGTATCTTCCGGATGGTCATCCGGTCTGGCGTACAGTCTCTGAGGATTCTGGCTGACTACTTATGATCTCTAACCACCGGTGCTGTCGAAACCGTCCGTTTCCATTCATCGAGACTGCGACTTCGAGCAGCTCTCTGAATCCTTCGGACGACCGGTGGTGGCTGCTGGCCATAGCTCTGACGATCGCAGCAAACTTCTCGAAATCCGTCTGCTTCGATGACAAGAGCGGCGACGATTCGAAGAACGGAATCACCTCTCGCAGGGAGGTGATCTCGTCTTCGGACCACATAGACAAGCGCGCGATCGCGCCTTCCGTTTCGCTTGATATAGCCGACACTCCCAAACCTCCGCCGGATCAACTCGAGAACCTCAGCGCGATCGCCATTCTGGCTCACGTGAAATTCAGGAACGAGTTGATAACCGCTCCGGCATGAGGGATTACGGTTTACAACGACCGAGAAGCAACCCTCTCCGTCCACGTAACCCGAGATGTAGCCATCCAGCCTTTCCTGCTGATTGTCCGCACCCGTCACATTGTCACTGTACTGTCCGTTGCGGACAGTACGAGTAGCGCGGGATACTCGGAGTTTCCAGCATATAGCCAGATTTATAGACAGCAATGGTCTACTGTCTCACGACGTTCTGAACCCAGCTCGCGTACCGCTTTAATGGGCGAACAGCCCAACCCTTGGGACCTACTTCAGCCCCAGGATGCGACGAGCCGACATCGAGGTGCCAAACCGGGCCGTCGATGTGGACTCTTGGGCCCGATGAGCCTGTTATCCCCGGAGTACCTTTTGTCCGTTGAGCGACGGCGCTTCCACTTGCTACCGCCGGATCACTAAGGCCTGCTTTCGCACCTGCTCGACCTGTCGGTCTCGCAGTCAAGCTCCCTTACTGCCTTTACACTCTACGCACGATTTCCGACCGTGCTGAGGGAACCTTTGCGCGCCTCCGTTACATTTTGGGAGGCGACCGCCCCAGTCAAACTACCCACCTGTCACTGTCCGGCGCCCGGATTCACGGTGCGCCGTTAGAGATCCAATACACCAAGGGTGGTATCTCAAGGTTGGCTCCACGCCAGCCGCAGCCGGCGCTTCCAAGCCTCCCACCTATCCTGAGCGAGGTGCATCGAACCCCAATACCAAGCTGTAGTAAAGGTTCACGGGGTCTTTCCGTCTAGCCGCGGGTACTCGGCATCTTCACCGAGACTGCAATTTCACCGAGCCCCTCGTTGAGACAGCGTTCAAGTCGTTACGCCATTCGTGCAGGTCGGAACTTACCCGACAAGGAATTTCGCTACCTTAGGACCGTTATAGTTACGGCCGCCGTTTACCGGGGCTTAGTTTCGGTGCTTCGAGCCGAAGCCCTAACACCTCCACGTAACCTTCCGGCACCGGGCAGGCGTCAGCCCCTATACGTCGTCTTACGACTTAGCAGAGACCTGTGTTTTTGGTAAACAGTCGCTTGAACCAATTCACTGCGGCCCTCTCGGGCTTCCCGCGCGAAGCGGTTCACCCTACTGGGGCGCCCCTTCTCCCGAAGTTACGGGGCGATTTTGCCGAGTTCCTTAACGAGGGTTATCTCGATCACCTTAGTGTGCTCCACTTGCCCACCTGTGTCGGTTTTGGTACGGGCACGCGCTTCCTCCCTAGAGGCTTTTCTCGGAGGTATGGCATCCGGGACTCGCCGGCTTAGAGCCAGCTGGCATCGCACCTCAGGTTATGCGGCTCCGGATTTGCCTGGAGCCACCCCTACATGCTTACCCCAGGGCAACCATCGCCTGGGATCCCATAGCCTTCCTCGTCCCCCCATCGGTCAAACGGAAGCGACGTGGTACGGGAATATCAACCCGTTGGCCATCGACTACGCCTTTCGGCCTCGCCTTAGGACCCGACTAACCCTGAGCAGACGAACTTTACTCAGGAAACCTTGGGCAATCGGCGGAGGGGATTCTCACCCCTCTTTCGTTACTTATGCCGGCATTCTCACTTCCGCCGCCTCCACGGCTGGCTTACGCCGCCGCTTCACTGGCGCCGGAACGCTCTCCTACCGCACGATCGGTCCGCAGACCTCACGCACCCGCAGCTTCGGTGGTTAGCTTGAGCCCCGTTACATTGTCCGCGCTCGAACACTTGACCAGTGAGCTGTTACGCACTCTTTCAAGGATGGCTGCCTCTAAGCCAACCTCCTGGTTGTCTGGGCATTCGAACATCGTTTACCACTTAGCTAACACTTAGGGACCTTAGCTGGCGGTCTGGGCTGTTTCCCTTTTGACGCTGAAGTTTATCCCCCAGCAACTGACTCCCGGAGTAGCCGTGACGGTCTTCGGAGTTTGCCTGAAGTCGGTAACCTGGTAGGGCCCCTAGTCCAAACAGTGCTCTACGGCCGCCACGGAATTTATCCGAGGCTATACCTAAATATATTTCGGAGAGAACCAGATATCACTGAGCTTGATTAGCCTTTCACTCCGACCCACAGGTCATCCGCCCAGTTTTCAACCTAGGTCGGTTCGGTCCTCCACGAGGTCTTACCCCCGCTTCAACCTGCCCATGGGTAGCTCGCTCAGCTTCGGGTCTACCGCCTACGACTATGTCGCCCTATTCGGACTCGCTTTCGCTACGGCTCCGCTCATCGCTTAACCTTGCCGCAGACGAGTAACTCGCCGGCTCGTTATGCAAAAAGCACGCGGTCACGGCACGAGGCCGCTCCCACCGCTTGTAGGCACGTGGTTTCAGGTACTATTTCACTCCCCTTCCGGGGTACTTTTCACCTTTCCCTCACGGTACTAGTCCGCTATCGGTCACCAAGTAGTACTTAGCCTTGGAGGGTGGTCCCCCCAGATTCAGTCCGCGTTTCACGAGAGCGGACTTACTCAGGAACATCTGCGGAAGGCCATGCAATTTCGTCTACGGGACGGTTGCCCTCTGTGGTGCGTGGTTCCACACGCTTCGACTATCACATGACTTTGTAACTTCCGCCAGACCGGTCACAGCCTGGACCAGATGTCCTACGACCCCGGACGTGCAACGCGTGACCGCTTACACACGCCAGGTTTAGGCTGATCCCCTTTCGCTCGCCACTACTCAGGGAGTCTCGGTTGATTTCCTTTCCTCGGGGTACTGAGATGTTTCACTTCCCCCGCTTGTCCTCTCCGCGCCTATGTGTTCAGCACGGGATAACGTCGCATTACCGACGCTGGGTTTCCCCATTCGGGAATCCGCGGTTCACTGGCCATTCAGCGCCTCACCGCGGCTTATCGCAGCCGTTCACGCCCTTCATCGACTCTTGGTGCCAAGGCATCCACCATGTGCCCTTAATATCTTGACGGTGATCTTGGGAAGAGCCTTATGGCTCCACCCGGTGATACCCGTGTCATTGGCTACTGTGCAGTTTTCAAGGTCCGCGAAGAGGCAAAACACACCGCGCGGTGGCCCGGGACATAGTCCAGCGAGCCGCCGGCAGCATGCCGGTCTCTCAAAACTCAACAGCATACGAGGCGGATTGCCCGCGCGGTCAGCGCGGTCATCCGACCTGCCAGGCCCGGTCGACGTTCTAGTGGCCGACCACGTCGCAGGAGGGCGTCGCCGAGTTCGAGAGCTCGCTCGCCACGAGCAAAGCTCGTGGCGGACGATCCTCGTGGCCGACGATCCTGTTAGTGGATCGGTGCCCTTTGGTTGAAGGGCTCCCTAGAAAGGAGGTGATCCAGCCGCAGCTTCCGCTACGGCTACCTTGTTACGACTTCACCCCAGTCGCGAGCCCCACCTTCGACGGCACCCTCCAAAAGGTTAGGCAACCGGCTTCGGGTGTTGCTCACTCCCATGGTGTGACGGGCGGTGTGTACAAGGCCCGGGAACGTATTCACCGCGGCAGTGCTGATCCGCGATTACTAGCAACTCCGCCTTCATGCAGGCGGGTTTCAGCCTGCAATCCGAACCGAGACGCGCTTTAAGGGATTCGCTCCACCTCGCGGTATCGCAACCCTCTGTACGCGCCAATGTAGCACGTGTGTAGCCCTGGACATAAGGGGCATGATGACTTGACGTCATCCCCACCTTCCTCCGGTTTGTCACCGGCAGTCTCGCATGAGTCCCCAACTAAATGCTGGCAACATGCGACGGGGGTTGCGCTCGTTGCGGGACTTAACCCAACATCTCACGACACGAGCTGACGACAGCCATGCACCACCTGTGATCCTGCCCCGAAGGGAAGCCGTGTTTCCACGGCGGTCAGGAACATGTCAAGCCCAGGTAAGGTTCTTCGCGTTGCGTCGAATTAAACCACATGCTCCGCTGCTTGTGCGGGCCCCCGTCAATTCCTTTGAGTTTTAGCCTTGCGGCCGTACTCCCCAGGCGGGGCACTTAATGCGTTAGCGTCGGCACGGAGGGAGTCGACACCCCCCACACCTAGTGCCCATCGTTTACGGCGTGGACTACCAGGGTATCTAATCCTGTTTGCTCCCCACGCTTTCGCGTCTCAGCGTCAGTACCGTCCCAGCGAGCTGCCTTCGCCATTGGTGTTCCTCCCGATATCTGCGCATTTCACCGCTACACCGGGAATTCCACTCGCCTCTTCCGGACTCTAGCTCGACAGTATCCGCCCGCCTCCCGGGGTTGAGCCCCGGGCTTTCAGAGCGGACTTACCGAGCCGCCTACACGCTCTTTACGCCCAATGATTCCGGACAACGCTTGCCCCCTACGTATTACCGCGGCTGCTGGCACGTAGTTAGCCGGGGCTTCTTCTGAAGGTACCGTCACTCCAACCGGCTATTCACCGGCAAAGCTTCGTCCCAACTGAAAGGGGTTTACAACCCGAAGGCCTTCTTCCCCCACGCGGCGTTGCTGCGTCACGCTTTCGCGCATTGCGCAAGATTCCCCACTGCTGCCTCCCGTAGGAGTCTGGGCCGTGTCTCAGTCCCAGTGTGGCTGATCGTCCTCTCAGACCAGCTACCCATCGTCGCCTTGGTGAGCTCTTACCTCACCAACAAGCTAATGGGCCGCGGGCCCATCCCGATGCGGAGGCCGAAGCTTCCTTTCCCCAGCGGCCTTATGGCCGGAGGGCACATTCGGTATTAGCCCGAGTTTCCTCGGGTTGTCCCAATCATCGGGGCAGGTTACCCACGTGTTACTCACCCGTTCGCGGCTCTGCCCCAGGCCGAAGCCTGGTTCGTCGCTCCACTTGCATGTGTTAGGCACGCCGCCAGCGTTCGTCCTGAGCCAGGATCAAACTCTCCGTGAAGAACTACTCTAATTTCACAAAGAGTGTCAGGGAAATACACCCGGACACCGAATCGTTCCGGTGAACGGGCAAACCCTGGGCTTGACCCCTGGTGGGATCAAGCCCTCGCGCCCGCTCGAGGAAGCCAACGTACACCGATGGCTTCGGGGCGCAAGACGGGGTTCAATCTTGGCACCGCCGACAAACGGACCCATCGAATGGGTCCATCGAGCGACGGTGTCGAACCTGGACACACTCCTCGACCGAGGGATCGATCGAGTTGTGCGCATGCTGTTGAGTTTTCAAAGACCGTCGCACCTCTTCGGAGGGGTTTCCTTCTCAGGGGCGCTTCCAAGAGCCCATGCTGGGCCTCCGGAGCGTACCCCTGAGTATAGCGCCAGAGTTGCTCGGATGGGAAGCGGCTCCTGCGAGCGCCGCCAATCTCAGTCCGAGGTCCTATGGCCGGGAGAAAGCTCCTATGGCCGGGAGAAAGCTTAGCGGCCGAGCTCTTGGGGCGCCTGCCCGCCTCAGGAGAGCACCTGCACGTTGACTACCCGGTCCCGCGGCCGGTCGTCGAAGTCGATCAGGACGATCTGCTGCCAGGTGCCGAGCACGAGCTGGCCGTCGAGGACCGGGATCGTCTCGGATGGACCGATCACTGCCGCTCGCAGGTGCGCGTGCGCATTGGTGTCGTGGTTGCGACGGTTGTGCTCGTAGTCACCGTGGGGCGGCACGAGGCGGTCGAGCAGGGTTTGCAGGTCATGCACGCCTCCCGGCTCATACTCCATCGTCGTCACCGCCAGCGTTGAGCCCCCCGCGAACACCGAGACCAAGCCCCGCTCCACGCCCGCGGTGCGGATCACGCTCGCTACCCCCGGAGTGATATCGACGACATGACCATTGCCAGGCGTTTGCAGTCGCAACAGGCCGGTGTGAACGGTCACGATCAGGCAGCGGCGTTCCGGTCGCCGGCGATCAGGCGCACCCTTGTAAACCGGCGCTTGCCGAGCTGAAGCACCGCGCCGTCCACATCGGCAATCGGCACGTCCAGAGCTTCACCGCCGACGGTTTCGCCATCGAGCTTTACTCCACCCTGCGCGATCGCGCGGCGACCCTCAGATGTCGAGATGCCGAACGCGCTCGCGAGCAAGGCCGGAAGATGAACGGTATCCTCGGACGCCGGCCACTCGAGTACCGACAGCTCAGCCGCCTCCGGCAGCTCGCGGCTGACAAAACGCCGATCGAACTCATCCTCGGCCGACCGCGCCGCCTCGACGCCATGAAAGCGCTCGACCAAGGCCCTCGCCAAGGCCCGCTTGGCATCTCGCGGCCCGAGCTCTGCAGGAGGTTCTGAACCCAGCAGCAGCGAGTACCACGACGAGAGCGCCTCGTCCGGGACGCTCATCGTCTTGCCGTACATCTCCGCCGGAGGATCCGTGACCCCGATGTAATTGCCAAACGACTTGGACATCTTGCGCTCGCCGTCGGTTCCGACCAGGAGGGGCAGCGTCAAGACCACCTGCTCCGGCTGTCCGAAGGCGCGCTGGATGTCGCGGCCGAGCAGCAGGTTGAATTTCTGGTCGGTCCCGCCGAGCTCGACATCAGCGCGGACGGCAACCGAGTCGTAGCCTTGGAGCAGGGGATACAGCAGCTCGAGCACCGAGATCGGCGCGTGCGCGGCGAAACGCTTGGCAAAGTCCTCGCGTTCGAGCAGCTGGGCGACGGTAGTCGTCCTTACGAGCGCGAACAGGTCGTCCATCGGCATGTCAAGCCATTCGCCGTTGAAGCGGACCTCTAACCGCTCGGAGTCGAGCACCCGGCGGGCCTGCTCCTGGAACGTCCGTGCGTTGGCGTCGATCTCTGCTGGTGAGAGGACCGGCCGGGTGCTCGAGCGACCGCTCGGATCTCCGACGCGCGCGGTGTAGTCCCCGACGATCAGAACCACCGTGTGCCCGAGGTCTTGGAACTCACGAAGTTTCTGCAGCACGACGGTAAACCCGAGGTGAATGTCTGGAGCCGTGGGGTCGATTCCGAGCTTGACCCGGAGCGCACGGCCGCTGGCCAGCTTTTGCTCGAGCGCACCCTCGGGTAGGCACTCAACCGCGTTCCGCGTCAGCCGGGCGGACGCCTGGGCCGGCGTGGGCTGGGGTTCGTCCATCCGCCGCAATGCTAGACTCACGCGCCCCCGGTGGGAACGGTTGCCGTCGCGTTCCCCCCGAGCGGTAGCGGCCGTACCGGGCGGCCTATGCGCCGCCGGGCCGCACCTGAAATCGCATGTCCGGTGACGTTCACACCCCGATCAAGGGCGAAGCGGAACAGGCCGCGCGCTCAGGCGACGCCGGAAGCCAAGCGCTCGGCGGGCCTGAAGCGCCCACTCCCCCCGCACCCCCCCGGCGCCGCTGGCCGCGGCGAGGTTCTCCCGATGGCCGGCCGCCCAAGCCGAAGCTCCGCAAACTGCGTCTCTTGCTGATCTTCGCCGGCCTCGCCACGCTCGCCGTGATTTCGACGATCTTCGGGATGATGATGGCCGTCGCCTCGGATCTCCCGCAGCTCGAGAACAAGCAGCAGTACCAGGCGGCCGCGAACTCCTACCTGTACGACGACCATTGGCACCTGATCGGTCAGTTCGCGCCGCCCAATCACGTCGCGATCGACACCTTCGGCCAGATCTCTACATCGATGAAGGACGCGGTGGTGGCGATCGAAGACAAGCGGTTCTGGAGTGACCAAGGTGTTGACATCCACGGAATCGCACGCGCCTTCGCCGCCGACGTCACCGGGGGCGCTCGCCAGGGTGCCTCGACGATTGCCCAGCAGTTCGTCAAGAACGCACTATCCGAGCAGGCCAACCGGACGGTGTTCGAAAAGCTCCGGGAGGCCGCGCTCGCGTATCACCTCACGCGCGAATGGAAGAAGACGAAGATCCTCACCGAGTATCTGAACTCGATCTATTTTGGAAACGGAGCTTACGGCGTCGAATCAGCCGCCCGCGTGTACTTCGGGAAGGTGCACGGATACGATTCCGCGACTCCCGGCCAGTCCACGACGACGGGGTGCGGCGACAGCAGTCCGGACATGCCGCGGCCGACGTGCGCCTCCCAGCTGACTCCCTGGGAGTCCGCAATGCTCGCCGGAATGGTCGCCAACCCAAGCGCGTTCGATCCCGTAGCGCATCCGCACGCGGCGAAGGAGCGTCGCGACCTCGTGCTGAGCGAAATGCGAGCCCGGGGCTATCTGACGCCGCAGCAGTACGAATACGCGGTCAAGCAACCGGTGCCGACCGCCAACGACATTCAACAGCCCCAGGAGCCGGCGGCTGCCCCTTACTTCACAAGCTGGCTGCGTCCGCAGATCCTCTCCGCGATGGGTCTGGGGCATGGCGTTCCCGCCCGCGTGGCCGAGTACCGGGCGTTCTACGGGGGGCTGAAGATCCGTACGTCGCTCGACCTTAAGTTGCAGCAGGCGGCGGACACGGCGGTCTCTCAGGAGCTCCCTTACAGCGGTCCGAGCTCGCCCCCCGCCTCGATGGTCGCGATCGATAATCAGACCGGTCAAGTCCGAGCGATGGTCGGCGGCCCGATCGTCAATGGACAGGAGGACTACAACCATCACCCGTTCAACATCGCCACGGAAGGTCACCGCCAGCCGGGTTCGGCATTCAAGCCGTTCACGCTCTCGGTTGCGCTCGAGTCGGGCTACACCCCCGACTCGATCCTCCTCTCCGCACCGGCCGACTTCATCGTTCCCAACAGTGGTGGCAAAGAGCATTTCATCGTCCACAACTTCGGCAACACCTATTCGGGCCCGATAACGCTCGCGGACGCAACCGCGATCTCCGATAACTCGGTCTACGCGAGGCTCGGGATTCGGGGCCTGGGGCCCAACGGGACCAAGCGAGTGTCACGAATGGCTAGACGAATGGGCATCCGCTCGCCGGTCTCGAGCAATCCCGCGATGATCCTGGGAGGCATGAAGGTGGGCGTCACACCGCTCGACATGGCCCATGCCTACGAGACGTTCGCCACCGGAGGGAGAAGGGTCTTCGACCCCGTCCTGGGCGCCCCCCACCGGGGACCCACTGGTATCGCGCAGATCTACTGTCCATCAGCCTGTAAGCACAAGAACATGTTCGACAGGCCTGATTACGAGCGAATCCTGCCGCCGCAGGTTGCGCAAACGGTGCACGACATCCTGACCGGTGTCGTTCAGAACGGCACCGGAACGGCGGCCGGGATTTCGGGGGTCGATGTCGCCGGCAAGACCGGAACCACGACCAACTACGGCGACGCGTGGTTCGTCGGCTGGACCCCGCAGATGACGGTCGCGGTTTGGGTCGGCTTTCCCGACAAGCTTGTACCGATGACCACGCTTTACAACGGCGGTCCAGTGGAGGGCGGCACCTTTCCGGCTGCGATCTGGCACGACTTCATGAGCCAGGCGCTGCCAATCCTCGCCGCCGAGCAGCAGTCAAAGCCGAGTCAGACGACAAGCACGACCGGAGGGTCCACCGATAACAGCTCCGGTGGATCGGCGGTCGGCGCCGGCTCGGTGTCAAGCGGCGCCGGGACTTCGGGAACTGGGGCGAGCAGCGCTAGCGGCGGTGGGACCGCCGCCGGCGGGACTACGGGCGGCGGCATCACCGGCGGTGGGACAACGGGCGGTGGCACTGGGGCGGCGACCGGTGGAGGTACCGGGGGTGGTACTGGTGCGGCGACCGGCGGTGGCACTGGGGCGGCGACCGGCGGTGGCACTGGGGCGGCGACCGGCGGTGGCACTGGGGCGGCGACCGGCGGAGGTACCGGTGCGGCGACCGGCGGAGGTACCGGTGCGGCGACCGGTGGAGGTACCGGGGGTGGTACTGGTGCGGCGACCGGCGGTGGCACCGGTGGAGGTGCCGGCGGTGGCACTGGTGGTGGGGACTCGGGCAGTGGCGCGTCGGGCTCCGGCGGCGCCGGAATCGGCGGCGGCGGCTAAGCCGCCCGGGCATTGGCTACGACGCGCAGCGCACGGGTCGCGACACATAAGGGCTGTCGGTGGCGCAGAATCGCCACGGCAGCTCCGCCGCTTTCGTGATCCCGATCCGGCGATCCACGGAGATTTGCACGTTCTGCCAGGCTGACGGTCGCCGCGAGATCACAATCGGTCCCCGAGTCAAGTCGCTGCCGTTGTGCTCAAGCTCGATCCCGAGCGCCTGCGTCAGCTTCCCCGGGCCCGAGCACAAAGCGCTATTGCGCTCGACCCCACGCCGATCTCGCATCAACTCGATTCCCGACAGCGGTTCGAGCGCCCTGATCAACACCGCCGCTCCGATCCCCTCTGGCTCGCTGACGGCGTTCAGCAACGAATGGATCCCATATGACCGGTAAACGTAGGCGATCCCCGGGGCTCCGAACAGGGTCCGGGTGCGCGGCGTGAGACCGACGAACGCGTGACACGCCGGCTCGGAGTCGTGGTAGGCCTCGGTCTCGACGATCACGCCGGCGGAGCGATCGTGCCAGACCACGCACCCGATCAGATCGCGGGCGACGTCGAGTACGGGCCGGGCGTAGAAACCGCGCCTCACTGGATGGTGGCGTGGGCGCGCTCCAGCTGCTCGCGAACGCGCGCCAGGCTCGTACCGCCTTCGGACACCTTCGACTCCAGCCACGCTCGATCCGCCAGCATCGCGTAGAACTCAGGATCCAGTAGCTCCGACTGTTCCCCCAGCTCAGCCGGGGTGAGCTCAGACAGAGACTTCCCTTGCTCGATTGCCGAGCGCACCAGAGCGGCGACGGCCCCGTGCGCCTGCCGAAACGGCATCCCGCGCCGCACCAATAAATCGGCGATGTCAGTCGCCGCCAGGAATTGGTCGGTGGCGGCCTCGGCCAGCGCGGCGCGATCGAAACTGATCGACGACAGCATTCCGGTCGCCGCGGCCAGACATCCCTCGAGCGTGTCGACAGCGTCGAACAGTGGCTCCTTGTCCTCCTGCATGTCCTTGTTGTAGGTCAGTGGCAGTCCGTGGAGCACTCCATACAGGGTGAGGAGATTGGCCGCGACTCGGGGCGCCTTGGCTCGCAACAGCTCCGCAGCGTCGGGGTTCTTCTTCTGAGGCATGATCGACGAGCCCGATGCCCACGCATCGGAGAGCTGACAGAAGCCGAACTCCGAGGAGGACCAGAGCACGATCTCGCCCCCCAACCGTGAGAGGTGCGTGGCACAAGTCGCCGCGGCGGCGAGATAGTCGAGCACGAAGTCCCGGTTCGAGACCGCATCGATCGAGTTCTCGGCGACGCCCGAGAACCCGAGCTCGCGCGCCACTGCCGCCCGATCGGTGTTGAAGTTGACGCCCGCCAACGCGCCCGCCCCGAGGGGCAGCAATCCGGTCGCGCGCACGACTTGATCGAACCGCTCCCGGTCGCGCGCCAGCATCCACACGTACGCCAGCAGATGATGGCCGAGGTACACGGGCTGGGCGCGCTGGAGATGCGTGTAACCCGGCATCGGCCAGTCGAGATGCGCCTCGGCGACAACGATCAGGGTCCGCGCGAGCGCCACGATCCCATCGACCGCCTGATCCGCGTGAGCGCGGACGAACATCGCCACATCGGTCGCAACCTGATCGTTGCGCGAGCGCGCGGTGTGGAGTTTGCCGCCCACCGGACCCACGATCTCTCCCACCCGACGCTCGATCGCCATGTGGATGTCCTCGTCACCGTCTGCGAACGGGAACGATGCTTCGCTGAGCTCTCGCTCGACTTGCTCCAGACCACGCTGTAGCTCGTCGCGGTCCTCCGCCGAGATGATGCCCTGCGCGGCGAGCATCGAGACGTGCGCCCGCGACTGCTGCACGTCGTACGGTCCGAGGCGCCAGTCGAAGCCGATCGAATCGTTCAGCTTGCGGAAGTCCTGATGCTGGGATTCAGCAAAGCGAGACACGCACGCCATGGTACGGGCAGCCGGGCTCAGCGCACGGCCTGGCGCTCAGCAGGCGAGCCGCGCAGCACCCCCGATAGAGCGTCAGCGACGCGCTGCACCTCTCGTTCGCTCATCTTCGGGAAGAACGGCAGCGCGATCGAGCGTGCCGCGACGTCCTCGCAGACCGGGAACTCACCCTCCCGGTGCCCGAACTGCTCGCGGTAAAACGTCATCAGGTGGACCGCGGGGAAGTACGGCTTACTCGCGATTCCCCGGACATCCAAGGCGTGAACGACCGAGTCGCGGTCCACTCCGCGCGGCAGCTGCACCACGAACACGAACCATCCCCGGCGGTTCCCGTCGCGGTCCGGGCACGGGAGCTCCAGCCCCTCCAACCCGGCCAGTGCCTCGCGATAGGAGGACGCCACCCGAGCTCGGTCGGCGAGCATCTGATCGAGCCGCTCGAGTTGGGCGAGCCCGAGCGCGCACGCGACGTCGGAAAGCCGGTAGTTGAAGCCCAGGCGATCGTGGTCGAGCCACCCCATATCCGGCGCTCGACCTTGGTTTCGCTCCGAGTCGATCCGCTCCTTGAGCTCGGGGTCCGAGCTCGTGATCATCCCCCCCTCGCCGGTCGTCAGTTGCTTGTTGGGATAGAAGCCGAATACCGCGGGGTGGCCACGGCCACCGACCGCCACACCGTCGGCATCGACCGCGCCAAGTGCCTCACATGCGTCCTCGACGATCGGCAGTCCGAGCCGCTCGAGGGCGACGATGTCCGCCGGATAGCCAAAGATGTGGACGGGCAACAGCGCCGTCGTGCGATCCGTGACCGCAGCGGCGACAGCGTCAGGGTCGAGGTTCAAGGTCAACGGATCGATGTCGGCGAACACGGGTCGGGCCCGCTCGTAAACAGCCACGTTGGCGCTGGCCACGAACGAGAACGGACTCGTGATCACCTCGTCCCCGTCCGCCACGCCCACAGCTCTCAACGCCAGGTGCAGACCGGCCGTCCCGCTCGAGACCGCGCTGGCGCACGGAACCCCTAGACGGTCTGCGAACGCCCGCTCGAACTCGGGCAATCGCCGACCGAGCGACAGGTGGCCCGAACGCAAGACCTCGAGCACCAACTCCTCCTCGCGCGCGCCGATCACCGGCCGCGCAAGCGGAACTGGGTCGCTCACGTGCCCGACGCCGAGACGGCCTTGACCCGGCTTACCTGCATGCCGTACTCGAGTGAGTCAACCAGCGCCTCCCAGGACGCCTCGATGACGTTCTCGGACACGCCGATCGATCCCCATACGTCCTCACCGTCGGAGACGTCGAGCAGCACCCTGGTGACCGCCCCGGTGCCTTTGGTCTCGTCCAGGATTCTGACTTTGAAGTTGACGAGATCGATGTCCGCCAGATGGGGGTGGATCTCGACTAGCGCATCGCGCAGCGCGCGGTCCAGCGCGTTGACCGGACCGTTGCCCTCGGCGGTCCGCACGTAACGCTCGCCCTCGACCCAAATCTTGATCGTCGCCTCGGTCTCCACCCGTCCGTCCGCCCGCTTCTCCACAATCGCTCGCCAGGACTCGAGCCGGAAGAGGGGCTGGTAATCGCCGGTCTCCTTGCGCAGTAGCAACTCGAACGACCCGTCGGCCGCCTCGAAGTGGTAGCCGTGGTGCTCTAGTTCCTTTACCCGCTCCACCAGGCGCGTTGCCGCGGCGTCATCAAGCGCGATGCCCGCCTCGCGGGCCCGGGCCTGCACGGTCCGCTTGCCGGACAGTTCCGAGACCAGAACCTCTCGGCGGTTGCCTACCACCGAGGGCTCCACGTGCTCGAACGTCGCCGGGTCGGCCTCGACCCCAGCGACATGCATCCCGCCCTTGTGCGCGAATGCGTTGCGCCCAACGAACGGGTTGTCTGGGTCTGGAGTGAAATTGAGTAACTCGTCGAAGAAGTGAGCGGTCGGCGTCAGCGATGCAAGCTGAGCTTCAGTGAGGCACTGGTAGCCGAGCTTCAGCTGCAGGTTCGGAATGATCGAGACGAGGTTGGCATTGCCGCAGCGCTCGCCGTAGCCGTTGATCGTTCCCTGGACCTGGGTCGCGCCCTGCTGCACGGCGGCCAGCGAGTTGGCCACGCCACACCCAGCGTCGTCGTGGCAGTGGATCCCGACTCTGACCCGTTCGCCCTCCAGGTGATCGACCACGGATCTCATCACCGCGGCGATCTGGTCAGGGAGCGTGCCACCGTTGGTGTCGCAGCACACGACGGTCTCGGCCCCGGCCTCGGCGGCGGCCCGCAGGCACCGCAGCGCGTAGGCGGAGTCATCGGCGAACCCGTCGAAGAAATGCTCGGCGTCGTAAATCACGCGCTTGTCCTGAGCGCGCAGGAACGCCACCGACTCAGCGATCATCCGCAGGTTCTCGTCGCGGTCCACCTTGACCACCTTCTCCAGGTGCAGCGCCCAGGTCTTGCCGACCAGCGTGCACACCGGAGCAAAGCAACCGGCCAGCACGCGGAGCGCAGGATCGTCCTCGGCGGCCACGTCACGGCGGCGCGTCATCCCGAAGGCGGCGATCGCGGCGTGCATGAACGTTTCGGCGGCGAGCAGCTCGAATAGCTCGATCTCCTTCGGGTTGGAGCTCGCGAAGCCGGCTTCGATCAGATCGATTCCGAGCTCGTCGAGCCGATGCGCGACGCGAAGCTTCTCCTCTGCGGAGAGGGACATTCCCTCTCCCTGCATGCCGTCGCGGAGTGTTGTGTCGTATAGCTGGACCTTGCTCATCGGCGGTACTCCTCAGTCAGTGAGACGGTACGAACAGGCGGGGAAGCGATCAGCGTCCAGCGCCGATCGCCTCCGTAATTCGTCCGCTCCACCGACCAGTGATCATCCTAGATCGTCCTAGATCGCCTTTTGCGGGACCTTGACCACGTCGAGCCACTCGGCGTAGCGAGGGTCTCGACCGTGAAGCACGCCGTCGAACACGGTCTGGATCTGGCGCGTGATCGGACCGGGCGTGCCCGGTCCGATCCGGTGATCGTCGATCTCGCGCACCGGGACGAGCTCCGCTGCCGTCCCGGACAGGAACACCTCGTCGGCGAGGATCAGCTCCGCCCGCACCAGGTCCCGCTCGATGACCTCGTAGCCGAGGTCGCGTGCGATCTGGAGCACCGACTTGCGGGTGATGCCGTCGAGGATCCCGGCCGTCTGCGGCGGCGTGAGGATCTTGCCCTCGCGGACCGCGTAGATGTTCTCGCCCGATCCTTCGGAGACGAATCCTTGCGCGTCGAGCAAAATCGCTTCGTGATAGCCAGCCTTGGACGCCTCAATCTTCGCCAGCACGCTGTTGAGGTACTGCCCCGTGGCTTTCGCATGCGGGATCAGCGCATCGTGTGGGATCCGGCGCCAGCTCGAAACCTTCGCCCGCACGCCATCGTTCTTGCTGTCTTCGCCCAGGTATGCGCCCCATGGCCACACCGCAATCGAGACTTCGACCGGCGCGTCCAGCGGATAGAGCCCCATCTGACCGTAGCCCCGGAACGCGATCGGGCGGATGTAGCACTCTCGCAGGTCGTTGGCGACGATCAGCTCGTGCGTCGCGGCTCGCAGTTCCTCGAGTGTGTACGGGATCGGCATGTAGTACAGCTCGGCCGACCGGAACAGCCGCTCGAGATGGTCGTGGTGGCGGAAGATCGCCGGTCCGCTCGCGGTCTCATAGGCTCGCTCGCCCTCGAACACACCGGTTCCGTAGTGCAACCCGTGGGTCAGTACGTGCACCTTCGCGTCCTCCCAGGCAACCATTTCTCCGTTGTGCCAGATGAGGTCCGCTTGTTCCACGACTGCTCCTTAGAGGTGTTTGAGGACTGCCCGGGTAGCGTCTGCCGTTCTGGAGCCGCCCCCCAGATCCGGTGTACGTAGACCGTCGGCCAGCGCACGGTCGACCGCCGATTCTACCTCCGCGGCCTGAGCTTCCATAGCCAGTCCATGGCGCAGCATCATCGCCGCTGACAGGAACATCGCCAGCGGATTGGCGGCGCCGGTGCCGGCGATGTCCGGCGCCGAGCCGTGCACGGGCTCGAACACGCCGGGGCCGTCGGACCCCAGCGACGCGCTCGGGAGCATTCCGATCGACCCGGTCAGCATCGCCGCCTCGTCACTGAGGATGTCGCCGAACATGTTCTCGGTCACGATCACCTCGAAATGACACGGCGCCGAGACCAGTCGCATCGCGGCGTTATCGACCAGCAGGTGCTCGAGTTCGATGTTGGGAAATTCGCGGCCGTGCAGCTCGCTGATCACCTCGCGCCACAGCCGCGAGGTCTCGAGCACGTTTGCCTTGTCGACGCTGGTGACGCGGGACCGGGCGGCCCCGAATGCGACCCGCGCGATCCGCTCGATCTCCTCCCGCGTATACACACACGCATCCGAAGCACTGTCGGCGCTCCGCGTCTTCTCGCCGAAGTAGATCCCGCCGGTCAGCTCTCGCACGACCAACAGATCGGTGCCCACGATCAGCTCTCGCTTCAGCGGGCTGGCGTCGTACAGGGCCGGCAACGGCTTGACGGGACGAAGGTTGGCAAATAGCCCGAGGCCCTTGCGCAACCCCAGCAGCCCTTGCTCGGGGCGGGGCTTGGCAGCGTCGGTGCTATCCCATTTCGGCCCCCCCACGGCCCCCAGCAGGACGCCCTCGGCTCCCCGGCAAGCGCTGAGCGTCTCCTCGGTGAGGGCGGTGCCGTGAGCGTCGATTGACGCTCCTCCGAAAAGATGCTCCTCATACTCGATCTCGGCGCCGACGGCTCTCAGGACCTCGACGGCGGGCCCGATGATTTCGGGACCGATCCCATCTCCGGGCAGCAGAATCACTCGTGGGGACATGACGGTCCGGACGGTAGCCGATCCGAGTGCGCCGCCGACGGCCGACGTGGCCGCGTAGCAGCAGAACCGCGACCGCCGACCGCCCTACGCCCTGACGGCGGTCATGTTCAGCTGCACGTAGTCGAGCACCAGCGGCTCACCGGCGCGCTCCCCCCCGGGCGACGAACTGCGGGCGCAGCTCTTCAGGGAGGATGTCGAGGTGGCGGACCAGGCAGACGCTCTCGACGAACGCATCGGCATGCTCCGGCGTCACGCTCTTGGGCTCGAGCCAGCAGGAGACATCGCTGAATCCGGCTCGAGCAACCGGCCGCCGGGCTTGATCGCACGATGCAGAGCAGCGAACAGCGGTCGTAGGTCGCCGCGTTCCAGTCGCGGTCGGGGACCGCGGCCATCACAGCGCCGTGGTAACCGGACCGGTCCGCTCACGGTCGCGCTCGTAGGCGTCGATCGCTTCCTGGTCCTCAGCGAGCGTAACCGCGATGTCATCTAGCCCACTCAGCAGGCGATGCTTGACCTCCCCGTCGATCTCGAACGACGCGGTACCGCCGGCCCAGCGGACTTCCTGCTCGGCGAGATCGACCTGCGCCTCGCCGGCGGCTGCGATTGCCGCGCACTCTTCGGGAGTCAGCTGTACGGGGAGCAGGCCGACCTTGGTGCAGTTGGAGCGGAAGATGTCGGCGAAGCTCGGCGCGATGACCGCCTGAAACCCATAGTCCTCGAGCGCCCACGCGGCGTGCTCGCGACTGGATCCGCAGCCGAAGTTGCGACCCGCCACCAGGATCGGATTTGCGGGAAGGTCCCAGCCCGGCTCCTTTGCCCAGTCGTAGAACAGGAAGTCCCCGAACCCGGCCCGTGCGATTCGCTTCAGGAACTGCTTGGGGATGATCTGATCGGTGTCGACGTCGTCGCGGTTGAGCACCGACACGCGGCCAGTGATCGTTTCGATTGCCTTCATGAGCGAGGGCTCCATTCCCTGATATCCACAAATCTGCCTTCGATCGCCGCCGCTGCGGCCATCTGCGGGGAGACGAGATGTGACCGTGCCCCGCGGCCCTGGCGGCCTTCGAAGTTGCGGTTCGATGTCGAGGCCACCCGTTCCCCGGCCGCGGCGACATCGGGGTTCATTCCCAAGCACATCGAGCATCCCGCGCCGCGCCAGTCAAACCCGGCGCGCCGGAACACATCGTCGAGCCCTTCACGCTCAGCCTGAAGCTTGACCTGGTGTGAGCCGGGCACGACCATCGCGTGGACGCCATCCGCGACCTTGTGGCCATCGATCACCTCGGCGGCGGCACGCAGGTCGCCGATGCGTGAGTTTGTGCACGAGCCGATGAACACACGATCGAGCTTGATGTCCTGCATCGAGGTCCCGGGGGCCAGTCCCATGTACTCGAGCGCACGCTCATCCTGCTCGGAGCCGGGATCGGGTACCGAGTCGGTGATCGGCGCCACCATTCCGGGCGTGGTTCCCCACGTCACCATCGGGCTGATCGCCGCTGCGTCAACGACGACGTCACGGTTGAAGGAGGCGTCCGCATCGGTGCTGAGCGAACGCCACTGCGCCGGAATCTCAGCGGGCGCGCCGGGCCGACCGCTCATCCACTCGAACGTGGTCTCGTCGGGAGCGATCATCCCGGCTCGTCCCCCTGCCTCGATCGTCATGTTGCAGACGGTCATCCGGCCCTCCATCGTCAGCGCCTCGATCGCCGGTCCGGCGTACTCGACGACGTGGCCCACGGCACCGTCAACACCGATCTGGCCGATTGTCGCGAGGATCAGGTCCTTGGCGGTGACGCCGAAGCCAAGCGAGCCGTCGTACCGAATCCGCATCGAGCGGGGCCTCGACTGCACCAGGCACTGGGTCGCCAGCACATGCTCGACCTCGCTCGTGCCGACTCCAAACGCGAGCGCGCCGAACGCGCCATGCGTGGCGGTGTGGGAATCGCCGCAGACGATCGTCATCCCCGGCTGGGTGACTCCCAGCTCCGGGCCGATCACGTGCACGATCCCCTGGTGCTCAGAACCGAGCGAGTACAGGGGAACCCCGAACTGCGCGCAGTTGTGCTCGAGCGCCTCGACCTGCACGCGGGAGAGCTCGTCCCGGATCCTGGCGGCGAGCGCGGTTCCGTCGGTCGGCACGTTGTGGTCGGCCGTCGCCAGCGTGCGGTCGGGTCGGCGCACCGTGCGGCCGGTGATCCGCAGTCCCTCGAACGCCTGGGGGCTGGTCACCTCATGCACGAGGTGCAGGTCGACGTACAGCAGCGCGTGAGACACCTCGTGGGCGTCCCAGATCTTCTCGAACAATGTTTTCGCCATCGCGTTTAGCTCCTCCGTAGTCCGGCGCTGACGACCGCCAGCATTACGGCCTCTTCGTGTCCGGGGTTCTCGAAGTGGTGGGGAAGATCGGCATCGAAGGTCACCGAGTCGCCGGCCGCGAGTTCGTAGCTCGCCCCGTCGCAGTGCAGCACGACCGTGCCCGACTCGATCAGCGCGGTCTCGCGGCTGCCCGGCTCGTGCACCGGCGGATCGCCCGACACGCCGGTGACGGCCGCGGGGGCGAGCGTGTGACGAGAAAGCTCGGCACGCTGACCGGGCAGCGGGGGGCTGAGGATCTCGTAACTGTGACCTCTCACGCGTCCAGGCCCCTTGCGCCGCTCGGCCTTGCGCACCACCGTAATCGCCCCATCCTCATCCAGCCGCAACAGCTGCGAGAGCCGCAGCTCGAGCCCCGCAGCGATCCGGTTGGCGAGTTGGAGCGTGGGACTGGTCTCCCCGCGCTCGACCTGTGAGAGCATCGGCGCACTGACGCCGGAGCGCTCCGCCAGGCCACGCAAAGACAGGTCCATCGCCTCGCGCAGCGCCCGTACGCGCGCGCCGAGAACCTCGGGCGCTGTCAGCGGCTCCAGGGCAGCTGTCATACGACCGTATGCTATCACGTACGCAGGCCCAGCTACCTCACGTCTTGCACCGGCCATCCCCAGGTAGCCTGAGCGCTCATGGTCTCCCCTCCCGACGTGCTCGTTCTCGGCGCCGGTGGCGTGCTCGGCGAAGCCTGGATGATGGGCGTGCTCGCCGGGGTTGAAGACGCGACCGGCTTTGACCTGCGACGTTGTGAGTACTTCGTGGGTACCTCGGCGGGCGCAATCGTCGCCGCGCACCTCGCCGCGGGAAAGGCGCCGCGGAGACCGCCACAGCTCGGAACCGAGCTCGAGCTTTCGAGCGCCCCACCGCCGACTGGCCTGACCGCGGCAGCGCTCGAGGCGGCTCGCCGGGCCGGCGCTTGGGCGCTCGCGGCCAGCTCGGCGTTCGCACCTCTGGCGCTCGGGATCGCCGCGCCCGGCGGGGCGTTGATGCGCGCCATGCTGTTGCGCCGCCTACCCCGCCCCGCGCAGAACCTCGAAGCGCTCCGGCGCGAGATAGAGCGCTCCAGCCCGAGGTTTGATGGTCGCCTGCGTGTGGTTGCCGTCGACCGGCGGACGGGCGCCCGCGTAGTGTTCGGAGCGCCGGGCGCGCCAGGCGCCACGGTCGCGCAAGCCGTGGAAGCTTCGTGCACGGTCCCGTGGCTGTTTGCGCCGGTCGAGATCAACGGTCGCGAGTACGTGGACGGCGGCGTATGGAGTCCCACCAATCTCGACGCGGCGCCGGCGGGACGCGACACGCACGTGCTGTGTCTGAACCCGACCGCGAGCCTCGTCGGCAGCCACAGCCTGATCGACGTGGTACGCAACGTCGCCCGAACCGCCGTCTCAGTCGAGGCACTCGCGCTCCGCCGCCGCGGCGCCGTCGTGGACACGGTCGCGCCAAGCACGGAAGCCGCAGCGATGATGGGGGTGAACTTCATGGACCCTCAGCCGCGGCAGCATGTGCTCGCGGCCGGGTACAAGCAGGGGCTCAGATTGGGCGCTGCCTGACCGCGGCGCTACGGAGTCCGCACGGCCTCCGAGGCGGCCCCGGCAGTTGCCGCTTCGGCCTCGGCCATCACGGTGCGGCGCCGCCGCGCGCTCGATAACGCGCGCACATAGGCACGACCCGCCGCCTCGAGGATGTCGGTCGAGACTCCCTGACCGGCGCCGCTCACGCCCTCGACCTCGAGTACGACCGAGGTTTCGCCGAGCGCGTCCTGGCCACCGGTCACCGCGTCGACTCGGAACTCGCGCAGACGCGCGTCCGTTTCAGTCGCCACGTTGATCGCATGGAATATCGCATCGACGGGACCGTCACCGGTGAACGACCCGGTGACCTCGTCGCCGTCGGGGGTTAGTACGCCAACCGTCGCGTGCGGCGGGCGCCGCGATGACGCCTCGACGTCAAACCACTCGAGTTGGTAGCTGACAAGCTCCTCGCGCAGCTCGTCGGTCAGCAGCGCCTCGAGATCCAGCGCGGTGACCTGCTTCTTCTTGTCAGCGATCTCCTTGAAGCGCTTGAACGCGGCGTTCAGGGTCTGTCCCGAGATCGGGAAGCCCAGCTCGGCGAGCGCCTGCTGAAGGGCGTGGCGGCCAGAGTGCTTACCGAGCACGATCGAGTTTGCGTCCAGTCCGACGCTCGTCGCGTCCATGATCTCGTAGGTCGTGCGCTCCTTGAGCACGCCGTCCTGATGGATGCCGGACTCGTGTGCGAACGCGTTGCGGCCGACAATCGCCTTGTTCGGCTGCACCGGATACCCGGTGAGCCTCGAGACCAGCCGCGAGGTGCGCGCAATCTCGCGCGTGACCGTGCCGGTCCGAAGTCCGACGTCGGGCTCGCGGGTGTGCAGCAGCATCACGATCTCCTCCAGCGAAGCGTTCCCGGCGCGCTCGCCGATCCCGTTGATCGCGCACTCCACTTGACGCGCGCCGGCGCGGAGGCCCGCGAACGAGTTGGCGACGGCCAAGCCAAGGTCGTCGTGACAGTGGACCGACAACACGACGTCGCGCAGGCCGGAAGCGAGCTCGTAAAGGTTCGCAAGCAACCCGGTGAATTCGTGCGGCATCGCGTAGCCCACCGTGTCCGGGATGTTGATCGTCGTAGCACCCTCCTCGATCGCGATCTGACAGACCTCGGCGGTGAACTGAACGTCGGCCCGGGTCGCGTCCATCGGTGAGAACTCGACATCGTCGAGGTATTGCTTGGCATGCGCAACGGCCGCCCGGGCCTGGCCCTTGACGTCCTCGCGAGTGCTCTGCAGCTGATGGCGAATGTGGATGTCCGAGGTCGAGATGAACGTGTGGATCCGTGGCCGCGCGGCGTCCTTGACTGCGTTCCAGGCGGCGTCGATGTCGCTGACGTGCGTCCGCGCCAGGCCGGCGATCGCGGGACCTTCCACGTTGCGGGCGATCTCCTGCACCGCCTCGAAGTCGCCCGGCGAGGTGATCGGAAAGCCAGCCTCGATCACAT
The DNA here is from genome assembly GCA_963836065.1 of uncultured Solirubrobacterales bacterium. Classification (GTDB taxonomy): domain Bacteria; phylum Actinomycetota; class Thermoleophilia; order Solirubrobacterales; family Solirubrobacteraceae; genus Palsa-465. Next base: position 97,597 of record CAWIII010000034.1, read on the forward strand.
CCACGCCTAGGCGCGCCAGCTGCTGTGCGATCTCGAGCTTCTCTCCCGTGTTCAGCGAGATTCCCGGCGACTGCTCGCCGTCACGCAGCGTCGTGTCGAAGATGATTACGCGGTTGGGATCTTCGGGCCTTCTCATGTCACTCCTCTGAGTCTCGAACTTGGCTTCTTCTCGGTGCTGGTCTCGCGGCTACGTGCGGCCGCCGGCGCGCTATTCCCCCCGAGGGGGGAGGAGAAGAAGTCGAAGGTCGAGGCAGAGTGCCATCGCCGGACAAGACTAGCAGCGAGGCGCCGCGCAATGCTCGCGCTGCGCCGGCCGCGGGCACGGATCTACAGCGTGACCGTCCTGCCCGCCTCGAACCCGTCGCCGGCGACGATTTCGGCGATCACCGCATGGGGCACCGCAGCGTCGGTCGTGATCACCATCACCGCGAGCGGCCCTTCGTCGCGGTGGCCCTCCTCGACGTGCCGGCCGACCGCCGCCGAGACGATGTTGATCCCATGGGTCCCGAAGCACGTGCCGACGCGACCGATCATGCCGGGCAGATCGCTGTAGCGGAACAGCGTGATGTGCTCCTCGAGCTGAATATCGAAGCGCTGGCCCCAGGCCTCGAGCAGGTGCGCGCGACCCCGACGCCCGATCAGCGTGCCCGCCACGCGAATCGTCTCCTCGCCACACTTGACCGTAGTTCGCACGAGTTCGGTGTAGTCGTGGGCACTCGTCCGCTTGGTTTCGACCAGCTCGATCCCACGCTCGTCGGCCATCGCCGGAGCGTTGACCTCGTTGACCTCTTCCTCAGTGTGCCCGCGGAGTACGCCCAGCAGAACCTCAATCGAGAGTAGGCGCGTGTCTCGCTCCGAGATCCGGCCGAGAAACTCGGTCTGCACTCGGTCCACCGAGGAGCCGTGGAGCAGCTCGATCGCGATCCGCCCGAGCGCCCGGCACAGGGGCACGAACGGCCCCAGCACCTCGATGTCTTCGGCGGGAATCGCCGGGATGTTGACCGCGCTCGTCACGGCTCCCCCGGTGAGCGCGGCGATCACCTGCTCCGCCGCCTGATAGCCGGCGCGGTCAGTCGCCTCCGCGGTCGAGGCCCCGAGGTGCGGCGTGACAATCACGTTCGGATAACCGAACAGCGGATGCTCTGTGACCGGTTCTGAGCGAAACACGTCAAGCGCCGCGCCCGCCACCTGGCCAGAGTCGATCGCCGCCTTCAGATCATCGTCAACCACGAGTGGACCACGCGCCACGTTCAGGATCCGGACCCCGCGTTTGCACTTGGCGAGCGCCTCGGCGTCGAGCCAGCCCTCGGTATCCGGTGAGTTGGGCAGATGCAGCGTGATGAAGTCGGCGGCCGCGTACAGCTGATCGGAGGAGGCCGCCTTCTCGACGCCGAGTTCGCGGTAGCGCTCAGCGCCGACGTAGGGATCGAACGCGATCACGCGCATCCCAAAGCCGCGGGCGCGACCAGCCACCAGCTGCCCGATCCGGCCGAAGCCGAGGATGCCGAGCGTCTTCTCGTACAGCTCCACGCCCGAGAACTTCGAGCGCTCCCAGGCCCCACCGGTCAGCGACGCGTGCGCTTGCGGGATATTGCGGGCGAGCGCGAGCAACAACGCCATCGTGTGCTCGGCCGCGGTTATCACGTTGGACTGCGGCGCGTTTGCGACCACGATCCCTCGTTTGGTAGCGGCGGGGACGTCGACGTTGTCGACCCCGACCCCCGCGCGACCGACCGCGCGCAGCCGAGCCGCTCGGGAAATCAGGTCGGCGTCGAGCTTCGTCGCGGAGCGGATCAGGATCCCGTCATAGTCGGCAATCCGGGCGGCCAGCTGCTCGCGGGTCCAGCCGACCCCGACCTCGACTTCGAAGTGCTCCTCGAGCAGCTCGGTGCCGGACGCGCCGATCTTCTCGGCGACCAGTACGCGGGCCTTTCCTCGGCCGTTCGTAGCGCTCATAGCCGCTCCAGTATCCAGTCGATACAAGCGGTCAGCGCCTGTACGTCGGAGGGATCAGTCGCCGGGAACATCGCCACCCGCAGCTGATTGCGACCCAGCTTGCGGTAGGGCTCGAGATCGACGATCCCGTTCGCGCGCAGCGTCGCCGCAAGCGCGGCGCCGTCGACCTGCTCGTCGAAGTCGATCGTTCCGACCACGAGCGAGCGCTTGGCGGGATCGCAGACGAACGGCGTGGCGTGCGGGTGCCGCTCCGCCCAGGCGTAGAGATGTCCTGAGGATGCCGTTGTGCGCGCGACCATTGCGCTGAGCCCGCCGGCCTCGAGCATCCACTCGAGCTGATCGGCGAGCAGGAACAGGGTGGCGATCGCGGGTGTGTTGTAGGTCTGATCCTTGAGCGAATTACCGAGCGCCGTCGTCAACGAGAGGGAATCGGGGATCCAGCGACCGCCCCACTTGCTGCTCTCGAGCTCCTCGATCCGTGCCATCGCGGCCGGGCTCAGCAGCGCGAGCCACAGGCCGCCGTCGGAGCCAAGGCCCTTCTGGGGCGCGAAGTAGTAGGCATCGGCACTGGAGACGTCCACCGGCAGGCCGGCCACGGCTGACGTCGCATCAATCAGCACGAGCGCGTGATCCGCCCCGCCGGGCCGCAAGACCGGGACCATCACGCCGGTCGAGGTCTCATTGTGCGCCCAGGCGATTACGTCGGCGGCCGGGTCGGACTCTGGCTCGGGCGCGTCGCCGGGCTCCGCCGAGATCACGATCGGCTCCTCCAGGAACGGCGCGCTGCGGGTGCAGGCCGCGAACTTGGAGGAGAACTCGCCGTAGACGAGATGCAGCCCGCGTTCGCGCACCAGGCAGCACGCAGCGGCGTCCCAGAATGCCGTCGTGCCGCCGTTCCCGAGCGCGACCTCATAGCCGTCCGGGAGCTCGAACAGCTCGCGCAGGCCGGAACGGATCTGCGCGACCAGCTGCTTGACCGGCTTCTGGCGATGGGAAGTGCCCATCACCGCCGCGCCGGTCCGAGCCAGGTGCTCGAGTTGCGATGGACGCACGCGCGAGGGTCCGGATCCGAACCTGCCGTCGGCAGGCTTCAGCTGATCGGGGAGCAGCAGGGCAGTTGTGGTCTGGGCCACGAGTTCCTCGAGCGTAGCCAGTCACGACGCCCGGCCCGAATGCACCGAGCGCACTACTCCTCGAATTCCGTATCAATCCAGTCCATTTGGGAGCGCAGCTCACGCCCCACGACCTCGACCTGATGGCCGCTCTGCTCTTCGCGCATCCGCTTGAAGTTCTCCTGACCGGCGCGGTTCTCGGCGATCCACTCGCGTGCGAAGTCGCCCGACTGGATCTCCCCGAGGAGCTTCTTCATCGCCTCCCGCGTCGGCTCGCCGATCACCCGGCTCCCGCGGGTCAGGTCCCCGTACTCGGCGGTGTTCGAGATCGAGTAGCGCATCCCGGCGATCCCTTTCTCGTACATCAGATCGACGATCAGCTTCAACTCGTGCAGGCACTCGAAGTACGCCAGGCGCGGGTCGTAGCCAGCGTCGACGAGCGTCTCGTAGCCGGCGCGGACCAGCTCCGTCACCCCACCGCACAGCACGGCCTGCTCGCCGAAAAGGTCGGTCTCGGTCTCGTCCTTGAAGCTCGTCTCGATCACGCCGCCGCGAGTGCAGCCGATCCCCTTGGCGTAGGCAAGCGCCAGCTCGAGGGTGCTCCCGCTTGGGTTCTGATGTACCGCCACCAGGCCCGGCACCCCGGAGCCTTCCAGGAACTGGCGGCGGACCAGATGCCCTGGCCCCTTGGGGGCGACCAGCGCGACGTCGACGTCGGGAGGGGGCATGACCTCGCCGTAGTGGATTGAGAAGCCATGGCTGAACATCAGGCTGTTCCCGGGGGCGATCCCGTCCTGAACCCCGCCCTCCCAGACCTGACGGTGCAGCTCGTCAGGGACGAGCATCATCACGACATCGCCCTGGCTCGCCGCGTCGGCGGGTTCGAGCACGGTCAGTCCGTGGCCTCGGGCCGTTTCGACGCTGGCCGATGAGGACCTCAGTCCCACGACCACCGACACGCCGGAGTCTTTGAGGTTCAGCGCGTGGGCATGGCCTTGTGAGCCATAGCCGATGATCGCGACGGTCTTACCGTCGAGCAGGTGGAGGTCGGCATCGTCGTCATAGAACATGCACGGGAGCGTATCTGGCAATCGCTCCCGCGCGTTGCCACCCCGGCCGCCGGGCGCAGCGCTGGCGTCCGCTCATCCCCCGCCGAAGCGCTGCTGCAGTGCCGTCACGTTGGCGACGTAGTGCTGGGTCGAGGGGTACATCCCGTGGGCAATCACTGACGGCAGCCCCTGGTAGTAGCCGGCCGCCGCGAGCGAGGGGCTCCCGCCGGTCGCGTTCAGCAACGAGTGCAGGAGCAGCACGCCGGCACGAACGTTTGATCCAGCGGACGCGGGGTCAAGCGGAGTTGAGCCGGCCAGTGAATGCCCGATCCAGTTCCAGGTTCCGGGAAGGATCTGCATCACGCCCCGGGCATCCGCGCTCGACACCAGGCTGTTGTTGAACCCGCTCTCCTGCTGGGCGATCGCCTCCGCCAGCGACGGCGGTACGCCGTTGGCGGCCGCGATCTGACCGACGGCGGACGGCGCCACCGTTTCGTTGGTTGGGAACGGGGGAGCGCCCGAGGACCCCTCGGCGACGGTTCCTACCGGTTGCGAGCTCGCGGCCTGGGAGGTGGCAACCGTCGATCCGCTGGCGACCGTCGATCCGCTCGCAGCGGTCGATGCGGCGGATCCAGCCCCGGAGAGCGCCAGCGCCTTGCCCGCCGGCAGGATCCCGTTCGGGTCGAGTCCATTGGCGGCGGCGAGCTGAGCGACGCTGGTTCCGGCTCGCGCGGCGATCGCCGACAGCGAATCTCCGCGCTGCACGACGTAGGACCCGCCCGAGGGCGCGGACGCGGCTGCGCTCGTAGGCGCGGTTGCCGTCGCCGACGCGCCCACGTCGTCGCTATCGCCATCGCCGTCTCCGGTTGCCGCCGGGGTGCTTGATGCCACGCCACTGCTGCTCTGTGGCGGGATCATCAAGGTGGCGCCGGCAACGAGCTGAGCGTTACTCGATACACCGTTCGCCGCTGCCAGCTGGTCCACGCTGAGGCCGTCGGCTGCTGCCACCGAGTACAGCGACTCGCCCGGAGCAACGGTGTGAGCAAAGGCCGCCGAAGCGGCGGCAGGAGCGGCCAGCGAGAGAGCAGCCGCCATGGGAAGTAGGACTCGAACGCGCATGGCGCGCAGTGTCCAACAGGATTACTTCGACGTAAAAGCCTGCAACCCTCCTCTCAGCCTGCAAGATCACGTGCAGAGCCCCGTCCGCTAGGCGTCCGCAGCCGCCACCAGCGATCTGCCGGGCAACTCCAGCGATCCGTCGGCGGCCTGGAACGGCGCCGCGAGCTTCTCTGTCTCGCGCCACACCTCGGCTCGCTGAGTTTCGGAGAGCGGCTCGTAGACATCGGAGAACATGCGTGAGAGGTCGCGCGTCTCAGCCAGGTATTCCTCGACGCTGGGATACGGGCGGCTCAGTGCGACAGCCTCCACACGCACGTCGGCGAAGCCGGCGTCAGCGAGCATCTCGGCGAGGCGCCCGGGTGCGGAGAGCGAAAACATCCCCGGCGCGTTTGGGTCGGGGGGTGGCATGTGGCCGAGCTGGACGAGCACTTCCGTTGCAATCGTTGCCCAGGGATTGCTCGGCGCGCCGTCCCACACCGCCGCCGTCAACGACCCACCGGGGCGCAGCACCCGCCGGCACTCTATGAGCGCCGCCGCGGGGTCGACGCTCAGCGTCACTCCCCAGCGGCACAGGATCACGTCGACGCTCGCCGCCGGCAGATCGATCCACTCGAGCTCGAGCCGCTTGAACTCGACGTTGTCGATGCCGAGCTCGCGAGCCCGCCCGCGCGCGACCTCGAGCATCGCCTCCGTGCCATCGCTGGAGATCAGCGTGCCACCGGGGGAGATCAGCTCCGCCGCGAGAAACCCGGTGTCACCTGGACCCGCCGCGAGCTCCAGCACGTCTCGCCCGGGCTGCAAGCGGACGTGGTCGATCATCCAGACGGACACCGCCATCCCCATTTCCCTGACACGATCGGCGCGCCGACTCCAGCCGGCCGCTGCGTCCTCCCACCTCGCGAGCAGTTCCTCGCGCTGCGCTTCTACGTTCTCGGTAGACCCCACGGCGCGAGTCTAGGGCCCAAGCTGGCGGCGGAGCAGCTTCCCGGACGCGGTGCGCGGCAGCTCGTCGGCGAACCGCATCTCCTTTGGCACCTGATAGGAGCCGAGCCGGGCGGCACAGAACGCGCGCAGCTCGTCGGCATCGACCGTCAGCCCCTCGCGGATCACGACCGTCGCCACCACTGCCTCTCCCCACTCAGGGTCCGGGCGCGCATGCACCGCGGCATCGGCGATCGCGGGATGATCGAGCAACACGGCTTCGACCTCGGTGGGGGCCACATTCTCGCCCCCGGTGATGATCGTGTCGGCCTTGCGGCCGGTGATCTCGAGGCGACTGCGCTCCCCGAAGCGGCCGAGATCGCCGGTATGGAGCCAGCCGTCGGGCCCGAGCGACCCCGGCGCGACGTTCGGCCCGCGGACGATCACCTCTCCGTCCCCCTGAATCCGGAGCTCGACCCCCGTCAGCGGCCACCCGTGAGTCGCGATCTGTGAACACGCCTCGGTCATGCCATATGTCGGGGCGACCGGAACACCGACATCCCGAGCGCGCTCGAGCAGCCCGTCCGGGATCGGCCCGCCCCCGAGCAGCGCCCAGCGCAACGCCGGCGGTTGGCGTAGCCCGGCATCGAGCAACCGCCGGAGCATCGTCGGCACGAGCGAAACCAACGTGATCCGCGCCTCGGGATCCATCAGCGTCGCCAGTACCGTCTCGGTCTCGAATCGCTCGTGGAGCACCGCCGTGGTCCCGTAGATCGTGCTGCGGATCGGAACCGAAAGTCCCCCGACGTGTCCGAGCGGCATCGGGCACAACCACCGCTCCTCAGGATCGAGCCCAAGCGCCACGGCTGAGCCGAGCGCGCTCCACAGCCAGTTCCCGTATGTCAGCTCGATCCGGCGCGGCGCCGCCGTGGTGCCCGACGTGTGCATGATTGCCGCCACTGCGTCGAGCTCGAAGCCAACCACCGATGCCGCTCGCGACCGGCCGATCAGCGCGCGCTCGAGGATCACCGCCGCGCCGGCCGCCCGCACGGCGCGGTCCGCCGCGCGGAGCCGCAGGTCGATCGGCACCGGCACCGCGCCGGCGAACCAGCATCCATGCACCGCGGCGACGAACTCAGAGGCTCTCGGAAGCGCCAGCGCCACGCGGTCCCCGGCCTTCACGCCCCGCTCGCTCAGCCCGTAGGTCGTTGCTCGGGCCCGCTCGGCGAGCTCCGAGTATGTGATCTCGGCCCCGCCGTCGAGCAGCGCCACGCGGTCGGGATGCATTGAGGCAGTCAGCGCCAGCCAGTGGTACATCACTGACAAGGTAGTCTCGCGCCGGTGAAAGTGAATTGGGAACCCGCCGGCGAGTATGAAGACATCCGCTACGAGCTCGCGTCCGGCGAGCACGCGGGCATTGCCAAGATCACGATTGACCGACCCGAGGTCCGCAACGCATTCCGGCCCGAGACGATCGTCGAGCTCTCCCAGGCGCTCGAGCGGGCGCGCGAGGATCTCGAAGTCGGCGTGGTGATCCTCACCGGCGAGGGCCCCAATGCCTTCTGCTCTGGCGGGGACCAGCGCGTCCGCGGCCAGCGGGGCGGCTACGTCACCGGTGCCGATCCGAGCGCCGCCGGAGCCCATCAGGCCGTGGGGCGCTTCCACGTCACCGACCTGCACCTCCAGATCCGCCGCATGCCCAAGCCGGTCGTGGCGATGGTCGCCGGCTACGCGATTGGTGGCGGGCACGTTCTGCACATCGTCTGTGACCTGACGATCGCCGCCGATAATGCCGTGTTCGGGCAAACCGGACCAAAGGTCGGATCGTTCGATGGCGGCTTCGGCGCCAGTGTTCTCTCGCGCCTGGTCGGGCCAAAGAAGGCCAAGGAGATCTGGTTCTTGTGCCGGCAATACGACGCCCGGCAGGCGCTCGAGATGGGGCTCATAAACGCGGTCGTGCCGCTCGAGCGTCTCGAGTCGGAGACGGTGCAGTGGTGCCGCGAGATGCTTGCCTCGTCTCCGTTCTCGCTTCGGCTGCTGAAAGCGAGCTTCAACGCCGACGAGGATGGCCTCGCCGGCATCCAGCAGCTTGCTCACGACGCCAACCTCCTCTTCTACATGAGCGAGGAGGCTCAGGAGGGCCGCGACGCGTACTTGCAGAAGCGCGAGCCCGACTTCTCGAAGTTCCCCCGGCGAGCATGATGTCTCTCGCCACCCCGAGCGGTCTCCGCATCTGGGTGACCGCGGCGCGGCTGCGCACGCTGCCGGCGGCGATCGCGCCGGTGCTGGTGGGGACCGCTCTTGCGGGCTACGAGCACGTCTTCCACCCGCTGCGGTTCCTCGCTGCACTGGTTGGCGCGATCTTCATCCAGGTCGGCACGAATTTGTCTAACGACTACTCCGATGCCCGCCGGGGCGCCGACACCGAAGACCGGCTCGGCCCGGTACGGGTAACGGCGGGCGGGCTGGTCCCACCCAAGCAGGTGTTGATCGCGACCTATCTCAGTTTTGGCGTCGCCGTGCTCGCCGGCGCGTACCTGATCGCGGTCGCCGGCTGGGCTCTCCTGCTGGTCGGCGCCGCCTCGATTCTCGCGGGAGTCCTGTACACCGGCGGCCCACGACCGTATGGCTACGAGGGCCTGGGTGAGGTGTTCGTGTTTCTGTTCTTCGGGATAGTCGCGGTGGCCGGCTCGTTCTTCGTCCAAGTCAAGCATCTGAACTGGGAGGCGTTCGCGCTCGCGGTGCCGGTTGGACTCTTGGCCGCCGGAATCCTGGTCGTCAACAATGTGCGCGACATCGACACCGACCGCCGCGCCGGCAAACGGACGCTCGCGGTCCGGCTGGGCCGCGCCCGCACACGAGCGCTGTTCGCCTCGATCGTATATGCGGCCTTTCTGCTGACGCCAATCACCTGGCTGTTTGGGCCGCTGAAGCCGTGGGTCCTGCTGCCATGGCTGACGCTCACGCTTGCTGCCCAGGTCGTGCGCGTGGTTCGCAACCAGACCGACGGATCGTCTTTGAACGAAGCGCTGGCGCGGACCGGACTCCTCCAACTGATCTTCTGTGTGCTGCTCTCCGCGGGGCTGCTCCTGAGTAGGTGAAGGTTCGGATTGATCTGTTGGAGGCGCGCCTGCGCGCGCCTTTTGCTTCGGGCTCTGGCACGGTCACCGCGCGCGAGCTCCTACTGCTGAGGATCGAGGACTCCCGTGGCCGCGTGGGCGCTGGGGAGGCCGCCCCGCTCGCCGGTTATAGCGGCGTGACGCTCAGCGACGTGCGTGACGCGGTGGAGGACTGCCGCAGCACCTTGACGCGGGCTGATCGGCTTGGCCGTGAGGAGATCCTCGCCGAGTGCACACGCCGGGCCGTGCTCCCACCGGCAGTGGCCGCGATCGACCTGGCGCTCTGGGACCTCGCTGGTCACCAGCTCGGCCAGCCGGTGTGGCGGCTGCTGGGGGCGACCACCGCCATGTCGGTCCCGATCAACGCGACGCTCGGAGCGACCGATCGCGCCGGCGCGGCGGCTGGCGCTGCCGCGGCGCGCGCCGACGGCTTTCGCTGCGTCAAGGTGAAGGTCGGGGCAGGTGATGACGCCGGCCGGCTGGCCGCCGTCCGCGCCGTCGTCGGCCGGCAAGCGGCGATCCGGATCGACGCCAACGGCGTCTGGTCGGTCGAGCAGGCGATCGCGTCACTCCGGATACTCGAGCCGATCGGGATCGAGCTGTGCGAGGAGCCGGTCGCGGGCGTCGAGGAGATCGCCTCGGTGGCGCGCGCCTCGAGTGTCCCGATCGGGATCGACGAGTCCGCGGCCGCGCCCGGCGCGCTCGACCGCCGCCGCTGCGAGGCGGTCTGTCTGAAGATCGCGCGCTGTGGCGGCATCTCCGGCCTGATCGACGCCGCCCGGCAAGCGCGCGCCGCCGGATACTCGGTGTACCTGGCCTCGACGCTCGACGGGCCACTCGGGATCGCGGCGGCGCTTCAGGCCGCCGCCGTGGTGAACCCGGATCGGCCATGCGGCCTTGGGACCTTGGCGATGTTCGAGGGGCGAGCCGATCCGATCCCGATCAGCGGCGGCTTCATGCGCGCTCCGGACGGAGTCGGCCTCGGCGCCGGCTTGCGGGCCTGGTACGGACGGCTCGAATGGGACGGAATTTACGGTGGGTAGCACTTAGTGGTTCGGAGCTCGGCGGCTACCGCGGTTGGATCCTCCAGGTGGACTGCGTGACCCGCCCGCGGCACGACGACAAGCTTCGCCTGGGGCATCGCGCTCGCCATCTGCGTCGCGATCGCGCGAAATTTCTCGTCGCGCTCTCCGACCACGAGGCTCACCGGCATCGCCAGCTCGCCTAACCGGTGCCACAGCGATGGCAGCGCTCCGGTACCGAGGCCGCGCAGGGCACGCGCCAATCCAGGCGGCGCGTTGCGGAGCCGATCTGTGTGCGTCGCCGCGCGCACCTCGGGTGGCTGATCGGCGAGCACGGCAGTCGCGGCCCAGTTGCCCGCGAACTCCTCGATGCTCTCGGACTCGATCTGCTCGGCGAGCCGTTCGTCGGCACGCCGGCGCGCCGCTCGCTCATGCTCCGGCGCGATCCCCGGGCTCGCGCCGATCAACACCAGACGCTGCACCCGGTTCGGGAGCGCGAGCGCAGCGTGGAGTGCGATCCGTCCGCCCATCGAGTATCCGGCGAGCGTGTACTTCGCCGCGGTCACGGACGCCAGGTCCCCGATCACCGCCTCCAGTGACGCCGGTTCCCAGTCCCCGGCTCGGCCGTGACCCCGAAGGTCCGGTGCGAGCGCCAGGTAGCTTTTCTCCAGCGCCGCGATCACCGGATCCCAGCTGCGCCCGGTATGGGTGAAGCCGTGGAGCAGGAGGAGCGTCGGCGCCATCTGACCAACATCATGACCGCCGTCGAGAACTACTTGCTCCTCCGGGCCTTCTGCGACGAGCTCGCGCGCTGCGGGCTGCAGCACGCGTGCACGTCGCCCGGCTCTCGATGCACCCCGATCGTGCTCTCGCTGGTGCGCGAGCGGCGGATCCACTGCTGGTCGCACGTCGACGAGCGCTGCGCGGGGTTCTTCGCGCTCGGAGCCGCCAAGGCCTCGGGTCGGCCGGTCGCGATCACCTGCACGTCGGGCACCGCCGCCGCGAATCTCGCCCCCGCGGTGATCGAGGCATTCCAGGCGCGGGTGCCGCTGATCGTGCTGAGCGCGGACCGGCCGCCCGAGTTGCGCGATGTCGGCGCCGGCCAGACGATCGATCAGATCAAGCTCTACGGCGACGCGGTCAAGTGGTTCGTCGAGGTTGGGGTCCACGACGCGGCGCCCGCTCGTCTGCGCTGGATCCGCGCTCAGGCCTGCCGGGCGTACTGGGCAGCGCTCGACGGGCGCCCCGGGCCGGTGCACCTCAACTTCCCCCTGCGCGAGCCGCTGGTACTCGAGCAGCCACTGCCACCCGACGATGGCGGCCGCCCCGATGGCCGGCCTTGGGTCAGCCAAACCCCCGCCGCTCCCTCAGCGCCAATTCGCCGTCAACAGCTGCCGCGGCGCGGGATCCTGGTAGCCGGACGCGACGAGCGTGACCGAGGCTTTGGGCACGCGGCGGCGCGGTTCGCCGAGCGGGCCGGCTATCCGCTGCTCGCCGATCCACTGTCGGGCGCGCGTCACGGCCCGGCGACGATTGCCCGCTACGACCTGCTGCTGCGCGACCCACGGTTCGCGGCGGCGCGACGCCCGGATTTGGTGATCCGGATCGGTGATCTTCCCACCTCCAAGCCGTTGCGCACATGGCTGGCGTCGCTCGCCGGGGTCCCGCAGCTCGCGCTCGGTCCGGAAGCGGCATGGCAGGACCCAGACGGCGTCCTGAGCGTGATCCAGGCAGGAGACCCGGGGGCGGCACTGGACGCGAACGCCCCCGATGCTCCGATCGACCCCGACTGGCTCCCGGCTTGGCGCGCGGCCGACGACGCCATCAGTCAGGCAATCTGGCGAGCGCTCGGAGACGAGCTCTCAGAGCCGATCGTCGCCTCCCGCCTCGGTGAGTGGCTGCCGGCCGAGGCCACGCTGTTTGTCGCCTCCTCGATGCCGATCCGTGACGTCGAGTTGTTCTTCGGCGCCTCGGAGACGGCCCCCCGCGTCCTGGCCAACCGCGGCGCGAACGGCATCGATGGCACCGTCTCCAGCTCGTTTGGAGCCGCCGCCGCGGGTCACCGCCCGGTGGTGCTGCTGATCGGCGACGTGGCGCTCGCGCACGACATCGGCGGCTTGCTGGCCAGTCGCCGCTTGGGCCTGGCGCTGACGATCGTGCTACTTAACAACGACGGCGGCGGGATCTTCCACTTCCTGCCGATCGCCGGCGAGGCCGACGCGTTCGAAGAGCACATTGCGACGCCGCACGGGCTCGACTTCGACCAGGCCGCGGCCCTGTACGGGTGCGATTACGAGCGCGCCGAGACGATCGCCGCCCTGCAGGCGACGATCATCGGCTCACTCGGCAGCGGCCGGACCACGATCATCGAAGTGCGGACGGACCGCGAGCAGAATCTGGCGCTTCACCGGCGGGTGGCGGCGGCGGCACGGGCGGCGCTCCCCAATACCTGATCATCCCGCCAGCAGTGGCAACAGCGCCTGCAGCTTGACCTCGGACTCCGCCAGTTCCGCCGCCGGATCGGAGTCCCGCACGATCCCGCAGCCCGCATAGCAGCGCGCCACCCGACCGCGTAGCAACGCGCACCTGAGCGCGACACAGAACTCGCCGTCGCCGACCGCGTCCGTCCACCCGATCGGGCTTGCGTACCAACCCCGATCGAGCCCTTCGAGTGCGGGAATCAGTTTCTCCGCGATCGCTCCGGGCTCGCCCCCGACCGCCGGCGTTGGGTGCAGCAGGGCGGCCAGCTCGATCGCACCGATCGGCGAGGCCAGCTGGGCACGGATCGGGGTGCCGAGGTGCTGGATGTTGGCGACTTGGACAAGTGCGGGGTCCGGCGCGGCAGTCACCCAGACGGCGTGAGGTCTGAGCGCGCGGGCGATGCGCCGGGCCACGATCGCGTTCTCCTCACGATCTTTGTCGCTGCGCAGCAGTTGCTCGCCGAGATGATCATCGACCGCTGGATCGGCGCTCCGGCGAATCGACCCCGCCAGCGCGACCGTGCTTGCCCGCTGCCCCTCCCGGCGCACCAGCAGCTCTGGGCTGGCTGCGAGGAACGTCGCGTCGCCGCGCCCGACCGCGAACACGAAGCACGATGGGAACGCTTCGCGCAACAGACTCAGAACGGCCTCGGGGTCATGGGCGAGCGGCGCGTGAACCTCCACCTCTCGTGCCAGCACCACCTTCTGGAGCTCTCCGGCGCGGATCCGCTGTACAGCGCGGGCGACGGCTTCCTCGTAGTGAGAGGGCGGCATCGGACTGACCACCTTGTAGGAACCAGTGGGTGCCGGATCCAGGAGCGGCAACTGCCGTTCGCGCAGCTCGTTCAACCGGCGCTCGACCCGCGACATCGCGTCCTGAACCGTGTCGTCGGGTGCGAGCTCGACGTTTACGGTCAGCCACGAGACCCCCGCTTGACGCGCCAGCGAGAGCTCGGGCACGAGCAGGGAGGCGGGCGCAAAGCCCTCCCAGCCAGGGGTGCTGCCGCCTTCCGGCGAGAACGCAAAACCGCCGAGCGCGACCAGGCCCGAGCCGGGCGGCCCGGCCGGTTCATCGGCAACCGATCGCGCCACCAGGTTCCTCCAGCGCGCGGAGAGGGCCGCGAACCGGTTGGGTCCCCGCCCCTCCAGCGCGCGAACGCTCCCGAGTGCGGCCAGCGCCGAGCCGTCGCGATCTGGCTGCTCGAAGCAGAACCAGGGCTCACCCGGCCGCCGTGAAGCGGCGATCAGGGCGGTCGGGTCCTGCGCGCGCTTACAGAACCCGGTCACGCTCACGATCGTCGGCGCCCCGCTGGCCCGGGACGCCGCGTGGGCAACCTCGAGTCGCCTCACCAGCCGCTCGAGCGTTTTGGCGTCGAGCCACTCGGCCGTCGCCGCGGTCGCCGGCATCGTCTCGGTCATGGCCTTCCAGGTTACCCGCGGCCCTGGGGCTCAGAAGCAGCAGAGCGAGCGAGCGAGCGCTCCAGCGCTCGATCGACGCTGCCATGGACATACCGCTGTAGCCACAGCGCCCGGAACATGTGATCGCCGGAGGGGATCTGTTCGACGATCACGTTCGGCCAGCTATCGAGCCGCTCGAGCTGGCGCTGTCGAAGTAACTGGTCGTACAGCGGCTCGCCTTGGGAAAACAGCAACAACGCCTCAGTCTGTTGGTCGCGGAGCTGGTCCAGCGCGCGGTTGATGCGCTCGCGCTCGGCCGTTTCCACCGGACGGCGAGCACCCGCGCGGATGCGGCCGGGCAGCACGTGCGCGACCGCCGCCCTCAGCTGCTCGGTTTCCACGTCGCGTCTGGCCAGCTTTCTCCAAACTGTTCCGCGTAGCGGCGCCGTGAGCGCATCACGCGTTTCTCGTTCGGCGACCAGCTCGGCGCTCCAGTAGAAGGCGTAGAGGTTGATCATCAGCGCCCCCACGACTCGCGCATCCGCCAGCGCGCCGTGAAGCGCCCAGTATGCGCCCGAGCAGAGGCCAGCGAGCACGAAGCGCTCTGGAAGTTCGGACGCGCGCAGCTGCTCCAGGACCGCAAGCACCTGGCTGGTTGTCTCCGGCGCGTACAGCGAAGGGTTGGGCACCCGCTCTCGCTCCTCACCATCGGCGTCGCCGATTCCGAGCAGATCGAGCCGTACGGTCGGAACCCCGCGCGCCGCCCAGCGGCGGGCGATCTCCACCCAAGTGCGGTTCGGGCCGGTGTGCCGCAGAGCGCCGCCGTTCAGCAGCACGGCGCAAACGGGGGAGCCGTGGCCGTCAGCGGGCTCGCTGCGGACCCCGAAAGCCTGCCCTTCCTCCAGCTCGAACGCCATCGGCGTCTCCCAAATTGCCTCACCATCGAAGCAAAGCTCGAGGCGATCACACTCCCGTTTCCCGCTCGCGCGGACACCCGACGTGCCTCGACTGACCCCGGCCGGCAGCCAGGAGATCGTCGAGGCAATCGCGTGAACGGGATTTCTTGCCTGCTGAGGATGCGCGATCAGAGCGTCGTAGTCGCTTCCGTCCGCGACCGTGACGCTGGCTCCGCACTGCTCGAAGTATTCCTTCAGCCGCTCGTCGATCCCTAGCGCACCTCGCTCGAGAAGCAGTACCCGCCGGTCTGGGGCCTCGGGTAGATCCAGCTCCGTCAGTCGAAGGGCCTCGAGGGCACGGGCGGTCTCAGCGGTCATCAAGAACCCGGTCAGTTCCAGGGCGCCGTCGGGGAGCGGCCGCATGTCGGCCGGGTAACGGGCCGCGACCATCCCGGAATAGGCGCGCAGCTCGCGAAGTAACGTCCGTCCGTGTGCCGGGACTCCCCACAGGATCAGATCGTCGATCGGTGCTCCGACGCCGAGCGCGTCACACGAGAGCATCCCACCGATACCGATCCCGATCGCCACGAGCCGGACACAGCCGGTTCGCTCGCGCAACCATTGGGCGGCATCGGAGACCGTCTTTGTCGATACCTCCAGACGGCGCGGGACTCCCGCCGAGCCGCCGCTGTCACCGGAGCCGGGAAGATCAATGCGCGCAGTCGGATACCCCTCCTCCGCGAGCGCTTGCGCCCAGCGCCGGCGGGCCCGGTAGGAGCACATCTCCTCCCACCCAAACGGCGGGCACAGGAGGACCGCGGTCTCGCGTGCGCACTCAGCCGAGGGAAGGTGAAGGAACGCCAGGGTGGGATCAGGCGTCGTCGCCAGACATACCGGTTGCACCGTCACGGCACCGAACCCCACTGCACAGCAATCCGGCCCGTCATGTTCAAGGCCGTGAGACTGCCCGGAGCGAGCTCTTGATCTCCGGGGTTGCGGTGCAGCTGCAGCTCGCGGCCTCGTCCCGGCTCCACGCAGAAAGCGTCGTCCTCCGCGCGGAATCCCGGTAGCCGCACGCGCACGCCGTAGGCCATCCGCTCCGTGGAGATCGTCATCCGCGCGGTCGTGTCGTGCAGGAGGCGCACGATGGCGCTGAGGCCAAGCTGGGCGGGAAGCTCACGACGTGTCGGCCTGCCAACCGGCAGGCGAACCGCCTGTGAGAGCAACTGGACGGCGCTCGGAGTCTCTTGTTCCAGGCTGATCACGATCAAATCCTGGGCCGGGGGACCGAATCGGTAGGCCCAGTTGACGTCGACGAACCGCCCCAGAAGAGCTTCGAGGTTTGCGGCAAACTTGCTGTGCGGCCCGAGCCGCAACCCCTGCGAGTGCTCCTCGAGCCGAACCTCGAGATCACGGTAGAGAGCAAACCGAAGCCTCGCTTGCAACGGTTCGGGACCGTCATTGGCGACATGAATCACGACACCCGAAAGGCCCTCGTCAGTGCTCCAGACCGCGATCGGCGCGAGCGCGCGGCGGAGATGGAGATAGGCGACTTTCGGCTCTCCCCGGGAGTCCAGCACGCCCCAGCCTGCCCCGGCGGTCAGATCCTTCAGCCACAGCACGAGCCCGCCGCCGCACGGGGAACCTTCCCGGCGCCATTCGCCGAACACCTCCGCCATCACCTCACCGGTGACCGCTCGCGAGAGCTCCAAATAGCGCTCGTGGTCGGTCGATCGCAGCGCCACCGGATCCAGTTCGTACACCAGCCGTAGGTAGTGATCGCGAACGTCCTCGAAGTCCCAACCCGCCCCCACATCGCGCGGTACGGTCGCCTTCCACCGAGGGTCGTGGACGGCAATCGCCCCGGGCCGCTCCAGGGGCTCCAATGCCTCCGGGTCTGGAACGTTCGAGAACGCCAGACACTCGGCCGCGAACCGCACTTCGGAGCGCCGCGCATCGTCGATCCCGCGCCGGTATGCGCCGACCCCGTAGTAGTTCGTGACGCCGCGACCCGGGCGGAAGGGAAGATCGCCGCCCGATGGCGTCGAGGCCACGTAAGCGCCATCGAGCTTCGCCTCGCCGACCAGGGACGGCAGGAGCTCTCCGAACAGCGGCCCGCTGGCGAGCGCGGGATCCAGTCCGAGCATGGCCACCTGCTGGGCGACCTCACTGCCGCCGCAGCAGACCGCCAGGCTGGGCCGACCTACCAGCATCCCCAGCACCTCGCGAACCTCCCGCTCGACCGTCGCCATGAAGCCCGCGTCCTGCTCGGGGTAATCGAGGTTGGCGAACATCAAGTCCTGCCAGACAAGGATGCCGAACTCGTCACAGAGGTCATAGAAAGCCTCGCTCTCGTAGCAGCCGATCCCGGGCACGCGGAGCATGTTCATCCCGGCGTCAACGACCTTGCCCAGCACGGATCGAAGATCCTCGCCTGTCGAGTACGGTCGGGTGATGTCAATCGGCGTCCAGACAGCCCCGCGCGCAAATACCGGCACCTGGTTTACGCGAACCTGAATCCCATCGCGCTCCAGATCCTCCCCGCAGGAGAGCTCGCGGAATCCAAGGCGCCCGAGCTCGATCCCCAGTTCCTGTCCGTCCAGCTCGACGAGCATCTTTGCGCTGTAGAGCCGTGGTGCGCCGTGGGTGTGTGGCCACCAGCGGCCGACATCCGGCGTGCTCACCTCCCCGGCCGCCTCGATCCCGTTGGCGGTGTTGGAGATCCGGAGCTCGGCGGCGTGCACACCTTCGGCTCCGTAGACCTCGACGGACGCCCTTTCCGGCAACGGGGAGCCGGTCACGGGCCCGCGGAGCTGCGCGCGCACGGCCAGCACACCGTCGCGCTGGTGAATCCGCGGTCGCAGCTCGAGCCCCGCGACGACCACTCCCCGACGGCGCTCCACGTGCACCGGTCGCCACGGGCCGACCACGGGCGGCCCCGGCGCGAAGCCGGGAGCCCTCCCGAGCAGCATCGTTCGAAAGAAGCGCAGGTTGGCCTCCGAGACGAGGCTCGTCCGCCATCGGGCCCGCGGCCGACGCCGGACAGCCAGCAGCGGAGCAAGCGCCCGGCAGCAGATCTCGAGCTCGTTGGGACCGCGGAGCTGCTGGCTGACATCGACGTCGTGAGCGGCGAACATCGAGTCGCTCGCCAGCACACGCTTCCCGTTCAGATAAACGTCGGCGACCGTGGCCAGTCCACCAAGCGCGAGCATCACCTGCTCCTGGTCGCCGGCAGGTTCGGCTTCGAATTTGGTTCGGAACCACCAGTCGCGTCCGTCGAGCTCACCGCCGAATGACGGCAACGACGCCGCCACCGTTCCCGGCACGACGGCGGGCTGCCACTCAAGCCCGTCGAGAGCATGCGTGTCCCGGCGCTCACCAGGGGCCGTCGACGCGAGCTGCCACCCTTCTGAGAGCTCGCGTACCTCGTATCCGTCGGGTGCGAGGCGACGGCGCATCGAGCTCAGCGTCAGCGGCCCACAGCCTCGGCGACCGCTTCGATCGCCCGCGTCCAAGCATCCGCCAGGGAGTCGATCAGCGGCGCAGGATCGAACCGGCGTCTGCGCGCAAGCCGGAACGAGAGCGCCTTGCAACCGTCGACGATCTCCTGCATGGCATGCGCGGCGGCCAGCGCATCATCGCCAAGCAACCACCGCACATAGGAAGCGGCAACCTCGAACGCCGAGCCCGCCATCCGCACGGTCGCAAACGCGTACGCATGGTAATCGTCAAGGCCCCACTCGAGCAGCGCCGGAAGCTCACGACCAAGCGAGTCCCCAAAGCGCGTAAACGGGTTGTCCCGCGGCCGCTTCTCGAGGTGCCGAAGCAGCACCCCAAGCGCCGCCTCTCGGAGTCTCTCCCCCTCGAGCTTTGGCCCGGCGTCGAAGCGCACGAGTTCTGTATAGGGAGGCAGCACGTCCGCGGGGAACTCTCCCATCCGAAACACCCCCCGGTAATCCTCTCCGCGCAACTCGTAGAGACCAGCGCTATGGAAGTAGCGCAGAGTTTGCCGCTCGATGTCGATTGCGTCGGCAGCGATCGAGGTCTTGACGTGCTCTGACCGGTAGCTGGTCGAAGCCGTGTCCGGTAGGTGCCAGGAGTCCAGCTCGACGATTATGGTCCGGCCAAGTTCCAACTGCTCGGCGATCTGCTGCGGCAGCGGCCGGTATGGCTGCATCTCGTGAATATCGATCCCGAACAGGAGCTCCAGATCCTCCGGTGACGGCTTGAAGAACATCCACTGGTCGCCCTCGAAGTCCATCCGGACGAGATGCCCGAGGACCGCGAGCGGTTCGTAACCGCAGGCGTGCAGCAGCTCGATGATGATGTCCGTGTAGCAGTTTGTCTCCAGGTAGGTCCGGCCTTGATGGTGGAGCAGGTGCGGCTGGTAGCGATCGGGAGCCTTGCCCGAGAGGCTGTTGAGGCGCCGCGCCGGAGAGAAACTCATCCCTGCCAAAGCTGGCTTCGAACGGCCGTCGGCCACGCTGCGGGCTCGAGGCCGTGCGTACGCAACAGCGCGAGCACGATCCGCTCGTGTCCGAATCCGAGGCATGCCGTATGGGCGGTCGAGCCGTCGGCAAGCTCGATGCCGAACGTACTCGCGAAGTGATCGAGGTGGTGGTTGAACGAGGCCATCGCCGTTGGCTCCGGTCCCGCGATTTGCACCAGTAGCTCGAGCTTTAGCGACTGTTGACGCTGGTTGGCCGCGAGCATCCGGCCACGCCGGCCGAAGAACGGATCGTTGGCGTTCTCAAGCTGAGCGTCCAGACCGAGACCTCGCAGTAGGCTGAGACCCCGCTGCGCCCATTCGTCGCGCCATGAGAGCACGGTGTCGGGCTCGCCGATCCGTACGAACTCGTGCTGATGGAACATCTGGCGCCGCGCCGGGTCGTTCGAGGGCTCGTGGCGAAATACCCAGGAGCCGCCGGCGTCGACGAACACCCCCCCGCGTGGCAGCGGGCCTCGGGCTGCGATCGCCGGGTATATCGGGTAGCAAGCCGCCGGCAGAAGCGTGAGATCGGTCATCTGCTGGAACTCGCTCCAGTCCTCATGGCGACTGGCCAGGTCGCTTTGCCTCGCCGCGTCGCTTTCGTCGCCCTGAAAGGCGAACACACTTCCCGCCAGGTGGGGAAAGGACGCCAGATAATCGCTCTGCTCGAGCTGGTGGCGCGGTAGCACAGGAGGAAAGCGCAGCCTCTCAGCGCCCTGCGCGCTCGCCTCGCGAGTCAAGCGATCATCGATCGCCGCGCGCACGTCTTCGAAGGCACCATCGTGCCCGTAGATGCCGGGAACTCCCGTGTCAAGCAGCAACCCGCCGGCAATCAGGTCTCGCAGGAAACCGGTCTGGTCCGGATCGACCGATCGCATCTCGACCACGGCCGCTACACCTCCTTGGCGATCAACAGCAGCCCCGCATCGACGACGTGGATCCGCTCGTTGGCAACCATCAGCCTGGCGGACAGCGCATCCCGCAGATGACGTCCAACCGCAAATGGCGAGTCGTTCTTGTACGCCGCGATGCCGACGACTTCGAGCACCCCCGCGCACACTCGGGGCGCCTGTTCGGAAGCGGCGAGCTTCAGGTTGTTGAAGCGCAGCACCGACGCCATCGTGCCCAACCGCTTGCGACCGGGCTCTGCGCTCGCGATCACGAATTCTTCGAGTGCTGAGTGCACCTCGGCGCGCAACATCGACAGCTCACTCATCACCTTGGAGAGGTTATGCGCGGCCGGCACCGGCTGGCCGGGGGTTCGCCGGGCCGCGGCGCGCACGAAGCTGCGGCCGCGTTCGAATGCATCCGTGGCGATTCCCAGCCACACAAAAGACCACAGGATGTGAGACACCGGCACCAAGGACTCGTTCATGATCGTCGAAAACGGGGCGCCGAGGACCTGGCCGGCGGAGAAGCGGGCGCGGACAACGAACCCGGGCGAGCACGTTCCGCGCATCCCGATCGTGTCCCAAGTACCCGCGGGCTCGAGGTTTGTCTCCGAGGAGTGACTCAGGACGAGCACCTGATCGCCGGGTTCGGCGTCCGAAGTGCGTCGCACTGTGGTCAGCAGATCGTCACAGTGCGCGCCGTAGCTGACGGTCGGCGCCTGCTTTTCGAACCTGAGACGGCCATCGCGGTCAGGCGTAACGGCGGCGATGGAACGACCAATGTCGCCGCCCGTGCCGATCTCTGAGGTGACCGACGCGATCAGCCGTTGCCCGGAGGAGAGCTCGCGCAGATACCACTCGAACCAGTCCGCTTCCTCAATGTGGCGGGCGATCGTAGCCACCTGGATCTGATGCATCGCGAACACCATCGCGGTCGCCGCACAGCGGCGCCCAAGCTCATAGCAGGCGCGCGCGAGCGCCTTCATCGAGATGCCCCCACCCCCCAGGCTCTCGGGGACGAGCGCCGACAGCGCGCCCACGTCGCGCAGCGCGTCGATTGCCTCATGCGGGAACCGGGCGTCGCGGTCGACGTCGTCTGCGTGGGCGCCGGCAACGGTATCGGCGATCCGCCTCACCTTTGCGATGAACTCCTGGTCGCGTTCGATTCTGATGCTCATCTGGATCCCCCGAGCTGCCGTGATCATGCCGGCTGCGCGTGGAGCTCCTTCAGGGCGGCGGCGATTCCGACGATGCTCTCGAACACGCTGCGCTTGAGCATGTGATCGGGAAACTCGATATCGAATGCGCCCTCAAGCGCCAGCATCACGTTCACACTTGCGTGTGATGTCATGCCGGCCGCAAACAGATCGGCGTCATCGGCAATCGAATCGACATCGACTGGCAGGCGGGCATGATCGCGCAGCACCCCACGAACAACCGCATTTACAGACTCGTTCAACGGCATCCGTCGAGTTTGGCCAGTACCACTGCCATGACGAGGGAATCACGGTCACTGAGACTGAGCGACAGCTCGCGCGCCCCGCGCTGTCGCGCGAGCTCGCCGGCCGCACCCGTGAGCTGCAACAGCAGGCTCCCGTTTCGGTCCCGACGCACCCCGATCGACCGCCAGGAAAGCGGCTCATCGCCGCGGCAGAGCGCTTTCATTGTCGCCTCCTTGGCCGCAAACCGTCCAGCGAGCCGTCGCGCATCATGCCCACAATCGCATAGTTCCTCGGCGGTGTACACCCGTTTCAAGTAGCGCTCACCGCGGGCGATGACGGACTCCTGGACCTCATCCGGCGACAGGAGATCGATGCCCACCCGGATCGCCATGGCCGGATGGTAGTTGACCGCACGCCTTTATTTCAGCCCAGCGGGCGCGCGACGTAATGAAGCCAGGGACCGACCGTGGTCTCGCCGGCAGCTACCGAGTTGCCTTCGGCATCGAGACAGTCCACCAGCTCGAGGCCGGTCTCTCGAAGCTGGCGCTCCTGGTCATCGCGACGGATGTAGTAGTGAAGGAGACCGTAGTCGTGAGCGGAGTCGTTGATGATCGCGTGATCGGCCGCTGTCCGCTGCAATGCCGTAAGCCGTCGACGATTGGCGACTCGGCGCGGGAGCCGCGCGACGAGGGCGGGAAGCTCGGATACTCGGTGCGTCGCAGCCTTCGAGATCAATTCGTACGCGCGTTGAGTAGGCCGCGGTTTAGCCTCGGGCACCCGGAGTCGCTCCACATGCGAGAGATTGTGCGACGAGAACAGCACAACTCCATCGGGCGCCAGAAGCGCTCGCATGCTCTCGAGCGCCCGGCGGCGCCCGGGGTCGTCAAAGACGTCGAGCACGTTGTTGAGGGCGAGCACTGCATCGAACTTGCCCTCTATGGCGGCGGAGAGGTCATCGAGGGCGGCGACGCGGACCCGCGCACCGGGATATCTGTGTCGGCAGTACTCCACCATCCGCGAGGAGATATCGATGCCGTGAACGTCACGACCGATGGCCACGAGGTATCCCAGGACGCGGCCGGCGCCGCAGCCAATCTCGAGGACTCGGCCCGCTAACTTGTCGCGATGGCGCATCAGCAGCAACACCTCAACCGGAAGCAGGGCCCTGTTGGCGTAGTGGGCGAGCTGCCGCCCCGGCCGCCAGAAATCCGAATTTATCCGGATCTGGTCGGAGGACGCTTCAGGTCTCTCCTCGCCCGCGCGAGATCGCGATCTCGCCGGTGCGCGCCATCTCGATCAGCCCGAACGGCCGCACGAGCGCCTCGAACGCGTCCACCTTGTCGCAGGTCCCGGTGACCTCGACAACCAGCGAGCGCCGGCCAACATCGACGACCTTGGCGCGGAAGATCTCGCAGATCTGCATCACCTCGGCACGATTGGCCCCATCGGCCGACACCTTGAACAGCGCCAGCTCGCGGGCGAGCGTCTGCTCGGGTTCGAGATCGCGGATCTTGAGCACGTTGACGAGCTTGTGCAGTTGTTTGGTGACCTGGTCGATTGGCTGCACGGCACCGTCGAGGGTCAAGGTGATCCGGGAGAACGCCTCGTCGTCGGTGGGACCGACGGCCAGCGTGTCGATGTTAAATCCGCGCCGCGCGAACAGACCCGCGATCCTGGTCAGGACGCCCGGCTTGTTCTCGACCAGGATCGAGAGGATGTGCTTGCGTCCGGTCCGCAGTCCGACGGCAGCATCGAGCTGATCCAGCGACAGAAGCTCTTTGGTTCCTGGCTCTCCCATGATCATCCCACCATATCCCGGGCCGCCTGGCCCGCCGGAATCATCGGATACGTGTTCTCCTCGCGCGTGACGCGGACGTCAACTACCACCGGACCCTCTGTCGCCAACGCCTCCTTGATGTCCGCCACGAGCGTGCGCTTGGCGACGAGCCGGATCCCGGTTGCCCCATGGGCCTCGGCAAGCTTGACGAAGTCCGGCCAGCGTCCCATCTCAACCTGGCTGTAGCGCTTGTCCCAGAACAGCTCCTGCCATTGGCGGACCATCCCGAGATAGCCGTTGTTCATGATGAACACCTTGATCGGAATCCCTTCCTGCGTGCAGGTCGCGAGCTCTTGCATGTTCATCTGGACCGAACCGTCGCCGGCGATGCAGACAACCAGCTCATCGGGACAGCCAACCTTTGCGCCCATTGCCGCCGGAAGCCCGAAGCCCATCGTCCCGAGGCCGCCGGAGTTGATCCAGCGGCGCGGCTCGGAGAAGTGAAAGTACTGCGCGGTCCACATCTGATGCTGCCCGACGTCGCTGGTGACAATCGCCTCGCCACCCGTCGCCTCATACAGCGCCTGGATCATGTACTGCGGTTTGATCTCGGCGTCCTCGGAGTCTTCATAGCGGAGCGGATGACGCTCCTGCCAGGACCGGATCCGCGACCACCAGTCCTCGAGCCGCTTCGGATCCGCGGACAGGGCGCGGTACTCGGCGGTGAGCCGAGGAATGATGTTCTTGGCGTCACCGACGATTGGGATGTGGGCCGGGACGTTCTTCGAGATCTCCGCCGGATCGATATCGATGTGGATGAACTTCGCCCGCGGCGCGAATTCGGACAGCTTGCCCGTGATCCGGTCGTCAAAGCGAGCTCCGATCGCGACGATCAGATCCGCCTCGTCCATCGCATAGTTCGCGCTCCTGGTGCCGTGCATCCCGAGCATGCCGAGCCAGTGCTCATGGGGAGCCGGAAACGCCCCAAGCCCCATCACCGTGCAGGTGACCGGGAACCGATCGCAAGTCGCGAGCTCGGTCAACTCCACCCCGGCATTTGCGCTGGTGACCCCGCCGCCGGCGTAGATCACGGGCCGGCGAGCGTTCGCGAGCGCTTTGGCGGCCAGCCGGATCTGTTTCTGATTACCCTCGGTCGTGGGCTGATAGCCGGGGAGATGCACGTCGCTCACCGGTTCGTAGGGAATGTCAGCGCGGCTGAGGTCCTGCGGGATGTCCACGACGACCGGCCCGGGTCGTCCCGTACGGGCAAGGTGGAACGCCTCGTGGATGGAGCGGGGAAGCTCGAGCGGATGCTGGATCATGAAGCTGTGCTTGACGATCGGCATCGTGATCCCAATCGTGTCCGCCTCTTGAAAGCCATCGGTTCCGAGCAGCTCGGTACGCACCTGGCCGGTGATGAAGACGACCGGGACCGAGTCCATCATCGCGTCGCAGATCGGGGTCACGAGGTTCGTGGCACCGGGACCGCTAGTCCCGAGTGAGACACCGACTTTTCCGGTCGCCTTGGCATAGCCCTCGGCGGCGTGTCCCCCGCCCGCCTCGTGACGCACGAGAATGTGCCTGATACCCGCGTCGTAGAAGGCATCGTAGGTCGGGAGGTTGGCGCCGCCGGGCAGGCCGAATACGACCTCGACACCCTCGGCCTTCAGGCATTCCATCAGGGCGTCGACTGCACGCATAGCGCTCGCCTCCTGTCAGCGATCGGACTCTGAGCGCGCGGCGGGTCCGCGCGCGGAACATTGAGGTTACCGCGTCGCGGTGCGACGCATTCTGGCCTCTGAGGCGATCGCAACTTCGGGAAACTCGAGCTCTTCTCCGCAACCCGTGCAGACAGCGTCGTGCAGCTTCCGCACACGTCCACAGCCGGGGCACTGGCGGCGCAGTTCCCGGTTGTCATCGCGGTACAAGATCGCGGTCAGCAAACCCAGGAACGGGACCAGTCCCGACACCAAGAACCAGATGAAGAACGAGCTGCCCTTGATCTTGCCGACGACGCCCCCCGCCAAGCCGAAGAAGAACATGATCACGAGCAGACCCGTGTCCTGCATATGTCCGGCTCTTACCAGACGATGGTTTTGATCGCCCAGAGCACGGCCACCACCACCGCAGCCGCCACGATCACCCAAAAGATGCCCATGATCAGCCCGACCACGAGCTTGATCGCGAGTGCCGCAGCGATAACGAGGATCAGACCCGCGCCGACCTTCTTCAGGACCGGGGACCTACTCGGACGAGCTTCCAGCTGATTTTGCATACGACAAGCGTAGCGCGGCGAGCCCCGGTCGTTCGAGCCTATGGCACGATCGGGGGAGCCGCACTCACTCGTAGACGCGCTTTAGATGCTCGAAGCGCGCTTCCGGGTCGCGCATGCGACCTTCGAGCCGCAGCCGCGCAATCCGGTAGCGCCGCACCGGGACGGCCGCAGCGCTGGCGGCAGTCCCGCGGCGCTCGGCAATCAGCAAAACCTTTGAGGGTGTGATCGAACGGGTCATGGCCAGCATGATCCCCGCCGGCGCGCCTGCCGCCATTGGCCCTGGGTACAAACTTCGACCGGGCGCGTGCGCCCTAGGGCTTGCGCGGTTCCTCACTCCTCGCTGCGCTGGCGGCAATTTCGAGCGCGCGCTGCGCATTCCGCGCAAGCCTGCGGTGTAGCCGCCAGCGCGCGCCGCAGAAGGCGAGGTTGGCAACCGTCGCGAAGCCCGCCTCGTGCTCGCGCAGCGCCAGCAGCAGATGGGCGACGCGATCGCTCGCCGGCAGGCTCTGATCGGTCGCCTTCACGCAGAAGCAGTGCACGCGGCGCCCGCCGGGGCGGATCAGCACCGCGCCGGCCTCTCCCACCATCCAAACGCCCAAGTAGCCGCGCTCGATCACCAACCCAGTTTGCTCATGTACAGCATCGGCGCGACGGTCGAGCAGATCTCCGAGCAGTCCCCGCGCGATCCGCTCGGCGCCATCGGGAGAGGAAACTCGCGCCCGCAGCACGTTTGCCCCCCGGGCCGCGTAGAGCTCCGGGATGATCCAGGCGTGCAGCAGCAGGATGAGCGCTACGGGTGCCGTGACCGGCGCCAGCAGGATGAGCAACACCGCGACCGCGACAAACGGAACGGTGTGTGATGCGGTGACGATCGTCCACAATCGGGCGGCCCGCCGCAGCGAGTCTTCGTCAGCCAGTGACCGCCAATAGACGCTCGCGAGCTCCGGAAGCGGAGCGCTCCCGCCCACCCCCGTATCGATCACCCGCGTCCTATCCTCCGGCGATCGGGCGTCTGAGGATCACCAGCGGCTCGTCGATCGGTAACTCGTGGACCTGCTCCGCTTGGCCTTCTCCACGAGAGACGACCGCGTAGTAGCCGTGCTCGAGCTCCGCACAGAAGGCGGCGACGGCCGCCTCGATCATTGCCCCATCGTCGGCGGTCCACTCCGCCAGGGTCGTATGGCCGGTTTGATCCATCCGAATCAGCCTGGACATGCTCAGCCTCCTTACAAGCGGTGAGCCCTCATCGTACGCCCCGGATCCGGATCCCCGCAGCATTCTCTTCAGGTTTTCGGATCGGAATCCAATAAAACCTATCGACGTCGAGCATCTCGCGGTCGCTGTGGCTACCGTTCATGAGTCACCGTGCTTGATATCGGCAAGGTAGCCGAGCGCGGAGGGGTGAAGTCGTCGTCCAGCCGACTGATTGCAGGCAGCCACATGCCGGTCCACGATCACATGACGCAACCGACGGTAGCTACCCACGCCGCACCGTGCCCAGGTGCGCGCCCCGTTCGCGACCGCGCCGCTGCGGCACCGCTGGCGCGCCTGCTCGAGCCTCGGGTTTTCCCACGCGTGTGTCTGGTGACCGACGTGCTGGTGCTTTCTCTGGCTTCGGTCGCCGCGATCGGAGCGATCGAGGCGACCGACGTAGGGCCTTCCGACCGATCGTTGGCCGCCATCTTCCCGCTGATCGCGATCGGGACGTTGCACGCGCGCCGGGGGCCTGACCAGCGCCTGCACCGATCGATGATCGACACCATCTGGCGCGTTGTCGGAGCTGTTTCCCTCGCGGCCGTCCTCACGATCGCGCTGGCCACCGTCATCGGCGGTGCGCATCCCGTCGGCATGCCTCTGCGCCTATGGTTGTTCGCGACGGTGTATGTCGCGGCGGCGCGAGCGATGCTGCTATCGGTCCGCCGCGAGGTGATACAGAACACGCTCGCCACCCCCACCTTGATCGTCGGAGCCGGGTTGGTTGGCCAACGCGTGGTTGATCGCCTGGCCGGCGAATGTCGGTACGGGCTCCGGCCAGTCGGCTTCCTCGACGCCGACCCGCTCCCGAGGGCAGGGCGACCAAGGACCCTCGTGCCGGTGATCGGTGGTCCAGATGATCTTCTCGACGCGGTGGCGCAGACGGGCGCTCGTCACGTGATCCTGGCCTTTACCTTCGAGCCAGATCAGCACTTGGTCGACAAGGTCCGGCAGTGCGAGCAGCTCGGCGTCTCCGTGTCGCTCGTGCCGCGGCTGTATGAGTCGATTGATGAGCACACCACTCTTGATCACGTCGGCGGCCTCCCTCTGCTCTCACTTCATCCGGTTGATCCTCGCGGATGGCAATTCGCGCTCAAGCACGCGCTCGATCGGAGCTTGGCGCTGCTGACGCTGGTTGCGTCCGCTCCGTTGATGCTCGCGATCGCGATCGCCGTGCGGCGCAGCTCACCGGGACCGATCGTGTTCCGTCAACGGCGCGTTGGCCGCGACGGCCGCGAGTTTGACCTGTTGAAGTTCCGGACGATGCGCGAGAGTTCGAGTGTCGACACTCACTTTGAGCTGCCGGAAGGCGTCGCCCCCGGCGGCGTTGAAGGCGATGACCGCCGAACCCGCATCGGACGCGTGCTCCGCGACTCCTCGCTGGATGAGCTGCCGCAGTTCGTCAATGTCCTGCGCGGCAACATGAGCGTGGTTGGCCCCCGACCGGAGCGTCCGGAGTACGTCTCGGGGTTCACGCGTCAGGTCAGGGGCTACGAGGATCGCCATCGCGTCCGATCTGGCATCACGGGGTGGGCGCAGGTCAACGGGCTGCGCGGCCGGACGTCGATTGTCGATCGCGTGGAGTGGGACGACCACTACATTCGGAACTGGTCGCTGGCCCTGGATTTCAAGATCATCGTGCTGACCCTGGCTGAAGTCCTGCGGCTGCGCGGCGGCTGATCGACGAAAGCTGTGTGACCCGCACGAGCGCCGGAGCGGGGTCGCGAAGTTGAACGTATGCGTGCGTGACCCGCCGCCGCCGAGCTCAGTCCCCAAATTCCAGGGACGGCGCGTACACGTCTTCGTGCGCCGGCGCGACGCGCATGGCCAGCCACTCCCATCCGAACACCGAGGCAATCGCCGCCAGGGGTGGCCCGTTGCGTATCGCGCCCCGAAGCATCCCCAGCCCATGCCCCACATGCATGATCGCCAGCACGACCGGCATCAGAGCAGCGTCGCGGGGAGGCGCGCCGTCGAGGGCAACCCGAGACGCCGCACCCATTAGCGTGAGCGCGTATACGGCGACCCCCGCTCGCGCGCCTGTGCGAATCGGTCGCGGGGCGCCGACGGCGACGGCCGCGGTCAGCACGAGGCCGGGAGCCAGGAGATGCGATCGCCGCATCGTGTGGGGATGACGGACGGCCGTCTTCTCCCGGTACTCGCCGTACTGGAGGTACTGACACCACAGTGATTCCAGCGAGCTCCGGGGCGTGTAACTGGCCGCCATTGGCTTGAGGCAGATCAGTCGCTCTCCGTTCGCCAGGAAACGCCCGGCCATCTCCGAGTCCTGGTTGCGTAGCCAGCGCTCGTCCCACCCTCGGTAATCGAGCAGGGTGCGGCGATCCCAAACGCCGTCGAACACCCCTGAGTCGAGCTCGTACTCGCCGCAGTTCGCCGTGCGCTGCGCACCCCACTTCTTTGAACCACCCCGTCCGATCGGGGTACCGAGCGCCAGCGCGACTGCCCTTGATACGGGATCTCTGCCGACGGCGACTTGCGGGCCGCTAACCCATTGCGTGCCTCCTCGCTTTAGTCGCGCAACGCCGCGAGCCAGATAGTCCTCGGGGTAGGAGCTATGGGCGTCCATGCGGGCCACCCAGTGGCCCCGCGCGTGAGCGAGCGCCATGTTGAGAGCGCTCGGCGTGGCCCCACGCGGGTTTTCGAGCAGCCGGATCCGATCGTCTTGCGCAGCCATGCCGCGCAGCAGTTCACGAGTCCGATCTGTCGAACCTCCATCGACTAGGAGGAACTCGATCCTGCCGGGAAACCGCTGCTCCTGCATCGCAGCGACACTCGCCGCAACGTGCCGCTCCTCGTTGAGTACCGGAACAAGCACTGAACAATCGACATCAGGTCCCTGACTCATCGACTGGATGCAATAGTACGGTCCGGATGCTGTGCGAGAGCTCGCCTCATCGCACGGGGGCGGCCCGATCGAGCCCCTCGGGGGCGGACCGACTCAAAGTGCTACAGGTGATCGGACATCTGTCCGAGTCTGGCGGCGCTGAGCGATTTTCGCTCGGACTGGCCACGCATCTCAGCCAGGATCGCTTCGAGCCGTGGATGTGCTCGCCGCGGGGAGGCGAACCGGCCCCGATCGCGGCGCTCGCGGACGCCGGCGTCCCGTTCGTCGATCTGGGCCGGCGCGCGAAGTGGGATGTTCACCGCCTGATCGGCCTGGCAACGCTGCTTCGACGACAGCGATTCGACATCGTCCATACACACCTGTTCGGCTCAAACCTGTGGGGAGTGATCGTCGGGAGAGCCTGCCGCGTCCCGGTGGTGATTGCCCACGAGCACACCTGGTCCTACGAAGGCGACGCGCTTCGAGCGTGGCTCGACGGCCGCGTGATCGGACGACTGGCCACCAGATTCCTTGCCGTCTCTTCCGCCGACGCCGAACGGATGATCCGGATCGAGCACGTCCCGAGCACCAAGGTAGTGGTGATCCCGAGCGCTTACGTCCCGCGGAGCCCGGTCGCCGGGGGCGACCTTCGTGCCGAGCTGGGTCTGGCACCCGGGACCCCCCTTCTCGGAACCGCCGCCGTCATGCGACCGCAGAAGGCGCTCGACGTTCTGATCGAAGCGCACGCTTGCGTCCTCGGAACCGTTCCCAGCGCGCACCTGGTGCTGGCGGGCTTTGGCGAATGCCGCCCCGCGCTCGAGCGGCGGGCTCGCGAGCTCGGACTGCAGGCGAGCACGCACTTCCTCGGACGACGCACCGACGTCGACGCGATTCTGGGCTCGCTCGACGTGGCCGTGATGTCGTCGGATTTCGAAGGTGCCCCCTTGTTCGTGTACGAGTGCATGGCCAACCGGACGCCACTCGTCGCCACGGCGGTCGGAGGCCTCCCCGACATCGTCGACGACGGTGCTACCGGCATCCTGGTCGCACCTCGCCGCCCGCTCGAGCTCGCAGCCGCGCTGACGGCGCTGCTCACTGACCGCGAGCGAGGGCGGCGGCTGGCGAGGGCAGCCGCACAGCGCCTCCCGCGGTACACGATCGAAACCATCAGCGCCCGGTTCGCCGACCTCTACGAACGTCTGGCGGCTGAATCCGCAGGCCGAGGGAGACCGATTCGATGAGCGATTCGCTGGTGCTGTGCTACCACGCAATCAGCCCAGAGTGGACCGAGGCACTGTCGGTCACTCCGGAGGCGCTCGAGCGTCAGCTGGCCTGGCTCGTGCGCCACGGCTGGCGCGGGGTCACCTTCACGCAGTTGGTGCACAACCCCCCACGGGAGAGGATTGTGGCTGTGACCTTCGACGACGCCTTCGCGTCGGTGCTCGAGCTCGCCCATCCGATTCTCTCCTCATTCGGTTTCCCGGCTACCGTGTTTGCGCCGGCGGCGTTCATGTCCGGGCGTCAACCGCTGAGCTGGCCCGGAATCGACCACTGGGCTCGCACCCGCGCGGCAGCCGAGCTCGGCGGAATGTGCTGGGAGGACCTGGGCACGCTCGCCGAGGACGGGTGGGAAATCGGCTCCCACACCCGCACCCATCCTCGCTTGACCGGCCTCGACGATCTGCTGGTGCGGAGCGAGCTAGCCGGTTCGCGTCAGGAGATCGCCGCGCGTACCGGGCGCCCATGTGAGAGCATCGCCTACCCCTACGGGGATGTCGATGAGCGCGTCGCCACCGCGGCGAAAGCAGCCGGGTACCGCGCCGGCGCAGCCCTCTCCAGCCGCCTTACCCCGCTTGGAGCGTTGCGCTGGCCTCGGGTCGGCATCTTCAACGATGACACGTGGGCTCGCTTTCTCCTCAAGGCAGCCCGGCCGACGCGGCTGCTCCGCGCCTCGTGCCTGTGGCCGGGTCGATGAGCCAGCGCCTCAGCCGAGGAAGAATTTCATCAAGCGCCCCGTTTCTGCCTCCTGCGTGTGAATCCGCGCCTGGGTGAACCCGGCATTGATCAATCGATCGCGCAGCTGCCGATCATCAGCGATCCGGGCGACCGCGCCGGCCGCCGCCCCAGCATCGCGCGGGGCAACCAGCAACGCGGCCTCGCCGGCGGCGTCGGGAACGCCGCCGACTGCGCTCGCGACCACCGGCAGACCGGACGCGAACGCTTCGGTGAGCACCTGTGGCATACCCTCGGTCAGGGACGCGTGCAGGAGAACGTGGCTCGAGCGGTACAGCTCCAGTAAACCGCCGTGCATGGGCACGTAGCCGCGCACCTCGGCCTGGTCGGAGATGCCAAGCTCCTGGAGCCGATGCACTAATGCCGGAGTCAGCGGTCCCTCGCCGCACACCGTCATGCGCCAGCGGTGATCGACGCTCTCCAGCATCGCCAGGACGTCGGCCAGCAGCAGCGGGTTCTTCTCGAGATCGATGCGCCCGACGCTCAGGATCCGTAGCTCGCCGGCGTATGAGCGGTCGGCGGCTCGCTCTCCGGCCTGTATGTCCGCTTCGGAGATCAGCGAAACGGTAATCTCCAACAGTTCGGGGGCGCGCCGGTATTGCCGCGCGAGTTCCGGACCGACGACGACGACCGGCGAGCTGCGCGCCAGCGCCCTCCAGGCAAGCTCCATCAGATCGGCCGCGTGATGCATCCAGCGCGCGTCCGGCCGTCGGCTGCGGATGTAAGCAGGGAAGTCCTGTCTGACGCCGAGCACCAGCCGGCGCCGGCGCAGCCGCGTCATCAGAGCGAATGCCAACGCATGCGGGTAGGGACCTAGGAGCCAGACGCAATCCGCGTCGTCGAGGGCTCGCCAGAAGCGCGACAGCGAACGCGCCAGCGAGCGACCGACTTTGATCGGGCGGGTCAGGCTGGGGTAGTGCGGGAGTGGGACGAAACGCACGCTGGCGGGCAGCTCGTAGTGCGCCTCGCTTGCCGGCGGCGCCAGCCTGCCCACGATCGTCAGCTGGGATACGTGATCGGCCAGGCCGGAGAGGAACACCGCAAACGCCCGCTCGGCATAGAGAACGCCCGCGGATTGGTGGTAGATGTAGTCGGTAAACGCGAGCAGCTTCATGCCGCGGTCCTATGCAGCTGACGGCCTCAGCGGGTTAGACATCGTTCGCTCGCGAGCACCCGCCGGGCGGCCGGTCCAGTGCCAGGCGACCTCGGGCGTAGTCCTCCGAGCAGGTTGCTGGTGCGGAGAGGCACGCATGCGGGCTGCCTGAGCCACTGACCGGCACCTGTGGCAAAACCCCGCACCACTGACGGGCACCTGTGGCAAAGCCCCGCAAACGATCGCGCTTCTCCCCGCACGAACCCGCGCCCCCCCTGATGGCAAACAAGCCCCCCGTGAGGAGACTGGATATAGACGCAAATTGACGACAGGGGCGCTGACGATGAACTTGAAAAATCACACTACAGCAGCAAGATTTGGAATGCGGCCGATGCACTGGCTGGCCTGCGTGATTACGATGTTGGCCTGCCTGATCGCGGCCGCAAGTGGGCAGGCTAGTGTTTCGGGATTGCCGTCGGCTTCGCAGGTCGGCGATCAGCCGGTGTCGAGCACGGTGCGTTGCGACTTGGTCGCGGCGCCGACGGGATCGGACACGACTGGATTGGGAACAACGGCCGCGCCGTTTCGGACGTTGGCGAAGCTTGACCAGGCGCTCAGTCCTGGTCAACAGGGCTGCTTGCGCGCCGGTGTGTACGGAGATGTAAGCACCTGGCACGAACTCAGCAACAGTGGCACCAGCGCGGCGCAGATCACGATCAGCGCCTATCCGGGAGAGACCGCGAAAGTGATCGGCTGGGTCGATCTCGAGGGCTCCTACACCACCGTCTCGCACCTGCAGATCGACGGATCCAACAACCTCTACAAGACTCGCCGCGCCGGCACGAGTTGCCCGGCACCCGTCTCGCAGGGACTGGCGATCGCTGGTCACAACGACATTCTCGAGTACGACGACTACTACCAGTCAGTCCCGGCGCTGCGTGGAAACGGGATCGGAATCGGCTGGTGGGGCAACGCCGATAACACGATCGTTCGCTTCAACACGATCCACGACGTCGGCGGCTGCGACTTCTTCGATCACTTGATCTACCTCGGACGCGGCAACAACGTCCGAATCTACGACAACTGGATCTGGAACGACGCCCACGGCTGGGGCGTCAAGCTCGACCCCGGCCCCACCAACGCACGCATCCACAACAACGTGATCGACGCCGCCGGCTCCGGGTTTAACCTCGGCAACAGCAGCGGCAGTGACCCCACCGCCGGCAACCAGATCTCCAACAACGTCGTCATGAACTCCGTCGGCGTCAGCAACCCAGACATCCCCTGGTCGCACCCCGGCGTGCTCATCACCAGCCCCGGACTCCTCCCCAGCAGCACCGCAAACACCATCTACAACAACGACTCCTACAACAACGCCGGCGGCATGACCAACATCAACCGAACCGTCACCCCCGCGCAAATCACCCTCACCGCCAACACCACCACCAACCCAGCACTGCTCGACCCCACCAACCACAACTACAGCCCAACCAACTAACCCCAAAGCCCCCTCTCCCCGGCGCGCGCGGCCAAACCGCGCGCGCCGGTCCTCAGCGCCAGCTCCGTGAGCCACTCAATTGGCTCCCACCCGCGACGGTGAGTGCTTGCGCGAATCACGTGGCGGGGTATCGGGCCGGCTACGAGAGCGCAAGCCACCTACAGCTCGCCGAAGTTTCCGAAATGTCCCTGGCGAGAGTAAGGCCAGCGCCAGCGCGCCTCCGACCGCGCCCGCGGCGCTGCCCAGCACCAGCTCCGGGAATGCCGGCAAGCCCGACCAGAGTCGTACCGGTCCCGCGCCCACGGCGACGCCCGCCGCAGCCACGCTGCCTGGCCACAAGGCAGACAGCGTGCCGCTGATCGAGACGCCGAGCACCTGTGCTGCGGTGATCACCATCATCGCAGCCCATACCGCACCGCAGCCCGCGCGAGCCCAAGCCACGGCAGTGATACCGTACGGCGCTGCCAGGATGATTGTTCCCAAGATCAGCGGGAACTCGATCAAGCTCAGCAGCACCATCACTCGCTGACGTCCGAGCGCCTTGAAGCCATCGCCGAGCGCGAACGTCGCGGCGGACACGCCCGACAGCACGGACACCGCCGCCAGCACGCCCGACGCATCTCGCCACTTGGAGGAGAACACAACCTCCACCAGCGGCCGCGCGAGCACCGCCATCCCGGCAGCGAGCGGAAGCGAATACAGCGACTGGTAGCGAATGAGGCGATGCGTGGCGGCACCCACTCCAGCGGCGTCGCTGACGCGCTTGCGCGCAAGCGCAGGGAAAGCGACAAGTGAAACCTGGTTGGCGATGTTCTCGAGCACCAGCGTTGGCGCCTTGAAGGCCACCGTGTAAAGGCCCAGGGCACGCTGACCGAGGACGCGTCCGACAACAACAGGATCGATCTGGGAGTACAGCTGTGCGAGCACGGTCAGTAACGACGCGCCGATTCCGTAATGGACCATGCTCGCGGCGATCCCGCGGTCGAAGCCCAGCCGCGGTCGAAATCCGGTCAGCGACCACTGCGTGATCGTCCAGGCAGCGGTCCCGGCAAGCGTTCCCCACACCAGGGATGCCGCACCAAAGCCCAGCAAGGCAAGGACCACTCCGGTCGCGGCGCGAAACACCGCGCTGAGCACCTCGGTCACGATCCGGGTCCCGAAGCGCATGTCCCGCAGGAGCAGGGCGTCGTGAATCGATCCGAGAGCGGTGAGGAACACGTCCAACGCCGCGAGCCGGAACAGACCGACGTGGCCAGGAGCGTGAAAGAAGTCCGCAACCAGCGGCGCCGCCAGCAACCCGACTACGGTCAAGGTGATCGCGACGAGCATATTCAGCGTAAACGCCGTTTGAATCCGGTCGCCGTGGCCGTGTTCCTGTTCGTAGATAACCGTCGCTTTCATCCCGAGATCGGCGGTCAGCTCGATCAGACCGAGGAACAGGGACACCGCAGCCGCGACTCCGAATTGCGATGGCGCCAGCAGCCGAGTGAGGACGAGGATCGACAGAAACGCCAGTCCCTTCGAGCACCCGAAGGCGAGCGTGGAGAGGGCTACTCCGCGCTTGACCGATCGCGTCAATGACCCACGGGGCTGTTGTTGATCGCTCACGCCCGTTGATTAGGCATTAGAACCACGCCGCGAAGATTCCGACGCCCTTGTCCTCACCCCGCCGACGCCCTGCGGCGACTATAGTGGCCAGCCTCCGATGGCTGGCGCCAAAATGGAACTTGAGGATCGAGCGCGTGTTGAGTCACTACGGCGTAAGGGCTGACACACCTCAGCTTCTCTGCGCACAATGTGCAACTTTGCCGGTGTAAACGCCGGCGAAACGATCGCTTGTCGCGACGACTGTGAGTCTTGCGCAGGTATTGGTCACGCCCACCTGATGACCGGCACTGATCGCACCACCGCTGCTGCTTTTTGTCACTGGCACCGATAACATGATCGAGGCGCGTGGCTCGGGCAAATCCACGCGTCGATCTCGGGAGTATGGAACCCAGAGCAGGAACAACCACCCAGTATGCGGTCGGGCCATATCTGCGCGCGGTCCGGCGGCGTTGGCGATTCGTCACCCTCGTGACGCTGCTGACGGCTGCGGTCGCGACCCTGACCGCGCTGCGCGCCGGCAACACGTATGCGACCAGCGCCTCCGTGCTGGTCACGCCACTCCCACAGGCGGATC
The DNA here is from genome assembly GCA_963836065.1 of uncultured Solirubrobacterales bacterium. Classification (GTDB taxonomy): domain Bacteria; phylum Actinomycetota; class Thermoleophilia; order Solirubrobacterales; family Solirubrobacteraceae; genus Palsa-465. Next base: position 134,427 of record CAWIII010000034.1, read on the forward strand.
CAACCTTCGTCGGCACCGGCGCGGTAGTCGACAGCGGCGATCCGGCCCGAACGGTTCAGACGGCTGCGGCTCTGATCAACTCCCCTGAGGCGGCCAGCGTCACCGCAAGCGCCTTGGGAAACGGCTGGACCGCGCAGCGCGTCCAGGGCGCAGTTAGTGTCACGCCGCTTGGTCAGAGTGATGTGCTGTCGGTCACCGCCCAAGGCTCAAATCCGAGACGGGCAGTCGAACTCGCCAACGACTTCACAACGGCGGCAGTCGCAGCCCGGGCGACGATTGTCCAGCGCAACATCGCCAACGAGCTTGCCGCGCTCGAGGCACGCGGGGCAGCGCTTCCCTCGAGGGGAAGCGCCGCGCAGCTCTCCGATCTGGCCGCGCGCATCGGAGAGCTCCGGGCAGCGCAAGCGAGCGGCGGCGATCCGACGCTGGCTGTCTCGCAGCGGGCGCAACCGCCTGGCTCACCGACGGGGGCGCCGCGCTGGTTGGTGCTGCTGCTGTCCCTGTGCGGCGGCTTCGCTCTGGGCAGCATCGGGGCGCTCGGGTTGGAATTCTTCAGCCGTCCTGTTCGGGATGTCGATGAGCTGACATCGCTCTTCCCGGTTCCGGTTTTGGGCTCGATTCCCACGATCAAGCATCGGGGAGACCGAGCACTGTCGCCATGGTTGTTTCCTCCGAGAGCCTTCGAACCGGTCCGGATGGTCCGAGTGCAGCTGGAGCTGTCCTGCACCGTTCCGACACCCGTCATCATGGTCACGAGCGCGGGGGCGGCGGACGGCAAGACGACGGTGGTTGGCGCACTGGCCGCGGCGTTCTCCGAGAGCGGTCAGAAAGTGATCGTCATGGATCTCGATCTGCGTAAGCCCAGTCTGGCGAGAACGCTCGGAGTGGAGATCCCAAGCCAGGTAACGACTCGCAATGGCGAATTCGAACCGCCGCTCGGAGACCTGATCTCCGTTCCCAGGCTCGACAACGTGTCCTTGCTCACGTTGCCAGCGGCCAACATGTCGAGCATCGATGAGGTCATGCTTCGACTTCCCCTCCTGGTCGCGCAGGCCCGACACCTGGCGGGCTGCGTGATTCTGGACACCGCCCCCGTCGGGGAGGTCAGCGAGGCCCTGCGGATCGCACCGTTGTGCGACACAGTTCTGTTTGTGGCACGGCCCCGGCATACCGATCGGCGAAGGCTGATACTTGCCCACGATCTCTTGACGCGTGCCGCAGTGCGAACGGCGGGCACCGTGGTCGTGGGCGAGTCGACGGCGAATAACTACGGCGCGTACTACGGCGATGGGTACCGCGAGGCCAACCGTCCTGGCGGGCGGGAGGAGCGGGTGAGCTTCCTGGACCGAGTGATGAGCGGTCAGCCCGGCCGCCGAGTGGAGTAGTGACGCTCCGAGCGACGGGCGCCGACGACCCTCGACCGGGGATTGAGGTCCTGGCGTTGATCGATCATCTCTCGCTCGGGGGCGCTCAGCTGCTCCTGAGTCAGTTCGGTGCGGCGGCGCCACTCGAGGGCGTCGAATTCTCGGTTGCGGCTCTCACCGATCGTGACGGGAATCCCGCGGCGCACTCGCTCCGGGCGGTCGGAATCGAACCCGTGAACCTGGACGCTATTCGCCTGCGACCTGGGCCTGAGACGTTTCGGACGGTTCGCCGCCACTTTGTCGCGGCGAAGCCAGACCTTGTCCACACTCATCTGGGTACAGCCGATTGGATCGGGGGGCTGGCTGCCCGCTCGCTTGGGGTCCCGGCGATCTGCACGATTCATACCTCGAAGTGGGGGCATGATCTTGAGCAGCGCACAAAGCGTCTAGTTGTCGATATGTGCGCGGCACGGGTGATCGCCGTCTCAGACAATGCGCGGCGCGCGTACGAAGCTGTGAACTGGACGAAAGATCATCAGGTGGTCACGATTCACAACGGAGTTGACGTGGTCGCCGTTCCGGGAAGCGGGCGCGAGGTCCGGTCCAGGCTGGGGTGGGACGAGGACGACCTTGTGGTCGGGATGATTTCGGCACTGCGACCGGAGAAGGCGCACGATCTGGCGATTGCGGCGATTGCCCTGCTTGAAGATCAGTTCCCCACGCTGCGGCTGCTGATCGTCGGCGAGGGTCCTGCCCAGGGCAAGATCGCGAACCTTGCCCTCGGTCTCCGGGAACGGGTCGCGATGTTCGGCCTCACCACGGAGGTGATGAGGTTCTTCGATGCCTGCGACGTCTGTTTGCACCCTTCCCTCGCCGATGCGTTCCCGACCACGCTGATCGAAGCGATGGCCGCGGGCGTGCCGGTGCTGTCGAGCGCCGTCGGCGGGATCCCAGAGATGATCACTACGGGAGAGACCGGGATCGTGATGCCTGGCCCGCCGACCGCGCCCACGATCGCCCGGGAGCTCGGCGCGCTGCTGCGCGACCCAGATAGGCGCGCGGCCCTGGCCGAAGCCGCCCGTGACGTTTACGAGCAGCGATTCACGGCTGGGCGGTGGCTTCGCGATACCCGGACCGTGTACGACGCCGTCTTGGCGGAGTCGCGCCCCCCTCGCAGGGCTCGATCGTGACGCGAATCTCACGTCCCTTCGACGGAGGGATGACAAGTGACTGAGGTGGGCACCGCACCCAGGATCGCTGCGAACGACCCGCGGACCACAGCCGGTTGGCGGGCGACCGTGCCTCAGATTCCACCACCGGCGATCGCCGGGGTCACCATGCTGCTTGCTCTCGCCTGCGGTCGGTTCTTTGCCGATGGACGGATCAAGTACGGCGCGGCGCTGGTACTGGCCGCGCTCTATACGCCACTGGTGTTCTTCGACCTGCCGGCCGCGTTTGCGCTCTTCACTGCCGTCCAATTCGTGAAGGACATCAGGGCGTTCAGCGTTGCTCCCAACACGATGGGCGTGTTGGTTGGTGCGGGGTTCGTCGGAGTCTTTGTGGTTCAGGGGCAAGCTTTCCCAGCCCTGATTCAGCACCGCAGACTGATTCTCGGGGTTGCGATGTTCATGCTCTGGCTGACGGTCTCGTCCGCGTGGGCGCAGCAACCTGGCCCAGCGTTGTCGGAGGCGGGGTTCTACTGGCTTGGAGCGCTGGCGTTCCTGATCGTAATAACGACGCTCGCCCGCGGCCGTGACATCGCGCTGGTGGCCCTGGCGTTCGTGGTCGGCGCCACCGCGGCGGCCATGATCGGACTTGCCAGCGGTGGCCTGAGCACCGCGGCGTCCGACGCCGGGCAAACTACTGCGACTGCCGTACAGGGTCGGCTGACCGGCGGCGGCGGTGATCCGAACTTGCAGGCCGCAGGCTTCGTCGCCGCCATTTTTCTGGCGATGGGACTGCTGACCGTGTACCGGGGCAAGGCGGCCCGAATCGCTCTGACGGTCTCGTTCTCGCTCCTTACCGTGGCCTTTTTCGCGACGGAGTCTCGTGGCGGCCTGCTCGCGCTCGCGGTGAGCACGATCGCAGCGCTGGTGCTGTTCCCCGATCAGCGCCGGCGAGTGCTCGGATTCGTGACACTCGGCGCCGTGATCGCGGCGGCTGTAGTCGCCACGAATCCTGGCTCGCTTTCGCGCATCACCAACTTCGGCGGGGGGACCAGCGGTCGCAGCGACATCTGGTCGGCGGCGACCCAGGTCTTCTCACAGCATCCCTTGGTCGGAGTCGGGCTCGACAACTTCCAGGTCGTCGAGCCCCGTTTCGCTCTCATGCACCAGAGCGTCAGCCGAGTCACCTATATCGCCGAGACGCCGTTTCCCGCCCACAACACCTATCTCCAGCTGCTTGCGGACAACGGCCTGATCGGGCTCGCAGGGTTCCTGGCCATCGTGGTGGCGTGCCTGAACGCAACGCTACGAGCCGCTCGGATGTTCGATGACAAAGCCCGGCACGGCTACGCCAACCTCGCTCGCGCGGTGCTGTTGGGCACGATCGGAATGCTGACAGCGATCTTCTTCTTCACCGACGGGGACGATTGGCGTCTGTGGATTCTGCTGGGGCTCGGCCCGGCCCTACTCACGCTGGCGCGCACCGCACCCGCTCAGGACCACAAACCGTGAGCGCTAGCGGCCGCGCGCGAGCACTGGTGCGTCCGTTGGTTCCCTATGGACGCCGTCCCCAGCTCCGTCGCCTGTACAACCTTGCCACTTGGCGGTCTTACGCCGGCGATCGTGTGCGCTGCAATTGCTGTCGAGGGCGGTTCTGTCGGTTCCGGCGTTGGACCAGCGACGTCGGCCGCCCTGCGCTCGCGTGTCCGCGCTGCGGAGCGCTTGGCCGGCATCGCGTGGACTGGATGTATCTCGTGGCTCACACCAACTTGCTAACCGCGCCGCTGCGTCTGCTGCATGTCGCGCCCGAGCCGGGGCTCGAAGTAGCACTTCGACGGCTGGGGAACGTTGAGTATCTGTCGGCTGACTTTGATTCCAGGATCGCGATGGAGCGGATGGACATCATGGATATCGGCTATCCGGAGCGGAGCTTCGACGCGATTATCTGTAATCACGTTCTCGAGCACGTCGACGATGATCGAGTTGCGCTCCGCGAGCTGTTTCGCGTGCTGGGACCCCTCGGCTGGGCCCTTCTTCAGACGCCGATTGACCGCTCGATTGCCGTTACAGCCGAGGATCCGAGCGTTACGGATCCGCGGGAAAGGGAGCTCCGCTTCGGTCAGCGCGATCACTGCCGGCGCTACGGCGCTGACTACGTCTCTCGGCTGCAGCAGGCTGGTTTCAGTGTGACCGCAGACGCCTATGCCAGAGGACTGCCGCCGTCTGTGCAAGAGGAGTTCGGACTCGACCTCGACGAGACGATATATCTCGCGCGCCGGCCGGTGTGAGCTGGGCTCAGGACTTTCTGGCGATCACTCCGCCGCCGGGGCTCAGCAGCTTGCCAACCACCTTCCAATGCTTGAGGCGCCGACGCGACACCGGCGGGAGCATCTCGAACGCCGCCTCCGAGAACGCGAACGGAGCTAGCGGAAGCGTGCCGATCCTCGCGCTCAGCCTGAACACCACCTCCGTCGATGCGAATCCCGCCTGACTGAAGAGGCTGCGAAGCTCCCGGTTGTCGTACTCGCGAAGGTGGAACCCCCGGGGGGCGTCATCGACGAAGTACTTTGAGATGTCGGCCGGACCAAGCAATCGATTGGGGGAAAAACACAGGTAGCGACCCCCCGGTTTCAGCGCCGCGAAGATCTGCTCGACTTGCTCTGCGGCGTCGTCGGGATGGAGATGCTCGATGAGCTGATTGCTGTAGGCGAGATCGACCGTGGCGGGGGCGACGGGTATCTCGCGGCCATCGGTTATCAGGAGCTCGAAGTTGTCTGGCACGCCCTGGACCTGAGCGATCTCGCGCGAGACCTCGACCGCGAAGACTCGCTTGGTTTGAGTAGCGATCGCCAGTGAGAGCGAGCAATCGCCCGCTCCGATCTCGAGGAACACTCCCCGCGCCGGCAGAAACCTACGGACGAGGGCCGCCTGGCGCGCTGCAGAAGTCGGGCGATCTGGATCGGCCTTCCACCGATGCTGAGGATGATCCGGCACGCGGCGGAACAGCTCGTCGTAGACGGCACCGTAAAGATTCGTTCGCTCCTCGCGACTGGCTCTCCGCAGGCGGTCCGCGAGCTCCCGTTCCACCTCCCAGTGGGCAAGTAACTGCTCCTCCGTGCGATCGGCGGGATAACCCCGGACTTGCTCAGGACGTGCCATCGGCGAGAGGATACGACTGGCGTGGAGCAGACCTTTGATCCAGGTCCGTCGCCGCCAGCGTCTACGGAGTACCGGCAGCGGCCAACTGACGCGGCCCCGGAATGGGCCGCGGCATTTCCTGCTTTTGCGGCCGTCGGCCTGATGCTTCTCTGGGCCGCCCACGACGGTGGATATGACGCCGACACCTGGTATTGGGGCGCGCTGGCCATCTTGGGCTTGCTCGTGGTCCTGATCGCGGGCCTGGGCACCCGGGTATTCGGGGTGTCGCGAATCACCAAGCTCGCGTTCGCGTCGTTCGCGGGCTACGTCGGCTGGTCATACCTGTCGATCGCCTGGGCGGGTTCTCCCGGGGACGCGCTGCAGGGAAGCAACCGGGCCCTCCTGTTCTTGCTTGTCTTTGCCCTGTTTGTGGCGACGCCGTGGACGCCGCGGCTGGCCTTCTGGCTGCTGATGACGTACACGGTTGGAGTCGGCGCGATCGCCGTAGTGATCCTGTTACGGATCGCCGGCGGCCACAGCAGCACGCTGTTCAGCGACGGCCGGCTCGTTGCACCGACGGGATATTTCAACGCCAGCGCCGCACTGTTCACCGCCGCGGCTCTGGCTGCGGTGGCCCTGGCTGCGCGCCGAGAGGCGCCGACGATCCTCCGGGGAGCACTGCTTGCGGGTTGCTGCGCGGAGCTTCAGCTCGCTTTGCTGGCTCAGAGCCGGGGCTGGCTCTTCACGCTTCCCCTGGTCGCCTTGGCCTCCCTCGTGCTCGTGCACAATCGCGCTCGGGTCGCGGTCGCTGCGCTGCTGCCGATCGCGGGCATGCTCGCTCTTCTGTCACCGCTGCTTGCTGTCTTTCGCGCGCGTGGCGGCGGAAGCGCGCCTCCCGCGGCGCTCATTCGCGCCGCCCAAGCCGCGGCGCGCCCAGGCCTGCTGGTGTGCGCAGCTGTGGCTATCGCTGGCTGCTTGATCGCGGCTTGCGAAGTCCGGATTCCGCAGCGTCGCCTTAGCGCGATGACGCGGCGCACACTCCTGATCGGCGGGGTGGTGTTGTCTCTCCTCGCAGCCACCGGCGGCGGCTTGATCGCCACCGACGGACATCCGCTGCGGTTCGTATCGCGGCAATGGCGGGGGTTCACGCGTCCCTCGCCAGGCGCGAGCACGGGCTCGCACTTCGCCGTCGTCGGCAGTGGCCGCTTCGACTTCTGGCGGGTGTCGTTCAAGGCGTTTCTGGCGCACCCGGTGGGGGGCTTGGGCCAGGACAACTTCGCTGATTACTACGTCGTGCATCGCCGCACCACGCAAGAGCCGAAGTGGACTCATAGCCTCGAGATGCGGCTGCTGTCCCACACCGGGATCGTCGGATTCGCTCTGTTCACCGCCTTCCTGGTGCTGGCGTTGCTGGCGGCAGTTCGAGCCCGGCGCGGTGGCTCGGAACTCAGACGGGCGACCGCGGGCGCAGCCTTGCTGCCGCTAGCGGTTTGGCTGATCCATGGCTCCGTCGACTGGTTCTGGGAGGTGGCCGCTCTCACGGGTCCGGCCCTCGGCTTCCTCGCCATGGCCGGTGGACTCCAGGACGAGGCCACGCCCGCGCGCGGCGTCGCTGATCGATTCGCCAGGGCTCATCCGCCTCTCCTGATGTTGGCGGGGGCGCTGGCGCTCGTCGCCGCCGTGATCGTGCTCGGATTTCCATATCTGTCAGTCCGCGAGGTCTCGGTCGCCAGCGATGCCCAGCGGCGCAATCCCGACGCTGCCCTGCGCGCTCTGAGCACTGCCGCCGAGCTCAATCCGTTGAGCGCCGATCCCGGGCGCCTCGGCGGCACGATCGCGCTCCGAGACGGAAACTTCACCGTCGCTCAGGGGCGATTCCGCCAGGCGATCGCCCGAGAGCCGGGCGGCTGGTTCGCGTGGCTCGGGGCCGGGCTGGCCGCGTCCGCGCTGGGAGACCGCGCCCAGGCCCGCCACGACTTTCAAGTCGCCGAATCGATCAACTCGACCGCACCGGCCATCCGCCACGCTCTGGCCCGCGTGAACGGCCGCCGGCCGCTCACTGCGGCCGATGCGTTCAGGCTGCTGGTGACCGTGCAGTAGTCAGCGCCAAAGCTTCTGGATTTCCACGCCGGATTGACATACAATTCGTCTGGGGGACGTGGACAGCTACGCCGCTTCTTGGTGGCGGGGACGGCTCGATTCACGGGAAGGATTTATGAAGCGCATCGCGATACTGGCGACGGTAATTGTCTTGGTCCTGCCGGGCTCGGCCTTGGCGGCGAGCGGTTCCACCTGCCAGGCCTACAACCCGCAGACGTGTTTTGTCTCGCACGAATCGGCGGCGAGCACCAGCGGCACCCTCCCGTTCACCGGTATGGACATCGTCTTACTGGCGGCGGGCGGCGGCACGCTGCTCTGCGGTGGTTTGATCTTCCGTAGGCTCTCACGGCGCCCGAAGTAAATAAAGACCGTTTGCTGAGGCGGCGATCGGCTCGTGCAGCCGGGGCGCTCGGCGTCCAGGGTCGCCCTTACCCGCTGCCCCGAACTCGTTCGCGGATCAACCGGGTGACCTCGCCGCCATCGGCGCGGCCCTTTGTCTCGCGCATCACGTAGCCAACCAGCGGCCCGATCGCCTTCATGTTTCCGGCCTTGAGCTGCTCGGCGGCACCCGGGTCAGAGGCAATCGCCCGATCGACGATCTCCTCGAGTCCGTCCTCGTCCTCCCGCAGCGCGCCGAGTCCTTCGCGCTCGACAATCGTGCGCGGATCGCCGCCTTCCTCCACCAGCCGCGTAAGTACTTCTCGGGCGGCGTCGCGGCTCACCTCCCTGGACCTCACCATCGCAGCCAGAGCCGCCAGACTCTCCGGGGAGACATTACTGTCCCGCGGGTCGGCGTCCGATCCAATCCGCTCGACGAGCTGCGGAATCCAGTTGGCGATCGCCACCGGATCGGCGCCGTCGGCCGCCACCGCGGACTCGAAGTAGTCGCCGAGTTCTGCGCGGAAGGCAAACAAGCGGGCCAGCTCGCCGCTCAGACCGAGTTCGCGCTCGAACCGAGCTGCCCGCTCCGCTGGCAGCTCGGGGATCGCTGCCCGGGCGGCGGCAAGCATCTCTTCGCTCACGACCACCGGCACCAGATCAGGCTCAGGGAAGTAGCGATAGTCGTGCGCCTCCTCCTTTGAGCGCAGCGGAGTCAGAGCACCCGACGTCGGATCGAAATGCAGCGTTTCCGGCACGACGGGTTGGCCAGACTCGAGCAGTCCGACCTGCCGCTCGATCTCGGCCTTGACGCCCCGTTCCAGGAAGCGGAACGAGTTCATGTTTTTCAGCTCGGTCTTGGTCCCGAGCTCGGCCGAGCCGGTTGGTCGCACGGACACGTTCGCGTCGCAGCGCAGCGAGCCTTGCGACATGTCTACGTCCGAGACGCCCAGCGTCTTCAGCGTCGTGCGCAGCAGCGTCAACCACTCTCGCGCCTGCTCGGGCGAGCCGATGTCGGGCTCGGCCACGATCTCCACGAGCGGAGTGCCGCCGCGGTTGAAATCGACCCAGCTGCGGTCCGAGCCGTGGATACGCCCGCTCTCCCCCAGGTGGTTGAGCTTCGCGGCGTCCTCTTCCAGGTGCACCCGGTGGATGCGAACCTCGCCCAGGTGGCCGCCCCTACAGAGTGGGACGTCGTATTGCGAGATCTGGTAGCCCTTGGGGCTGTCTGGATAGAAGTAGTTCTTGCGGTGGAAGATCGAACGCGGCGTGATCTCACACCCGAACGCCAGGCCGATCATCAGGCCAAAGTGGACCGCGCGCTCGTTGACGACGGGCAGGCTTCCCGGCAGCGCGAGGCATACCGGACACGTGTGCACGTTGGGGGGATCTCCGAACGACAGCCTGCACCCGCAGAACATCTTGGTTCGCGTACTCAGCTGGACGTGGATCTCGAGCCCGATCACCGGCTCGTAGGTCGTACGCGTGCTCATCGCCGCGCTTGACTCCCATCAAACCCGATCCTCTGCTCCAGCGCGTACGCCGCGTCGAGCAGCCGGCTCTCGCTGAACGCCGGTCCTGCGAGCTGGAAGCCAACCGGCAAACCGCCAGCCAGTCCCGAGGGAATCGAGATCGCCGGGATCCCTGCCAGCGGCATCGGCACGGTGCAGAAGTCGTTCAGGTACATCGCCAGCGGATCGTCGGTCTTGGCCCCGAGCTCGAATGCCGTCCATGGACTTGTCGGAGTGACGATGAAGTCGAAACGCTCGAATGCGGTGCGGAAGTCCTCAGCAATTCTCGTGCGGACCTTCAGCGCGGTCCCGTAGTACGCGTCGTAGTAGCCGCTTGAGAGCGCGTAGGTACCCAGCATGATCCGTCGCTTGACCTCGGCGCCGAAACCAGCGGCCCGCGTGCGGTTGTACATCGAGATCAGCCCGGCGTTGCCATCGCTCCGCAGCCCGTAGCGAACGCCGTCGAAGCGGGCGAGATTGGCCGAGGCCTCGGCTGGAGCGATCAGGTAGTAGGCCGAAAGGGCGTGCGGCGCGTGCGGAAGGCGGCACGGCTCGACGAGCGCTCCGAGGCTCTCGGCGAGCTTCAGCGTCGCCTCGAAGCTCTCACGCACGCCGGCCTCAACGCCGCCCCCGGAGCCAGTCAGCTCCTCCGGTACTCCGAGGCGGATCCCGCGTAGGTGCTCGGCGCTCGGCGTGGCGATCCGATCAGGGAAATCGACCGAGGTGGAATCACGCTGATCGCGGGAAATCATGTGGCGCAGCAGGAGCGCTGCGTCGGTGACGTTGCGGGTCAGAGGACCTGCCTGATCGAGCGAGGATGCGAACGCGATCATCCCGTAGCGCGAGCAGGCGCCATAGGTCGGCTTCAGTCCGACTACCCCGCATAGCGCCGCCGGCTGGCGGATCGAGCCACCGGTATCGGTCCCAATCGCCCACGGGGCAAGGCCGGCGGCGACAGCGGCAGCGCTCCCGCCGGACGACCCGCCTGGTACCCGGCTGCGGTCCCACGGGTTCAGCACGGGCCCGAACCCGGAGTTCTCGTTCGAGGAGCCCATCGCGAACTCGTCCTGGTTGGTCTTGCCGAGCAGCGGCGCGCCCGCCTCGACGAGATCGGCCACGACTGTGGCCGTGTAGGGAGGTCGGTAGCCCTCGAGGATCCTTGAGCCGGCCTGGCTGGGAACGCCCTCGGTGCAGAAGAGGTCCTTGACCGCGAGCGGGACACCTCCCAGGGGGGCATCCATCGACGGCGGACCGCTGGGGGACTCGTCTGCCACCCAGGTAAACGCGTTCAGCTCATCTGCCGCGGCTCGCCGCCGGTAGGCCTCGAACAGCTCGGCGGCGTCGATCTCCCCGGCCCGCACGTGACCGCCGGCGTCGGCCGCCGTCAGTTCGATTAGATCCTTCATTCCGCAGCGGCCGGGCTCGGAACCCCGAAGCCGCCCTGCAGCGGCTCGGGCGCGCTTGCCAGTGCCACCTCAGGCGCCAGTGAGGGACGGGGCTCGTCCGGCCGGAGCGCGTTGACGACGTCGATCACGTGCGATGTCGGCGGTACCCCCTCGAGATCGAGTTCGCCGATCTTCTCGATGTGGTCGAGCACCTTCGACAGTTCGGCGGCCATCCGTTCGACCTCGTCCTCTGTCAGCTCCAGCCGCGCGAGGCGGGCGACGTGGAGCACCTGGTCACGATCGAGCATCTACAGGGATTCTAGGTACCGCGATCGCTCTCGAGCCTCACGGTCTCGATCTCGCCCGGGCCGTCGCGCTCCGCGATGCCCTCGGTCCGAAACGACCGAAATGCTCCGTAGAGCAGCGCCGCGGCGCTCGCCAGGCCAAGCCATGCCCCCGCCTTGCGCACGTCATCTCCGGGCACGTCAAGCACGACGCGATAGACGAGCGCCAGCAAGTTCAGCAGTGCGAGCACGGTGACGATCATGCTCAAGCTCGCGGGAATCGCCGGTGCCCGCCGGGCGGCCTGGAAGTACACCAGCGCCAGCCCACCGAGAATCGTCACCAGTACCAGCCAGCGCAGGTGGGTGAGCCCCTGCCAGCCATTTACCGACGCGGAGGAGCGTGCCGACCCGTCACTCGGCGCGTACCACGTCAGCAGGAACAAGCACGCGAGCAGCGCCACGCAGCTCACGCCTACGATCCACTCTCCGCGGCGGAGCCGTGAGGGATCGATGCCCGTCGCGCGGTCCTCCACCCTACGGCGCTCCCACGTCAGAAGACACCGGAGAGCGCGAGCGGGGCACGACCTCGTGCGGCGACATTCGCTTCTCCCGAATCGATTCGTAGCCGCCGATCGCGACTCCGACCGCCGCCAGTAGCCCGAGATATGCGCCAAGCTTCTCATCGACGACCGAGCGCGGCGACGGGAGGTTGATCAGCACTCGGTAGATCAGCAGAACGGTTGTCAGGCTGCCCAGCATGGCGATCGCGACGCTCGTGTCGGTTCGGGCGCCGTGGGAGCGCTGGGTTGCGTGGAGCACGACGGAGCCGAGCGCGACGAAGATTGTCAGCGCCATCACCCAACGCACCACCAACAGGCCATGCCACGCGTTCTCGGCGCTCGGCGTGGCCGAGCGGGCGGCGTGCGGACCAGGAGTAACCACCAGCCCGAACCATTTCAGCGCGAACATCGCCACCAGAAGCACCAGCGCGCTCACGGCACTGATCAACTCGCCGCCGCGGGGGGTCAGCCGACGTTCCGGCGCGGGTTCGGTCGCGGCCACTAACGGTCCGCAAGCGCGCGAGCTGCTTGCAGCGTGTTGCGCAGCAGCATCGCGATCGTCATCGGGCCTACGCCTCCGGGTACCGGCGTGAGCAGACTGGCGCGCTCGCGCACCGCCTCGAAGTCGACATCGCCCACCAACCCGCCCTCGGTTCGGTTGATGCCCACGTCGATCACGGCGGCTCCAGGCTTGACGTGCTCGGCGCCGAGCATCTGCGGCCGCCCGATCGCTCCCACGAGCACGTCGGCACGCGAGCACACTCCCGGCAGATCACGGGTGCGCGAGTGGCAGACGGTGACCGTTGCGTTGCGCTGCAAGAGCAGTGCGGCCAGCGGTTTGCCGACCAGATCGGAGCGACCGACAACCACCGCCTCGGCTCCCTCGAGCACAGCCTCGTAGCTATCCAGCAGCTCGATTACGCCCAGCGGCGTGCACGGCCGCATCCCGGCGGTGCCCTGCGTAAGCCTGCCCACGCTGATCGGTGTAAGCCCATCCACGTCCTTGTCGGGGTTGATCGCCGCAGTGAGCGCTGCCCCGTCGAGGCCCTTGGGCACGGGCAGCTGAAGGAGGATCCCGCTGACGGCCGGATTGCGGTTACACTCATCGATCACCGCCGCGACGTCGCTCTGGGCGGAGTCTGCCGGCATGTGGCGATGGTGGTCGGCGATTCCCGCCTCGGTGCATGCCTTGCGCTTGTTGGCCACGTACACCGCCGATGCGGGGTCCCCGCCGACGAGGATCGTGGCCAGCCCCGGCTGGCGTCCAGTTTGCTCGCTCAGCGCCGCGACGCCGCGCGCCACGTCCGCGCGCACGCGCGCGGCGACGGCCTTTCCATCAATAATCGTTGCGCTCATGAGGGCGAGAAGCTAAAGGATCGCCAGCGCTAGCGCTTGGAGATCGGCGCCAGATCCGAGACCAGCTTGCGCTCCGAGCGATCCTTACTGAAGCGGATCACGACGATCCCGCCCGGCTCGACTCCGGTCACCACGCCGTCGCCGAACGTCGGGTGCACGACGTCATCGCCGAGTCGATACGCAACCGGCGGTGGCTGGTCGACCGACTCCCACGGCTCTCGCACGCTTGACCCCCACGAGGTCGCGCGTGCGCGGACCGATGCGAGGCCGCGCGGTCGCTGCTCGTCCCGATCGGTCAGCGAGTTCGGAATTTCGGCGATAAACCGGCTCGGCGCGCCGAATGCGCGCGCTCCGAACACCGTGCGGGTGCGCGCGTAGGTCAAATACAGATCGCGCTCGGCGCGAGTGATCCCCACGTAACAGAGGCGCCGCTCCTCTTCGAGTCCCCCCTCGTCGAGCGCGCGCGAATGCGGAAACACGCCTTCCTCGCAACCGATCATGAACACGATCGGATACTCGAGTCCCTTTGCGTTGTGGAGCGTCATCAGCGTTACCAGGCCCTCGTCGTCAGCGCGCTCGTCGGCGTCGGAGACGAGTGCCACCTGCTGTAGGAAATCTGCCAGCGAAGGCTCCTCCGATCCGGCGGCATCGTACTCGGCAGCGACATTGACCAACTCCTCGAGATTCTCGAGCCGGCCCTGCGCCTCGATCGTGCGCTCCGCCTCGAGCGCCTCCAGGTACCCGGTCTCCTGCAGCGTTTCCTTGAGGAGCGCCGCGACCGGAGCCGACGACTCGGCCCGCTCGCGCAGCACATGCATCGTACCCGTGAAGCGCCGGATCGCCTTGACCGCGGCTGGACCGAGTCCCGGAATCTGCTCGGGGTCCGACGCCGCTTCCCAGACCGACATGCCCATCGTGTTCGCGAATGCCAGCACGCGCGAGACCGAGGTCGTGCCGATCCCCCGGCGCGGAGAGTTGACGATTCGCGTGAAGGCACCGACGTCCTGCGGGTTGACGAACACCGTCATGTAGGCAATCGCGTCCTTGATCTCGGCGCGTTCGTAGAACTTGGTGCCGCCGATCACCTGATAAGCGATCTCGGCTCGGACAAGCGTGTCCTCGAGCACCCGCGACTGCGCGTTGGTCCGGTAGAAGATCGCAATCTCGGATCGGTAGATGCCCTCGTCGACCAGCCGCTGGACCTCCCCTGCGATGAACCGCCCCTCGGCATGCTCATCCTCGAGCTCGCGGACCTTGATCTCATCCCCCTCGCCGAGCTCGGTCCAGAGCGACTTCGGTTTTTGCCCCCGGTTGTTGCGGATCACCGCGTTGGCGGCGTCGAGGATCGTCTGGGTTGAGCGGTAGTTCTGCTCGAGCTTGATCACTCGAGCGTCGGGAAACGTGTCCTCGAACTCCAGGATGTTGCGGATGTCGGCGCCCCGGAAGCCGTAAATCGCCTGCGAATCATCGCCGACCACCATCAGGTTTCGATGTTCCCCGGCCAGCAGCTGCAACCACCGGTACTGGGCGCGGTTGGTGTCCTGGTACTCGTCGACGAGGACGTGACGAAACCCGGACGCGTACAGCTCACGCACTTCGGGGAACAGCTCCAGCACGTTGACCGCACGGACCAGCAGATCATCGAAGTCCATCGCGTTCATCCGGTGCAACTCCCGCTCATAGGACCGGTAGACGTCCGCGACCGTCTGCTCGAAGAACGAGCCGACCAGCTGCCCATAGGCATCCGCGTCCCGGAGCTTGTTCTTGGCGTCGGAGATCTGAGCCTGCATCGAGCCGGGGGTAAAGCGCTTGGGATCGATCCCCAGATCGTCGAGGCAGCGCTTGACCAGCCGGCGCGAGTCCGCCTGATCGTAGATCGTGAACTGGCGGGTGTATCCGAGCCGGTCGGCGTGGGCGCGCAACATCCGCGCACAAGCCGAGTGAAAGGTCATCACCCACATCGCTCGCACCCGACGCCCGACTAGCAGCTCGGCCCGCTCGCGCATCTCGGCCGCCGCCTTGTTGGTGAACGTGATCGCGAGGATCTCGTTCGGCTTCGCCCCATCCGTGGCGACCAGGTAGGCGATCCGGTGGGTAAGCACGCGGGTCTTCCCCGAGCCGGCACCGGCAAGGATCAGCAGCGGACCCTCACCGTGGGTCACCGCCTCGCGTTGGGGTCCATTCAGGCCCGATAGGAGGGCTTCTAGGTCGTTGGCATCGTCGGGCATCGCGGCCGTTGCAACGGTAGCGATCAGGGTGGTCGGCTCACCGGTGTGCGTCATCCTGTCCGCGTGAGCAAGATCGTCGATGAGATCCGCGCGGCGTGCGCTCGCGTCGTCGACCAGGCCAGGTACGTGTCGATCAACCTAGAGGCGATCCCCGCCTACGCGGCAAGCCTCGTGACGGGCGCGACCGAGCCCCCTCCCGATCCGATTGCGCATCTGCTCGCGGGTAGCCGTGAGGAGCTGACGGCCTTCTGGCTCACCCTCGACGCGATCAACTTCGGCTCGGGCTGGTTCCCGACCTTGCGCAAGCGGGAAGGCAGCTCCGGCTACCGCACGATTGCCGCCGGGCTTCGTGAGCGCTTCGTGGCGCGGGGTCCATGGACGGCGGCGGAGCTTGAGGCGATCGACACCTGCGAGCTCGCCGCGAGCCTGGGGCAGCACCCCAGCCACGAGCTGATGGCGCTGTTTGCCGACTCCCTGCGCGACCTAGGCCAGCACCTGGCGTGCGAGCACGACGGGCGATTCGGCTCGCTTCTCCAGGCAGCCGCGGGTTCTGCGGTCAAGCTCACCGAACTCCTCGGCGAGTGGGAGTGCTTTGCCGACAGCTCGACCTACGCCGGCTTCCGCGTCCCCTTCCTCAAGCGTGCGCAGATCGCTGCCGCGGACGTTTGCCGAGCCGGCGTGACGGACTTCGGGGATCTTGATCAGCTGACGATGTTCGCCGACAACCTCGTCCCCCATGTGTTGCGGCTCGACGGCGTCCTGGGCTACGACTCGGAGCTAATCGCGCGGATCGATCGCGGCGAGCTGATCGCGCACGGATCACCCGAGGAGGTTGAGATCAGGGCCTGTGCGCTGCACGCGGTCGAGCTGATCGCCGCGAGCGCTCCGGAAACGTTCCCCGCGGAGCTCGATCAGCTGCTCTGGCAACGCGGTGGTGAGCCTCGCTACAAGGCCTCTCCCCGACACCGTTCCCGATGCACGGCCTATTGAGGCCGGGATTGCGGTTCACCCCGGGCTTCGTGCCGCCCGCGTCGTCCCTAGGGCTCGAGCGCTTCGGCGCGTGCTCGCGTGATCGCCTCCGCGCCGGCGTCGCCCACCAGCAGCTCTGGCCGCAGGGTGCCGCTGGCGACGAGGTCGAGCGCCGGGAAGCGGCCGGTGCTGGTCAGCAGCGCGTCGAGCGCGATTACCGTCGTCTCCCCTCCGAGCGGCTCGCGGGCAGTCGCGATCATTGTCAGCGATCCGCCGTCGAGGAGGTTGCGGGCCGCCGCCATCAGCTTGCGAGCGACTTGGGAGTGGAGTCCATCCAGTGTGTCGATCAAGACCACGGCATCAGCGCCACGGCCAGCGAGCCTCCGAGCCTGGTCGACAATCCGCTCCACGGTCTGTCCTTGGGCGTCTGAGGAAGCGGCGAGGCTGATCGCCGCCGTCGGCTCGAGCGGCCATTCCGAGAGCTCCTCGGGTCGCACCCCAGCGAGTACCAGCGAGACGTGTAGCCCCTCATCGGCGCTGAGCACGGATACGAGCCTCCGCAGTGCTTCTGTCTTGCCCGCCCGCGCGCCTCCGACGATGCTGACCCGTGATCCCTTCCCGAGCGGGGTGAGCCATTCGATCGCCTTGATCGTCGGATCCTCGGAGCCGAGTCGCAGCCGCTCGGTCGGGAAGGCCGCTGGAAGATCGTCGAAGTGGGCGCTGTCGGCCACCTCTTCGGCGGGCCGGTCATTGATCGTGTCGATCCTGAGCAGCGCCGCGAACCGCTCCGACCGACGCGGGGCGCGCCGCGGTCCGGTGATGCGATCGCCCGAGACCAACTCGCAGCGCTTGACTTGCGCGGCCGAGATGTAGATGTCGTCGTCAGAGGGTTCGGGGGGCTGCACCCGCAGGAAGCCCGAGCCGTTCGAAATCAGCTCGACCACGCCCTCGACTACTTCGTCCTCAGGTGCGCCTGCCCCCTCCGGCTCGGCGTCGCGCGGCTCGGGGGTGGCGGCGGGGTGCTCCTCGGCGGTCTCCTGCTGGCCGTTCTCGGTGTCATCCTTTTGGTCGTCGTCCTGCCGCTTCTCGGCGGCGTCCCCGTGGCGATCCGTGGTCGCCTCCTCCCGAGCGCCACTGCGACTGCGTCCTCCACGCCGCCCTCGACGCCGGCGCGGTTGCTCCCCATCGTGGATACGGAGCTCGTCGGCGACCGCTGAGGTCAGCTCGCTGGTCCCGGCAGGCTCGGGTTCCTCGGTGTCGCCGTTCGTCCCGGTCTCGGCGTCGTGCGGGGCTTCCTTGCCACCACCCTGCTTGGCGAGGATCGCGTCGATCAGATCAGCACGGCGCAGACGCCGGTACCCATCGATCGAGAGCTCTGACGCGAGCGCGTGCAGATCTGCGAGTGGGCTGCCTTCCAGCGCAGCGCGGTCGAGGACGGACATTCGGTACCTCCCGGGAGCGGTTATCGGTGGGCTCCGGCCGCGTTGGGACAGCGACCGGCGATCGTTGAGCGCTTCAATCTAGCGTGCCGGAGCCGAGCCTTGCGCCCAGCGCAACTCATTGGAGATGCGCAATCCTGGATCGATGTCCGCTTCGCCGGTGAGAACCGACCGTATCGCCAGGAAATCGGCCACGGCGGGGACGTCATGGACTCGGAGCACGTGGGCGCCGGCGTCGACGCCGTAACCGACCGCCGCCAACGTCCCAGCGAGGCGCGCCCGCGGCGGGCGGCCGATAATCGCGCCCACGAAGTCCTTGCGTGACACGGCGAGCAGCAGCGGGCGCCGCAGCGCGTGCAGGTTCGGCAGCGCCCGCAAGACCTCGACAGTTTGCGAAGGGGTCTTCCCGAAGTCCGGGCCGGGATCGAGCATCAGCTGCTCAAACGAGACTCCGCGGCTCAAGGCCAGCTCGACCCGCTCGCGCAGGAAGGTCTGAACGTCCGCGACGATCCGACCGTCGTAAGCGGGATCGGCCAGCTTCTGTTTCGGCGCCGCCCGGGTGTGCATGATAATCAGGGCGGCCCCCGTCTCCGCGCACACATCCGCCACCGCGGGGTCGCGCAGACCGCTCGTGTCGTTGACGATCGAGGCACCCGCAGCCACGGCCGCACGCGCCACCACGGGCTTATAGGTGTCGACCGAGACGAGCGCCCCGAGTTCGTGAGCGACGCGCTCGATCAGGGGCAGGGCTCGCGCGACCTCCTCCTCCGGGTCCACCGGCGGACGGTTGGTGACGCCCGACTCGCCCCCGATATCGATCATGTCGGCGCCCGCCTCGAGCAACGAGCGGGCGAGCTCGACCCGCTGCTCGAGCGATCGCCGAACGCCTCCATCCGAGAACGAGTCCGGGGTGGCGTTGACAACGCCCATCAGCCATGGCCGCCCGCCGAGCGGAAGCGATCCTAAGCTTGTGCGGAGTTCGCGCTGCGGCCCGCGTAGGTTGCGATCGTCGCGCACCTCGTCCATCGCCAGAGGGAGGTTAGAGCTCCTTTGATCGCCTGGCCGGCGCCGCGTACTCGGGCGCGGTCCTAATTGCCGCCGGCCGCCGTGAACAGCCCCTTGACGATGTCGTACATGAGGGGCGAGGTTTCCTGGAACCCGGGGCAGCACGGCGGGCCGCCGGCGTCACTGATCCCGATCTCGATGTGGGGACCCGTGGAGATCCCGACCTCCCCGCACCCGACCTCTGCGATCGGCTGCCCGGTGGTTACATGGGTGCCGACCGGCACCAGCGCGGGCAGGGCGTGACCGTAGTAGATGTAGCGGCCCTTGTACTGCCCGCCATCGATCTTGAGTACCGGAGCGGCCGGCCCGAAGCCATCGATCCCCTCCTGCACGATCGTCCCCGAGGTCATCGCGACCTCGACGACCTGCGATCCGCAGTCGCCGTTGTCCGTGGCAATGTCGACGCCTTGGTCGAGTGACCAGTCCGAGATCGGCACCACCCGCGAGATGGGACGCAGGGGAAACACCCAGGCGCCGTTCGAGGGCGCGCTTTTCGGCGCCGTTGTCGATGGAGTGCCGCCAGTAGCGTGGAGGATCCCCCCTCCCTTCGCGGAACGCCTGACCGCCGAGAGGAGCGTCGAGGCAGTCCGGATGCCGACCGAGCCGCTGGCGGGAAATAGCCGATGGGCACGCTGGAATCGTTTGACCGAAGTCTTCGTGATCGACCCGAAGAAGCCGGTCGCCGGGACCGAATACCCCACGTCGTTCAACCACGTCTGAAGCGTCTTGATGTCGGCGCCCGACTGACCCTTGCGCAACGTGCGCGTGAATACCGACGATGAGGAGCGCTTGGCCACGATCCCGTGAGGAGCCTTCGGGGCTACCAGTGCCGCCCCACCCGAGCTCGCCAGCGCGCCCGCCGCGGGCAACAGCAGACTCGCGACCAGCAAAAGGGTGAGTGCAATCGCCCACTTCATCGCACGGCCACGTTCGACGACAGCACCCTTGTGGAGACGCTGCGGACCCGGCTTGCACTCGGTGTGAGTTGAAAAGCTGCAGAAAACGGACACGCAAACATCTCCGCGGGCGCGGTGGTGCATTACTGCCTTGGCCTGCGGGGTTAGCTGACGGGCTCGCGCTCTATACGTGAGCGCTTCCCGCGGATCACCACGGGACTCGCCCCAACGAATTGGGTTCCCCGCTCCCCGGAGCGGCACTCCAGGGACTCGGCGCGCGGCAACGTATCAGAAAGCCTGGACCTGTCGTAGAAAATCGTTGGCCGGGGGTTTTCGCGGGGCGTTCGGGCGCGGGATGGCGCGGGCCCACCCCCACCGACCTCAGTGGGCGACGTCCGATACGCCCGCCTGGCGTCGCTCTATTAGCTCCTTGATCCGGCCGAGCGTTTCCGCCGACATGCGCCTCAGCTCCCAGTGGGTCAGCTTGATCACCCGCATCGGAGAAGTGGCGATCACGTCGGCGTTGCGCGGCTCACGCCTGAGCAAGCCCATCTCGCCGATCAGATCACCTTGCGTCAGCGACGCGATCTTCTCGCCGCCGCGGACCACATCCGCGGTCCCCTCCTCGATCGCGATCAGCTCGATCGAGTAGTCGCCTTCTTTGATCAAGGTCTGTCCCTCGGGGATGCTCGTCTCGGTCGCGAAAACGGCGAGCC
Organism: uncultured Solirubrobacterales bacterium; assembly: GCA_963836065.1. Taxonomy (GTDB): domain Bacteria; phylum Actinomycetota; class Thermoleophilia; order Solirubrobacterales; family Solirubrobacteraceae; genus Palsa-465. Next base: position 154,982 of record CAWIII010000034.1, read on the forward strand.
GGTTGGTCTCCTCGGGCGAGAGCTGCGAGAACAAGGGGATTGCCGTCAGCCGATTGGGGTCCATATTCGTCTGCCTTTGTTCGGTTGCTCCGCGGGCCGCGGGCCTCGCGTTCCAACGCTCCGCGAGCTACCCGCTCGGGTCTCGGCACTAGGAGAACTGCCGCCCCGCGGTTTTAGGACTCCCGCAACTCTTACTACAGCGCCTGGACCTCGGAAGTGATTTCGCTCACGGATTGCTTTGCGTCTCCGAACAGCAGTGCCGTCTTGGGCTCGTAGAAGAGTGGGTTGTCGATCCCGGCAAAGCCTGACGCCATCGAGCGCTTGAGCACAATCACCGATCCCGATTTGTCGACCTCGAGGATCGGCATCCCGTAGATGGGGGAGCTCGGCTCGTTCTTGGCGGCGGGGTTGGTGACGTCGTTGGCGCCGATCACGAGCGTCACGTCCGTACGCGAGAACTCGGGGTTGATGTCGTCCATCTCTCTGAGCAGATCGTAAGGGACGTCAGCTTCGGCGAGGAGCACGTTCATGTGGCCGGGCATCCGTCCCGCGACGGGATGGATCGCGTACTTGACCTCGACGCCCTTGGCCTCAAGCGCGCGCTCGAGCTCGCGGACCGCGTGCTGCGCCTGCGCGACCGCCATCCCGTACCCGGGGGCGATCACCACCAAGCGAGCGTAGGAGAGCTGGATCGCGACGTCCTGTGCCGAGGTCGAGCGGACCGGGCCTCGGTCGGTGTCGCCGCCCGCCGACGCGGCGACCACACCCCCGAAGCCGCCCGCGACGATCGCGGGCACGGAGCGGTTCATCGCCTTAGCCATCAGATTGGTGAGGATCGAGCCGGACGCGCCGACAATCATTCCGGCGACGATCAACGCCGTGTTGTTCAAAGCGATCCCGGTGGCGGCCGCCGAGAGGCCGGTGAACGCGTTCAGCAACGAGATCACCACCGGCATGTCGGCCCCGCCGATCGGCAACACGACCATGTTCCCGAGGACTGCCGCGGCCACGAGGATCCCGAGAATAAACAGCGCCTGCGAGTGCGTCCCGGCGCACAGCACGATCGCGCTGATCAAGCACACCGCGAACAGCCCCAGGTTGATGAACACCTGCCCCGGGAGCTTAATCGGGCGGCCCGGAAGGATCTCCTGCAGCTTCCCGAACGCGATGTTCGAACCCCAGAACGAGACCGAGCCGACGATCGCCGCGAACATGGTCGGAATCTCCACCCGCAGCGGGTAGGTGCCGCCGAAACGGTGCCGATACTCGATCCACGCGATCAGCGCGACCGCACCGCCGCCGACCCCGTTGAACGCCGCGACCATTTGCGGCATCTGTGTCATCCGCACCTTCAGCGCGGCAGGGATCCCGACCGCCGTCCCCAGCACCACCCCGAGTGCGATCAGCCACGGCGTGCTCGACCCGGACAGCACGTGCGGCGTCAACAGCGTCGCGATCACCGCGACCGCCATCCCGACCGCGGCGATCTTGTTCCCGCGCACCGCCGTGCGCGGACCCGTCAGTCCGCTCATGCCGTAGATGAACAGCGAGAACGCGACGATGTAGAGCGCGTCGATGAAGCTCGCGCGCTGCAGGAAGATCGTGGCGATCACTTTTTCTCGCCTTCCAGCTCGCCCGCGGGCGGGGCGGGATCCGGCTTGCGCTTGAACATCGCCAGCATTCGGTCCGTCACCAGAAACCCACCGACGACGTTGATCGTCCCGAACATGATCGCGATCACCAGCAACACGTGCTCGAGCACCCCCTGCGCGAGATGCATCAGCAACAAGCCACCCAGCACCACGATCCCGTGGATCGCATTAGTGCCGGACATCAACGGCGTGTGCAGCGTGTTTGGAACCTTCGAGATCACCTCGAAACCCACGAACGCCGCCAGAACCAGAATCGCGATGTCAGTGACGACCGTCATGGGTGCCTCCTACTGCGCGGGCGCGGCCGCGGCCGCCTTCGCGCCCTCGTGGACGATCTCCCCGTCCCTCGTGATGCACGCGCCCGCGATCACCTCATCATCGAAGTCGAGCTGCAGCTGACCCTCCTCCGAAACCATCAAGCCCAACAGCGCCTGGATGTTGCTCGCATATAACTGCGAGGCGTGCTCGGCCAGGGTCGAGGGCACGTTCAACGGTGCGAGGATCTTCACGTCATGCCGGATGACGGTCTCGCCCGGCACCGACAATTCACAGTTACCTCCCGCCTCGCCCGCGAGATCGACGATCACGGACCCCGGCTTCATCTGCTTCACGGCCTCCTCGGTCACGAGGATCGGCGCGCGCCGCCCGGGAACGAGGGCGGTCGTGATCACCACATCCACCTTCCCGATCGCTTCCGCCATCAACTCCTGCTGACGCGCCTGCTGCTCGGCCGTCAGCTCCTTGGCGTACCCGCCTGTGCCCTCGAGGTCGCCCCCGAGATCGAACTCCAGGAAATGCGCTCCCAGCGACTCGACCTGCTCCTTCACCGCGGCGCGCACATCGAACCCCTGCACCACCGCCCCGAGCCGCCTCGCGGTCGCGATCGCCTGCAACCCCGCAACCCCCGCGCCCAACACCAGCACGGTCGCCGGGCGAATCGTCCCCGCCGCCGTCATCAGCATCGGAAAGAATCGCCCCAACTCCTGCGCGCTCATCAACACCGCGCGATAACCCGCGATGTTCGCTTGACTGGACAGCGCATCCATCGACTGTGCACGACTGATCCGCGGCACCGCCTCGAGCGCAAAGCTGGTCACGCCCGTCTCCGCAATCGCTCGAATCCCGTCGCCATTGGTCAACGGCTGCAGAAAACCGATCAACACGCCGTCGGAGCGAAGCAGCGCGCTCTCCTCCGCGCTCGGCGCGCTCACCTTCACGACCACGTCTGACCCATACACCGCGTCGACATCGTCGATCAGTCGCGCGCCCGCCTCCTCGAACTGCGAATCGGGAATCAGCGCCCCAGCGCCCGCTCCGCGCTGCACCACCACCTCCAGGCCCCTACCGGTCAGCTTGCGCACGACAACAGGGACCAGCGCGACACGCCGCTCACCCTCAGCTATCTCCTTCGGGACTCCGATCTGCATCTGCGGCGGGGAGGCTATCGATCAGTACCGGTGCGCGTATCCGTATCAACCCACATCGATGGGCGCGAGCGCAACAGCGGTCAAGATCGCGGTCGCCACCGCCAGCCGGTCGAGGCTTGGCCGTGCTTGCCGAGGCGGATGGGGGTGGGACGGGACGGTGCGATGAACTCGACGCTGCCGCGCGCGAGCGGGACGCGTCGGGCGCGAGGTCCGAGCTAGCGCCGGGCCCGCGGTCGTGTGGACAGCGTGTTGCGCCGCGCGCTTGCGCGCCACCGGCGTCAGCGGCAACGGCTTGCCGGCGAGGGCCATCACCGCCTGGGCGGTTACCCACACGGGCGTCTGATCGCTCGACCGCGAGTACCGCACATGGCCGTCCGATCCGATCAGGGACCGCAGGTACTGCAGCGGGGACACCGCGCCTCGGCGGTGAAGCAACGCCGGGTTGACCCCCGCCGCCAGCAGCCCCTGCACCGCCCAGGCCGTCGACTGGGCGTTCGAGTCCGCCCCCGGCTGGCTCGGAAATCCTCCATCCCGATTCTGTTGCCCGCGGATGAAGGCGATCGCACGTCCCCGGCTATGAGCGGCGCCCGAGCCCCCGGCGGCGAGCGCTTCGAGCGCGGCGCCGGTGTCATCTACGTCGCTGCTGCCGCCGCCGGTTGCGAAGTTGAACCCGCCGTCCCGGTCCTGCTGAGCCCTCAGCCAGCGCCAGGTCGATCCCGAGGGCAATTGCCCCGCCGCGCGTAGCGCCAGCACGGCAAACGAGGTCAGGTTGACCTGATCGGCGACCGATCCGTCGCTACGCACCTCGCGCTCGAGCGCCGCGATCAGATCGTGTCCGGCGAAGCTCGTGACCGAAAGCCCCGCGGCGCGGACCGCGAGAATCGTGCGCTCGAGAGAGCCGGGGTCAGCTAGAGAGCCGGCTCCGGAACCGATGTACGCGATCGCGCTGGCGCCGCCGTGTGTGACGTCCAGCGGGTTGTAGCCGGCAGCCGCCAGTCCAAGCGCGGCCCAGCCCGAGAACAGTCCAGAGGACGCGCCGCCGACCGCGGGACCAAAGCCGCCGTCTGAGTTCTGGGCTGAACGCAGGTAGCTCGTCGGTGTGTTGGCGGCTCGCGCCGAGCTTGACGTCCCGGCGAGCGCAGCCGCGAGCGTGATCGCGATGATCGCGCCCACCGCGCGTTCGACTGGCACCCAGCTCACCTGCAGCCTGCGCGCGAATCGCTGAATCGAGCGCGCCAGCGCTGCCCCGAACGCCAGCGCGAACGCCACGCAGCCGGCGGCGTGTACGGCATCAAACCCGACTCCCTTACCGACGTAGACGCCGAGCTGCGCGAGGCTGTGATCGCTGTAGGTGACCCAGTCGCCGAAATCTTGCAGGGCAGTGAACGCGAAGCCGCAGAGCCCGCAGACGATCGCCAGCGGCAACCGGCCGATCCGCCGGTGGGTGGCCAGCGCCAGCGCGGCGCCGAGGACGCCGGTCGCTCCCCAAGCGGCCATCTGCCAAGGCGTCCACGGTCCCTGACCGAAGAAGAAGTTCGAAGTCAGGCCGGCCAGCGCGCCAACCACGAACCCCGGGCCGCCACCGAGTGCGTAGCCTGAGATCAGCACGATGTCGGTCGTCGGCTTGACATTCGGAAGCGCCGCGAACGCGATCCTGCCGAGCGCCGCGAACGCCGCCAGCGTGCCGACCAGCGCGACGATCCGCGCATCGGGGCGGGTGCGCTCGTACCAGGCAAAGCCGCCCGTCAGCGCCAGCAGGAGGATCGCGAAGCAGCTGAGCTGCCAGGTCATGCGACGGCCTCCTGAGCCGTGCGCGTCAGCAGCGCCACGCCCTCCTCCGCTGTCAGCGCGCCGCCCACGCCGCCGAGGATCCTGGCTGTCTCGGTCGCAAAGTAGGTACCACCCGAGAGGACCTCGGCGACGGGGCCGTCCGCGATCGGTGCGCCGTCGGCCATCAGCACGACTCGCTCGGCGAACAGTGCGACGAACTCGGGGTCGTGGGTGGCGACCAGGACGGCTGCGTCGATGGTGCTCAGGAACCGGGCGAGCTCGTCCTTACATCCCCGGTCCATCCCACGGGTCGGCTCATCGAGGCACACAACCGCGGGCGAGCTCGACGGGTCATCGAGCACGATCGCGAGCGCCAGACGCTGCTTCTCGCCGCCGGATAGGTCGCGCGGGTGGCGATCGGCGAAGGCATCCGGGTCGAGGCCGGCGCATTCTAGCGCCGGCGCCGATGCCTCCTGCGCAACCGTGTCCGCCACCAGGTAGTCAGTCGGGTTCTGGAGCAGCAGGGCAACCCGCCCGGCGCTCTGGACACGCCCGCGAGTGGGCTTCATCAGCCCGGCGCCGTGGCGCAGGAGCGTCGACTTCCCGGCTCCGTTGCGGCCCATCAGCGCGACGCGCTCCCCAGGCGCGATCGCCAACGACACGCTCCGTAGGATCGCCGGGCCGTCCCGCAGCTCATGCCAAACCCGGTCAAAGCGCAGCGCCGGAGGCTTCGACTCTCGACCTGGTCGATCGAGTGCACCTATATCGTGCACTCGATCGACCAGGTCGCCGCAGCGAAGCGCTTCGCGAGCGCGCTTGACGCTCGCGCGCGGTCGCAGCCCCATCCCCGCCAGCAGCCGCGCCCCCGGTGTCGAGAGTGTCGGGGCGTCAACTGCCGCCCAGGACAAAAACTCCTCTGGCGCTGCATCGATCGCCACCCGCCCTTCGACGAGCGCGATCACCCGATCGGCTGCCGGCAAGCAGCGCTCCAGGCGCTGCTCGGCGATCACGATCGTCGCATCTGCGTCCTCATTCAGCCGGCGCAGAAGACCGATCAGCTCATCGCCGGCGACCGGGTCGAGTTGCGAGGTCGGCTCGTCGAGCACGATCAGTGACGGCCTGCCCGCGAGCGCAGCGCCGAGTGCGACCCGCTGTAGCTCGCCTCCGGACAGTGAGGAGGTCGAGCGATCAAGCAGATGCGTGATGCCCAGCGCCAATGCCGCCTCCTCGACGCCGCGCGCGATGCTCGCCGCCGGGTCACCGCGATTCTCGAGCGGGAGCGCCAGCTCCGCCCGCACGGTTCCCATCACGACCTGCGTCTCGGGGTCTTGGAACAGCGTTCCGACCGAAGCCGCCAGCTCGCCAGGGCCGTGCTCGCGAGTGTCCATCCCGGCGATCACGGCGCGGCCGGCGAACGAGCCTCCGTGGAAGTGCGGCACGAGCCCGCTGAGGACGCGCAGCAGCGTCGATTTGCCCGAGCCCGACGCGCCGGCGAGCACTACAAGCTCTCCAGCGCCTACCGAGAGCGTCGCGTCCAGCAGCGCCGGCCGCGCGGCACCGGGATATGTGTACGTGACGCGGGAGAGCTCGAGCACGCTCATCGCTCGATCCCCCGGCGGGCCAGGAACGGCGCCAACGCGCACACCAAGAGCGCGCACGAGAGCGCGAGCACCCCCCCATCAACGGGAACGCGGAGCGACGGATAGGCCTGAAACGGCCCCAAGCCGGCCACGCGCCCGCCGACAGCGAGCGCCAGCACAGCGATCGACGCGCCGAGAAAGGCGAGGTCGTGGCGCGAGTACGGACGCCGTGAGCGGGACGCCCGGCGCGCCACGGCGTATCCGCGGACCTCAAGCGCGGCGGCCACGTCAAGCGCGCGGTCCAGCACTCCTGCGGTCGCCGCCCGCGCCAGCGCCATCCGAGATGGCGGTCGACCCGGACGGCAGCGCTGGGCCTCCGCCAGGCGCCGCGAGTCGCGCACCAGCACGGGGACCATGCGGGTCGCGATCGTCGCGGTCAGCGCCGAGCGAAACGAGAACCGGCGGAACAGCGCCGTCACTTCATCTGGGTCGACGGCCGCGGTGTACAGCGCGCCGCACAGGATCAGCGTGATGGCGCGCAGGGCGAGGATCCCACCGTAGGCGGTCGCCTCGAGCGTGACGTCGGTGTGACCGAGCAGCGGAAGATCTCCGAGTCGGACTAGCACCGTCAGGCCGTTGCGGGTGACGAGCGCGTTAACGAGCGCGATCAGGATCGCCAGCGGCAGCGCGAACAGTGCCGCCCGGCGGAGCTGCCGAGAGACTCCCGCTCCGATCCCGGCACCCGCCACAGCGATCAACACGGCGCCGAGGGCGAGCGGGTTCGACAACACCAAGGCCGCGATCGCGAGGGCCAGGCAGTACGCACATCCGGCGCTTGCTCGCGCGGCGTGCAGTGGGCTGGCTAGGCGGCGGTAGTTCACCTCGCTCCTTGCAGCGGGAGGGGGAAATTGGAGCTGCCTTGGACGGCCAGCGCGAAATGGTCGTGCAGCCGGGTCGCCGTCAGCGCCCCGGCGGCCGCGGTCACGCCGGCCGAGTCGGTGCCCGTGATCAGCCAGGTCGGCTCGGCTGATCCCTCCGCGGTGGCCGCGATCAGACCGGCGCCGGCGCCCAGTGTGCGAACCACCCGTCCGCGAGGATCGAGCAGTTCTAGCGACCGCTGCCCGGGGCCGGCGAACCGAGCGTACACGCCGCTCGAGGCTGGCCCGTGGTTGATCAGCGCGGCGACGATCTCGCCCCGCAGCTCGCTCCATTTGCCCACCACCACCGCCAGCGAGTCGTTTCCCGAGCCGGTGCCGATCAGCTGGGTGGCGACCGGAACGCCAGCGGCCCCCAGCACCGCGGCGACGCGCTTGCACGCGCTACCGACGCCAGATCCGCATTCGATCGTTGTCGGCAACCGCTTGCCGCCGACGCCATGCACGAACGGCTCCGGGAACGAGCCTACGACGGCCGGAACGGTCTGAGTCGCAGTCCAGTCATGCAGGTCCCACCAGATCCGGTCGCCGCGGTGCACTGCTGTGCTGGCGGCGCCAACCGCCGCCTGGATCCCGTTCACGTAGTAGAACCAGTCCCACCGGTCGGAGTTTCCCGACCGCCCGTCGATCGACTCGACAAATCCGCCGCCGTACCGCGTCGAGACTCGGAACGAGCGCTCGAGCATCCGCATCGCCGTCTCAGAGCCGGGGACCTGCTTCTCGCTCGCTGATCCGACGCGCTCTGCACCGAAGTCGCGCGTGACGGTGACGCTCGCGTTCGAGGTGCCTCGGCCCGCCCCGAGCCCGCAGCCGCTGAGGGCAACCATCAACATGGTCGCCACCGCGGCGAGCAGCGCTCGGGCCGGGCGAGACATCGGGATCAGCTGGTCACGTGGACCGTGAACGGCGCCGAACGGATGTAGCCCTTGGCGGCGGCCCGGAGCGCGAGCTTGCCGGCATGGCCGGCGGTGACCTGGGCGATGCCCGTGCTGCCGGTCGTGACGCTCACGCCCGAGCCGGTCACCGTGGCGCCCGCGAGCGGCTTCCGCTTGCCCGCGGCGTTGAACCCCACGACCGTCACCCTGAAATGGCGGCCTGCCGTTGCCGACTCGGGCGCCTGGATCGAGATCGGATATTCGGGGTACGTCGCGGCCGCAAACAGCAACTGATCGTGTCGGTGCAGCTTGATCTGGCACGCGCCGGTCGACGCTGAGCGGTTGTTGATGAAGATGCTCCAGTAGTACTTCGGACCGTTGTCGGTCTCACCGAGGATCTTCTTGATGAAGTAGCTGCCGAGGCTGCTCGAGAAGGTCCCAGCCCACCGGTGATGGGTCGCGACGTCCAGCGCGCCCTGGCCGCTGGTTGCTGAGCATTTCCCGCGCGCCACGTGTCCGGCAGTGATCCAGCCGGCGTGCGTATTCACGACCGTGGGCGCCAGCAACGTCCGCGTCTTGCCCTCGACACGTACCGCAACGCTGGTTCCACCGGCCGCGACGGCGCTCGTGGACAACGCAAACACGAGCACGAGAAGCGCTCCGGCGAACGCGAAGATGTTTCTGAACTTCATCAGTGCCACCCCTTTCCGCGAGGGCGTATCGGCTTGGTGGTCGGAGGGTGGTCTCCTGGCTTACGGGCCCACCAGCCGCGCCTTCCCGGCGGACTCGGCGTCCCCAGTGGCACTCTGCGGCTGGCGTCCCCGAATACAGTGGCGGGTCCACGCCGGACTCTCACCGGCTTCCCATCGCCACCGACCGTGAACTCGCGGATCGTAGCGCGCGCCGGTTGGCTGCGTAGACTGCGGATCACCCATGACCGTCAACCTCACGCGTATCTATACGCGCCTCGGCGACGCCGGTGAGACCCATTTGGGCGACATGAGCCGCGTGCCCAAGACCGACCCCCGGATCGAGGCGTACGGCACGGTTGATGAGTTGAACGCCGAGATCGGCGTCACGCTCACGATCGAGGGGCTACCGGCTGAGTACGCGCAGTGGCTGCGGCGGATCCAGAACGATCTGTTCGACATCGGGGCGGATGTAGCCGCGCCAGCGGATCCCGATCGTGAGCGCCTGCGGGTATTACCGGATCAGACACAGTGGCTCGAGGAGCGTTGCGATCAGATCAACTCGACGCTCCCGAACCTGAAGTCGTTTGTGCTACCCGGAGGCACCGCGGCAGCAGCTCAGCTGCACGTCTGCCGGACCGTCTGCCGCCGTGCCGAGCGACGCGTCATCGCATGCGGCGATGACATCAGCCGCGAGGTCGTCCGGTATTTGAACCGCCTCTCGGATCTACTGTTCATCCTCAGCCGCGGGGCCAACGGCGGCGAGGAGCCGCTGTGGGATCCCGGGCGCTACCGCTAGCGCCGAAGCGCCAGCATCAGACCCGTGGCGAGCGTCAGCCCGAGGCCGCCGATCACCGCTGCCCCTATGATGAACGTCTCGTGCAGACGCGCGTAGCTCACAACCGCGTGAGGTCGCGCGACGAGCACGAGACCGGCGAGCGCGATTGCGCCCACCAGTGCCAGCGCCGGCGGGCCGAGCGCCTCCCGCACCGTCTGCCGTGTGCTCTGCTCTTCCGGAGCCGCGCGGTGACGGCGCGCTTCGAAGGAGAAGACTGCCGCCACGCCGAGCAGGGTCCACGTTCCGGCGACCAAGTAGCCGCCGAGCACGTCACTGGGGTAGTGCCATCCCAGCGTCAGGAACGAGTAGCTGACCGCGACCGCAAACGCTGCTCCGAGCGCCGCGGTCAGCGGCCGCAGCCGCGCCGGCACCGCCAGCACCATGCACAAGGCCAGCGACATCGCGGCTGTCGCATGACCGCTTGGCCAGGACACCGGACTGACCGCGGGGAATCCGCCGAGCAGCGAGTGCGCGCGTGGATGGGCGAGCAAGGGTTTGAGCAGCTGTGTGGTCTCGTTTGCGCCAAGCAGGACTGCGCCGATCGCAAACGCAACCGGTAAGCGTCTGCGAGCCAGCGCGATGACGACCGGGATGGCGCCGAAATAGATGTATGGGCTGGGGTTGCACAGGGTCGCGATGAAGTTCGCGACCCCGCCCACGTGCGGGTGATTTCCAAGCTTCGTGAAGCCGCTGAAGATCGACTGGTCAGCGCGCTCGAATACGCCGACGTGGAATGTCGCAAACCACGTGACGAACAGGAGCGCAGCTCCCCCGACGGCTCCGACGAGTGCCCTGGATGAACGCCGGCGCATGTCCCGAGGTTAGCCAACCTCGGGACAGCGAATAAACGAAGCCCTACGCCTGCTCGACCTGCGCTGTGCGGGTGATCCTTATCTCTGGCGCGGAGCCGGTCCGTCGCACCTGCACGTAGTGCTCGAGGTCCTCGGGAGAGGCGACCTCGACGCTCAGCTCGGGGGTGATCTGAAAGCGGCCCGCCTCGTAGAGCAGCTCCTGGTAGCCCGACACGCCCGCAGGATGACTCTCGATGTCGATGTCGTGCAACCCGCAGCGCAGCATCCACCGGTGCCCTTCGGCGAGCTTCTCGACGGTGAGCTTCACCGGCATCGTGTCGGAGGCGCCGTCATCGCCCCCGAGCGGACGCTCCAGCCGGACGCGCGCATGCCCAGCCCAGAGCGCGCGGGCCAGGCGATCCAGATTGCGGGCATACGGAGCCGGCACGATCGCGGTCGGTCCCTTTGCCTCGAGGTTGCCCCGGATCGCATCCGCAACCGGGCCGACGAGCACGTGCTCGACGCGGTTCTCCTGTAGCCAGCGCAGCACCGCAACCCAGTTCTCCTGGAGATGCTCGAACCCTTCAGTGGTATTGGCGGGGCCTGATTTGATCCCCGCTGGGCGATGTCTCAGCAGCATGGTGCTGCGTTCGCCCCCAGGCGCCGGAGTCCTTCTCGACCGTACGTACTGCACCGTCGATGACAGCGGCCAGAATCTATACGCTCGTCGGTTGATGGATCCCCAGGAAGCGCAGACGCGCCGGCTCGCGCAAGCGCGCGCGAGCCGGCGACAAATCCGCCGCCGCCGGCTCGCAGCGCTCGGATCGCTGGTCGTGGTCGTAGCGGCGATCGTTGTGATCGCGATCGGGAGCACGGGCGGGTTTAGCTCAAAGCCGACGGCGAACCGGACTGCTGGCTCGGTCAAGCAGAGCGACCACCAGCCCAGCACCGGCCCCCGATCGACGGTGACCGGCACCGCAACAGGTAGACCGGGCACCGCGCCGGTGCCGATCCTGATGTACCACGTGATCGCGCCGCCGCCCTCCGGCGCCGCCTTTCCCAGCTTGTACGTGCCCCAGGATGAGTTCACGGCGCAGATGCAGGCATTGAAAGCCGCCGGCTGGCACGCGGTCACGATGGACCAGCTCGAGGCCTACTGGAAGCGGGGCGTGCCGCTGGGCTCTCCAAAGCCGATCGTGATCAGCTTCGATAACGGCTACCACTCCCAGTACGCGAATGCGCTTCCCGTCCTCAAGCAGCTCGGCTGGGTGGGCACCGAGAATCTCCAGCTGAGCGGACTGCCACCGTCGCAGGGAGGTTTGACCGACGCTGAGATTCGCGGCTTAGTCGCCGCCGGTTGGGAGCTGGATACGCAGGGCATCAGCCATGCCGACCTGATCGGCCTCGACTCATCTGAGCTGCACTCCCAGGTCGCCGACGCCCGCCGGATCATCCAGCGCCGCTACGGCGTTCCGGTCAACTGGTTCTCTTACCCCTCGGGCGACTACGACGCGAGTGTGATCGCGGAAGTCAAGGCGGACGGGTTCGTCGGGTCGACGACCGTCGTCCCCGGCTGGGCGAGCCCCTCCCAGGACCCGTACCGGCTTCCCCGGCTGCGCGTGCTCGGGGGTACCACCCCCCAGGCGCTGTTGGCGCAGATCGCCGCGGCTCAGTCGGCCTCAGCGCCGCCGGAGTCGTACTCAAGCGGTTGAGCGCAGTGACGGACAATCTCGGGCTGCCGACCGGCTGGCGACGACGACTTGTCGGCGCCGCGGTGGCCGCGGCGGCCGTAGCCCTCGCTACTGCCGCCATCTATCCGCTCAAGCAGATCGCTCCCACGGTTTCGCTGAGCGTCGTGTATTTGCCGGCCGTGCTGCTGGTCTCGGCGTACTGGGGTTTAGCCTTGGGCCTGGCCAGCGCGCTGCTCAGCGCGGCGGCTTTCAACTTCTTTCATCTGCCACCGGTTGGCCGGTTCACGATCGCCGATAGCCGCAATTGGGTCGCGCTCGCATCGTTCACGATCATCGCGATCGTCGTCAGCACGATCGCCGAGCTCGCGCGCAGTCGCGCATTGGAAGCCGAAGCCCGTCGCCACGAGGCCGACCTCGCGGCGGCCCTGGCACGTGAGTTGCTCGCGGGCTCCGATACCAGCACGGCACTGGGGATCGGCGCCCGTCGGGTTGCCCAGGCGCTCGCGATCCGATCCGCGGCGACCGAGCTCGGTGCCGTCGAGGGGGACGAGCGCCGGCGCGCACTGCCCCTGAGGGACGCCGACTCCCGACAGATCGCAACGTTGCTGGTCCCGCACGGGCTTCCTGCCGACACCGCAGCCCGGCTGCATACTCAGGTCGTCCCCGCACTGGAGGCGCTCGTCGCAATCGCGCTTCGCCGCGACGCGATTCAGGCCGAAGAGGTCGAGACGGCGGTGCTCAGGCGCAGCGACGACGTCAAGACCGCCCTGCTGCGAGCCGTCTCGCACGACCTGCGTACCCCGCTGACCACGATTGTCGCCGCTGGCCACGCGCTCGGCACGCAGTCGCTGAGCACCGACGAGCGCCGCGAGTTGAGCGCCGCGGTCGTCGACGAGGGCGGACGGCTCGCGGCCCTGGTGGACAAGCTGCTTGATCTCTCCAAACTGCAAGCCGGACGGGCCGAGCCCCGACGCGACTGGATCTCCCTGGAAGACGTCTTGGCGACCGCTTGCGAAGGCCTCAGCGATCCTGGAGGCATTCGCCTGACGATCGAGCCGGACGTCCCCGACCTGCGAGCCGACGGCGCGCAGCTGGAGCGCGCATTCGCGAACCTGCTCGAGAACGCTCGGCGCTACTCGCGCGAGCTCCCGGTCTTCGTCCACGCGCGCCGCAGCGGCGATCGCGTGGTCGTGCTGGTGGTCGACCAGGGCCCCGGAATCGCGCCCGCCGAGCAAGAGCGGATCTTTGAGCCCTTCTATCGAGGCCGCCGATCGACCGGGGACTCGTGGACGGGCTCGGGCCTTGGGCTGGCGATCGCCAAGGGGTTCGTCGAGGCGAATGGCGGCACGATTGCCGTGGAGTCGCTTCCCGGTCAGGGAACGAGCTTTGTGGTGTCGCTTCCGATCGAGGAGCAGACCCCGGTAGCGGTGACCGCGTGAGTGCACATCGACCGAAGGTGCTCGTCTGCGACGACGAGCAACAAATCCTCCGGGCGCTCCGAGTGATCCTGCGCGACGCGGGCTTCGAGGCGGTCCCGGCGAGCAATGCCGAGGAGGCACTGGACGCGGCGGCGGTAGCTCGTCCGGACGCGGCAATCATCGACCTCGTGCTCCCTAACGTCGACGGCTTCGAACTCGTCCGCCGGCTCCGCGAGTGGAGCGACATACCGGTGATCGTGCTCTCGGCGGTGGGCGATGAAGAGGCCAAGGTCCGCGCGCTCGCCGCCGGCGCCGACGACTATGTCACCAAGCCGTTTGGCCCGCGCGAGCTGGTCGCCCGGCTGGAGGCGAACCTTCGCCGGATCGCCCCCGACCCCGAGGAGGCGGTGATCACGGCCGGCTCGCTCGCGGTCGATCTGGCCCGCCGGACGGTGCACCGCGACGGCGAGGAGATCCATTTGACCCCAACCGAGTTCGATTTGCTGCGGCTGCTGGCGCGCAATCGCGGACGATTGATGACGCACCGCGATCTACTCGTATCCGTGTGGGGCGACAGCTACGGCGACGACACCCAAGTGCTCCGCGCTCACATCGCCAATCTCCGCAGCAAGATCGAGTCCCCAGACGGGCCACGGGTGATCCGCACTGACCCGGGCGTCGGCTACCGGTTCGCCGATTAACGACCCTAGAACCTCGACTTGTTCCGCCCGTTGGCCGCCGGAGGCGTCTCGATCACCACCCGGCAGGGACGGTGCGCGAGCAGATAGCTGGCGGTCGGACCAAGCGCACGCTCGGATGGGGGAGCGTGCGCGGTCCCGAGGTAGATGATCTCGGCGCTCGATCGCTCGGCCTCTTCGACGATCGCGGCGCCGGGATTGCGCGTGCGAATCAGCCGCGTCTGAACCTTCAGTCCGGCCTTGCGGCCAGTCACCGTGGCGCTCTCGAGCACGCCCAGTCCGCGCCGTTGCTCCCGCTCGAGCCCGGAGTCCAGCGAAAGCTGGTTTGGCACCCGCAGCACGTAGATCGCCTCGACCAGCGCCCCTTCCCCTACTAGCTTTGCCGCCGCCCGCAGGGCCGAGGCATCGACGTCGGTGCCAAAGATCGGCACGATCGCCGACCGATAGTCGAGCTCGACGAAGAAGGCGGGACGTTCGTGGCGAGGAAGCTTGTAGTGGCTGAGTAGGTCCATGCCCTGGCGGCGTCGGTAGATGACGTAGCCGACCAGCCCGACGATGATCCAGCCAGTGCCGACGTAGCGCGCGTCGACGTGCAGCGCCATCACGGACACCCATGCGGCGAACGTGCCCAGGCCGCCGATCACGGCGGTCAGCGGTAGCTGCCGCCCCCGGATCGGAATGTTCCAGGGCATCCGATACGGGCGCTCGAGTTCGGGTTGCTTGAAGCGCAGGGCGATCACCGCGGCGTGCGCGGTCGTGAACGACAGCATCGCCCCAAACGAATAGAGGTTCCCGAGGAAGGCGGTCTGCCCGGGAATCAAGAGGATGCCCGCGAACACCGAGAACGTGATGATCGTGAACCACGGGGTGCGATAGCGCGGATGGAGATGCGAGAAGATGCTCGGAAGCTGGCGGTGCTCGGCCAGCGACCACGACAGGCGCGAGATGCCGATCAGTCCCGCATTGGTGGCGATGAACAGGATCGTCGCGGCGAGCACGCCGACGTAGTAACGGAGGATGTGCGTCAGCGCCGTCGGCAGGCCGAGGTGCTCGATGATCCCGAGCACCGGATCGTTCTGAAAGCCCCCTTTCTGTGGCGGGAGCCCGAGCAGCGTCTGCGCATGAGCGCCGTGCCCGGTCACCGGCAGCGCCGACAGCGCGACGACGGTCATGCCCGCGTAGACCCCGAGCACCGCGATCAGGATCAGGTTGACGGCCTTGGGCACGTCCTTACCGGGGTCCCGGGCCTCCTCGGCCATGTTCGAGACCGTCTCGATCCCGGTGTAAGCGAGCATCGCCAGCGATAGGGCGAAGATCAAGTGGCTGTAGCTCGGCACCGTGCCGAGGTGCACCTGGTGCACAAGTAGCGACGGATCGAGGACCAGGAACGCGCCGATGATGATGATCACGACCTGCGTGATCAGGTCCGCGATCGCCAGGAATAGGTTCAGCTTCGCCGACTCGCCGATTCCGCGAATGTTCAGCCAGGCGAGTAGGACGATCACCACTATCCCGCCGATCACATCGCCGGGCGGATGGGTCAGAGCCGGCCAGAACGCGCCCAGGTAGTGCGGCACGAAGAAGGCCGAGATGGCGATCGTCAGGATGTAATCGAGGCTCAGCGCCCAGCCGGCAAAGAACGACACCAGCTCGTTGAACGCGTGTCGCGCGAACGAAGAGGAGCCGCCGGCCTCGGGGAACATCGAAGCTCCCTCGGCGTACGTCTTCGCGGTCAGCGCGAACAGACCCCCGGCGAGCATGAACACGACCGGGGTCAGCCCCAGGGCATACGCGGCGACGAGCCCGAGGGCGTAGTAGATCGATGAGCCGACGTTCCCGTAGGCGGTCGCGAATAGACCGCCGAGTCCGACGCTGCGCCTCAATCCATGGGTTTCGATGCGCGCCATGCGCCCCAAGCTAGAGTAGACCGCACGCCGTCAAAGATCCCCGCGGCGCCGTAGAGAATCCGTTAATTGGCGGGGTCTCGCAGTCGGTAGCCGACCCCTGGCTCGGTGATCAGATATTGCGGCCGAGACGCGTCCGCCTCGAGCTTGGCGCGAATGTGGGCCACGTGGACGCGAAGGTAGTGCGTCTCCCGCCCGTACTCGGGCCCCCACACCTCACGCAGCAGATGCCGGTGAGTCACGAGCCGCCCTTGATGCTGGGCCAGGACGCGGACCAGATCAAACTCGATCGGCGTCAGGTGCACGTCGATCCCATTGCGAGTGACACGGCGGTCGGCGAGGTCGATCGCCAGCTCACCGATCTCAAGTCTTGGGCTGCCGCTGGCCTCGCTCGAGCGACGCATCACGGCTCGCAGCCGCGCCAGCAGCTCGTCGGCACCAAACGGCTTGGTCACATAGTCGTCGGCACCCGCGTCGAGCGCCCGCACCTTCTCGCGCTCATCGCCGATCGCCGACAGCACGAGGATCGGCAGCCGGCTCCAGCGGCGGACCTCCTCGCACACGTCGACGCCCTGACCGTCGGGGAGCACCAGATCGAGCACCAGTGCGTCTGGAGGACGCGAGGCCAGCATGGCGAGCGCCTCCGCCTTGGACTCGGCGGCCTCGACGGCGTATCCGGCGCTGCGCAGGATGATTTTCAGCCCGCGAACGATCTGCGGTTCGTCATCGACGACGAGTACGCGGGGAGCGCTCACCGCACCGGCTCCGGCTGGCGAGCGGCCGGGAAGCTGACTGCAAATGACGTCCCGCGCCCTGCCCCTGACTGCAGGACGATCCGTCCCCCGTTGGCCTCCACGAACCCACGGCAGATCGCGAGCCCCAGACCCGAGCCGCTGCCGACATCGCCGCGACCCCGGAAGAACGGGTCGAACACGCGCCCCCGGTGCTGGCTCGGGATCCCGCGGCCCTGATCGGTGATCCGGACAGTGACGGTCCCTGATCCCAGGCCGGCGCTGATCCGGACGGGTGTTCCAGCGGGCGAGAACTTGACGGCGTTCTCGATTAAGTTGGAGAACACTCGCTCGAGCTGGGCGGCGTCCGCGTGGACCAGAGGCAGGTCGGCCGGTAGCGCGAACTCAATCGGGTGATCAGAGCGGAGCTGCGCCGCGGCCGAAGTGACCGTGTCGTTCAGATCGCACCAATCGGCCCGAGGTGCGACCGCACCGGCCTGGATCTTCGACAGGTCAAGCAGATCGTCGACCAGCTTCGCCAGCCGTGCCCCCTGTGTCTCGACCACCTCAATCAGCTCCAAGCGCTCGTTCTCGGTGACGGTCGCGGAGCGAAGCGCCGATCCGGCAGTCGTGATCGCCGTCAGCGGCGAGCGCAGGTCGTGGGAGATCGCGTGGAGGATCGCGGTACGAGCGACCTCGGCACGTCGCGACGCCTCTGTCTCGGCGGACTGCTCGGCCACGCGCTGGCGCTCGATCGCGACGTCGATCAGCCTCCCCAGTGGCTCTGAGAGCCGCTCGATGTCGGTGCGGCCCCAAGTCAGATCTCCTGAGATGTATAGCCACGCGGTGCGGGTGCGTGCCAGGAGCGGCACCGCGAGCTCCGCAGCTGCCGGCGACGGCACCGGCTCCAGCGCGACCCGGGCGCGACTGGCACCCGTGGCTCGGGCGACTCGATTGCCGATGCTCTCGAGTTGTGCGGACACGCTCTCCCCGGCGAGGATCGCCGATGCCACTTCGGCCACCAGCGTGGCCTCGCGCTCCCGGGCCGCTGCCAGCTGAGCCCGGCTTTCCGCTTCAGCAGCGCGCTGGCGCCCCGTCGCGGCGAGTCGCCCCACCACGACCGCCGCGATCATCAGCACGACCAGCTCTACGAAGTCCTGCGAATGGGCGATCGTGAGGTGATGGCGCGGAGTGATGAACAGGAAATTGAGGGTGAGCACGCTCGCGACCGCGGTCACCAGCGCCCAGCGCTCGCCGCGCCGGATGGCGATCGCGAGCACCGCGAGCAGGTAAAGCACGGCCAGTCCAGCCGCCGGGGTCTTCGACTGCAGGACGGCGACGCCCGCAGTCGCGGCGGCCACCGCAATGATCACTTCGACCAGTGCCGTGATCGCTTGCGGCGCGCGCTGATCGAGCTGGAAGCTCCTGCTTAGGTGCATCTTCCTGCGAGAGGCTACGCCGACGCGCCCACCCAGCGCCTATGCCACTACAGGTCTGCGCCCGTCTTAGACAATATGGATTCACAGTCCGTCCGGCCCGCGGTGTAGAAAGGGCCGGTTCCCCCACGCTGGTCGTGGGGTGAAAGTCATGCCGCGCGGTTGCCCCCGCGCGGCGGCCCACAATCGCATAGGAGGAGCCGGCCATGGCGAAGGCTAGAAGTCTCGTCGGTCTGGATGTGCACGCGACGAAGGTCGTCGCGGCGGTGCTTGATGCTGAGACGGGACAGTTGCAGACGTTCGCGATGAGCGGCGAGAACGCGAAGGTGGCCGCGTTCTGCGCGGGGCTGCCGCGGCCGGTGCGCGCGGCGTATGAGGCCGGCCCGACCGGCTACGGGTTGGCGCGCGAGCTCTCAAAGCGGGGGGTGGAGTGTGTGGTCGCGGCACCGTCGAAGATCCCGCGCGCGAGCGGGGATCGGGTCAAGACCGACCGTCGCGACGCCGAGCATCTCGTCCGGCTGCTGTTGGCCGGAAAGCTGCACGCGGTCCGGGTGCCGGGCGATGAGGAGGAGGCGCTCCGTGACCTGGTCCGCGCGCGTGACGCGGTGCGGATGGATCTGATGCGCTGCCGGCATCGGCTCTCGAAGCTGCTGCTGCGGCACGGGATCCGGTTCGACGACGGGGCGGCGTGGACGCAGCGCCACCGCGACTGGCTGGGGACGGTCACGCTGGACTGGCCGGCGGCGCAGGCGACGCTGCTCGACGCGCGCGGCGCGATCGACGCGCTCGCCCACCGCCGCGAGCAGCTGGAGCGCGAGATCGTCGCGATGCTGCCGAGCTCGCCGTGGGTCGTGCAGGTCGGCCGGCTGCGGTGCCTGCGCGGTGTCGACACGCTGACCGCGGTCGGGCTGTGCGCCGAGATCGGCGACTTCGAGCGGTTCGCCCGCGCCGAGCAGTTGATGAGCTACGTCGGCCTGGTCCCGTCCGAGGCAACGACCGGTCAGCAGCGCCGGCTCGGCGCGATCACCAAGACCGGCTCCGGGCACGCGCGGCGGCTGCTGGTCGAGGCGGCCTGGCACTACCGCTCCCGCCCGAGCATCGGCCGTGCGCTCACCGACCGCCAAGAGAACCAGCCGCCGGAAGCGATCGCCGTCGCATGGTCAGCCCAGCGACGGCTACACCGCACCTGGACACGCCTCGAGGCCCGCGCGAAGCGCCGCACGATCATCGCCGTCGCGGCCGCCCGCGAGCTCGCCGGCTTCGCCTGGGCGATCGCACAGATCGAGTAGCCACCAGCCCGGACATCGCCTACCCCCGTCGGCTGGGTCGGTGGCGGCCCGGCAACGCGCGGGGAACCCGCGAGCTAACTATGAGCAACCCGCCCCCCCGGGGCAGGCCACGCCCGATCTTAGACAGCGGCTCCCCCACGACGAACCATGGTCCTGCGGCACACCAAACCCGCGTATATCAGTCTGACCGCGCGTCGCGCACAGCCTGCCGGACCGCCACCCACCCAGCCGACCACAAACCACGACCAACCAACGCGAAAGCGAGAAATTGTGACGCACCCCTTGACAAACGTCTCTCCATATCAGCGACTCATGCGCCCCTGGCGGGGCGTACCCGGAACGGATGAAAATGTTCGTGCGTCGCTGGCGCGGCGTCCGCGGAACGGATGAACTGCTTGGCGGCCGCCCTGGTCGACGTCGGCTCTAACTGGTGCCAGAGAGCCCGGATATCAGCGAGACGCGAGAGTCTCGGGCACCCCGAACTGTTGCCTTGAGCACGCGATTCAGACTCCACAGCATGAGGCTCTCCCGGGCGGTCGTCCTGTCATCCGATGTTCGGGAGGTGTGTCGTGAATCGTTTGATCGAGCGTTGCGCGATGCTCGATGTCCACAAGGCGCAGGTCACCGCGTGCGTGCGCGTTCCTGACGGCGACGGCGGCCGCCGGCAGGAGATCCGCGAGTTTCGCACGACGACCGCGGGGCTGATCACGTTGGCGGACTGGTTGCGGAGCTGGGCGGTGACCGTGGTCGGGATGGAGTCCACCGGCGTCTACTGGCGGGCGATCTACTATCTGCTCGAAGACGAGTTCGAGTGCCAGCTGTTCAATGCCCGTCATTTGCGTCACGTCCCCGGGCGCAAGAGCGATGTTCAAGACGCCGAGTGGGGCTGCCAGCTGATCGAGCACGGCCTGGTCCGCACGAGCTTCGTGCCGCCGCGACCGTTGCGGGAGCTGCGTGACCTCGTCCGCTACCGCAAAGCGAAGATCCAGGAACGCGGACGGGAGGTGCAGCGCGTCGAGAAGACCTTGCAGGACGCCGGGATCAAGCTGTCCTCGGTCGCCTCAGAGGTGCTCGGCAAGTCCGCGCGGCTGATGCTCGACGCGATGATCTCCGGCACCCACGACCCAGAGTTGCTCGCCGAGCTGGCCAAGGGCGCGCTGCGCAACAAGATCCCCGCTTTGCGTGAGGCGCTCGAAGGCCGTTTCACCGGCCACCACGCGCTTCTCGTCGGGCAGATGCTCGCCCAGATCGACTTTCTCGACGAGACGATCGCGACCCTCTCCGAACGCGTCGAGGAGCTCACGCGCCCTTTCTCCCGTGAGATCGAGCTGCTCGACACGATCCCCGGTGTCGATAAGCGCGCGGCCGAGATGCTGTTGGCCGAGATCGGCCCTGACATGAGCCGCTTCCCGACCGATGCGCACCTCGCGTCCTGGGGTGGGATGTGCCCCGGCCAGCGCGAGTCCGGCGGCAAGAAGCACTCCGCCGCGACCCGCAAAGGCTCGAAATGGCTGCGCGGCACCCTGACCGAATCCTCCAAAGCGGTCGTACGCACCAAAGGCACCTACCTCTCAGCCCGCTACCACCGCATCAAGAGCCGCCGCGGACACGCGAAGGCGACCGTCGCGACCGCCCACAAGATCCTCACCGCCGCCTACCACGTCCTGGACAAGGGCGTCCCCTACAACGAGCTCGGCGAAGAGTTCTTCTACCGCCGAGTTAGCGCGGCGGCGTCGACTCAATGATCACCCGGCAGGGGCGCTCGCGTAGAACCGTCTCGAGCGTTCGCCCGAATCCCGTTCCCGACTGGGCCAGCGGCATCACGATCGCCGCCGCCCGCATCTCCCGTGCCTCGTCGATGATCCGGCGGGCGGTCTGGCCGGCCCTGACTTTCTCCCAGTGGCCGGAGACTCGGCGGCCCGCCTGGACCTTGGCCTCCTCGATGATCGACTGGGCGGCCGCCTCCTGCTCGGGCATTCCGGCGTCGATCGGACTGCTGGCGGGCACTGAGATCGTCACCAGCACGTGGATGCCGCGGCGCCTGCGAGCTGCCATCCGCGTGGCGGTCGCGAGCACGTTGGGCGCGTAGCCCCGTTCGTCGAACGCCACCAGCACGGAGTCGTACTCCGCCTCAGTGGCGGTTGCCGGGCGAGCGGTCGCCACTTTGGTTGTCGTCCGGAGGTCGAGGCCCTGCCGGTGGCGATAGGTGACGTAGACGGCAATCCCAATCGTCAGCCAGGCGACGCCGGCAGCCGCGACATCGAGGTGCAGCGCGGTCACAGTGACGAACGCCAAAAATGTCCCCAGGCCGCCGATGACCGCGAACAGTGGTAGCTGGCGGCCACGTATCGTCAGCGTTCCGGGCCCCCGGTAGGGCCGCTCGCGGCCGGGATCAGTGAGCCGAAGGCGGATCACCGCCAGGTGCGCGATCGTGAACGACAGCATCGCGCCGAACGCGTACATGTTGCCGAGGAAGGTGGCCTGACCCGGGATCAGCGTCAGGCAGGCGATCGCGCCGAACAACAGGATTCCGATCCACGGCGTTCGAAACCGGGGATGCAGCTGGCGCAGCCCATCGGGCACCTGGCGATGTAGACCCATCGAGTACACCAGCCGCGACACGCCGATGATCCCGGCGTTGGTGGCGATGAACAGGATCGTCGCGGCGAGCAGGCCAACGTACACCTCGCCGGCGTGCTGAAGTGGCCCCAGATGCAGCTGCTTGACGATCCCCAGTACGGGATCGCCGGCGAAGCCGCCCTTGTCCTCACTCACGCCCAGCAGGGTCTGGCAGTGGCCGGCAACACACCTGACGGGAAGCGCCGACAACGCCACCGCCGGCAGCGCGGCATAGATCGCGAACACGGCGATGACGACACGGTTGATCGCCGCCGGAATCGTCTTCGCTTCGTCCTTGGCCTCCTCGGCCATGTTCGAGATCGTCTCGATCCCGGTGTAGGCGATCATCCCCACTGGGATCGCGATCAGGAAGTCCTTCCAGTGAGGAGCGGTGCCGAGATGCACGTTGCTGATCAGCGTGTGGGGCGAGAACACCAGCACGCCACCAACGACGACCAGCAGCAGCTGGGTCGAGAAATCGGTGATCGCCAGAGCGATGTTGAGAGCCGCCGCCTCGGTCACTCCGACGACGTTGATCGCGCACAGCAGCACGACCACGCCGATCCCGAAGAAAATGTCGCCGGGTGAGGTCTTGAGGAACGGCCAGAACAGCCCGCCGAGGTAGTGCGGCACGAAGAACGCGGAGATTGCGATCGTGATCACGTAGTTGAGCATCTGACCCCACGCCGCAAAGAACGACCAGAATTCGTTGAAGGCGTGGCGGGCAAAGCTCGAGGAGCCGCCGGCTTCGGGGTACATCGCGGTCGCTTCGGCGTAGGTGGCGGCCGTCAAATAGAAGATCGCGCCGGTCAGCACGAACACGATCGGGGTCAGGCCGAGAGCGAACGACGCCACCAGTCCGAGCGCGTAGTAGATCGAGGACCCGACGTTGCCGTATGCGGTCGAGAACAGCGCGTTGACGCCGAGTACCCGCTGCAGGCCGGGAAGGCGCCGTTCGGCCATCAGCGCTCGGCGCCGGGACGGCCGGCTTCGAACTTCGCTCGCCAGCCGGCGGGCGGCGCCGTGAGAATCACCCGGCAAGGCGCCTTGCGGATCACGTACTTGGTGACCTCGCCGACGTAGTTCTCCAGCGGGCCGCCGACGCCGCCGAGCAACGCACCGCCCTTCACTCGCGAGGGCTCCTCAGCCGCGAGCACGATCGCTTCGACGCCACGACGTCGGGCCTCGTTGACAATCGCCTGTCCGGCGCGCCGCGCGCGAACCACCGCGGTGGCCACCGTCACGCCTTCGTACTCCTCGCCGACCACCTTCGCGCGCGCGAGCGCGTCGCGCGCCCGCTGGATCTGCGTGTCGGGAAGCGGCGCATCAAGCGGCAACGACAGCGGCATCTCGAATACCCACACCGCCTCGATCATCGCCCCTTCCTCCTCGATGTCATCGCGAGTCTCGCCGGCGAGGCGGCCTGCGGTCTGCACGATGTCATCGTCCAGCGGCGTACCGAAGATCGGTACCAAAATCGATCCGAACTCGGGCTCGAGCGCCTCGTGACGAAGGGCTCGCTCGGGAATCGTCACCCGGCGCAAAAGCGGCTTCTGCTCGCTCGTTCGGTAGATGACGTACAGCATCAACCCGCCCAGCAGCCATCCCAGGCCCACATATCGCGCACCCGTATGAAAGATGATCACCGCGATCCACCCGGCGCCGGCCAGCAATGCCCCGGCGACCGCTGGGAGGGGAACGCGAGCACCCCTAAAGGTGATCGACAGCGGGATCGCGTAGACGCGCTCGCGCGTCGGCTCCCGGAATCGCAACGCGATCACCGACACGTGGGCGATCGTGAATGCCAGCAGCGCTCCGAACGCGTAGATTCCGACCAGCAGCTCCAGATCCGTGGGCAATACGAGCGCGGCGGCGGCCAAGGCGGCGGCGGGGATTACCACGACCGGGGTTCCCCAGCGTCCGCTGAGGCGCCCGATCGCGCTGGGAATCTGGCGGTTGGTGGCGAGCGAGTACCCCACTCGTGAGACTCCGAGCATCGCCGATCCGGCGGCGGCGGCGAGTCCGAACCCGGCCCCGATCGCGACGGCGTACTTGAGCACGTCGGCAACCCAAACCGGGCGGTAGGCCTCGACCACCCCCAAGACCGGCGCCTGCAAGTGCTGCTGCCCGAGCTGGCTGACGCCGTCGTGCACGGGGAGGGCCCAGATTCCAACGAGCGCGATCCCGACGTAGATCAGTACGATCACCGCCGACGCGGGAATAACCGATCGCTTCACATCCGCAGGCGAGGCCGATACCTCGCCGGCCACGCTCGCCGCCGCCTCGAGTCCCGTGAATGCGATCACGGCGATCGGAAGCGCAAACGCGAGGTCTGACGAGCTGGGAGCCGTTCCCAGATGAATCGTCTCGGTCAGGCGGTGCGGGTGAAATGCGAGCAGCAAGCCGAGCACGATCACGGCCGCCTGCAGGACGAGGTCCGCGCCGGCGATCCAGATCCGGCGCCGCAGCCGCCTGGCGTGGACGCCGGTGAGGTTGTCGATCGCGACAAACAAGATGACCCCGAAGGCGACCAGGATCTGGAGCGCGCCGTGGTTCAGAGAGCCCCAGAACACGCTCAGATAAGCCGGGACGGTGAGCGCAGTCACCGCGATCAGGATCGTGTAGTCGAGCACGATCGCCCAGCCGGCGACGAAGCTGATCAGCTCGTTGAAGGCGTAACGGGCAAACACGGCCGAGCCGCCGCGCTCGGGGTGTAGCGCCGCTCCTTCCGTGTAGGTCATCGCCGCCAGCTGGAAATAGATACCAGCCGCGAGGAACACAAGTGGTGTCAGGCCGTTGGCCCGGTGGGCCACGACCCCCAGGGCGAAATAGACCGAGCTGACGGACGTCGTGTAGACGACCGCGAACAAGGCACGGAGGCTGAACGGACGCTCGTTCACGTGCTGGATCGCGAGGCTGAGTGAGCCCTCACTACCCTCGAATCTGAAGATACAGGCGGCCAGCCCCCGCAGCGATGAACAGTACGCCAAGGAGGACGCCTAACGTCGCCGCGCCGCCTCCGGCGATCAGCGTCCGGACAAGCAATGCGATGCCGATCAAGATCATCACGACCGACATCACTCGGGTGGAGCCTCGTTGCAACTGGCGCGGTTCGGGCATGCGCTGCGTAGCTTAGGGACCACCGCGCCCAGCCGGGCGGCTGTACGGCCCTGGAACCTGCGAGCATCGGCGAGGGACAAGCTCCTAGCAACGGCAGCCAGCCGGAGGAACCATGACCACCGATTACACGCTCGGGTATGGCACGCACGCTACACCGCAAGACGGTCGCTGCGCGATGGAATGGGTCAGCTACCTTGCCGGTGAGTCCCACAGCGATCAGCCGCGGTGCGTCAGTCCGGTGCTGCGGGCGTTCTGCATCGCGCTCAACGATGGTCTCGAGGACAGGCCACGCCAGCGTCTGCGTCCTTTCCTGGCGCGCACGATCGGCACCGCCACCGATGGTCTTGATGTCCAGCGCGCGTGGATGGCGATGGATTGGGTGGTCCGTACCTACACGCCGACCTGGCTCGCGACGGCCGACCTCACCAACACGGCGGAGCAACTGCGGTCACTTCGCCCACTGGCGGGTGCGAGCGACCTGCCGACCGCGCTCGCGGCGCTCGAGTCCGCCCGTGAGGAGGCGTGCACCGCGCTCGGACGGGGACCGGGGAGATGGCTTGCGCCGGGCCTAGCCGCCCGCTCCGCGGCCCGCGAGACGGCGTGGACCACAGCCGCGGCGGCCGCCTGGGCGGCAGCGCGGTTGGGCATCGGCGACATCGCCGGTGACCGAGCCCGCGCGGCCGCGCGCACGGCCGCCGGCGATGCCGCGGCGACGGTCGCCCGGGAGGCGGCTGCCATCGCGGACGGCCGGGCTGGTGCGAAGCAAGCCGCCCGGGATGCCCTCGCCCCGACCGAGCAGGTCTTGCAGGATTCGGCCTTCGGACTGCTTGACCGGATGCTGCCGACGGTAACGGTGTCGCTGGCGGCGCCGGAGCTCGCTGGTCCCGGGGAGCGACGTTCGCTCGCCGGTATCGCCTCCTAGCCGCCGCCTTCACAGAATCTGTATACGCCGGCTGCGTTTCTCCACGCGGCCTTGACGGCGGCGGCTCCACGATATCCGCATGGACATTGTCGCCGTCGCCCTCGGAATTCTCATGTTCGTGGTGCTGATCGCGCTGATCTACGGGATCGAGCGGATATGAGCGCGGCTGATCTGTTCGGGCTCGTGGTGTCAGTGATCGTCTGTGGCTATCTGCTCTATGCGTTGTTGCGCGGGGAGAGGTTCTGAGGCGATGACGTTTCTCGGCTGGCTGACGATCGTTCTATTTGTGTTGATCCTGACGGCGGTCGCGCTGCCGCTCGGCCGCTACATGGCGGCTGTCTATGCCGGCGAGCACACCTTCCTGGACCCCGTGCTGAGAGGGCCCGAGCGCCTGCTCTACACGGTGATCCGCGTCGATGCGAGCAAGGGTCAGGATTGTAAGGCGTACGCGAAGAGCGTGATCCTGTTCTCGCTTGCCGGATGGCTGCTGCTCTATTTCATCCTGCGCACGCAGACGCTATGGAACTGGACTGGCCTGAACGCGCAGCAGTTTCACTCCGCTCCGTGGAACGTGATGTTCAACACGACCTCGTCATTCGTTACGAATACGAACTGGCAGTACTACAGCGGCGAGACAACGATGACGTACTTCAGCCAGATGGTGGGGCTGACGGTGCAGAACTTCCTGTCCGCCGGGGTCGGGATCGTCGTCGCGGTCGCGCTGATCCGCGGGATCGTCGCCCGCAGCGGCAAGAGCATCGGCAACTTCTGGCAGGACATCGTACGCACCGTCCTATACGTGCTGCTGCCGATCTCGTTTGTGTTCGCGCTGGTGCTCGTCTTCCAGGGCTCGATCCAGAACTTCTCGCACTACCTGAACTTCAACGGGCCCACCGGCCTGGCGAACACGATCGCGATGGGGCCGGTCGCATCCCAAGAGGCGATCAAGGAGCTTGGAACCAACGGCGGGGGCTTCTTCAACACCAACTCCGCGCACCCGTTCGAGAACCCGTCCGGGTTCACCAACCTGGTCGAGATGCTCCTGGTGCTGATCATCCCGGCGGCGCTCGTCTTCACCTACGGCAGAATGACCGGCAAGCGCCGGCAGGGATACGCGATCTACGCGACGATGATGATCATGTTCCTCGGCGC
Organism: uncultured Solirubrobacterales bacterium; assembly: GCA_963836065.1. Taxonomy (GTDB): domain Bacteria; phylum Actinomycetota; class Thermoleophilia; order Solirubrobacterales; family Solirubrobacteraceae; genus Palsa-465. Next base: position 182,519 of record CAWIII010000034.1, read on the forward strand.
CGTGTGCGTCGCGTACGTCGCCGAGGCGCACGGCTCGCCCGCGCAGCACGCCGCCGGCCTGCACACGCACGCGATCGCGGGATCGGCGGGCGGCAACATGGAGGGCAAAGAGCAGCGCTTTGGGATCGCCGGCTCCGCGCTGTTCGACGTCGTCACGACGGTGACATCGTGCGGCGCGGTCAACGGTGCAATCGAGTCCTTCACGGGGATCGGCGGCACGGTTCCGATGGCGAACCTGTCTGCCAGTGAGGTGATCTTCGGCGGCGTCGGCACGGGGCTCTATTCGATCCTGCTGTACGTCCTTCTGGCCGTGTTCATCGGCGGCTTGATGGTCGGGCGCACGCCCGAGTACCTCGGCAAGAAGATCGAGGCGCGAGAGATCAAGCTGGTGGCGCTTGGCATCCTGATCACGCCCCTGTCGGCGCTGTTCGCGACCGCTTTGGCGGTTGCCAGCCATGCCGGTAGAGCCTCGATCTCTGCTGCCGCCACCGGCCCGCAGGGCTTCTCCGAGTCCTTCTACGCATACCTTTCGCAGGCGAACAACAACGGCTCGGCGTTTGCCGGCTACACCGGTTTTATCCAGCCCAACGCCGGCAGCGTCGGATCGCACGGCGTTACGTTCGCCGATCTGCTCGGAGGCTGCACGATGCTGTTCGCACGGTTCGCGCCGATCTTGTTCGCGCTCGCCGTTGCCGGTTCGCTGGCCGGCAAGCGCGTCAGTCCCGCGGGCCTGGGAACGATGCGTACCGACAACCCGACGTTCGTCGTGCTGTTGCTCGGCGTGATCGTGCTCGTCGGCGCGCTGACCTTCTTCCCCGCCCTACTGCTGGGACCGCTCGTCCAAGGCTTGACCGGACACCTCTACTGAGTAATGCGGAAAGACCTCCTCAACTCCGTCCTTGCGATCGTGGTCCTGACCCTTCTGTGCGGCGTCCTCTATCCGCTGGTTGTGACCGGCATCAGCCAGATCGCGTTTCCCGGAAGCGCCAACGGTCAGAAGGTCTTCGTAGACGGCAAGCTCGTCGGCTCGAAGATCATCGGCCAGCAGTTCGCCAAGCAGGTCGTCAAGAACGGCAAACCACTCCTCGACAAGAACGGGAATCCCGTCACCACCCCCGATCCGCGGTACTTCCAGAGCCGGCCATCTGCGACGGTGCCCGCGAACAACGCGGCGGCCACGACGTTCTCGAATCTGGGCCCGAACAACATCGCGACAGAACAGGCGATCGCCGCCAACATCCAGGCCTACATCGCGTTGGAGAAGCCCTACGTTCCGGGGGGCCTGACCAAGGCTCAGGTGCCGGTCGACGCCGCCAACACCTCGGCGTCCGGAATCGACCCCGACATCTCACCGGCGAACGCCGGCATCCAGGCCCACCGGATCGCTGCGGTGCGCAAGCTGTCGCTGGCACGCGTGATGTCGCTGGTCTCCACGTACACCCACGAGCGTGGGCTCGGGTTCTCCGGCGAGCCGGGCGTGAACGTGCTCCAGCTGAACCTCGCCCTCGACCGCGTCACGGGAGGCCGCTGATGTCCGTGAACACTCCGGCCCCGACCGCTGAGTCGAACATCACCGCGACTCCCCACGAGCGCCGCGCGGTCTCGCTGTTCCGCCGCGACGTCGTCATCCGGGCGCTGATCGACAGCTTCAAGAAGCTCGACCCGCGCGTGCAGATCCGCAATCCGGTGATGTTCGTCGTCGAGCTCGGTGCGGTGATTACGACCGTCACCTGGTTGATCCAGGTGTTCGGCGGCAAGCCGCTCGGCGGCGGACACGAGCCGGCGTGGTACACGCTCACGATCTCCGTTTGGCTGTGGCTGACCGTGGTGTTCGCGAACATGGCCGAGGCGTTCGCCGAGGGTCGCGGGCGCGCACAGGCCGAAACCCTGCGCGCGATGCGCCAGGAAACCGTCGCCAAGCTACGCGACGGATCGACCAAGCAGGCCGCCGAGCTGACCAAGGGCGACATCGTGGTGGTGCAGGCCGGTGAGCTGATCCCCGGTGACGGCACCGTGATCGAGGGAATCGCCTCCGTCGATGAGTCGGCGATCACCGGCGAGTCAGCCCCGGTGATCCGCGAGTCTGGCGGTGACCGCAGCGCGGTCACCGGCGGCACGCGTGTGCTCTCGGACCGAATCGTCGTCGAGATCACGCAAGAGCCTGGGCACTCGTTCCTCGATCGCATGATCTCGCTGGTCGAAGGCGCCGCCCGGCGCAAGACGCCGAACGAGATCGCGCTGAACATCCTGCTCGCCGGCCTAACCCTGATCTTCATGATCGTGGTCGCGACGCTGCGTCCGTTCGGACTGTTCGCCGACACCTCGATCTCCGAGACGACCCTGATTTCGCTGTTGGTCGCACTGATCCCGACCACGATCGGGGCGCTGCTCTCGGCGATCGGGATCGCCGGCATGGACCGGCTCGTGCGCCGCAACGTGCTCGCCCTCTCCGGCCGTGCCGTCGAGGCTTCCGGTGACGTCGACGTGCTGCTGCTCGACAAGACCGGCACGATCACGATCGGCAACCGGCTCGCATCCGAATTCATCCCGATGCCCGGTGTATCCGAAGCGCAGCTCGCCGAGGTCGCGCAACTCTCCTCGCTCGCCGACGAAACGCCGGAAGGCCGCTCGATCGTCGTCCTGGCCAAGCAATACGGCTTCCGCGAGCACGACATGTCGCAACTTCAGGCGCAGTTCGTGCCGTTCACCGCCCAGACGCGAATGAGCGGAGTCAATCTAGACGGCCGCCAGCTTCGCAAGGGCGCCGGCGACGCCGTGATCGACCTAGTCAAGGCCGAAGGCGGGAAGCCGCCCAGCGAACTCCAGCCGGTACTCGATCGCATCGGTCGCGAGGGCGGTACACCGCTCGCGGTCGCTCGCGACTCGCAGATGATGGGCGTGATCTATCTCAAGGACACGATCAAAGAAGGGATGCGCCAGCGCTTCGATCACCTCCGCGCGATGGGCATCCGCACCGTGATGATCACCGGCGACAACCGGCTCACGGCGGCGAAGATCGCTGAGGAGTCCGGCGTCGATGACTTCCTCGCCGAAGCCACCCCCGAGGCCAAGCTGGCACTGATCAAGGATCAACAGGAACAGGGGCGGATGGTCGCGATGACCGGCGACGGCACCAACGACGCCCCCGCACTCGCTCAAGCTGACGTCGGCGTCGCGATGAACACCGGAACCCAGGCCGCGCGCGAGGCCGGGAACATGGTCGACCTCGACTCCAACCCGACGAAGCTGATCGAGATCGTCGAAGTCGGCAAGCAGCTGCTGATCACCCGCGGCGCGCTGACCACCTTCTCGATCGCCAACGACGTCGCCAAGTACTTCGCGATCCTGCCCGCGATCTTCGTCTCAACCTACGCAACGACCAAGGGCGGCCAGGGACCGCTGCACGTGCTCAACATCATGAACCTGGGCACGCCGCGGTCGGCTGTGATCTCAGCGATCATCTTCAACGCGATCGTCATCCCCCTGCTGATCCCGATCGCGCTCAGGGGAGTCAGCTACCGCCCAATCGGCGCCAGCGCGCTGCTTCGACGCAACCTCTGGATCTATGGCCTAGGTGGACTCATCGCCCCGTTCGTCGGGATCAAGCTGATCGACCTGCTGATCCACAACCTGCTCGGCGCATGAGAACCACGCATGCAATCCCATCCCTGCCGCTGCCCGCCGCGAGCTCCCGCGGGCGGCTGCGAGTCCGCGCACGGCTGTTCGCCCACCTGCGCGCCTCACGGACCGATCGTGACCTGGCGAGCGGCGTCGCGCCGTGGTGCTCGCGCGTTCACGCCACGCGTTCGCTGCAGCTGACCAGTATGCGAAGCCGACGCTCGCTCGCGCGCTCCCTGGAGCGGCTTCTCAAGCAAGCCGAGCATCCGTCGGCGTCGTTCCAGAGTGCCGCCATCTCGCCGTGCCGCGAGCAGGTGTACCCAGCGCGGGCGGTGATCGGCGAGCTCGCATCGCGACTGCGCTCGGGTCGGCCGGTCGCCGCACGAGGCGTTGCGCGCTTGCGCGCGCTGCTCTGCGACGGAGCCGGGCCCTGCTACGTGCCCAGCGAACCCGATGCGCTTACAAACGCGCTGGAGACCGTGTCCGAATGGTTGAGCGTGGAGGATTGATGGCAACCCCGGCGCTTGCCCCCTCGCCGGCCGCCTTTCTCATGAGCCCTCCGAGCCGCGGCCACTACAAGATCTTCCTCGGGATGGCCGCGGGAGCCGGCAAGACCTACCGGATGCTCCAGGAGGCACGCGCCGAGGCGGAGAGCGGACGGGAGGTCGTGATCGGCTACGTGGAGCCTCACGGCCGCGCCGAAACGATCGCCCTAGCTGAGGGATTGGAGGTGATACCTCGCCGCCGCGTCGTCTACCGCGAGGCCGAGCTTGCCGAGATGGACCTGCCCGCGATCCTGCGCCGGCACCCCGAACTGTGTCTGATCGACGAGCTCGCCCACACCAACGCTCCGGGCGTCGAGCACGAGAAGCGCTGCGAAGACATCGAGGACGTTCTGACCGCCGGGATCGACGTCTTCTCGACGGTCAACATCCAGCACTTCGAAAGCCTCAACGACCAGGTGTGCGAGCTGACCGGGGTCCGGGTGCGGGAGACCGTTCCGGACGCGATCCTCGGGTCTGCCGACGAAGTCGTCCTGGTCGACGTCACGCCCCAGACGCTGATCGAGCGACTGTTGGCGGGCAAGGTGTATCCGAGCGAGCGCGTCCAGGCGGCGCTCAACAACTTCTTCAAGGTCGAGAACCTGTCAGCCCTCCGTGAGGTGGCGCTCAGACAGGTCGCGGAGGACATCGAGGCCAAGCGGTTCCCGTCTGCCGACGCTGCCGGCCGCCCCCGCGCGGAGCGGCTGATCGATACGGCCGCGCCGCAGGCGGTCGGCGAGCGCTTGCTGGCGCTGATCACGCCGCGGCCCGCATCGCAGCGAGTTGTCCGGCGTGCCTGGCGCTCCGCTCAGCGGCTGGGAGCCGAGCTAGACATCTTGTGGGTTGCCGATCACGAGCCAGAACCCGACGAGCAGGAGCAACTCGACGCGCTTCGCCGGCTCGCCAGCGTGCTCGGCGCGCATCTCCTGATCGAACGCGGCGACGACGTTGCACTCGTCGCCCAACGCATCGCCCACGAGCGCGGGACGACCTACGTGCTGATGGGCACGCCGAAGCCACGTGGAGCGCTCCGGCGGCTCACCCAACCGGCCCTGCCGTTCCGTCTGCTCGGGCTCCTACCCGGCGTAGATCTTCGAATCGTTGCCGACCGCACCCAGCGAAACGGTGATCAGACATGACCATCCTGCTGGTCGCGCTGGTCATCGTGCTCGCCACGGGGCTCGTGGTGCTCGCCGCGGTCCATTTCCACGACCGCTCCGAGCGGCCACCGCAGCCTCCGGCGAATGATCGGCGCCGAATCCTGTTCCCATTTGTCGCCCAGGCGCTCTCCCCTCGGGCACTCGATGCCGCGCTGCGGCTCGCCCGCGCCGAAGAAGCGACACTCGTCCCGGTGTTTCTCGCCCGCGTGCCGCTCCGCCTCCCGCTGGACGCGCCGCTGCCGAGGCAGTCAGGGGTTGCGCTCCCGCTCCAGGAGGCGATCGAGCACCGGGCGGTGAGGTTCGGGATCGCCGTCGACGCACGGATCGAACGCGGTCGCACATACCGTCACGCGCTCCGGCAGACGATCGCCGACGAGCGCTTCGACCGGATCGTTATCGCCGCCGCGGCAGATGGCAGTCCCGGCTTTGCTCCCGACGACGTGGCCTGGCTGCTCGCGAACGCGCCCGGCGAGATTGTCGTACTCCGGCCAAAGGCCGACGAGCAAATCGGGCCGCCTGCCCGCCGCATACGCCGGCGCGCCGTCCCCAGCCGCGTCCGTGCGGAGGCGGCACCACCCGTCGGCGCAGGCTGGCCAGCGGCGCTTGCGGTCCTCCCGCGGCTGCCGGCCCTAAGACGCTTCGGCTGAGCACGCCTCAGTCGTGGATGTGCAGCGGCAGCGTCGCGGTGATCGCGTCTGTCCGCGCCTTCAGCGCCGCTTCGAGGAGCCTCCCCCGCTGATTGTGGAGGATCTCGTGGCGGCGTTTGCGGGGAATGATCTGCGGTTGACCTCGGCACACTCCTCGTCGTCACCCGCAACCGTTACCGCGACCACCGTCTCGCCGAGCGACAGCCCAGCGCTGATCGCCCGCTGGGTGAGCAGGTTGACCGAGACGTGGGGATTACCACGATGCTCTCGCGCTTGCACGGGCGCCCCGGGGTCCTGCCGAGTTTCAGCTCGCGCGCGACGCCCTTGTAATAGGTCTCGGTGTGCGCGAACAGGTACATCAGCAGGGGGATCGCGATCGTCACCACCCAAGCTCCCTCGAGGAACTTGGTCGACAGGAACACGCACACTGCGACAGCCGTCATCACCGAACCCGTGCCGTTGAGCGCCGCTCGTAGGCGCCAGCGAGACGAACGCACTTTGCGCCAGTGACGCACGAGTCCCACCTGGCTGATGGTGAACCCGATAAACACACCGATCGTGAACATTGGAATCAGTCGATTTGTCTCGGCATCTACGGCGAGCAGCAATAGCGCCGCCGCGAGCGCTTTCAGCAGCTCACCACACCAAGCGCTTCCGTTGGCTTGAACGGGCCGAGGCTCGTTCCAATCTGAGCCACAGGGTGTGAGTGGAACGGTCCGACGATCAAGACCGCAAAGATGCGGCTCTCCTCTCCGTTTGGGGGTGACTCATCGGTGGGGGAGCGCGATCGTGATGCCCGCGCAGCAGAGGAGATCATCGCGATCAGGGCATCGGCGGAGTGGAATCCGTAGGCGCGGTGTGACAGGAGTCTCACCTTGCTGTTCAGGGCTTCGAGGCGCCCGTTGCTCAAGTTCAGTTCGATCGCAGCGAGCACGCCGGCCCTGTGTTTGCGGATCGTGCGGGCGAGCTTGACGAACGGTTTCAGGCGGGAGCGCGATGCCCACGCGAGCCACGCCTCGAGCCGCTCGACGGCCTCGTGGTAGGGCAGCCGGTAGATGTTGCGCAGCTCGCCGTAGAGCAGGAACGCGCGGTACAGGGGCTTGTTCGTCAGCACGACCTCGGCGAGCTTGAGCAGCTGCTTGGCGGTCTGCTTGGCGGTGTCCTTCAGCAGCCTGTAGCGCGTCCCTTTGAGCCACTTGCCGCCTCGGTCGCCGGAGCGTCCGTGGCTGGTTGTACTCGTCGCGGCGGACCTGGTCGACCGCCTCGCCGCCGAGCTTTACGAGATGATTGGGTAGGCCCGAGGCGCGGTGGCGGTCTTTCGATCCGCTCCGTTTCCCCGAGCCCCCCACCGAGCCCGGCGTGCGCGTTCCCACGCACCGGGTTCTCCCTGAGCATGCCGGTAGCTCATCGCGCGATCAGCGCTTCTAGGCGTTCGAGGTCAAACGACAGCTGCTCGTAGTCCGGCTGGTCCCAGGGAGTGGGGATCTTGCTGCCGCGGTAGCGGTAGCGGGTGACCTTCACTCCCGCCGGGTTGTAGAGGCTGACCGTTTCTGCGGTCGGCCACCAGTCGGGTAGGTAGCGGCGTCTGAGCCAGCGCCAGTTCCGTCCGTGGTGCTTGTGTCGCAGCCAGATGATCACCCGCCGCCAAACATAGGCGCGCAGGTAACCAAACGTCCGCGAACTGACACCGTGGCGGAAGTGGTCGCACCAGCCTCTGAGCACGGGGTTGAGCCGGTTCAGGAGCTGGTCGAGCGTCTGGTTTTGGCCGGTCCGCGTGATCTGCTTGACCTTGCCCATGACCGCCTGGAGTGACGGCTTGGACGGGTAGGTGTAGATCTGCGGGCGGCCTTTGCGCCCCGTCTGGCGCTGGATGCGCCAGCCGAGGAACTCGATCCCCTCGTCGATGTGAGCGATGCTGGTCTTCTCTCGCGAGAGCGCCAGACCGAGCGGCGCGATCACCTGCTCGGTCTCTGCGATCAGCGCCTCGGCGTGCCGCCGTTCGCCTGCCACGACGATGACAAGGTGAGTCGCCGGGGGGGGTCTCACCCCCCGGCGCTCGCAGAACCCGGCGTGAACCTCTCAGCTCACCGGGCTCCCATCGTCCAGCCGTCAGGGCGCACGCCCCAGCGCCAGTGCGCGAACAGGCCGGGCTGGCGTCCTGCGACGTCAGCGATGAACCTGCGCGCCCACGTTTGGTGGCGGCGCAGTCGTTTGTATTTCCGCATGGCCCACATCACGAGCAGCTCGTTGAAGTGGCGAAAGACCGGATACAACATGGACTTGTAGAAGCGTCCGTAGTAGTTGATCGTGCGCCGCGAGGCGCCATGCGAAAGATGGCATGTCCAAGTTGACGTGAGGCCCCCGGCGCAGGTGGCCGGTCCTCCGCGTCGAATGGCATATGTCAGGCGCGCGCGGTTGCAGGCCGCGCGGCCGGCCAAATTCGAACAGGAGGTACCGACCGTGGCCCAAGGTACGCGATGGGTCGGGCTGGACGCTGCCCGCGTGACAGCTCTTATGGCGCTTGAGACAGAGGACGGGCTTGGGAAGGGAGAGGCGGCGGGGCGGTTGCCGATCGTGATGGGGCTCGATCAGCACCGGGCGCAGATCACGGCGGAGTGGATCGACCTGGAGACGGGCGAGATCTCGCGGGGGCGGGTGGCGCCGGCGGACCGGGCTGCGGTCGGGCGATTCCTGGGACGGTTCGCCGGGCGCCAGCTCGAGGTTGCGTTGGAGGCGACGACCGGCTGGCGGTTCGTGGTCGAGGAGCTTGACCGGGTCGGCGCCGGGGTGCACCTGGCCGAGCCGGCGGAGACGAGCGGGCTGCGGGGACCGAAGAAGCGCCCGAAGACCGACTGGGCTGATGCGCGGCATCTGCGGGAGCTGTTGTTGATCGGCCGGTTGCCGGAGTCGTGGATCCCGCCCGATCACATCCTCGATCTCCGCGCCCGAGTCCGCTGCCGGCACACGCTCAGCCATCAGCGCACCGAGTGGCAGCAGCGGATCCAGTCGGTGCTCTATCACCATGGCTGCCCGCACAAGCGCGACCTGATGACTGCCGACGGCCGCGAGTGGCTCGCCACCCAGCCGCTGCCCGCGACCGCGCGTGAGCAGGTCACTGTGGCGCTTGCGATGATCGACGCGTTCGACATCCAGCTTGCGCCGCTGACCACCGAGCTGCGCGACTATGCGCGTCGGCAGACGGGCTGCAAGGCGCTGATCGCCGCGCATTACGGGATCGGTGGGTTGTGTGCCGTGACGATCCTCGCCGAGCTCGGCGACGCCAGGCGGTTTGACAACTCTCGCGACGCCGTTCGTTACGGCGGCCTGGACATCACCGTCAAACAATCCGACGCGCATCGCGCGCCCGGCAGGCTCTCCCGCCAAGGACCGCCCGCGCTCAGATGGGCGCTGTATGAAGCCGCCCAGCAGGCCCGGCATCCCCGCAGCCCGGACCGCGACTACTACCTCCAAGCCGCTCAGCGGATCGGCGGCAACCGCGCCTGCCTCGCGCTCGCGCGCAAGATCCTCAAACGCTGCTACCACACGCTCCGAGACCTCGGCGAGGACGCCCTGTCGCCTGCATGACCCCCCTTCTCAGTCCGTGCGCGCCAAGTCCTCACTCACACCGATGCACCGCGGCCGGCTCCCGGCGATCTCCTGCCGACACCTCGTGGACGGCCTAGAAAGAACGAGCGGCCGCAACGCTTACCCCAGCGGGATTCACCCCATCGACCATCATGTCGCCGACCCGGAACCAACCCGGATCGCGGACCAAAGTAAGGCCGGGCGCCCGCGCGCACAACACCCGCCCATCGAACGCGCCAACGCCCCCCCGAGACAACACCGCCGCCGTGCCCATTTGACTCGAGGGCTTGACAGCGGGCCGTGGACAAGTAAGGAGATGAAGGACATCAAACATCTCATCCGTGCCGGCGGGAGTGCCGGCCCCGGGCCGATGCAGCGGCCCGGAGAAGCTGGGGACGGCCGAGGCGTGGAATCGCGCGCCGGAGGTCAAGCGTCCCGACAACGTGACGGCCGGGCGGCACTGCCAGACGCCCGCGTGCGTGCTAGCGAGACCGAAAGGTAAAGCGAAAGCGATCCGGTGGTAGAAGCCGCTCGACACTATAAACGGCCCGAAACCTGGCGGACATGGGCCGTCCACAGCAACGACGCCGCCCTAATCGACGGCGGCTCGCTCCACGCCTGGCTAGTGAACCTGGGCGTGGTGACCGACGGGATGCTGCGAATGCCCGGCGGATGTGCTGTAGCGGTAGAGCCGGCTGCCGACCCGGTCAAACGGATCATGGTGAACGCGGGAAGCGCTCCGCGCGCGCCGGGCTGCTGGTGGCGGCCCGGTAAGGCGCGATGTCCGCTGATGGGCGTGGGGCGTGGCGGAGTCGGCGTATTCGTAGTCCGAGGGCGGGCTGCGACGCGAGGACGCACGAGTGAGTGAGCTGACCGTTGGAGGTCGATTGTTGGTTGAAGTCGTAGGTGTAGCTACGGGCCAGTGCTCGATGGCCTGTCCCCGGCCTGACGTGCGTTGTCGGTTTGTGCCGGCGGGGTGCGAAGCTCAGGTTGCAAGCCCAAGGGCTCCCGTTCCATCCGGGGGCTACAGGTGGGGGAAGGTCGGACGGGTGAACGCAAGTAAACCCCTGTTGATGCCTCGTCATCGGAGCCCCCGCAGATGGGTTGCTGGAGCGGGGTCCAGGACTGGCCGCTGGGAAGCGGCGGCGCCGACCGGAGGACCCCAAGCCGGTCGGGAGAGCACCGCAGTCCCGGGGTATAGGGGGCACCCACCCCGGCCGCATCTCGCTCGTGTGGAACGCGACGACCCCGTTGGGGTCCGGGCACAGAAGCCCGGTAAGCCGACCGCAAGGAAGGCCCAACTCCCCAGCGGGCGCACGATGGCCAAGAAGACGTCCTGTGTCAACCCCCCGAGCGAAGAATTCTTTGAGCCGCCTGGTGAGCGTGCTCGTGCTCGGGCATGTTAGGGCTCACGAATGAATTAGTGGGCTGTGGCAGGATGTTGGGTTGTGGTGGCGTATCGCGGGGGCATGATCGATGAATCGCAGATTGTTGAGCGTTATCGGGGGTTGGGGCCGGAGTTGAACGAGCGTCAGCGCAGGTTGTGGGCGGCGTCGGAGGCTCGGTCGTGTGGGCCGGGCGGGATCGCGGCTGTGGTGCGTGCGACGGGGATCAGCAAGAACACTGTGCAGCGTGGGATCGCAGAGCTGCGGGAGGGGACACGGCTCGAGGCGGGTCGTGTCCGTCGGCCGGGTGCGGGGCGGCCGCGGTTGACGGAGTCTGATCCGGAGCTGGTGGGAGCGTTGGAGGCGTTGGTGGATCCGGATACGCGTGGGGATCCGTGCTCGCCGTTGCGGTGGTGCTCGAAGAGCTTGCAGAACATCGCGAGTGCGCTTCAGGCGGCAGGACATCAGGTGTCCGATCGGACGTCCGGGAAGCTCTTGCGGGGGCTTGGGTTTCGGTTGCACGCGAACTCCAAGACGCGGGAGGGGAAGGATCATCCTGACCGTGACGCGCAGTTTCGGCATATCAACGAGACGACACGCTCGGCGCTCGCCGCGGATCAGCCGGTGATATCCGTAGACGCGAAAAAGCGCGAGCTGGTCGGGGATTTCAAGGCTGTCGGGCGGGAATACGAGCCGACTGGGCGGCCGGTCGAGGTTCGCTGCCACGACTTCAAAGACAAGGATCTGGGGCACGCGATCCCGTACGGCGTGCTCGACATCAAAGCCAACGAGGGGATGGTCAGCGTTGGTGTCACCCATGACACAAGCGCGTTCGCGGTCAACTCGATCCGCGTGTGGTGGCAGTACCTCGGCCAGAAGCGTTACCCCAAAGCGACGTGCCTGACGATCACTGCTGACGGCGGCGGCAGCAACTCCAGCCGCACGCGCCTGTGGAAGACCGAGCTGCAGAAGCTCGCCAACGAGCTCGCGCTGCCGATCCGCGTCTGCCACTTTCCGCCCGGGACGTCGAAGTGCAACAAAATCGAGCATCGCATGTTCAGCTACGTCAGCCTCAACTGGCGCGGACGGCCGCTTGAGAGCCTGCAGGTGATCATCGACCTGATCGGCGCGACCACGACCAGCACCGGCCTGAAGGTCTACGCGCGCCTGGACCCCGGCCACTACGAGAAAGGGATCAAGGTCACCGACCAAGAGCTTGCCGCCGTGGACATCGCCCGCGACCAGTTCCATCCAGACTGGAACTACACGATCCACCCAACCCAAAAGGGGCCACTAATTCTTTCGTGAGCCCTTAGGGCCCCTGCCGGGGCGGGAGGAGGGCTGCGCTGCGCGCAGCTCCTCTCAGCAGGGCATTTGCTGGCCCTGTGAGCGCTACGTGTTATGTGGCGCTACCGGCTAGCGAAGCGCGTTCGGCCCGTCAAGGGCCGCCGCTACGCGGCTCGCTTCGCTCGGCCCTGACGGGCCACCTTTGACTGCGCGCCCTTGCTCCGCTCTTTTGGCGGTGAAGGTTGCGCTGCGCGCGGGCTGCTCTGCACAGAGCCAACGTCCACGCCGGCGCTGAGAGCGTCGCCGGCCATCCGCTGGGTGGCGGGGAGGTCAAGGCGGCTTCCACATGGGGTCGGGATGAGAACCGCGATGTGCTGCTGCGCGCCGTGGTGCAGGGCGATGTCATACGGCACGGCGTCTTGCCAGCAGCGCCACAGGATGCGGCTCCAAGCGCGCCCGAGGGTGCGGATCGCGCGCTGGTGGTCCTGGCCGCGGGCGCGGGCGGCGGCGTAGCGGTCAGCGGCCCAGGGGTGCCAGTGACAGGTGCTGTCAGCGAGCGTGCAGAACGCGTCGCGGAGCCGCTTGTTGCACGCCCAGCGGTAGCGAGCGACCTTGTGCTTGCCGGACTCGACCGCCACAGGCGCTTGGCCGGCGTCGCCCGCAAGCGACTCGCGGGTGGGGTAGCGAGCGCGGCAGTCGCCGATCTCGGCGAGCAGCGTGGCGGCCGTCAGAACGCTGTCGGGGCCCTTGAACAGCGAGAGGAAGATCTCGCCGTCCGGATGAGCGCGCACTGCGACCGCGATCTGGCGGTCGAGCTGCTTTACCTGTTCGCCGAGCGTGCTCAGCGTCGCGACGAGCGCGAGCGCGATCTCACGGCCAGCGTGCATCTCGGTCTCACCGGCGCAGCCGACGGCCGCGGCCCTGAGCTTCTCCAGCAGCTCGGCGGGCGCCTTGCCGCCGCTGTAGCGCTGGTTGCGCAGGAACGTTGCGAGCCTCTGCACGCCGAGCTTGCGCGCGTCAAGCGGGCTCGGGTAGCGCTTCAAGAAGGCCAGCGAGATCGGGCTGTCCAGACTGCTGAACAGGCCGACCGGCCCGGGCCAAAACCGCTCAAGCTCTGAGCGCAACTGGTTGGCGAGCGCCACGCGAGTCCGCACGAGGTCCTCCCGCGCGCGGGTCAGCGCCTTGATCGCCTTGGTCTGATCGCTGTCAGGCTCAAGCACCCTGAAGCGATGGCTGTCAGTACGCGCCAGCTCGCAGATCACGAACGCGTCAAAGCGGTCAGACTTCCCGCCTGAGGCGCGGAAGCGCGCACGGGCAGCGGCCACCTGGTTGGGATGCAGCGCCAGCACCCGCAGCCCCACGTCCAGGAGCCGGTCCACCAGCACTCCGTTCGGCCGCTCGATCGCGACCAGCTCAACCCTCGCCCGCACCAGCGCCCGGCACAACGACCGCAGCCCCGCCTCATCGTGCGCGAACGTGGCAGCCAGAATGAGCTGCCCTGGGATTCGCGGAGGCTTTGAAACGAGGATTCGTTCCTCGAGCAAGGAACTGCAAGTTCATGCCCAGAGCCAGGAAGTATCCAGAGGAGCTGATCGACCGTGGCGTGCGTTTGGCGCTCGAGTCGGGCCGGCCGGTAGCTGCGGTCGCGCGCGATCTCGGTATCGGTCACGAGGTGCTGCGTAAGCGGGTTCGTCTGGCCGAGGCCGACGGCGGCCTGCGGCCGGATCTGCCCACGACCGAGGAGCGCGAGGAAATCAAGAAGCTCCGCAAGGAGAATCATGAGCTGCGTCGCGCGAACGAGATCTTGAAGGCTGCCAGCGTGTATTTCGCGATCGAGCTCGACGCAGACCGACCGAGGTGAGCGCGTTCATCGATGATCACCGCGACCGCTTCGGCGTCGAGCCGATCTGCCGGACCCTGGACGTGTCGGCGTCCGCGTACCACCAGCGCGCGACCGGCGAGCGGTCCGCCCGCCGCGTCGAGGACGAGCGGTTGACCGGCCGGATCCGGGAGGTGCACGAGGCCAACTACGAGTGCTACGGCTACCGTCGCACGCACGCTCAGCTGGTTCGCGAGGGCGAGACCGCCGGCCGTGACCAGGTCGCCCGGCTGATGCACGCGGGCGGCATCCAGGGCGCGAAGCGGCGCGGCAAGCCATGGAAGACGACTACCGCGGATCCTGAGGCGCAGCGGGCGTCTGATCTCGTCCAGCGGGACTTCACCGCCACCGCGCCGGACCGGCTGTGGGTCGGGGACTTCACCTACCTGCGGAGCTGGGAGGGCCGGTCGTTCTTCTCGTTCATCATCGACGTGTTCTCGCGGATGATCGTCGGGTGGCAGATCGCCCGTCACATGCGCACCAGCCTGGTGCTCGACGCGCTCCGGATGGCGCTCGCGATCCGCCAGCCCGGCGCGGACTTCGAGCTCGTGTCCCACAACGACCACGGCTCGCAATACACCGCGGAGGACTACACCCAGCAGCTCGACGATGCGCACGTGCTGGCGTCGGTCGGGTCGGTCGGCGACTGCTACGACAACGCGCTCGCCGAATCGTTCGTCGACAGCTACAAGACCGAGCTGATCGCCGATCGCGTGTGGCGCTCCCACGCGCAGCTCGAGCTCGCGACCGTCGACTACGTCGCCTGGTTCAACACGCGCCGGCTGCACTCCTCGCTCGGGAACGTACCGCCCGTCGAGCACGAGCAGCGACACGTCGCGGCGCTCGCCGCTGACCCTGAAGCGCTGCTGTCTCCGACGGGCTCTGTCACCCTTGAACCGCTCCGGGGTGTACGACCCCTTCGGGGTCGTCTCCGCTGTGAGGGTGGGTAACTATTCACACTAACTTGATATAATTACTCACAAGGACCTACAAACCCGGTCTCCGTCAAACCCAGGGCATTCCAGTACTCCGCTGCTGCATCCCATCGGCGGAGCTCGTCCTCACGAGACATCAGCCAGAGGTTTAAGTTCTTCACCCGTCCGATCTGCCTCTCGCCTGTGGCCCCCGGATGGAACGGGCGCTCTTGGGCTTTTGCCTGATGCTTCGAACCCCGCCGGGGACGCCGGCGACGCACGTCAGGCCGAGGCCAGGCCCCGAGCACGAGCCCGGAACTACGCCTTCGATATTCGTCGAACCTCCAATCAACGTGTTCACTCATATACGTGCGACCTCGCGTCGCAGGCCCTGTAGACGGCTTTCCCGTCCTCCATGGTCGGTCGTGACTCCGACGACTACTACGAGAGCTATGCCCCCACCCGACGCCATCAGCAGACGCTGCGCCTTGCCTGCCCCCCGAGAGGAGCGAGGCGACACCGGGCGGGTTCCCACGTTCACTACCGTTCGCTTGGCGGGGTCGGTGTCCAGCTCTTCCCCTGCGGGCTTGTTGTGACGATCACGCGGCCACTCGCCACACGCCCCCGAACGACGCAGCCAAGCCGTCGTCGAGAGCCGGGTTCCCGGCCATTCCTCCGGGTTCCCGCGCACCGCTTGCCCGGCCCGTATCCGTCGGGTTTGAGCCGGGGGCTTCGCTTGAGGGGATTCAATCACTGGTTCACTCGCATCACACACTGTCCGCCTTGCTTGCCGCGCCCGCGCGATCCGACAGTCCCCACGCATCGCGTCGTTGTCAGGGCTGCTTGCCGTCCTTCCCCTCAGCTCTGGGGTCAGACTGCCCTCAGCTTCACCGGGCTGCCGCGACAGCCCGGCGTCGGGGTCTCGCACCCCGAACGAACCGGTAGCGCCTCGTGGCGCACAAACGGGTCAAAGCACACCCGGGCGTGCGGGAGCCCCTCGGGCGCTCGGATCGCCTTCTCATAGCCGGCGGACATGTCGATCGAGACCGCCTTGATCGAGGCCTTCTGCTCATCGCCGAGGCCGTCGAAGAACGCCTGCAAGCTGGCGGAGTTGCGGCCCTCGGTGGCCCAGACGATGCTGCCGCGCTCGCGGTCGACCACCGAGGTCAGGAACTTGTGATCGGCGCCATAGCTGACCTCATCCACGCCGAGCAGCGCAAGCCCGTCCAGTCGGCCGGCCGGCCGCTTCTCAGCCACGACCCGCGCGAGGATCTTGCCGACCGTCTCCCAACCGATTCGCATCAGCTTGGTTACCTGCGTCTGGCTCATCTGCTGCGCCAGCCACGCCGTGAGGTCGTCGAAGTCGCGCGTGTACGGCGAGCCGGCGCGGGCCCACGGCACCATCTCGTAGACGTCGCCGCAGCCCGGGCAGTACAGCCGTCGGAGCCGGCACTCGATCCGGCAACGCAACCCGCCTTGATCGAGATGCCGCCAGGGCTTGGTGCGATGCTCCTTGACCGGCAGGCCGCGCGCCCCGCAGCCCGAGCAGACCGGCTTCTTGGCGCGCAGCACGACCGTCACGATCACCGCCCGCTCTGAGAACTCCACATCCCTGACCGATGCTCCCGGAAGCCCGAGCATCCGATTCAATGCGGTAGTGACCCGCACGTCGCCCTCCTTCGTAGGCAGCTGACCATCTGACAGCCAGCAGCCTGCCAAAGGCGAGGGGCGGCGGGTCGCCCAGCACGTGCGCAACTTGCCAGCCGCTCACGCCGCCGTCGGGCCTCGGTCACTAGCGGAGCCGTACGCCGCGCGTCAAGCGGCAGCCCCGATCACCCCAGCGTCCCGACGAACCCCACGCTTGCAGGAGATTCGGCCGCCTGACCCGGGCTTCGGCCCCGCTATCTGGCGATCATCGCCGGCCAGCGGGCCGGCACCCGTCAGACCAACGACCAACCGGCCGAGACCCCCGATTCACCCCCAAGTCACGAGGAGTCCCAAAAATGCTGGCGATGAAGATCACCGTCGGAAACATCAGCAGCCGCGCCGACTCGGTGATCCCGAACATGTTCACTGCCGTCAGGAGCACGAGTCCGATCAGGCTGACGGGCAGTAGGTGATGTGCGAGTCCTGGAAATACGCTGCCGAGGCTGGCCGCGCCCGCGGCCAGGCTGACCGCGACAGTCAGCGCGTAATCGACGACCAGCGAAGCCGCCGCCAGCAGAGCCGACCATCGCCCGAGGTTGCGCTTGGCGACCGCGTACGAGCCGCCGCCATCCGGGTGGGCCGCGATCACCTGTGTGTACGAGACGACCAGCAGCACCAGCATGCCGGTGATCACGAGCGCCAGCGCCACCATGTAGCGGAGCGATCCGGTACCCGCCGCGATTAGGACCAGAAGCATCGCCTGCGGTCCATAGGCGACGCTCGATAGAGCATCGAGGCTCAGCGCCGCCAGCCCACCGGTTAAGCCGAGATCGTGCCCTTTCTTGGCGTGTTTGCCGGCCCGATGTTTCGGGGTTGTTGCTCGCGTGGAGTCGATCACCGGGGCGCCTGAGCTGGAAACTCTGACAGGCCAGGACGACTCGCGTACGGGTCGTTTGCAGCTACTGATCGCGGCTAGCATCGAACCGACATGGACGATGCGCGCGGACAGCAGCCCGGCGAGTATCTGAGCCGGCGCCGACGGCTGCTCGTGCTCAGCATCTGCTCGATGAGCCTGCTGATCGTTGGACTCGACGCGACGATCGTGAACGTAGCGCTGCCGGCGATCCACTCGTCGTTTCACGCTTCGCTGTCGCAGCTGCAGTGGACAATTGACGCCTACACGCTCGTGCTCGGAAGCTTGCTGATGTTGGCCGGCTCGACGGGCGACCGTCTCGGTCGCCGGCGGGTGTTTCAGACCGGGCTGGTGGTGTTCTCGCTCGGATCGCTGCTATGCGCGCTGGCGCCGAGCCTCGGGCTGTTGGTGGCTGCGCGCGTGCTGCAGGCACTCGGGGGAGCGATGCTCAATCCGGTTGCTTTGTCGATCGTTCGCAACGTGTTCGACGATCCCCGCGAGCGCGCTCAGGCGATCGGCGTGTGGGGCGCGGTATTCGGGATCAGCATGGCGCTTGGGCCCGTCGTGGGCGGGGCGCTCGTTGACTCGGTCGGCTGGCGAGCCGTATTCCTGGTCAACATTCCGGTGGGAATGCTCGCGATCGTCCTGACCGCCGTGTTCGTCCCCAAGTCGCGGGCACCTCATCCTCGCCGGATCGACCCGCTGGGACAGGTGCTGGTGATCATCGCGTTGGCCTCGCTCACCTACGCGATCATCGAGGGCCCCGAGCTTGGCTGGCTGTCGGGGGAGATCCTCGGGCTATTCGCTCTCTCGCTGGTGGGCTTCGCGACGCTCGTGGCCTACGAGCTGCGGCGTGAGGAGCCCCTGCTCGAGGTTCGTTTCTTCGCTAGCGCGCCGTTCTCGGGGGCAACAGCGATCGCGGTCTGCGTGTTCGCGGGAATCGGTGGGTTCCTGTTCCTGAACACGCTGTATCTACAGGACGTCAGGGGGCTCTCGCCGTTTCACGCCGGCCTCTACACGCTGCCGATGGCCGGAATGATGTGCCTGCTGGCGCCGCTCTCGGGCCGTATTGTCGGACGGCGAGGCGCACGGCCGTCGCTGCTGTTTGGCGGCGGCGCGATGCTGCTCGGCGCACTGATGCTGACCCAACTGACTCCGTCGACCTCGGCCGGCTTCCTGGTGATCGCTTATCTGCTGTTCGGCGCCGGCTCGGGACTGGTAAATCCTCCGATCACCAACACTGCGGTGTCCGGCATGCCACCTGCCCAGGCGGGAGTCGCCGCCGCAATCGCGTCGACCGGACGCCAGGTCGGAATGACGCTCGGAGTCGCGATCGTCGGCGCCGTCGCCGGTGCAGGCGTCGGCGGTGCGATTGGCAAGGGATTTGCTGATGCCACTCATCCGGGCTGGTGGATCATCGCGGCGCTCGCGCTGCTGGTCCTGATCCTCGGCATCTTGACCACCACCGAGTGGGCCAACCAGACCGCGCGGGCAACCGCTCAGCGCTTTGCGAGCCCGCCCACGAAGCTCCGGGCGTCGGAGACGTGAGCCTCGCCCCGCGTCCGCGCACGCCCGGCTATCCTCCGCCCATGCTGAGCAGCGCGGGTTCGCCCGTCACAGCTCCGAACGTGCATCCCAACTGCCGTAACGTCCCGCGAGTGGGTGAAGATGGCTTCGAAGAGCTTTGCCATCTTGTCGCCGAAGCGGATCCGGACACGGCTCTGTGCGGCAAGGACGTGACCGGGTACCCGTGGAACCCACCTTGGCCGCGCTGCGAAGCGTGCCTCGCAGTCGCACGCGGCGAGATGAGCTGAGACGGGTCGAGTGGCCGCGGCACCGCAGCGGGTCTCGCTGTTCATCACGTGCTTAGGTTAGGCGACACGCTGTTTCCGGAGACCGGAAAGGCCATGGTGGCGTTGCTCGAGCGCCTCGGAGTGACGGTGGACTTCCCGCTCGAGCAGACGTGCTGCGGGCAGATGCACTTCAACACCGGGTACGCGGACCAGAT
Source organism: uncultured Solirubrobacterales bacterium (assembly GCA_963836065.1). Lineage (GTDB taxonomy): Bacteria > Actinomycetota > Thermoleophilia > Solirubrobacterales > Solirubrobacteraceae > Palsa-465. The sequence continues at coordinate 202,104 of CAWIII010000034.1, forward strand.
CGTTCCGCTCGTGCGGCGGTTCGTCCGAGTCTTCGCCGAGAGCGAGCTGGTCGTCTCACCGTCGGCCTCATGCGTCGGGATGGTGCGCGACTACTACTCGCGGGTGGCCGAGCTCTCCGGCGATCGCGACTTACGGGCCGAAGTCGGCGACAAGCCAGTGCGGCTGTTGCGAGCCGTGCGGGGGTTGGATCTGGTGGACCTTCCCGAGGCGCAGGAGTGCTGCGGCTTCGGCGGCACGTTCGCGGTCAAGAATGCCGATACCTCGATCGCGATGCTGACCGACAAGGTGCGTACGATTCTCGACACCGGCACGGAGGTCTGCGCCTCGGCGGACAGCTCATGCCTGATGCAAATCGGCGGTGCCTTGTCGCGCCAGCATGCCGGGGTACGCACGATGCACCTGGCGGAGATCGTCGCCGCTACCGACGACCACGTGCACTCGGGATGACCCACCCAGAGGGACGCTCGCCGTATCCGATCACTGCCAGCAAGTCGCTCGGCGCAGGTCATCCGCCGTTTCCCGAGGCCGCGCGCGACGCCCTCGCGGACACCCAGCTGCGCCACAACCTCTCTCACGCCACGCACGCAATCCGCGCCAGGCGTGCCCAAGTCGTCGCCGAGGTGCCCGACTGGCAGGAGCTGAGGGAAGCCGGTCGTGCGCTCAAGGAGCGGGTTCTGCGCCATCTCGACGACTACCTGATCGAGTTCGAGGCGGCGGTGCAGCGAGCCGGCGGCGTCGTCCATTGGGCGCGGGACGGCGAAGAGTGCAACCAGATCGTGGCCGAGCTGGTCTCGGCGCACGGAGTCGATGAGGTGGTGAAGTCGAAATCGCTGACGACCGAGGAGACGATGCTGAACGAGTCACTCGCGCAACGGGGCATCCGGGCCCTGGAGACCGACCTCGCGCAGCTCATCATCCAGCTCTCGGGCGACACTCCGTCGCACATCCTGGTGCCCGCGATCCACCGCAACCGCGCCGAGATTCGGGACCTGTTCATGCGCGCGCTTGACGACGCGCCCGACGCGCTCTCCGATGACCCGCATGAGCTCGCCGAGACGGCTCGGCGCCATCTGCGCAAGCGTTTTCTGGAGGCCAGGGTGGGCATCAGCGGCGTCAACTTTGGAGTTGCCGAGACCGGCACGGTCTCCGTCGTCGAGTCCGAAGGCAACGGGCGAATGTGCACGACGCTGCCCGACGTCCTGATCAGCGTAATGGGGATCGAGAAGCTCATCCCAACCTGGCAGGACCTCGAGGTCTTCTTGCAGCTGCTGCCTCGTTCCTCGACGGCCGAGCGGATGAACCCCTACACATCGTTGTGGACGGGCGTGACGTCAGGCGACGGTCCCCAGGAGTTTCATCTCGTCCTCCTCGACAACGGGCGCACCGACGTGCTCGCGGACACGCTCGGGCGCCAAGCGCTGAACTGCATTCGCTGCTCGGCCTGCCTGAACATTTGCCCGGTGTACGGGCGGACGGGTGGGCACGCCTATGGTTCCACCTACCCACGGCCGATCGGCGCGATCCTGACGCCGATGCTCGCCGGGCTCGACGCTGCGGGATCGCGTACGCCTCGAGTTTGTGCGGGGCCTGCTACGAGGTTTGCCCGGTCAAGATCAACATCCCCGAGGTCCTCGTCCATCTCCGCCACAAGGTCGTTGAGCGCAAGTCGCGGGCGTCCGGCGAGCGGCTCACGATGGATGCGATCGCCCGCGTCTTCTCCAGCCGGCGCTCGTATGAGGCCGCGCAGAGAACGGGCCGGCTAGCCCAACGGCCGCTCGTCCGCCACGGCAGGATCGGACGCTGGCCGGGGCCGCTCGCGGGCTGGACCGAGGCACGGGACCTGCCGCCCGTGCCCGAGCAGAGTTTTCGCGATTGGTGGCGTGAGCGCTGATGAGCGATGCCCGGCGGAGATCTTGAGCCGGATCCGGACCGCACTGAGTGATGTGCCGGACCCCGAACGGCCCGTGGACGTGCCCGTGAAGCGCGGCTACCGACGTGAGACCGACCTCTCGCCCGTCGACCGTTTGGAGGAGCGGTTGCATGACTACTCCGCGACCGTTCGTCGGGTCAAAGCTGATGGCGCGGCTGCCGCGGTGCTGGAGGGATGCCGCGAGATGGCTGTCCGCCGCGCAGCCGTCCCACGGGATTTGCCCTTGCATTGGCGCCCGGACGAGATCGAACTGCTCGAGGACCACGATCTCAGCGCGCGCGAGCTCGACGAGCTCGATGGCGTGATCACTGGGTGCGCCGCGGCGATCGCTGAGGCGGGCACACTGATCCTCGACGGCCAGGGAGTCTCCGGATGGCGCGCGATCACGCTCATCCCGGACCACCACATCTGCATCGTCGAAGCTCATCAGGTCGCCGGGCTCGTCCCGGAGGCGATTGCCCGAGTTAGCCGCTCGGTGAGCGACCAACGCCTGCCGATAACGATCTTAGGCTCAAGGGGTCACCGCACCACCTCGGACGACTGAAGCTTCTCACACGGAGCGCCCAACCGCTTGCGCTGCATCGGCGACCTTACCCGGCGGGTCTCGGTGGAGTCGAGGCCGTCGCCGACGCGGTACCCGGAGGGGGGGTTGCTGGTAACCGTTCAGGGGGTCGTCGGGCTGCGATGAAGGATTCCTGGGTGGTGCAGGGAACTTTGCATTCGTGCCGCGAGATGTTGTTGATGTCGCTTTCGATGCCGGGCGAGACGCTGTCAGGGCTCTGTTTGCCGCGCAGGCGGAGCGGATCGCGGCGCTGGAGGCTGAGGTCGAGGAGTTGAAGCGGCTGATTGGGCGTAACTCGCGCAACAGTTCGTTGCCGCCATCGCGGGATTCGCGTGAGGGTCGCAAGCAGCGGCCGAAGAAGCGCTCGGGACGCAAGCAGGGCGGCCAGCCCGGCCATCCCGGCAGCACGCGGGAGATGATCGCCGAGCCAGATCGGGTGGTGGTGCACTGGCCCGAGCGGTGCGGCGGGTGCGGACGGCCGGTCGGCGAGTCCGACCGCGATGGGGATCCGGTCTGCCATCAAGTCTCGGAGGTGATCGTGCGCGTGGAGGTGACCGAGCACCAGCGGATGCCGGTCGGGTGTGAGTGTGGCTGCCGGACGCTCGCCGAGCTGCCGACCGGGGTGCCGCTCGGCGCGTTTGCTCCCGGGATCGCGGCGGCCGCGGCGACGCTGACAGCCGCGAGGGTCTCGCGCCGTGAGGTCGCCAGGTTGCTGAAGGACTTGCTAGGAGTCACGGTCAGCCCGGCGAGTGTCGAGGCGCTGCTCAAGCACACCTCGACCATGCTGGAGGCACCGTACGTTCAGATCTTGGAGCAGCTCGACCACACCCCGGTGCGCGGCGCCGACGAGACAAGCTGGCCGCGCGCTGGGGATTCGGGCTGGCTGTCGGTCTCGATCGGCGAGCAGGCGGCGCTGTTTCAGATGGGTGCGGGTCTCCTGGAGGGACTTCATGTTGACTGGGGGATGACGCCGTGGGCGTAGCGGGATTCGTGGACTCGGCGGCGTTCTTGTTTGCGGTGGTAGTGCCAGTACTCGTCGAGGTGACCGTTGCTTCGGATAGCGCGAAGCTTGAGTACTGCCTCGGCGCTGTCGAGGCCCCAGCGCGCGCCGGTGATGTCCATCCGATCTTTCACCAAGTGGCGACAGGCGCCCTCGATCACGCCGGTCGCGATCGGCCATCCGTTGCTCAGCGCGATTGGGTAGTCGAGGTAGCGGCGTTTGGCGAGCAGGTAGTCGGCGCAGGTGTCGGCGTTGGTGCGCTTGGCGTTCTCGAGGCCGAGGCGGGTGGCCTTGCGACGGATCGCTGCGGCGACAGTGCCAGCGTTGCCCTCGAGCACTGCGCGCGCTTTCTCGTGCACCCAGCGCTCGGCGGCGGGGTCGCCCTCGGCGAAGAAACACCACGCCGCGTCCCAGAGATACTCCAGTACATGAATCACGTCGACGAGGATCGTGACCTTGACCTTGCGTTTGCGGGCCTCGGCCTTGATCCGGTCGATCTGGTGGTTGTTGCCATCGACCAGCGCGACCCACGGGCGCTTGTGCTTGGGGTCGCGCCGCTGTGCCTCCTCGAACATTTGCGTGATCACGGTGGCCGCGTCGTCGGTGATGCTCGCAGACAGCCACTTGCTCTTGGCCTCGGGCGCTGAGCAGGCCGCCTCGCGCTCGGTTTCGGTGGCGGGCAGGATGTCGGCTGGCGTTCTGGCCTGCGGGGCGATCTCGCAGACCGCGGCGACCTCCGCCATCCGCTTGCGGCCTTGCTTCTCGCCCTTGGACAGTCGCGTCTTGAGCTTTCGCTCAGCGCTCTGGGCCTGCTTTCTGGTCTGCGGCCTGAGCGCCTCGGGACGCATCACCACGCCTTTGGCGTCGCAGGAGAGGATCAGCACGTCGTCCTGCTCGGGAGCGGTGCGCTGGCGCTGCTCATAGAAGGACTCGAAGTCCACCGCGGCCCGGACCACCAGCTCGCGCAGCTGGCGCTTGCCCAACCGCTGGCCGGTGTGGCGGAAGATCGCCTCCTGCCCCTCCTCGAAGCTGTCGCGTGTGGCCTCGATCGCCGCGAGGCGCCGCATCCCGTGCGAGTGCTTCTCCTCGGGCAGATTCAACATCCCGTCGGCCACATATAGGTTCTCCTGCCCGCGCGCCCGGTAGGCCAGCCGGTCGACCCGAACCTCCCCGACCACCGTTGACAGCGCCCGCTCGTGCGCGCGCTCGACGTTCGCCCGGCGCACCCCGTCCGAGCCCACGACCTGATCGACCCGCTGCTCCCGCAAGGCGCGCAGATCGAGCGAGTCCTGAAACAGCGCCTGCAATAGCTCGCGACCGTCGCACACAACCCGCTCCTCAAGCTCAGAATGCTCAAGGCCCTGAGCCTCCTCGCCCGACAGCCAGCCAGCCAGCCCGCAGAACCGCTCCAGGGAGCGGGCAAACCCCTCGGGCAAAGGCAGATCGCCCGAGCGAGCGCCGGCATCGCCGGCAACATCCTTTGCCTCACCATCGGCCGGGCGCTCCACCTGAAGGAGTTTGCCCGCTGATGCGTAAGCTTGGCTTGCAAGGGTGTCGAAGTCGGCACACACGTGGCCACCTCCGGTGATCGACGTTGAACGTTTCCACCGCCGACTTTCGACACCCTCTTTTCGTGTTCCTCCTTACACCTGGCGACCCTTGCCTAAAGCCGCCCACAAAATCCCTGCTCAGGCACACTTTTCAGTCCCTCTCGGAGACCCGCACCCGTTTCAGATCGCTGCGCGCCGCGACCGGGAGGCGGCGATCGCGCTGTTGGGCGAGCAGCCCACCGGGACGATCATCTCTGACCGCTATGCCGTCTACCTGTTCATCGATGACAGCCAGCGGCAGCTGTGCCTCGCGCACGTGCTGCGCGACTTCACCGCGCTGGCCGAGCGTGACGGCGCCCCGGGCCGGCTAGGGCGCCAGCTCCGCGACACCCTGAGCGGCGTGTTCAAGATCCTCAACCAGCCCGGCCGCGACCCCAGCGACCTGACCGCGCTTCGCGGCGACCTCGCCGATCACCGCGAGCGGGTGCACAACCTGCTCGAGCAAGGCTCCCGCTGCCGGGATCCCAAGACCCGCCGGTTCACCGCCGGCCTGCTCGAACACGAACAGGCGCTGTGGACCTTCACCACCACACCGGGCGTGCCGGCCACCAACAACGCCGCGGAGCGGGCGCTCAGACACGCGGTCCTGTGGCGCAAGCAAAGCTACGGTACCCAAACCGACCACGGCGACCGACTCGTCGAACGACTGCTGACGATCCGCGAGACCTGCCGGCTGCAAGGCCGCCGCTTGCACGACGTAGCCGTTCACGTGGTGTCGGTACGTGAGCGAGGATTCCTTCTGTAACTCGGGACGCCCGGTTCGGGGTTCGGGTGACGGTGCTGCGTCAGCCAGGAACCAGTGTGGGGATCGGCCGGGAGTGGAGGCTGGCGTCGATTGCGTCGTGTAGGTACTCGGATGCGGATCGGCCTTGGCGGCGGCAGGTTTCGAGGGTGGAGAGGATCCGTTCGATCCAGCGGTTGCCGCGCTCGGATTGGGTGCCGCCGGAGATCCGGCGCAGGATGACCGGGCCGCGCATCGCGCGCTCCGCGTCGTTGTTGGTCGGGGTGATGCCGGGCACCTCGCTGAACGTCCAGAGCGCGGGGTATTCCTCCAGCAGTCCGGCGCAGAAGCGGGCGGTCTTGGGGTGGCGGCCGCGTGCGCCTTGATCGAGCAGGCCGCGGAACCGCTCGCGCAACGGCGCGAGTTGCTCACGCAGCGCGACCAGCGCCGGGTGCTCGGGATCGTCGGCGCCGGCGAGCGCGGCGGCATGCTCGCGGTGGATCGCGAACACCTGGCCGGCGATGTCGAGCAGCCGAGCGCCGAGCTTGCCGGGCGCGCCCGGACGTTCGGAGAGCTCGGTCAGCTGGCGCACGGCGTGCGCCCAGCACAGCTGCTGTTGCAGAACGTCGAGCCAGTGGTAGCCGACGTAGCGGTCGGAGGTGACGAACCCGCCGAAGTTCTCGCCCAACAGCTTCTTCGCTGCTTGCTGGGTGCGTCGCGGGTCGATCCGGTAGCAGACCAGCGCGGCGGTGGTAGCCGTCCACAGCCAGCACGGATCGGCCTTGCACAGCCACGTCGTCTCATCGGCATGCACGGCCTCGGCGAGCTTGATCGCTTCGTGCAGCTCGCGCCACGGGTCGTGCAGCACGCGGCTGACGCGCCGCAGCATCCCATCGACCGCACCAGTGCTGAGCTCGATTCCGTAGCACTCGCCGAGCAGCTCGACGATCTTCTCGCGCGAGAGCCGGCAGACCCCGGCCAGCACCGCGACATGCGCGTGCAACCGCGGCCCGAACGCGCTCAACGACACGCCCGCCGGCAGCTCCGCCAGCGCCGGCTTGCCGCAATCGGGGCACTCGAGCCGCAGCCGCCGCCACTCGCGCACCTCCGCCACGACCACCGGCAGCTCCCACTGCTGATGGCCGACTGGATCGCCGACGCGTTCCTCGCCGCCGGTGAACCGGTGCCCGCACCCACACCGCCCCGGCACACAGTCAAACGGCCCGGCGGTCAGCTGCTCCGGCTCGGCCGGCGGCCGGCTGGAACCCTCATGACCCGGCTGCCCGCCCTGACTGCGCGCTTCGCGCCGCTCGCGCTCCAGCTGCCTCTTCGCGCGCTCCCGCGCCAACTGACGGCGCTGCTGTCGCGTCAACGGCGAATCCGACGACGGCGCCACCGAACTGTTGCGCGAGGTGCGGTTCACCTGCCGCTCAAGCTCCTCGAACCGCTTCTGCAACCCAGCCACCTCGTCCAACGCATCAAGCAGCCGGACAACCAGCGCCCGTGCAGGCTCCCCACCAGCCACCGCGATCGCTTCCGCCTCGATCCGATCCACGACCGCAGGATTCCATCCATCCAGAAGGAATCCTGCTCACCACCACGACACCACCTGAACGCCTGCTGCACGACTACCTCACCACCGCGATAACCGCCGGACTCCACGGCCAACCGATCCCGGCACCCACCCCGCCGTGACCCCCTGAACGGTTACGGTTGCTGTGCGCCCGTTCGACCCGCGCGGGTGGGGTGACGTGTTGTCACCGTGCGTGGCGGTAACCTCTTATGTATGTGGGTGTCACTGAATGGTGACACATTGTTAGTGCCGAACGTGACACGTTGTCAGTGTCAATCTCACCGGGTGGCTACCAACACACCTCGTCGATGTTAGCGGCAGGCCCGCGCCGGTTTAGCCAGGACCGCTCGCCACCAGTTCGGCGAACCGCTCCGCTGGTGTCATCCACCCGAGCGTCTTGCGCGGCCGGCCGTTGAGCTGGGCAGCGACCGCGTCGAGCTGCTCCTGGGCGATCCCGCCAAGATCGCCGCGCTTGGGGAAGTACTGGCGCAGCAGGCCGTTGGTGTTCTCGTTGCTGCCCCGCTGCCACGGACTGCGCGGATCGCAGAAGTACACCTGCACGCCGCTGTCGACAGTGAACCGGGCGTGCTCAGCCATCTCCTTGCCCTGATCCCAGGTCAGCGAGCGACGCAGCTGCGCCGGCAGCGAGCGGATGCTCTGCGTCAGCGCCAGACGCACAGGCTCTGCCCGATAGCCGTCCGGCAGCGCCACCAGCTGCGCGAAGCGGCTCGTGCGCTCCACCAGCGTCGCGATCCCCGTCGGGCGCTTGCCCAGCAACAGATCGCCCTCCCAGTGACCGGGCACAGCGCGATCCTCGACCTCGGCCGGCCGCTCGCTGATCATCAGCATCTCCCGCACCCGCCCCTGGCCCTGCGGAGCCCGACGACCCCGCGGCTGGCGCGTGCGCCGACCGCTGCGCAACTGCGCGCACAACTCACGGCGCAACGCACCACGCGTCTGCACGAACAGCGACAAGTAGATCGTCTCGTGCGACACCCGCATCTCCGGCTCATCAGCATACGTACGGCCCAGCCAGCCCGAGATCTGCTGCGGCGACCAGCGCTCCCCGAGCTTCTCCTCCACGACCTCACGCAACCGCGCACACGCGGCGAGCTTGGAGCGCTTCGGCCGCCGCGCCCGCCCCCACGCCGCCTCATCGGCGTCGCGCGCCCGATAGCGCTCGCGGCCACCGTTGCGGTTGACCTCTCGCGAGATCGTGGTGTGACTGCGCCCGATCCGCGCCCCGATCACCTGACAGCTCTCACCGCGCGCGAGACCACGCGAGATCTCCTCGCGCTCCTGCTCAGACAGGCATCGCTTCGAGCGCTCTCTCGCTGCCGGTTTCACCCCGCCCGTCGAAGTCACATACCGACGCACGTACTCCGGCCTGGCGCCGAGCTTGCGCGCGACCGCCCGCAACGACGTGCCCTCGCCCCACAGCTCCCACACGCGTTCCTGCTCGCTCTCGGCGAGCCCGAACCGTCTCATCGTGGCGACCACCTTCATCAGCCGGGCAGCCAAGCAAGCCGCCCGGACGTTTCAGGTGGTGCGCCGACCCCCTGATTCCGCCGTCGTTTCCGGATCTTCGTGACGTGTGTCTGAGTCTTTTTCCGAAATCTGGGCGTGTAATTCGCAGCCAGTTCCGGGGGTCGTCATGGGGTAGTGGATTGATGGTAGTGCAGGGTTCGTGGCGTGGTTAGCTACGCCGGCGCGGCCGGTCAAGGCCACCGCTGCGCGGCCGGCTGCGCTGGGCCCTGTCGGGCTGGCCTTGACAGTTTGCGCCAGCTTCGTTGATGGGCTGGTGAGGTCGGCAGCAGAGCTGCCGAGGGCCGTGACAGGGCCGCTGAGAGCTCGGCGGGCTCGATTTGGGCGGTTGCGGCGAGCACCGGCGCGTTGTGCGGCCCTGTGCGGCCCTGCGGCGAGGCGGGCAGGGTGATCGGTCGCCCGCTGTTGGCGGTTTGGGGGCGTCGTCGTCATCCGATCAGCCTCGGGTGGGTGCCGCGGTTGTAGGCCAGGCGCTGCTCTCGGGCGCGCGCGAGGCCGGCGCGGCGGGCTTCACGGATCGCGGGCCGGCGGCCCTCGTGCTCGTCGTCGGGGGTCACGTAGCCGATGCCGGCGTGCAGGCGCACCCGGTTGTACTGCTCGCGTACGGCGTCGAGCTCGCGTGATAGGTCGGCCGGGTCCTTTAGCGCGCACAGGTACGGCCATTCGTACTTGACGTGGCCGAGCAGCGACTCGATGTGGGCCTGATCGGTCGGCGTCCCGGGGCGGCCATAGTGGGTCGCGATCGCGTGCAGAGCCATAAACTCGCGGGTCGAGCCCGACCTCATCTGGGCGCCGTTGTCCGACACTGAGAGCAGGATCGGCTCAAGCTCGTCCTCCTGCTCGCCGGCCGCGTGCTCGTCGATCAGCGAGAGGATCACGTCCAACAGGCCCTCGCGCTCGAGCGCGCGCGTGAACAGCACCTGGACCTGCACGTCGGTCGCCTCGGGACAGAGCATCGTCTCGATCCACTTGCGCGAGACGAGGTCGAGGATCGCCAGCGCGCTCGTGCCGGCCTGCGGGAACTCGGTGAAGTCATAGCCCCACACCTGACGGGGCTTGTACTGGACCCATTCGGGCCACGGACGCTTGAGCGACTTCTGCCGCGGCGGGCGCCAGGGCAGCGCCCGGCCGTGCTCGAGCAGCACCCGCAGCACCGTCGAGGGCGACACCCACACGCGCCCAAGGTAAGAGCCGCGGTGCGCGAGCTTGCGGTGCGAGCCGTCGATCTCGCCCCACTGATCGGCGAGCCCCAGGATCGCATCGACCTCCTCCGGGCGCAGCGCGTGCACCGGCGTGCCGCCCGGCTTGCGGTCAGCCAAAGCACCGGCGGCGGCGCGCTTTTGCCAGTAGCGGGCGCGCCGCTCGCCCAGCCCGAGCGCCCCGCACGCCTTGCCAAAGCTCCAGCCCGCCCCGGTCGCCTGCGCGATCAGCTCCAAAAGCCGCGCCTTGACCGCCACCTCGACACGAGCTGGGACGCGGCCTACCAGCCCGAGCGCGCTTTTCCCCGCAACGCCACCAGCTCGATCGCCTGCACCCCCCAACGCTCGGCCGCCTGGCGCTGCGTCAGCTCCCCCGTCAACAACTGCAGCCAGATCTGCAGCTTCTCCTCCGCGCTCAGCGCCCGCTTGCGGCGCCCACCACGACGGCTGACATCCTGTAGTTCGGACATACTCCTCCTCGCGCCCGTCTGACCCCTTCACAGCATCGTTTCACACGCAACGAGATGGCGTAACAAAACGGCGGATTTCGGAAACGAACTCAGACGCATAACGCCTTCGGCGACCTCCGATATCGAGCTGTCCCGTGTTGAAGGCGTCCACGGTCCGCGACATTTGCTGGTGCTGATCGCGGACGGCTCGTCGCCGTTTATGCCGTAGCGCAGCTTGACGACCTGGCGCTGGGGCTCGGGTAGCTGATCGACGGCACGACGCAGCGCGTCCTCGCGCAGCGAAATATCCAACTCTTCCTCTGGGCCCCGCTCACAACTGGGAATCAGCGATCCGAGCGAGTTCGCTTCCAGTTCTCCCACGCGCCGATCAAGGCTGGTGGCGACCCTGGCGACTCGCCGCGCCTCGAGCACCTCCTCCACTTCCAGCTCGCCCGCCTGGGCAAGCTCCCGGTCAGTCGGCTCTCTAATCCACGCTCTTCGAGCTGCTCCACGTTCTCCGCGATCGCATCTACCTCCCGGTCCATACTCAGGCGCTACCCGGCACGGCCCGGATTGACTCCAGATCGGTGGAAGCCGCCGCCGGACGCGCGAGACTCCCGCTTGTGAGTTCTCCAGCGCGCACGCGGCCCCGGGCCGAGGACATACCGCTGATGCCCGTGGTGACGGTCGTGTCGCTCGTGGCGCTTGCTTTGGGGCTGGTGAATATCCGCACCGGGGAATCGGCTAGCGGTTCGACCGGCAACGCGCGAGTGATCACGGTGGCGCTGTCCTCTCAGGGACGAGCGATACCCACCGGCTTCCTCGGGCTATCGCTCGAATACTCATCAGTCAAGGCCTATGCGGGATCCGACCCCGCGCACACCAATCCCGTGTTCGTGCAGTTGATCCGCAACCTGACCCCGGGCCAGCGGCCGGTGCTAAGGATCGGCGGCGATAGCACCGATTGGACTTGGTGGCCGGTGCCGGGGTTTGCTCGGCCGGCCGGGGTGACCTACACCCTGGACACAAACTGGATTGGGGTGACTCGGGCACTCGCGCGGGCACTCGGAGCACGCCTGATCCTAAGCCTCAACCTCGAAGCCGACAGCCCAGCGCTGGCGGCGGCTGAGGCCCAGGCGCTGACCGACGGGGTCGGCGCCGGGTCGGTGCTCGCGTTCGAACTCGGGAACGAACCCGAGCTCTACGGAACGTTCCCCTGGTACCGCACGCCAGAAGGGGGCAAGGTCCCGGGTCGTCCCCGCGACTACGGCTTCGCCGCTTTCATGCACGACTTCACGACCTTCAGCGGCGCGCTGCCAGGTGTGGTACTCGCCGGGCCCAGTACAGGTGGCTCCGGGTGGATGGGGTATCTCAGGCAGTTCCTCTCCGCCGAGCCCCAGGTCAAGCTGGTGACGTTGCACCGCTATCCACTGCAGCTGTGCTTCACCGCCCCCCGGTCGCTTCGCTATCCGACGATCGGCCGCCTCTTGTCGTCGAAGGCCTCCGCCGGCCTGGCCGACAGCTTTGCGCCGAGCATCGCGGTCGCACATGCTCATGGCCTACCTGTGCGAATCGACGAGCTGAACACGGTTTCGTGCGGCGCGTTCCCAGCCGTCAGTGGCACGTTCGCGTCGGCTCTGTGGGCAGTCGACACGCTCTTCGAGCTGGCCCGCGTCGGCGTCGACGGAGTCAACGTCCACACGTTTCCCGGCGCGGGATACGAGCTGTTCAGGTTCAATCATGCGAACGGGGGCTGGTATGGATCGGTTTCGCCCGAGTACTATGGACTACTGATGTTCGCCAAGGCCACCCCGCCGGGCTCACGCTTGCTTGCCATCTCGGGCGAGACCGGCAGCCGGCTCAAGGCTTGGGCGACCGCGACGCCAGACGGACGCGTCCGGGTCGTTCTGATCAACAAGGACCTCGCACACGCGCAGGTTGTCGCCGTGCGAGCCCCCGCCGCGGCCGGCACCGCGACGATGCAGCTCCTCGCCGCGCCAAGCGTCAAGGCGAGCACGGGCGCAACGCTTGGCGGCCAGAGCATCGGCTCGCGGAGCGTCACCGGCACGTTGCAGGGCACGCCACGGATGATCGCTGTCACCCAGGACCGCGGGAACTACACCGTCACCCTCCCGGCCGCGAGTGGCGCGCTCCTCACGTTCCGCGGCCCCCGCCGCTGAGCGCTCCGGGGTCGATCCGAACGCGTGCCTCGACGTTGAGTTGCCGGCACCGTCCCGCGAGTCGGATTGCGGCAGTATCTCGCGGGGCAGGACAGCCGTAAAGGAGAAAGCGACCTTGAGGATCAATCGTCTGCCGCTGTTGATCACGGCGGCGTGTCTCGTGATGGCCAGCAGCGTGTCATTTGCGAACACCGCGATCCACGCCACGTGGATGCGCGGCTATGCCGCGCCGGGGACGCCCGCCAAGTACGACAAGATCGGCGTGCTCAAAATCGGGACGGCGCTTGGTGAGTGGTAGCCGAAGCCGCGGCGGATGATCAGGCGGATTTGGGTGTTGATCTGCTCGACGCGGGCGTTTGAGAGTCCATTGGTGAACGCCGCCTCGACGCGTTCGCGCTGTTCGGTGATCCGGCGGGCGAGCTTTCGGAATGGCTCTAGGCGTGATCGTCGGGCCCACTTCAGCCACGCTTCGAGCAGTGTGAGGCTGTCCTCGGCGTCGACGCGGTAGATCTGCCTGAGTTGTTGGGCGAGGAGGTAGGCGCGGTACAGCCGCTGGTTGGTCTGCTGGATGCTCGAGAGCTGTCGCTGCTGGCGTTCGCTCAGGTTGCCTGGGTTCTTCCATAGCGCGAACCGGGCGCCTTTGAGATCCTTGGCGAGCTGCTTGTTGCCGGCGCGTCTGGCTTCGTTCCAGATCTCGCGGCGGATCTCATCCAAGGCGTCGGTCGCGGCCTTGACGATATGAAACGGGTCCAGCGCGATCACGGCGTCCGGGCAGCGCTCGGAGACCGGCCGGGTGATCCACTCGGCGTCATCGCATGACACGAATTCGATCTGCTCGCAGCGTTCTTTCCCGAGCAGATCGAGGAACTTCTCGACCGTCTTGCGGTCCCGGCCGTACGCCGCCCAGACCAGCCGGCCGGTGTGATGGTCGACGACCACGGTCAGGTACTTCTGCCCTTTGCGGATCGAGATCTCATCGAAGCCGAGGGCCTTCAGGCCCGCGAACAGGTCACGTCCTTGCTTGGCCTCCGCGCTGACGCGCGCGCAGATACGCCCGACGGTCCGCCACGCGATCCGCATCAGCACGCAGATCGCCGTCTTTGACGTGTTGACCGTCAACCATGCGATTTGATCGTCGAAGCTGCGCGTGAACCTGGCGTCGTGGCGCGCCCATGGGACGCTGCGACGACCACCTCGTGCACCTTGCACTGCACGCGCGGCGCGTCGGCCTCCACGTAGCACAACGTGGTCCCGAGATCCAGCGCCCGCCAGCGCCGGCGCCCCTCGCCGAGGTCATACCCCGGGCAGCGCCGGCGACAGTGCGGGCAACGATCCCGCTGGCGGTAACCCGGGCGGACCGACACCACGATCGTGCCGTCTGATTCGACATCGACCGCTTCGACCACCGTCTTGCCGAGCCCCAAAAGCCGCGCCCACGCGCGGACGCCTACGCTTGCCTTGCGCACGTCGCCACCGTTCCTTCCCAAGGGTTTCTGTACTTCGCTAAACAGAGCCTAGGAGCACCGCGGCGTGCGCACCCTCAACCCGCCCTTCCGGGCGGTCCCCGCCCGGAACTCCCCAACCCACCAGCGCCAGCGACTCGGGCGCAGTCAAGCAGCGCAAAACCCCTGCTAACAGCAGAAACGACTCGCGTCCCGCGAACAGCCATCAAGGCGCTGCTTGACGGCGACCGGGCGATGGCGCTACCCCCGCCCGAACCCTCTCACCCCACCCACGGAAACAGCAGTAGCGCCCAAAATCGGCCCGCGGTCTGCTCGGAACGTGCTCGTGCTCGTGCCGGGAACGTCTGCGGGGAGCGCTTACTGGTTCCTCCACGTTTTGGGTGGGCTGTTGAGGGTCACTTGAGTTCGGCGTCCGGACGTGGTTCTGGGTCATTGAGGTTCGGGATCGTCCGGTAGCCGGCTTGGGCGGTCGTCGGCGTTTGGCGCGCTGGCGACGGATCGCGGGGGGTGGCGACGTGCGGCGGCTGGAGGGGCGAGAATTCGTGCGTCCTTTGGACGTCCTTGAAGTAGTAGAGGGCCCCCGTCTTTGGCGAGATCGGAGGGGCCCTCTGGCTTGCGCCGGTGCTGATCGTAGCTGTGCCACGGAGATGGGTGGGGCCGATGTTGAGGGTCGGTGTCGGCCCGTCGCTGTCGGCGGGGATGCGGTGCCCGGCGTGCGCTGGTGGGCTTGGCTCGTGGGGTGGCTACCGACGCGGGGTGCGTGTCAGCCGGGCGGAGTTCAGGCTGCTGGTCAGGCGGGTGCGCTGCAAGGCTTGCGAGCGGACGCACGCGCTGTTGCCGGGGTTTCTGCTGGCGCGCCGCTTGGACATGGTCGACGTGATCGGGTGTGCGCTGCAGATGGCGGTTGATGGGCGTGGCTATCGCCCGATCGCTGCCGCGTTGGGGCGGCCTTGCTCGACGGTGCGCGCGTGGTTGCAGCGGCTGCGCGCCCGGGCGGATGTGCTGCGCGGCTGGTTCGTTGGCCTGGCGGTTGAGCTGGCCGAGCCGCTGGCGCGTCCGCCGCCTGAGGCCTCGGCGCTTGGGTTGCTGGTGGGTGCGATCGCCGACGCGTTCTTGGCGGCGCGGTTGCGGTTGGGGCCGGGGGCGGTGACGGGCGGGGTGTGGGCGTTCTGCTCGGCGGCGACGACCGGCCGTCTTTTGGCCAACACGTCCGGGCTCTAGGCATGGCCGGGCGGGTGCGCCAGGCTGCCGCGCCGGACACCCCCAACCCCGAGGAGGACCCTGTGATGGATGATTGGCGGCAGGAGGAGGCGCTGTGGCGCTACGGCCTGATCCGCGAGCCGTCGGATCAGCGGCTGTCAGCGGCCGAGCGTGGCGCGCTGGTGCGCGCGTTGGCGACCACCAGGCTGCATGCGCACCCGTCGGGCGAGTTGCGCTCGGTTGGGCGCTCGACGCTTGATGATTGGATCCGCGCGTATCGCGCGGGCGGGTTTGGGGCGCTGATCCCGAAGCAGCGCGCGTCGGTGCCGCGCACGCCGCGGGTGCTGCTTGAGCAGGCCGAGGCGCTCAGACGCGAGAACCCGGCGAGAACGGGCGCGCAGATCGCGAGGATCATCGCCGAGGCGAACGGCGGGCGTGGGCCGTCTGCGAGCACGGTCAAGCGGCATCTGCGAGCGGTGGGGCTGACGCGCGCGCAGCTGCGCGGCGAGCGCTCGTCGTTCGGTCGCTTTGAGGCGCAGGCGCCGAACGAGCTGTGGGTCGCCGATTGCCTGCATGGGCCGATCATCTCGGGCAAGCGCGCGATTCTGTTCGCGGTCCTGGACGATCACTCGCGACTGGTGGTCGGCGCTCGCTTCGCGCACGCGGAGTCGACCGTGCGGCTCGAAGGGGTGCTGCGCGCCGCCTTCCAGGCGCGCGGCCTGCCCTCCAGGCTCTACGTTGACAACGGCGCGCCCTATGCCTCCCGGCAGCTCGCCCGCGTGTGCGCCGCCGTTGGGGTTCACCTGGTCCACTCAACGCCGGGCCGCCCGCAGGGGCGCGGGAAAATCGAGCGTTTCTTTCGCACGCTGCGCGACGGGATGCTGGTCGAGCTCGAGGGCGACAAGCTGCCGGCGGATCTAGCCGAGCTCGAGCGGCTTTTGCAGGCGTGGATCGAGCGCGTCTATCACCGCCGGGTGCACTCGGAGACCGAGATGACGCCGCTTGCGCGGTTCGGCGACTTTCAGCCACGGTATCCGACCGCCGCTGAGCTGCGCGAGGCGTTCATGTGGGCGGAGACGCGACTTGTCAGCAAGACCGCGACGGTGTCGCTTCAGGGCAACAGCTACGAGGTCGACCAGGCGCTGTGCGGGCGGCGGGTGGAGCTGCGCTTTGACCCCTACGACCTAGCCACGATCGAGGTCTACTACGCCGGCCGCCCGTTCGGGCACGCGGTGCCGCACCAGATCGGCCGGCACGTGCACCCCCAAGCGCAGGAGCCAGCCGAGCAGGAGCGGCCTCAGAGCGGGATCGACTACCTGAGGCTGATCGCACAGGAGCACGAGCGCGACTGGCTCTCGCGTCGGATCAGCTACCACGAGCTGGCCGACGACCGGGCCGGCGATCACGACGACGACATCGACGATGACGACGAAGGCGGCGCCGCGATGCCGGCGCTGTCAGGAAGGTGATGAGGATGAGCCTTGACCAGCTGCAGCCCTACTTCGGTTTCAACCGCCTGCCGTTTGACCGCCAGATCGCGCCCTCAGCGCTTTATCGCTCCGCCTCCCATCAGGAGGCGCGCGCCCGGATCCAGTTCTTGATCTCCAACGGCGCGCTCGGGTTGATCACCGGCGAGGTCGGCGCGGGCAAGACGTGCGCCGCCCGCGCCGCCGTCGCCGGCCTTGACAGAAGCCGCCACACGATCATCTACCTGGCAAATCCGGCGGTCGGTACCCGCGGGATCTACTGCCAGATCGTCAGCGCGCTCGGTGGCGAGCCGCACCACTACAAGGCCAACCTGATCCCGCAGGCGTGCGAGCTGCTCGACCGTGAGCGCGCCGAGCGCTCAAAGCAGGTGGTCATGCTGATCGACGAGGCGCATTTGCTCTCACCCGTCCAGCTCGAGGAGCTCAGGCTTTTGACGAACGCCGAGATGGACTCCCAGAGCCCGTTCTCGGGGATCCTGCTCGGCCAGCCGACGTTGCGCAAGCGGCTGCGGATAGGAACCTTCGCCGCGCTGGATCAGCGGATCGCGCTGCGCTACGAGCTTGCGGGCATGAGCGACAAAGAGTCAGCTCAGTACATCCGCCACCACGTCGAGCTCGCAGGGCGCAAGGACAACCTGTTCGCCGATGATGCGATCGAGCTGCTGCACCGCAGCGGCCGCGGCATCCCCCGGCAGCTGAACAACCTCGCAACCCAGGCGCTGATCGCGTGCTTCGCCAAGCAGAAGGCAACCGTCGACCTGGACTGCGCGCAGGCGGCCGTCGCCGAGGTACAAGCCGAATGAGCGGCCCGGTGCTCTCGCTGCTTGACGAGCTGCCGGCCGAGGAGAAGACGGCCGAGCGCGGCACGCCGCTCGAGCCCCCGGCCGGCTGGCCGGCGCCGCCCGCTCCCGCCGCCTACCACGGGCTGCTGGGCGAGATCGTCCAAAGGCTGGCGCCGGAGACCGAGGCCGACCCGGTCGCGATCCTAGCCCAGCTGCTGGTTGCCGTCGGCACAGCCGTCGGCCGCGGCGCCTACTTCCAGGTCGAGGCCACCCGCCACCATCCCAACGAGTACGTGCTGCTGGCGGGAGAGAGCTCGAAATCGAGGAAAGGCACCTCCTGGGACCACGCCCGGCGGCTGATCTGCTCAGCCGACCCGACGATCGCAGAGCGGATCCTCACCGGCCTGAGCTCGGGGGAGGGGTTGGTGTGGGCGGTGCGCGACCCAGGCGGCCAGGACCCCGGCGTCACCGACCGGCGGCTGTTGGCGCTCGAGCCCGAGTTCGTCTCGGTCCTCAAGTCCGCCAACCGCGAGATCTCCACCCTGTCGCCCACATTGCGAAGCGCCTGGGACGGCCGGCCGCTGCAGCTGCTCACCAAAACCGCGCCCGCGCGCGCCAGCGCCGCGCACGTCTCGCTGATCGGTCACATCACCGCTGTCGAGCTGCGCCACCACCTGAGCGCGATCGAGCTCGCCAACGGGCTCGCAAACCGCTTTCTGATCATCGCCTGCCGCCGCACCCGGCTGCTGCCCGAAGGCGGCGAGCGCGACCCGCTGGCCGGCACCGGCCTCCTCCGCCTGCTCTCAGGCGCCATCCAGCACACCAAAGACGCCGGCCAGCTCCGCCTCGACCGCCACGCGCGCGAGCTCTGGCGCCACGCCTACGCGCAGCTCGCCGACACCCAGCCCGGGCTCGCCGGCGCGCTCTGTGCCCGCTCAGAAGCGCACGTGATCCGGCTCTCGCTCCTCTACGCGCTCGCTGATGGTGAGCGCCAGATCAAAGCCCAGCACCTCGAGGCGGCGCTCGCGCTCTGGGACTACGCCGCCCGCTCCGCCACCTGGGTGCTGCAAGGCTCCACCGGCGACCCGCTCGCCGAACAGATCCACGCCGCCCTCCAAAACCACCCCGGCGGGCTGACCCGCAGCCAGATCTCAGACATCCTCCAGCACAACCGTCCCGCCGCCGACATCCAACAAGCGCTCAACGCGCTCGCGCTCGCCGGCCGAGCGACCCGCAGCCAGATCCCCACCGCCGGGCGCCCAGCCGAGCTCTGGACCGCCGCGCCGGTCGCCTGACCGCGCTCCCCCCTTCCCCGGACTTCGCTGCCACACCGCGCCGGACGGCGGGAGCTGTCACCGAGCGAAGCGAGGGAAAGGGAGCGAAGCGACCTTGACAGCC
Organism: uncultured Solirubrobacterales bacterium; assembly: GCA_963836065.1. GTDB lineage: Bacteria > Actinomycetota > Thermoleophilia > Solirubrobacterales > Solirubrobacteraceae > Palsa-465. The sequence goes on from CAWIII010000034.1 coordinate 221,204, forward strand.
CGCCGCCGCCGGCGCCACCACCATGCAAGTCCGGGGAGGGGGAAACAGAGCAGCCCCCCGCGCCGACCACAACCCATCACCCCTCAGCTACCCCGACTTCTTTCGTTACTTCGTCGGCCTGCCACATGCCGAACCTCAACGACCTCACCATCCCGAAACTGGGTGAGCGTCAACAGTGGGCGGCGCCTCGTCCCCCCGCAGGTTTCAGCCGCAAGCCCTGCGAGGCAGGAGATTCGCACGCTCGCCGGACGTTGCCTCGATCGCCAGCCCCCAGTCGCGCCCGCCGAGACCGCGAATCTCGCGCATCTGCGGGACATTGCGCGGCAGAGAGGGTCGCGGAGAACTGCCGCGACGAAGGGGACAGGCCCCGGCGGCGTTGGCTGCTCATCTCTCTCGATGTCCGTCTGTCGCTGTACTCTGGGAGTCGCTGTTCGGGTTGGGCACCCACTCAGATCGTGGAGGAGCCCGCTTACTTCGTCCCGCTCGCCAGGTGGCTCGTCTCGCGCTTGGAAGGCTGGCAGGTCTGGTCGGTCGAGCGCCGCGAAAACCTGCTGGAGGACCAGTCAGTGCTGAACCTCACCAAACGCGGAAAGGCAACCGCCAAGCAGCTGTTCGATTACTACCTTGGGTTCCTCACCGATCCCAGCATCAAACGCCATTTTCAGTTCATCCCCAATGCGGACGTGCAGTTCGCTAAGCAGTGGGGGATGAACGTCGCGGTAGAGGATCTCCACCGTGTGATCGCAGCCGGGCGGCGAACAGGCGGGAACGTGGTGCTCGGTGGCCATTCGCTCGGCGGATCGGTCGTGACCGCGTATGCCACCTGGAACTTTCATGGACGTCCCGGCGCCGACGACCTCGCCGGGCTCGTGTACATCGATGGCGGTAGCTTCCATCCGGTCAGGGCCGGGAAGGCTAGGAGTGAGCTGCGTTCGCTGGACGCCGCGAACGCCTCGCCGTGGCTGTCGTTCGGAGGATTGGAGGCGCCTTTCGCCGGGATCTTCTCCGCTGGTGGTTCGAGCGCCGCACTGATCGCACCCGATGCGGGGTCGATCGCCCAACGGTTTTCACTACTGCCCTCCAACCTGAAACCGCCGGTGCCGGCCACCAATCTGGCGCAGTACGGGTACGCGCTCAATGTCGGAACGTCCCCGGACGCCTTTGCGGCCGCGCAAGCACATCTCGGAGAGGGAGTGGACGTCCGCGCGGTCAACGGCCTCCACGGGTGGAACGCTCGCGGAGCGCTGACACCGATCAACCGGTTCGCGACGATGTTCTCCGGGATGGGAATCAACGGCACCGATGGCACTGAGTGGTACTTCCCGCTCCGGCTGACCGAGGACACCGGCGCCGTCGCAAATGGCAACGACTCGGACGCGCAGAAGGTGTTCGATGTTCATGCGACGATGGGTCACCGCCTGCCGAAACGTCTCCGGATCTACGCATTCGGCGCGGCGCTAGGCGGGAGAGCAGTGCTGCTCGGCGCGAAGCCTCTCGCCCGGCAGTCGCGTATCCCGATGGGCAACCTGACGCTCGTCGACCGGCACCGAACCTACGCTCACAACGATCCGGCCGGCGCGGATCCGACACATGTCTTCTTCGCCCACCTGCTGCCGTTCCTGAAGAGCGTCGCAGCTACCTAGCATCGCGATTGCGCGCCGCGATCGACCAGGTCAGTACGGTGGCAAAAGCGACCCAGAGTGCATAAGGCACCAGCAACAGCGATGCCAGACGCGAGACCGGCCACGCGCGGATGATCAGCGCGATCGTGGTGCCCTCGAGCGCCACGATCTCAACGCCCGCCGCCAGCGGGCTGCGGCCCCGAAAGAAGATTAGAGTCCAGGCGAGGTTGAGCGCCAGGTTGGAGCCGAACAGGACGAACGTTGGCCGCCGGCTGCCCTTGGCAACAGGCTGGGCGCGGAGCGTCAGCATCGACGCGGCGATCATCGCGTAAAGCACGCTCCACACGGGACCGAATACGGCACCTGGCGGCTGCCACGCGGGCTTGTCGAGCCGGCGATACCAGCGGCTATTGACGACCGGACCGGACGCCGCACCGCCGACTGCCGCCGTGATCCCAACAGCCGCGATGATTGACGCCTGCTCCGCTGCTGCGCGTCGGGTCATGTCCAGATGTTTACCAGCCGAGCGAATCTGCGGCGCAGGCAGGAAGAGGAGCCCGTTCGGGTGGGGCTTGCATCCAGATCGTAGCCGGGGTACGGTGGACCGAGCTGTGGATCGGGGGCTGGTGGCGGGGAACGCGCGTTGCCTTCGCGAGATCGCCGCTTGGAGCGAGAAGGAATTCATCGGCGTCCACGTCCCTGGAGATTCAGGCGGTCGAGCAGCCCGCAGACGAGACGACGGTCACCGCCGATGTGGGCGGCGAGGGCTACAACGGACCCTCCCGCTTCGCGTTCCAGGTCGCCGACGAGCGAGTCACACGCATGACGATCTCGGGCTGAGGGACGGTTCAGTCGCGACGGCGTCAGTGATCGCGTCGGTGGGCACGTGGTAGCCGCCCCGGCTGGCCGACGTTCCGTGAAACCCCGAAGATCTGTGCGGGAGATTGCGGTTGTGCTTAAGCGCACGATGTTCGACCCTGTATTCATGTCTACGGCAGGGGCGCATGTGGACGCTAGGAGCGTTCGCGGGCAAGCGCACGGGGTGCGCGGACGTGGCGAGCAGACGATCTGGTCGCTCCGAGGACTGACACGCGTCGTCGGCGCGGTGATTGCGTGCCTGACGCTGACGGTTGTTTTCGCGGGGCCAGCGGGTGCGCGGGCTGCGCACCGTGGGTCGAGGCATCACACCAAGACGGTGCATAGGGTCGGTGGCCACGTCCACCGCGCCTGGCCGCGCGGCGGTCGAGCACCACGAACCGTCCTGGCACGGTGGCTCGCCCGCCATGTGGGGCCAACGCGACCGCGCCGCTGCCAACGGCGTGTTCGAAGACGACTGGTCGCCTGTCGGCGAGTCGTACCGGGACGCCGAATCCACGGCTTGATGGCCGCGGTCGGCGACCCCGGTTCCGGCGCGTTGGCGTCAGTTGCGTCAGTTGCGTCGGTTTCAGCAGTTGCGTCGGTTGACACCGGTTCTGGCACGCTCCAGCTGATCCGCTCGTTCGCGATCCCCACCGATGACCCGTCTTACCTGCGCTTGCTGAACTGGTCGTGGACCTATGACTCGGCAATATCTGCGGCGGCGTTTGCGGCAGCCGGCAATTCCTCGGAGGCGAAGCAGTTGCTCGACCAGCTCGCGGCGCTGCAGCGCACCGACGGGTCGATCGAGATCGCGTTCAACGTCGCCACCGGTCAGACGTCACCGATGATCCGCGCCGGGGTGGTCGCGTGGGTTGGGCTCGCCGGTTCCATATTCGACCACGACTCCGGATCCTCGCGCTATCTGAACCTGGAGCAGCTGGCGGCCAGCTACGTCTTGTCGCTGCAGAGTTCGGGTGGCCTTGTGCGCGGCGGCCCGGACGTCTCCTGGTACTCGACCGAGCACAATCTGGTCGGCGACGCACTTCTCGTGCGACTCGGAAACGAACTGACGGCGAACGGCGACAGCATTGACGCCGCCCGGTATTACACTGCCGCCGCCCGGATCGCGGCGGCGATCGACGCCAACCTGGTCGTCCAGAGCGGATCGACCGCGTATCTTCTCCAGGGGCTCAACGATCCCGCGCAGGCGCTCGACGCCCAGGCGCTCGGCGCGATGTACCTACAGAGTCGCGGCCAGAGCACTCTTGCCGCGGAGGTGCTCGACCACGCGCAGAGCGCCTTCGCGGTCAGCGCGCGCTCGATCACACTCTCGAGCGACCCGAACACTTACAACATGACCTATGCGGCACCCGGTCCGTTCACCGGATTCATGCCCTACGCCGGCAACGACGCACCAAACGTGCTGTGGTTCGAAGGGACCGCGGAGATGCGACTCGCCACAGCCGCGCTGGGCCAGTCGACGGACGCGCTCGACCAATCCCTGGACGCGATCCCCGATATCCCAGGTGCCGACGGCGTTCCGGTGCAGGCCGACCGGACTGTCACCAGCAACAGCTACGGAGTCGAGTACCACGTCTGGCCAGCCTCAGCCGCGGCAGGCTGGCAGCTGCTAGCCCAGCGGGGACCCGCGTTCGCATTATTTCCGTCAACAGGTCCCTACCCAAGCGCCGTGACGGCCGACGCCGACAACCCCGCTCTTTATTACCGGCTCGGCGAGACGAACGGCACGACCGCCACTGACTCCTCGACAGGTGCGAGAAACGGTACATATCAAGGGGGCGTGACGCTCAAGACCCCGGGCGTCACGAACGATGGAAACACAGCCGTGACGCTCAACGGCACGAGCGGCTACATATCCAACGCAACCCTGCGGAAGAACCCACTCGTGTTCACGCTCGAGGCGTGGATCAAAACGACGACAAGCACGGGCGGCGTCATCCTGGGCTTCGGGGACACGGCGACCGGACCGCCAGCCAAATTTGACCGCCTGCTCTACATGGGCACAAGTGGACAGCTCTACTTCGGCATCGCTCCGAACCAAACCATCCACAGCACCAGCGCCTACAACGACGGCACCTGGCATCTTGTCCAGGCCAGCTTGAGCTCCGCCGGCATCGCGCTCTACGTCGATGGTGCACTCGTGGCCAGCAACGCCAAGGTCACAACTCCCCAGAACTACGACGGGTACTGGCGAGTCGGCTACGAAAGCACGGGCGGCTGGAGCGGCCACGGGAACAACTTCTTCACTGGCACGATCGACGAAGCCGCCGTGTACCCGACAGTACTCGGCCCCTCGCGCGTCGCCGCGCACTATCTCGCCGGACGCTAACCAGGCCTGGTCGCGACGAGCTGCGCATCGACCTCGAGTGCGGCAGCGCACTGCGACCCGCTTGGCGGCGGCTCCCCTTGCGGTTGGGTTGGGTCGGAAAGGGGCGCGACGCGTGCTTGCGCGAACGTCACCAGTTTTCCGCGGTCTTCGTCCCACAGCTTGAGGCGGACGGCCCGTAGTCCGTCCCGGAGCGAGATCGTCGGTACCTGGCGAAATACGTCGCTCTCGTCGTGGGCGCGCTGGAGGTTGTAATTGGGAATGCGTGCGTTGAGGTGGTGGACGTGGTGCAGCCCGATGTTGCCGGTAAAGAACTGCAGGAGCTTCGGCAGCTTGAGGTAGGAGCTGCCGCGCAGCGCAGCGTCCCCGTAGCTCCAGTCAGCGGCGCTCTCCCAGTAGGCGTCTTCGAACTGGTGCTGGACATAAAAGAGCCAGATTCCGATCGAGCCGGCGAGCAACGCCGAGGGTGCCCAGACCAGTATGAAGCTGCGCCAGCCGATCACCCAGCACAGCGCACCGACGATCAAGAGAAGCGCAATGTCGGTAGCGAGCACGCTGTGGCGCAGCCGCGGCCGCTGAGAGCGCGTTGCGATACGTGGTCCGACAACCATCGCAATCACCGGCCCAAGCCCGAACATTACGAGTGGATTGCGTAACGTCCGGTAAGCGAAACGGCCCCGCCGTGACCGTGCGCGGTACTCCGACACTGTCAGGGTGAGAATGTCTCCGACCCCGCGCCGTTCGAGGTCGCCGGAGGTGGCGTGATGGATCGCGTGGTCATGGCGCCAGCGCTGATACGGCGACAGCACGAGCAGTCCGGTTGCGCGGCCGACATAACGGTTAGCGCGCTTAGAAGCCAACAGGGAGCCGTGCGCGCAGTCGTGAAAGATGACGAACGTCCGTACCAGGAACCCGGCGGCCGGGACCGCGAGGACGAGCGACAGCAACAGCGAGCGGTCAAGCGTTAGATAGATCAGGACCGAAAGCGCCAAGTACGGGACCACGGAGGTCGCGATCTCGAGCAGGCTTCGTCCGAGGCGGGGTTGTGCGTAGGCGCCGAGCATTTCATGCCCGAACCGACTGGTCGATGTAGACGACATAAGGCTGCTCCGATGCAGGGATGAACGTTGCGGGCGCAGCGCCCCCGCATGCCGTCATCAGACCGCCACGAGCGCCGGTTGCTCCTTGGTTCGACGCGATCCTGCAGTACCGAAAGGGCCCCGCCGGTAAGCCTCGACCGTCTGCCAGCTTAGCCGATACTACGCGTCGGTGGGCCGCTCCTCGATGCGCTCGCCAGGACTGAGCGCGCCGGCCGGCAGTACAAACCGGAGAGGTGTCGGCGTGTCTGTCCCGCGGCTGCTGCGCAAACGTCCGCCGTGCAGCCCGCTACCCACGAGCGCCGGGGCCAGAGCCTCGGGTTGTCCGTCGTGGGCGAGGATCCACGCCAGCACCGATCGATAGTCCTCACCCGCAGCGAGGATCGCGGCACGCTCGATGACCTTCCCGCCAGATCGGTGCTCCCGCGACAGGCGCATGACTAGTGCTCGAATTGTCTCGTCGTCGATCATCCGACGTTCTCCTTCCGTGGCGCGCAAGCCGGCTCGCCTGGAGCGGCTGTTCGGCAGCGAACCGGCTAATTGTCTCCCAGCCGACGCCGCAGCGCCAGCGCGTGTCCTCCCGGTGACCCATCGGAGCCCCCAGGAACGACACAACCGCGTCAAATGCGGCGCACGGTGAAGAACCCTTTGCAATCGATGCTACGCCACAAATGCGGGAAAGCAAGGAATCGCCGTTGGGCGTCTCCTCTGCCTGCCGGGCGAGATCGGCGACCTTGCCCGCCCCGCGCAGTTGTCAGCTGGTGAGTAGTCCGGCTAGGCCGATAGCTAGTAGCGCCGTACCGGCGGCGCCGGCCACGGCGATCAGCGCTAGGGGACCCAGACGGCGAAGGTGTGTCTCTGCCGCGGCAATCCACCGGTCCGAGCGGTCGCCGCCGAGGCGACGCACTGCAAGAATTACCAGGAGTGGTGCCGCAAATAGTGCGTTGTAGGTGATCAATAGTGAGATCTCGGTCGGAGCGGCCAACCGCGCCGCCAGGATTGCCGAGATTGCGCCGAAGTACATGAACGCGGTGGGCAACTCGATCGCCATGATCCCGGCGCCGAAAGCGAATGCCGAGGCCGGCGTGTAGGAGCGCCGCGTCCGGGTCTCCTCTCGGACGTTGTGACGTGAGCGCCACAAGAAACACGCGACGCCGAGCGCAAGGACTCCGCCTGCTGCTTCTAGCCCGTGCTCGGCCGGGCCCCCGGCATGATGAAGTGCGTGGATCAGCGACGGGCCCGGACCAAACACGAGCAGCATCCCGCCGGCGAGGTAGACGATAAACACTCCGAGCGTGTAGCTAGCGACACCGCGGACACCGCGCGCGCGAGGCGCGCTGGCTAGCCACAGCCCGGGAACAATGGTCGAGGGGTTGATCGAGTCCGCAAGCGCGATCGATGAGACGAGCAACGTGAGTCCGAGCATCCGGCGAGCCTTAGCTCAATATGACCTGCGAGCGCTGAACACGTTTGCCGGTCCCTGATGGACCGGCCCTTAGCGCGAACCATACCGTGCTGGGAGACTCAAATTTCCAGCGCCTCAGCGAGCGCAGAGCCGACTAAGAACCGAAAGCTCGGAGCATGACAACGCACTCGGGATTAACACCGAGGCGGTCGCCCGTTTCGGCCTCAACCATCCAGGCGAGCTCCATGATCGAACCACGAGCCGAGTCGAGAATCAGCCGCTCGATCTCCTTGGCGTCTCCCTCAACGCGGTATCGATCGCCGCCAAGGACAGTTATCTCCGTCATGGGCGTCACGGTTGAGCGAAGGTCCTTACGTTTGGTCAGGCACAGCGGGAATCGATGACGATTGACCGCGCCAAGGGAGGCGCCGGTGGACGGCTGGCCCCGCGAGTCTCAATCACTAGCCTCAGGTACCCCGCCTCAGCGCGGCTGCGCCTCGGCGGAATTCGAGCCCGAACCTGAAGGACTGCTCGCGGGGTCAGCGTGCCGCCGAGCCTACTCCCAGTCACCGACCCGCGCAAGACGGATCCGCGTTCCCGATTCCTCTCCCCCGCGATCGTGACGGTGTTTGCTTCAGCGGCTCTCCGGGTGCTACGGTCAACGAGCGGATGGTGTTATCACCCGCGAGGTTCTCCCCGGCCGACGCAGCGAATCTCAGACTGACCACGAGTACCGCGCCGGCGAAGGAGGGAGACGGATGAGCACCGACTGCGATGATGAGTTCGCGGCGTCCATGACCTCGCATGCAGTTAGCCCGCCTCGACGACGCGGCGAGTATCAGCGGCTCGGTGGGAGGTGAGCTTGGGCCATCGAGAGGACGGGCTGATTGCCCGGATACGCCATATCCGTCGCGTGGCTCCGACGTCGCCCACCCGGCCGGCGGCCCCCCCGCCCGACCTGGATGCCGCGCGGATCGAGCGCTTGGAAGCCCGGCTCGGGCACCTGGAAGAGTTGCTGGAGGGTCTTCAGGACTCGATCCACCGCGAGGCGCTGCGGCAAAGCAAACGCATCGCCGAGCTCGAGGCGCGAACCGAGCCGGCGGCGCTTGCGGTTGTTCTGAGCAAGGACGCTCGCGAGCGCGGGTTGTAGCTGCGGGTGACCGCGTTCTTCACCCCGGGGAGTGCCCGTTGCACGAACTCGAGCGAGCGTGGAGCGTGCCCAGCAGCGCCTGGACACGGCGCGGCGGCTGGCGGCGCGATGAAGCGAGCTGCTACGTTGGTCTGAGCGGCTGGCGTTGTCGGCCGCGAGGCAGCTCGCTTGGGTCCCGCAGTCAGCGGTTCGGGTCAGCAATAGCCTCCCGAATCGTACGCGGCCCTAGCGCCGTCCAGGAGTTGTGCATGTCAAGTCAGTCTTTCGCTGATCTCGGCGTTTCGCGCGCCGTTGTCAGCTCACTGTCCCAGCGCGGGATCACAGATCCGTTCGCCATTCAGCGTGAGGTGATCGGCGATGTCCTCGCCGGCCGCGACGTGCTGGCGAAATCGCCCACCGGCTCAGGCAAGACACTTGCTTTCGGGATCCCGCTCGTCGAACGGATCAAGGCCGAGGGCCCCCGACCGTCGGCTCTGATCTTGGCGCCGACGCGCGAGCTGGCGACGCAGATCGTCGAGGAGATCCGTGGCATCGCGCACTCTCGCGCGCTTCGGGTGACCGCCGTGTACGGTGGTGTCGGCCTCGTCAAGCAGGCGCGCGACGCCGCCCGTTCCCACATGCTGGTCGCGACTCCCGGACGCCTCGAGGACCTGCTGGCGCGCGGCGCCTTCTCGCTAGCCGCAATCCGCTTCCTCGTCCTCGACGAGGCCGATCGGATGCTCGACATGGGCTTTCGCCCTGCGGTCGACCGGATCGTCGCGCTCTGCCCACCGGTCCGCCAAACCCTGTTCTTCTCGGCGACACTTGACGGCGAGGCGGGACGCGTGGCAAGGCAGTACACGCACGACGCCGCGGTCTACGAGCAAGGGCCGGCGGCACGCCGCGCGAGCACGGACGTCGAGCATCGATTTGTCCACGTCGCCCATGAACACCGTGTCGAAGCACTGGTCGGCGAGTTGCGGCGCGACCGTGAGCTCGCGCTCGTGTTCGTGCGAACCAAGCGCGGAGCCGACCGGCTCGTCAAGCGTCTCACCGCTCACGGAGTAAAGGCCGTAGCGATGCACGGCAACAAATCACAGCGCCAGCGCGAGCAGGCGCTCGCACGCTTCCAATCCGGTGCAGTCGACATCCTTGTCGCCACCGATGTCGCCGCGCGCGGGATCGACGTTGATGGAATCTCGCACGTGATCAACTTCGATCCGCCCGCCGACGGGGAGACCTACGTCCATCGAATCGGGCGAACCGGCCGCGCGGGTCGCAAGGGGCTCGGCATCACCTTGGTCGCCGCTGACGAACATCGCGAGGTCAGTCAGCTTGCCCAGCAGCTCGGACTCGACCGCGGCCTAAGCCGCGCCGGATCCGACCGACGGGCGCCTTCGGCGCTCAGCAGCGATCGCGCCAAGAACCCCCGGACTGCCCGCCGGTCTAACCGCCGGCGAGCACCAGTCCGGGCGTAACCACACCGAAACCCGCAGCTCGGCAACTAACAGAGCGCGCTTGAGGATCCTGACCGCACTCGCGTAAGCGCGCGGTCAGCCTCCCGCAGAAACCAACCCGTATGTGCCATCGCCGTGCCCGAGAGGATGGTGAGCGTGACCGACCCCGATAGTCGGCACATCAAGTCCAACCTCGTGTACGTGCAGGGCTACAACGCCCAAGCTGTGGGTGACGAGGGCAGATTGTGGTGGCCGCCGAGATCACAAACAGCGATGATCACTGCAGCGATCGCCGAGCTCGACCAAGCGGGCGCCGCCGACCGGCCTCAGATCGCGCTCGCCGACGCCCAAATACTGGAACGAGCAGCATTTGGACCAGGTGATCGCCGACACGCGGTTTGCGCCGCTGGTGGCTGACTTTTCGAAGCGGCACTGTCAGGCGGGTCAGCAGGAAAATCTCGTCGCGGGTGTTCGATGGGAGAAGATGAGTCGGGTCCTCAAGGTCACTTGCCGCTTTAGCGCTTCCGCTCGCACAAAGACCCCGCTGAGTCTGCACCTTGGCTACCTCACGGACAGTTTCATTCTCGGCTGAGGGAGACCGCGTCTGCGTTGACGTTGATCATCGTGCCAACGGTTGCGTTCGTGCTGGCGCCCCTGATTATTCGGCGACGTCGAGGATCCTCACCGCGGTGGCGTCAACAGGCTGAAACCAGAAAGCCCACGATCCCGTACATCACGAGAACAGCGAGGACCCCATGTACACAACCTGTGTATCACTGATCATCGCGACGATGCTGATTGCGGTGGGGCTCGGCGCCTGCGGCGGAGGATCGAGCTCGAGCTCTTCGATCGCGGCTTCGTCCAGGACGCCGGCAGCGAGCAGCACGCCCGCGGCCGCAACCACCGCGCCGACCAGCACCGCGGCGCCGACCAGCACGGCAACGTCGACCGCCGCACCGGCGGCGTCCACGACGGCGCCCGCAACTGCCGCGCCGAGCGCCCGCCAGTCGTGCATCGACGGTGCCAAGCGGATCCCGGCCGCCGCCGCGCGCAACAGCCTGCTGGCGACCTGCAAGAAGATCCCGGCCGGACAGGTGGCCGCAGCCGGCGGCGTGCCGGCCTCCGGTGCACCGAGTTCGCGCCAGGCGTGCATCGACAGTGCCAAGAGGATCCCCGACCCCACCGCACGCAAGAGCCTGCTCGCGATCTGCGCCAAGAGCCCCAAGTAGCCCAACAAGGCGACTCGGACGGGAAGGAGCACGGGCGTGTCACCGACTCCCGCGAACGTCGGAGTGGCCGTTCGTGGTGGTCCTGATCACCATCCTGTCGCAGCCTGCCTCTCCGCCTCCGCGTCACCGGTGAGCGGAGCCGCCGGTTGCTATTTCTTCTGGCGTCAGCCCAAGCACCGGCCTGCGTCGCGTTGATCGCTCCTTCGGGCGCGGATCTCGGGAGGCTTCGGAGAGCCTCGGACAGCGGCTAGCTAGCGCTCGTGGCCCGCCAGGTCGAAGTCAGCCAGCCCCGCTGGGTCGGTGATACCGAGCTTGCGTCGTGCGCGCTCCGCAAACCCGCCGGAGTGCCCGCGCATCACGCGCGCAGCGTTCGGGTGCGCGAGGATCTCGAGCGTTGCCCCTGCGTCGGCGTGTCCGAGGAGTCGACCGTCGCGCTCGATCGAAACGGGCGCGCTCTGTGGGGAGGACCTCGATGCCGAGGCGCTCGCCCTCAGCGAGAACGACGGCGCGGTTGAACAAGCCATGCGGGGCGTCCGGCATTACGATCATCCCCTGGGCGCCCGGAGAGAGACGAGCGGTCCGCCGGCCGCGAACGCATCGGCCGTCGATCCTTGGGGTGTCGCCGCGATGACGCCGTCGCTGGCGTAGCGCACCAGCAGCTCGCCATCGATGCGCAGGCTGAGCGCCACTTGACCGCGGCCCGGAACGCGGGTCAGGACGACATCGTTGTAAGCGATTTGCCCTTCCACGCCATTGCGCGGAGCCAGCGCGAGCCCGGTGCGAGCCTCGACCGCGTGAGTCGCCCTGTCCGAGCGCCGCCAGCGCGCCTCCGAGGTGTGCGGCGTCGACCTCGGTCAGGTAACCGAGCCTCCCGAGGTTCACCCCCAGGACCGGTGCGCCGTGTGGCGCGGCCAAGCGCAGTGCCCCGAGCATGGTGCCGTCGCCGCCGCGTGACAGGACGGCGTCGCAGTCGGCGGCGAGCGACGCGTCGGGGTAACGCGCGATGTCGCCGGGCAGGCGCGGGTTCCCCATCTGCGCCGACCAGCGCCACTCCCGTCGCAGCCGCCCGGGCACGGATTTGTTCGAGGCGTGGTGCAGGTCGCGCTCGGGACGGAGCACCAGCGCGACGCGTTTCACGCCAGGCTGTGCTCCGCCGGGCCGTTGGGACATCTGTTCCCCAGTCACGCGAGCCTCCCTGTTAGCCGGCCGAGCCTGGCCGCGCAGCAGTGGCACGAACGATCCGGCCGGCGACGAGCCGGAACGTCGCCAGCCGATCGTCGAGCAGCACTCCCGCCGCTCCGCGCACGATGGTCACATGCTCGTCCAAGTGAGCTGCCCTGGGTTTCGCGGAGGCTCTGAAACGAGGATTCGGTCCTCGAGCAAGGAACTGCAAGTTCATGCCCAGAGCCAGGAAGTATTCAGAGGAGCTGATCGAGCGTGGTGTCCGGCTGGCGCTCGAGTCGGGGCGTCCGGTCGCGGCGGTCGCGCGTGATCTCGGTGTCGGTCACGAGGTGCTGCGCAAACGGGTTCGGCAGGCCGAGGCCGACGGCGGTCTGCGGCCGGATCTGCCCACGACCGAGGAGCGCGAGGAGATCAAGAAGCTGCGCAAGGAGAACCATGAGCTGCGCCGCGCGAATGAGATCCTGAAGGCCGCCAGCGTGTTTTTCGCGACCGAGCTCGACGCAGACCGTCCGAGGTGAGCGCGTTCATCGAGATGCATCGCGACCAGCTCGGCGTCGAGCCGATCTGTCAGACCCTGGACGTGTCGGCGTCCGCGTACTATCAGCGTGCGACCGGCGAGCGGTCGGAGCGAGCGGTCGAGGACGAGCGGCTGACCGGTCGCATCCGCGAGGTTCATGGGGCCAACTACGAGTGCTACGGCTACCGGCGCGTGCACGCCCAGCTGGTCCGCGAGGGCGAGGCTGCGGGGCGCGACCAGGTCGCGCGGCTGATGGGCTCAGCGGGCATCCAGGGCGCGAAGCGGCGCGGGAAGCCGTGGCGGACCACGATCCCCGATCCCCAGGCGCAGCGGGCGTCTGACCTCGTCAACCGTGACTTCACCGCGCCGGCGCCGGACCGCTTGTGGGTCGGGGACTTCACCTACCTGCGCACGTGGGAGGGCCGGCTGTTCTTCGCGTTCGTGATCGACGTGTACTCACGGATGATCGTCGGCTGGCAGCTGGCCGGCCACATGCGAACCACGCTGGTTCTCGACGCGCTGCGGATGGCGCTCGGGCTCCGAGCGCCGGGCGCTGACTTTCAGCTGGTGGCGCATACCGACCAGGGCTCGCAGTACACCTCAGAGGACTACATCCAGCAGCTCGACGACGCCCGCGTGCTGGCGTCGGTCGGCACGGTCGGCGATGCGTATGACAACGCGCTCGCCGAGTCGTTCGTGGACTCATTCAAGACCGAGCTGATTGCCGACCGCGTGTGGCGCACCCACACCCAGCTCGAGCTCGCCGTCGTCGAGTACGTCGCATGGTTCAACCACGTCCGGCTGCACTCCTCGCTCGGCAACCGACCGCCTGACGAGCACGAGCAGCGATACGTCGCGGCGCTCGCCACTCACCCTGAAGGCGTGCCTCGCCCCACCGGTACTGGCACCTTGAGCGTGTCGGGGGTGTACGACCCCTTCGGGGTCGTCTCCGACCTACAGTAGTAGCAACTCGCACTAACTTGGTATAATTACTTGAAAGACCTACAAACCCAGTCTCCGTCAAACCCAGGGCATTCCAAAGTGCTTGATTGCGGACGCCAAACCCCGCGTCCCCGCAACAAACAGGACGGCGAAGACCCGACGGGAGACGCACACGATGATGGATTCTCACGCTGAACGGCACGGCACCCACGAGACTGCTACAGAGCTCGCCGCCTTGCAAGCAGGCGCTGGTCAGCGCGCATGCGCCCAACCTGACATCTCCTCTGCTTCTGTCGGGCGGCACGCTGCGTACCGCGAGAGAGCGGGCCCAGAGGCGTTGCCCCGAGAGGGGCAACGCCAAGGTGGGTTGGGACGTGGCCCGCTCCATGCGAACGCGCACGGTGCACGCGGGGGAAGTCAGCGAGCAGGCGCTGACGGACGGCGGGAAGGTGAGCCTTGATCGAGAGGCTCGGGATCGTGATCTGATCCAGCTTCTGCATCGCTACCTCTCGGCTGTCGGTGCGACAGGTCGTTGGTTGATCGGCTCGCTGGCGGGCGGGACGCTGAATCGCTTGTGCGCGAGTCCCGTTCCCGGGCCGCGTTCGCCGGTGTGCGCGCGGATCAGGAACAGCGTGAGCATTGCGATTGCGAGGGCCTCGGATGTGATCGTGAGCACGATCCCGAACCGGTAGCCGTGTTCCATGAAGCCGAACAGGGGCGTGTGCTCGCTGATCAACAGCGCGGCGAGGCCGCCCGCTGCGACGCCTACGCCTGCGGGCGCGGCCAACTGGTCGAGCAGCTTCCCGACGTGTCCGAGCCGGCTCTTGACGGGCGCGAGGAGAAACAGCCCCAGTGCGGTCGCGGCGACGAAGTTCGCGATGAACAACGGGCCGATCGTCGGGATGACGGAATAGAAGGCGTAGCGGTACTGCTGGTAGTGAATGCCGCCGATGAGGAGCAGCGCTACGGCGCTGAGCGTTAGCGTGGCGGTGAGCGACCGGGTCCCGCGGCTAGAGCCGCTGGCGCCGCCGCAGCCGGCGATCACGACGGCAGCAGCGGCGACTGCAAGAGCAGATAACGCGGACTTCCTCATGGGAGAGTTCCTTTAGTGGCGTTCGTTGTTAGGCGGCCATCCACGACGATACGTAGTAGATGGCTTCTACTCCTAACTAACGACACCGCCGCCGTCTGAAACTTCCGGTCGACGCGCAAACTACGATGAGCTGGCGTCGAGTCCGTGGGTGCGGTCGCGAGCTCGGGAGCTGCGCGACGTTTCGTGGGTGCGGAACCGGGGAGCCGCTCGCGCCCGCCGAGCGGAAGCCGCCGGTTCACAGCTGGGCTCCACGCCCATCCGATCGCGCCGAGCACGGCGGGTAAGGCGAGCGAGATGCCGCGATACAGCAGCACTGCCGCAGCGGCTGGTGCCGCGGGCTCTCCGTAGAGCACGAGGGCTCCGACCAGGCCACCGTCGACGGCTCCCAGACCGGCGGGGAGGGGGAGCACCCCCGCCAGCGAGCCGACGAGATATCCCATCACCCCAACGCCGATCGGGGGAGTGCGGCCGTAGGCATGAAACGCCGCCCACAGCACGGCGTTGTCGAAGGCGTAGTAGCCGAGAGCCCCGACGAGCTTCCAGTTGGCTGCGGTGACCAGCGCGTGGGCTTCGGTGACCAGCGCGTGGGCTTCGGTGACGCCTTCGCTCAGTGCCCTGGCGGACTCGGCAAGCCTGCGCGAAACGTGCTCCGCCGTCGTGATGGCTGGCGTCTGGAGGAGCGCCCCGCAAGACACGTGACCGTGAGGAGCTCGACGGCCAGCGCGGCCGGAAGGATGGTCAGTCGCGTTTGATGGGGGCCGGTCGGGACCCGAGCCACAGCAGCATTCCCAGCACTCCGAGCACAATCAGGCTGGGCGCATTGGTGAGGATCAGGAACGTGGTCGTGGACCGAGTCAGCTGCGAGAGTAAGGGTTTCTCGGTCCTCGCCGACCAGGCACCGACGGTCGGACCGATCAGTCCTCCCGCTGGGAGGACCGCGCTAGCCCAGCGCTAGCCCCCAATGCACGCAGGGCGGCCGGGACGTTTCGCCGCCAGCTCATGGGTGCGCCGAACACCAGCTTGAAGAAGACAACGAAACCAGCCGCCGACAGCAGCTCTAGAACGAGGGCCGTTGCGATCCACTTGCCACAACCTGCGATCAGCCGCGCTGGGCCATGCCGGGTTTACCTACGACACGCCATCGCAGATGATCTCGTTGAGACGCTCGTTCTGCGTACGACATCGCTGACGTTCTCGATCGCGGAGGCGAGGCGCCGTCTTTGCCCCGGTATGACAAGTCTCCTACATGGCGTAGTGATGATCGACCGCCTCCGCACTGTGCGCGCCCAAGAGGCGACTCACGGCTGGTGCTCGAGCGCGACGTCGCCGTCATGGGTGCGCAGCCATCGCTGCGGACGCGCGCCGTCATCCTCGACCAGGCAGGCGCCACGGAGGCGGCGCAGCGCCGATAGCGCCACGTCCGCCGCGCAGTCCGCCAACTCGCCGATCCTCTCAGGCGAGCGCTCGTACCGCGCGTCGGTCGCGCGCAGCACGCGCGCGTCCAGCGAGCTCAACTCACGCCGCAGATACGCCCTCATCGCACCGCCCCCGCTCGATCAGCTCGGCCAGCTCGAGCAACCCGGCCAGATGAAACGGACACCGGCCCGCGGCCACGACCACAAACGGGTCGGCAGCCACGGCATCGGTCCACTCCGCCGGCAGCGAGACAAGCCCGCCCTCGCCGTCATAGAAGTAGACCCGATCCTGCTGCCAGTTCCGCCGGCGCTTGACGAACTCGAACTCAAGACCCGCCAGCGGGTGGAACGGGTGTGTCACCCGCACCCGATCCGGATCAGCTACATCCGCGGGATGATGCGCAGTCGACGAATCGATCCAACGCCCGCGCAGAGGCACTCAACAACAAGGTCAAGCTGATCGTCCGCCGCGCGTACGGATTCCACTCCGCCCGCGCCGCACTCGCGCTCATCCTGCTCGCCTGCGGCCCGGTGACACTTACACTCCCACACGACCGGTTCGGCGTGTGACTTCACCTACGATCATCCACGGAGAGCCAAAATTCTTCATCGACAGCTTGCTCACGTTGAGTGGGTAGTGCCTGAGGTCGGGGATCTACGATGCCCTGTAGGTAACAAGACGGTCCGCCGGGCCAAAATATTCCCGAGCGCTCCGTGGCGTGTTATCGCTTTGTGCACGATGCTTGTCGAAGTCACTCAGTCGACGCTATGGAGGCGCTGCGCGGGTCGCACGGCGTGCCCCGGTCAAGGACGCACGCCGAGCTCGGCCGCGACCCGTGTCAGCGTCTCGTCGATGGCGCGCTCGACGGTCGGGTCCAGCGGCGCGCCGGCGGAGAAGGAGCTTCCCTCGATGCCGTAGACGATGATGCGGCCCGGGAGGCGGTGCAGCGCTCGCGCCAGCTCGATTGCCTCCGCGACCCCGAGGGCGTGGGTCGAGGACCCGGCCAGGCTGGCCGGCAGCGGCACGGCGGATGTGTCGAAGCGCTGGACAGTGCCCGGCTTGGCGCCCGAGACAACGGTGTCGACCAGGATCGCCTGGTCGGCGCCCGTCCATACGTCTAGCAGCCCGGCCGGATTGTCCTCCCATGCGAGCACGACCGCTTGCGTCGCGACTCGCTCGCGTAGGCGCCGGGCAACGATCAGCCCAGCCGCGTCGTCCCCCCTGAACTCGTTGCCGACGCCGATGACGACTGCGCCACCCCGCGACGCTGCTTCAGGCACGCTCCACGTCGAGCTTGAGGAAGTGGGTGGCGCAAGATATGCACGGATCGTAGTTGCGGATCGCCTGCTCGCACTGCCATTGCAGCTCGTCGTCAGGCAAGTCCAGATGCCCGGCCACGAAACCGCGCAGGTCCTCCTCGATCGCGCGCTGGTTCTGGGACGTGGGCGGCACGATCCGAGCATCACGGATCGCCCCGGAGGCATCGATCTCATAGCGATGCCAGAGGATCCCGCGAGGTGCCTCGCTGACTCCGCACCCCACCGCGTTGCCTGGCTCGAGAGCCACCGCCGGCGGGTTGGGTGGCTCGTAGGCCTCGATCAGGGCCAGCGCCTCCTCGATCGCGTACGCGAGCTCCACCACCCGCACGATGATGCTCTGGAAGGGGTTGTAACACTGCGCCCCGAGGCCGGCTCCGGTGGCTGCCTCGCGCGCCAGCGGGGGTAGCGCGTCAAAGGCGAGGCTGTAGCGTGCCAGCGGGCCGACCATATAGGAGCCGCCGTCGCGCAGGCGGCTGTGCAGGGCGTTGGAGTGGGCTACTTGCTCCTCGACGAAGTGATCTTCGAACGACTGCGCGGGGATGTCCAACCCGCTGGTGGAGACGATCCGCCCGCGGGCGATCGGATACCGGCCGTCGTCGTCGCGGAGCGCCACGAACTCGTAGTCGCGCTCGAAGTCGGGCATCGGGAGGGTGGCCGTGAGCGCCACGGTCTCGAGCGTCTCCTCGAGCGCGCGCTGCAGCAGCTCCACGAGTGGCTTCAACTCATCCCGGGTCGGCGCCCGGTAAAAACCACCGGTGCGGGGGTTGATCGGGTGCTCAGCTCGGCCACCGATGGTGATCAGCAGCTGGTTACCCGCCTTGCGTGTGGCTAGCCCGCGCTCGACCAGCGCGGGGTGGTCGGCGGCCACGTGGATCGCGCTCTCGTAGCCCAGGAAGTCGGGCGCGTGGAGCAGGTGCAGGTGCAGTGCGTGGCTCTCGATCCACTCGCCGCAGTACATCAGGCGGCGCAGCTCGCGAATCGGCCCGTTCACGGCAACTCCACACGCGTCCTCGATCGCGAGGTTCCCGCTCTTCTGGTAAGCGACCGGCCAGATGCCGCAGATCCGCGCCGTGATGTCGGACACCTCGGTGTAGGAGCGACCGCGCAGCAGCGCCTCGAAGAAGCGCGGCGGCTCGTAGATGCGTAGCTGCACGCTGAGGACCTCGCGATCGCGGATCCGGACGCTCATCGCGCCCTCACCCTCGACCCGCGCAAGGGCGTCAGTGCGGATCCGGCGGCTCCGGGTACCGGACTCAAGCGGAAGGGTCATGGCGCTCACTCTCGCGTTGGAACTCCGGTGCGCTGGCGTTGAACGTGCGGTACAGGCGAACCAGGTCGACGTCGTCCACGTCCAGTTTGCGTAGCCCGGTGGTCAGCGACGCGGTGTTGGGCGACTCCATCGGCCCGAAGCAGCCGTAGCAGCCGCGGTTGTAGGTCGGACACAAGGCTCCACAGCCAGCGTGGGTCACCGGTCCCAGGCAAGGAGTGCCATGGGCGACCACGACGCAGACGTTGCCGTGCCGCTTGCACTCGAGGCAGACGCTCGAGGAGGGAACGTTCGGTCGCCGGTCGCCGAGCGCGGCCCGGACCACCTCCAGCAGCTGATACTTGTTGACCGGGCAGCCGTGCAGCTCGAAGTCCACGGGAACGTGGGCGCTGATCGGCGTGGAGTGCTCGAGCGTCGAGACGTATTCGGGCGTCGGATAGACCACCGTGAGGAGGTCCTCTACGTCGGTGAAGTTCCGCAGCCCTTGGATCCCGCCCGCGGCGGCGCACGCTCCGATCGTCACCTAGTTCACGATCGTGAAGCTGAGCGATCGCGCCGCGGAGCGCTGGCCAGCGGCGTTGGTGGCTGTGATCAGCATCGTGTAACAGCCTGGTCGGAGTTTCTTCGAGTGCGAGACGCGCCCCTGGAACGCGAGCTGGTTCAAGCCGCTGTGGCTCGTCGCGGAGAGCGTGGCCACCGCGACTTGTCGCTCACAGACGGGCTTGCGGCGATCCGCTCTGGTGGGGGCGACGCACCGACTCGCGACGCGGCGCCCGCGCACCTTCTGCATGGAAGAAAGACTCATGCGCGCCGGCTGGTCGAGGACGAAGGAGAACTTGGTCCCGACCGGAATTCGCGCTCGCCCCACCGCCGCTTCCTCGAAGAGCGACAAACTTCGCCCCAGCCAGCTCACACGCTCGCATCGATACGATTCCGGGCACCTCGGAGCTGCGGCTTCCGTCGTCGACGAGACGCGCCAGTTCGTTCCAGGGCAGGCCTGTCGAGCGGCTCGATTTGGTCCCTGGAGCTTCTCGTATCGGCGGAATGCAGAAGCGAGCTCAATGTCGATGGGTGCTCCTGCAGTTCTCCTAACCAGTAGCCATGGTGCCCGCCGGGAAGGCTCCCCCAATCGTTCGAGAAGCGGGTGGCGGGCCGTACGAATGTCGGATATGGCTGCGCCTCGCGTGGCGTTGCGTAGCGTCGGCCCTGCTCGCGGGGACTGAGCGCTCGTCGCCAGCCATCATCGTCTCGGGGGTGATCGGGGAGGAGATGGAGACCCCGATTCCCGGGACCCGCGGCTACGGGCTCACGAAAGAATTAGTGGCCCCTTTTGGGTTGGGTGGATCGTGTAGTTCCAGTCTGGATGGAACTGGTCGCGGGCGATGTCCACGGCGGCAAGCTCTTGGTCGGTGACCTTGATCCCTTTCTCGTAGTGGCCGGGGTCCAGGCGCGCGTAGACCTTCAGGCCGGTGCTGGTCGTGGTCGCGCCGATCAGGTCGATGATCACCTGCAGGCTCTCAAGCGGCCGTCCGCGCCAGTTGAGGCTGACGTAGCTGAACATGCGATGCTCGATTTTGTTGCACTTCGACGTCCCGGGCGGAAAGTGGCAGACGCGGATCGGCAGCGCGAGCTCGTTGGCGAGCTTCTGCAGCTCGGTCTTCCACAGGCGCGTGCGGCTGGAGTTGCTGCCGCCGCCGTCAGCAGTGATCGTCAGGCACGTCGCTTTGGGGTAACGCTTCTGGCCGAGGTACTGCCACCACACGCGGATCGAGTTGACCGCGAACGCGCTTGTGTCATGGGTGACACCAACGCTGACCATCCCCTCGTTGGCTTTGATGTCGAGCACGCCGTACGGGATCGCGTGCCCCAGATCCTTGTCTTTGAAGTCGTGGCAGCGAACCTCGACCGGCCGCCCAGTCGGCTCGTATTCCCGCCCGACAGCCTTGAAATCCCCGACCAGCTCGCGCTTTTTCGCGTCTACGGATATCACCGGCTGATCCGCGGCGAGCGCCGAGCGTGTCGTCTCGTTGATATGCCGAAACTGCGCGTCACGGTCAGGATGATCCTTCCCCTCCCGCGTCTTGGAGTTCGCGTGCAACCGAAACCCAAGCCCCCGCAAGAGCTTCCCGGACGTCCGATCGGACACCTGATGTCCTGCCGCCTGAAGCGCACTCGCGATGTTCTGCAAGCTCTTCGAGCACCACCGCAACGGCGAGCACGGATCCCCACGCGTATCCGGATCCACCAACGCCTCCAACGCTCCCACCAGCTCCGGATCAGACTCCGTCAACCGCGGCCGCCCCGCACCCGGCCGACGGACACGACCCGCCTCGAGCCGTGTCCCCTCCCGCAGCTCTGCGATCCCACGCTGCACAGTGTTCTTGCTGATCCCCGTCGCACGCACCACAGCCGCGATCCCGCCCGGCCCACACGACCGAGCCTCCGACGCCGCCCACAACCTGCGCTGACGCTCGTTCAACTCCGGCCCCAACCCCCGATAACGCTCAACAATCCGCGATTCATCGATCATGCCCCCGCGATACGCCACCACAACCCAACATCCTGCCACAGCCCACTAATTCATTCGTGAGCCCTACTGGTCGCGGACATTTGGCGGCGGCTCGTTGGTGACGAGCCAATACAAGCCGAGCTGATGGACCAGCTCGGAGAACTGGTCGAAGTCGACCAGCTTGCGGACATAGCTGTCGGCCCCATGTCGATAGCCCGCGGCGACATCAATCGGCGCGTCGTAGCTCGTCAAGATCACCACCGGCGTCAGGCATGTGCGCTCGTCCTCGCGGATGCGCCGCAGCACCTCGAGCCCGTCGATGTTGGGGAGCTTGAGATCCAGCAACACCAGTTGCGGCATGCCCCTGGCGTCGTTGAACGGGTAGTCGAGCGCCTCTTGGCCGTCGCGCGCGACCTCAACGTTGGCGGTCGTGCGCATGCGCAGCGCATGCACCGTCAGCGCCGCGTCATCTGGTTTGTCCTCGGTGACCAGGATCTTGCGGGTGGTCATGGTGCTGTTTCCTTGGCCGTGGCGGCATCCGGCTCGGTGGCTGCCGGGAGGGTGAAGGAGACGCTCGCGCCGCGGCCGACAGCCCCGGAGGCGGTGATGCTGCCGGCGTGGCGGTGGATCACGCGCTGGACGGTTGTCAGTCCGAGGCCGGTGCCGGGGAATTCGCTCTCGGCGTGCAGGCGCTGGAACGGACTGAACAGGCGATCCGCGTACTTGGGGTCGAACCCGGCGCCGTTGTCGCGTATGTGCACGGAGAGGTTCTCATCCACGCGGGTGCCGGTGATCTCGACGCGCGCGTTTGTGGTGTGGCGGGTGAACTTGAAGGCGTTGTCGAGCAGGTTGACGAGCGCGATCCGCAGCAGCTGCTCGTCGCCGGTGACGCGCAGGCCCTGTTGGATTGAGACGTCGACGTCCTGCTCGGGGTCGGCGCTGCGGAGCTCGGCGACGATCTCGTGCGCGAGGGCGCTGAGGTCAACGGTCGTGTGCGCAAGCGGCTGCCGGCCGAGTCGTGAGAGCTTGAGCAGCTCGTCGATCATCGTGCCCATCGTGTCGGCGCCGGCCTTGACCCGCTCCAGCGAGTGAAGGGCCTCGGGGGGCGGGTCGTCTCCCAGCTGGTCCTCGAGGATGCTGGTGAAGCCGTGGATCGCGCGCAGCGGGGCGCGCAGGTCGTGGGAGACCGAGTAGCTGAAAGCCTCGAGCTGGGCGGTGCGCTCGCGCACCCGCAACTCGAGCTCGGCGGACAGCCGGCGCAACTGGTCCTCGGCGCGCTTGCGCTCAGTTATGTCCCGGAGCGAGGCGAGCGCCGCGGGCTGCCCTTCCCAGTCGATCGCGACGACGCGCATCTCAGCCGTCCTCGGTGTAGGCCCGGCGACGACATCGATCTCGCTCGACTCGCCTGGGACGAGGGGAGCGCCGAGCCGGGTGCCTTCGAGCGCCTGCGCTGCGCGGCCGAGCAGCCGCTCGGCCGCCGGGTTAGCCAACACGACGACGCCTGCGCGATCGATCACCAGCATCCCATCCGCGTTCTCGCGGATCACCGTCCGCAGACTCTGCTCCGCGACCGCTAAACCGCCGGCCACGGCCGCGTCGTCTTCGCTCCGCGAGCTCACCGCCGCCCGACCGCGTGCCCGCCCTCACGGCCGTCGGCTTCAGGAGTGAACTCCGCCAGTCCGGCCAGGATCCCACGCACCCCCCGAATCGGGCCGAGCAAACGCATCCCGTTGTCGGTGATCTCGTACTCGTGCATCGCATGGGCATGCGCACCGCCGCGCAGCTTGAGCACCAACAAGGCGCGCCTGATCTCGCTATCGAGGTCGAAGTAGCGCAACGCGATGATCGAGTCAGTAATCGTCGACAGATACACCGCCGTCGCGTGCTCGCCGCCCAGCAGGCTCGGCAGCGTGGTTGTCATCAAGGTCCCGACACCGAGCCCCTTCAGGAAGCCGGTCAGGCCGACACCGAACTCGCGAAACGCTCGCGGCGGCGTGCTGTGCTCCAATGCGGTCATGCTGTCAATCACGAACCGCTGCGGCGCGAATTCATCGACATCGTGCTTGATTTCGACCAGGAGATCCTCGAGCCCCACGCGCTCCGGATAGCGCGAAACGATTCGCAGCCGACCCTCGCTCCGCGCCGTCTCGAGATCCACCCCCCACGACCTTGCGTTGCGGATCAGCTGTGAGGGGTTCTCCTCGAAGGACAGCAACAACCCCCGCTCCCCGGCCGCCAGCCCCGCCGCGATGAACTGCACGCTCATCAGCGTCTTGCCAGTACCGGTGGCCCCCGTGACGAGCACCAGCGAATCGCGGTAGATCCCACCCCCGCACATCTCATCCAGCTCGGGCACCCCAAGCGACATCCTCTCGATAGCCGCGTTGCGCGGCGCCTCGATGATCGAGAACGGCACGATCTCGATCCCTGCCTTCGGGTTGATCACGAACGGGAACTCCCCCTTCCCGTGCTCTGCGCCGCGCAGCTTGAGCACCTCGATCGTGCGGCGCCGATACTCGGCATCAAGGTCGTTACGCAAGATCACCACGTTGTCGACGATGAACTCCTCGGCCCCGAAACGGGCCACATACCCCCTCTCCCCCGAGCGCTCCGCCGCCACCAACGTCGTCGCGCCCAGCGGCCGTAACTCGCGCACCATCGCCGCGAACGCCCGCCGCACCTCGCCCGCGGCAGAGAACCCCACCAGCAGCGCATCGATCGGGTCAAGCACCAACCGCTTGCCCTCAACCTGCGCCAGCGCGTGAGCGATCCGCGACGACAGCCCCCCGAGATCGAACCGGCCGCTCACGACCGCTTCCGGATCCGGCGTCGCGTCCACGATCGCCAACCGCCCATCGTCCACCAAGCCGCGGAGGTCCCATCCAAAGCTCTCCGAATTGGCGATCAGATCATCCGGGCGCTCCGCGAACGTCACCAACACCCCCGGCTCGCCGAACTCCCTCGCGCCGCTCGCCAAAAACTGCAGGGCAAAGACCGTCTTACCGCACCCCGTCCCCCCAGCCAATAACGTCGTGCGACCCTGTGGCAACCCGCCCAAAGCCAACGAATCGAACCCCGGAATGCCAACCTCAACCCGCCGCAAACTCCACCCCTCCTAGTCGTCCGTCGATGCCGCTGCCGACGCGCGCTACCGCGTCCAACCGCGCTGTCCGCTCTGCCCGATCACTCATCAAACCGCTCCCCCTAAGTCCAGAATCCTCGCGACCTCCCGCCAATCCCCCAGATCACCAATCACGCTCAGCCGAGGCTCCGGGTACAACCGCACCAAAACCGGGGTCGCGATGATCCGGTCGGCCTCCGCCACCTCAGGGCTCTCAAACACGTCCACAACCTCCACCCCCCAATCCTCGCCCCCCAACCGCTCGCGCACCAACTCAAGCTGCCTACGCGCCAACAGCGACGGCGCACTGTCGGCCGCCACATACAAACGCAACGCCACCCCGACTCGCTCCGGCGCGTCCTCGCCGCCGCTCACCACCGCACCTCACCAGCCCCGCTCAGCCACCAGCCACCAGTCACGCGACGCGATCCCCCCGACGGCATCCCCACCCACATGGCCACGGCGCAAGAGTACGGTGATTTTGCGCTCCGGCGAAGGGTGTGGCGCAGCGCAGGATCGCGCCGAACCCGACTGCCCGCACCGCGCTTGAGTCGTGGTCGAGGGCTCGGGCGGAAGTGGCCGCCGAGGACGAGCGGGCCCTGTTCGTCGGCCGCGGGCGGCTGACACCTGGTGTTGCGTAAGGTAGCGGGCGTCGCTGGCCTGGGGCCACCACAGAACGCCTCGTCGGCGGTGAAGCGCCCGCTTCCCGCGGACCTGGCGGGCCGGGTACGGTCAGATGGCGATGCGGCCAAGGACCTCGCCACGGTCCTCGCCAGTCATACCGGCGTGCTCGAGCGCGTCTCGGCGCGTCTGCGCCATACCTTAGCCCAGCAGACGGGACTGCCGGTCGGGCGAGGACACGTGCGTGAATCGACCACTCGCTGCCTTCGCGCCAGCCTACCACGCGCCCCACGACGCATAAGGTCATCGCGAAATCCTGGTCCGTTTACTCAGCCGGCCCCGTTGCTTCCGTTGCGTGGGACGGTGGTGAGCTCTTTCGCGGCCGTGATCGCACGTACTCGCGATCGGTGCCGGGGGCTGAGGGCGCATGTGCCGTCG
Source organism: uncultured Solirubrobacterales bacterium (assembly GCA_963836065.1). Lineage (GTDB taxonomy): Bacteria > Actinomycetota > Thermoleophilia > Solirubrobacterales > Solirubrobacteraceae > Palsa-465. Next base: position 246,773 of record CAWIII010000034.1, read on the forward strand.
TTGGCGGTGGGGTTCCACGCGGGTAGCGGATCGAGCTGCCACCGGTCGGTCGGGTGCTCGTCGATCCAGCGCTGCGCGTCGGCTTGGCCGAGCTGGATCAGTTCGTCGGCGAATTCGCCGGCGAAGAACACGTAGCTCAACAGCTCGCCGTGCATCGCGTCGGCACCGCCGTCGAGGATCTTTCCCAGCAGCCACAGATCCCGCGCACGAACCTTCCACGGGTGGAGGCGCCCATCCCAGGAGGCGTTTCGACTACGTCCCTCGCTCCGCATCCTAACCCTCTTGTCGAGGAACGGCATCCGGGGGCACTCCGACGCAGCGACATGACCGCTCCAAACGCGCCGACCGATGCAGCATCCGTCCGCCAGCGCGAAACGCGGGTTCGCTGATGCCCGACCCGCAACAGCTTGCGGACGGGAGCTGAACGCCACGGTCACCACCGCGCCGATTGAACGAAGGGGTCGCGATGTCGACGAAGTCTCCCACGGATTGGCCCAGGCCAATCTGCCAACCTCACCGAACAACTTCTCCGATCCCGTAGGCGACGTCGGTCGACCCGAGGAGGCGCTGTCAGCGTCGGTTAGCCTGGGTGAGTCGCGCGACACGAAGAAGCTAGCCGAGCTCCCGTAGAAGTGTGGCCGATCTCCTCGCATGAAGGTTACTAGTAGCCGAACCGGCGCTGACGTTTTCGGGGTCGCGTCCGGCACTTCGCTCAGAACCACAACTCGGGGCGTATCCGCCTCTGTTTCGTTTGAATGCGACATCCACCGCGAGCAACTGCACCGCGAGTAGACTCGGTCACGGCGCCCGCGGACTCATGACTCGGACCGTGTTCGGGGGTCCGGACGGCGGGGAGGGCGCGGCGACGTTGCGCCCCCAACCGTTGTTCGTGCGAACGGGCCGCGGGACACGACATTTCGGCTTGAGAGAAAGCGGAGGACCACGATGACCAACGAAGGCGCGATTCGAGACGGGGAACTCGCCGCCAGGATCTCGAAGACCGTCGTTCGGGCGCTGTCCCGAACAACAGTCGTGGCCCCACGAAGGCAAAAGCCACACTCGGCGCTAATGGCGTGTTCGTGGTACTACAGGACACGCTCACATGCGGCGAGCAGACGCTCGCTGACGCCGGCCAGGAAGAGGCGGTGCTCGATCTGCGCCACCGCTGGCAAATGGTGATGAAGCAGGACGTCAGCCGCGAGATCGAGGAACTGACGGGACGCAAGGTGATCGGCTTCATGAGCGACAATCACATCGACCCCGACCTCGCTGTCGAAGTGTTCGTGCTGGAACCCCTCCCGACCGCGGACACTCACTGACCCCTTCAGGCCGCACTCAGGCCCCGCGGCGATCCGGCCTGGCGCTGGCTGCCACTGCGGCCGCCGCCGACAGCGATAAACGTCTTTTTGGGCCCGAAGCGCGCTCCTCGCCAGTCGCACCGAGTATCGCTTCGCCATTATCGAGACCGACAGTGCTGCTCCGGACGAGGAGGATCCGCACGCGCCGGCGTTGGACTCACTGCCCCTTCGGCCCGGGAATGCGGCAGTCCAGGTGCTCAGTGCCGCTCGTGAGGAGAAGCAGCCACCTGCTCGCGAACCGCAGCAAGACTTCCGCTCAGCCGTGAAACCGGGAGTGAGCGGTCGGTGTCGCAGCGGTCGCTTGCGCGCCCGGATCCCGGCATAGCGAGCGCTGGATGCGAGGGCGTCGCGGACGTCGCTGGACACGGCCTTGCCTAGGTACAGTGCGGGCAATGGCGAGTCGCTCATCGCTGCTGAGATTCGTCCAAGGGGGAGCGCCGGGCTCGAGGAAGTGCGTTCCTGCTAACCCTGCGGATGCGGTAGTCGCGGTACGGGGATCGCCCGGCGCTTGCACCGAGTCGGACCTGGCCCGGCGAGCTAGCACTCGGCGTTCGACGGGGCGGGGCGCGTCAGGCGAGGCCGTCCAACTACCGCATCCCACGAGAGCGACAGTCTCGCCTGAGAGTTGCGCGTGTCGTTCAACGCGGCAGCGGGGATTAGCTGGATTCGAGCAAGCACCCGCGACCTCGCTCTTCCCTTCGTGCGGGAAAGGGGGTCTTGTCGCGTCGCGGTCTCACCGAGCCCGGCGCCGGTTTCCGCCGATCGCGGCCTCGATCAACTCGCGCGCGACCAGCCCGATCGCCTCCCGCACGAACTTCTCACGCCGGCCCTCCTGAACCTGCGCAACCACATCGGCAACCGTCATGCTCTGACCATCGGCCATCGTGGTGTCTCCTAGACGTCGGATTGCTGGAACAACCCGACGAGTTCGGCGCCACGGTGGCCGACCCTCGCGGTCGTCGACCTACCAGACGCGCGCTACACCACTTCTATCGACGTGACCGGGAGAGGCGATCGCTACCTGGGGTCAGCTTAAGGTGCAGTGTCCGAATGAGAGCGGCGCGCGGGCGCCGCTCCGTGGCATGTGGAGCGAACTTGACGCTATCGCGCTAGTCGACAGCGAGACGACCGCTTTCGGCCACGCGGAGCAGGCGGTCGTGCCGGCGGCTGCGGTTTCGGGATCGTTGGCTCGTCGGGTCATCAACCGGAGGGTCGACCGCGACGGCGTCACGGACCGGCGGGTCAGTCCTGGGCGCGGAAGACGCGAGGTCGGCGCTCGGTAGCGGCGGTCTCGTCGACACCGGGAGCGGCGGCCGGCGGGCTGAAGAGAAAGCCTTGTCCGTATTCGCAGCCGAGCTCGGTGAGGCGGTCGAGTTGGCTCGAGCGCTCGATTCCCTCGGCGGTGACGGATAAGCCGAGCGCGTGGGCGAATCCGATCACGGCCGCGACGATCGCAGCGTCGTCCTCAGACTGGTCGACGGCAGCGATGAGGGATCGGTCTATCTTCACCTGGCTGACGGGGAGTCGACGTAGCTGCTCCAGGGAGGTGTAGCCGGCGCCGAAGTCGTCGAGCGCGAGGCCGACGCCGGCGGCTGTGAGATCGGCGAGCGAGCTTACGGCGTCAGGTACCTCGTCGAACAGGATTCGCTCGCTTAGTTCGAGCACCAGGCGGCTCGGGTTTAGCCTCGTCTCGGCGAGGATGGCAGCGGTGTCCTGGTAAAGATCGCCGCGCCGGAGCCGGCCGGCGGAGACATTGACCGAAACGACAAGCGGCGCCGGCCAGTGGCGAGCTTGGCGACAGGCCTCGGCCAGTACCCAGCGGTCGACTGCCTCGATCAGTCCGGTCTCCGCGGCAAGCGGCAGGAAGGCATCGGGCAGGAGCATTCCGCGGTCTGGGTGGTTCCAGCGCACGAGGGCCTCGTACCCCACGAGCTTTCCGGTAGCGAGCTCACGGTAGGGCTGGAACAGCGCCCGTAGCTGACCTGATCGGAGACCCCGTCGCAGCTCGACCTCGATCTGCTGGCGCCGGGCGACCTCCTTCTCGAGCAGATCTGTGAACGTCTCGACGCATCCGCCGCCACGGGCCTTGGCGCGGTACATAGCGGCGTCTGCGCTGCGCAGCAGGTGCTGGACATCCGCCCCGTCCTCGGGGAAGAACGCCACTCCGATGCTGGCGTTGACGGTCAGCTCGTGTCCGCCGATCACCTCTGGGCCTCTCAGGGCCGAAAGGCACTTGTCGGTGACCAGGTAGCTGTCGCGTCGATTGGCGATCTCGGGGAGCAGGATCGCAAACTCGTCGCCGCCGAGACGAGCGAGGGTGTCTTCGGCTCTCAGGCAGCGCCGCAGCCGCCGGGCAACCGACATGAGCACCTTGTCTCCGGTCTGGTGCCCGAGGCCGTCGTTGATGATCTTGAACCGATCGATGTCCAAGAACAGAACCGCCACCGGCACGCCGCGTCGCACGGCCATGACGAGGGCCTGCTCCAGCCGGTCGTAAAACAACGCCCGGTTCGGCAATCCGGTGAGACGATCCGTGTATGCGAGGCGACGAAGCTCCCGCTCCAGCTCGCGACGCTCGGTGACATCGCGGAACACAAGTACGCGACCTGCAGTGGAACCTCGAGCGTCCTCCAGTGGAGTGACGGCCAGCTCCATGTCGCGCTCGCGGTCGGAGGCGCCCAATTGCAAATCGTAGACGCCCGGGTCGGGAAGCCCCGCGGGACCGCCAAGCTCGGAAAGCAATGCCGCGACCGGGCGGCCGACCAGCTCCCCCGCACGCCGGCCCAACAGGTGAACCGCTGAAGGATTGAGGTCAACCACGTGTCCGTGCGCGTCAACGACGAGAACCGCGTCTCGCATCATCTCCACGACGTGAGTGCGGGCAACGGGACGTAGATCGAGGAGCCGGTACCGCAGGACGCCGAGCACCAACACCCAAGCCGCCACCGAGGTCGCCAGCGGAGTCGGGTCGAGGTGCTGGAAGGGCGGCGCGTTGAAGTCGACCAACGCGTTGCCGATCAACGGCAGGCAAATTGCCACCAGCAAGGTGATGCTCTGCCTCCAGTAGAGACGCGACACACGCATGACGGTGACCAGCAGGATCGCGCTGCCGGTCAGGACCAGGGCGTTGCTGTACACGGTATGCGGCCAGTAGAGAAATCCCGCGCTCGCCGTCGGAATCGGCTTCGGCGGCCCTGAGGGATAGAAGCGGATGAGGTGCCGGGTGGCCGGGGCGGCGAGCAACGCGAGCACGACCACAGGCTCGACCGTCAGAGCGCCAAGGAACCGCGCACTGGGCCTGCCCATACGCCCCGTGTACTGCAGCGCGAACAGAAGCCACGCCGGCGGTAACACCGTGATGCCAACGTACTTCAAAGCTCCCCAGAGCTCGCGATCGCTGGTGCCGGGCGCCGACAGCTCCAGCGCATACGCCAACGACCACGCCGCCGTGGCGAGCATCGCGACACACAAGCTGTTCCGACCAGGGCTGCCACGCCTCCGCCACACGCCGATCGCCGCGGCAACATCCGCGGCGCCGCTCCCGATCAAAACCGCCGCGTAGAACGAGACGTGATAGACCGCTGCTCGCATGACCTAGGACCGGATCGCTGCCCGGCGCCCACACGCATCCGGCACACCCTGCGGTGGCGAACGAAACGCCCCCAGCTGGACGAGTTCCACGGTTGCTTCCACCCCCAGGTCGGCAATTAAGCTTGAGGCGAGGAGCGATGACTTTAGGACAATCCAGCCCCGTCCTGCACGCCCACGCGACGATTCGCTCAAAATTCGAAGGTCATGCCTCACCTTAATTGACCACAAGAACATTTCCACGGGTGAGATCCGACACTTTCTTGACGCTCGTCCCGAAGCCTGACCACCCGCCCCCGTGGCCGCCGCGCGGCCGGCAGGCGCCGGTTCGCGTCCCGTGCCGCACGCCTTCACGAACCTTGAGACCACCACGATCACAGACAGCCGGACCCAAAGAGCGAGCGTACACGGGCCCCGAGTCCGACTAGCTTGCCCGCTAGGTGAGACGCCGATGGCCACGCGAGTCGAGGTCACGCCCGACTGACCGCGACCCGAGGCCGTCGCACAGCGCGTGCCTCTGCGGCGGAGTCGCATCAGCGATGTGCGCCTGGCAGCGGAGCCGGTCAACGCGCTCACGCCGTGCGGATCAAGTCGCGGACGTCCGGCGCGGCCAACCTAACCCCTTCGCGCGCGTTGCCGAAGCCCGCACGTGCCCGGTCGGGCACCTCGAGAGGCTTGCTTCGGAACGAACCCGGCGCCCTCAGCGCGCGGGACGCCGACTTCAGCCCACAAGCGCGGAGATGCTCCCATCGAGCAGTCGCAGCAACTGCGGCTGGAGGCCCGAGACTGGTACCTCTAGCCCAGAGGCGAAGCGGCCGATCCTGACGGTCCTCAGCCGCCACATAACGAGGGGGACGTGGGATCGCCCCGGCTTGCGTTAAGGCCAATAACCTGAGTCCGCTAGGACGAGATCACCAAGCTCGGCGTACCCGAGATCGGTGGGGTGAATGTCGTTCAACGGCCCACATACGGCGGTCAGAGTACAGACCGTCGCAAGCTCGTTCTTCGGGCCACCCTCCTGCGGATTGAACAGAGGCAGCGGGTCGACGAAGTACGCCCTGTACTTAGCGGCCGCGTTCCCCTGCAGCGTGTTGAGTTGCGCGGCCAGCGCGTCGGTTTCCGCCCCCGCCGCAGCCGCGGCCTCAAAGCTGCCGGTCTGGTCGAGGGCGTTTCGCGGGTCAGGGTGACCGCCCTTTCCTTGCGGCCTTTTCCATGGGCATGAACGTGAGCCCCGGCAGCGAGGCTCACGTCGCCGACCCGCAGGCCGGTGAGCTCGGAGACCCGCAGCCCGGTCAGGATCGCAACGACGAGGAGCGCATAGTCGTGGCGGCCGTGCCAGTTGCCGCGGTTCGGCGCCGCGAGCAGAGCGTCGATCTCCTCGCGGCTGAGGTAGTTGACGCTGTTTCGCTCGTAGCGCTTGAACGGGATCGCGATCACCCGTCCGATCGTCGCGAGGTGTTCAGGGTGTCGGAGGGCTGCGTACTTGTAGAACGCGTGGATCGCCGCCAGCCGGTTGTTGCGTGTTCGGGCGCTGTTGCCGCGGTCGACTTCGAGGTGGTTGAGGAACGCGCCGATCAGCGGCGCGTCGAGGTCGTCGAGGTCTAGCTGGCACGGCTGCTTGCCGGTTCGCTTGGAACCGAACGCGAGCAACAGCCTGAACGTGTCCCGGTAGGAGGCGATCGTCTGCGGGCTCGAGTCGCGCTGGGTGATCAGCCGCTCCGTGAAGAACGCCTCAAGCGAAGGCGCGAGCAGGCTCATGAGAGCACCTCCGGCAGCCGCTCCAGCCGGGTGGTGATCAGCGCCATCAGCTCCGGCACCGCCTGCAGGTACCAGTAGGCTGAGGCTGGGTCGGTGTGGCCGAGGAACGTCGAGAGCAGCGGCATCCGCCGGTCGACGTCCTCACCAGCCCGGTACCAGTCCAGCAGCGTGCGTACGGCCAGCGTGTGCCTGAGATCGTGTGGCCTCGGGCGGATGCGCTGACCAGCTCCCTCCAGGCCGACCTGGCCGATCAGCTTCGCGAACCGTCCGTTGAACTCGGATGTGCTTGGCGCACGTGTTGTGATAAGCGACCATGGCTGGAGCGCCTCGAGATGGACGTGGAGTGGCCGATGGGCGGCAAGCCGGCGCAGCTGTATGTCGACAACGCCGCCGAGTTCAAGAGCGAGGCGCTGGCCCCGCGGCTGCGAACAGCACGGGATCGGCCTGGAGTATCGGCCTGCGGGACGACCGCATTACGGCGGGATCGTGGAGCGCGTGATGGGCACCGCGATGGGCAAGGTGCACGAGCTGCCCGGCACGACGTTCTCCAATCCCGAACAGCGCGGCGACTACGACGCGGACGGCAAGGCGGCGTTGACGCTGCGGGTGCGGGAGCGCTTCTGGTGTTGGCAGTCGCGGCCTACCACGGCAGCGTGAACGGTGGGCTGGGGCAGACGCCAGCGGGGCGGTGGGCGCAGGGTGTGGCCGAGTCCGGGACCCCGCCGCTGGTCTCCAGTCCGACGGCGTTTCTCGTGGATTTCTTGCCGGTGATCCGCCGCAGGGTAAGGCGCACTGGGTTCGTGATCGATCACGTCGGCTACTTCTCCAACGCGCCGAAGCCGTGGATCGCGCGGCGTGAGCGGTTGGGGAAGTTTGTGATCCGACGCGATCCTCGCGACATCAGCCGGGTGTGGGTGCTCGCGCCGGATGGCGATCAGTACCTGGAGGTCCCGTACCGAACGCTGTCGCGCCCGCCGGTGACGTTGTGGGAGCACCGCCAGGCCGTGGCCCGGCTGCGGCAGCAGGGCCGCGATCAGATCGATGAGCAGGCGCTGTTTTCGATGATCGAGCAGATGCGCAGCATCTCCGATGACGCGCAGAAGGCGACGCGCAGGAGCCGGCGTGACTGGGAGCGCCGCGACCACCTTGGCACCGTGAAGCGACCGGCCCTGCCGGCGCCGCCACCCGACGACCTGTCCGATCGGGCACGCGCAGACGACCATGCTGCGCCTGTGCCGTTCGATGAGATCGAGGAGTGGTAGCGATCGAGGACTATCCCCCGCTGGAGCTGGGGCATCTTCACCCGAGCGCCCAGATCCTGGCTCGGCTGCCTGATGGCGAGCGGGTGGCGCGGATCCCGCGCGGACCGGTGGATCGGCTACCCGCGGGCGCGGGAGGCGCTGGCGCGGCTGGAGACCCTGTACGAGTGGCCGACCAGGCAGCGGATGCCGAACTTGTTGCTGATCGGGCCGACGAACAACGGCAAGTCGATGATCATCGAGAAGTTTCGCCGCAGGCACCCGCCGTCATCCGGCGCTGACGAGGAGCAGATCCCTGTGCTGCCCGTGCAGATGCCGTCCGATCCCTCGGTGCCCCGGTTCTACGCCGCGCTGCTGGCCGCGGTCGGCGCGCCGCTGCGACCCCGCCAACAGATCGCGGAACTGGAGCGCCTCGCGCTCGAGCTGCTGCGTAGAGTAGGAGTGCGGATGCTGGTCATCGACGAGCTGCACAACGTGCTCGCCGGCCGAGACGCCAGCCGCCGCGAGTTCTTGAATCTCCTGCGATTCCTGGGCAACGAGCTGCGCATCCTGCTGGTCGGGGTCGGCACACGGGAGGCGTATCTGGCGATCCGCTCCGATGACCAGCTGGAGAACCGCTTTGAGCCGATCAGCCTGCCGTTGTGGAACGAAGGGCCCGAGACGCTGTCGCTGCTGGCGAGCTTCGCCTCGGCGTTTCCGCTGCGCCGTCCGTCGCCGATCGCGACCGACGAGGCCGCCCGCTACCTGCTGGCGCGCAGCGAAGGCACGATCGGCGAGCTCGCCCGGCTGCTGACCGAAGCCGCGGTGGCCGCCGTGGAGAGCGGCGAGGAGGCGATCAACCAGCGCACGTTGACCTTGGCCGCCTACACCGGCCCCAGCGAACGCCGGCGCCAGTTCGAGCGCGAGCTAGCGTGAGATCGCCGGATCGCTGGCCGCTTCGCCCCGCGCCGATCGACGGCGAGGCGCTGTCCTCGTGGTTGCTTCGCATCGCCTCCGGCTATCAGATGACCGTCGGTCAGCTGATCCACCACGGCCTCGGCCAAGACCAGAAGATCGAACCAGATCTCGACCTCGATCCGCCGCCCGCTCTGCTCGACACGCTGGCGCAGCGCACCGGCATCACGACAGACCGCGTGCGCCAGATGTGCCTGGCTGGCTGGACGCCGTGGCTGCTCGACAACCTGCAGGCGCATCTCGCCGGCTTTGACACCTACGTCCGCCAGTTCTCGGTGCTGCTCAAGCCCGGCAAACGATCCAAGCACCGCCCCGGCAGGTGGGTGGGTTGGATTCCCCGTGATCGTGTTCAGCGCGCCTGCCCGGGATGCATGGAGGACCCCACCTCTCAAAGACCTCCGGGTAGAAGTCGGCGAGACCCCCGCCCGGCCGGGTGCCGAGGGCATCGGCAACCGCTTAGGGCTCACGAAAGAATTAGTGGCCCCTTTTGGGTTGGGTGGATCGTGTAGTTCCAGTCTGGATGGAACTGGTCGCGGGCGATGTCCACGGCGGCAAGCTCTTGGTCGGTGACCTTGATCCCTTTCTCGTAGTGGCCGGGGTCCAGGCGCGCGTAGACCTTCAGGCCGGTGCTGGTCGTGGTCGCGCCGATCAGGTCGATGATCACCTGCAGGCTCTCAAGCGGCCGTCCGCGCCAGTTGAGGCTGACGTAGCTGAACATGCGATGCTCGATTTTGTTGCACTTCGACGTCCCGGGCGGAAAGTGGCAGACGCGGATCGGCAGCGCGAGCTCGTTGGCGAGCTTCTGCAGCTCGGTCTTCCACAGGCGCGTGCGGCTGGAGTTGCTGCCGCCGCCGTCAGCAGTGATCGTCAGGCACGTCGCTTTGGGGTAACGCTTCTGGCCGAGGTACTGCCACCACACGCGGATCGAGTTGACCGCGAACGCGCTTGTGTCATGGGTGACACCAACGCTGACCATCCCCTCGTTGGCTTTGATGTCGAGCACGCCGTACGGGATCGCGTGCCCCAGATCCTTGTCTTTGAAGTCGTGGCAGCGAACCTCGACCGGCCGCCCAGTCGGCTCGTATTCCCGCCCGACAGCCTTGAAATCCCCGACCAGCTCGCGCTTTTTCGCGTCTACGGATATCACCGGCTGATCCGCGGCGAGCGCCGAGCGTGTCGTCTCGTTGATATGCCGAAACTGCGCGTCACGGTCAGGATGATCCTTCCCCTCCCGCGTCTTGGAGTTCGCGTGCAACCGAAACCCAAGCCCCCGCAAGAGCTTCCCGGACGTCCGATCGGACACCTGATGTCCTGCCGCCTGAAGCGCACTCGCGATGTTCTGCAAGCTCTTCGAGCACCACCGCAACGGCGAGCACGGATCCCCACGCGTATCCGGATCCACCAACGCCTCCAACGCTCCCACCAGCTCCGGATCAGACTCCGTCAACCGCGGCCGCCCCGCACCCGGCCGACGGACACGACCCGCCTCGAGCCGTGTCCCCTCCCGCAGCTCTGCGATCCCACGCTGCACAGTGTTCTTGCTGATCCCCGTCGCACGCACGACAGCCGCGATCCCGCCCGGCCCACACGACCGAGCCTCCGACGCCGCCCACAACCTGCGCTGACGCTCGTTCAACTCCGGCCCCAACCCCCGATAACGCTCAACAATCCGCGATTCATCGATCATGCCCCCGCGATACGCCACCACAACCCAACATCCTGCCACAGCCCACTAATTCATTCGTGAGCCCTTACCTCTCTCCTATGTCAAGGGTCGATCGCTGTTTGCGTGGTTCGAGCCGCGAGGAACCCGGCGGGTTGTGGTGAGAGGCTGCCGAGAGTCGCCGTGGCTGCTGCTCGCAGGTCGTGGTGCGACGTTCTTTGCGTCCTCGCGCGCCGCGCCCCGGGCGCTAGCGCTACCCCCTACACCAGCGGGCAACAGACAACAGCAAGGGGCGGTGAAGGGGGAGCTGGCGCAGACCCGAGGCGTCGTGTTATCCGCGCGGACAAGACCGCTTCGCTCCCGATGATTGATCTCGCTGGCCACCCCCAGCGCGCAACAAGGGTTGAGGCTGCTCGACGGGGGGCTGGCCGGCTCGATGCGAACCACGCGACGGCACACAGGAGCAACCCAACCCCATCCCGAACGTCGATGACGCCAACGGCGCCGATATGCGAAATCAAGCGACGCTCAACAGCGGGCCTTAGAACGGCCCCGGGGGGTTGGAGATCTCAGGCGAGGCAGGGCATCCGGCACGGAGCAGCGGTGATCGGCCCGACGTTGCTGTACTCACCTCGGAGCGGATCGAGCGGGATCTCGCCGAGCTCGCCGCGGTCGCACTGTGGGAGGGCTGGTAGGGAGAGGATGCGGTGAAACCGTCTGGCGAGGTAGCGCTTGAGGCAGCGCAGCGCGCCCTTCTTGGTTTTGCCCTCGCGCTCTTTGCGAGCGAGGTATTCCTTGGTGGCGGGGTCGTGGTTGGCGCGGGTGATCGCGATGATGTGCAGCGCGTGGTTGAGCTGGCGGTCCCCGCCGCGGTTGAGTCGATACTGGGTGCGCTGGCCTGAGGAGCACGGGATCGGCGCGCTGCCGGTCTGCAGCGCGAAGCTCGCGTCGGACTTGAACCGCTCGGCGCCGGCGGTGCGACCGATCAGCAGCGCCGCGGTCAGCTCGCCGCAGCCGATCTCGGCGAGGAGCTCCGGGCGATGCGCCTCGATCAGCACCCGCAGCTCGCGCTTTAGCCCGAAGTTGCGGCTATCGACCGTCGTCTTTTGCCCCGGTTTTCGGGCTTTTCTGGGGCTGAGGCCTGTCCGGCTCGTGGCTACGTGATCTGGGGGACGCCCTCGTTGATCAGCGTGAGCGCCGGCGCTTGCAGCTCGGTCGGCGTGCTCAGCTGCGGGAAGGTCGCGTCGGTGCCGGTGACATGGATCGTGTTGCGAGTGCGGTTCTCAAGCTCGTCGACGAGGCTCTGGATCGTGTGGCAGGGCTCCTGCTCGGGGGTGCGGCGGCGGCCGGCCTTGCGGGTCGCCTCGCGCGAGCGGGTGGCCTTAGCGACCGGGTCTGTGTTGGAGCGAGGGTTGTCGTCCTGGAAGAGCAACTCGGCCCACGCCTGGCGCAGGTGCCAACGCACGTACTCGGCGAGCATGCAGGTCAACAGGTGACAGCGGACGCGGTCGCTGAGGCGGTGGTGGATCGGACGGACCTCCACCGGGCCCTTGAATGAGCGAAACCCTTTCTCGGCTTCTTTGAGTTGTTTGTCGGCGCGCACGATCCCGGCCGCGGCGAGCTCCTCGGGGTCGATCCGCCCGGCGCGGATCACGTAGAGCCCGTCAAGCTCCGCCTCCTGGGCGATCTGCTCCTCCTTGCGCTCATACGTAAGGGTGTCATCGGTGATGGTCACCTGGAAGTGTTTTTTGACCTTGTAACGGTTCCACACTGCACCGACCGCCAGGCCGATCGCGGCCTGGCCTTGGAGTGTGCCCGCCTGCACCCGGCGCTTGATCTCACCCAGATCCTTCTCGGTGCCCGCCAGCAGCTCGGAGCGTTTGCGGGCGCGCTCCGCGGCCACCAGCGGGTTGCGGCACACGACCAACCGCTGGCCGGGATACAGCTTCTCGCAGGCGATCTCGGCCAGGTTGAGCTCGTCGAACACCGACAGCTGCAGGCAGCCCTCCTTGACCAGCGCTCTGACCTGTGGCGCCTTCAGCGCGGTGATGAAGGCAAACTGCGCCGTCTGCGAGAGCAGCGTCACGTTCTCCTTGGTGCCAATCCCGCGATCCGTCACCACGATCACCCGTCTGAGCCCGAACCGCTGCTCGATCTTCTCGACCTGCGAGGGCAGTGTCTTGGCATCCTTCAGTGACCCTTCGAACGCATCGATCGCCACCGGCCGCCCGTCACTGTCACACAAAAGCCCGTACTCGACCGGCATCCGTCCGCGCTTCCCATTGCCGTGGTCATAGCCAAAGCGCGCCAGCGGGCAGGTGCGCCCCTCAAAGTAGAAGCAGGAGACGTCATACAACGCCAGCTCACCCTGTTTGAGGTGCCGGCGCGCGAGCCGCTGCTCAATTGCTGACCGACGCTCAAGCAGCCAATCCATCGCCGCGTAGAGGTCATCGTGAACCGCGCCCTCCACACCCAGCTCCTCCCCCAGCGTGCACCAGTGAAGCTGACGCGTGCAGGCCAGCTTGGAACCGCCCCCCAGCACCCTGCCTGCGATCATCGCCAGGCACAGATCCCGCTCGCGCGAGGGCTCGCGATCGAGATCGCCTCCGCCGGCAGCCCGGAGACGTTCGCGACCGTCTCATGGCGCACACGGCGGCCCTCGCGGATCGAGCGGCGCACCAGGTAGGAGTTGTACTCGCGCTCCCCATGCCGCCCAGTGATCTTGGCCACATGCATCGCGCCAGCCGGTCGCGCCATGCTGCACATCATGGCACGTCAGCCGACGAATGTCAACAATACTCTTGGCTACACTATCCGACCTGAGAAAGGCCGCGATCCCAATAGCCATAAGGGAGCGCGGCCGATCAGCAGCCATGCTTTACCCGCAACTTCGGTTTAGCCCGTCGATTTGACCGGTCAGGCTACGGATCCGCGTGACCTGCTCGCGCGCGACCCTGACCCGGGCGCCGCTGCCGAAGCCGCCGATTGATTCGGGCCAGCACGCGCGACTGGTTCAACGAGCCGCGCTTGAGCGAGCGCTCGAGCTCCGGGCAGAGCTCGAGCAGATGCCACCGCAGCCGGTTGATCACGCGAGTACGCTCGATCACGAGGTCGTTGCGGTGATCGAACAGCAGTCGGATCTCCATCGCCTGCTCGTCCACACACGCGACCGGGAACTTCTCGACCCCGTCCTTGACGACCGCGCGGGCGATCGCGAGCGAGTCGATCTGATCGGACTTCCCCGGCTGGCGCTCCCCGCGCCTGGAGGCGCCCATCCGGTGCGGCGCGACGCACACGACCCGCTCGCCGGCTGCCAGCAGCGCCTGCTCGAGCCGGCGCGAGACCTGCCGGCAGTCCTCGATCGCCCACACCCGCTCCTGATCAAGCCCGCGCGCCCATTTGACCGCGGCCAGGTGCCCCGGCTCGTCCGCATCGATCTGACGAGAGCCGCGGACCTTGCCCGTCCCCTCGTCGACCGCTGAGAGCGCATGCGTGCGCTTGTGCGTGTCCGTCCCGATCACGATCATTATCCTTCGTCCCTTCGTTTGGTCTGACCACCAGATGAAGCGGATCTCCGGCGGACAAACGTCACTCGGGGCAGATGCCACGCTCCTATCAGGTCACGCCGAAGGTCCTTGGGCGGCGGCGAGCGACAAGAGCTAAGCCAGTCAGACCAGCCGGTCGACAGGGACTTTGAGAGTCAGCCCGCCGCCAGCCCGACGACGTATCACACGATGACAGTGACGGCACTTTTCGTTCCATTGTTCCCCGCGGGCCGGCACATGTTGGAGTTCAGGTTGAAAGTCTGCCCACAAGCACCTCCGATCGCCGTTGCCCAGCCCGCGCTGCGCCGCCGAGGCTCAACGCTGGCGCCAGGACACTGGCGGGCGGCGCCTAGGAAGCCTGAGCGCCCTGGGCAGGCCCAGGGCGAGCACCAGATCACCGCGCAGCTTCAGTTTGCCTGCGACCAAGAGTCGCTGCGGGCTGGCAATGCCGCCCGCCAGACGCAGAAACGCCACCGGTTCAAGCTCGAGCGTCAACGCTGCACTGCGTCCCTCACGTCTTGATCTCCGGCAGCGGCCGTCGGCGAGCACGAGCTGGTAGCAGTCGATGCCGCCGTCCCGCCGGCCGGTGATCCTGAACTCCACGACCGCATTGACGCCTGCATCGGGCTGCGCGCGCTGAGTGATCGTGCGGAAAATCTGCCACAACAGGACGCCGCGAAGCCGGCCTCGCATGACCAACCGGAGCCTCTGGTCTGAGGCCGTCTCCACCCACCACCCAAGCGCATCGGCCTTGAAATCAGCAAACCAATGCCGGCGAGGTCGCCGCTCGACGGTTGTCATCACCATATCCTCGGCGGCCCGGAGGATCGCTCCCTCCCGATCTCGCCGTCAAGCCCAGTAAACATCCAGCGGACGCTTTCTTGGACGAGCCTTGGCAGCGGGCCTTTCCCGCGTTGCGCGAGAGGCGGGAACGAGCGAGGGTCTTGCAGCGCTGGCGGCGCGAGACGCAATCTGGTCCAACTGCTGGTCACAAGCTGTCGGATATTGCCGCTGGCTCAGGCGGCGGTTGGCGTCGCTTCGATCTGCGTCGTGAGCTCGAGGATCGTGCGGGCTACAAGAGTGGGGTCGTCCCACTGCGGCAGGTGTCCGAGCCCGGGCAGTTCGACGAACTCGGCGTCGGGGAGGAAGTCGCCGAATCGCTGGGAGTAGCGCGGCCAACACAGAAGCGCATCGCGAGTGCCCCACGCGATCAACACCGGACACTCAACAGGTTCAAGGTCGCCCAGACCCTCAGAGCGCGCCATCCGCAGCGCCTCCGTGTACGCGGGGCAGTCGGCGGCGCCACGAATTAGTGCGAGCGCCGCAGCGGGAGGCACGCTGCCCGGATTTGCGACGAGATCCCTCAGCGCGAGCGCCCGGGCGCGCGGTCGGGAGGCCACGGTATTGAAGAACGGACGGCCGGCACGCAGCAGCAAGTAGTTGCGGCGGAAATAACGAAGGATGCGTCGCCCGTCCCGGCTCCCGTGCAGCCAGCCACCTGCTGGTGACAGCCCCACGACCGAGCGGGCCCGCCCACGCGACGCCAGCTGTAGAGCGACCCAGCCGCCGAGCGAGATCCCGACCAGATGCCCGTTTCGAACCCCACAGCATCCATATCCCGCTCGACCGCAGCGACAAGCGCCTCGATCGAAAGAGGAGTTCCTGCAGGGAGCGGCGAACCGCCGCAATGTCCGAGCATTGTCGGCGCGATCACGTCATGGTGAGCCTCGAGCCCAGCGAGCACAGGTGTCCACGTGAACCCCGTATCTGTGAACCCGTGCAACAGGACCATTGGCGATCCGGATCCCCTACGATGAAAACCGCACGCAGTCATCCACTGATCCTAGACCCCACTAGAACCTGGTCGCCGCCCACCTCCGAGCCTCGGTAAGACGTCAGGTCAGACGGTCCGCGCATCCCCGCACGACGCTGGGGCCGACGTCGGCGATGCCGGAGTTGAGGTCGGTGCGTGCGCAGAGCCGTCGGTCGCCGGTGTTGCCGGCGTGCGCTTGCAGGTTTAGGCTGCTAGTCGGGCGTGGGTGACTGACCTAGCGGACAGCAGGCGTCACGAGCTTTCGAGTCTGCCGTGCGGCTTGTCCTCGCTTGAGTGACCTACCTATGCGCGCTCTGGTGTCACACCTGCGCCCACGTTGTTCGTTCGGCCTGGCGCATCGCCTGGTTGGTGCTGTAGATCCAGGCGGCGTTGCACCGGCCAGCAGCCCGAGCCGGCGCAGCTTCTTGGCCGTTAGTTAGTGATGTTGACCACGATCACGCTCTTGACATGCGGTTCGCGGATCCGAACGACCTCCCAAGCGCTCCCGGTCACCTCCAACGCTACCCCGATCCTCAGCCGATCGCGCAAGACGGCCCACCCGTCCGCGTTCGCCTAAGAAGGCCCTTGTCCCGGATCAGCCGAACCTACGGCCAGAGCCGGACACTCCCTAACCGTCATGCGCCTCCCGGCCGGTTGACCTCGGCCGGAAGGTCCGAATAGGCTCGCGGCTGCAAAGCGTTCACCGATAGGAGGTCCGGCATGCTCTTTGGAGTTTTGTATACACCGCACGCGGGAGGCAGCGAGGAGACGCAGAAGCGGTCGCTCCAGCTCTTTACGCAGTGGTCACCACCGTTTGAGTTCAAGGTGCATTACGCACGCGGAGACGGTAAGGGCGGCATCGCGATTGTTGAGAGCGACACTGCGGAGGCGGTTGTCGAGGGCATCAGTCCCTGGCTGCCATTCTTCGATTTCGACGTTACCCCGGTCGTCGATATCCAGGCCGCCGTACCTTTGTTCCAGCGCGCGTACGAATGGCGCGACTCGGTCGGCTAGCCGCCAACGACGAGCGCCGGCAGCGCTCGTCAAGAAGCGCTGGATAGTCAGAGGCGCGGTTGTCAACGCCTCCTGCGGTTCCGTGGCCACCTCCGCGTGGGCGATCACGGGCCGCGGCGATGCCGCAGTCCATGCCTAGGAATACAGCGGCCGCCTCGGCAGCCGTCCGGTGATCATTGCGCTGAGGCGGGCCACAGACGCTCCAGGTGCTGCCGAGTGCCGCGGAACCAGTAGTGTAAGAAATCTTGGGTCAGGAGCACGCTGATGACCGCCACCGGCGCCGCGATCGGACTGCCTACCCGCGCGCGGTCGCCCGAGAGGCTCGCGCCGACGGGGCAGGCGCCGACGAGCGCGAGTACGCCGACGGCGCGCGCGGTGATCCCCGACAGCGTCGGCGCGGCGCCACCGAACAGCGCGATCGACCACCGTTGTCAAGATCACCGGCAGCGGCTTCCAGGGCAGCCCGCCGCCCGGTCGGCGGGTCAGATGCGGAACCACCCCCTCCCTGCACCAAACGATCCACGACCACGGGTCGTAGCTCGGGACGGACGGCAACACGCCGCCGACAGGCCGGCGCCACGCACCCCAGGACGGCGATCGGGACCGGCGACAGCCAGCGGAAGGCGTGGGCGGATGAGGCACCACGGGGCTCAGGATCAGGCGACCGGCGTGATGGCGGGTCGGCGACGATCTGGCCGATCGCAGGATCGGGAGAGAGCGTGGGCGGGCGATTCTGGCGGCACGATCATGACACTCCAATTTGTGCGGGCGACAGGCTGGCGGGAGTGCGCCGCTGCTTCCGGCATCCTGCTGCGCTCACTGCTCCTGTCGCTCGCGATCGCACTCGCCGGCACCGGGATCGCGCAGGCCCAGGGGTCCAAGCAACCCCTACCCCTCGCCGCCGACGAAGGGAGCGCTGTACCGCGACGGGCAGGACGGCCGGTACCTGCTAGGCGGTACGTGGCTGTACCGCCCGGATACCACCGACGTCGGGATCGCCACAACGCAGGGGAGTCCCCGGATCGTCGGCATCCGGCAATGGAGCACTTACTTTGTTGACAAAGTAAGAAATTGGTATATAGGCTTCTACTCAAACTAAATCAAGATTGTCGTGTTTCTGGTCTGGCGATGCCGGGAACGGGGATCGGGACCACAAAGCCGTATGTTCCGCGACTCCTGTCCTGAGGTGACGGCAGTCCGGTGCTCGACTCACCGGGGGCGGGCCAGCGCAAAGCAGTTGAGGCCGCGACCGGCACGGTGCCTGCCCCCTCTGCCGCAGAGAGCTGCCGCCCGATCATCCCCTACGAGCCCCACCAAACTAACGGAGCACTACTAGCACCCGACGCAGAAAATCCGGCGCCAACTCAACGATGAACACGGCCACGAACAGCGAGCACACGAACGAGATCGTGACCGCGCCGCCGACCACGAGGATCGTCCCCCAGATCAGCGGCCAGCTGTGGAACGCGTACACCGGGCGACCGAGCGCGGTGCCGGAGTTGAAGATCGCCCGGATCTCCGCGTCCGCGTTCCCGCCAGTGCCGAACCACCCCAGACCGTTGTGGGAGAACGACGGCCACGCCTGCAAGATCACGAACGCAAACATACCGAGCAGCACCGCCACTACCAGACAGACCAGCGCGCCGAGCGTTAGCTCGGCGCGCCGGTCGGAGTCCGTCGTGGGTTCCTGGTCGACCAGGAGCTCGTCGTCCATCCCGATCGTTGTCGGTCCTCGCTCTCCAGATCGCCTACTTGTTGAAGGCCGGCACCGCGCCGGCGCGAGAGATGATCGTGCCCGCTGCCGAACTCGTCCTTACCCAGTCAAAGAACTGGGCCGCCGCCGTGCTTCGATGCTTAAGCGGCAGGACGCCCCAGGTGAATCGGGTGAGCGGGTACTTCTGGGACTTGATCTTGGCGGGGCTGCACGGAACCCCGTTCAACTTGAGCGCCTTGATCCCGCTACCGCTGCCGGAGTGCGCCAGGCCAACGTAGCCGATCGCGCTCCTGTCGTGCTTGATCGCGGTCGCCATCAGGCCGTCGGACGACAGCTGCTCGACGTCTGACGCCTGCGTCTTGCCGCTCAGCACCGCTTGCTGAAAGAACGTATAGGACCCGGCGCTCGAGTTACGGCCGATCGGGTCGATCGGCGTCGAAAGACTCGAGCCCGACACCTGACTCCAGCTAGTGAACACGCCGAGGAAAACGTTCGCGGCGTGCGCTCCTACCTACACGGTCGCCAGCAACAGCCACACATCATCAAGCGGTTCTTCACTCACCCCGCCACGGCTTACGCCGCGTAACCCATTTGCAGGCCGGGGTAATAAACTCGCGGGTCGAGCCCGACCTCATCTGGGCGCCGTTGTCCGACACTGAGAGCAGGATCGGCTCAAGCTCGTCCTCCTGCTCGCCGGCCGCGTGCTCGTCGATCAGCGAGAGGATCACGTCCAACAGGCCCTCGCGCTCGAGCGCGCGCGTGAACAGCACCTGGACCTGCACGTCGGTCGCCTCGGGACAGAGCATCGTCTCGATCCACTTGCGCGAGACGAGGTCGAGGATCGCCAGCGCGCTCGTGCCGGCCTGCGGGAACTCGGTGAAGTCATAGCCCCACACCTGACGGGGCTTGTACTGGACCCATTCGGGCCACGGACGCTTGAGCGACTTCTGCCGCGGCGGGCGCCAGGGCAGCGCCCGGCCGTGCTCGAGCAGCACCCGCAGCACCGTCGAGGGCGACACCCACACGCGCCCAAGGTAAGAGCCGCGGTGCGCGAGCTTGCGGTGCGAGCCGTCGATCTCGCCCCACTGATCGGCGAGCCCCAGGATCGCATCGACCTCCTCCGGGCGCAGCGCGTGCACCGGCGTGCCGCCCGGCTTGCGGTCAGCCAAAGCACCGGCGGCGGCGCGCTTTTGCCAGTAGCGGGCGCGCCGCTCGCCCAGCCCGAGCGCCCCGCACGCCTTGCCAAAGCTCCAGCCCGCCCCGGTCGCCTGCGCGATCAGCTCCAAAAGCCGCGCCTTGACCGCCACCTCGACACGAGCTGGGACGCGGCCTACCAGCCCGAGCGCGCTTTTCCCCGCAACGCCACCAGCTCGATCGCCTGCTCCTTGACCGTCTCCTCCAACCTGGCGATCTCCGCGCGCGCCGCCGCCAGCTCCGCGTCCACAGCCCCACGAGCACCGCCACCAGGCTTGGAGCTGGCCAGCGCCGTCAACGCGCCCTCGCGCCCGACGCGACGGATCCGCATGATCGTCGTCGGATCCACCCCCCAACGCTCGGCCGCCTGGCGCTGCGTCAGCTCCCCCGTCAACAACTGCAGCTGGTTTGCGTCTGAGTCAATGACATAGATCCCGGATTTCATTAGCCCACATCTGCGAGGCTTCCGGCACGATCAGTAGGAGGTCTTGATGACCGGGCCGGGACATTCAGCAGGCAGTGACGGGGGCCGTCGGAGGAAGCGGTTTCTCTCGCCTTCGCAGAAGTATGAGATCTGGCTCGCGCTGGTGCGCGGGGAAGTCTCGACGGTGGAGGCGGCCGACCGTGCGGGGGTGGATCGATCGACGATCGTGAAGCTGCGGCAGGTCGGTAAGCAGGGCGCGTTGGACGCGTTCGCGGCGTCCCGGCCGGGGGTGCGCCACGGCGGCCCGGACCCAGAGCTTGCGGCGGCGAGGGCGGAAATCGCCAGGCTGTCGGAGGCGTTGAAGGAGATGGGCGTGCGGTTGATGCTCGCGGAGGGAAAAGAGCGCTGGGACTGAGTGGCCGGGTCCCTCGCCGCGTCGACACGGCCACCAAGCATGAGCTGCTGGATCTGATCGATAAGGCCGTGCTGGACGGGTGGGATCACCGTCGCGCCTGCACGTACCTCGAGCTGGACGAGGGGCGGGCGTGGCGGTGGCGCCGCCGGCGTGATGACGGCTGCCTGGAGGATCGTAAGCCCGGTGCGGCGTTGCACGGGCTCAGACCGGCGGAGGAGCAGGCGATCCTTCAGCTGTTCGAGGCCTGGGGCGATATCGATCGTTCGCATCGCAAGCTCGCGCACCGCGGGAGCTACCTCGGACTGGTGTGGGTCTCGCCGGCGACCGTCCGTCGTGTTTTGGCTGCTCACGGGCTGGTTCTGAAACGACCTCGCCGGGTCCGGTCGGAGCGCAAGCCGTTCCCGGAGCGGGCCGATTACCGCAAGAACTCGATCTGGATTTACGACTGCACCCACTTCGCGGGCTGTCCGAACCATGCGGTGTTCGCGGTGATGGACCTCGTGACCCGCAAGTGGATCACAGAGCTCGTGAGCATCGAGGAGACCTCGACGCAGGTGCAGGTCGTGTTCATGGATGCGCTCGAACTCGAGGGGCTGCTCGAGCTCGTGGAGGCCCGCCAGGACGCCGTGCCCGCCGAGACCTTCCCCTTCGATGCCGCCGTTGATGAGCCCGAGCTGGCGCCGATCCTCTTGGCCGTCTCGGACAACGGGCCGCAGATGAGGAGCGGCTCGACGCGCGAGTTCATGGCGATGTGCGCGATCGCGCAACACTTTGGCCGGCCCGGAACTCCAACCGATCAGGCCTGGATCGAGTCGCTGTTCTCGCATGTCAAGGCCGACTGGCCGCACCTGGACCGCATCAAGGATCCCGAGGTGCTGCGCGCCGAGCTCGCCGACGTCCGCCGGCAATACAACACCGTGCGCCTGCACGCCGGGATCGGGTACGTCACGCCTGAGGACGAGCACGAAGGCCGCGGCCCGCGGATCCGTGCTGCCCGGAAACGCGGGCTCAAGCTCGCCCGGTGGGCACGAATCGCCTACCATCGAATCCAGCAATCCAAAGCCAACCGCCGGAGCCCCACCGATGTGGACTAATTCGCTCCCCGATCTGTGGCTTTAACTCAGAAACACCTCACACAGCCAGATCTGCAGCTTCTCCTCCGCGCTCAGCGCCCGCTTGCGGCGCCCACCACGACGGCTGACATCCTGTAGTTCGGACATGCTCCTCCTCGCGCCCGTCTGACCCCTTCACAGCATCGTTGCACACGCAACGAGATGGCGTAACAAAACGGCGGATTTCGGAAACGAACTCAGACGCATAACAGGTGATCGAGGACTGTTGAGCGACACGCTGGGTGGTGACAGCGGGTCGGTCCGACGTCAGTGTGGGTGGTGATGGGGGATGGTGGTGGGGCGGCGGGAGCGACAGGATGGTGGTGATCCTGTTGATTGAGGCTCCCCTCGCCGAAACCTTGGCGTGGTGAGACGAGGGGGCCTTGTGACGCCATTGGGGGACTTCGGGAGCCGGCCGCGGCGCATCGGTGTGAGTGAGGGCTTGACGCGCGCGAAGGGTTGGCAGTCGGTGGTTGGTAGTTCCGGCCCGGCGGGAACTGGCTGCGAGATTGCGCAGCCGAAGTCCGGGTCAAGCGGCCAGAGCATTTGCACGCTGGGGGGTTGTCGCAGGCTTGGTTGTATGTGGGCTGCCGCTTGACGCGTGGCGCGCGGCTGCGCTATCTGCGCCGGAGCGCGTGTGCTCGACGAGTGGCGCCAGCGCGTCGTCGCCGAGCTCGCGCAGAGTGTGGTAGCAGCTTGCGCGCGAGCGCAAGACGGGCGCGGTTGGCGCCGAGGCGCTCGGCCGCCTGCTCGTAGTAGGCGCGATCGGGCGAGCGTGGATGACGAGCGACCTGCGCGGCCTCGTAGAGCGCCCAGCGCAGCGCCGGCGGGCCCTGGCGCGAGAGATGCCCGGGTGCGCGGTGACGATCGGATTGGTAGACGGTGATATCCAGACCGCCGTACCTGACGGCATCCCGAGAGTTGGCGAACCGTCGACAGTCGCCGAGTTCTGAGACGATCGTCACGGCGCACAGTTCACCGATCCCGTAGTAGGCCTCGATCAGCGCCTTGCAGCCCGTCTGCCGGCGCGCGTAGAACCGCAGCTCGCGATCCAGCGGGGCGATCTCGCACTCGAGCGCATCGACGATCGCTACCGCGACCGTGATCTGCTGGCGCGCGGTCTCGGGCAGCGGCTGCGCGGCGAGCCACTCGCGCCCATCGCCGACCATCAGCTGCCGGCGCTGCGGGCAGCCATGGTGAAATAGCACCGCTTGGATCCGCTGCTGCCACCGTGAGTGCTGCTCGATCAACGTGTGCCGCAGCCTCACCCGCGCACGCAGATCGAGGATGTGATCGGGCGGGATCCACGACTCCGGTAACCGCCCCGCCAACAGCAGCTCACGGTGATGTCGGGCGTCTGCGCGATCGCTCTTCGCGCGCTTCTTGTTCCCGCGCAGCGCTGCGGTCTCCGCCGGCTCGGCCAAGTGCACGACCGCGCCGACCGCCCGCAGCTCCTCTACCAAGAATCGCCAGCCGGTCGTCGCCTCGAGCGCGACCTCCAGCGGCTGGCCGCAAAACCGTCCCAGGAACCTGCGCACCCCCACGCGATCAGCTGGGCGCACCCCCGCGCGCGGCTGATCTCGCCACCGGCCAGATCGATCCACACAGCGGTGATCTGCGCCCGATGCTGGTCTATGCCCATCACGATCGACATCGCGACAACCTTCCTTCCTGGAAAACTCGAGCAGGATCCAACCTCCGACCCATCGAATACGTTGGTCAGCGTGGTCGGTGCCCTTTGTTGAACAGTCCGGCCGCGCGGACTGCAACCGCGCGCGCCACACCTATCCTGTTCGACACGAAGGCCCGGCCACCTTCACCCTCGGGGGGAAGGACGGGCCCTTTACGCGCCGTCCGGATCGCAACCCGGATATGACAGCTTTCAGCTCAGCGGGTATCGGCTCTTGAGCGGCGCGCCATGGATAATTCGGTTTCCTCGTTGGACGGGCTCGCCTGACACCGAAGTGCTGAGACCCCGTCGGGGCGACAGGGTCTCGAACGAGTGAGGTTACGCCGACTCCCACCGCGCGGCTGCCGCCCAGCGACGCGCGAATTGGTTTGAGGCGTGCTTCGAGTGCGTTCAGCGCGACGGAGTCACCGGGTCACTACATGTAGGGCGCCCGCCATGTAGCGCCCGGCGGCCGCGGAGGCCTCGTCCGGGGTGCTACCGATTTCGCGCGCGTGCATGTATGCCGCGTACCAGTCCCACCAGTCGTGCGGTGGGGCGACCGCCTCGAACGAGCCGTGGTGGACGGCCGTCTAGTGCAGGAGCTGTGCAAGAGCCGCAACGTCCATCGGTCACACCCGGCCCGGGAGCCGCTCCTCTCACGCCCACTCGCGTC
The DNA here is from genome assembly GCA_963836065.1 of uncultured Solirubrobacterales bacterium. Taxonomy (GTDB): domain Bacteria; phylum Actinomycetota; class Thermoleophilia; order Solirubrobacterales; family Solirubrobacteraceae; genus Palsa-465. Next base: position 270,926 of record CAWIII010000034.1, read on the forward strand.
CCGGGAGCCGGCGTCGTGGAACACACCTCGCTGACCTCGACGCCGTGCGAGAGGAGCTCGTCGCGGGCCGCGTCGATGTCGTCCACCGCCAGGAACAGGCTGTCGATCGAGCCCGGCTGGGCGGAGGTGATCCCCTTGCCGAAGATGATCGAGGCGTTGGACGCGGGCGGCGTCAGCTGCACCACGCGAAAGTCATCGCCGGCGGAGGCGTCGGCGTCAAGCCGCCACCCCAGGCTCTGATAGAAGCTCTTGGCGCGATCGACGTCGGCGACCGGCAAGACCACCACCCCGAGCCCCATGCCTGAGCGCTCTGCATCCGGCTTGTCGGTTCACTGCTTCCGTCGGTGCTGGCCATGTTGACCTCCGTTGATTGCTGTGGGCAGCAGAGTCGCGGGTTTTGTCCCTGTTCGCGCCCGTGGAGTCCCTGGTCGGAACCCTGGGCAGGGGTCGTCAGCGCTTCGAGGAGGGGAAGCGTTTGAGCGCTACGGCATGTCAACGGGTCGGCCGCAACTCCAGCGAGCGAACGGTCGAGTGCGACTTCGCCGGCGGTCGCAGAGCCTCCTTTCCCCGGGTGTCGCAGAGCGGGGCTATGTGCCGGTTCGCTGGCCGGTTCGCTGTGAGAGGCTTTGTCTGATGCCGTGGTTCCCAGAGCTGTTCTCGGCGCCGGTGCTGGAGCAAATTCGCCGCCAAGCCGTCGACGCCCGGGCGGTTGCGCCGGTACCGTACTTCGCCGGGGTGAGGTCCGGTGAGACCGACGCGCTCGTACGGTCGTTCGCTGGCGAGCCAGAGCTCCATCACCCGATCCGTGGCCGGGTCAAGGGACGCCGCGCCTTCGAGCGGTTCGTGACCGAAACCAACGCCTGGCTGACCGCGCGCAATGCTGTCGGCGGCCATGTGGAGCGAATCATCACGCCACGGCGGGGGATCGAAGAGACGGTGCTGAGGCTCGACGGCGACAAAGGTCGCATCGAGCTGCCGATTGCGTTCGTGGCTGACCGTGACGAGGACGGGCGCACCATCGAGCTGCGCGTCTACTACAGCACGTGGCCATTGACAGGCCGACACGCCAACCGTCCGCCGCTGCTGCAGCCAGACCCCGATCTCCAGGAGCCCGACGTCGTCGGCGAGTACCAGCGCGCGCTTGCGGCCGGCGACATCCACTCCGTCGTGGCAGCCTTCGAGGCCGGGGCCTATGTCCGAGCGCCCGCTGGCGGGGGGTACGTCCATCGCGGCCGGGACGAGTTGGTCGCGCTCTACGAGCGGTTTTTCTCCAATGGCGGCGGGATCCCGCTGGAGCACTGCGCCGTCACCGACGACGGCCGTTCGTGCGCACTGGAATACAACGTCGTCCGGTGGGGCCGGACCGAGCTGCCGCCCGAGGCCGGCCTCGCCGTCTACGGTCGTGGCAGCACCGGCAAACTCGCCAGCGTCCGCATCTACGACGACGCCGACCCACCGCTCGGCTCTGAGCAGTAGCGCCACGGCTTGCACAGGTCCTCAGGCCGGCACCGGTTCGGATTCCGAGCCCGCGAGCGCACCCGGAGGCTCTCTGCGCGAGCAGGCGTTTGAGAGGGCTGGCCCGAGATCCAGACCAGGGCATCGACCAGGGCGTCCACGGGCGCGACCGGTCGCTGGGAGCGCGACCCTGACACCCGTCGCCACTTTGCCGGCCACTTCGAATGCAAGCGGAGCAGATCATGCGCATTGACATCGCGCCGGGCGCGATCTTCGTTGACGACCAGGACTTCCACCCGAGCCTCAGGGCGGCGGCGTATCGCGATCCTCCACAGCGCTTACGATCCTAACCTAAAGGCCAACGGCCTCGGGAATGCGTCGGTACAGCCGCCGGGGAGTAATCGTCGCCGTAGACGCTGTGTCGACTGGAACAGACGGTCTCCCTCGAAGAATACTCAAGCCGCGGCGGGCTCCGGGAACACGTCCTGCCGCGTTGCGGACGGCGTGGTCCCAGGCAGCGGGCTCCGCGCAGTGCGCACTACGCTCGTGATGCCCGGGCTGTTCGCTCTGTTCCGGATCCTGCGAGAGGCGGACGGCTGCTCGCGGCCGGGCGAACTCGACCAGCTCACCCATCCCGGCTACGCGAGCCCGGAGCTGCTCGCCGAGCGGCCGAATTAGCTCGCCCGGACTGAGCTTCTGGCGACGGGCGAGAAGGTGCGCAAGCGGACGATCGAGAGGCGCGATGAGCTGACCGCGCAGGAACGGCAGATCGCGCGGCTGGCCCGTGACGGGCTGTCGAACCCGGAGATCGGTGCGCGGCTGTTCCTCAGTCCGCGCACGGTGGAGTGGCACCTGCGCAAGGTGTTCACCAAGCTCGGCATCCACGCCGGGAGCTCTCCAGCGCGTTGCCGAGCTCCGAGTCCGAGCTGGTCCCGGCCTGAGCTCAGGGCGTCGGGGGTCGACTCGACAACGCGCTGCCCGAGAGACCGTTCGAGGTCGCTGTCGGTGTTGAACCCGAGCGCCTCGAGCCGAGCGGACTGCGCCTGCTGCGTAGGACGCCCGAACAGCTCGAAGAGATCGGCCAGGGTGGGCGGAAACTCGCTGTCGGCGGGTAACGTCACCTGGTCGACATAGGACTTGGTGCGCGCGATCGCGTCGTGATCGAAGCGCGCGAGTCGTGATGCGATCGCCTCGACCTCGTCGTCGAGCTGGTGGTCGGCGATCACGCGGTTGACATATCCATGCTGCTCCGCGCGCGGGCCGTCGACATCGTCGGCGACGAGCAGGATCTCGAGTGCCCGGCCGCGACCGACCAAGCGGGGGAGCCGGGCCATCGGACCACCTCCGGCGACCACACTCGTTCCGACCTCGAACTGGCCGAGTAGCGTGTTCTCGCGCGAGGCGAACCGCAGGTCACAGGCCAGCACGAACTCGCTTCCGGCACCGCGGGCGCGTCCCCGGATCGAGGCGATGCTGACCACCGGGGCACGGGACAGACGCACAAGGAGATCGAGCCACGCGTGCATTCCGGTCGGACCTGCGGGCAGTGCCGCGGTCCTGCTCGGGTCGTGCTCCATGTCGTAGTGGGCCAGGTAGAAATCAGGGTTGACGCTGTCGAAGACGACGACGTTGAGGTCCGGATCCTGCTCGATCAGGCCGATGAGCTCAGCGAGCTCGGTGACGGTCGCCGCGGTGATCGTGTTGATCGGAGCGTGGTCGAACGTCACCCGGCAGTAGCTGAGGCTACGGCGGTCGATGCTCAAGTGCGTCCAGGACCGGGACCACGCTTCGGAAACCCGGCCGTTGTTGGAAGGGCTGGTGTCCGTGCTACTCATGGCGAACTCCTCAGGTTGGGTTGGCCTGTATCGGCGTTGGACGCGGGCGGCGTCAGCTGCACCACGCGAAAGTCATCGCCGGCGGAGGCGTCGGCGTCAAGCCGCCACCCCAGACCCTGATAGAAGCTCTTGGCGCGATCGACGTCGGCGACCGGCAAGGCCACGACCTCGAGCCGCAGCGGGACGGGCGCGGCGCCGGACGCCTCCGTCGCGGTGTCAATGCTCACCTGCGTACTGCTCATGAGGACCTCCGTTGGGTTGGGTTGACTACACATTCACCCCTCAGTGCGCCGGTCGCGCCCGTGGGGTCACTGGTCCTGGCCCCGGGCCCACCCGGGCTCGCCAGCCCTCGGTCACCCAGTGCGCGATCAAAGCCGCGTACTCGTCAGGAGCCTCCTTCCACACGAAGTGGCCGGCATCGATCGGGGCCAGCCGGCTGTGAGGGAGACGCACGGCGTGTCGAGCGCCGCGCTGACGATCGCGCGCGAGTCCATCGACCGGAATCTGTCGAGGTCGGGGTCGAGCGCCCAGCCCTTGAGCGACTCCTGGAGCTGGATCGGCACCGCTGCCCGCCGCTGCCGACCATCACGCTGGCTACCGAGCCTCCCGTCGTTCCGACGCCCCGAAGCCCGGGAGGTCGACGGCGAACTGACGGAACCGCCGGGCCAGCGACGTCCAGATCGGTGCGAAGGCGAAGACGCTGTCTGGCCAGGCGCTGGCGAGCACGATCGTGCGCTCGGGCGGGCCCTTGCTCTCGGCGTAGCGGATCCGGACGCCGCCGATGATCCAGAAGCCGATTCGCATCATCGCGGGCTCGTCAGTCGCACCGGACGCGGCGAGCCGGTATTCGAAATCCTCTCTGGCGGACGCCATGTCTTTGTTCCTTCGGGGAGAGACGCGGTAGACGCCGCCGGCTCTGAACTCCGACGCCTCGGATCGCGCCCCGGAGTCCACTGGTGCATACCCGGGCCGGATCCCAGACCAGGGACTTGACCCGGGGGTCACCGGGCGCGAGCGGACGCGTCTCGAGGCAACGTTCCGCCCACGCCGTCACCCGAGAAGAGGAGCAGCCATGGGAAGTGACATCGCCCACGATTACGACGTGATGGTCCTGGGGGGCGGGGCGCCCGGCGAGCACTGCGCCGGCGGCGTCGCGGAGGGCGGCTTGCGGGTCGCTGTCGTGGAGCGCGAGCTGTCTGGCGGCGAATGTTCGTACTGGGCCTGCATCCCGTCGAAGACCCTGCTGCGTCCAGGCGAAGCGGTTACCGGCGCACGGAATGCCGCCGCGAGCGCGCTCGCCACCGGCGTGTTCGTCTCCGACGACCGTGTGGCTGGCCCGCACCTCACGCCGCATCCACGCACCCATGGTTGTGCCTCGCCCGTCTCGAACTCAGCCGCCGCGTCATGATACCGCAGCGCCACCACCCACCGGAGGAACCATGACCACGACATCCACTGCCGTATCGAGCCGACGCGAGCCGGAACTGCTTGGGCAGACCGTCGTCCTCATCGGCGGCAGCGCCGGAATCGGCCTCGAGACGGCCCGACGCGCCCGGGCGGAGGGAGCCGACGTCGTCCTCACCGGCCGGGATCCCGAGCGGCTCGAGCAAGCAGCGCTCGACGTCGACGCGCGGAGCACCGCCGCCTTCGACGCCAACGACGCGGCAGCGCTGAAGCGATTCTTCGACGGGCTTCCCGACCCGATCGACCATGTCATGGTGACGGCCGGCGGCCCGCAGTACGGGCCGCTGCTGGAAATGGACTCAGCTCAGGTGCGCGAGGCGCTCAGCGACCACGTGGTGTTGGGGCTCGAGGTCGCCCGTAACGCCGCCGGCAAGATGAGGCCCGGCGGCACGCTGCTGCTGATGGGCGGCACCGGCGGCCGGCGTGTCGGTCACGGCCTCGGCATCGCCTCGGCGGCCACCGCCGCGATCCCTCCGTTTACGGCCGCCCTCGCGCTCGAGCTCGCGCCGGTTCGCGTCAACCTGATCGCCGCCGGCTTCGTCGACACCCCGTTGTCGGCATCGCTGCTCGGAGATCAGCTCGAGGAGCGCCGGAACGAGCTGCGGGCGACGCTCCCCGTCGGCCGCGTCGTCGGGCCGGCCGACGTCGCCGCGCTCGCCGTTCACATCATGATCAACACCGCCCTCACGGGCGCGACATACGACATCGACGGCGGCCAGCAGTTCGTCGCGTAACCGCGGGAGGAGATCATGGCTCAAACCTCAGAACAGCAGCCAGCCGAGATCGCCGCCTACCCAGGCCTGAGGCCCGGCGGCTCGACCCCGCTCAGTCGCGATCAGGTGCGGACGGTGTTTGGGCAGATCATGGGGCTCGTCGCCCTGATGCTCGGCTGCCTGGCCCTCGGCGCCTACATCGGCCGCGACCTCAGCGGCGGGATCGGAATCCTTTTCTTCGTTGCAGGATTCGCGTGCATCTTTGCTCTCAGCCTCGAACCACCGCGTAATGGCGGGTTGCCCGGTTTTTGGGAGCTGATCGGGGTGTTGGGCGGATTGGAGGCCGCGGGTGACGGTTTAGGGTGTCGTTTTGTGTCGCGGAGTGTTGTGTGGCGGTGTCGCGGAGTGTTGTGTGGGCGTATTCGGACAGCGGTGATCGGCGGCGGTCGCCGCGGTGGTGTTGGGAGGCGTGGGTGGTGTCCGGGGTCGGGTGCCCCGGCCGGTCAGCTCAGCACGGGGAGCGCGCGGATCCGGGTGAGCGCTGCTTGCCAGTCTGTTTGCCAGGGCCAGCGGGCGGGGAGGTGCAGCGTCCAGCGTCGGCTGTGGTAGGTGAGGCGGCCGGGGATCGCGAGCAGTCGTCGGCGGTTGGTGTGCGCGCGGCGGGGGATCGTGGTGTTGGGCAGGCCAATCAGTTCGCTCCAGCGGTGCAGGTTGTGCGCGATCGCGGCGATTACTGTCCAGGCCGCGTTCGCGGCGAACTGGCCTGAGGGGGCGTGTGCGAGCGCCTGGTCGAGCAGGTCGCGAATGTCGAGCTCAACGGTCGCGTGATCGCGATGCTCAGCCTCAACAAGGGCGAGCGGCTCGGTGCGATTAGTCAACGCCGCGAAGTGCCGCCAGGTCTCAAACAGCTGGGCCTGGACGCCAAGCGTTCGGACGCGACGGACGATCAGCCGCTCACCGTTCGCTGTCGTGGTCTCGGCGATCTGCGCTTCCCCGGTCTTGGGGTAGTCCACCAGCGGAACCCACGCTGCTTCGGGGATCAGGGCGATCGCCGCAGCGATCGCCGTGGTCTGCCGCACCCCAATCGAGTACAGCACGCCGTTCGCGGCGAGCCGTGCGCGGAGCTTGGCGTTGTGAAAGCCGGAGTCGGCGCGCAGCAGAATCTCGCCGGTCGCGCCAGTGCGCGATACCCGCGCGAGCAGCTCGTCAACGAAGCGAATGACGCCGCGCTGCGTGTTGGCCTTGCCAGCGCGGAAGCGGACGTGCAGCACCTCGCCGCTACCTGCCCGGGTGGCCAGCAGCGGGTGATAGCCCAGCTTCTTGGTGTAGCCGGAGCTTGCGCCCTGCTTCTGGCTGCCATGCACCTCACGGATGAACGAGTCAACATCGATCACCAGCCGCTGGGCGCCCGGGCCGGCGCCCGCCGTCCACGCCCGGGCCAGCAGCTCGCCAAGGACACGATCGAGCTGGCGGACATGCCCGAACGTGAACGCCCGCAGAAACGTCCCGAGCGTCGAGGGTGCCATCACACGATGGCCGAGCACCCGCCCGGTGCGGCCGCTGCGCAGCACGTCGCAGCCATCGATGCTGTCCGCGCCGAGCAGCATCGCGTGAACCAACGACATCACTTTGCGTCCTGGCCGGAAGTACCCCACGCGACGGCCCAGGTCCACACACCCGTTCACTAACGCCTCGATCCCGAGCTTGCGCGCGAGTGTCGCCGCGACCAGCACCCCCGCATCAGCGACCGACCGATCATCGTCAAAAACGACGTCGATCGCGTCCAGCGAATCCTTCACCATGTGGGTGACCTCCTGAGCGGGGCCGCGGCTGCCCAATACAGCTGCTTTTTCCCTGCTTAGGAGGTCACTTAAACACCCGCGCCGGACAGAACGAGCCCATTACGCGGTGGATTGAGGCTCAGTATTGCCTCCGCGCGAGGGCGCGACCAGCTCGCAACCACGCTTCTGTTCGGCCTCGGGCTGCCGCTGGGGCTGGCGCTTGGTCCCGTCCTGAACTCATATGCGAAGGCCGATCCATCAGCGCTCTGGCAGGCCGCCGGGGCCACGGGCGCGTTCGTCGCCATCCTCGGCACGGTTGGCTACGCAACTCGCCGCGACCTGTCCTCGTGGTACCGCGTCCTGTTCTGGGCGCTGCTGGCGTTACTCGCGTTCGGGATCGTTGCGATCTTCGTCTCGATCCCCCACGCGAACGTGATCGACGCCGTTGCCGGCCTGGTGATCTTCGGTAGCTACACCATCTTTGACTTCGACCGTCTCCGTCGCGCGGGCGCGGAAAGCGCGGTGCCGATCGCAGCAAGCATCTTTCTGGACGTCCTGAACGTGTTCTTGTTCCTGCTCGGGCTGTTCGGTGGCGAGCGCGATTAGGCACCCAGAAACGATGCGGAGACCTGAGCTCCGACGGTGATCGCTGCCGCCGCGTCCCAGCACCTGCCGGGCGTACTGCACAGTCTCGAGCCTACGCTCAACCAGTTTGGCTACCTGGCCGTCGTCGGATTGGTCCTGATCGAGGAGTTCGGGGTGCCGGTCCCCGGCGAGACCGTCCTGATCCTCGGTGCCGTGTACGCGGGCACCGGCCGCCTCAACATCGCGCTCCGCAACGCCACCTGAAACGCGACTGCATCGCGGCGCCAGCGCTCCCGTCTCGTAGCCGTTCACGTGGTGTCGGTACGTGAGCGAGGATTCCTTCTGTAACTCGGGACGCCCGGTTCGGGGTTCGGGTGACGGTGCTGCGTCAGCCAGGAACCAGTGTGGGGATCGGCCGGGAGTGGAGGCTGGCGTCGATCGCGTCGTGTAGGTACTCGGATGCGGATCGGCCTTGGCGGCGGCAGGTTTCGAGGGTGGAGAGGATCCGTTCGATCCAGCGGTTGCCGCGCTCGGATTGGGTGCCGCCGGAGATCCGGCGCAGGATGACCGGGCCGCGCATCGCGCGCTCCGCGTCGTTGTTGGTCGGGGTGATGCCGGGCACCTCGCTGAACGTCCAGAGCGCGGGGTATTCCTCCAGCAGTCCGGCGCAGAAGCGGGCGGTCTTGGGGTGGCGGCCGCGTGCGCCTTGATCGAGCAGGCCGCGGAACCGCTCGCGCAACGGCGCGAGTTGCTCACGCAGCGCGACCAGCGCCGGGTGCTCGGGATCGTCGGCGCCGGCGAGCGCGGCGGCATGCTCGCGGTGGATCGCGAACACCTGGCCGGCGATGTCGAGCAGCCGAGCGCCGAGCTTGCCGGGCGCGCCCGGACGTTCGGAGAGCTCGGTCAGCTGGCGCACGGCGTGCGCCCAGCACAGCTGCTGTTGCAGAACGTCGAGCCAGTGGTAGCCGACGTAGCGGTCGGAGGTGACGAACCCGCCGAAGTTCTCGCCCAACAGCTTCTTCGCTGCTTGCTGGGTGCGTCGCGGGTCGATCCGGTAGCAGACCAGCGCGGCGGTGGTAGCCGTCCACAGCCAGCACGGATCGGCCTTGCACAGCCACGTCGTCTCATCGGCATGCACGGCCTCGGCGAGCTTGATCGCTTCGTGCAGCTCGCGCCACGGGTCGTGCAGCACGCGGCTGACGCGCCGCAGCATCCCATCGACCGCACCAGTGCTGAGCTCGATTCCGTAGCACTCGCCGAGCAGCTCGACGATCTTCTCGCGCGAGAGCCGGCAGACCCCGGCCAGCACCGCGACATGCGCGTGCAACCGCGGCCCGAACGCGCTCAACGACACGCCCGCCGGCAGCTCCGCCAGCGCCGGCTTGCCGCAATCGGGGCACTCGAGCCGCAGCCGCCGCCACTCGCGCACCTCCGCCACGACCACCGGCAGCTCCCACTGCTGATGGCCGACTGGATCGCCGACGCGTTCCTCGCCGCCGGTGAACCGGTGCCCGCACCCACACCGCCCCGGCACACAGTCAAACGGCCCGGCGGTCAGCTGCTCCGGCTCGGCCGGCGGCCGGCTGGAACCCTCATGACCCGGCTGCCCGCCCTGACTGCGCGCTTCGCGCCGCTCGCGCTCCAGCTGCCTCTTCGCGCGCTCCCGCGCCAACTGACGGCGCTGCTGTCGCGTCAACGGCGAATCCGACGACGGCGCCACCGAACTGTTGCGCGAGGTGCGGTTCACCTGCCGCTCAAGCTCCTCGAACCGCTTCTGCAACCCAGCCACCTCGTCCAACGCATCAAGCAGCCGGACAACCAGCGCCCGTGCAGGCTCCCCACCAGCCACCGCGATCGCTTCCGCCTCGATCCGATCCACGACCGCAGGATTCCATCCATCCAGAAGGAATCCTGCTCACCACCACGACACCACCTGAACGCCTGCCCCGTCTCGGGCTTGGCGGATCCAGGGAAGCGTGTCATTCGCCGTTGGTGATCCCAGCCCGTCGAGAGCCACGGCTCAGGGCGACGTGTCGCCACCGGTCTACCGCCGCGACGCCACTCTGGGAGAGCCACTCGATCTCGGCGGCACCGTGCGGGCCGAAATCTGACGCGATGCTCGCGCCCGCCGGTGAGCGACCTCAGCCGATAGAGATGTGGACGCCAGCGAGGATCCCGATGATCAGGCACGTCAGGCCGATACCCCCCAGCAAGCCGCCGCGGTGCGCGCTGGTGTGCTTGCGGACGAGGCGGTCGCGCGCGAACGCGATGTCATCGACGGTCGGTGAAAGGCCGACGATGCGACGACCGGCGTAGAGGAAGAGTGCTCTGGTCAGAAACGAGAATCCCCCGATAGCGAAAAGGACGGCCAGGCTGACAAAGGTCTCGGCGATTGGGTCCGAGGCGGGCTCGGCCTTGACCGCCAATCCGCTGACGGCGACAAGTACGCCGCAGCCGGGCACCAGGGGCGCCGTTCGCGCAGTCAACGCAGCCGCCGCGCGCTCGAGGTCCTCCACGACAACCGCCGCGGCCTCATCTGGGCTCTGGCCGGTCGCGCGCGAGAGTTCTTCAGCTCGACCGATCAAGGAGTCAAGCGAAGCCATCGCATGATCTCCCGTGGCCCCGCGAAACCATACGCGCCTCGTGAGCGCTCGCATCGACGCGCCCCAACCCGACGTTTCGCCCGCCCGCCCGGTCGCTCCGGCCCAAGCCCCTTCGCCACCGGGAGCCGCACCGGGCAGGGCCGAGTTATCAGCACGTCGTTCCTCGATCCCCGACAGTCTCGCAGTCCGCGTCCGGCGCGACAGACTCGACTAGTCGTACCCAACGCCCACGAGACTGACCGGCGGGCACAGCAGCTAGTTCCTGCAGTCTTCAGTGAGCAGATTCGAGCCGAGGAGACTGCTCGTTCGGGAACGATTTGGGCAGTAGGGGCGAGGAGCGACGCGACTGTTGGAGCTGGGGCGGATGGAGGCGTTCGTGCTGCTGCTTTGGCTGGGCCCCGGTCTGAGTTGCGGGTGGTCGACCTGCGGTTGATGCCGAAAGGTCTTAGGATCAAGGTCGAGCGCAAAGACGACGTCGTCGGGGCGGGCTCAACCCAAGCGCAGCTTCTCGTCGCGCTAACTGAATCGGCGCGATCCGTTAAGCGCCGGCGCCGGGTCGAGGAAGATCTCCGACCGCTTGCTGACGACCGGCTCGCACCGCGGGCAGTTGGCGAATCCCGCGAACGGGCGGACGACCGCTTTGGCGACTTATGTGAGGTCGGTGTCGTCACACCCCGTGGTTGTTGGGGTTTGACGTGGTTGACATGTAATCGACGTGGGGCATCTGGTCCGTTGGTCTGACGCGTTGACGACGTACGACCGAAACGACCGAAGTCTTGTTGGTCGCGGAGTTGAGGAGCGGAACGTCAACGGCTGCAGCGAGGGGGGCGGTGGGGGGCTGTGCAGAAGCGGGCTTGGCTGGCGCGGCACCGGCGGACGGACCTTCACGCGATCGACGACGGGTGGAGGCTGTGGATGTCGGCCCCGTCGGCTGGCTTGTGCTCGTGAGTCCGCGCGCCGGTCGCGGGGGAGCGAGTCGTCGCTCATGTGGCTTGGTGTCGCCCCAACCCCTCAACGTGGGTCAACACGAGCGCCCCACGTTAGCCGGCCGACTGGACGGGGCTCGTGGAAGCCCGACTGACGTCGATGACGTCGACAACAACCTCACATAACGCGCCAGGCGACCGTTTCAAACGCCGCTGGTTGACGTCGTTGACGCACCAAAGGCGACCTCACATAAGGCGCCCTTGCGATCGTTCTGAGCCGGCCCGATCAGGACGGCGGCCCCCCTGGCGGGTTCCGTCCCGTGTCCGAGCGCATGGGCGAGACCCGGACCTGCCGCTCAGCGGGCGCGCGTCCTGGCGGCCACGGCGATCAGCTCGACGCAGCCATCGACGTTGATCCGTGTCGAGTCGATGATGAGGTCGTAGCACCGCGGGTCGTGGGGATCGACGCCGTACCAGCGCTGGACATAGGTCTCACGGGCCCGGTCGGCGATCATCAGCTCGCGCTCGGCGGTCGGGCGGTCGACACCGAGCACGACCATCGCCTGCCCGATGCGGCGGTCCGCCGGCCCGTCGAGCCGCACATGCAGCGCCCCGATCTGGTCTCGGAGCACCGCCGCCGCCGCGCGCCCGAGGATGACGGCGCCCGCCTCCGCGTACTCGAGCAGGACACGCTCGGTCGCGTCGCGGAACTCCTGCTCGCTCATCGCAACAGGGTCGGCCTCGATCGCGGCGCCGGAGAACAACCGCACGGCAGGCGCGAAGCGCGGCAGCCAGCGCCGGAACGTGTCACGCGGCAGCTCCTTGCGCGTCAACCCCTCCCGCGGGACCTCAAGCTGGTCGGCGACGGAGACCGGGATCGCACGGTCGAGGAGGGGAACGCCGAGCCGGTCGGCCAGGCGCGGCCCGACGAGGCTGCCGCCGGCGCCGTAGGCAGCGGAGATGGTCACCAGAGGCTTCATTGCCGGGAAAGCTACTCCGTTGCCGGGAAAGCTACTCCGGCGTCTCGACGGCGTCAGGCCGAGCTAGTCCGTAGTTGTCCGGGAGCTTGATCGAGAATCTGGTTCTGCGCCTGGGTTTGCGCGTGTGGTGGGATGTCTGGCTCGTGGCTACGTGAGTTGGGGGATGCGCTCGTTGATCAGCGCGAGCGCATGGGCTTGTAGCTCGGTTGGTTCGGTGAGCTGGTCGAAGGTCGCGTCGGTGCCGTTCACTTGGATTGTGTTGCGGGTGCGGTTCTCGAGCTCTTCGAGCAGGCTTGTGAGGGTTTGGCATGGGTAGCGGTCGGGGGTTCGGCGGGTGCCGGCCTTGCGGATGGCTGATGGTGAGCGGGTTGCCTTGGCGATCGGGTCGGTGGTGGCGGCGGGGTTGTGGTCGCCGAAGAGCAGTTCGGTCCACGCTTGGCGTAGGTGCCAGACGAGGTAGTAGGCGAGCATGCAGATCAGCAGGTGGGCGCGGACGCGGTCCTCGAGGCAGTGGCCGATCGGGCGGACCTCGAGCGGGCCTTTGAACGGAGGGTGTCAGTTCTTCCGTGTAAGCTGACTATTTGATAGTAACAGTTACTTCTGGTGTGTTAAGTAGTGACAGTCAGGTTTCAGTTGTCGGGGATGCGGTCACCGAACTCGATTGTGAACGCGGCCAAGGCGGCTGGCCAGTTGAACACGCGCTTCCATTTGGTCTCGGCTTTGGTGATCGCGAGGTAGATCAGCTTGCGGGCGGCGTCCTCGGTCGGGAAGTGCCCGCGGTCGGGTGGCCGGGGGCATCGCAGCCCCCGACTCCCACGGATCCGGGCGTGACACTCTCGCGTCACCCGGCTCTTCTCACCGACCGGTCAGTACGCGCGGACCCACTGCCAGTGGGCGAACAGGCCTGACTCTCTTTCGAGTAGCCCGGCCCACCACCGCTTGAACCGCGTGTAGGTTCGCAGCCGCTTGTACTTCTTCCCAGCCCAGCGCCTCAGGTACGTGCTGACGCGCCGCAGGAGGGGGTCCAGCTCCGACCGGTAGTACCGGCCGTAGTAGTGCATCCACCCGGCGATGATGGGGTTCAGCCATTGCGCCAGGTCGTCCAGCGTCAGGTCGGTGCGCCGGTGGATCCGCAACGCGCGGAGCCGGTCGCTTCTGGCTTTGAGCGCCTCTGGGCTGATCGCAGGCGAGAACGACGTGAAGTGCCCGCCCCTCTTTCCGTTGATCGCCTCCCGTGGCCGGAAGGCGTACCCGAGGAAGGTAAACGAGATGTGCTCGTGCTCGCCCCGACGGTTGCTGTCCTTGCAATAGACGACATGCGTCTTGTCGGGGTGTAGCCGTAGCCCCACCTCGCTCATCCGCACGGCGATCCCGGCAAGCACATACTCGGCCTTCCGCCTGCTCGTGCAATGCACGACCAGGTGAGTCGCCGGGGGGGTCTCACCCCCCGGCGCTCGCAGAACCCGGCGTGAACCTCTCAGCTCACCGGGCTCCTATCGTCCAGCCGTCAGGGCGCACACCCCAGCGCCAGTGCGCGAACAGGCCGGGCTGGCGTCCTGCGACGTCAGCGATGAACCTGCGCGCCCGCGTTTGGCGGCGGCGCGGTCGTTTGTATTTCCGCATGGCCCACATCACGAGCAGCTCGTTGAAGTGGCGAAAGACCGGATACAACAGGCTCCTCCACGTTGCGTGTGGGTAGCGTCCGGTCTGGTTGATTGCCTGCCGGGCTTCTGATCCTCGATGATGGGAGCCCCGCATGCAAGCGCTAGACCTTCGTCTGTTCCAGGCCGCCTTGGGTCTGTCCGAGGCGTGGCAGGTTGTAAGCGTGGAGTTCGACCCGGCGGCCAAGCGGCTTGATCTGCGGATCGACTTCGAGAAGGGTAGCCGGTTCGCCTGTCCGGAGTGCGGCCGGGAGGGATGTCCGGTGCACGACACCGAGGAGAAGACCTGGCGGCATCTGGACTTTTTCCAGCATCAGGCGTACCTGACGGCGAGGGTGCCGCGGGTGGTTTGCCCGGAGCACAAGACCCATCTGGTGGAGGTGCCGTGGGCGAGGGAGCGGTCGGGGTTCACGCTGCTGTTCGAGGCGTTGGTGATGGCGATGGTCGCCGAGATGCCGGTCGCGACGCTCGCTGCCCTGGTCGGCGAGAGCGACATGCGGATCTGGCGGATCGTGCACCACTACGTCGATGAGGCGGTCGAGGCGCAGGATCTCTCTGGCGTCGAGCGGGTCGGGATCGATGAGACCTCGAGCCGGCGCGGGCACGAGTACGTCTCGGTGTTCGCCGACCTGGACGAGCGCCGCGGCGTGTTCTGCGTGGAGGGTCGCGATCACGAGACGGTGCAGGCATTCTCGTTGTTTCTGGAGACTCACGGCGGCGACCCGGGCCGGGTCTCGGAGGTCTGCCAGGACATGTCCGAGGCGTTTTTGAAGGGGACGCTCACCTACCTGCCGGCGGCGGAGGTCACGTTCGACCGCTACCACGTCAAGTCTCATCTCTCGAAGGCTGTCGAGGAGGTTCGCCGGGAGGAGGCCACGCATCACCGCGAGCTGTCTCAAGAACACCCGCTACATGTGGCTCAAGCGCCGCAAGAACCTGACCGAGCGCCAGCGCGACTTGCTCGACGAGCTGCTCGCGCAGCCGCTTGAGACCGTTCGCGCGTACACGCTGGCCCAGCAGTTCGACAGCTTCTACGAGCTCGACGACCCTGACACTGCCGAGGAGTACCTGCGCCGGTGGATCGCCGAGGCGCGAGAGAGCGGCCTCGAGCCGCTGTTCAAGTTCTGCGACATGCTTGAAGATCACTGGCTCGGGGTGATCCGCTGGCACCACAGCCGCGTCTCGAACGGACTCTTGGAGGGCCTGAACTCACTCATCCAGGCCGCCAAGCGTCGCGCCCGCGGGTACCGCTCAAACCGCAACTTCATCGCGATGATCTACCTCATCGTCGGCAAGCTCAACGCGGGACCGGTCATCGCGTAACCCACCCTAATCGTGGAGGAGCCATACAACATGGACTTGTAGAAGCGTCCGTAGTAGTTGATCGTGCGCCGCGAGGCGCCATGCGAAAGATGGCATGTCCAAGTTGACGTGAGGCCCCCGGCGCAGGTGGCCGGTCCTCCGCGTCGAATGGCATATGTCAGGCGCGCGCGGTTGCAGGCCGCGCGGCCGGCCAAATTCGAACAGGAGGTACCGACCGTGGCCCAAGGTGCGCGATGGGTCGGGCTGGACGCTGCCCGCGTGACAGCTCTTATGGCGCTTGAGACAGAGGACGGGCTTGGGAAGGGAGAGGCGGCGGGGCGGTTGCCGATCGTGATGGGGCTCGATCAGCACCGGGCGCAGATCACGGCGGAGTGGATCGACCTGGAGACGGGCGAGATCTCGCGGGGGCGGGTGGCGCCGGCGGACCGGGCTGCGGTCGGGCGATTCCTGGGACGGTTCGCCGGGCGCCAGCTCGAGGTTGCGTTGGAGGCGACGACCGGCTGGCGGTTCGTGGTCGAGGAGCTTGACCGGGTCGGCGCCGGGGTGCACCTGGCCGAGCCGGCGGAGACGAGCGGGCTGCGGGGACCGAAGAAGCGCCCGAAGACCGACTGGGCTGATGCGCGGCATCTGCGGGAGCTGTTGTTGATCGGCCGGTTGCCGGAGTCGTGGATCCCGCCCGATCACATCCTCGATCTCCGCGCCCGAGTCCGCTGCCGGCACACGCTCAGCCATCAGCGCACCGAGTGGCAGCAGCGGATCCAGTCGGTGCTCTATCACCATGGCTGCCCGCACAAGCGCGACCTGATGACTGCCGACGGCCGCGAGTGGCTCGCCACCCAGCCGCTGCCCGCGACCGCGCGTGAGCAGGTCACTGTGGCGCTTGCGATGATCGACGCGTTCGACATCCAGCTTGCGCCGCTGACCACCGAGCTGCGCGACTATGCGCGTCGGCAGACGGGCTGCAAGGCGCTGATCGCCGCGCATTACGGGATCGGTGGGTTGTGTGCCGTGACGATCCTCGCCGAGCTCGGCGACGCCAGGCGGTTTGACAACTCTCGCGACGCCGTTCGTTACGGCGGCCTGGACATCACCGTCAAACAATCCGACGCGCATCGCGCGCCCGGCAGGCTCTCCCGCCAAGGACCGCCCGCGCTCAGATGGGCGCTGTATGAAGCCGCCCAGCAGGCCCGGCATCCCCGCAGCCCGGACCGCGACTACTACCTCCAAGCCGCTCAGCGGATCGGCGGCAACCGCGCCTGCCTCGCGCTCGCGCGCAAGATCCTCAAACGCTGCTACCACACGCTCCGAGACCTCGGCGAGGACGCCCTGTCGCCTGCATGACCCCCCTTCTCAGTCCGTGCGCGCCAAGTCCTCACTCACACCGATGCACCGCGGCCGGCTCCCGGCGATCTCCTGCCGACACCTCGTGGACGGCCTAGAAAGAACGAGCGGCCGCAACGCTTACCCCAGCGGGATTCACCCCATCGACCATCATGTCGCCGACCCGGAACCAACCCGGATCGCGGACCAAAGTAAGGCCGGGCGCCCGCGCGCACAACACCCGCCCATCGAACGCGCCAACGCCCCCCCCCGAGACAACACCGCCGCCGTGCCCATTTGACTCGAGGGCTTGACAGCGGGCCGTGGACAAGTAAGGAGATGACGGACATCAAACATCTCATCCGTGCCGGCTGGAATGCCGGTCCTGGGCTGATGCAGCGGCCCGGAGAAGCTGGGGACGGCCAAGGCGTGGAATCGCGCGCCGGAGGTCAAGCGTCCCGACAACGTGACGGCCGGGCGGCACTGCCAGACGCCCGCGTGCGTGCTAGCCTGGACTCCCACGTTAGGTTCGGGGATTAACACCACGCGGGTGTGGTGACTTAGCCGAAGGCGAGCTTGAGTCTGCGCCCTCCCCACCATGGCACGGGGATGTCGGTTTCGGCGAAGCCGGCGTCGAGCAGGTAGGGGTTGTGGGCGCGTTTGCCGAAGCGCACTTCGATGGTGTGGTCGGTGATGGTGACCCGGGCTGAGGCGTCGATGAAGTCGCGCCAGATGTGGCGTGACTCGGCGGTCGCGTAGGCGCCCCCGATCTGGGCGCCGAGGAGGCGGTAGAGGCTCGAGCCGATGAGCGTGAGCTGTAGGTCGCAGTTGACCTTCATCGCCACTGCTGAGGACAGCGCGTCCGTGTGGAAGAAGTCGACGCCGTCGGAGATGGAGTTCTCGATCAGCATCCGCTTGGCGTAGGTCTCGACCAGTCCGGGCGCTCCGCGCCGGAGCTGGTTGGTGAGCATGAGCGTGGGTTGTTCGTGGCCCAGGTCGGCGACGGCGATCTGGCGGATCGGGCCGTTGTAGTCGGTGAGGGTGATCCGGCGGTCCAGGATGCGTGGGTGGCGGTAGGCGCGGTGGACTCCTTTGAGCTCGATCCGTCGCCACGCCGAGACCGGCGCGGCGTCGAGCTCGGCGACCAGCCCCGGCGAGCGCCTGCGCAGGGTGATGAAGGCGATCCCCATCTGGTTGAGGGCCTCGAGGTTGGTGTAGGTGGTGAGCTTGGAGTCGAACACGAGCTCCTGCGGCAGCCGGCCGGTGCGCTGTTTCCAGAATTCGGCGAAGCGCAGCACCTCGTCTGCTTGGTCGGCCTTGCGGACGCCCGCGTTTGCGTAGCAGAACACTCGCCGCTCAGCGTCTTGGGCCAAGAACGCGAGCACCCCTTTCTGGCGGCGGCTGCGCTTGGACACGTAGTGCTTCTCGATCAGGGCGTCCTCGCCGTGGAAGGGAAGAGAAGCTGCTAGTGGAGGTAAAAGAGAAGTTGCTGCATCGTCTGGGGCGCAAGATACACGCCTGCTTCTGGAATAAGACGAGACAGAGAACTCGGACAAGGTGGTGGTAGAGTGGGGAAACAACTGGGTAGTGGTAGGGATAGTGGTGCGCTTGGAGTTTATAGAGAGATAGGTCTGAATGAAGATATTGTTAAGCTGCTGGCAGCAAAGGCGCAAACAGTTCGCGAAGAAGGACAAGAGAGATATGAGAGGCAAGGAAAGATAGAGCTGGAAAGGGAAATGCTAGATGCTCGCGGCTAGATGAAGGATAGCAGGATAGACATAGTAGGTGACGAAGAGTACGAAACAGAGGATGGCGGGGTCTGCAGGCAGGGTCAAGATCAATCTAGATGCGCTCGAACGGCGCGATCTACGATCGCAAAAGGCGCGCTCGGGCAAGCAGGGAGGCAGCAAGTGGGGCAAACGACTCACACGCTTGCCAAGCTCGCAAGCGACCTGACACCGAGTGGGTAGAGCAGGCCGTGCGACGCTACGGCAAGACCGAAACGCTCAAGCTCGCGATCATAGACTGACTGTGGGGGTGCTCGGCTCGGACACGGGGCGCGCGTGATTCGTCAAAGAAGAGCGCAAGCGCTCGGGCTAACAGCTCGCGCTGATCACACGGACTTGACGAGAGTGTCGCGGAGATCGTGGAGCGCTACGCAGATGCTGGCGGATCGAAGTCGCTTCGAAGACGGCAAAGAACTGTTCGGCGTCGGCGATGCGCGCAACGGCGCCAAGAAAGCGGTGGAGCGGACGTCTGCTTGCAGTTCCTCGCGATGACGCTGACGATCATCTGGTACGCGGTCTGCGGGCATCACGCAGACGTCGTCGAAGAGCACGGCCAACGCGCTCGCTGGTACCTCAGCAAGACCGCCACATCGTTCGCCGACATGCTCGCCAAGCTCCGCCGCGTGATCATCGCCAGGGAATAGGATGGTGTGGAAGTCCAGGTGAAAGCTCACCCCTCGTTCGAGGCCGAGCGCGCCGATCGCGTCAAACCAGGCGCTCATCAGTTTCGGGTAGCTGGCCGAGGCGATGCGGCAGGAGTACTCGGTCAAGAACGACCGCTTGGGGATCACGTTGAGACCGGCGAACAGGGCCAGGCCCTCGTCGAACACGGACGCCATCGCGTGGCTGGTGCGCGCCGCCCCGGTCAGCTTGAGCGCGAGCAGGGAGCGCATCGCCGCCCCCGCGGGCACCATCCGGCTGCCCGGCAGGCCGGCGCCTTGCATGATCTGGTCAAAGCGCGCCCGCGCGAGCAGCGCCACGAACAGGAACAGCCCGCCGACGTCGGTGCGGAACTCCCGGGGGCTCAGATCGAAGGCGCGCACGTCGGCGGTGGCGGCAGGCGTGACCCCCACGCGCGGCGCTCGCTCCTCGTCGGCGCGCCGCGGCAACCGGGCGAAGCCCTCCGCGGACAGGATCGCCCAGATCGCCGGTGGCGAGAGCGTCTCGCCCTCGGCGGCCAGCGCGGCGGCGATGTCGTAGACCGACAGGTTCTGCTTGCGCATCGCCACGACCCTCTCGCGCAGCCGACTGGACTTGGCAGGCGGCTTGGGCACCGTCGTGGCCCGGGTGCGCTCGGGCAAAAAGAACTCTCGGGTGGGGTCGGCGCGGAAGTGGTGGCATAGCACCCGGAAGCTCCCCGGCGTGTACCCGAAGAACACCCGTAACGCAAGGGGGACCCCCTTCCAGCGCGAGCGGACATGGGCCGTCCACAGCAACGACGCCGCCCTAATCGACGGCGGCTCGCTCCACGCTCGGCTATTCAGCCTGGGCGTGGTGACCGACGGGATGCTGCGAATGCCCGCCGGATGTGCTGTAGCGGTAGAGCCGGTTGCCCGCTACATCGACAAGGCCACGTTCGATCACAACCAGACGCGGCTCGCGGGTAACACGCCCCCGCGCGCGCACGAAGCCAGCGGCGCGGTCCGGCGAAGGCCAGGCGCTGTTGCAAGGTATCGCTGTCTGCGGGCGCTGCGCCCGCAAGCTGAAGGTGCACTATCAGGGCCGGCGGGGCCAGACGCGCCCAGCCTACCACTGTCCCGGCAGCGTGCTGGTGGAAGGCCGCGGCCAGTGGTGTTTGCGCGTCGGGGGCATCCAGATCGACGAGGCGGTCAGCGCCGCGCTGTTGGCGGCGCTCACTCCTGCCGGTGTCAAAGCCGCGCTGTCCGCGGCCGAGGCGCTCGAGGCCGACCACGACGCCGCGCTGTCGCAGTGGCGGCTACAGGTCGAGCGCGCGCGATACCAAGCCGAGCGGGCCGAGCGCCGCTACCGCCAGGTCGAGCCCGAGCACCGGCTCGTCGCCCGCGGCCTGGAGCGCGATTGGGAAAAGGCACTCAACGCGCTCGCCGAGGCCGAGGCCGAGCTGGGGCTGCGCGAGCGCCAGCGTCCCCGCACGCTGACCGACACAGAGCGCCAGCAACTGCTCGCGCTCGGCGCAGACCTCGGCCGCGTGTGGTCGGCGCCGACCACCACCGACCGCGACCGCAAGCAGCTTTTGCGCTGCATGATCGAAGAAGTGATCGTCGATGTCGCGCGCGAGCAACGCCGCGCGACACTGACCCTGCGCTGGCAAGGGGGCGCGATCACAGAACTGATCGTCTCGCTACCCCGCCACCAACCCAAGATCCGCACCGACGAAGACACCCTCGCGCTGCTGCGCCGCCTCGCCGTCCACTACGACGACGCCACGATCGCCGGGATCCTCAACCGCCAAGGCCGGCGCTCGGCCACCGGCCAGCGCTTCACCGCCCAGATCGTCTCCAGCCTACGCGTGCACTGGCAGATCGACCGCCACCAGCCGCCCGACCAGCCACCCGACGGCGAGCCGCTCCCGATCGGGCAGGCCGCCGAGGTTCTCGGCGTCGCGGCATCAACGATCCACCGCTGGCTGCAGGCCGGGCTCATTGCCGGCGAACAAGACACCCCCGGCGCCCCGTGGCGCATCCGCGTCAACGACCAACTCCGGGCACTGTTCGTCGAAGACGCCCCGGTCGGCTACGTCCCGATGCTCGACGCGATCCGCATCCTCCGCGTCTCCCGCCAAACCGTGTTGCAGCGTGTAAAGCGCGGCGAACTGCAAGCCCTCCACGTCCGCAACGGACGCCGAAAAGGCCTACGAATACTGGTCCCACAAGCCGAAACCACCTTAGGCTCAAGGGGTCACCGCACCACCTCGGACGACTGAAGCTTCTCACACGGAGCGCCCAACCGCTTGCGCTGCATCGGCGACCTTACCCGGCGGGTCTCGGTGGAGTCGAGGCCGTCGCCGACGCGGTACCCGGAGGGGGGGTTGCTGTGCGCCCGTTCGACCCACGCGGGTGGGGTGACGTGTTGTCACCGTGCGTGGCGGTAACCTCTTATGTATGTGGGTGTCACTGAATGGTGACACATTGTTAGTGCCGAACGTGACACGTTGTCAGTGTCAATCTCACCGGGTGGCTACCAACACACCTCGTCGATGTTAGCGGCAGGCCCGCGCCGGTTTAGCCAGGACCGCTCGCCACCAGTTCGGCGAACCGCTCCGCTGGTGTCATCCACCCGAGCGTCTTGCGCGGCCGGCCGTTGAGCTGGGCAGCGACCGCGTCGAGCTGCTCCTGGGCGATCCCGCCAAGATCGCCGCGCTTGGGGAAGTACTGGCGCAGCAGGCCGTTGGTGTTCTCGTTGCTGCCCCGCTGCCACGGACTGCGCGGATCGCAGAAGTACACCTGCACGCCGCTGTCGACAGTGAACCGGGCGTGCTCAGCCATCTCCTTGCCCTGATCCCAGGTCAGCGAGCGACGCAGCTGCGCCGGCAGCGAGCGGATGCTCTGCGTCAGCGCCAGACGCACAGGCTCTGCCCGATAGCCGTCCGGCAGCGCCACCAGCTGCGCGAAGCGGCTCGTGCGCTCCACCAGCGTCGCGATCCCCGTCGGGCGCTTGCCCAGCAACAGATCGCCCTCCCAGTGACCGGGCACAGCGCGATCCTCGACCTCGGCCGGCCGCTCGCTGATCATCAGCATCTCCCGCACCCGCCCCTGGCCCTGCGGAGCCCGACGACCCCGCGGCTGGCGCGTGCGCCGACCGCTGCGCAACTGCGCGCACAACTCACGGCGCAACGCACCACGTGTCTGCACGAACAGCGACAAGTAGATCGTCTCGTGCGACACCCGCATCTCCGGCTCATCAGCATACGTACGGCCCAGCCAGCCCGAGATCTGCTGCGGCGACCAGCGCTCCCCGAGCTTCTCCTCCACGACCTCACGCAACCGCGCACACGCGGCGAGCTTGGAGCGCTTCGGCCGCCGCGCCCGCCCCCACGCCGCCTCATCGGCGTCGCGCGCCCGATAGCGCTCGCGGCCACCGTTGCGGTTGACCTCTCGCGAGATCGTGGTGTGACTGCGCCCGATCCGCGCCCCGATCACCTGACAGCTCTCACCGCGCGCGAGACCACGCGAGATCTCCTCGCGCTCCTGCTCAGACAGGCATCGCTTCGAGCGCTCTCTCGCTGCCGGTTTCACCCCGCCCGTCGAAGTCACATACCGACGCACGTACTCCGGCCTGGCGCCGAGCTTGCGCGCGACCGCCCGCAACGACGTGCCCTCGCCCCACAGCTCCCACACGCGTTCCTGCTCGCTCTCGGCGAGCCCGAACCGTCTCATCGTGGCGACCACCTTCATCAGCCGGGCAGCCAAGCAAGCCGCCCGGACGTTTCAGGTGGTGCGCCGACCCCCTGATTCCGCCACCGTCTTTGACACAACCCCCATCACCACGGAGGCAGTATGACGATGGCACCAAGCACTGGGAGATGTCACCTTCGATAAACCAGGTCGTCCCAGTCCATGCGACCGCCACATGACTCAAGGCGGTGTGGCAGCCACGACCGGGCCGGTAGCCGTGGGAATGATCGGAGAACTGCGGCTCGTAGTACGCCTCCAAGAGAAGACGCACGACTTCGCCGACGAGCTTGTCCGACCATGAAGGCAGACCAAGTGGCCTCTGCTTCCCGTCCTTCTTTGGGATGTAGAGGCGCTTGACGGGCTTGAACCGGTAGCGCTCGTGACGCACCGCGTCGATGATGCGCTCGATCTTGCCCAGCGTCATGCCGTCCGCTGTTTCCGCGTCGGGTCCGGGGGTCATCGCTCCCTTGTTGGAGTAGATCCGCCCGTAGGCCAGCAAGTACAGCTGCGGGTTGAACAACTGCCGATACAACCCTTCCAACGGCAGGCCGCGCCTGCCGCGTTCACGGAGGACACTCAATACCGTTTCGGCGTTCTGCATTACGCATACCTCGCGGTTCTCGGGTGTCCAGCCACCTGTGCCCCTTCACCGGGTAGGCCGGGCGCATTGCTGCGCCCGGCCCCCCTCAGAACCGGACGAGCACCTTGCGATGCATCCGGCTCAAGCAAGCCCGTGTAGGTCCGATGGGGCGACGTCGTGCGATCCGCTCAACCTCGAGTGGGTCGTCCGCGGGTCCGTTCACCACGACCGTAGTCGCAGCGTCTATTACCGCGGCCAGTAAATGGGTTACCGTTTTGATAGTATGTGAGAGTGTCAACTCGCTCCGATCTTCGGTCACTGTCAGGTGAGGCACAGGCGGCGATTCGCGAGCGTGCGGTGCGGGCGGTGATCGGTGGGATGAGTCACCGTGAGGCCGCACGGGTGTTCGGGGTTGAGCGGGCGGTAGTGTCGAAGTGGATGCGCCGCTGGCGTGACGGCGGCTGGGAGGGGTTGCAGGAGCGCCGCCGGGGCCGGCGGCCGGGTGAGCAGGCGGCGCTTGAGCCCTGGCAGCAGGGGGTGATCGTGACCTTGGTCAAGGAGCGCAACCCCGATCAGCTGAAGCTGCCGGGGTTCCTGTGGACGCGGGACGCGGTCATGGAGTTGATCGATCAGCGGTTCGGGGTCCGCCTCGCGGTGAGGACCGTGGGGCGCTATCTGCGCGCGTGGGGGTTCACGCCGCAGGTGCCGGCGCACAGAGCGCTGGAGCGCGATCCCGAGGCGGTCGAGCAGTGGCTGAAGGAGCGCTACCCAACGATCCGCGCGATGGCCAGGCGCGACGGGGGGATCCTGCTCTGGCAGGACGAGACCGGGTTTCGCTCGCAGTGCTCACACGGGCGCTCCTGGAGCCCGAAAGGGCAGACGCCGATCAAGGAGGCCACCGGCCAGCGGTTCGGGGTGAACATGATCTCCGCGATCGGCAACGACGGGTCCTTGCGCTTCTCGCTGTTTGAGGGCAAGTTCAACCAGTTCGTGTTCATCGACTTCCTCAAGCGGCTGATCGACCATCACCCGGATCGGAAGGTGCACCTGATCGTGGATGGGCATCCCTCGCATCGCTCGAAGCTGGTCAAGGCGTGGGTGGCCGAACACGGTGAGCGGATCGAGCTGTACTTCCTCCCGGGGTACAGCCCCGACCTCAACCCGGTGGAGTTGCTCAACCATGACGTGAAGGCCAACGCGGTCGGCCGCCGCCGGCCGCGGAACCTGAGCGAGCTGATCGATGAGGTGCGCTCCTACCTACACGGTCGCCAGCAACAGCCACACATCATCAAGCGGTTCTTCACTCACCCCGCCACGGCTTACGCCGCGTAACCCATTTGCAGGCCGGGGTAATAACTTGTCCGTTGGTTCTGGCGTCATCATCATCTTCTCCTGCCGGGGCTCACCTGACCGCGTCAGCACGCTTTCGCGTCCGGGCATTTACGTCCCGTATCCGGCCAGTTATCCGGAACGGCCAGCTGAAGGGGCCAGCCATCATGTCCCGGTTTCCTGTTGTCTTTCGACTGTCGGCATTTCGCTTCTCGATCATCAGATTCCCGCCGGGGAGTTGGGCCTTCCTCACGGTCGGCTTACCGGTCAAACAGCACCGGACCCCGACGGGGGTTACCGCGTTTCGCACGCACGAGCTACGACCGGGGTGGGTGCCTCCTGTGCCCCGGGGACGGCGGTGCTCTTCCCGGTTGAGAGGACTCCTCAACCGGCGCCTGCCGCTTCTCAGCGGCCAGTCCCTGTACTCCGCTGCTGCATCCCATCGGCGGAGCTCGTCCTCACGAGACATCAGCCAGAGGTTTAAGTTCTTCACCCGTCCGATCTGCCTCTCGCCTGTGGCCCCCGGATGGAACGGGCGCTCTTGGGCTTTTGCCTGATGCTTCGAACCCCGCCGGGGACGCCGGCGACGCACGTCAGGCCGAGGCCAGGCCCCGAGCACGGGCCCGGAACTACGCCTTCGATATTCGTCGAACCTCCAATCAACGTGTTCACTCATATACGTGCGACCTCGCGTCGCAGGCCCTGTAGACGGCTCTCCCGTCCCCCCTGGCGGGGCGTGACTCGCACGACTACTATGGGCACTCCGTCACCATGGGGCTCGCGCCCCGTAGGTTGATCCCGCGTTCGTCTCTGTTGTACGTCCGAGCGTGACGTAGTTGGGGCTCACGAAAGAATTAGTGGCCCCTTTTGGGTTGGGTGGATCGTGTAGTTCCAGTCTGGATGGAACTGGTCGCGGGCGATGTCCACGGCGGCAAGCTCTTGGTCGGTGACCTTGATCCCTTTCTCGTAGTGGCCGGGGTCCAGGCGCGCGTAGACCTTCAGGCCGGTGCTGGTCGTGGTCGCGCCGATCAGGTCGATGATCACCTGCAGGCTCTCAAGCGGCCGTCCGCGCCAGTTGAGGCTGACGTAGCTGAACATGCGATGCTCGATTTTGTTCCACTTCGACGTCCCGGGCGGAAAGTGGCAGACGCGGATCGGCAGCGCGAGCTCGTTGGCGAGCTTCTGCAGCTCGGTCTTCCACAGGCGCGTGCGGCTGGAGTTGCTGCCGCCGCCGTCAGCAGTGATCGTCAGGCACGTCGCTTTGGGGTAACGCTTCTGGCCGAGGTACTGCCACCACACGCGGATCGAGTTGACCGCGAACGCGCTTGTGTCATGGGTGACACCAACGCTGACCATCCCCTCGTTGGCTTTGATGTCGAGCACGCCGTACGGGATCGCGTGCCCCAGATCCTTGTCTTTGAAGTCGTGGCAGCGAACCTCGACCGGCCGCCCAGTCGGCTCGTATTCCCGCCCGACAGCCTTGAAATCCCCGACCAGCTCGCGCTTTTTCGCGTCTACGGATATCACCGGCTGATCCGCGGCGAGCGCCGAGCGTGTCGTCTCGTTGATATGCCGAAACTGCGCGTCACGGTCAGGATGATCCTTCCCCTCCCGCGTCTTGGAGTTCGCGTGCAACCGAAACCCAAGCCCCCGCAAGAGCTTCCCGGACGTCCGATCGGACACCTGATGTCCTGCCGCCTGAAGCGCACTCGCGATGTTCTGCAAGCTCTTCGAGCACCACCGCAACGGCGAGCACGGATCCCCACGCGTATCCGGATCCACCAACGCCTCCAACGCTCCCACCAGCTCCGGATCAGACTCCGTCAACCGCGGCCGCCCCGCACCCGGCCGACGGACACGACCCGCCTCGAGCCGTGTCCCCTCCCGCAGCTCTGCGATCCCACGCTGCACAGTGTTCTTGCTGATCCCCGTCGCACGCACGACAGCCGCGATCCCGCCCGGCCCACACGACCGAGCCTCCGACGCCGCCCACAACCTGCGCTGACGCTCGTTCAACTCCGGCCCCAACCCCCGATAACGCTCAACAATCTGCGATTCATCGATCATGCCCCCGCGATACGCCACCACAACCCAACATCCTGCCACAGCCCACTAATTCATTCGTGAGCCCTAGGCGCCCCACTCATCTCCTTGATTGCCCTCACTGGGCAACGCTCCACGTTCCGAAGGTTGCGACAGCCAGCGAACGATGCCGTCGCAGAGCGTGGCGCCGGTAACATGTGTCTTTCCGACGGACGCCGAGTTTCGTCTTCCGGAGATTGGGATTCAGGCAGGTCCAGCTTTCGCCATATCACACGGGTCCCGCGACGCCTCACCCCTGACACCTGGGTATGACCGTCGCTTTCTGACATGCTGTTGTTCCTTTCACCTTTCGGATCTGGGTAAGTCATTGGACCCAAGAACTTTCCTTCGAGTTCCTCCCGGCTGCGCCGGGGATACAACAGAGCGCCTCGCGGCGCATTTCGCTTCTCGATCATCAGATTCCCGCCGAGGGATTGGGCCCTCCTCACGGTCGGCTTACCGGGCCACAGCCCGGACCTCGACGGGGTTACCGCGTTTCGCACGCACGAGCTACGACCGGGGTGGGTGCCTCCTGTGCCCCGAGGACAGCGGTGCTCTTCCCGGCTGGGCGGGCTTCCCAACCGGCGCCTGCCGCTTCTCAGCGGCCAGTCCTTGTACTCCGCTACAGCGTCCCATCGGCGGAGCTGACCGTAACGAGACATCAGCCAGAGGTTTAAGTTCTTCACCCGTCCGATCTGCCTCCCGCCTGTAGCCCCCGGATGGAACGGGCGCCCTTGGGCTTTTGCCTGATGCTTCGAACCCCGCCGGGGACGCCGGCGACGCACGTCAGGCCGAGGCCAGGCCCTGAGCACGAGCCCGGAACTACGCCTTCGATATTCGTCGAACCTCCAATCAACGTGTTCACTCATATGCGTGCGACCTCGCGTCGCAGACCCGTCCGATCTGCCTCTCGGCTGTGGCCCCCGGATGGAACGGGCGCTCTTGGGCTTTTGCCTGAGCTTCGAACCCCGCCAGGGCCGCTGGCGACGCACGTCAGACCGGGGCCAGGCCATCGAGCACGGACCTGGAACAACGCTCACGACATCAGCCGAACCTCCAATCCCGCGTGTCCACTCACTGCGTGCGACCTCGCGTCGCAAGCCCACTCGTGCCCATTGAGGTAGATCCACACGCCGTATGGGGCGTAGGCGACCGTCTTGATGAAAGCCGGGGTGTTAGGCGCCGTTCAAGATGGGCATGAAACGGCACCTTCGCGCCGTTCACGGTGGTGATGGCGCGGCCGTCTGGGCAGGCTGGCGTAGGCGTGGGTGTGGTAGGTATGCAACACGGGCCGCCCCTTCCTAGCGGCGCGGTGATCTGGGAGGGTTTGGTGTATGCGTGTGGAGGCGATCTTCGGTGTTGATGGTGGCGGTCAGCGAGCAGCAGTTGGAGACGGAGTTGGCGGCTGGCGCGCTGTCCTGCCCGGGCTGCTTTGGGCGGCTCGCGCGGTGGGGTTTCGCGCGCCCGCGCGAGGTGCGAATGCTGGCTGGCGTGCGGTCGGTGCAGCCGCGGCGGGCGTGTTGTGGGGGCTGCGGCGCGACGCACGTACTGGTGCCGGCGTGGAGCGTGCCGCGTCGCCGCGACGGATCGGAGGTGATCGGCGAAGCGCTGCGCCACGCCGCCCGCGGCGCTGGGCACCGTGTGATCGCGCGGCGTCTTGGTCGCCCGCCGGGCACTGTCCGCGGCTGGTTGCGCGCCGCCCGCGCACGCTCGGAGCTGCTGCGCTGCTGCGCGACGCGAGCCGCCTACGCGCTGGATCCGGGAGTGCTCGCGCGCGTCACGCCCCAGGGCTCGATCCTCGCCGACGCCGTCGAGGCGCTCGCGATCGCCGTCAGGGCGTGGGCGCTTCGATTCGGCAGCCAGCATCCCGGCGAGTGGGAGCGCGCGGTGTGGCTGACCGGCGGGCTGCTGACCGGAATGCCGCCGCTGCCGCCGTAGCAGGTCGCTGCAGTCGTGCGCCAGCACGACCTCGCTGCCATGCAGCTGCGCGCGGTGGCTGCGGGTCAAGCGCCGCAGCCACGCTGAACTGATCACGACACCCGCCGATCGGCGCTTGACGCCAGCCGCCGGCGCAGCTACCCACGCTCGCGCCCGCCCTGACCCCCCATGCTGCAGAGGGGCGAGATGCCGTTGATCTTGGGGATCGCTTCAGCGAACGACCGAACGTCGACGTTTTCAGCGCTCAGAGCGACTTACTTCTTCTTTCGTACCCCACCCTCCGATCCCCATCGAAGTCGGCGCGAGCGTGCCCAATTTGATTTGAACGGCGCGCAACAGCCGGGCCCCACTCGCGGTCGCGGATGTAAACGTAGTAGTGATTCGGGAACACCGACATCCGCCGGTATGAGAAATGCGGGTGCGAGTCCGAGCCGCCGCGACGGAACCCGCGCCAGGCCGAGGACTTCTCCTGCGCGACGCCGATCATCACCACCCCAAAGCGGCCCTCCCGCTCGGCGCGCTGCATGTAGCGGCGGGCGACCAGCTCCTTGGACTCGCCCTTCTTGAAACGCACCACCGGGATCCGGTGCTTGCGTGCGAACCGCTCGATCGCGCGCACGTAGCCGTCGCCGATCTACCCCAGCGCCGCCGGCGAGGGGATCGGAATCCCGCGGTCCAACAGGAACCGCACGACCTGCCCCTCGGACTGCAACTTCGGGATGTAGCCGGCGAGGAAGATCCGGTCGACCGAGTTGACCCGGAGCGTCACCCGCTCCCGCAGTAGGCTTGCGATGGTGGCCATGGCAGCTGCCGCGTTCGGTGTTCTCGGTGTCTCCCCGCAAAGGCTCGAAATGGCTGCGCGGCACCCTGACCCCAGGACGCGAGGTGCGCATCGGTCGGGAAGCGGCTCATGTCAGGGCCGATCTCGGCCAACAGCATCTCGGCCGCGCGCTTATCGACACCGGGGATCGTGTCGAGCAGCTCGATCTCACGGGAGAAAGGGCGCGTGAGCTCCTCGACGCGTTCGGAGAGGGTCGCGATCGTCTCGTCGAGAAAGTCGATCTGGGCGAGCATCTGCCCGACGAGAAGCGCCTGGTGGCCGGTGAAACGGCCTTCGAGCGCCTCACGCAAAGCGGGGATCTTGTTGCGCAGCGCGCCCTTGGCCAGCTCGGCGAGCAACTCTGGGTCGTGGGTGCCGGAGATCATCGCGTCGAGCATCAGCCGCGCGGACTTGCCGAGCACCTCTGAGGCGACCGAGGACAGCTTGATCCCGGCGTCCTGCAAGGTCTTCTCGACGCGCTGCACCTCCCGTCCGCGTTCCTGGATCTTCGCTTTGCGGTAGCGGACGAGGTCACGCAGCTCCCGCAACGGTCGCGGCGGCACGAAGCTCGTGCGGACCAGGCCGTGCTCGATCAGCTGGCAGCCCCACTCGGCGTCTTGAACATCGCTCTTGCGCCCGGGGACGTGACGCAAATGACGGGCATTGAACAGCTGGCACTCGAACTCGTCTTCGAGCAGATAGTAGATCGCCCGCCAGTAGACGCCGGTGGACTCCATCCCGACCACGGTCACCGCCCAGCTCCGCAACCAGTCCGCCAACGTGATCAGCCCCGCGGTCGTCGTGCGAAACTCGCGGATCTCCTGCCGGCGGCCGCCGTCGCCGTCAGGAACGCGCACGCACGCGGTGACCTGCGCCTTGTGGACATCGAGCATCGCGCAACGCTCGATCAAACGATTCACGACACACCTCCCGAACATCGGATGACAGGACGACCGCCCGGGAGAGCCTCATGCTGTGGAGTCTGAATCGCGTGCTCAAGGCAACAGTTCGGGGTGCCCGAGACTCTCGCGTCTCGCTGATATCCGGGCTCTCTGGCACCAGTTAGAGCCGACGTCGACCAGGGCGGCCGCCAAGCAGTTCATCCGTTCCGCGGACGCCGCGCCAGCGACGCACGAACATTTTCATCCGTTCCGGGTACGCCCCGCCAGGGGCGCATGAGTCGCTGATATGGAGAGGCGTTTGTCAAGTCGGGGTCGGTGAGTTGCCGCATTTGCGCTCCTTCGATGTGTTGTGTGGTCGGCTGGGTTGGTGGCGGTCCGGCAGGCTGTGCGCGACGCGCGGTCAGACTGATATACGCGGGTTGGCACCTCACCGCAGGACCATGGTTCGTCGTGGGGGAGCCGCTGTCTAAGATCGGGCGTGGCCAGCCCCCTGTGGCGGGGCGGGGTGCTCGTAGTTAGCTCGCGGGTTCCCCGCGCGTTGCCGGGCCGCCACCGACCCAGCCGACGGGATAGGCGATGTCAGGGCAGATCTCGGTTCATTCGGTTTGGGTGATCGCCCAGGCGAACCCGGCGAGCTCGCGGGCGGCGGCGACGGCGATGATCGTGCGGCGCTTGGCGCGAGCCTCCAGCCGTGTCCAGGTGCGGTGCAGCCGTCGTTGCGCTGACCAGGCGATCGCGATCGCCTCGGGCGGCTGGTCTGCTTGGCGGTCGCTGAGCGCGCGGCCGATGCTCGGCCGGGAGCGGTAGTGCCAGGCGGCCTCGACCAGCAGCCGGCGAGCGTGCCCCGAACCTGTCTTGGTGATCGACCCGAGCCGGCGCTGCTGGCCGGTCGTTGACTCTGAAGGGACGAGTCCGACGTAGCTGCTCAGCTGCCCGGCGCGGGCGAAGCGCTCGAAGTCGCCGATCTCTGAGCACCGGCCGACCGCGGTCAGCGTGTCAACCCCACGCGGGGCACCGCAGCCGCCCGACCTGCACCGCCCACGGGCACGCCGGGAGCATCGCGACGATCTCGCGCTCCAGCTGCTCGCGGCGGTGCACGAGCGCGTCGATCGCGCCGCGGGCGTCCAGCAGTGTCGCCTGCGCCGCCGGCCAGTCCAGCGTGACCGTGGCCAGCCAGTCGCGGTGACGCTGGGTCCACCGTTCCCGTCGTCGAACCGGATCCCGTGGCGCAGCAGCAGCTTCGAGAGCCGATGCCGGCAGCGCATCAGATCCATCCGGACCGCGTCACGAGCACGGACCAGGTCGCGCAGCGCCTCTTCTTCAGCGCCCGGAACCCGGACCGCGTGAAGCTTCCCGGCCAGCAACAACCGCACCAGGTGCTCCGCGTCTCGACGATCGGTCTTCACCCGATCCCCGCTCGCCCTGGGAATCTTGCTCGGCGCCGCGACCACGCACTCCACGCCGCGCCGGGCGAGCTCGCGCGCCAAGCCGTACCCGGTCGGGCCGGCCTCATACGCGACCCGCACCGGCCGCGGCAGCCCGGCGCAGAAGCCCGCAGCCCCAGCGGTATCGCCGGTCATCGCGAACGTTTGCAGCTGCCCGGTATCGACGTCGAGCACCGCGACGACCTTCGTCGCGTGCACATCCAGGCCGACCAGGGATCTAGCCTTGGCCATGGCTGGTTCCTCCTATTCGGTTGTGGGTCGCCGCGCGGGGTCTAGCCGCGCGGCTCGAACTCACCCCACTGACGACGTGGGGGAGCCGGCCCTTTCTACTCCGCGGGCCGGACGGACGGTCAATCCATATTGTCTAAGCGCCCCGCGAAAAGCGGGCTCGCAGCGCGACTCGCGCTCTACAGACGACCCAGCGTCGTCACTCTGGATGGAGGCTATGCCTGGCCACCGCGCCTGCCACGCCGACAGGCGCATCGAAACGATGCAAACTCCGGGATCACCGCAGCCGCCCGCCCACGCCAGCGCTCCCGAAGGGAGCGCCCGTCGCGCGAGGCTCATTGGTCATCCTTAGGTTGTCGCGGCCGTTGAGGTCGTGGCGACCTCGACCGCCGCCGGGAGAGGGCGAGCGAGGCTTGCCTGTTGGAGGGCCCGTATGAGACCAGCCCCTCCCGGCGGGGTGAGGTGCCGCAAGCGGCAACAGGACGTAGCCCCGTTGAGGGCCAGTCAATGAGCGCCCGCAACGGTACCTCAGGGTCGGGGACCTGTGAAGTCCTGACGTGAGAAATGGAGTACAGATGGGAAGTAACTACGCGGGCGTCGACTGGGCGTCTGAGAAGCACGATGTGCTGGTCGCCGACGAGACGGGCAAGGAGCTGCTGGCCGCCTCGTTCGCGCATGACGAAGCGGGGTTGCGGTCGCTGTGCCGCACGCTCGTGCGCCTGAAGGTCAAGCTGGTCGCGATCGAGCGCCCGGACGGGGTGCTGGTCGAGCGGCTCCTCGATGCGGGGCTGCGGGTGCTGGCGATCCACCCCAACCAGGTCGCGGCAGCCCGCCCCCGCTTCCGAGCCTCGGGTGGCAAGTCCGACCGGTTCGACAGCTTCGTGCTGTGCGAGCTCGCGAGAACCGATCACCATCGCTTCCGGGTACTCGAGCCCGACAGCGACCAGACCAAGGCGCTGCGGGCGCTGTGCCGCGGGCGCGAGGACCTGGTCGCGACCCGGGTGGCGCTCGCCAACCAGCTGCGCGCCGAGCTGGAGCGGTTCTGGCCGGCTCCGGTCGGCCTGTTCAGCCAGCTTGACACACCTCGGGGCCCCCGCCCCGACCTCACCGCCACCCAGCGGATGCTCAGCGACACCGTCACCGGCACGGCGGCCCGAAGGGCCGAGCGCGAAGCGCTTGACGGCAAGCCGACATCCGCTATCTCGCTCAGGGGTTGACACAGGACGTCTCATACCCGAACTTAGAGATAACCGTCCGCCCCTCGAGCTCGGCGGTATGAGGCTCGCTCGTTAACGCTAGCCAGGACTACAAACGACGACA
This sequence comes from uncultured Solirubrobacterales bacterium, assembly GCA_963836065.1. GTDB lineage: Bacteria > Actinomycetota > Thermoleophilia > Solirubrobacterales > Solirubrobacteraceae > Palsa-465. Next base: position 304,376 of record CAWIII010000034.1, read on the forward strand.
ACGCAGGAGTTTTCCGGTGAATCTGTTCTCGACGTTCACGCCATCTCATCGCGGAGGTTGCGGTCCGCCGCTGGTTTGCCTCCACGGCTTCATCGACACCTGGCGCATTTGGGAGCTTGTTCTGCCTGCGCTGGAACGCCGTCACGATGTTCTGGCTCTGACACTTGCCGGACATGCCGGTGGGCCGCCGATCAGCGGCGAGCTCAGCGACGCCCTGCTCGCGGAAGCGGTTGAACAGGCTATGGACGAGGCGGGCTTCGAGACCGCTCACCTGGTTGGCAACTCGCTTGGAGGGTACGTGGCGCTTGCGCTCGCGTCGCGCGGACGCGCCGAGACAGTCGTGGCGCTTGCCCCGGCCGGCGGATGGGCCGAGGGAGACGAGTCCTACAAAGACTTGCTCAGTCTTCAGTGGACGATGCAAAACTCGGCCAGGACCGCTGCGCCGCACGCGGGATCGGTCCTCGACTCGCTCGAGGGCCGACGCCGCGCGACCCGGCTCCTCACCAGGAACTACGAGCACATCCCCGTCGGGCTGCTCGAACACCAAATGTGCGGCGCGGCGAGCTGCCGGGCCGCAGAACCATTGATCGAGTACGCCCTCCGCGAGGGCTGGCGCCTCGATGCCGAAAGCATCACGTGCCCGTTGCGGATCGTGTGGGGTACTGATGATCGGCTTCTGCCGTGGCCCCGCGCCGCCGCTCGCTACCGTGATGACTGGCTACCGCACGCCGACTGGGTCGTGCTCGACGGCGTCGGCCACTGCCCCCAGCTGGACATTCCGCTCGAGGCTGCCCAGCTGATCCTCGGCTTCACCACCTGAGCCCTCGCCGGTCGAACTCGGTGGCGAGTCGAGCGAGCGTATACGCATGTGGACGAACGCCTGGTAGGCGGGGTCCTGGCGGAGTTGGTCGCGTGCCCCGCTGGAGCGTCGACGCCTCACGCTTCGTGTCGCCCGTCGCCGGGTTCCTACCGAGGCGGCTCACGAGGTAAGAACCGACCGGCAAGCGTCACTAATCCAGCGGCATGAGAACGTCTGAGAGCCAGGTGGACCCGTCCAGGACGATCATCACCAGCGCCCGCTCGAGCGAGACGTAGAGACCGACGAGCTGCTTGCCGAGCACTCGACGTGACCCCCTTTCCCCTCCAAGACCGCTACCCCTTGCTCGCCCGCCTGAATGCCCACCCGGCCCGGAGCCGACTTGCGAACAGTGCTTCGAGCAGCTCGACCGGTACGTCGATCTCGAGCTCGCGGGATTCGATGCCGACTCCGAGATACCCGGCATGCGACCGCATCTCTGGCCTGCCCCAGGATAAAAAACCCGACGCCTAGAGTTGAGCCGTCTGTACGCCCGCCAGGGAACCGATAGGAGTGATCATGCGCCGCGGGCCCGCCCGGAGCGGATGGAAAAGGGCACGCCGCGACGCGTCGCTGGGGCGGCTGGCGCATCACGGGGACGACGAGTTCCCGCACCGCACTAATGAGTGAAGGGCACCTGAGCAGGCATTTTGCTCCGAAGCGGCGAGAGGCGCAAGCTATTTCCGATTCAGCAGACACCGATGACAACTCCAGGATTCAGGCTCGGGATCTACGTGTTCAAGGACGTAGAGATCGTCGATTTCGCCGCACCGCATGGAGTCTTCTCGATCGCGCGCCGGTATGACCCGGAGCTCGAGGCGTTCCTGATCGCCGACGCGATGCGTCCCGTGCAGGCCCAAGCCGGCTTCACGGTGCTCCCGAACTACTGCTTCAACGACAGACCCGCCATGGATGCGTTCTTGATCCCGGGCGGTTCCGGGACCCGCCAGGAGATGTACAACCGGCGCCTGTATGAGTTCGTCCGCTCCCTCCCGGAGGAGTGCCTGAGGACAAGCGTCTGCACCGGGTCTTGGGTATATGGACGGATGGGGCTCCTCGATGGGCTGACGGCCACCAATCGCAAGGAGCCCGATAAGGTCGAGTCCGGGCCTTCCGGCAAAGTGCCAATCGACCGGCTGGCCGAGATCGCGCCGGCCTGCCGGATCAGCCGCGCCCGCGTCGTCGACGCCGGACAAATCGTGACCGCCGGCGGTATCAGCTCCGGTATGGAGATGGGCTTCCACCTGCTCCGCCGCGCAGGATATGACAAGGAGTTCGTGGCCGAGGTGGCGCGCGTCATGGAGTACTCCGAGGCGTACGAGGTCTATCGCGAAGACCGGGAGACAGCTGGCAGCTAGGCATCGTCCACGTTGCTCCAGCCGCCCAGCGAACCGACCACGATCCTCAAAGCAGTACTCCTTTACTTGGGTTTGCTGACACCCTGGTTCGCGTGGCGCGGCACTCCTTTCTTACCTTCCCCCTGCGTCGGCTCCTCGGCCGGTGCAGCGCCCGCTGGGCCCGTACCTGCTCTCGCGCGCAAATCGCCGCACGTTTGCGCGCACGAGCACGTCGCGGGGTCGCGGGCCCCGGTTGGGCGCTTTCGCCAACATCGAGAAAACGCGGTGATGCGTCCGACGCACGGCTTATTTTGGGTTTGTGGCCGTCGTGATCGATCTCGGAGACCCGAGGCCTGGAGGGTGCCGAACCCTTCAGGTGGCGCGTCGCGCGTGACGCCGCGGGAGGTAGAGTTCGCGATCCGGGTGACATCCGTGGACGGGCTGTTCGCGCCCCTGGACGCGGGACCGGTAGCTGAGCGAACACTTGACGAGGACGTCCGCTTGTATCTGCTAGATGAGTGGGAGCGCGTGCGCCGGTCGAGACCATCGACGCTGACGGTTCACGCCCGCAACCGAGCGTTCGATTACCGACGAGCACGCGGTGGGTGTCGCGGTCCGGGCGGATCTCCGCGCCCCACACCCGCCGGCTGCGGCAAGCCGCTCCGCTCTCTCGGCGGGACAGGGTCGCCGCCTGGGTGGGCATCACGATCTTCCTGCTGTCGATCGTCGTGTCCACGTCGCTGGACCGGATCAGCGACAACGTGTTCGTGGCCGGGGTGTCGCAGGGGATCGTGGTCGTCGGCTGGGTCGCACTCTGGGCGCCAGCGCAGCGCGTGGCGGTCGACATCCTCCCCATCACTTCGCCCGCAAGCGCTTCAGGGAATTCGCTGAAGTCGAGCTCCGTTTCACCTGGGATGACACCGCCGGTCCGCCGATATGAAAGAGGTAACCCTCCGTCACTCACGCCTGTCGCGGGATACGGAGTCCTTCCTCGCATGCCTGGCGACGATCCTCGAGCTGCCCCTGGAGGCACTGCCTGAGCCTGCGGATGATGAGGACCCGGCGAGCGGGTGGACGGTGTCTCGCTGGCTTGGCGGGTTAGGTATTGGAATCGTCCGGCTCGCTGATCCCCCCTCATTCTCGTGGCCGGGTCCGTGGATTGCGCGCGTCACCGCGGGCAGTACTGATGGTCGGCGCTCAGTGGTGATGTATGGCGTCCCGTCGGGAGTTGTGTGGGATCCGGCGGGTGGCCCCGCGATCGAGAACCAATCGATCGAAGACGGATTTCTCCTAGCGGCAGCCGACATCGCGCTCGCGCTTCCACCGCGGGCGGCCGCGCCTACGGCCTCCGGGTCGCTCGAGGCGATTTGCGTGGCACCGGCGGCAGGCGAACCAACGCGATCGCTCGGGGCGGCGCGGGCCCTTCCTGGACTAGGCCTGGAGGGTGACCGGCATGTGGTGGGGGCTGGCACCTTCCCCTCTGGCCTCCCCGGAAGCGCGCCGCGCCCGACGAGCACCGCCGGAATCTCGTCACCCGGGGCATCCAACTGAACACTCTCGTTGGACGCGAGTTCAAGGTCGGAGCTGTGCGCTGTCTTGGCATGCGACTGTGCGAGCCATGCACCGTGGTTAGGGGCTACGCATCTCGTCCAGTCCTGCGAGAGCTCGTACATCGCGGAGGGCTGCGTGCAGACATCCTCGAGGATGGCGTGATCGCCGTCGGAGATGAACTGCGGCCCTTACCGCAGGCCGAGTAGGCAGAGCTCTGAAGCAGTGCTCGCCAAGGCGGGGTTATGCACCGTCTCCATCACCGAGAAGCTCGACTGCCGCGATGTTCCATTTGTCCCCGGTTGGCGCTGTGTCGTTGAGCGTTACCGTGCTTCCGGCGGCGCCAGATTGGATTGTCGTGTTCTGTGTCCAGAAGCTGTTGCCGACCGAGGTGTCGACCCACTGGTGGACCAGGGCCTGGTTCGTACCGACGGTGCGCGCGATCCCGTTGTCCCAGTCGTGACCCACCCCGAAGACGAGCGAGCCTTGCTGTGTCGTGTTCAGCGAGACCGACGGCGCCCCGCTGCCCCGCTCGCCCCGTCCCGGTTACGGACGCGCCGACGCCCTGTGTCATCTGCATCGCGATCACCGTCAGCGATTGGTGGTATCCGAGCGTCGTAGGCGTCGACGTGATCGTGACGTTGCTCAGCGGCTGCGAAGCGCTCGCCTTCCAGATCTCGGCATCGCCTGCCTGACTGTTTGCCCGCTGGACCTTCGTCCACGTCAAGCCGCCGCCGGCGATCATCACAGATTGGCGGCCGGCCCCGGCGGGCCCATCGTCGGCGGCGAAGGCCAGCAGCGTTTCACCGGCCTGCGCGGTGTGGAAGGCCGGTGTCGTGACGGCGCCGCTCCCATCGACCGAAACGTGGGCGTCCATGACAAAGCAAGGAGGTGGGTTCAGGGGATTCTGGACCGTGACGATGTCAGAGCTCGACCTGCCGACGTTGCCGGATGGATCGACAGCCGTCGCCGTCAGCGTGTTGGATCCGTTCGTCGCCGTCGTCGTATTCCAGCTGACTGCGTACGGGGGCGATGTCACGGGCGCGCCCAGCGGATTACCGTTGAGGAAGAACTGCACTGACTTGATGGCGACGTTGTCGCTTGCATTCGCGCTTACTTGAGTGGTGCCGGACACGGTTTGCCCAGGCTGCGGATTGATGATCGAGACGAGCGGTGGCTGCGTGTCGGGAAGCGGAGGAGGCGGAGGCGACCCCGCAGTAACCTCGACCACGACGAGATTGAACATGTCCGCGGTGGGAGCCGTGTCGTTGAGCTTGATGCTCTGACCAACCGAAGTGCTTGCTGAGGAAGCGAACTGAGTCCAGTAGCTGTCCCCCGTACTTGCGTCCAGCGATTGCGCCAGAAGTGACTGGCCTGGACCCACGGTGCGCCCGACGTAGTTGCTGGCAGTGGCGGTCCAGACCTCGGCGTCGCCTCCGTCCGCATACCCGCCGGTGACCGTCGCGGTCTGGCCCGTGACGGGGCCGTCGGAGCCGACAAAGGCGAGCAGCGTTTCACCCGACGAACTTGAGAAGGCGGGCGTAGTCGCGTCACCGTTGCCGGTTGCGCTCGCCCGGCTATCGACGGCGATCGAGCCGATTTGGATCGGCGGACTGGCCACGTTGATCGGCACACCCGCGGCCGTGCCGACGAACCCACGGCTGTCGGTCGCCTGGACCGAGAGATAGTGCGATCCGGGCGGCACGCTGCCGACGTTCCAGGTCATCGAGTACGGCGCCGCGGTGACGGGCGATCCGAGCGGCCGGCCGTCGAGCAAGAACTGGACCTGCGAGATCGGCGCCGGGCCGGTCGCGGTGGCTGTCAGCGTCACCCTCCCGGACACCGACGTCCCTGCCGCGGGACTCGACAGCGCGAGGCTCGGCGGGGTGGAGTCGGAGTTCAGTTGCTCGCCGAGCGCTTGGACCTGGTCGCCGCTGATTGTCAGCTTCGTGTCCGTGATGTTGTTGGAGACATCGGACTCGGCCAGATAGTGGTCCGGATCGGCCTCGGCCCGCAGCCAGTAGGTGCCGTCGGGCAGACCGGTGATGTCGATGTTCTCGCCCCCGTCGGTCGCGTCGTATTTGTCGCCCCACCCGACGTCGAGCCCCAGCGTGCCGCCCGGCGAATTGCAATCCCCACCGGGATACGCGGTTGAGACGGCGAGTTCGGTACCCCTCCGACGAAGGTGTCGGCCGTCATACAGAAGTCGACCTTCGGGCTAGTGGCGACGAGGCTTCCGATCCCGCCGTCGGCACCGACGGAGTAGAGCCAGAATTTGCTGAGCGGAAAGCGATAGTCGCTGGGCGGATCCCAGATCATCGGCCCCACGATGGGAGCCGTGTGGTCGAAGGTCCAGTGTCCGCCGCCGGAGCTCGCGTAGAGCGCCTGGAGCCCTTGCGAGATGCCGGTGGCAGAGTTGTAACTCGGGCGGATCTCAAGCGGCCCGGCGCCGGCGTTCCAGATGACGTGAGAGAACTGCAGCGACTTGGTGCCGGGCGTGGGATGCCCGATCGATATCTCATCGGTCGGCACCTGCACCTGGAGATCCGGGTAAGCGATCGTGGCGGCCGCCGCGGACTGCGCAATGGCGCCGGATGTTCCGCACACGCCCGCTATAAGAAGCACGCGCAACCACCGCCTGGCGCCCAGCAATCGTTTCGTCATCGGCCCCGTTCCGTTCCCCGCCGCCAAGCGGCACGCGCTCCCTAGACCTAAAACAAGCGAATGGTGCTGAGCTGTGGGCGAAAATCGTGGCTTGCGGTCTGATTGGTAGCGGGCCGGCTCGTCTGTCGTTGGTACGAGAGCGTTTTGGCGAGGGGTTGAGGTGCGTGGAGTTCACTCATGTCGAGGGGGGCTGGTTTTTGGGTGGCTGACGCAGAGCCGGTGGGCCGGCTCGGGGTGAGCGCGGGTCTCGGATGGTGTTAGGGCTCACGAAAGAATTAGTGGCCCCTTTTGGGTTGGATGGATCGTGTAGTTCCAGTCTGGATGGAACTGGTCGCGGGCGATGTCCACGGCGGCAAGCTCTTGGTCGGTGACCTTGATCCCTTTCTCGTAGTGGCCGGGGTCCAGGCGCGCGTAGACCTTCAGGCCGGTGCTGGTCGTGGTCGCGCCGATCAGGTCGATGATCACCTGCAGGCTCTCAAGCGGCCGTCCGCGCCAGTTGAGGCTGACGTAGCTGAACATGCGATGCTCGATTTTGTTGCACTTCGACGTCCCGGGCGGAAAGTGGCAGACGCGGATCGGCAGCGCGAGCTCGTTGGCGAGCTTCTGCAGCTCGGTCTTCCACAGGCGCGTGCGGCTGGAGTTGCTGCCGCCGCCGTCAGCAGTGATCGTCAGGCACGTCGCTTTGGGGTAACGCTTCTGGCCGAGGTACTGCCACCACACGCGGATCGAGTTGACCGCGAACGCGCTTGTGTCATGGGTGACACCAACGCTGACCATCCCCTCGTTGGCTTTGATGTCGAGCACGCCGTACGGGATCGCGTGCCCCAGATCCTTGTCTTTGAAGTCGTGGCAGCGAACCTCGACCGGCCGCCCAGTCGGCTCGTATTCCCGCCCGACAGCCTTGAAATCCCCGACCAGCTCGCGCTTTTTCGCGTCTACGGATATCACCGGCTGATCCGCGGCGAGCGCCGAGCGTGTCGTCTCGTTGATATGCCGAAACTGCGCGTCACGGTCAGGATGATCCTTCCCCTCCCGCGTCTTGGAGTTCGCGTGCAACCGAAACCCAAGCCCCCGCAAGAGCTTCCCGGACGTCCGATCGGACACCTGATGTCCTGCCGCCTGAAGCGCACTCGCGATGTTCTGCAAGCTCTTCGAGCACCACCGCAACGGCGAGCACGGATCCCCACGCGTATCCGGATCCACCAACGCCTCCAACGCTCCCACCAGCTCCGGATCAGACTCCGTCAACCGCGGCCGCCCCGCACCCGGCCGACGGACACGACCCGCCTCGAGCCGTGTCCCCTCCCGCAGCTCTGCGATCCCACGCTGCACAGTGTTCTTGCTGATCCCCGTCGCACGCACCACAGCCGCGATCCCGCCCGGCCCACACGACCGAGCCTCCGACGCCGCCCACAACCTGCGCTGACGCTCGTTCAACTCCGGCCCCAACCCCCGATAACGCTCAACAATCCGCGATTCATCGATCATGCCCCCGCGATACGCCACCACAACCCAACATCCTGCCACAGCCCACTAATTCATTCGTGAGCCCTTAGAGGGCGTCGAGGAGGCGGAAGAAGATGCCCAGCCAGGGGTTCCAGGCTTGGATGCGCCAGCGTATGTAGCGGGCTGTCTTGACGATCTGACAGGGGATGTCGATCAGAGCGGCCCGGAAGGTGCGGAACTCCATGGTGAGCAGTCGGCACCGCTGCTGTTCGTGCTGCGCTTCCCAGCGGGGTGAGACGGGCAGCATGAGCGCGCACCAGGCCTTGAGGGTCCAGGCCAGTGACGCCATGGTCATGTAGGCCCAGTTGGCGTAGAGGGTGTTGACGGGGGCGTGCAGGGCTCGCACCCCGCTTTTTAGGTTGGCGATGAGGTTCTCTTGGTTGCAGCGCTGGTGGGCTTCGCCGATCACCTGGTCGGCGGTGAGCTTGCGGTCGTTGGTGATGTAGAAGAAGTACCTATATTCATCGAACAGTACGTTGTCACCCCGCTCGATCGACAGGTTCTTGCGCAAGGCGACCACGCGGTAGTCCTTCTTGCAAGCGCGCGGCCGGTAGGAGAACTCGACTACCTGTTCCTTCTTCGGTCGTATCGTCTTGTAGCCGCGCTGGCGAACGATGTCGTCTTTGACGTTTGTGGGGCGGGTCCGGGGCCGCGTCGCGATCTGGCGTTCGGTCTTGGCCACCAGCTCGTGGTAGAGATCTTCCGGTTGGCCTTCGGCGGCTTGGACGAGGTTGGCCTTGGCGTCGTAGCCGAAGACGAAGCGCACCCCGTCGGCGTCCCAGCGGTCGAACTCAGTTGTGAGCGAGAAGTCGGTGTCACCTCTCAGCAGGATGTCGGTGAACCCGGCCCGCCGGCACAGCTCGATCGATCGGTCATAGAGGGGAACGACCCCCTCATGGGAGGGACGGTTGGCGCCGTGGAGGGACTGATACAGCGGCTCGGCGGTGTTGGCGAGCGAGACCAGCAACGCCGAGTAACCCCAGCTGCCGTTGTAGGAGATGTCCATGCCCTGCTTGCACTGCCCGTCGGTGCCCACGATCGAGGCGTCCGCGTCGATCCGGGCGGTCTGGGAGAAGAATGAGGCCGGCTGCTGGGACCACAGCTTCAGCCGAGCCCGGTTGATCGCCTCCTGGAGGGCCATGATCGAGGCCTCGTCGAAGCGGCGGCAGAAGTCGCCCGCGGTGGTGGGGTCGGGCAGCGACGGCGTCCCCAGGCCGTCCAAGAACACCGCGTCGGTTCGGCGAGTCTCGATGTCCTCCAAGCGGGTGCCGCCGCACAGCGCGTTGTAGGCGATGTTCAACACGTGGTCGGACTCGTGGTAGGGGCGGTGGACCTTGAGCAGTTTGACCGAGGCGTCGATCTCGCAGGCCAGGCCGACCGCCTCGACCAGGCGGGCGATCATCCCCATGCCACCATGGGCTACCCCCCGGTCCCGCTCGGCCCACTCGTAGCGGATCGGGGCTCCCCCCAGGAGCGGGCCGGACAGGTTGGGGGCCACTGCGGCTTGCAGGCGCCGCTCGATCGCCAGCTGTTCGCGCTCGAGCCTGCGTTGCAACTGTCGCCTCGGGTTGCTCATCTCCACGCTCCCTCTGATCAACAATGTTATGTAACCATAGCAGAGGTCAGCTATGGTTACATGGATGTCACCATCAGGATCAATCCAACACCCAAGGGAGGACGACTATGGCGACCGAGGCCCAATTGACCGACAGGATCCAACGCATCAAAGCCGCTCTGCTTGCGCTAGGCGACCTGCGGCCAGGAGCGCTCTCCGAGCAGTACAACACCTGCCGCACCCCCGGTTGTCGCTGCAAAGCCGACCCGCCCCAGCGCCACGGCCCATACCACCAGCTCAGCTACAGCCACCGCGGACGAAGCCGCACCGAGAACATCCGCCCCGAACACATCGGCGCGGTCAACTCCCAGATCGCCAACTACCGCAAACTGCGCGAACTCAACGACCAATGGATCGACGCCGCCATCGAACTGGACCGCCTCCGACGCAGCACACCCAGATAAGCGTCAGGGCCGCAAGCCCACAGCCGACAGCCGACGCCCCTTCACTTCAAACCGACACGGGCCATCCCGCCTCGGCACTCAAACCCCAGGAATACCGGGTCTTCCGGGCCTTCGATGCCCATCTACCACAGTCTTACGCTTGGTTTAGGCCTAGAGTCGACCCGGATGGTTACCGCGGAGGACCGCCGGCGAGGAAAATTGTCCGGTCTTGTGTCGTTTGGGCTGATAATCCGTCTCTTTTGGGAAGATCGGCCGCTGGTCCGCGATCGGGCCGCGCACTAGCTGGCCGTCGTTTCTCGTGTCTGCGCGCGCATCGATACTTCTCGCGTGGCTGAGAACGCGGCCGTCGCCGAGGAAGAACCCGCCGAAGAGCGCACCTTTGACTGCGCCCGGACCGTCGCCTTGAGCGACGGGGTGTTTGCGATCGCGCTAACGCTCCTGGTCCTCAACATCAGCGTTCCCGTTCTGGCGCCTGCGCACCACGACCTCGGCGCGGGCCTGCTCGACCGGCACAGCGAGTTCTCGTCCTACGCCCTCAGCTTCGTTGTCATCTCGTTCCTCTGGATCCGCCACCACGGGTTCTTCCGGGTGCTCGACCGGATCGACGCGAAACTCACGGTGCTGAACTGCGGTGTTTCTGAGTTCGTGATAGTTGCCCTGGGCTGCGCCCACCCGCGGCGGGTGAAAGTGGGTGGCAGGGCGAGGGCTGTCGCGCGGCGAACTGGTCGGGGTTGTCTGCCGATCGCCGCAATCTCTCTGGTGCCTGTGAGCCCGTCGATAGTTTGGCGTGGGAGCCTCGCCCGGATCCCGGGACTGTTGCCGTGAGCACGCTCTTCAGACTCGTCTGTTTCCGAGGCCCCTGGCGGATAACGAGAGTTGTCGATCGAGCCGAGGAGGCCGTAGATGGATGTGATCGTGGAGCGCCCGGCGGCGCTGGATGTGCACAAGGAGCAGGTGACCGCATGCGTGCGGGTGCCGGGAGCGGATGGGTCCCGTGCGCAGGAGGTGCGCGAGTTCAAGACCACGGTCGGCGGGTTGCTGGTGTTGCACGATTGGCTGGAGGCACACGGGGTCACCCGGGTGGCGATGGAGGCGACCGGCGTGTATTGGAAGCCGGTGTGGGCGATCCTGGAGGATGACTTCGACTGCCTGCTGGTCAACGCCCGGCACGTGAAGAACCTCCCCGGCCGCAAGACCGACGTCAAGGACGCCGAATGGCTCTGTCAACTGCTGGAGGCGGGGCTGCTGCGGGCGAGCTTCGTGCCGCCCAAGCCGATTCGGCGGCTGCGGAACTTCACCCGCTACCGGACCGCGCAGGTCAAGGAGCGCCAGCGCGAGGCCAACCGCCTGCACAAGGCGCTGGAGGACACCGGAATCAAGCTCGACTGCGTGGTCACCGACATCCTCGGCAAGTCCGGTCGCGCGATGCTCGACGCGTTGTGCGAGGGCACCACCGACCCGGACATCCTGGCCGAGCTGGCGAAGGGCCGGCTGCGCGCGAAGATCCCCGCGCTACGGGAGGCGCTGGAGGGCCGCTTCGACACCCACCACGCGCTGTTGATCGGCGCGATCCTCGCGCACTTGGACTTCCTCGATGAGCAGATCCAACGGCTCTCCGACGCGATCGAGGAGCAATTGCGCCCTTTCCAGGCGCATGTTGAGCTGCTGCGCTCGCTCACCGGGATCGAGACCCGCACCGCGCAGAACATCCTCGCCGAGATCGGCACCGACATGTCGGTGTTCCCGACCGCCGGCCACTGCGCCTCGTGGGCAGGCCAGTGCTCGGGCAACGACCAGTCCGCCGGCAAGCGCCGCTCCGGCAAGACGCGCAAGGGCTCCAAATGGCTCAACGACGCGCTCAAGAACGCCGCCATGTCCGCGATCAGAACCAACGACAGCTACCTCCAGGCCCAGTACCAGCGGCTCCGGCCCAGGATCGGCCACGGTCGTGCGCTCGGCGCGGTCAAGCACTCGATCATCTGCGCGATCTGGCACATGCTCACAAACGGCGAGCTGTATAACGACCTCGGCGGCGATTACTTCCGCAGACGCGACCCCGAGCGACAGACCCGACGCCTCGTCGCCCAGCTCGAGCGCCTCGGCCACAAGGTGACACTCGAGGAGCTGCCGCAGGCCGCCTGAACCCCCAGCGCTGGCGCGACCCGACGGCTATTTTCCCTTCAGAGCGGCCGACGCCTCTAACCCAATGCTGAGAGTGGTGTCGGGACTGGTTGGTGGGTGTTCGGAGCGAGCTCCGAGGCGTCATCCGTGCCGGGTTCCGCCGGCGTCCGTGCCGGCGGGCGACCCCCTCAAAAGCGCCCCTCTTCCCCAGGGGAGCGTGGGCGCGATCGGTGCTGTGGAGGTCGCTCATTTCTTGTTGGCTCGATTCTGCTTGATCCGCTCGGCCTGTGCGCGGCGCATCCCGGCGGCGCGGGCGCGGCGGATGCCGGGCCCGCGGCCGTGGTGCTCGTCATCGGGGGTGACGTAGCCGATGCTGGCGTGGAGGCGGACGGTGTTGTACTCGGTGCGGATGCGGGCGAGTTCGGTGTCGAGCACGGCCGGGTCGGTGATGCCGGTCAGGTGTGGCCAGTCGCCCTTCAGGTGGCTGAAGAACGATTCGACGTGCGCCTGGTCGGTCGGGGTGCCGGGCCGGCCGTGATGCTGGGCGATCGCCATCAGCGCCATGAACTGGCGGGTGTCGATCGCGGTCATCTCGGCGCCGTTGTCAGACCAGGCGACCAAGATCGGACCGTCCTCGTCATCGTCGCGGAGCGGCAGCCCGTCCGCTCCGAGCAGTTCCTGGTCCTCGAGCGCGCGGGCGAACAGCAGCTGCACCTGGGTGTGCGTCTGCTCGCTGGTGAGCAGGTAGCCGATCCAGTAGCGGGTGACGACGTCAACGATCGCGTACGCGACCCGCTTGCAACGAGTGAAGTGGGTCGCGTCCCATATCCAGATCCGGTTCTTCTCCCACGGAACCTGCGGCATAGCAGGCAAAACCGGGCGCGGGCGGAACCGCTCACCGGGCAGCTGCACGAGGTGCTTGAGCGCCACGCGCAGCACTGTGGAGGGCGAGACGAACACCACGCCGATGTAGGAGCCGCGGTGCGCGAGCTTACGATGCGACCGGTCGACCGGACCCCAAGTCTCGATCAGATCGAGGATCGCCTGCTCCTCCCACGCCAGCAGCCCGTGCACCGCGCCGCCGCCGGGATCGCGGTCCACCAGCGTCCCGGTGTCCCGCAGCCGCTGCCGCCAGCGGTGGCGTGCGGACGTCGGCGAGATCGAGCACCCGGCACGCTCTGGCGTGCGCCCAGCCGTCAGCGACGGCCTGATCGATCAGCCCCAGCAGCTCGAGCTTGGTCTCCGCGCTCACGCGCGTGGGGACCGGGCCGAAAAGCCCGAGCGTTGCCTTCCCCGGTGCAAGCTCAGCTCGACCGCCAACTCCTTCAGCGCCTCCGACAGCCGACCGTTCTCCGCCAACGCCTCCTCCAACTCGACCTGCTCAGGAGAGGGCATCCGCCCCGGCTTCGATGCCGCGAACGCCGCCAGCGCCGCGTCCTTGGCCAGCTGCCTGATCCAGATCACCGTACTCACATCGACGTTCCACTTGCGGGCTGCATCGACCTGCGAGAGCTGCTGCCAGCAGACCTCGAGGAACACCTCCCACTTCTCCTCCGGCGACAGCTGCCGACGCTTGCGGCGCTTGCCGTTCTCCATCATCACATCCTCCTGGTCGAGAGCCCCAACAGCCAACCAGAATTGGTGTGAAAAACGACCCGACCTCTGAAGGGAAAATAGCCGTCGGGTCGCGCCAGCGCTGGGGGTTCAGGCGGCCTGCGGCAGCTCCTCGAGTGTCACCTTGTGGCCGAGGCGCTCGAGCTGGGCGACGAGGCGTCGGGTCTGTCGCTCGGGGTCGCGTCTGCGGAAGTAATCGCCGCCGAGGTCGTTATACAGCTCGCCGTTTGTGAGCATGTGCCAGATCGCGCAGATGATCGAGTGCTTGACCGCGCCGAGCGCACGACCGTGGCCGATCCTGGGCCGGAGCCGCTGGTACTGGGCCTGGAGGTAGCTGTCGTTGGTTCTGATCGCGGACATGGCGGCGTTCTTGAGCGCGTCGTTGAGCCATTTGGAGCCCTTGCGCGTCTTGCCGGAGCGGCGCTTGCCGGCGGACTGGTCGTTGCCCGAGCACTGGCCTGCCCACGAGGCGCAGTGGCCGGCGGTCGGGAACACCGACATGTCGGTGCCGATCTCGGCGAGGATGTTCTGCGCGGTGCGGGTCTCGATCCCGGTGAGCGAGCGCAGCAGCTCAACATGCGCCTGGAAAGGGCGCAATTGCTCCTCGATCGCGTCGGAGAGCCGTTGGATCTGCTCATCGAGGAAGTCCAAGTGCGCGAGGATCGCGCCGATCAACAGCGCGTGGTGGGTGTCGAAGCGGCCCTCCAGCGCCTCCCGTAGCGCGGGGATCTTCGCGCGCAGCCGGCCCTTCGCCAGCTCGGCCAGGATGTCCGGGTCGGTGGTGCCCTCGCACAACGCGTCGAGCATCGCGCGACCGGACTTGCCGAGGATGTCGGTGACCACGCAGTCGAGCTTGATTCCGGTGTCCTCCAGCGCCTTGTGCAGGCGGTTGGCCTCGCGCTGGCGCTCCTTGACCTGCGCGGTCCGGTAGCGGGTGAAGTTCCGCAGCCGCCGAATCGGCTTGGGCGGCACGAAGCTCGCCCGCAGCAGCCCCGCCTCCAGCAGTTGACAGAGCCATTCGGCGTCCTTGACGTCGGTCTTGCGGCCGGGGAGGTTCTTCACGTGCCGGGCGTTGACCAGCAGGCAGTCGAAGTCATCCTCCAGGATCGCCCACACCGGCTTCCAATACACGCCGGTCGCCTCCATCGCCACCCGGGTGACCCCGTGTGCCTCCAGCCAATCGTGCAACACCAGCAACCCGCCGACCGTGGTCTTGAACTCGCGCACCTCCTGCGCACGGGACCCATCCGCTCCCGGCACCCGCACGCATGCGGTCACCTGCTCCTTGTGCACATCCAGCGCCGCCGGGCGCTCCACGATCACATCCATCTACGGCCTCCTCGGCTCGATCGACAACTCTCGTTATCCGCCAGGGGCCTCGGAAACAGACGAGTCTGAAGAGCGTGCTCACGGCAACAGTCCCGGGATCCGGGCGAGGCTCCCACGCCAAACTATCGACGGGCTCACAGGCACCAGAGAGATTGCGGCGATCGGCAGACAACCCCGACCAGTTCGCCGCGCGACAGCCCTCGCCCTGCCACCCATTTTCACCCGCCGCGGGTGGGCGCAGCCCAGGGCAACTATCACGAAGTCAGACGCAAACCAAATGGGCGTGGCTACTTCAGGACGACGGGGTTGAGCTGCCAGGCGTTCTGGCGGTATAGGCGTTGTTGATCGAGCTTGATGTGGTGTTCCCAGTAGTCGTTGAAGTCGCCGGAGAGGTGGGTGGCGCGTAGGCGCAGGAGCGCTTCGGCGGTCTGGGGGGTCCAGCGCATGCCGGAGCGTTCGAAGCGGTCGCGGATGAGGTTCTTGCAGGCGCCCTCGACGGTGCCTGAGGCGATCGGCCAGCCGTTGCGTAGGTACTCGTCGTAGCGCATCCGTTCGCGGTTGCGGTAGAGGTAGTCACAGACGCCGTGGATGGTGTTGGCCTTCTGGCCGGTGAGCCGTCGTTTGGTGACGGTCTGCCGGAACCCTTTGACGACTTGGCCGCTCATGCCGCAAAGGATCCGTTCGGTGCGCGCCCGGACGAACGCTTCGGCTTCGGGGCTGCCTTCGGGGTGCAGCACGTGCGTGACTTTCCAGAGCTTCTCGAGGACGTGCAGGAGGTCGAGCACGAGCGTGACGTCGGTGAACGTGCTGATCACGCGGCGTTGCAGCGCGCGCTCGCCGTCGGTGAGGATCACCCATGTCCGGTCGTGTTGGGGGTCGCGGCGGGTCATCTCGGCCTTGACGTCGTTGATGAACGCGTCCTTGCCTGCGGTCAGGCTCGCCCACACACGCTTGCGTGCCGGCTTGGGGCGCTTGGGACGGTCGGATGAGGCGCCGTCGGTGTGAAACAGGCTGTCGATCACGTCCTTGGGGGTGCGGGGGATCGGCGGCTGGCTGTGCACAGCGGCGACGGTCGCCATCTTCTTCTTGTTGGCCTTCTCGCCCTTGGTGCGCCGCACCACGCGCTGCGCGCCGTCGGGCTTGACCATCGGGATGCCCTTGCAGTCGATCGCGCCGACCAGGAGCTCGCCGTCGGCTGGCGCGATCGCGTCCTGCGCGCGAGCGGCGTAGAACGTCTCGAAGTCCGCAGCGGCTTCCTGGACGAGCTGCTCGGCAGAGCGCTTGGGGATCATGGTGCCGGTCATCTCTGCGATCAGCGCGATCGCCTCGTCAAACGGGCCGCAGACGACCGCGCGGAGCAGCCGCCGCTGGCACTCGTAGCTCCACAGGCGGCCCGGCAGGCGCAACTCGGCGTCGAGCGGATGGATCGCCTCCCGCCCGCGCGCGCCATAGCCCATGCGTGTGACGCGGACCTCGCCGAACAAGGTCACCAGCGGGCGAGTGTGCAGGCGCTTGTGCGCCAGGCGGACTGCTCCCCGCTCACCGGGCAGAACGATCGCCTCACCCACATCGCCGTCGCCGCGTGCCTCGATGTGCGCCTGCAAGGCGAGGCGCAGGATCTCACGCCCGCGCTGTTCTGACTCGCGCTCAAGCTCCGAGAGCCCGGCGCTCGCTGCTGCCTGGCCCGACAGCCAGCGCCCAGATCCCGGAACGCGTCGATCCCACTGCTCGGAGGCGACTGATCGTCCATCCGAGCGCCCAGTATTCTACTGGGCGATGACAGAACCCCGATCGCTCGCCGACCTTCAACGGCTCAACGCCGCCTACCGGTCCGCGACAGCGCGCCTGACCGAGATTGGGTTCACATGCGAGGGCTCGCTGATCGAGCGCTACACCACCTGCAAGAACCCCAACTGCCGTTGCGTGAACCCCGAGCAGCGCCACGGCCCGTACTGGCAGATCTCCTGGAAGGACGCCGGCAAGACCGTCTCGAAGATCCTTCCCGCCGACGACGCCGCCCTCTACCAGGAATGGATCGCCAACCGCCGAGCGCTGGAAGCGGTCCTCGACGAGATGCGCGACCTCTCACGACAGGCCGCCGAACACATCCTCGCCAGACGCGGCCGGCCCCTCCACGCCCCCCAACGGCCCCGCCTCAAGGCCCGCTGAGCGACGCTCAAACCCCGGTTATCGACCCTGCCGGACGATAACCCCGGGTTAAGCGCGACTCACGAGCCCCCAACACCGGGCAAAACCCATCGATTAGCAGCGACTTCACCGTCGTCGTGAAGTAGCCACGCCCAAACCAAATGGTGACGGCGGAGGGCGTCCCGTTAACTGTGTAGGCGGATTATGGTAAGTGTAACAGTTACTCCGTGTGAGTGGCAATCAGTGACTGTCAGTTTGCATTGTCGGGGACGCGGTCACCGAAGTGGATCTTGAACGCGAGCAGCGCGGTCGTCCAGTTCTGACATCGTGTCCATTGCGGGGTCGCGTTCTGCAGCGCGAGGTAGACGAGCTTGCGGGCGGCGTCGTCGTTCGGGAAGCTGCCCTTGGTCTTGATCGCCTTGCGCAGCTGCCGGTTCAGGGCTTCGATGGCATTCGTGGTGTAGATCACGCGGCGGACCTCGGCGGGGAACGCGAGGAACGGGACCATGTGCTCGCACGCGTTCAGCCACGCCTGGGTGATGACCGGGAACCGGGCGCCCCACTTCTCATCGAAGGCCTCGAGCTCGGCGTGGGCCTGGTCGGCATCCTTGGCGGTGTAGATCGGCTTCAGGTCGCGGGCGACCTGCTCGCGCTCGCGGCGGGGGACGTACTTGAGGCTGTTGCGGATCAGGTGCACGATGCACGTCTGCACGGTCGTCTTGGGGAAGATCGCCTCGATCGCCTCGGGGAACCCCGCGAGCCCGTCGACACACGCGATCAGGATGTCGCGCACGCCGCGCTGCTTGAGGTCGGTGAGCACCTGCATCCAGAACTTCGCGCCCTCGGTTTCTTGGAACCACATGCCGAGCACGTCGCGCTCGCCGTCGAGCGTGACCCCCAAGGCGAGGTACAGCGCGCGGCGCTGGACGGTGCCGCCCTCGCGGATCTTCAGGACCATGCAGTCAAGGAACACGATCGGGTAGATGTCCTCCAGCGGCCGCTTGCCCCACTCGCGCACGTCGTCCATCACCCCATCGGTCACGCGGCTGATCAGGTCACGGCCGACCTTCACGCCGTAGATCTCCTCGAGGTGCGCCTCGATATCGCGCGTGGAGAGCCCGCGGCTGTAGAGCGCGAGGATCTTCTCGTCAAACCCGACGAACCGGCGCTGACGCTTTTTGACGATCTTCGGCTCAAAGCTGCCGTCGCGATCGCGAGGCGCGTCGATCGGGACCTTCCCGTGCTCGGTGATCAACGTCTTCGCGGTCGTGCCATTGCGCGTGTTCCCACCGCCGCCTGCCGGCTCCAGATGCGGCTCGTAGCCGACGTGCTCGGTCAGCTCGACCTCCATCGCCCGCTCCACCAGCCGCTTGGTCAGCTCGGCGAGCAGCCCACCAGGCCCGGCGATCTCCTCCTCCGTGCCCGCGCCGGCCAGCAGCTCGTCGATCACCTCGTTGCTGATCCGCCTGTCAGACGGCACACCGAGAGCTTCACGGACCCGCCGGCGGCCAGCAGCACGGTCGACAGCCTCATCGACCAGCTCCGGCGACACAGCCGGGGGGTCCGCGGCCGGCGCGATCCCCAACCCGAGAGCCTCTAGCTCCGCGGCGTGCTGCTCCAGCTCGGTCCTGGTCCTGCTCCTCTGCGTCCTGCTTCTCGTAGTAGTAGCCATGAGGATCTCTTTCGCTCATGCCTACACAGTTCCTCGGACAATCCCTGACGGCGAGACGGTTCAGCGACACGCTGGGTGATGACGGGTAGCAGACCGCTGACACCGCGGACGACAGCGTCGTGGTGACGGGCTGGTGGGTGGCCCCGTCGGCTCTGGGACTGAGCGTCTTGAGGCCGGAGGCGAGAGCCGTGACGGCAGTTGGTCATCATTGTGCTGTCGTTCGTCTCTGGTCCGGCGTGGTCTGGTAGTTCTTCCAACACGAGCTCCCCCTTCCCGTCGGCGCGGTGCCGTGAGAGGCTGCGGGGGAGCATGTGTGAGGCAGCGTGCGTTCGTGTTGGCGGTGACCGTCGATCCATCTGTGGTGGAGGCCGACCTGACGGCTGGGCGGCTGTGTTGTCCTGGCTGCGGCGAGCGGCTGGCCGCCTGGGGGTACGCGCGCGAGCGGGAGGTGCGGATGCTCGACGGCGTGCGGTCGCTGCGGCCGCGGCGAGCGTACTGTCGGGCGTGCGAGACGACGCACGTGCTGCTGCCGGCATGGTCGGTGCCGCGCAGGCGCGATGGCGCGGAGGTGATCGGCGCCGCGCTGCTGGACAAGGCCGCGGGTGCTGGGCACCGCACGATCGCGGCGCAGCTCGCTCGCCCGCCCGGGACCGTGCGCGGCTGGCTGCGTGCATTCGCGCGCCGCGCCGAGACGATCGGCCGCTCAGCACGGTCATGGGCACACGCGATCGACGCGTCGCTCAAGCCGGCGCGGCCCGCGGGATCACCGCTCGCGGACGCCGTCGAGGCGCTCGGCATCGCGGTCAGGGCGTGCCGGTCGCAGCTCGGGATGCGCGCCAGCCCGTGGGAGCTGGCGGTCGCGGTGACCGGCGGGCTGCTCCACGGCCGCCCGCCTGGCCCCGGCTTCTGATCCCGGGGGGAATCCTCGCCGACGGCGGACCCCCGCCCGCGGTTGTGGCTCCCCTGCTTCGTGGGACGGAGCGTGCCTGCGCGAGGGGGTCGCCCGGCGGCCACGGATGGCCGGCGGAATGGGCACGGACGAGGCTCCGGTTCTCGAACACACGTTTGGGCTTTGGTCGTTCGGTCGTTCGGTCGTTCCCTATGATCGTCACCATCCAGCGTGGCGCCGTCATCACCATCTTCGGTGTCCGTCAACACCAACGCGTCCGCGATCCCGCTGCCGGCCGGCAGCACCGCCCCGAGCTCCGGATCAAGCGCCACCGCACAGCGCGTGAAATGCGCCCTGATCAGCTCAGCCCGCTCCGCGAACCGTCGCAGCCAGCCACGGACCGTGTCCGCGTGCACCCCCAACCGCGACGCGATCCGCCGATACCCCTGCCCAGCGACCTTCGCCTCGATCGCCGCCCCGATCACCGCGATCTCATCCTGGCGGCGCAACAACGCCACATCCGGCAACAGCACGTGCGTGCCCAAGCAGCCCCGGCACCGCGCCCGCCATGGCCGCAACAACCGACCCCCGAACGAGCAGCGCAGCACCGGCTTCCGGGCATGACCCCACGGCCCCAACACCCCCCGACACGACGGGCATCCAAGAAGCCCGCCAACCAGCTTAGCCTCCACCAGCGCCTGCTCGACGCATACGATCAACATCGGGTGCCACCTCCGGCATCCAAGAGAGCCCTCCCGACGACGATCAAGCAGACAGGAGGGCTCTCGCGCGTTCAGGAACCCCCAGAAGCCTGCCAACACCGCCCCCCGCGATCACCACGATGAACGGCACGAGCACCCCCGCTCGTACCCAAACTCAACGGCGCTCAACAGATGCTGTTCTCGAGGCCGCGGGACAGATTCCCTGCTAATCGGGTCCGTTCCGAACCCGATTCGGTTCGTTTGGCCAGACGGTGATCGCGAGGGCAGCGATTGCGATTCCGATCGCGGTGGCGAGCGCCCGCTGACCGACGGCGTGCAGTGCCCGCTCCCCTAGCGCGTCCGACAGCAGCACGATGTACACCGTGATCGCGATCGTGAAAGCGGCGTATTCAATTGCGACCAGCGCGTACGCGCAGGCGGCGGAGATCGTCAGGATGATCGCGGTTGGGACCACGTGGTAGCCGAGCGTCTCGGCGATCGCGGTCGCTAGAGCGAGCCCTAACAACGTGCCAGCGGCGCGCATGGCCATCCGTTCAAGCGTGTCGTCGACCTCCGGTCTGAGCACGAACACGACGGTCAGCGGGATCCAGTAGCCATGGCCCTGCAAGTCGATGAACCGGTAGATGGCAACCGCCGCTCCGAGCGCGACGCCCCAGCGCAGCGCGTGCCGAAATGCGTGGGACTCGAACGTAAGACTGCGCGCGCAAGCGTCCCGCGCGTCGCGGAGTCCGCGCGCGAGCCGTACCCGCTCGCGCGCATTGTCCGTAAACGACGCCGCCAGTGAGACCGCGGCCTGGAGCATGCCCCCAGTGACGGCCAGCAGCAGCGCCCGCACGGCATCGTGGGCGCTGACATGCAGGCCCTGGGCGATCAATAGCGCGAGCACCGCCATCACTCCCGCCATCCCCAGGCGTGGCGAGACGACTACGCAGAATCCGGCGGCGGTGGCAAACCCGGTCATAACGACCACTGCCAAGATCGCCACCTGGGTCGCGGTAGGGACAGCCCTTCGGTCGGGTCGGGACCTTCGTCCACACCGGCCTCGGGCTGCCCCCCGCGCAGATCCCAGCGTGCGGGACTACGGCACTGGGCTCCTGCCTTGGGTGGTAGCGGCGAAGCGCTGCTCGGGCCAGGGATGCAGGATCTGGGGCAGGGGTAGCCATCGGTCAGCCAGGCGCCTCATCCGCTCCCAGGTAAGCCGGTCGTGCTGGCTGCGACGCCGAAGCGTCAACAGCCAGTTCCGGGTGATCTGGTCGCGGAAGGCGGAGAGCGCCTTGCTGTTGTCGGGGTCGGGTGGCCGGGGGCATCGCAGCCCCCGGCTCCCACAGATCCCGGCGTGACACTCTCGCGTCACCGGGCTCTTCTCACCAGCCAGTCAGACCGAGCGAACCCACTGCCATTGGGCGAACAGACGGGGCTCTCTTTCGAGTAGCCCGGTCCACCACCGCTTGAACCGCTTGTAGGTCCGCAACCGTCGATACTTCTTCCCAGCCCAGCGCATCAGGCAAGTGTTGACGCGCCGTAGGATGGGATACATCTCCGTCCGGTAGTACCGGCCGTAGTAGTGCATCCACCCAGCGACGATGGGGTTCAGCCATCGCACCAGGTCGTCCAGCGTCAGGTCGGTGCGCCGGTGAATCCGCAACTCGCGGAGCCGGTCGCCTTTGGCTTTGAGCGCCTCGGGACTGATCGCAGGCAAGAACGAGGTGAAACTCACGCCGCGCTTGTTGCGCGCCTCCCGTGGCCGGAAGGCGAACCCGAGGAAGGTGAAACTGGTGTGCTCGTGCTTTCCCCGACGGTTGCTGTCCTTGCAATAGACGACGTGCGTCTTGTCGGGGTGAAGCCGTAGGCCCACATGTTCCATCCGCGTAGCGATCCCGGCAAGCACGACCTCAGCTTGCCGCCTGCTCTTGCAATGCACGACAACATCATCGGCATAGCGCTCAAAGGGACAATCCGGATGATTCCGGGCCATCCATGTATCGAACGCGTGGTCGAGTAGCCGGGGGGAATCTCACCCCCCGGCGCTCACAGAACCGTACGTGACAGTCTCCCGTCATACGGCTCTTGCAGGCCGACCTTTCGGTGGCGGCGTACCCTGCCAGTGCACGAATAGTCCGGGCTCCCGCTGTTTGACAGCGGCGAGCCAGGCCCACGCACGGGCGGGGCTGTACCTGAGTCGTTTGAACTTGTGCCTTGCCCATCGAACGAGATGCTGATCGATGCGCACGGCGAGGAAGCGCAGCTCGGAGCGGTAGAAGGCTCCGTAATAGCCGATCCAGCCGCGCACTTGTTCGTTTATCTCGATGGCGAGGCTGGACAGGTCCGTCGTGCTGCGGCGCCGCAGATGCCACGCCCTGATCGTCAGGCTGAGCGCCTTTCGTGCCGCGGGCGCGATCGCTGGAGCGAAGCTCACGAAGCAGCCTCGCGGTCCTCGCGCCACACGCCCCCGGAAGGTGTAGCCCAGAAAGTCGAAGCTGGTGTGCTCCGCGTCTCCCGGACGATTCGCGTCTTTACAGAACACGACCTTCGTCTTCGCGAGGTTCAACTCAAGACCAAGGGCCTCGAGTCGCTTGGCGATCTCAACCCACAAACGTCGGGCTTGCATCTCAGTGTCACAGTGCACGAGGACATCATCCGCGTAGCGCTCAAACGGGATGCCCGGGTGCTCCCGAGACATCCACATATCGAACGCGTAGTGCATGAATGCGTTCACCAGCAGAGGGGAGATTGGCGACCCTTGCGGGGTACCTCGCTCCCGAGCAACAAGAGTTCCATCGGGCATCTGCATCGGCGCTTTCAGCCACCGCTCGATGTACAACAGAACCCACCGCTCCTGGGTGTGATGAGCTACCGCTTTGAGCAACAGATCATGCGGCACGCTGTCGAAGAACGCTCGGATGTCAAGATCCAACACCCAACCCTTCGCCCAGCAGCGTCGGCGAGCCACAGCCAGTGCGTCATGGGCATTACGCCCAGGACGATAGCCGTAGCTGTCGGGGTGGAAGATCGGCTCAAGCTTCTCTCCCAGCAGCATCGCCGCTGCGGTCTGGGCTACCCGGTCAGCCACCGTCGGCACCCCGAGCACCCTGACCCCCTCCCCATGATCCTTCGGTATCTCAACCGCCCGCACCGGCGAGGGCATGTAACTACCCGCGCTCATCCTGTTCCACAGCTTATAGAGGAGATCCCCCTCGCGGCTCTCGAACACGGTGGTGCTTACGGCGTCCACGCCCGGCGCTCCGCCCTTGGACCGAACCTTCTCCCACGCCTCGAACACGAGGCGCTTGCGAATCTCAAACGACTTCACCGTCGCCTTTGCTCCCCCCATCAACTCCTCCCCGACCAGCGGGTTGGCGTCTGGGTGAGCTGGCCTGCCCGGCCCCTTCGCTCCAGCCCCATTACAGGACCTTCACCGCTACTACGAGCCGGTCCGCCCCTGCGCCTCGCGGTACTCTGCCCCAGACGGTTTCTGCCGCCCAGGGTCCTCCCTCTCGCGGCCAAAGGGCCACCAGCCCCACGACTTGGCCGTCGGTATCGAGACACAGGTTCTCCTCTTCCATGCCAGCGCCCACGACGAGCTCACGCCACCTTAACACCGAGCACCGCCAGAGCGACACGCAGGCCGCCCTCTGGCTACACCGTGCCCAAAGCAAGGTGCTCTCCCGGAGATATGCACCAACCCCGGTTGCGATGCTGTCAATTGTTTTTCGATGCGTCAGCAGTGGTTCAACCACGTTCGTCTTCTCGTCGCATACCTGACCCGCTGACAGCGAGCCGTTTCCGTGGTCGCTTCCCACACCGGCTTTTGACCGGCATGACACCACGGCGGTTTGGGCTCCCCGCCTGCACGGCGAACCCGGAGGGCCAAACCTCCATCACTAGCACAGCACAGTTCACAAAACGACCTTCTACATCGCTTCACTTCCCTATGAGGACACACGTGCATGAACAGATTCACCAGGATCGGCGAGACCGCCGACCCTTGCGGAGTTCCCTTGCCCCGCTCGACAAGGATGCCGTCCGGGTACTGAAGCGGGGCAGCCAGCCACCGCTTCACATACAACAGCACCCAGCGGCAGTCGGTGACCGCCTGCACCGCCTTGACGATGAGGTCCCACGGCACTTCGTCGAAGAACTTCTGGACGTCGAGATCGATCGCCCAGTCGTGCTTCCAGCACCGCGCCCGGCATACCTCCACCGCATCCAACTGCGAGCGTCCCGGCCGATAGCCATAGGAGTCAGGGTGAAACCGCGGTTCCGCCCTCTCCCCCAAACGCATGGCCACGACCGTCTGCGCGACCCTGTCTGCAATAGTCGGCACACCTAGCAAACGGACCCCGCCGCCATGCGGCTTTGGGACCTCGACCGCCCTGACCGGAGGTGGAAAGTAAGAACCAGAGCTCATCCTGTTCCAGATCTTGTACAGGTTGTCCTTCAGATCGGCTTCGAACTCGTCCAGGTCCTGCCCATCCACACCGGGGGCGCCCTTGTTCGCCTTGACCTGCCGCCACGCCTCCCACACCATCAGCTTGGGAATCAGGAACGGCTTGTCTTCGGGCTTTGGCATGTCTTCTCGCTTCCTCCCAGGACCCAAGGGCCCCGGTTGATCGAAACAACATTCCTGGTGAGCCGGCCCCTTCGCTCCACCCCCACCCCAGCAAGCAGGGACTTCACAGCTAATACGAGCCGGTCCGCCAGCGAGCGCCGCATCGGTACTCAGTGCCTACGGTTTCTGCCTCGGCACGCTCCCTCCAGCGACCTTTAGGGCCTGCGACCCCGATCGTCATATCGACGCTCGCCTTCTCACGTTCCGTGCAAGAGCCGCAGACCAGGATCACGCCGCCTCTACGCCGGACACCGCCTGGCCAGGAACGCGGGCACCCGCCAAGCTCATCCCGAGGATGCAGTGGCTCCCCGGTTTCGATGCCGTCTGTCTACTATTTCGACGCCTCAACGACGACACCCGACCCGAGCATCCGCCCGAACCAGGCGCTTCTGGAACGTCTTCCTGGTCCCCACCTGACCGGGTCAAGCCCAGCCTTTTCCCTGGACGCTCACCACGACAGTCTTTAGCTAACGCAGCTCCAAGGCGGTTTGGCGCCTACCCCCGCAGGGCCGACGCCGGAGGGCCGAAAGCCTCAATCTCTTGCACAGCACCGCTTTCTAGAGTACCTACATGGATCCTCCTTCAGCGTTCGTGACACACCACCGCGTAGTACTGGTAGTGCCCGCGCAGGACACTGGCTAGCCAGCGCCCCTGTTCGGGGATGGGCTGATGCATGCGTCGCCTCATTTCGAGCCGTTTGGCCCGCAGCTTCGCGCGCACCCGTTTGGAGTCGGTAATCCGCTTCAGCTTGAACCGCCCCTTCTTGGTCTTCGCGCACACGTGCGTGAAGCCGAGAAACTGGAACGTCTCAGGCCTACCGAGTCCGCACGCCTCTCGATTCCGGGCGGCGCACCGTCCGAACTCGATCAGCCGCGTCTTCTCGGCGTTCAGCTCCAGGGAGAACTGCGCGAGTCGTTCGCGCAGATCAGCCCAGAACCGCTCCGCGTCATCCCGGTGCTCGAAACCCACCACGAAGTCATCGGCAAACCGCACGATCACCACATCACCATGCGCGTGCCGAGTCCTCCACTGATGCGCCCAGAGGTCGAAGACGTAGTGCAAGTAGACGTTCGCAAGCAGCGGTGAAGCTGAAGCCCCTTGCGGCACGCCGTCCTCGAACGCCGTCCACGTCCCCTCCTCGATGACCCCCGCGGCCAACCATTTCTGGATCAGCCGCAGGACCCTCCGGTCCGCGATCCGATGCTCCAAGAACCGCTCAAGCCACCGATGGTCGAGGCTTGAGAAGTAGTCGCGGAAATCCGCGTCGAGCACCCAGTTCACGCGCTTTCGATTGATCCCGTACGCGAGCGCGTCAAGCGCATCGTGCGGCTTGCGCCCCGGCCGGAACCCATACGAGAAACCGACGAAATCCTGCTCGTAGATCGCGTTCAGCACCTCCACCACCGCCCGCTGCAGGATCTTGTCCTCCAAGCTGGCGACCCCGAGCGGCCGCAGCCGCCCGTCGGGCTTCGGGATGAACACTCTCCGAGACGGCTTCGCCCGGTAGCCCCCGCGATGCACGCGCGCGTGCAGGTCCTCGAGGTTTTCCTCCAGGTTCTGCCCGTACTCGTGCCACGTCACGCCATCCACCCCCGGTGCGGCCTTCGGCCGAAGCGCGAAGTACGCCGCCCGCAAGCGATCGACGTCGACATGATGCAGGAGCGCCGTGAACCGCGCTTCCTTATCCGTTGCTGCCACTCGGCGCACGCGACCAAGCTCACTGAGCGCGCCCTGCCCGGCACCGGGTCCGGGACGCGTTTCGCCAGCCGCGTTCCCCTTGGCCGATCCCCTTCCCTCCACCGACTCCGCCACCCCGCCCTGGGCGTTGTTCGCCGGTTTCGCAGGTACTACGGGACCGTCCGACTTCTCACGATCGTGCATCACGGGATTACGGCCTTGACCTTCCCCGCACGACCCGCCCATTCCATCACCACGGGCAGGTGACCGTGAGACCTCCCGGTTCTCAGCATGGAGAGATCACGCGCATGCTGGGTTCTCCGACCCCGCGGGGCCCAATGGCGACTCGCGATAACGCCACCACCGGTGTTGCCTTCCGACGTTTGAGACCGCGTCGGCACCCCGGACCGCTGATTTCGAGGCTCAATAGCCCGCCTGCGCGCACCCCGATACCAACGCTTCGCTGCGCCCTCACGGGTCGCCAACGCATGGTCGGGGTCGTCTGACTCGCTAGATCTTCGACGTAGGACTCTTTCATTCCCTTCTCTCATGCCGGTTGTCCGGCGCTTTCCTCGAAACCACGCCGAGCGCAGCCGACACGCCGATGATCGGGGCTGCGATCAGCTGCCACAGCGACCGCGTGCGCGGCGGAGCGTCTAGCGCGATGAACCCCGCAATCAGTGCGCCGGTCGAGACCGCGCCAGCTGCAGGCGTGTCGAACGCGAGCTCCAGTAGCACCCCCGCGCCGACCGGCAAGGCCGTGACCGCGCCACGTCGCAACGCGGGCCCTAGTGGACCCCGGAGTCGCCAAGTCGCTGCGGTAATTGCCATCAGCGCCACGGCATGCTCTCAGAGCCCGACCATAAGTGCACGTGAAATGCCGGGCTCACGCGCCCGAAGAACGCACGAGTGCTGGCAGACACAGCTGTTGATCAAGTTGACTTGCGTAAATACGCTAGTGTCGCGGGCGCGGTTGCGCGTGATCTGAACGGGGCGGCGCTGGATAGCTCGGGAATGCTGTACGGCGGTGCCGCGTTGACGGGTGTGGCCGCCGGAGAGCACACATCCTGCGGATACGAAGCGAAGGGCTCCATCTGGCCGATATCCCAGAGTTCTTCGGTGATCTCTTGCCGAAAACCGAGGGGGCTTTGCCGTTCATACCGGGCCGTCGCGAATCAGGCACTCCCGGCGCGGGGGCGGCTGGCGGACTGGTCGAGCCCGATCTTGTTATCACGCAGCCGGCGGAGCGCGACCCCGCCACCGGCCGGACCACCATCAGTCTCGTTGACCGCGCGAGTGGAAGTCAAGTTTGACGCTAGTTCGATCCCGAGAATGGCATCGGGCAAATCGTCGATCGGCGCTCGCGAGACGTTGTCGGCGTTATCCGCGACGGCAACATCACCCAACCGGCCGCACACAGCCTCCCTGCCGGCCAATCCAATCTGACTCCAGGCTCCACGAGGACACCGGTTCCGACGGCTCCTGTCCCACTCGAGCCGGCGAGAGATTCGGGCGGCGCTCGCGGGGTGGCGAACGTCCCCGTTGATGTTGGGCCGCCGCCAACGCCCGCGGGAACCGCCGCGGAGCCCAAGCCCCGGCCAAGCGGGCTCGACGTCCCGGCTCCCGACTCGCTTGTACCTCCCGCGTCGCCTCCCCCGCGGCCGATCGGCTTTCGATCCGCCAACTGCCGCCGCTCCCAACCGGGTCCCGACTGAATGCCCCCCGCCTCTCAGCCCACGCGTCGCTTGATTTGGCAGAGACATCGAAGCGCCCGCCGCGCGGAGCCGCCCCACAAGGGTCGCCGGTGGTAACGCAGATGCCGCCGGCACGAGTGGTGCCCTCGTCCTCGAGCGGCCGGGGGTGGTCGTCAATCTGTCTGGTGGAGCCATGGGTCAATGGCGCGATCAACCCGAACAGGCAATGGCCGGCAAGCGTTCGCGCGACGACGATTCCAAGGTTGCGGCTTCGAAGGCTTCCGATGGGGGAAAGGCGGACCCCTCGGTACGCGCGGCGCCGGGGGCTCCCTGCGGCAGAGGACGACGAGGTCGTCAAGAGCTACGTGCGCGGCCTCGCCGATCTTCGCATGCGCCTGGACGCGTTGCGGAAGATCGAGGCCAAGGTTCCCCACGACCCCAAGCTGCTCGACCGGACACGGGCGGCCTACGCATCCGCGGACGAGCTGGAGACGCCGGGAGAGCTCCGCCGCCGCCCCCGTAGCGCTCACCTGCCGCACGCCGAGTTGCACGGTCCGAAGGGCGAGCGCCTCGACCAACAGGGCATCACCGTCCCGGAGAAATCGATCTCGGCGCACATGACGATCACCGATCAGACACGCGCGCGCCAGCACCACTTCGCCCCGGCTCGCGCAGGAACGAGGTAGGCGCGTCAGATGGGGGCGGGCATCGGCGTGGCGAGCGCCAGCTCGTCCCCGATTCTGACGACAGCGTCGCAGAACCCCTCGACGTGCTCGAGAGCAGTTCGCACGTTGATGAAGCAAGGCCGGATCGCAAAGCTGCCGTTGATCACCGTGGAGCTGGGTAGGTACGGCGTCTCCCGCAACAGACGCCGGAACAGCGCCGCGTTGAACGAGTCGAGATCGCCAACCGTGTCGGGGTGGTAGCGCAGACAGCAGATCGAGAGCACGGGCTCCGCAAGCAGCTCGAGGCGATCGCTGGCGCGGACGTTTGCGGCAAGGTGGCGAGCCAGGTCGTTGTCATGGCGGACGCGCTCTCGCACGCCCTCGCGCCCGAGCTCGCGCAAGATGCTCCAGACGACGGCGCCGCGCGCCGGCGCCGAGAGCTCCACGCCGAAGTCCGCATAGGGGACGCCCATGCTGTCCAAGGAGACGCGCACGTCCGCCGCGTCGACGAACCCGCCCTCCAGGTACGCCGCAGGCTCTTGCGTGAACGCTCGGTGCAGGATCGAGCGATCGCGGACGAAGGTTGCGGCGATCCCGACCGGGGCGCCGAGCCACTTGTGCGGATCGACGATCGCCGAATCGGCGAGCTCAAGACCGTCGTAGAGCCCTTCGAGACGCTCGTCGAGGATGCCCGGCAATCCGTAAGCGCCGTCGACGTGAAACCACACGCCGTGCGCCCTGGCGAGCTCGCCGGCCCCGCGCAGCGGGTCGATCGCCCCGGTATTCGTCGTGCCCGCGGTCGCAATCACGGCGACCGGGAGAATCCCCGCTGCGACGTCGGCGAGGAGGGCCCGCTCCAACGCAGCCGTATCGAGACGCTGTCGATCGTCGGTCGCGATCCGCCGCACACTGCGGCGACCGAGACCAAGCACGGCCGCGGCGCGCTGAACGGTGTGGTGGGCTTCCGCCGAGGCGTAAAGCGCGACCGAGGTTGAGGCCATGCCGTTTGCCGCGGGGTCCAAGCCCCCCTGCTCGAACGCCCACTGTCGAGCCGCGCCAAGCGCGAGCAGGTTGGCGACCGAACCGCCGCTGGAATACACGCCCTTCATATGCTCGGGCAGCCCGCAGAGCTCCGCCAACCACGCGAGTGAGAGCTCCTCGAGTCGGTTAAATGCGGTGATCGTGTAACGCTGCGGCGAGGCCACCGTGGCGGCCAGGGATGCGACAACCGGGATCGTGCTGGGGCCGGCGGTGATCCAGCTCCAGAATCCGGGCTCAGAGAGCCGCGTCCCGTTCGGGATCACGGTGTGCTCAAGCTCCGCGATCACCCTTTCGCCACCGACACCGATCACCGGCAGCGGCCCATCGAGTGCGGAGGACCAGTCGGCATGTCGCGTCAGCGGGTCGCCGTTCCTCGCCCTCAGGAACTCGTCTAGCGCCAGGCCGATGCGGCTCACGTAGGCGGCGAGATTTCCCGTCTCCGATCGCGCGGACATGCCGAACTCCCTCCTCCCGGGTCTGAGTGCCAGCGTAGCGCCACGAGCCATCAGGTTATTCACAGTCACCATCGGAATTGATTCTGGGCTCGGCCCCGCGACGGCACAATCGGGCGACGACCCTGAACTTTTGGGCGAGGCCACCTGAATTAATAGTACTTTGGTAGGTGGTCACTCGCGTTGTGGTGGGCGGCGGAGGGGTAAGTTGGCGAGGTCGATCGTCTGTTGGCAGGTGGAGCAGCGGCCGGTCCAGCAGCGCGGGAGGGGCTGGAACAGGTGGACTGCCTGTGGGAGGGTCAGGCCGGCCGCTGGCGATTTGGGTTCTGCCGCTCCAGGGTCAGGAAGCCGTGAGCGGCGGTGACGATCGCGCAGTGGTGATGGAACCCGAGGTAACTGCGGCCCTCGTAGTGATCCAGCCCGAGCTCGCCCTTGAGCTGGCGGTAGTCCAGCTCGATCATCCAGCGTAATCGCGCCAACCGCGCGAGCCGCTCGGGCGTCGTGTCCGCGGGCAGGTTGGAGATCCAGTAGTCGCTGGGCTGCTCGTCGCCTTCGGGCCATTCGATGCAGCCATTCCTCGCGCGGCTGACCGCGGTCCCGCTCGACGGGGTGCGCAGCGATCACCCGCAGCATCGCGAACCGAGAGTGAACCTCCTCGCCGTCGCGAGTCGTGTAGACGAGCGTCTGGAAATCCGGCTCTCCTGCTGATCTGGGGGTGAATCATCGGTGAGGGAGCGGGATTTGGATGCCGGCGCAGCAGAGGTAGATCATCGCGATCAGCGCGTCGGCGGAGTGGAATCCGTATGCGCGGTGTGAGATCAACCTCACCTTGCTGTTTAAGGCTTCGAGGCGGTAGGCGTTCAGGGGGGTGTCGTGGTTGTGAGCAGGGTTCCTGCGTGTTGCATGGAATTTTGCGTGCGTGCGGCGTGACGAGGTAGAGGCGATCGGGTTGGCGGGCGGGGAGCCGGCGGGGCAGCTGGTGCTGGCGTTGCTTGACGAGGTCGTGCTGCTGCGTGAGCGGGTCGAGGAGCTCGAGCGTCGCCTTGGCCAGAACTCGGGGAATAGCGACAAGCCGCCGTCGTCGGATCCGCCGGCGTCTCGGGCCGAGCGTCGCCGGTTGGCGCGGGAGGCGTACAAGCGCTCGATGCGCAAGTCCGGCGGCCAGCCGGGGCATCAGGGCAAGACCCGGGAGCTGGTCGCGCCCGAGCGGCTGGACAAGCGGGTCGCGCATCTGCCTGACTGTTGCGGTTGCGGGCATGTGTTTGACGGCAGCGAGGAGCGGGTCGGCGATCCGGTGTGCCATCAGCAGTTCGAGTTGCCGGTGATCCGCCCGCTGGTGTTCGAGCACGCCCGGCTGCGGTTGCGCTGCCCGGCGTGTCAGAAGGCGACGCTCGCGCAGCTGTCGGCGGGTGCCCTGTCGGGGTTCGGGCCGCGTATCGATGCGCATATCGCGATGCTCGCCGGCGTGTTTAGGCTCTCGCGTGACCAGGTCCGTCAGACGGTCGTTGAGGTGTTCCGGATCCCGGCATCGACGGGGTCGATCGACAACGCGATCATGCGGATGAGCGCGATCCTCGCCGATCCGTGGGCTGAGCTGCGGGACGCGATCCGCAAGGCCGAGGCCGTGCATATGGACGAGACGACGTGGCGCCTTCAGGGAGCTCAGCAGTGGCTGTGGGTCGCGGCGTCGGCGCTGGTGGCGTGTTTTCGAATCGACCCGACCCGGTCCCAAAAGGCGGCAAAGGCGCTGCTGGGCGATGAGTTCGGCGGGTTCGTGATCAGCGACCGGTACACCGGCTATCACTTCCTCGACGTCCTCCAACAACAACTTTGCTGGTGCCACGTCATTCGCCAGCTGGTCGAGGTCTCCCAGCGCACCGGGGCGGCCGGCCGCCGCGGCACACAACTCGTCAAGCTCGCGCGCGAAGTGATCGCTATCCACCGAGAGTTCCTGACCGACGGCCACGACCCGGACTGGCTCAGTGACCAGCTGGCGCCGCCGCGAGCGCAGATCCGTGTACTGCTCGAGCAATGCGCCACCGGCCACCACACCAAGACAGCGAACTTCGCCGCCGGACTGTTGGAGGAGTACGACGCGCTGTGGACCTTCTGCGACGTTCCCGACCTCCAGATCGACCCGACGAACAACGCCGCCGAGCGCGCCGTCAGACACGCCGTCCTGATGCGCCGCCTTCAAGGCGGCACCCAGTGCGAGCAGGGCAGCCGCTGGATCGAACGCATCCAATCCATCCGCGAGACCTGCCGCCTGCAACACCGCTCGCCGCTGGCCTACCTGACCGACGCCGCGACCGCCGCCCACCGGCGGCTCCCAGCACCCTCGCTCGTCCCGACATAACTCACGCAGGAACCTCCTCGTTCACGACGATACCCCGTGAGCGCCAACTCGAGGCGTCCGTTGCTCAGGTTCAGCTCGATCGCCGCGAGCACGCCAGCCTTGTGTTTGCGGATCGTTCGCGCGAGCTTGATGAACGGTTTCAGCCGCGAGCGAGATGCCCATGCGAGCCACGCCTCGAGGCGCTCGGGCGCTTGCTCCTTGGGGAGCTTGTAGAGGTAGCGCAGCTCGCCGTAGAGCAGGAACGCGCGGTACATGCGCTTGTTGGTGAGCACGACCTCGGCGAGCTTGAGCAGCTGCTTGGCGGTCTGCTTGGCGGTGTCCTTCAGCAGCGAGTAGCGGGTGCCCTTGATCCACTTGCCTTCGCCAGTCGAGGATCGTCCGTGGCGGTTGTACTCGTCGCGGCGGACCTGGTCGGCGGCCTTGCCAGCGAGCTGTACCACGTGGAATGGGTCGAACACGACCTGCGCGTGCGGGACGCCGTCCTCGGCGCGGATCGCTTTCTCATAGCCGGCGGACATGTCGATCGAGACGGCCTTGATCGACTGCTTCTGCTCGTCCGTGAGCCCGGCGAAGAACGCCTGCAAGCTGTCGGCGTTGCGGCCCTCGGTGGCCCACACGATCGACCCGGCCTGATGATCGGCGACGCAGGTCAGGAACTTGTGCTCGGCGCCGTATGAGACCTCGTCCACGCCGATGAACCGAAGCCCGTCCAGGCGGTGGCGGTCGAGCTTGTCGGCGACGACCCGCGCGAGGATCGTGCCGACCGTGCGCCACGCGATCCGCAGCAGCCGCTCGACCTGCGTCTGGCTCATCTGCTGCGCCAGCCACGCGGTGAGATCTTCGAAGTCGCGCGTGTAGCGCGAGCCCGCCCTGGCCCACGGCACCGCCTCGTACACGTCCCCGCAGCCCGGGCAGTACAAGCGTCTGAGCCGGCACTCGATCACGCACCGCAAGCCGCCGAGATCCAGCGCCCGCCAGCGCTTCTCACGATGCTCCTTGATCTTCAGCCCGCGCGCGCCACAGCCCGAGCAGACAGGCTTCTTCGCGCGCAGCACGACGGTCACGATCACCGCCTCCTGCCCGAACGCCACATCCCTGACCCATGCACCCGGAAGCCCAAGCATCCGGTTCAATGCCGTCGTGACCCGCACGTCGCCCTCCTTCGTAGACCGCTGAACTTCGAACATCCAGCAGCCTGCCGGATCAGGGCGGCGGCGGGCCGCTCCACACGCGCGCAACCTGCGAGACCTTCACGCCGGGCCACGCTCAGCGCGAGGTAGCGCAGCCGCGCGCCGCGCGTCAAGCGGCAGCCCCGGATCACCAGCCGCCCGCCCAACACCAACGTATGCAGGAGATCCGGCCGCTTGACCCGGGCTTCGGCTCCGCTATCTGGCAATGATCGCCGAGCAGAGCCCGGCACTCATCAGATTACGACCAAGGACCCCGGAGTCACCCCCAGACGAGCAGGAGTCCCGGAAATCCTGCGGTCTGAGTGATGCGGCGAGCTCGGTGAGCTGGCGCGGTTCGCGGTCGGCGACCAGCGCGCTGGGCGCCGGCCCGCGCGAGCCTGGCTTGCGCGCGGGCACGCTGAAGACCGTGTTCGGCTCATACACACGGGCGTCTGAGTTGATGCTGAGCAGGTACTCGAACCCGCACTCGTGAAGACGCGCGCGCAGCTCGGTGTTCTTGCCGTACGCCTCATCGCCAAGCACCGGCGCCCTCGGAATCTCCCAGCCCGCGGCCCGCACGATCAACCCCCCAGCCAGCTCGGGCTTGGTCTGAAACTCAACGTCGTCGGGGATCTTCGCCTTGCGACGACGCTCAAGATCCGAGCACCACTCCTCCGGCAGATACAGCGCCCAGTCAAGCGGCACCGTCCCCTGCTCGCCGACCGCGTGCACCGACACCGCGATCTGACAGTTACCGATCTTCCCTAGCGTCCCGGAGTACTGGCGCTTGACCCCCGGCGAATGCTTGCCGTCCTTCGGAATCCCGGTGTCATCGATCACCCACGCCTCGACCCCGATCTCGGGAACGACCCGCTCGACGACCGCCTGCTGGATCACCACCGGATCCCACGGGCTGTCGGCCAAGAAGTGCTGCAGCGCCTCATAGTCGCCGTCCTCTCCAAGCCTGGAGACGAGCGGCTCAAGCGACTTGCGCTGCGGTCATGTCGGTAGAAGTGGTGTAACGAGCGTCTCGGGGGTCGACCGCTGAAGAGGGGTCGGCCACCGTGGCGCCGGACTCGTCGGCTGTTATCGCAGTCAGACGAATGGAGACACCACGATGGCCGAAGTTCAGAGCATGACGGTTGCCGATGTCGTCGCCAAGACGATGGATGGTCGGCTTGAGGATTTCGTGCGCGAGGCGGTCGCGCTGGTCGCCCGCGAGGTGATGGAGGCCGAGGTCAGCGCTGAGGTGGGCGCTGGACGGGGCGAGGTCGCGCCGGGGACGCGGTTCACGCATCGCAACGGGTATCGGCCCAGGGCGTGGGAGACGAGGGTTGGGGAGCTTGAGTTGTTGGTCCCGAAGAAGCGGTCGGGTCCGGCGTACTTTCCGAGCTTTCTGGAGCCCCGCCGGCGCAGTGAGCAGGCGATCGTTGCGGTTGTGTTGGAGGCGTATGTGAACGGTGTCTCGACGCGGAAGGTCGATCGGCTGGTGGAGCAGCTGGGGATCGAAGGGATGACCAAGGACCGCGTGAGCGCGATCTGCCGGGCGCTGGATCAGCAGGTCGAGCTGTTTCGCGGGCGGCCGTTGGAGGGGGCCTACCCGTATCTCTGGCTCGACGCGAAGCAGGTCAAAGTTCGTGACCACGGCCGGGTGGTGTCCAAGGCACTGGTGGTTGCCTATGCGGTGCACGAGACCGGGGTGCGGGAGGTGATCGGCCTGGACGTCGGCGAGGTCGAATCGGGCGCGTTCTGGGTCGAGTTCATCCGCGGGCTCAAGCAGCGCGGGCTGGATGGGGTGCGGCTGGCGATCTCCGATCAGCACGAGGGGCTCAAGGCCGCGATCGCCCGCGTGCTGGGCTGCCCATGGCAGCGTTGCACCGTCCACTTCCTCCGCGACATGGTGATGCACTGCCGCCGCGACCAGCGAGGACTCGTCGCCGCCGCGCTCAGGGAGATCTTCAACGCCGAGGATCGCGACCGGGCGCGCGAGCGGGTCACCAACGTGCTCGAGCGCCTCGCGCAGGTCGCACCGAAGGTGTGTGAGCTGCTCGAGCAAGCGGAGGAGGACCTGATCGCGTTCTACGAGGGTGTCAGTTCTTCCGTGTAAGCTGACTATTTGATAGTAACAGTTACTCCTAGTGTGTCAAGTAGTGACAGTCAGGTTTCAGTTGTCGGGGATGCGGTCACCGAACTCGATTTTGAATGCGGCCAAGGCGGCTGGCCAGTTGAACACGCGCTTCCATTTGGTCTCGGCTTTGGTGATCGC
The DNA here is from genome assembly GCA_963836065.1 of uncultured Solirubrobacterales bacterium. Lineage (GTDB taxonomy): Bacteria > Actinomycetota > Thermoleophilia > Solirubrobacterales > Solirubrobacteraceae > Palsa-465. The sequence goes on from CAWIII010000034.1 coordinate 340,730, forward strand.
GAGGTAGATCAGCTTGCGGGCGGCGTCCTCGGTCGGGAAGTGCCCGCGGGTCTTGATGATCTTCCGTAGCTGGCGGTGTAGGGCTTCGATCGAGTTGGTGGTGTAGATCACGCGGCGGACGTCGGCGGGGTAGGCCAGGAACGGGGTGATCTGCTCCCAGTGCTCGAGCCAGCTGGCTGAGATCATCGGGTAGCGGTGATCCCATTTCTCGGCGAACGTTGTGAGCTCGTCTGCGGCGTGCTCGGCGTCGACGGCGGTGTAGATCTTGCGCAGGTCGGCGGCGAGCGGTTTGCGGTCCTTGTAGGACACGAAGCGCAGGCTGGAGCGGACCTGATGCACCAGGCAGGTCTGGACGGTCGCGTGCGGGAAGGTCGCCTCGATCGCCTCCGGGAAGCCGGTCAGCCCGTCGACGCAGACGAACAGGATGTCGGCGACGCCGCGGGTCTTCAGATCGGTGAGAACGTGCAGCCAGAACTTCGCGCCTTCGGTCTGCCCGAACCACAGGCCGAGCACGTCACGCTCGCCGTCGAGGTTGACGCCCAGCGCCACGTAGCCCGCCTGGTTTCGGACCGTATGCCCGTCGCGGATCTTCACGATCAGCGCGTCGAGGTAGACGATCGGGTAGACGCGCTCCAGCGGCCGGTTCTGCCACGCCTTCGCGTCGCTGAGCACCGTGTCGGTGATCTTCGAGATCAGATCCGGCGAGACCTCGGTGCCGTAGATCTCCGCGAGGTGTCCCTGGATCTCACGGACCGTCAGACCGCGGGCGTAGAGGCTGATCGCGCGATCGTCGAACCCAACCCACCGGGTCTGACGTTTCTTGACGATCTGCGGCTCAAACGTGCCCTTGCGATCCCGCGGGGAGCGGATCCGCAGCGGTCCGTGATCGGTCAGGATCGTCTTTGACGGCTTGCCGTTGCGCGCGTTCCCCACGCCACCGGGCGGCGCCTGATCGGGCTCATAGCCGAGATGCTCGCTCAGCTCCGCCTCCAACGCCCGGTTCAACAGCCGGCGCGTCAACTGCCCCAGCAGCCCGTCTGGGCCCGCGATCTCCTCAGCGGTCCTCGCCCCTGAGAGCAACGCATCAAGGATCTCGTCAGAGATCTCAAGCGGCTGCTCATCGACCCCCGGCCCACCCGGCAGTCCGGGCAACACCTCTCGCCGCTCGACGGTTTCGGATCGCTGCGCTCGCCCTGGGGGCTCGCTCCGCTCCTCGCTCGAACAAGAAATCAGATCTGGATGAATGAATGTGGATGGCATGACCAATCCTTTCGATCACGCTTACACGGTTCCTCCGACACTCCCTCTACGCCTTCCCCTCAGAGCACCAGACCAAGCTGCGGTCCACCAACCCGCTCGAGCGCGTCAACAAGGAGATCGGCCGCCGCACCGACGTCGTCGGGATCTTCCCCAACGACCAGGCGGTGATCCGCCTCGCCGGCGCGCTGCTCTCCGAACAGAACGACGAATGGCTCGTCCAGCGGCGCTACCTGTCGGTCGAGTCGATCACGCTGAGCTGCGCCGACCCCGAGCCCCCCCAGGTCGAGCAGGAGGTACCCAGTCTCACCGCCGCCTGAGCCACCCGCCGACCCAATCCAGCCAAGCCGTAACCCTCGGGTTGCACACGGACGCGTCCTGGGCCCGGCCAACGCCCTCCGGCCGATGACCGCGACCCACAGGAACCCACCCGCCGGCATCTGTTTCAACGCGAACGCTCGGCTCGGCGCACACCGGCAAACGACCGCTGCATCGAAGGGGGGGCGAAGCGACGGTTGGTCCGACCCCTAGCAAGGCGGGCTTCTCAGCTGCGCCAACGTCTGGCCCGCTCGGCGAGCGGCTCACGGCGCCCTACGGGCGAGTCCCCCGCATCGATCATCCGGATTCCACGGCACGGCATCCATGACCGCTTGATCCCCCCGCGCATGAACCACCGATCAAACCGTTGCCCATTACCCCCGAAGTCACCAAACTACGAGGAAGTCCCCGTACGCCCTCCCCCCAAGCAGACAACGAGGAGGTAAACACTTCTCAGCTCAGGCCTGAGACGCCAACCTCACCGACGAGCTCTACTCGTTACACCACTACATCCGACTTGACTTGCGCTGCCCGGCCTCCAACAGCCCCCGCGCGTACCGCTCCGCGCAACAACGCTGCTCGGAGCGGCCCAAGCCCTGAGCAACATCTGCCATAAACGCCGCCAAACGCTCCTTGACCTCCGGAGCAACCACGACCACGCCCGCCGCCTCGTCCTCGCGCTCCATCACGGTGCTGCCCATAACACAGCATTCGCCGCACCCCCACAGAACTCCCGCACGCAGCTACCAAAGTCCTATTAATCAGCCGTGTGCGTTCTTTCACAGAAGGGACGTGGAGCTGCCATAGGGTGCTGGAGGAGATCCCACCGACCGGATGGAGGAACCGCATGTCAGCACTCGAAGAGCCGCTCGCGATCGATGGCGAGAAGCTCACTCAGTTCGTCTTCAGCGCCGTCGAGGAGGTCGGCGCGACGCTCAACGCGGCGCTCGTCGTGATGGGCGACAAGCTGGGGCTGTACCGCGCCCTTGCCGGAGCCGGCGGCCTTACATCGGTCGAGCTTGCGCGCCGCACCGGCGTCAGCGAGCGCTACGTCCGCGAGTGGCTGAACGCCCAGGCAGCGGGGGGCTACGTGGAGTACAACCCGCTCGACGGTAGCTACACCCTCCCGCCGGAGCAGACGGTTGCGCTGACCGACGAGTCTAGTCCGGCGTACCTGCCTGGGTTCTTCCAAATCGCGCTCGGCACGGTGATCGACTCGCCGCGGATCACGGAGTCTGCTCGCAACGGCGCGGGCGTCGATTGGCACGAGCACAACCACGATGTGTTCGATGGCTGTGAGCGATTCTTCCGGCCCGGTTACAACGCGAACCTGATCCCATCCTGGCTTCCCGCCCTCGAAGGTGTCGTCGAGAAGCTGAAGACGGGCGCCAAGGTCGCCGACATCGGCTGCGGACACGGTTCATCGACGATCCTGATGGCACAGGCGTACCCGAACTCGCGCTTCATCGGCTCGGACTATCACGCAGGCTCGATCGAGACTGCTCGCGCGCGGGCAGCGGAAGCGGGCGTAGCGGGCCGCGTGCGCTTCGAGACCGCTCCGGCCGCAGCCCACCCGGGCAGGGGCTACGACCTGGTGAGGATGTTCGACTGCCTGCACGACATGGGTGATCCGGTCAGCGCGGCTCGACACGTCCGCGGGGCGCTCGCGCCTGACGGGACGTGGATGATCGTCGAGCCGATGGCCGGCGACCGGATCGAGGACAACCTCAATCCCGTCGGCCGCGCCTTCTACGGATTTTCGACATTCCTGTGTACGCCGGCATCGCTGTCGCAGGAAGTCGGACTCGCGCTCGGCGCGCAAGCGGGCGAGGCGAGGATCGGCGATGTCGTCGCCGAGGGCGGGTTCAGTCGCTTCCGGCGTGCGACCGAGACACCGTTCAATCTCGTGTTCGAGGCCCGACCCTGAGCGCGCCGACACCGAGGCGCCGCCGTGGGGCCGCCGGGCGCCGCGGCGCCGTGGCGGTCGCGGGGCCGCGCGCCGTGGGGCCGGCGGGCGCCGGGCGGTCGCGGGGCCGCCGGGCGGTCGCGGGGCCGGGCGCCGCGGGGTCGCCGGGCGGTCGCGGGGCCGGGCGCCGCGGGGTCGCCGGGCGGTCGCGGGGCTGGGCGCCGCGGGGCCGGGCGCCGCGGGGTCGCGGCCGCTGGGCGCCGTGGGGCCCGGCACGCGAACGTTGGCTATCTACCTCCGGGGGGCGGAGGCATCTAGCCAACGTTCATCCGGGCGCGATTTGGCGCCCGCCCGCAGCGTCGCCGGCCCGCGGCCGCAGCGTGCGGCTGTACTGAAGTGACTGATATCGTGTCGCGGCGAGCACCAGCTCCGCGATCGCGAACGAGCGGGAGTGCTGTCTAGACGGAAGTTTTTGACGGGTTGAGGCCCGATCGCCTGTGTTTACGGGCGATCGGGTTCTTTTGGGCCGATAGGTGTAGACACTAAAATGCTTGACAGTGTCCTGGTGTTGTGAGATGATTCTCTTGTGGCCAAGCGAGGCGGCAGGGTTCATGTGGCGGTGACACGTCGCCACTACAAGGGCCAGGAGTACACGACCACGCTGCTGCGCCGCTCCTACCGGGAGGGCGGCAAGGTGCGTAACGAGACGGTCGGGAATCTCTCGCATCTGGAGCAGTGGATGATCGACGGGCTCAGGTCGATGCTGGCCGGCCGGCGGCTGGTCGATCTCGACGCGGAGTTCGAGATCCTGCGCTCGCTGCCGCACGGGCACGTCGTGACGGTGCTCTCCGTGCTGCGCGAGCTGGATCTGGAGCGGCTGATCTCACGAGAGCGCTGTCGCGAGCGGGACCTGTGCGTGGCGATGATCTGCCAGCGGCTGCTCTCACCGTGCTCGAAGCTGTCGACCACACGGCTAGTGGGGCAGACTACGCTCGCGGAGGAGCTCGAACTGGGCGAGGTGACAGAAGCCGAGCTGCTGGCGGCGATGGACTGGCTGCGTGCGCGCCAGGAGCGGATCGAGAAGGCGCTCGCCCGCCGTCATCTCCAGGGTGAGGGGTTCGTGCTCTATGACCTGTCCTCCAGTTACCTGGAGGGACGCCACTGTGAGTTGGCGGCGATCGGGTACTCGCGCGACGGCAAGCCGGGCAAGCCGCAGATCAGCTATGGGCTGTGCTGCGCGCCGTCCGGACAGCCGATCTCGATCGAGGTGCACAAGGGCAACACCGGCGATCCGACCACGCTTGGGCCCGCGGTTGAGCGTGTCAAGGACACCTTCGGGATCGAGCACGTGGTGTTCGTCGGCGACCGGGGGATGATCACCGACGCTCGGATCAAGGTTCTCAAGGAACAGGGGGTCGGATTCATCACCGCGCTCAGGGCGCCGCAGATCCAGAAGCTGACCGTCGCGCCCGGCTTTCAGCTCTCGCTGTTCGACGAGCAGGGCCTGTGCGAGGTCTCCTCGCCCGAGTTCCCCGACGAACGATTGGTGGTGTGCCGCAACCCGGCGGTCGCGGCCGAGCGCGCGCGCAAACGCGAGGAGCTGCTGGCGCTCACCGAGCGCGATCTCCAACAGGTCAAGCAGATGGTCGAGGGCCCGCGCGGCACGCTGCGCAACGCCAGCGCGGGAAAGATCGACGAGCGCGCCGGCCGCGTGATCAACAAGCGCAAGATGGCCAAGCACTTCACCCTGCAGATCGCCGACAGCGCCTTCAGCTACACACGCAACCAAGCACAGATCGACGAGGAAGCGCTCCTTGACGGGATCTATGTGATCCGCACCCAAGAGCCCAGCAGCCGGATCGGCTCCGCGGCGGTCGTGCGCGCCTACAAGCAGCTGAAAGTCAACGAGCGCGCGTTCCGTCAGATGAAGACCCCGCTGGAGATCCGCCCGCTGCACCACCGCCTCGAGGAACGCGTCCGTGCCCACGCGTTCCTGTGCATGCTCGCCTGTTACGTCCAGTTCGAGCTCACCACCCGACTGGCGCCGATGCTGTTCTGCGACGACACGCCGCTCTCACCCGCCGACCCCGTCGCGCCCGCCCAGCGCTCACCACAAGCAGCCGCCAAAGCCGGCAGCGCCCTCACCATCACCGGGCAGGTCGCCCACAGCCTCGAGGACCTCATCACCGACCTCGGCACGCTCTGCCGCAACACCATTCGGATCGCCAACAGCCGCTACACCTTCACCCGGCTGACCACCCCCACCGAGCTGCAAGCCGAAGCCTTCCAACTCGCCGGCGTCAACCCCGGCAAGTAGACACCAACCCACCCGCCCGGAACGGCCAAACCGCCGCCGCTCCGGGCGATTTCACGCCCTCACCCCAAAAACTTCCGTCTAGAGAGTCGGCCAGTAGTAGTAGCTGGTCACCTGCAGGTCGGGGCTCTTGGCCTTGACCTCGGCGACCACCGCGTTCCAGGATTCCCACGTATCGGGAATGATCCAGCTCGGGTTGGTGTGTTTGCGGATCGCCGGGCCCATTTCAGAGCGCCAGAGCGGCAGTCTATTGGAGGCCGCCCACGCCGCGTCCTGCGGAATCTGCTCCAGGCCGCCGACCCTTTTGATGTGGTAGCAGTGGGCGGCGATCGCCTGCACGCCGGGCGGGCGGCTTGCCGCGAACCCCTGCTTGTTGGCGGTGAACCTCCACGGGCCGAACTCGCCGTAGACACGGATCGCGTGCGGCGCGAGCTTCACGAGCACCGGCTCGACCGCGTTCCAGTCGGCGCGGTAGTTCTCTCCCGCGGTTCGCCCGTGGCCGCTCAGGCTGCTGGTGCCCCGCGCATCGCGGTTCATCGAGGTGAGGTCCTGCTCGTTGCCGACCCCTACCGCCCAAACAAACGGCGCGTAGCTCGGGAGCACCCGCTTGAAGTACGACGCGACTTGGCGCGGCGCCCAGCTGTTGGTGAACTGGAGCGAGATGTACACCTTGAAGCCGGCGGCATAGGCATCATTCGTTATGCGTCTGAGTTCGTTTCCGAAATCCGCCGTTTTGTTACGCCATCTCGTTGCGTGTGCAACGATGCTGTGAAGGGGTCAGACGGGCGTGAGGAGGAGTATGTCCGAACTACAGGATGTCAGCCGTCGTGGTGGGCGCCGCAAGCGGGCGCTGAGCGCGGAGGAGAAGCTGCAGATCTGGCTGCAGTTGTTGACGGGGGAGCTGACGCAGCGCCAGGCGGCCGAGCGTTGGGGGGTGGATCCGACGACGATCATGCGGATCCGTCGCGTCGGGCGCGAGGGCGCGTTGACGGCGCTGGCCAGCTCCAAGCCTGGTGGCGGTGCTTGTGGGGCTGTGGACGCGGAGCTGGCGGCGGCGCGCGCGGAGATCGCCAGGTTGGAGGAGACGGTCAAGGAGCAGGCGATCGAGCTGGTGGCGTTGCGGGGAAAAGCGCGCTCGGGCTGGTAGGCCGCGTCCCAGCTCGTGTCGAGGTGGCGGTCAGGGCGCGGCTTTTGGAGCTGATCGCGCAGGCGACCGGGGCGGGCTGGAGCTTTGGCAAGGCGTGCGGGGCGCTCGGGCTGGGCGAGCGGCGCGCCCGCTACTGGCAAAAGCGCGCCGCCGCCGGTGCTTTGGCTGACCGCAAGCCGGGCGGCACGCCGGTGCACGCGCTGCGCCCGGAGGAGGTCGATGCGATCCTGGGGCTCGCCGATCAGTGGGGCGAGATCGACGGCTCGCACCGCAAGCTCGCGCACCGCGGCTCTTACCTTGGGCGCGTGTGGGTGTCGCCCTCGACGGTGCTGCGGGTGCTGCTCGAGCACGGCCGGGCGCTGCCCTGGCGCCCGCCGCGGCAGAAGTCGCTCAAGCGTCCGTGGCCCGAATGGGTCCAGTACAAGCCCCGTCAGGTGTGGGGCTATGACTTCACCGAGTTCCCGCAGGCCGGCACGAGCGCGCTGGCGATCCTCGACCTCGTCTCGCGCAAGTGGATCGAGACGATGCTCTGTCCCGAGGCGACCGACGTGCAGGTCCAGGTGCTGTTCACGCGCGCGCTCGAGCGCGAGGGCCTGTTGGACGTGATCCTCTCGCTGATCGACGAGCACGCGGCCGGCGAGCAGGAGGACGAGCTTGAGCCGATCCTGCTCTCAGTGTCGGACAACGGCGCCCAGATGAGGTCGGGCTCGACCCGCGAGTTTATGGCTCTGCACGCGATCGCGACCCACTATGGCCGCCCCGGGACGCCGACCGATCAGGCCCACATCGAGTCGCTGCTCGGCCACGTCAAGTACGAATGGCCGTACCTGTGCGCGCTAAAGGACCCGGCCGACCTATCACGCGAGCTCGACGCCGTACGCGAGCAGTACAACCGGGTGCGCCTGCACGCCGGCATCGGCTACGTGACCCCCGACGACGAGCACGAGGGCCGCGGGCCCGCGATCCGTGAAGCCCGCCGCGCCGGCCTCGCGCGCGCCCGAGAGCAGCGCCTGGCCTACAACCGCGGCACCCACCCGAGGCTGATCGGATGACGACGACGCCCCCAAACCGCCAACAGCGGGCGACCGATCACCCTGCCCGCCTCGCCGCAGGGCCGCACAGGGCCGCACAACGCGCCGGTGCTCGCCGCAACCGCCCAAATCGAGCCCGCCGAGCTCTCAGCGGCCCTGTCACGGCCCTCGGCAGCTCTGCTGCCGACCTCACCAGCCCATCAGCGAAGCTGGCGCAGACTGTCAAGGCCAGCCCGACAGGGCCCAGCGCAGCCGGCCGCGCAGCGGTGGCCTTGACCGGCCGCGCCGGCGTAGCTAACCACGCCACGAACCCTGCACTACCATCAATCCACTACCCCATGACGACCCCCGGAACTGGCTGCGAATTACACGCCCAGATTTCGGAAAAAGACTCAGACACACGTCATGTTGGCAAGACGGCGTGCCCTACAACCCTGCCCGCCACCGCGCCCTGCAACGACGCATCACCGTCACCGTCCCCGCGCCGTCGGGCCCCCGGCCCGACCTCGTTGCCACCCAGCGGATGGCTGGCGCCACTGTCACCCGAAGGGCGGCCCGCAGGGCCGAGCGCGAAGCGCTTGACAGCAAGACGCCATCCGCTATCCAGGCCAGGGGTCGACACAGGACGTCTGCTTCCAGCGCTGGTGCCTGCAGCCGAACGGATCTCAGCTAGCCTGGACTCCCACGTTAGGTTCGGGGATTAACACCACGCGGGTGTGGTGACTTAGCCGAAGGCGAGCTTGAGTCTGCGCCCTCCCCACCATGGCACGGGGATGTCGGTTTCGGCGAAGCCGGCGTCGAGCAGGTAGGGGTTGTGGGCGCGTTTGCCGAAGCGCACTTCGATGGTGTGGTCGGTGATGGTGACCCGGGCTGAGGCGTCGATGAAGTCGCGCCAGATGTGGCGTGACTCGGCGGTCGCGTAGGCGCCCCCGATCTGGGCGCCGAGGAGGCGGTAGAGGCTCGAGCCGATGAGCGTGAGCTGTAGGTCGCAGTTGACCTTCATCGCCACTGCTGAGGACAGCGCGTCCATGTGGAAGAAGTCGACGCCGTCGGAGATGGAGTTCTCGATCAGCATCCGCTTGGCGTAGGTCTCGACCAGTCCGGGCGCTCCGCGCCGGAGCTGGTTGGTGAGCATGAGCGTGGGTTGTTCGTGGCCCAGGTCGGCGACGGCGATCTGGCGGATCGGGCCGTTGTAGTCGGTGAGGGTGATCCGGCGGTCCAGGATGCGTGGGTGGCGGTAGGCGCGGTGGACTCCTTTGAGCTCGATCCGTCGCCACGCCGAGACCGGCGCGGCGTCGAGCTCGGCGACCAGCCCCGGCGAGCGCCTGCGCAGGGTGATGAAGGCGATCCCCATCTGGTTGAGGGCCTCGAGGTTGGTGTAGGTGGTGAGCTTGGAGTCGAACACGAGCTCCTGCGGCAGCCGGCCGGTGCGCTGTTTCCAGAATTCGGCGAAGCGCAGCACCTCGTCTGCTTGGTCGGCCTTGCGGACGCCCGCGTTTGCGTAGCAGAACACTCGCCGCTCAGCGTCTTGGGCCAAGAACGCGAGCACCCCTTTCTGGCGGCGGCTGCGCTTGGACACGTAGTGCTTCTCGATCAGGGCGTCCTCGCCGTGGAAGGGGATGGTGTGGAAGTCCAGGTGAAAGCTCACCCCTCGTTCGAGGCCGAGCGCGCCGATCGCGTCAAACCAGGCGCTCATCAGTTTCGGGTAGCTGGCCGAGGCGATGCGGCAGGAGTACTCGGTCAAGAACGACCGCTTGGGGATCACGTTGAGACCGGCGAACAGGGCCAGGCCCTCGTCGAACACGGACGCCATCGCGTGGCTGGTGCGCGCCGCCCCGGTCAGCTTGAGCGCGAGCAGGGAGCGCATCGCCGCCCCCGCGGGCACCATCCGGCTGCCCGGCAGGCCGGCGCCTTGCATGATCTGGTCAAAGCGCGCCCGCGCGAGCAGCGCCACGAACAGGAACAGCCCGCCGACGTCGGTGCGGAACTCCCGGGGGCTCAGATCGAAGGCGCGCACGTCGGCGGTGGCGGCAGGCGTGACCCCCACGCGCGGCGCTCGCTCCTCGTCGGCGCGCCGCGGCAACCGGGCGAAGCCCTCCGCGGACAGGATCGCCCAGATCGCCGGTGGCGAGAGCGTCTCGCCCTCGGCGGCCAGCGCGGCGGCGATGTCGTAGACCGACAGGTTCTGCTTGCGCATCGCCACGACCCTCTCGCGCAGCCGACTGGACTTGGCAGGCGGCTTGGGCACCGTCGTGGCCCGGGTGCGCTCGGGCAAAAAGAACTCTCGGGTGGGGTCGGCGCGGAAGTGGTGGCATAGCACCCGGAAGCTCCCCGGCGTGTACCCGAAGCGCTCGGCCACCTCCTTGGAGGGCACCTTGTCGACGAAGAACGCCCGCAGCGCCTCGTACTGGCGGTGGGTGGCGTTTGCCGGCTCGAGGAACACCCGTTCCAGTTCCGTTAGCCTGCCATCTTCACCGCTGAACACAGCGCCACTATGTCAGCCTGGGCGGCGGAAGTGGTGGACCGCGATCAAGCTGGGCCAAAAGCCTTAGAATTTCAGCCTCCGACCGAAACGGCCGACAGCCCTGCCCTCTCTGACGAGGTGGGTCAAGGCTCAAAGGTTCAGCGTACCCGCTAACGCGCCCGCTCCACCTGCCCAATGATCGCGCTGGAAGGGGGTCCCCCTTGCGTTATGTCAACCGCCGCGCGTGGGAGTCCAGGCTAGTGATCCGCGCCGCCCAGCTGTTGGCGAGGAGCGAGCCGTAATCCGCCCGACTGGCTGGTCCTGCTTTGGTTCTGGCGGGGCTTCCTAGCTGCCTCGTTAGCCCCTACCGGAAGCCAGCGAGGAGGACTCTGGACGTTCTGCTGCCATCTCGTTGACGCGGGTCTCGCCTGACTAAGGCCTACGGCGCCGATTTCCGGCTTGTGAAGCGGATCGACCGTCGGCGCGGGCGGCCTGTGCGGCCGGTCGTGTCGCGCCGTGCTGGGGTGAATCCTGCCTGGACTGTGTCTGCGTTGCCGGTTACGATCGTCACGTGGACCGTGGGCTCGCCGGAGTCGGATCTCTGCCGTCTTCCGTTTTCGCGGCGGTAGCGCAGGAGCTGCAGTTCGGACTGGAGGCGAGGTTGCTGTCCCTGGCGCAGCTGGCGTTGATCTGGGGATGCCTACTTCCCAGACGATGCAGCGCGCTCCGAGGTCATCGCCGCTGCAGGTAGCTCAGCCCGACCGATCGTGCCGCATCACCGGAAAGGAAGGACGGCCCTAACACTAAGTCCCATCATCTTGATACGCCTTCTGCAGCCCAGAACGGGGAGCTTTATATCAACGACCTGTACCTCTTCCGAACCAACGGCAGCACAGTGTTCGTGATGGACGTCAACTCAACCATCACCGGACCCGATATGCAACCAGGGTTCCACCACGAGGCTCACTATGAGTTCAAAGTCCACTTCGACGGAGCCGATTTCGAGGACCTCACCTACCGGGTGTCGTTCGGCGAACCGGACTCAGACGGACGACAGGCCCTCCAACTCCACGCTCTGACCGGCGATGAAGCGCGCGAGGACTCTGCAACCGGCGAACTCGTCCTCGAAGGCAGGACGGGCGAGCCGGCCAACGATGGTGACGCCCGCATGTGGGCAGGACGCATCGGCGACCCGTTCTACATCGAGCTGTCGCTCGTCGCGATGGTCAACGGGCCAGTAAGGAATGGGACGGCATTGGACCTGTCGGCATGGCGCCCGGACGAGGATCAGAACACCTTCGCCGGTACGACCGTCGAGTCGATCGTGCTAGAGGTCTCCCACCGGCACCGAAGCTGCGGCCCGGCGCCCACATCGACGTCTGGTGCGCCACCAAACTTGCCACCGACGCGGGCGGTTGGCCGCAGATCAACCGTGCCGGGCACCCGATGATGTGGCCGATCTTCTGGCCTGACGACACGAAGTTTTCCAACCCCGCCAACACCAGGCACCCGTCGGAAGACTTCGACGCCGACGGCAAGTACATCGGAGACCAGATCGCTGCCGAGGTATCGGCCAGCGGGACCTCAGAGGACCCCCAGGGCTACGGCGAGACGGTGGCGCGGGAATTGTTCCCTGACGTCTTGCCCTACGCGGTAGGAACGCCCGCGACGTACAGCTTCGCCGGGTTCAACGGGCGGACGCTGGCCGACAACGCACCCGAAGCAATGCTGTCGCTCGTCGCCGCCACAGCTGTGCCCTCAGGGCTCAAGCCGTCCGTGTCCAAGCATCTACGAGACAACAACTTCCCATACGTCGTGCCAGAGTGACCACTGGCGCGACTCGGGGCGCCGCAGCGTACCGGTCCCGAAGCCGTCCCCCACGGCTTCACCGTTGATGGATTACCGCCCTCCGCCGACCAAGACCTGCAATCGCGCTAACACAGTTACCCCGGCCGCGACTCGGGCCAAAACCCGCTATGCGCAGATAGCGGAACAGCGCATTCGTGAGCGGACTTCGGGACGGACGCTCGCTTCGACCACGAACGCGCCCGCGCTCGCTCGTGGACGACGTGGACGACGTGGACGACGTGGACGACCTTACTAATACACTAAAACGCCTGCTGGACCGCGCCGTTGATCAGCTGTTTGATCGTCGAAGATCGAGAAGACCTCCGGCAGCGGAGCGGCCGTCAGTGGGATGTTCCCTATGAGGTTGCGAACACGAGCGTGCGTCCGCTCTTCGCTTTGATGTAACCCACCAAGTTTGACGCGCCGGCGATCCCGAGCGTCGGGCTGGCGAAGGCGACGCGGTTACCGGGCTTGGCTTGGATCCTGCCGACGGACGGCGTCCCTCCGCCCAGGGTCGCAAGCGTCCCGTTCACGCCTACGACCGGCAGGGCGGCGCGCAACGCGGAGCCGTAGGGCTGGAGTAGCACGCGGCGCGGAATGTCGTGATCGCAATCGGGTTGACCCGATCGCGGTCGTCGGAACCTGCGCCGTCGAAGGCGAAGGTGACGTCCGGCGGCGACCCCAGTCGCGCTGCGTTGCTCTGAAGGAAAGGCAGGCCGTCCGGGCAGTCTCGCTGGCCTTGCTTGACCGCCACGAGGCACACAAGCAGGTCGGCGCCGCGGTTGGCGCTGACCTTGAGGATCACCTCACGATCTCCGAAAGCGGGGCCGACACCCGCAGCGCCACCCGGCGACTCGATGGGGGGCTACGACTACGCGGCAGCAGATTCCGCGGGTTCGGTCCGATGGACCGCGCGGCAACGCTCACGCCGGCGCGGCGCAGCGCCTCATGAACGCGGTGCGGGCGAAGGCAGTCGGGTTCGGGATCGCGAACACCTGCAGCACCGGGCCGCCGCCGGCGGGGACCACGCCGCTCATGGTGACCTCCCTCGGCCCCGTCTGCGTGGCCTGCCACGAAGGCGCCGAGCCTCGGGCGGCAGTCTGGACGGTGGAGCGCACCTGCCACGCGGCGGTGTGCGGCCGGTAGGAGATCCGGGCCGCCCGGCCGCGGCGCGTCGGCGTGGCGATGATGCCGAGGAAGTTCTCGTTGATCCCGACCGACGACACGACACCGTCGGGCCAGCCGGAGTACGTGTTGAACAGTCGGTCGTCGATGACCACGTTGCCGTCGACCCTACGGATCCCGGCCGCGCGCACCTGGCGCGCGAGTTGCTCGACACCGGCCAACGGATTGGAATGCGGCACCAACGTCGGGCCGGGCGTGCCGTCGGCGTCGCTGTGATCGAGCTGCGGGGCACTGTTGTACGCCTGGGTCCCGTTCGAGCGGTCGCGCAGGCCGAAGCTGAAGTCGCCCGACCCCACGAGCACCAGGTTGCCGCGTAGCACGCCACCGCGAACGCTCCCGGTGCGGAAGACGGGCGTCCGGGAGCGATGGCCGGCTCCGTAGTCGTGCAGGACCGCCGCCGCGGCGTAGGTCTTGAGCGTCGAGCCCGGCGTGAACAGTTTCTTAGCTGCGAGACAAGCACCTCACCGGTATTCGCGTCGGCGACGAGCAAGCCCCACGTGGAGTGCAGGTAGCGGGCCTTTGCCTCGATGCGCGCGATCATGCCGGCGACGCTTGGCGGGACCGGTGTCGCGGTCGGCGACAGTGGATCGACCGCATTTGCCGTCGACGCCGCCAGCGCGAACACAATGCCGGCCACCGCGACTAACCTCACCCCTAGCCGCATCAGAGCCACCTCAGTAGGAGGCCGAGTCTATCCAGGACGTGGGCGGCGTGGCACCGCCACCCCGCGTGCGGTAGATGCGGTCGGCTTCCGCTTCGTTTTGGTGTTTCGGTCGTCTTTGCCCTGCCTTCGCGTGCTGTGGTGATCGAGGGTCACGTGAAGCGACCGGGTTCGGACAGCAGCCAGCGCGGTTACGGCGTGACCGGCGGATCGCGCGGAGCGAGCAGATCACTCCGGCGCGGAGTGCGATCATCGCGCCGCCCCGGAGCTCCCAGCGCTCAAGGAGGCGCTCGAGGGTCGTTTTGACCAGTTGCACGCGCTGTGGAGCGGGGCGATCCTCGCGCATATCGACTTCCTCGACGAGCAGATCGACCGGCTCTCGGACGCGATCGAGGAACAGATCGCCCCTTTCGCCAAGGCCGTTGAGCTGCTGTGCACGATCCCCCGCGTTCAACGGCGTGGCGCGGAGGTGATCATTTCCGAGATCCGTGTCGACATGTCGGTGTTCCCGACCGACAAGCACCTCGCCTCCTGGCCGGGCAGTGCCCCGGCAACGATCAGTCCGCCGGCAAGCGCCGTTCCGGGAAGAGCCGCAAGGGCTCCAAATGGCTCGACTGGACGCTCGAGGAATCCGCCCTCGCCGCGATCCGGACCACGGACGTCTACCTCGCCGCCCAATACACCCGGCTGAAACCCCGCCGCGGCCACAAGAAAGCCCCCGGCGCGATCAAACACTCGATCATCTGCGCCTGCTGGCACATGTTATCTTCACCGGCGAGCTCTACCGAGACCTCGGCGGCGACTACTACCAACGCCGCGACCCTGAACGCGAAGCCCAGCGTCTCGTCAAACGGCTCGAAGCGCTCGGACTCGTCGTCACGCTCCAACCAACCTCAACGGCAGAGGCGGTGGTCGCAGCCTGAGCGGTTATCTTCCTGTCACGTGAATGCAGGCAACGGGAGCAAGCTCGAGCGGCGGGTGGTGCGCGCGGCGGAGGCGGCGTTGGCGGAGCGTAAGTTCGTCACGGCGATCGATGTGCTGGTCGGCGTGGGTTGGCTCGAGCCGCGGCGGGTGGATGAGTGGCGGCAGGGTCGCGTGGATTATCTGGAGCGGGTGGTGATCGCGAGTCTGGGGAAGATCTCGACCGCGATGCGGTGCTTTCGCCGCTGGGCGAAGGCGCGCGGGCTTGAGCCGAGCGAGACGGGGTATGTGGCGCGCACCCGTGACCGGCGGCCGCTGCGGTTCTCGAAGTCCGGGGACCCCGGGATCGAGCGGGCGTACCGAACGCACTGGGTCTCTCCGGAGCTGTCGGAGCGAAAGCGAGCTCGTCTCGCTGAGCGTCAGAGCCGCCCGCCGGATCTGGTGGTCGTCTCTGCGGTCAAGGAGTGGACGTGTTCGGTCTGCGGCAGCGAGGATGGGGGGTGGCTGATCATGGAGGACTCCGGACCGGTGTGCATGAGCTGCGCCGACATGCAGCATCTCGTGTTGCTCCCCTCGGGGGATGCGGCGCTGACGCGGCGGGCGAAGGCGGCCAGCCGATTGTCTGCGGTGGTGGTGCGCTTCAGCCGTTCACGTGGACGGTATGAGCGTCAGGGGATCCTGGTGGAGGAGAGCGCGCTCGAGCGCGCCGAGGTCGAATGTCTGGCGGACGAGGACGCGCGGGCGCGACGGCGCGAACGCGACGCGCTCAGACGCGTCGAGGAGGACGTTGAGCTGCAGGCGCAGATGGCGCAGGAGATCGCGCGGCTGTTTCCCGGCTGTCCGGCTGATCGGGCGCGGGCGATCGCTTCGCATGCCGCGATGCGCGGGTCGGGCAGGGTCGGTCGTTCGGCGGGCGGGCGCGCGCTCGAACCCGAGGCGATCGAGCTCGCGGTCGCGGCGGCCATCCGCCACCAGGACACCCGCTACGACGAGCTGCTGATGTCCGGCCTCGAGCGTGGGCAGGCACGCGCGGAGGTGCGAGCGGACGTCGCACGCGTGCTCGACAGTTGGCGGCGGTCATGACCGGATCGGGACGGACGCCGATCTACGGCCCGGAGCCGTGGAGAACGACGGGCACGGTTGCTTGGAGCTACTGGAGTCTGTGGGTTCTGCGTGGTCGCGGTGGCCGACCATGACGGTGATCTGGACGCGCCCGCCGCGGCGATCGAGGACGGCGGCCGGTCGTTCTGGAGTGGCGCGGTCGAGGCGAAGTTCTCGCAGCTGAACGACCTCCGGCACCGGCTCACCGGGGCAGGCATCGACGCCGCGAAGCTTGCCGGCGACGCCGATCCGCGAGCTCGCGACAAGGCCCGCACGAAAGTCCTCAAGCAGGGCCAATACCCGCGAGACCTGACCGACGCGATGCGCTACACGCCGCGCGACCGTCTGCGCGAGCGGGCGCTACGCGGCCGCTGGAGTCTGTTCCCGGTCTCGCCCCAGCCGTTCCCCGAGCGGCTGGCGAACGGGCTCGGCGAGGGGTACCGGTCAAAAGGCCAGACGTTCCGCCTCGAGCGCCGGATCGAGGTCGCGCGCGAGCGGCTTGACCGAAACACCGCCAAGGATCCTGCGGCGCGGCTCGCGGCCCGCCGCGCACTGCTCGCGTTCTGCTACCGGGCGATGGAGCGCTGCGATGACTCCTACGGTCTGCTCGGCGAGCTCGCACAAGAGGCGCTGTCCACCTACGCCCGGCTTGCGTTCGAGCCGACCGGGATCGCCGCCGAGGCCTGGTGCGAGGATCTCTGCGAGCTGCTGGCCTGGGAGGATTGGGGCTGCTTCACCGCCACGAAACCAGGCCCTTCGCCCAGATCCACGGCCCGCTCGCCGATCACGCCGAACGCTTCCTGCTCGCGCTCGCAGACGAGCTGCGCAGCCACCGCCTGCGCCAAAAGGCAGACCAGGCGCTCGAGAACATCGCCTACCCGCACATCGCCGCCGGCCGCCTCACAAGCTTCGCCGAAGCCCCCGCCAAACTCAGCTCGGACCGCTGGATGCCGATCGTCGCGCTCGCCCAAGCGGCGATCACCCGCGGCCGACACGACATCGCCCGCGAAGTATTCGTCGCGGCCGACCGGCCAGGCCTCCAGGCCGACTACCTGCACGAGCGCTGCACCTGAGCTAACACGCCACCAACAGCCACACCATCCTCAATGCCGAGTACGCGATCGCGCCAACACTGACACTCCCGCGTCAAGCAGAAGCGCGACCACCTCCGGACTCAGTTCTTATAGCCCCCAGCGTGCGTACACCCTATGTGCGACGCGGGTCGACGCGTCGACGCTGATGGTGGGGCTCAGCCCGCCTGCCGCCGCCGGCGTCCGGTGGTGGATCGATCAGGGATGCGCGCGCAGGGGATTAGAACAATACGGTCCGATCAGTTCGCCAACGGTGATCGGACTACTCGCCGCGGCGCAGCCGTGGCCTGTCGAGTCGGCGAGGTGGTTCGGGCAATGGCCGGGTTCACGCAACTACCGCAACCCTGTGCAGCCGAGCAGGCTCAGCCGTATGGCAGCGCGAACGCAATTTTGACGGTCGTGTCACGCGCTCTTACGCCATACCAGGCGTCGATCACGGACCCATCCTCGGCGAGAGTAGGAAGGCCGAGTGCACGATGCGACCCCGAGTGCACGATGCGACCCCCTCCTTGTTGCTCCTTATCTGTGCAGGCGTCGCTTGTCAAGTGCGATTCTGGGTTCGATGGTTGAACTGCTGGATGGTTGGGTGGTGCGCGGGCGAGGTCGGGGCGAGGGTTGTGGTGCGCGCGGGCGCCCAGCCTTATCTCGGTCCACGATCCGGGGTGCTTCCGGGTCGGCGACATGATGGTTGATGGGGTGATCCCGCTGGGGGAAGCGTTGCGGCCGCTCGGTCTATGATGGCCGTCCACGTGGGGGTGGCGGCGGGAGCTTGGCGGGAGCTGGCCGCGGCGCATCTGTGTGAATGAGGGCTTGGCGCGCACCGGCGAGGTCATGCGGGTTGCAGGGCCTCCTCGCCGAGCTGGCGCAGCGTGTGGTAGCTGCGCTTGAGCAGTTTGCGCGCGATCGACAGGCAGGCGCGGTTGCCACCGAGCCGCTCCGCCGCCTGCTGGTAGTAGGCGTGGTCGGGTGAGTTTGGCCGGCGGGCGCATTGGGCGGCTTCGAACAGCGCCCAGCGCAACGCTGGCGGTCCCTGGCGGGAGAGGTGGCCGGGCGCGCGGCGCTGGTCGGAGGCGTGCACGGTGATGTCCAGCCCGGAGAACCGGACGGCTTGTGTGGAGGAGCAGAAGCGGCTCGGGTCGCCGAGCTCGGCCAGGATCGTGACCGACGTTAGCGGCCCGATTCCGGTGGGCTTGCAGCGCCTTGCAGCCCGGCTGGCGGCGGGCGTAGGTGCGCAGTTGCTTGTCTAGCGGCGCGAGCTGGCGCTCGAGCGCGTCGATCATCGCCAGCGCGACCGTGATCTGCTCGCGCGCGGACGCCGCCAGCGGCAGGGTCGCCAGCCACGTCAGCCCTGCTCGGTTGATCAGGTCCCCGCGCTTCGGGCAGCCGTGGTGATAGAGCACCGACTGGATCCGCTGCTGCCACTCGCCGCGCTGCGCTGAGAGCGTGTGGCGCAGACGCACCCGCGCGCGCAGGTCGAGGATGTGCGCCGGCGCAATCCACGACTCGGGCACCCTGCCGGCCATCAACAGCTCGCGCAGATGCCGGGCGTCGGCACGGTCGTTCTTGGCGCGCTTCTTGCTGCCGCGCAACGCAGCGGTGTCCGCCGGCTCGGCGAGATGCACGATCGCTCCGATCCGGTAAAGCTCCTCGACCACGAACCGCCAGCCCGTCGTCGCCTCCAACGCGACCTCCAACGCCTGGCCGCGAAACCGGGCAAAGAACCGGCGCACGCCCACGCGGTCCGCCGGCGCGACGCGCGCCCTTGAGACCTCGCCGGTCGCGGTATCCACCCAGTCGGTGGTGATCTGCGCTCGATGCTGATCGAGTCCCATTAGGATTGCCATCAGGGGCCTCCTCAAGCTCCATGGTTTGCAAGCCTGCACGGCCCAGCGCCGCGCTTGAGCCGAGGGGGTCCCTACACAACGAGCCGGACGGAACGGTGGGTGGGATTGGCATTGCACATGCCATCTATGTCAAGGGCGGGTCGCAATTTGCGGGTTTCTCGTCGTCGAGCCTTGGCTGAATACGGTGGGACGAGAGGGCCGACCTGTCGCGAGATCTGTCGCAGAGTGGCCCTTGGATCTCGGTTGGATCGCGCGGGCTGGCTGTGAAGCGCGATCAAGGGAATGTCGGTCGTCGAGGGGGTAGTTGGCCGTGGGCGACGCGTCGCGCGACACGTTGCCCCAACGGCCTGACGCTCACTGGATGCGCAACTGCTCGCTCGGCACAGCCTGCGCGCTTGCCGCTCGCCGGCGGGCGAGCGCGAGCCGGGCGCGCGAGGCGGCCTGGCGGCAGCGTTTGCCGCAATAGCGCGGCCTCCGCGCGGGCGGTTTGGGCGATTGGCTTGCCGCAACGCTCGCACACGCGACCGGCGGTCCTCGACGCTGTCACCGGCGACCTGTCGCGGGGCGCTCGTGCGCTCGTTGGCTGCCGCCGAGAAGTCTGCGCGAACGGCTCGGAGCCGCGGCTGCCGGCGAGCGTGATCGAGCGCTCGGCGACGCTCCAGCGCAGCGTCGCCGTGATCGGCGGCTGCCCACGGAAGCTCCCGTAGCGCGCCCACACGGGGCGCCGCGAGCGCGTCCGCCAGCTCGGCTCTCGCCGCCTTGCCAGCGGCCCAGCTCGCCGCCGTCGGCCGCGAGGACCAGCACCTCGACGCTCCCCCAGGCAGCCGCCGCCGGCGGCGAAGCGCACCAGCGCGACGCTCGCGCAGGTCCGCTCAAGCGCCCGCCAGATCGCCTCGGTAACGGCGAGCTCTCGGCGAGCGGGCCCCAGCCGAGCGGCGTGCGGCCGGCTCGCCGCCCGGGCCGCTGGGCCCAAAGCACGGCTCGCCCGGGCCGGCCTTGCAGGTCGGGCAGCGCCCGCTGCCGCCAGCCGCGGCGACATGCCGGACCAGCTCGGCGGACGCTGCGCGTCCCTTCGCGCGCGGGCGACAGCGCGTGGCCCGACGAGGCGCCGCAGCGCGTGCTCAACCAACCACAGCTGCCGGTCCACCCGCGCTATCTGCGACGTGTCGCGCGACACGTCAAGAGTGTCTTCAC
Organism: uncultured Solirubrobacterales bacterium; assembly: GCA_963836065.1. GTDB lineage: Bacteria > Actinomycetota > Thermoleophilia > Solirubrobacterales > Solirubrobacteraceae > Palsa-465. The sequence goes on from CAWIII010000034.1 coordinate 361,012, forward strand.
TGGCAGCCCGGTCAGATCGGTGGGAACACGTCGTTTGGATCGATGAGGTCGTCGTCGAGCCGTGATCGCGCTGGTTTGCGGCAGGCGTGGCCGTCCGGCGGTTCTCGCCGGGTCGGCAGCCGGGCGCAGAGGAGCTCTGGTTGGGCGAGCTGGCGGCGGGGCTAGGTGATGCAGACCATCGGGATCGCTGCGGCGATGCGTTGGACCTCTCGGCGGGCGGCCGAGGGTTGCGGGATTGTGATCGGCTCGGGCTCGGCGGGTTCGGCGGTGCGCTCGGCCGGCGGGGTGGTGCGCTCGGGAGCTTGCTGGGGTTCCAGTGGCGGCTCGGTGAGCAGCCGCCAGAAGCGGCGCGCGAGATAGCGCTTGAGGGACCGCAGCGCGCCCTTGCGGGTTTTGCCCTCGGCCTGTTTGCGTGCGAGGTACTCCCTGGTGGCGGAATCGTGTTGGGCGCGGGTGATCACGATCGTGTGTAGCGCCCGGTTGAGCTGGCGGTCCCCGCCGCGGTCAAGGCGGTGCTGGGTTCGCTTCCCCGAGGAGCACGGGATCGGAGCGGTGCCGGATTGGCGACCGAAGCAGGCGTCTGAGCGGAACCGCTCGGCGCCGGCGGTGCGGCCGATCAACAGCGCCGCGGTCAGCGCGCCGCAGCCCTGCTCTTCAAGCAGCCGCGGCCGGTAGGCGCCAACCAGCGCCAGCAGCTCTGACTCGAGTCGATCGGCCTGGCGGGTCAGTGCGCGGATGTGCGCGAGCTGCTCGCGCGCGATCCGCGCGCGTGGGCCGGCGCCGATCCGTCGCAGCTGCCGGTCAAGGCGTTCAAGCTGGCGCTGATTGGACAGGGCGCCTGCGGCGAGCTTGGCCTCAAGCGCCGGGCAGAGTTCCAGCAGATGCCAGCGCAGCCGGTTCTGCATCCGGGTGCGCTCCTTGACCAGATCCTCGCGATGATCGAACAGCAGCCGGATCTCCATCGCCCGCTCGTCCAGGTACGCGATCGGGAAGCGATCGACGCCGTCCTTGACGACCGCGCGAGCGACCGCCTGCGCGTCAATCTGATCGGACTTGCCGCGCTCGCGCTCGCCGCGACGCGACGCTCCCATCATCTTCGGCGCCACCCTGACGACCCGCTCGCCCGCAGCCAACAGCGCCTGCTCCAAGCGGCGCGAGACATGCCGGCAGTCCTCGATCGCCCACACCCGCTCCTCATCCAGCCCGCGGGCCCAGCGGACCGCCGCAAGATGCCCCGGCTCATCGGCCTTGATCTCTCGACTACCGCGCACGCGGCCAGTTCCCTCGTCGACCGCCGCCAGCGCATGCGTGTGCTTGTGCGTGTCCACCCCGATCACGATCATGTACACCGTCCCTTCGTTGGTTGACCCACTGATGAAGCGGATCTCCGGCGGACAGACCTCTGTTGGGGCAGCTTTGCCAGGCTCCTATCAAGTCACGCCAGCGATCCTCGGCCGGCGGCGAGCGACATAACAAGGGCAAGTCAGACCAGGCCCGTCAGCCCGGTCGACAGCGCGTCTCAGAGTCAGCTCGTCGCCGGCCGGAGGACCCACCAGCCCGGTCGGACGTCACCGGCCGTGATCAACGACGTTGACACAGAGGCGTCTTGGGCAATCATCGTCACGGTGCTTCCTCCGTGTCTTGGGTGCTCATCGTCCCGCTCCCACGGCGGCGAGCGCGAACAGGTGCGCATGGTCGCGCGCAAAGGCAACGAAGTCGCGCGGATCTTCCGGTCAGCGACTCGACCGTTGAAGTCACCTGCGCGGACACGCCCTGGCGCAGCATCGCGAAAACGTTGACGACCTGCTGCGCGCCGAAGTCGGACAGGCCTTCCCGGATCATCGCCTGCTTCGCCTGTTTATCGGGAACGTCGACGTACTCGACTTCGCGGGCGGTCGCCGCGGAGAGCTCGTCCGCCACCTGCGCGTAAGTGATCGCCTCGGCGCCGGTGAGGACGTAGGTACGCCGGTCGTGGCCCGCGGTGCTCACAACACCCGCCGCGGCCGCGCCGACGTCGCGTGGATCGATCATCGCGATCCTCGCCTTCCCGCGGGCGCGCACAGCCGGCCCTCGTGCGCGCGACCTGCTCGGCGCCCGCGAGCACGTTCGACATGTAGGGGCTGGCCCGCAGGATCACGGCGGAGACCTCGGATTGCCGAAGATGCCGCTCGATCTGAGCGTGCCAGTCCCAGAACGCGACCGGCGCTCCCGGCTCGGCCACGATCGACGACACCTTCACGATCCGGCGCACGCCGGTGACGGCCGCGGCATCGATCAGCCCCGTCTCCCACTGGACCCGACGCGGATGGTCGGGGCCCGACAGGACAACATCCTCCACGCCCTCGAGCGCAGCGCGAACCGCAACCGGGTCGGCGAAGTCGCCGATCGCCAGTTCGACCGCGTCGCCGAACAGGCCGTGGGCCTTGTCCGGGTCGCGGACGAAGGCGCGCACCTCGTGAAGTCTTGGCGGCGATGGACTCGGACGAGGCGACTCAGTTGATGGCCGAGCTGCTGGCCATCTGGACTGAACCGGATCGGGTGTCTCGTCGAGCATCGATCCGAGCGCACTACCGCCCAGACATCCGCTTCACCGATAGGGACGGCGAATTCGTTGGATACGAGGCACTGGAGTCGTTTAGCGACTCGCTGCAAGCGCGTTTCCCGGGCGAGCGATTCGAACTGGTAGGCCGTCCCGACAGCCTAGGAGACCCGTACGCGCTAACTGGCAGTTTGGCCCGGTGAGGGGTATGGACTTCGTTCTGGTTGAGGATGGCAAGGTCCGAGCGCTCTACGCCTTCGTGCAGCGGCCAGACGCGGACCACCATTGACCATTAACGCGAGGAGAATCGAATGAGCACGATCACGACCAGTGACGGAACTGAGATCTACTACAAGGACTGGGGCAAGGGGCAGCCGGTTGTGTTCAGCCACGGCTGGCCGCTGAACGGCAACGCTTGGGATGACCAATTGTTCCTGGTGGCGTCCAACGGGTTTCGCGCGATCGCGCATGACCGTCGCGGCCATGGCCGTTCAAGCCAGCCGTGGGACGGCAATGAGATGGATACCTATGCCGACGATCTCGCGGAGTTATTCGAATCGCTCGATCTGAAGGATGCGATCATGGTCGGGCACTCCACCGGCGGCGGCGAGGTCGCTCGTTACATCGGTCGGCACGGCACTGCCCGCGTCGCCAAGGCATTGCTCCTGAGCGCTGTCCCGCCACTGATGCTCAAGACGGGCGCGAATCCCGGCGGGCTGCCGATTGAGGCCTTCGACGAGATCCGCGCTGGCGTCAGCACCGATCGCGCGCAGTTCTACAGGGAGCTGAGCGAGCCGTTCTATGGCGCCAACCGGCCAGGCTCGACCGTCTCGCAGGGTGTTCGCGACTCGTTCTGGCTGATGAGCATGCAGGTCGGTGAAAAGGGCGCGTTTGACTGCATCAAGGCGTTCTCGGAGACCGACTTCACCGAAGACCTCAGGAAGTTCGACGTTCCGACGCTGATCGCGCATGGTGACGACGATCAGATCGTGCCGATCGGCGCCGCTGCCGAATTGTCGTCAAAGCTGGTTCCCGACTCGACCCTGAAGATCTATCCGGGCGCCCCGCACGGCCTCGCTCAGCTGGCTGGGCCCTTCAAGGAGGAGTTCAACGCCGACCTGCTGAACTTCATCACCGCCTAAGCCCGCGGACATCCGTTTCCGTTTCAGGCTTGCTGGGCGCCCTCGTTGCGGAGGATGGTGTAGGCGACCATCATCGAGTCCAAGTACGCCCGCACCTCGACGATCATTTCCCCGTCGAAGCGGCACACCCAGCATTTTTTCAGACGGAGCATGTGCACCGGACCGGCGACACACCGCCTCCGCGTGCAAGGGAGTTGCCCGCCGCCACCGCAAGATGCTTGTTCCATGAACAGAGTAGGAGCGGCGACGCTCGTCGCCCGGACTGCTGGGGCCGCTCCGGAGCATTAGTGCAGCGCGATTGCGGCAAATCGATCAATCCAGAAGCGGGGTCGGTGAATGGGTTTCCGGTATCGCGGGGCGCGCCGCACGGTCTCCGATGTAACAGCATCGATGACTTCCGCGCTTTGGCCCGGATGTGGGAGCATCGCGCGATCCGCCTGCTCATCCAGCACGACCATGCGCCCCGTGAGGCGATCGATGCGCCGGCCGCAGCCTTCAATTGCGCCCATACCCGCAAACCGTTAGGCCTGCAGACTGAATGGCGGGTAGCGGTCGGTGATCAGTAGGAAGGCGTAGGCCGCGACGCGGTTGTGCCAGCGGATCACGCCCTCGATGAAGTCGAACAGCGACCGCGGGTAGCGGCCGGTGAAGAGGATCGCGAACCAGGCGAAGACGGCGGCGAGCAACGCGCCGATCGTGAGGAAGATCAGCACGATGTAGTGGGGGATCGCGAGCAGCCACTTGACGAGCGGTAGGCCCTGGCTGAGGTCGTGCTCTGCGTCGGGATAGGGGAAGTCGAGGCGGACGGCTTGCTGCTCGTCGGTGGAGGGGTAGCGGTCGTCCATCAGCGCGAAGTAGACGGCGATCCGGTTCGTGAACCGGGTCAGCTGCAGGTTCCAGTCGTACCACCAGCGCGGGTACTTCTTGCGGAACAGCAGCATCAGCAGCACTGGGATGAACAGCACGCCGATGCCGCCGCCGGCGTAGCGAGCGCCGGCGCCTCCCGCGTTGGCCCCGAAGCTGCCGCCCTCGACCGTGGCGGCGAGGATCGCGATCGGGATGATCGCGAAGATCCGAAAGGCCGTGCTGAGACGGTTGAGGCTGCGGTCGGGATAGTCGACCGAGAAGGTGAGCGGGTAGTCGTGGCCACCGCCCGGCGGCACCCCCTCCCCCGGCGAAGGTGCGGACATCTGCCCTGAGCTTTCCATCGCCACGCTTTCGCCGCCGCCGCTGGATCTCCTGCCGTCGGACTTGCCCAGCCAGCCCGTTGTGCTGGTGCCCCACCGCGGCCTGAAAGCCTCACCAGTGCACCTCACAGCGGCGCCCGTTCGCAGGAGCGGCGGTTGACGTGAGGGCTCGGCGAGGGGTGGCGGCGCGGGGCCCGTTTGGGCGGCTGGGGCTCGAACGCGCGGCTCGCTCACTCGGCGTCTCGATCGCGGCGAGTTTGTCCTTCGCCGATACGCCGGAGCGGATCGCCGTTGTTGGGGCTGACGCGGTGCTTGCCTGTGGGCCGTTTGAGCGCGACGTACTTCGAGATCGAGGCCGACGACGACGAGGACGACGACCTCGACGACGCGGGTGAGGCGGGTGAGGCGGGTGAGGCGGAGCCGGCCGGCGATGCGCCGCTGACCGAGGCCGGGCTGCGGCGCCTGGGGCACTCCAAGGACCATCGCCCCGACCGACCGCAGGTCGTGATCGGGCTGGCCGTCACCCGCGACGGGATCCCGGTCAGGGTCTGGGTGTGGCCAGGCAACACCTCAGACCAGACGGTGATCGAGTCCGTCAAGGACGACCTCGGCGGCTGGAAGCTCGGGCGCTGCGTGTGGGTCGTGGACTCCGGCTTCTCAAGCCAGGAGAACCTGCGCTACCTGCAGCGCGCCGGCGGGCACTACATCGCCGGGATGAAGCTGCGCTCCGGGACCGCGGAGGCCAGGCTCGCCCTGCAGCGCCAGGGCCGCTACCACACCGTCGCTGAGAACATGACCGTCAAGCAAGTGATCGTCGGCGACGGGCAGGCGCGCCAGCGGTTCGTCGTCGCGCGCAACCCGCGCGAGGCTGAGCGCGACCGCACGCGCCGCGAGCAGACGATCACACGCCTGCAAGACCGGCTCTCACAGCTGCAGCAGACGCGCGGCAAGGCGCACGAGAAGGCCGCCTGCAAGCTGCGCGCACACCGCAGCATGGGCCGCTACCTGCGCCAGACCAAGACCGGCCGGCTGATGATCGACCGCGCCAAGATCCGCGACCAGGCGCGCCTTGACGGCAAGTACCTGATCAGCACCTCAGACGACACGCTCACCCCCGAGGACATCGCGCTGGGCTACAAGAACCTGCTCGAAGCCGAACGCGGCTTCAACGACCTCAAGGGCACGCTGCTGATGCGCCCCGTCTTCCACCGCAAGGAAGACCGCATCCGCTCCCACGTCCTGGTCTGCTTCCTCGCGCTCGTGATCATCCGCGTCGCCGAGATCCGCGCCGCTGACACCTGGCGCACGATCGGCGACGAGCTCGGCCGCATCAAGCTCGGCCGGTTCCGCTCACCCGACGGCGAGTTCACCCAACGCACCGAGCTCACCGCCGACCAACGCCAGCTGCTCAAGAAGCTCGGCGTCCCCGAACCACCACGCTTCGGGCACATCACGCCCGCCCAAGCCAAGCAACCGTAGGCACACGCCGCACAAGCGCACAAACCCCCGGAAACCCGCGCCACACGCGGGTTTTCCGCCTCAAGACGTGCCTACCAACTTCGGAAGTCGGGATCCCGCCGACCAGACAATGTTGCCCTACCGTCAGCCCGGCGCGGGAATCCGTCTGTTCGCCTTTTCGGTCAAGGCAGAATTGTGCGTCACTCTCCCGACTCGACTTTCGTGATCTCAGGCGGCCTTGGAGGCTGACGGTGCCTGGGGTTGCGTGAGTTTCGGTGTGGCGGTCATCGGGGGTGCTTGTGCCCAAAACTCGTTGCGGATGAGTTCGCGGCGTAGCGCGGCGAGCATGTCGGCGTAGCTGATTGTCGTCTTCTGGCGGTACCACGGAGAGGCTTTGCGGCGGGCGTCGAGGTCGGCTTGCGGGTCGCCGTGAACGGCGTACCAGACGATCGTGATTGTCCGGGTCAGAAACCCGAACGGAACGGTCCGCTCGACTGCTTTCTGGACGCGGTTGCGGGCCTGTCCGACGCCGTGGGCTTTGGCCTCTTGGTTGCAGGTTTCGATTGTCCAGCGGCTGTCGTAGCGCGCGATCAACTCGCTGGCGCTGACATCGGCGTCGGTGCTGGCGAGCGCGACATCGAACCCCTCGCTGCGGCCGGGGTTGCGGATCAGGATGACTGCGGTGTTTCTGAGTTCGCGATAGTTGCCCTGGGCTGCGCCCACCCGCGGCGGGTGAAAATGGGTGGCAGGGCGAGGGCTGTCGCGCGGCGAACTGGTCGGGGTTGTCTGCCGATCGCCGCAATCTCTCTGGTGCCTGTGAGCCCGTCGATAGTTTGGCGTGGGAGCCTCGCCCGGATCCCGGGACTGTTGCCGTGAGCACGCTCTTCAGACTCGTCTGTTTCCGAGGCCCCTGGCGGATAACGAGAGTTGTCGATCGAGCCGAGGAGGCCGTAGATGGATGTGATCGTGGAGCGCCCGGCGGCGCTGGATGTGCACAAGGAGCAGGTGACCGCATGCGTGCGGGTGCCGGGAGCGGATGGGTCCCGTGCGCAGGAGGTGCGCGAGTTCAAGACCACGGTCGGCGGGTTGCTGGTGTTGCACGATTGGCTGGAGGCACACGGGGTCACCCGGGTGGCGATGGAGGCGACCGGCGTGTATTGGAAGCCGGTGTGGGCGATCCTGGAGGATGACTTCGACTGCCTGCTGGTCAACGCCCGGCACGTGAAGAACCTCCCCGGCCGCAAGACCGACGTCAAGGACGCCGAATGGCTCTGTCAACTGCTGGAGGCGGGGCTGCTGCGGGCGAGCTTCGTGCCGCCCAAGCCGATTCGGCGGCTGCGGAACTTCACCCGCTACCGGACCGCGCAGGTCAAGGAGCGCCAGCGCGAGGCCAACCGCCTGCACAAGGCGCTGGAGGACACCGGAATCAAGCTCGACTGCGTGGTCACCGACATCCTCGGCAAGTCCGGTCGCGCGATGCTCGACGCGTTGTGCGAGGGCACCACCGACCCGGACATCCTGGCCGAGCTGGCGAAGGGCCGGCTGCGCGCGAAGATCCCCGCGCTACGGGAGGCGCTGGAGGGCCGCTTCGACACCCACCACGCGCTGTTGATCGGCGCGATCCTCGCGCACTTGGACTTCCTCGATGAGCAGATCCAACGGCTCTCCGACGCGATCGAGGAGCAATTGCGCCCTTTCCAGGCGCATGTTGAGCTGCTGCGCTCGCTCACCGGGATCGAGACCCGCACCGCGCAGAACATCCTCGCCGAGATCGGCACCGACATGTCGGTGTTCCCGACCGCCGGCCACTGCGCCTCGTGGGCAGGCCAGTGCTCGGGCAACGACCAGTCCGCCGGCAAGCGCCGCTCCGGCAAGACGCGCAAGGGCTCCAAATGGCTCAACGACGCGCTCAAGAACGCCGCCATGTCCACGATCAGAACCAACGACAGCTACCTCCAGGCCCAGTACCAGCGGCTCCGGCCCAGGATCGGCCACGGTCGTGCGCTCGGCGCGGTCAAGCACTCGATCATCTGCGCGATCTGGCACATGCTCACAAACGGCGAGCTGTATAACGACCTCGGCGGCGATTACTTCCGCAGACGCGACCCCGAGCGACAGACCCGACGCCTCGTCGCCCAGCTCGAGCGCCTCGGCCACAAGGTGACACTCGAGGAGCTGCCGCAGGCCGCCTGAACCCCCAGCGCTGGCGCGACCCGACGGCTATTTTCCCTTCAGAGCGGCCGACGCCTCTAAGGAGTCCGGAATGATTTAGTGCGGTGTGGGAGGATGTTTGGGGGCGGGTGTCGTATCGCGAGACATGATCGATGAATCGAAGATTGCTGAGCGTTTTGCGGGGTTGGGTCCTGAGCTGAACGAGCGTCAGCGCAGGATTTGGGCGGCGACGGAGGCTCGCTCGCATGGGCGTGGTGGGATCGCTGCGGTCGCGCGCGCGACGGGTATCTCTGAGGACACGGTCGGGCGTGGGATCAAGGAGTTGCGGTCGGGGGTGCGGTTGGAGCCTGGGCAGGTCCGTCGTCGGGGGGCGGGGCGCCCTGCGTTGACGGTGTCTGATCCGACGCTGTTGGACGATCTCCAGGGGCTGGTGGATCCTGATACGCGTGGGGATCCGATGTCGCCGTTGCGGTGGACGTCGAAGAGCTTGGCGAAGCTCGCGGTCGCGTTGGTCGCGGCCGGGCACGAGGTGTCTGATCGGTCGGTTGGGAAGCTTTTGAAGGGGCTGGGGTTTCGGTTGCACGCGAATCGGAAGACCAGGGAAGGCAGCGATCATCCCGATCGCGACGCGCAGTTTCGCTACATCAACGAGACCGCCCGGGCGGCGCTGGAGGCGGGCGAGCCGGTGATCTCTGTGGATGCCAAAAAGCGCGAGCTTGTCGGGGATTTCAAGGCTGTCGGCCGGGAGTACGAGCCGACGGGCCGGCCGGTGGAGGTCCGCTGTCACGACTTCAAGGACAAGCAGCTGGGGCACGCGATCCCCTTCGGCGTGTATGACATGAACGCCAACGAGGGGATGGTTTCGGTCGGGATCACGCGGGACACGGCGCAGTTCGCGGTCAACTCGATCCGCGCGTGGTGGGCGCACCTCGGCTCACAGCGCTACCCCGACGCCAGAACCCTGACGATCACCGCTGACGGCGGCGGCAGCAACTCCAGCCGCACGAAGCTGTGGAAGACCGAGCTGCAATGCCTCGCCGACGAGCTAGGACTCGCGATCCGCGTCTGCCACTTCCCACCGGGCACAAGCAAGTGGAACAAAATCGAGCACCGGATGTTCTCCTACGTCAGCCTGAACTGGCGCGGCAAGCCGCTTGAGAGCCTACAGCTGATCATCGACCTGATCGGCTCGACCACCACCAGCACCGGGTTGAAGGTCTACGCACGCCTTGACCCGGGCGAGTACGTCAAAGGCATCAAAGTCAGCGATGCGGAGCTGGCTGCGGTGAACATCGTCCGCGATGACTTTCACCCGGACTGGAACTACGTGATCAACCCAACAACCGCACTAATTACTTCGTGAGTCCTAACCCAATGCTGAGCGTGGTGTCGGGACTGGTTGGTGGGTGTTCGGAGCGAGCTCCGAGGCGTCATCCGTGCCGGGTTCCGCCGGCGTCCGTGCCGGCGGGCGACCCCCTCAAAAGCGCCCCTCTTCCCCAGGGGAGCGTGGGCGCGATCGGTGCTGTGGAGGTCGCTCATTTCTTGTTGGCTCGATTCTGCTTGATCCGCTCGGCCTGTGCGCGGCGCATCCCGGCGGCGCGGGCGCGGCGGATGCCGGGCCCGCGGCCGTGGTGCTCGTCATCGGGGGTGACGTAGCCGATGCTGGCGTGGAGGCGGACGGTGTTGTACTCGGTGCGGATGCGGGCGAGCTCGGTGTCGAGCACGGCCGGGTCGGTGATGCCGGTCAGGTGTGGCCAGTCGCCCTTCAGGTGGCTGAAGAACGATTCGACGTGCGCCTGGTCGGTCGGGGTGCCGGGCCGGCCGTGATGCTGGGCGATCGCCATCAGCGCCATGAACTGGCGGGTGTCGATCGCGGTCATCTCGGCGCCGTTGTCAGACCAGGCGACCAAGATCGGACCGTCCTCGTCATCGTCGCGGAGCGGCAGCCCGTCCGCTCCGAGCAGTTCCTGGTCCTCGAGCGCGCGGGCGAACAGCAGCTGCACCTGGGTGTGCGTCTGCTCGCTGGTGAGCAGGTAGCCGATCCAGTAGCGGGTGACGACGTCAACGATCGCGTACGCGACCCGCTTGCAACGAGTGAAGTGGGTCGCGTCCATATCCAGATCCGGTTCTTCTCCCACGGAACCTGCGGCATAGCAGGCAAAACCGGGCGCGGGCGGAACCGCTCACCGGGCAGCTGCACGAGGTGCTTGAGCGCCACGCGCAGCACTGTGGAGGGCGAGACGAACACCACGCCGATGTAGGAGCCGCGGTGCGCGAGCTTACGATGCGACCGGTCGACCGGACCCCAAGTCTCGATCAGATCGAGGATCGCCTGCTCCTCCCACGCCAGCAGCCCGTGCACCGCGCCGCCGCCGGGATCGCGGTCCACCAGCGTCCCGGTGTCCCGCAGCCGCTGCCGCCAGCGGTGGCGTGCGGACGTCGGCGAGATCGAGCACCCGGCACGCTCTGGCGTGCGCCCAGCCGTCAGCGACGGCCTGATCGATCAGCCCCAGCAGCTCGAGCTTGGTCTCCGCGCTCACGCGCGTGGGGACCGGGCCGAAAAGCCCGAGCGTTGCCTTCCCCGGTGCAAGCTCAGCTCGACCGCCAACTCCTTCAGCGCCTCCGACAGCCGACCGTTCTCCGCCAACGCCTCCTCCAACTCGACCTGCTCAGGAGAGGGCATCCGCCCCGGCTTCGATGCCGCGAACGCCGCCAGCGCCGCGTCCTTGGCCAGCTGCCTGATCCAGATCACCGTACTCACATCGACGTTCCACTTGCGGGCTGCATCGACCTGCGAGAGCTGCTGCCAGCAGACCTCGAGGAACACCTCCCACTTCTCCTCCGGCGACAGCTGCCGACGCTTGCGGCGCTTGCCGTTCTCCATCATCACATCCTCCTGGTCGAGAGCCCCAACAGCCAACCAGAATTGGTGTGAAAAACGACCCGACCTCTGAAGGGAAAATAGCCGTCGGGTCGCGCCAGCGCTGGGGGTTCAGGCGGCCTGCGGCAGCTCCTCGAGTGTCACCTTGTGGCCGAGGCGCTCGAGCTGGGCGACGAGGCGTCGGGTCTGTCGCTCGGGGTCGCGTCTGCGGAAGTAATCGCCGCCGAGGTCGTTATACAGCTCGCCGTTTGTGAGCATGTGCCAGATCGCGCAGATGATCGAGTGCTTGACCGCGCCGAGCGCACGACCGTGGCCGATCCTGGGCCGGAGCCGCTGGTACTGGGCCTGGAGGTAGCTGTCGTTGGTTCTGATCGCGGACATGGCGGCGTTCTTGAGCGCGTCGTTGAGCCATTTGGAGCCCTTGCGCGTCTTGCCGGAGCGGCGCTTGCCGGCGGACTGGTCGTTGCCCGAGCACTGGCCTGCCCACGAGGCGCAGTGGCCGGCGGTCGGGAACACCGACATGTCGGTGCCGATCTCGGCGAGGATGTTCTGCGCGGTGCGGGTCTCGATCCCGGTGAGCGAGCGCAGCAGCTCAACATGCGCCTGGAAAGGGCGCAATTGCTCCTCGATCGCGTCGGAGAGCCGTTGGATCTGCTCATCGAGGAAGTCCAAGTGCGCGAGGATCGCGCCGATCAACAGCGCGTGGTGGGTGTCGAAGCGGCCCTCCAGCGCCTCCCGTAGCGCGGGGATCTTCGCGCGCAGCCGGCCCTTCGCCAGCTCGGCCAGGATGTCCGGGTCGGTGGTGCCCTCGCACAACGCGTCGAGCATCGCGCGACCGGACTTGCCGAGGATGTCGGTGACCACGCAGTCGAGCTTGATTCCGGTGTCCTCCAGCGCCTTGTGCAGGCGGTTGGCCTCGCGCTGGCGCTCCTTGACCTGCGCGGTCCGGTAGCGGGTGAAGTTCCGCAGCCGCCGAATCGGCTTGGGCGGCACGAAGCTCGCCCGCAGCAGCCCCGCCTCCAGCAGTTGACAGAGCCATTCGGCGTCCTTGACGTCGGTCTTGCGGCCGGGGAGGTTCTTCACGTGCCGGGCGTTGACCAGCAGGCAGTCGAAGTCATCCTCCAGGATCGCCCACACCGGCTTCCAATACACGCCGGTCGCCTCCATCGCCACCCGGGTGACCCCGTGTGCCTCCAGCCAATCGTGCAACACCAGCAACCCGCCGACCGTGGTCTTGAACTCGCGCACCTCCTGCGCACGGGACCCATCCGCTCCCGGCACCCGCACGCATGCGGTCACCTGCTCCTTGTGCACATCCAGCGCCGCCGGGCGCTCCACGATCACATCCATCTACGGCCTCCTCGGCTCGATCGACAACTCTCGTTATCCGCCAGGGGCCTCGGAAACAGACGAGTCTGAAGAGCGTGCTCACGGCAACAGTCCCGGGATCCGGGCGAGGCTCCCACGCCAAACTATCGACGGGCTCACAGGCACCAGAGAGATTGCGGCGATCGGCAGACAACCCCGACCAGTTCGCCGCGCGACAGCCCTCGCCCTGCCACCCACTTTCACCCGCCGCGGGTGGGCGCAGCCCAGGGCAACTATCACGAAGTCAGACGCAAACCATTTTTTGACCTTTGACCGCCCGCGTGTAGAACGGCTTGTACCACAGGCACACGAACTCGTGGACGTGCGCGGTGCGCTCGCGACCGTCCGGGCTGGTGATCGTGACGGGCGTGAAGATCGCGGTGTTGGCGATCTCGGCGAGAGTGGGAAGCTTCGCGCCTTTGAGCGGGGTGCGGCCCAGCTGGCCGGGGCGCCGGCCTGCGGGCGCGAGCTCGTGCACACGAGCGTTCGCGCGCATCCTGGTCGTGACCGTGACGCGGTCAGGCAGCCCGCGCCACGCCTTGCTGGCGTACGCGCCGTCCATCACCAGCTCCACGATCCGGGTCGGGAACCGCGCCAGGATCATCTCGATCAGGGCTCTTGCCAGCTCGGGCTGCGAAGGCCGCTCGCCGTCAAGCTCCGGGCGTGCCTGGTCCTTGGGTTCGAACAGCCTGAACAGGACGGGCAGACCGACCACCCGACCGCCGAGACACGGAAGCTCGATGACGAGCACGACCACGACCCAACAGTTCCCCCAACGCGTCCGCTGCCCGGACCCCTCGGGCTGGGCGCCGTCGTGCAGGTAGTGCGCGCCGAACACCTTGCGCCCCGAGCGCCCGAACAGCGTGTCATCGACCGCGAAGCGGATCGGCGCGTCCCGCCCGGCGAACACCACGACCACGAAATCCAGCAGCGCCAACCCGACCCGGTCGGGATCCCAGCAACGCCGCGCGAAGAAGTCATGCGCACGACTGTGATGCCAGCAGCCCGCGAGCCCCGCCGCCTGCAGCATCCCCGTCACCGTGCAATCCCGCACCCGGCCCGTGAACCCGACCAGCAGCATGCTGAACGTCTCGAACGTCGGCTGGGAAAAGCATCCCCGCAGCAGGGACAGCAGAGCAGCGAGCGAACTGGGAACCTGACACACGGCGGCGACCCCCCGATGAGCAGGCCACGGACAGCGCGCCAACGCCCCGCGGCCGATGGACTTGTCGCCCACCGGATTCGGGGTCGCCGCCAACCCTCCTTTAACCTGCTCAGACCGGCAAAACGCCGCGGGCAGCGACGCTCAGGCCCACAACGGCCCGCCGCCCTTCAACGCCCCAAAAACACGAAACTCGAGTCCCGAGCAATGGTTCGGTGAGGTCGTACAGCGGCCGGTGATGATCGACGAGTATTGGCTCGGGATCACCCGCTGGCATCACGGCCGCGTCAGCAACGGACTCCTCGAAGGGCTCAACTCGCTCATCCAAGCGGCGAAGCGACGCGCCCGCGGGTACCGCTCAACCCGTAACTACACAGCGATGATCTACCTCGTCGCCGGCAAGCTCAAAGCCGGACCTCAACCCACATGAAACAGCGAGGAGCCCCGCTTAGTCAGCTGAACCGCCCCAATCGCTATTCCATTCCTCCGCTTCTACCGGACCAAACCTAAGCAGCTCAACCTGGCGCCGGCCGATCAGAAGACACCGGTTAGGCCGAGCGTTAGTCCGTGGCGCCGCAGGCGCCACGGCGGATTCCGTATGCCCCACGGATATTCCGCCCACCGCGGAGTCTCGGCCAAGGATGGCCGGGGCTTCGCTCATTCCACCGTGATCCCGGCCCTGATTGTTGGTGGCGGACGTGACGGCCTCGCGTCGAAGCAACGCTAGCGCTGTATACGACGTCCACTGGGTGCGCCTCGAGTTTCTGGCTCGTCATGCTCTACCGGCTCGGAAATCTGGATCTGCCTTTAGGTGCGCGCGCCCCGTCAACGATCACTGCGTGAAGTCATCGCGAAAGTACGGAGCACACCCCGCAGTCCTCCGTGATGACTTGCCGGCACGGGCTCGCTACCGTCGTCGGCAATGCCTCCGAGGAGCGACGCGACCGACAAGCAACAGGTGGGCTACTCCACAAGCAAGCAACAGCGGATGTACCGAGAGTTGCGCGAGCGGACCGAGCGCCAGCAGCGCCGGCGCGAACAGTTCATCGAGCGACTGCGCCAACACCAACGCGAACGTCGCCTGTACTCGCTTCGTAGACCAAGCCGGGCGGTCGAGTCGGCTGTCACCGAGTCGATCGAAGGTCCCGCGCCGGCCGAGGACTCGAGCGTCCCGCCCGATCCCTCTCGCGCCCCGATCGACACGTAGCTCTGGCGGCCTCACCGCGGCGCGCCGCCCACTCGAATGCCTCCTCAGGCTGCGAGCCAGACGTAACCCCTTGCGCCCGCCACGGCCACTGGCGTCTTCATAGGCGCGTTGGGGGCCTTCTTCTTGCGTTGCTACCGCTACAGCTAGCGTCTAAGGCGCTATAGTCAGGTTGATGCAATGTCCATCATGCGGAGCCGGAACAAACGTGCTTGAGACGCGAAGGGTGCGTACTCGACCCCAGCTCACGTCCGCTCCTCTAGTCGGGCTCCGGCGTCGCCGGGAGTGCCACGGTTGCGGCTACCGCTTCACCACATACGAGTTCGTAGCACCCGACAATGACGAGCCGCCGCCGCAGACGACGGCCGGCGAGGAGGAGGAGTGATGCCACATAGATCCGTCACATCCTCAGTTGCCTGCGACCGCTCAGTCTTGGGGTGCGTAGCGACGGTGCGGCATGAGGTCGTTGCCGTCGGGATCCGTGAAGAACGCCATGTGGCAAACACCGGTGTCGAGGGTCTCGCCGACGAACGTGACGCCCTTCGCCTCGAGCTCGCCGCGGGCGTCCGCCACGTCATCGACGTGCAGCGCGAGGTGGGCGTTCTTCTGGGGCGCGAACACCATCCCGAAGCGTGCCGGCTCCCATATTCCCAAGCAGGTGTCGCCGGCCCAGAACTCGAACTGGGCATGCTCGTCGGCGCGCAGCCCGAGCGTGTCGGCGTAGAAGCGTCGTGAGCGCTCGGAGTCCTGCGACGGGATCGCAACGAAGTCAAGTTTCGTAATCATTAGCGCTCCTTCGTTGAGCCATCGGGTCCTGCACAGCTTGTCGAATTGTCGAAGAAGCGCTTGTTCCGCTCCCTGCCGCGCGTGTGGGGTGCGACGGCGTTCGCTTGAGACGGCCCCTGGAGCGCGGCCAGGGGGGGCGGTGACCGGACCCCGTTTGTCGGTCCGCCACGAGTGAGAGTTGGTGGGTACGGGTCGCGGGGAAGGTAGCTGGTGGCGCGGTAGGATCGGGCGGGAGCTGTGGCGCCGGGGAGGGGGTGGCGGGTTGGGATCCGCGACCGTCGTCGCGGATCCGCGCGGCGTCGCCGCGAGGCGTAGCGGCGATGGTCGCGGACGCGCTCGCCGGACACCCCCGGCGAGGATCGTGCGGTTGCTGTGCTCGTGGGTCAGGCTGCCGCTCCGAGCGCGCTCGGCGGCTGCCATTCGGCGGCGAACACGGCGGGCGCCTTCATCGCGAGCGCGGAGTGCGGCCGTCGCTGGTTGTGGTCCTGCTGCCAGTCTGAGATCACGACCTGCGCCTCGGCCAGGCAGGAGAGCTCCTCGACTGCGGTGTATCTGAACCTTTGATAGAGCGGCCGACTTTTTCACACCAAGCCTGAGGGTGTTTGTGGGCCGTGTTGGTGGGTGTGGTTCGGGGCGTCGTCCGTGCCCAGTTCCACCGACGTCCGTGCCGGCGGGCGACCCCCTCGCGCAGCGAGCCTCCGTCCCGCAGAAGCAGGAGCGGGCGGCTGGCGAGGATGGTCTCGGTCGCGGTCATTTCGATCGCCTCCGATTCTCCTTGATGCGCTGGGCGTGCGCTCGCTTGAGCCCGGCGATGCGGGCGCGGCGGATCGCGGGGCCGCGGCCGTGGTGCTCGTCGTCGGGGGTGACGTAGCCGATCGAGGCGTGCAAGCGGACCGTGTTGTACTGGCCGCGGATCCGGGCGAGCTCTGTGTCGAGCGCGGCCGGGTCGGTGATGCTGGTCAGGGTCGGCCAGTCGCCCTTCAGGTGGCTGAAGAACGACTCGACGTGCGCCTGGTCGGTCGGGGTGCCGGGCCGGCCGTGGTGCTGGGCGATCGCCATCAGCGCCATGAACTGGCGAGTGTCGATCGCTTTCATCTCCGACCCGTTGTCCGACCACGCCACCAGGATCGGCGGATCCTCAGGGGCGTGGTCGGGCGGCAGCCCGTCCGGTCCGAGCAGCCCCTGGTCCTCGAGCGCCCGGGCGAACAGCAGCTGCACCTGCGTGTGCGTCTGCTCGGTCGTGAGCAGGTAGCCGATCCAGTATCTGGTGACGACGTCGACGATCGCGTACGCGACCCGCTTGCACCGCGTGAAGTGGGTCGCGTCCCAGATCCAGATCCGGTTCTTTTCCCAGCAGATCTCGGGAAATGCGGGCTTTGGCGGTCGTGGGCGGATCGGCTCCCCCGGCAGCGTGACCTTGTTCTTCAGCGCCACGCGCAGCAGCGTCGAGGGCGACACGAACACAGTGCCGACATACGAGCCGCGATGCGCGAGCTTGCGATGCGAACGATCCACCACGCCCCACTCCTCGATCAGATCGAGGATCGCCTGCTCCTCCCAGTCAAGGATCCGGTGCACCCGGTTGCCGACCGGCGGACGGTCCTCCAACGAGCCCGTCTCGGCGAGCCGGGCGCGCCAGCGATGCATGCGCACATCCTCGATCTCAAGCACCCGGCACGCACGCGCGTGCGCCCACCCCGCCGACACCGCGCCATCGATCAGCCCCATCAGCTCGAGCTTGGTCTGCGCGCTCACGCGCCGCGGGACCGGGCCGAAAAGCCCGAGCGTTGCCTTCCCCGGTGCAAGCTCAACTCGACCGCCAGCTCCTTGAGCGCCTCCGAGAGCCGATCGTTCTCCGCCAACGCGGCCTCCAACTCGACCTGCTCCGGAGAGGGCAACCTGCCCGGCTTGGCGGCCGCAAACGCGGCCAGCGCCGCGTCCTTCGCCAACTGCCTGATCCGAATCACCGTCGACACGTCGACGCCCCACTTCCGAGCTGCGTCCGCCTGCGAGAGCTGCTGCGAGCAGACCTCGAGGAACACCTCCCACTTCTCCTCCGGCGACAGCTGCCGGCGCTTGCGCGGCTTGCCGTTCTCCATCATCACGTCCTCCTGAGTCGGGGCCCGGACAGCCTCCCAGGATTGGCATGAAAAACAGGGGCAGCTCTATCGCAAGATCAGACGCAAACCACGACATCCAAGAGTTCGTCGCGCACGCGCGAGTGGAACGATTCGACGAACGGGTTCTGCCACGGCGAGCCCGGCTCGATGTACGCGGTCCCCGTGTTGCAGAACACGCACCAGTCGCGGAGCGCGTGCGCGGTCATCTCCGGGCCGTTGTCGCACCGTAGGTACTCAGGGGCACCACGCTCGGCGACGAGCCGGTCCAGCGTGGCAATAACGGCGTCAGCGTCGATGTTGCGCTCGACCAGCATCTCGAGCGCTTCGCGGGTGAACTCGTCGACGATGTTGAGCAGCTTCAGCACCCTCCCGTCAGCGGTCTGATCGAACTGGAAATCGAACGCCCACACATGATTCGGCCGCTCCGAGCGCAACCGCTCGGCGGGCACCGTCGATTCCCCCAGCCGCCGGCGCTTGCGCCGACGGACCGGGACCCGCAAGCCTTCCTCGCGCCACAGGCGCTGCACCCGCTTGCGGTTCACCGCCCACCCCCTGCTCGCGCAGGTGATGATGCGCGCGACGGTACCCCCACCGCGGACGGTCCTTGGAGAACCTTCGCAGCTCGGCGCGCAACGCCGCGTCATCCGCGGCGCGCACCGGCTCGCGGCGCTGCGTGGAGCGATGCTGGCCGACCACGCGTCATGCCCAGCGCTCGCTGACGCCAAGACGGTCGCGCAACATCGCGACCGCCCGGCGCCGACGGGCTGGGCCTACCAGTTTCCCCGGGCGATCTCCTTCAACGCCCAACCGCTTCGCGTCCTGAGCCTTCATCCCGCCGTACTGATTACGCCACCGGTGATACGTCTGCTCGCTGATCCCCAGCTACTTCGCCGCCTCGGGGATCGTCTGCCCCTCGCCGAGCATCCGCTTGGCCTCGCGCAACTTGCGGATGATCTGCTCCGGCGTGTGCCTGCGTCGCTTCATCAGAGTTCCTTCCTCGCCCATTGTCCAGGGCGCGAGAAACTCTCATACGGATCGGACCGATCTCAGGGGGTCACGCCAGCGGTGACTGCTCCCGCCCGGCCAGTCCGAGAGCTTGGTCAGCGGCTGCCCGTTGTCGAGCCTGCGAGATACCTCGTCGTACTGTTGGTGTGGTTGATCGTCGTCCCGGAGATCGGTGTCGCGGAACCGCAGAACTGCGGGGCGCCGACCCGCGGTGTGATCGCACGGGTCGGGGTCGGTCGTGTCGGCGGCTTGACCGTGGACCCGCTGATGTCGCACTTCACCGTTCCGTTGTCGCCTGCGGTTCAATGTAACCCCCTGTCCTGCTGCGAAAGCGATGGACCAGCATGATCAACGCTGTGCTAGTGCGGGTGATGAAGCTGCTCATGTGGAGCATTGCTCACCTCAACGACCGCGTCCTCGAACTGACTCTCGGCACCCGGCTTGCAATCCGGGTGATCTTCGCCGTCATGAGCCGGCAATTCGTGCCGTCCGCCGCTGAAGGATTCGAGGGCTCGGTCTGCTACGAGCTGCGCCGGCACAAGGGAGCGATCATCGAGGGCTGGGCGCTGCGCATCGCGGCATCCGCGGCGAAGTCGTCGTTTGGCTTCCCGACCGACCCGGCGGTCACGCTCAAGCTCACCGTCGGCGACTTCGTCCGTTTCAACCTCGGAGCGGTCTCGCCGGTCACGCTGCTCACCGAGGAGCGGCTCAAGCTCGACGGTGACCTCACGGTCGCTGCCAAACTCGCCCCGATGTTCGGACGACCTCTCCCTCAATCCTGACCCCCCGGACTGCACCCCGGCGGAAACCGGACGGTTGAGGCATCCTCGGGAGTTCGGAGTCGACAGGCCACTATTCGGGGCCACACGCCCGGGTGTGTCGGGACACGCCGCACAGCTCACCGTGGCAGAGCCCGACCAGCGCCCAAATTTTGGTCATCGCCGACTCGCACACTGCTCCGGAGCGGCTCTGCGCGCCGCAGCCGTCGCTTTGGGGGTTGCCGAGGCCACGGATCCGAGGATCCCGTCGCCAGCAACGCGATCGCGCTGCAGCTAGCACCCCGACGATCGCCATGCTCTCCTGCTAGCCCCATTTTCCGCACTACGGAGTGGCTGGGTGTCCTGGCTTTTGCTCGGGCCAGGGTGGTGTGATGTCGAGTAGTTCGAGGATCCGGCGTTGGGTGTGGGTGAGGCGGTCCAGTTCGACGCCTGCTTGTGTGTAGGTGAGGCTGAGTCCTTGGAAGGCTCCGAGGATGTTGCGTCCGGTGGGTTTCGCGGCGCGGTTCTCGGGCAGCAGCCCGGGCAGCCGTTCGTTGTCGTGTAGTTGTTTGCGTAGCTCGGTTTCGATCAGTCCGAAGATCAGCAGCGCGATCCCGATGATGCTGGTCAGCGCGTAGATGCGGTCGTCGTTGTGCAGGAAGATCGGGCGGACCTTGAGTGTCTGCTTGTAGTCGCGGTGGCGGCGCTCGACGATCTGTTGGCCTTTGTAGGTGCGCAGGATCTGACCGGCGGTGAGGCGCTTGGCGGGGAGGTTGGTCGCTAGCGCGTAGATCCCGTCGGTCTGGCCGGCGGCAGCGATCGCCTCTTGATCGCGTGCCCAGGTGAGCGTCGGCTTGGCGTTGCGGGTGGCGGTCGTGGTGCTGATCAGCCCTTCGATGTTGGGTGTGATGATCCGGGCGACGCGTGTTTCGACCTGCTTGCGGGTCTTGTAGTAGCGCCCGCCGAGCCCGTTCTTGACGTGCTGCAGCTGCGCTTCGGCTTTCTTGAGCGCCCGCTCGCGGGCGGCGGCGGTTTCGCGGTGCTCCTCGAAGGAGTGGATGTAGGCCACGCGGAAGCAGTGCGTCTCGCCCGTCTCGGGATCGGTCAGCTCCCAATCTCTGAGCGCCGCGCGGTACGTGGTACGTAGCTCTGCCGGGAGCTTCTGTTCGCGTTGTGAGAGATAGCGCACCGCGGTCAGCCGGTCGTGGCCGACATCAGCGATAAACCGCTCGCGAAACCCGGTCTGCGCGCGGAGCGGCACGATGAACCGCAGGCCGGCGCGGGCGATCTCACACAGCGTCTTGGGATGCCCGCAGGCGGAGTCCAGGATCAACAGCCCGCCCGGTCCCGAGATCTCTCTGAGCCGTTCCAGGCTCTGGGCGATCAGTGACACCTCGGCCGCGTTGCCCGGCTCCGGGCGCACGTACAGCGACACCCCGTCGGCGGTGCTGGCCTGCAGCGCGCGGACCTGGCGTCCGACGCCTTGGCCTTGCGCCCAGCCGTTGGCGATGAGCGCCGAGTGCTCATACGCGCCGCACACCCGCAGCGCGGTCAGATCGACGTGCAGCCGGCCGGCGTCGATCCCGAACCGCTCGATCGCGCGAGCCGCGAGCGTGCCCCGCAGCGTCTCGGCGTACACCGCGAGGATCTCCAGCGCCCGCCCGAGGCGGTCGTCGTTCAAAAGGGCCGCCGGGATCCCGAGGAGCTCCTGCAACGCCGAGCCTGAGGCCCACCCCGCGATGTCATACAACGGCGACGGGGAGCACAGCCGGCTGCAGCACAGCGCCGCGACGGCCTCCCCGACTGAGAGCTGCTGGCGCCCGCGCTGCGGCAGCGCACGGTCGACCGTCGCGACCAGGTCAAGCGCGGTGATGAAGTGCCACGCCAAGAGCAGCGGCCCGACCTCGCGACGCACCCCCGCGATCGGCGGGTCCAGCCGCGCGAAGGAGCCCATCAGCTGCTCGAGTTGGCCCGACGCCTTGAGCTCGTCCTCGCGCCCGAGCGTCTTGAGCACGCGGTGGCGCACCCGCCCGTGCTCGTCGCGATAGGCCTGCACCAGCCGCAGATACACGTAGCGGCGGCTGCCTCGGCGCACCGCATGACGCTTGACATACATGTTGGCCCTACACTAACGCCACCGTCGGACGGACCCAAAGCGCTGAGAATAAGGGCTGCGCCCACGAACAGCCGCGGTCACGAGCAGTCATGTTGGCCCTACACTCCAGCTTGTGAGATACGCAAGCAACCAAGCATCGCGCGGACGATGCCAGCAAATACCGCGCAAAGCGACCCAGCCGAGCCGCTGAGAACCGCCGACTTACCGCTTCGTTACACGGAAAACGGGGCTAGCGCGACGCGGACGTTGGTTATCCCCAGAGCCGCGTGACCGAGCTGCCGTTGGATCGCCAGCAGCAGGGACGCCCTCACGGGACATCTCGACGGGATACGCGCGTCGGAGTCGGTGCGGCGCGAACCGGCGGCGCACTCCCGCCGCCAGTGCGATAGTGCGCAGCTGGCTGCGCATGCCGGCCGCGGCGCAAGGCTAGGCGGCATTGACCGGGACCTGGGCGTCGGTTGCGAGGAGGAACCGAAGGGCGACTGGTTCCAGTTCTTCGCGAACGTCAACTGGATCAGCGGCGGCGCCACCGCAACCTGTACGCCATACGACAACCCGATCTTCCCGTCGTCCCACAAGTACGCGTGGGACGTGGATCGGCGTCAGGCCGAGGGGGCGCGAGCGAGACTCGCCACACTCCCGCTGGAGGAAGGTCGCGGGGATGCTCCGTTCTTCTCGGCGGCGAGCCCCGATGTCAGCCGCGCTTGGCAACCGGGACGTAGTCGCGGCCCAGCTCGCCGACGTAGATCTGACGTGGGCGGACGCTCTGCTGCTCGGGGTCCTTGACCATCTCGAGCCACTGGGCGAGCCATCCGGCGCTTCGGGCTAGCGCGAACATCACCGGGAACATCGCTGCCGGCACACCAATTGCCTCGAATGTCAGGCCCGAGTAGAGATCGACGTTCGGGAACAGCCTGCGCGAGGTGAAGAACTCGTCCTCAAGCGCTCGCTTCTCCAGTTCGTACGCGATTTCGGCGAGGGGATTGTTCCCCCGCAGTTCGTACAGGGCGTCGAGTTGCTCGCGGAGGATCCTCGCCCGCGGATCGTGCGTCTTGTACACCCAGTGCCCAAACCCCATCAGCCGCTCGCGGCCAGCCCGCACGCTCGCGAGGAACTGCGGCACGTCCTCGACCCGGCCGATCCGCCTGAGCATCGTAAGCACCGCCTCGTCCGCCGCGCCGCGCATCGGGCCCGACAGCGCCGCGACGCCCGCTGCGACGGCCGCATACGGGTTCACGTGAGTCGATCCGACCGCGCGGACGGCGGTCGTCGAAGCGTTCTGCTCGTGGTCGGCGTGGAGCATCAACAGAACATCGAGCGTCCGCTCGACCCGCGAATCGAACTCGTACTTCAGTTCGCTCATCCGGAACATCATCGACAGTAGATTCCCCGCATAGCTGAGGTCGTCCTCGGGATACACGTACGGTCGGCCCGTGAGGTGGCGGTACGAGAACGCGGCCAGGGTCGGCATCTTCGCCAGCAACCGCACCACCTGGCGCTCCCTTGCATCCTCGTCGTGAACCTCGCCGGCATCGGTGTAGAACGTCGATAGCGCCCCGACCGACGCGGCCAGGATCGCCATCGGGTGAGCGTCGTAGCGGAAGCCCTGTAGGAAGCTCTTGACGTTCTCGTGCACGAAGTTGCGCGTTCCGACCTCGTTGCTCCAGTGCTCCAGCTGGGCGGCGCTCGGCAGCTCGCCATTGACCAGTAGGTACGCAACCTCGATGAACGTCGAGCGCTCGCACAACTCCTCAATCCGATAGCCCCGATGTCGCAACACGCCCGCTTCACCGTCGATGTGCGTGATCGCGCTCCGGCAAGCGGCCGTGTTCGTAAAGCCAGGGTCGTAGGACGCCAACCCTTCGCCGTCATCGAGCGCGAGCTGTCGCAGGTCAATCGCCCGCACCGCGCCGTCAGCGATCGCGAGCTCGAAGCTGCGTCCGGTCCGATTGTCGATCACCGTCAGCGTATCGCGAGTTCCCCCCGCCAAACAGTCCTGCCCCGCCTGCGCGCCCGGGTGCCCTTCGGTTTCCACGTGAGCGCTGCGCTCCAAGCCGATCACATTATCGCGAACCGGCTGCGCCCGTGCCGGAGTCCGGCTAGCGATCGCACCGGCGGCGACAACGAAAGGCAGCGGTCCCTCCATGCTCGGCCGTCACTTCTCAGTTGGGCTACGAGCAGAAGCGACGACCAACTGTTCCGCTTTCAAGCGGAGCGGAAGCTGGCGGCTTGCGCCACGAGACACCTGCTCTGGAGCGAACTCGGTCGTCTCGGCGACGGCGAGAACCGGCGCCCACAGGTGCCCGAATTGGTTCCGGAGCAGCACTGATCGGCGGTGCTCAAAGGAGCTGCTGCTCCGCCGCCAAAGCGGGTGCATGCGCGCTTGCCGGAAGCTAACGAGCAAGCACCGTGTAGTTCCGTTCGGCCGAGAGAGCGGCTGTCTCGCCTATCACGACCGGCGTACGCTCGCTCCTCCTCGAGGCTGCTTGTGAATCCCACAGGTGGACCGGCGGCGCCGAGCATGCAAAACAGGCCTGGCCGCCTACCGGGCCTTGCTGAGCGTGCTCGGTTATCAGCGGGCTCCCTCAGTGGCAGGGACGTTATGCGCCGCCGGGAGGAGCCTTCCAGTTACGAGTCTGGCTTTCGCGCTTGCCGGGGTCCGGAGGTACCTCGCCCGGTTCAAGCACGCGAGCCTGGAGGTGGCGTTGGAGCCGACGACTGGCTGGCGGTTCGTGGTGGAGGAACTCGATCGTGTCGGCGCAGAAGTGCATCTCGCCGAGCCGGCCGAGGCGAGTGCCCTGAAGGGCAAGAAGAAGCGGGCGAAGACCGACCGGGCTGACGCCCGGCATCTGCGCGAGCTGTTGTTGATCGGCCGGCTACCGAAGTCATGGATCCCGCTCGCGCGCTGGGGGCGCTCGCGCCGGCGGCGACGAGCGCGAGCCGGGTCGTGCTGACCTCCAACGCGTAGCTCCTGACCGGTTCGGTGTCGAGGGATCTGCGTGTGGCTGGATAGTCCTTGTTGAGGAGGTCAGCGACATCGGCGGTCCCGACGTCCCGGAGGAGGCTATGGACCAGCGTCTTCGCGGAGTCCGATGAGCACTGCGCTCGTTGCTCGTCGGAGTACCCCACGAGCTGCGGCAGGGTCAACCGTGGGAATCCCTTGGTCGGGCTTACGGCGTGCTGTTTTTGCCGAGGATACGGTCGACTTCGTCGGGGAGCGTCATCGGGTCAAATGGTTTGGAGATAACTCCGGTGGCGCCGATGCAGCGCAGGCGTTGTTGGTCTTCAGGCCGTACTTTGGCGGTCAGGAAGACCACCGGGACCTCGTCGGGAAGCGGTCCGTCTCGCAGGTGCTTGAGTGTTGAGGGACCGTCGACACCCGGCATCATCACGTCGAGGAGCACGATTTCGAAGGGGCCATCCTTGGCCGCGGCCTCGACGGCAGCAAGCGCCGGAAGGGGCGGGTACCACCGTCCAGTCGCCCACCCGCTCGAGGCTGATCTGCGCGATCTCGCGAATTGTGAGCTCGTCATCTACTAACAACAGGCAACAGGCGGCGGCGACTCATCGCGCTCCTTGTCCGAGGTTGGGGTGGCGAGCGGGAGGGTGAAGCTGAAGGTTGTGCCTTGTTCGGGGGTGCTGGTGGCCCAGATGCGTCCGCCGTGGTGTTCGATGATTTCTTGGGCGATCGCGAGGCCGAGGCCGGTGCCGCCTTTTTCGCGGGCGTCGGAGGCGTCGACTTGGCTGAATCGCTGGAAGATTGTTTGCAGTTGGTCTGGGGGGATTCCTCGGCCGGTGTCGCGCACGGAGAAGGTGGCGTGGTTTTTCTGGCGGGTTGCGGTGATGGATACTGTTGCGCGGGGTGGGGAGAATTTGATCGCGTTGCCGAGCAGATTTATCAGGGTCTGGATGATCTTCTCGCCATCGGCGCTGACCATGAGGTCGTCGACCGCCGTTTCGGTGTTTACGTCTGCTTCGTTGGCGACCCCCTCGATTACTTGGATCGACGTGTTGACCAACTGGCGGGCCGGGACGGCGACGATTTGGAGTTGGGTGCTTCCCGAGTCCAGGCGTTCGAATTCGAGGATGTCGTTGACGAGTCGGACGAGTCGGTCGGTGTTGGCAACGGCGATCGTGAGCATGTGGAGGGCTTCGTCGGGGAGTTCGCCCATCACTCCGGCTTCGAGCAATCCCAGGGATCCGCGGATTGAGGTCAGTGGGGTTCTCAGCTCGTGGCTGACGACCGACACGAATTCGTCTTTGATTTGTTCGGCGCGTTTGCGCATCGTGATGTCTTCGAAGATCCCGACGACCCGGCTGGGGGTACCGTGCTCATCGTGTAGGACTGAGGCAGTCAGCATCGCCCAGCGTTTGCTGCCGTCGGCGGCGAGGTAGCCCAGTTCCTGCTGTCGGCGATCGACGTCGCCGTGCTGTACGGCCTTGGCGAGGGCGCGGTCGGCGCCGCGGTATTCGGGTTGGGCGATTTGGGTGTAGTCCTGGCCGCGGAGCTGCTCGGGGGTTGAGCCGACCATCCGTGCGAAGGTCCTGTTGGCGTCGAGGATCGTGGGGCCTTTCAGGTCGGTGTAGGTGATCCCGACCGCGGCGTTATCGAAGACCGCGCGGTAGCGGCGCTCGCTCTCGCGCAACGCCGATGCGGTCCGCTGCAGGGCTTGTTGGGCGATGTACTGGCGGGTGGCGACCAGCGCGGCGAGCGCGAGCGCGAAGAACAGCAGGCTTAGCGCCGGGAAGAACTCCTCGTGCCACTGAGTCGCGATCACGATCCCGAACCCCAGCGTCATGCTCAGCAGCGGCAGCCGCGCCGGATGCGACTGCGGCTCCGCAGAGCCGGCGACCCGGCCCGCCGGCTCGCCGGTTCGCATCTTCCTCTGAAATGAGGCAGCCACCACAAACGGGACCGCGACCAAAAAGTAGACGGTATCGACGGGATCGCCGGGCTTGTAGGTGCCGTTCAGCGTTCCGGCGCCGTAGATCATGTCCGCGAATATGAGTAGTAAGAGCCCAGTTGCGATCAGCGCCAGCGAAGCGTGCAGTGCGGTCGGGCTGCGGCGCAACGTCACTACCCCCAATGCGGCCAGCAGAACCAGGTCACCGACGGGGAAGGCGACTGAGACGACGGTAGCCAGGAACGGCTGCCCGCCCTCGGTGATCGTGGGTCCCAATACGAAGTACCAGACGGATGCGCCCCCGCCGAGAACGATCGTCGCTCCGTCGAGCGCCATCCGAACTCGCTGCGGGTGGGTGCGGATACCCGTTGGGACCTGCAGCAGCGCCAGCAGCAGCAGCGGATAAAAGGCCAGGTAGAACGGATCGGCCAGCGAGGGGTAAGCGTGGTTGGAGAACCCCACCACGTAGATCGCGAAGACAACGTCGCCGAGCAGCTCAGCCGTCCAGGCAACCGCTAGGAACCCCCAAAAGCGTCGCAAATGTGGGGATCCCTCGCAGCGCCGCGAAGCCCGCCACGCCGCGTACACCACGAGCGCGTCGACCACCGGCAAAAACAGCAACTTCACGTTCTGCGTGCCGCCCGGGATCCAGCCCTGCCACAGCGAGCTCGCGTACAGCAGCAGCAAGGCGACGAGCGCAATCAGCGCGAGGGCGTCGCGCTCGCCTACGGTTACCCTCACGGGGTCGCGGTGCAGCTTGCGTCCGGTTAGCGTGCCACCGGTATCCGCCCTCAGGAACGCGAATGGATCGGGCATGGACGAATGGTCGCTGCACGCCGCGGCACGGTCATCCGCCCAGAGCCGTACCCAAACCAGGGTAACTACTCGAAAGTAATGACAGGTGATAACCCTTAAACAGGTTAACGGCGGGTCCCGCAGGTATGTACGTGACCTACCCTATTTGATGACATTTGACCAACGTTGACCCGCTTAAAATCAGTGTGATTGTCGGATAGTCAGGCTAGTGACGCACCGAGACCTTCGGTAACCGCGTCAATCGGGAGGCTCGAGGGAACCTTATGCGGGTCCAACCGTCATCTGCTGAAGGGTGACGAGCCCGTCGCTCCAGGAGCGCAGGCCGTCGCCTCCCGCGGTCGGCGGCGTGACGGTCGTAGTCACGCCGTAGGAGCTTTTGACTGCGGCAGCGGAGACGGCGGCGAGATTCGGAATGTTGATCGCTTGTGCGCCGTCCAGCGTCACGTTCATGGTGTTTCCCTGCATCCTTATGACCAGGACGTGCGGCGTCCCGTACCAGGCGAACCCGGTCGGCGGTGAGACTCGCGCGAGCGGCGTTGACAGCTCGAAATCGCTTTGTAACTCGCGCACGACGAGTTGCCCGTACGCATGGTCGACTTGGACGCAGTAGCCGGTAAGCGCGCTTGCGGAGTTAAGGGCTCTCCTCTCCGTTTGGGGGTGACTCATCGGTGGGGGAGCGCGATCGTGATGCCCGCGCAGCAGAGGTAGATCATCGCGATCAGGGCATCGGCGGAGTGGAATCCGTAGGCGCGGTGTGACAGGAGTCTCACCTTGCTGTTCGGGGCTTCGAGGCGCCCGTTGCTCAAGTTCAGTTCGATCGCAGCGAGCACGCCGGCCTTGTGTTTGCGGATCGTGCGGGCGAGCTTGACGAACGGTTTCAGGCGGGAGCGTGATGCCCACGCGAGCCACGCCTCGAGCCGCTCGACGGCCTCGTGGTAGGGCAGCCGGTAGATGTTGCGCAGCTCGCCGTAGAGCAGGAACGCGCGGTACAGGGGCTTGTTCGTGAGCACGACCTCGGCGAGCTTGAGCAGCTGCTTGGCGGTCTGTCTGGCGGTGTCCTTCAGCAGCCTGTAGCGCGTCCCTTTGAGCCACTTGCCGGCCTCGGTGCCGGAGCGTCCGTGCTGGTTGTACTCGTCGCGGCGGACCTGCTCGACCGCCTCGCCGCCGAGCTTTACGAGATGATTGGGTAGGCCCGAGGCGCGGTGGCGGTCTTTCGATCCGCTCCGTTTCCCCGAGCCCCCCACCGAGCCCGGCGTGCGCGTTCCCACGCACCGGGTTCTCCCTGAGCATGCCGGTAGCTCATCGCGCGATCAGCGCTTCTAGGCGTTCGAGGTCAAACGACAGCTGCTCGTAGTCCGGCTGGTCCCAGGGAGTGGGGATCTTGCTGCCGCGGTAGCGGTAGCGGGTGACCTTCACTCCGGCCGGGTTGTAGAGGCTGACCGTTTCTGCGGTCGGCCACCAGTCGGGTAGGTAGCGGCGTCTGAGCCAGCGCCAGTTCCGTCCGTGGTGCTTGTGTCGCAGCCAGATGATCACCCGCCGCCAAACATAGGCGCGCAGGTAACCAAACGTCCGCGAACTGACACCGTGGCGGAAGTGGTCGCACCAGCCTCTGAGCACGGGGTTGAGCCGGTTCAGGAGCTGGTCGAGCGTCTGGTTTTGGCCGGTCCGCGTGATCTGCTTGACCTTGCCCATGACCGCCTGGAGTGACGGCTTGGACGGGTAGGTGTAGATCTGCGGGCGGCCTTTGCGCCCCGTCTGGCGCTGGATGCGCCAGCCGAGGAACTCGATCCCCTCGTCGATGTGAGCGATGCTGGTCTTCTCTCGCGAGAGCGCCAGACCGAGCGGCGCGATCACCTGCTCGGTCTCTGCGATCAGCGCCTCGGCGTGCCGCCGTTCGCCTGCCACGACGATGACAAGGTGAGTCGCCGGGGGGGTCTCACCCCCCCCGGCGCTCGCAGAACCCGGCGTGAACCTCTCAGCTCACCGGGCTCCCATCGTCCAGCCGTCAGGGCGCACGCCCCAGCGCCAGTGCGCGAACAGGCCAGGCTGACGTCTGGCGACGTCAGCGATGAACCTGCGCGCTCGGCCTTTGTGGCGGCGCAAGCGTTTGTATTTCCGCATGGCCCACATCACGAGCAGCTCGTTGAAGTGGCGGAAGACCGGATACAACATGGACTTGTAGAAGCGCCCGTAGTAGCCGATCCAGCCCTGGAGCTGTTTGTCAAACATCAGCGCCAGGTCCGTGAGGGACTTGTCCGACCGGCGAGCGACGCCCCAGCTGCGCATCTCGCGCCGCATCCGCGTCTTCGCCTCGCCCGATACCGCCGGAGAGAAGTTCACGAAATGCTTCCCGAACCTACTCTTCGACAGCCGCGGACGGAACGTGTACGCCAGGAAATCGAACGACGTATGCTCGTACGAGCCACGCCGGTCGGCATCCTTGCAATACACGACGCGGGTCTTGCGCTCGTTGAGCTCAAGCCCGCACTCCGCCAACCGCTTCGCGATCGCGGCCCGCAGCTGCAGGGCCTGTCGTTCGCTTCGAGCGTGGACAATCACGTCATCGCTGTAGCGCTCGAACTGGACGGCCGGGAACGTCCTGGCCATCCACGCGTCAAACGCGTGATGCATGAACATGTTGACGAGCAACGGTGAGATCGCCGACCCTTGAGGGGTTCCGCGATCCCGCCAGACCAGGCTGCCATCCTCGCGTTGCAGCGGCGCTTTCAGCCACCGCTCCACGTACAACAGGACCCAGCGCAGGTCGGTGTGATGAGCTACCGCCTTCAGGACCAACTCCCACGGAACGCTGTCAAAGAACGACCGGATGTCCAAATCAAGCACCCAGTCCGCTCGCCAGCAGCGCTCCCGGCACACCCGCAACGCCTGATGCGCCGAACGGCCCGGCCGATACCCATAAGAATCCTCGTGGAACACCGGCTCCACGCAGGGCTCCAGGTACCCGCGCACGACCGTCTGGGCGATCCTGTCAGCGACGGTCGGCACCCCTAACGTTCTAGAGCTGCCATCCCGCTTCGGTATCTCAACCGCACGCACCGGCGGCGGGAAATAGCTTCCCGACGAGAGCCTATTCCAGAGCTTGTACAGGTTGTCCTTGAGGTCAACCTCGAACTCCGCCATCGACTCGCCGTCAACACCGGCGCCACCCTTGTTCGCCTTGACCCTCCGATAGGCCTCCCAAACAGCCCGTTTGGAGATCTCAAACGACTTTGGCTTCGGCTCGCTCACGCGACTCCTTCCGCGTCACCGCGGTTGGCCTGAAAGCCAGCCAGGACGACCCTTCCCCTTCGCTCCAGCCCCATTACAGGACCTTCATCACTACTACGGTCAGGTCCGCCCCTGTGCCCCGCATCACTACTCTCCCCCTCGCAGATCTGCTGCTTGGGGTTCTCGCTCCAGACGACCAACCGCAGGCCCAAACCGCTCCACTGGCCGGCCGTCCCATCGGGGCGACAGGTTCCCGAGTTCCACACAAGAGCCCAGACCACGCTCGCGCCACCATCCATGCCGGACACCCACCTGGCCAGTCAACAGGCTCCCGCCAGGCTCTTCCCGGGGCAACGACACGACCCCGGTTTTGAATGTCACCGATACGCTTTCGACACTTCAACGGTGGTATCGCTTTCGCTCGCCTTCGTGATCCGCACCTGACGCGCTGACAGCAGTCGCGGTAGGGACAGCCCTTCGCCTTGTGGGCTCGGGCTGCCCCCCGCGCAGATCCCAGCGTGCGCGTCTAACGCACTGGGCTCCTGCCTTGGGTTCTGGCGTCAAAGCGGGCGCCGGGCCAAGGATGCTGGATGCGGGGTCTGGGTAGCCATCGCTCGTCAAGTCGCGCCATGCGCTCCCAGGTCAGGCCGCTTCGCTGGCTACGCCGCCGAAGCGCCTGCAGCCAGAGCCGCTTGACCCACAGATGAAAGGCACGGAGCGCCTGACTGTTGCCGGGCACCGAGTAATAGTTGTAGTGCCCTTGCAGGACCCTGGCGAGCCAGCGCCCTTGTTCGGGGATCGGGTGATGCATCCGTCGCCGCAGCTCGGCCTTGACCGCGTGCAGCTTCGCGCGCATCTTCTCCTTGCTCGTGACCCGTTTGAGCATGAACCGCCCGCGCCCGTCCTTCGCACAGATATGCGTAAGGCCCAGGAACTCGAACGTCTCAGGCTTGGGCAGGCCGCGGTCCTCGCGGTTCTCGGCGGCGAACCGCCCGAACTCGATCAGCCGCGTCTTGCCCTCGTGCAGCTCCAAGCCGAAGCGAGCGAAACGCTCGCGCAAATCAGCCCAGAACCGCTCGGCGTCGTCACGACGCTGGAAACCCACCACGAAGTCATCGGCGAACCGCACCACGACCACATCGCCGCGGGCGTGCCTCTGCCTCCACTGATGGACCCACTGGTCAAAGACATAGTGAAGAAACACGTTCGAGAGCAGCGTCGAAATCGACGCCCCTTGCGGCGTTCCCTCCAGCGTCTCCGCCCAGACCCCATCTTCGATGACCCCCGCCTTCAACCATCGTTGGATCAGGCGAAGGACCCTCTTATCCGCAATCCGATGCTCGAGGAACTTCAAAAGCCACAAATGATCGAGGCTTGAGAAGTAGTCGCGGATATCCGCGTCGAGCACCCATCTCACTTTCCTCCGCTCGATCCCGACCGCAAGCGCATCCAACGCATGATGCTGGGAGCGCCCGGGCCGAAACCCGTAGGAGAAACCGACGAAGTCCTGCTCAAAGATCGCGTTCAGCACCTCCGCCACCGCCCGCTGGAGGACCTTGTCTTCCAGCGCCGCGACTCCAAGCGGCCGAAGCCGCCCGTCGTGCTTCGGTATGTACGCCCTCCGAGACGGCTTCGCCCGATACGCGCCTCTGTGAACGCGAGCATGGAGATCCCGGAGGTTGCCCTCCAGCCCCTGCCCGTATTCCTGCCACGTCACGCCGTCGACGCCGGGAGCAGCGCCCGGGCGAATCGCCCTGTACGCAGCCTCCAACCGCTCAACGGTCACGTGATGCAAAAGCGCGGTGAACCGCACGTCCTTGTCCCGTCGCGCCACCTGGCGCACGCGATCCAGGTCACTTGACACGCCCAGTCCGGCACTGCGTCCGGGACGTGATTCGCCAGCCGCGTTCCCCTTGGCTGATCGCCTTCCCTCCACCACCTCCGCCCCCGGTCGCCCAGGGTTGTTCGGCAGCTTCTCCGGTACTACGCGACCATCCGACTTCCTGCGCTCGTTCATCGAGGGATTACCGCCTCAGCGTTCCCCTCGCGGCCCGCCAGAACGCCGATCTGCCACCCCGCGAACCATCCAGGACGGGGCATCATCAACGTCCACGGGCGACCACAGGACCTCCCGGTTCTCCGCATGAAGAACTTCGTGCATGCCTGGGTTCTCTGACCGCGCGGGGTCCCCCGACGACTCGACGATAACGTCGCCGGCGGCGTGGCCTTCCGCTCAAGGCGAAGGCGTCGGCACCCCGAACTTGGGCTTTCGCGGCTCAATAGCCTGCCTGCACGACCCCTACCGACGCTTCGCCGCCACCCTTGCGAGCAGCCGACGCACGGCTCAGGGCCATCGTGTGTCGCTAGCACTTCGATGTAGAGAATTTGCATCTCCTTCTTCATGCCGGTTGTCCGGCGCTTTCCGCCTTTTCCGCGACGCTCAGCACCCCGGCTCTTGACCGGCGCACCTCGCGGTGGTTTGCGGCCTCCCCCTGCAGGGCGGCCGCGAAGGGCCACCAGACCAATCGGCCCGGCTCCTTCATCTCTCATGCAGCACCGCATCCGTCGGTATCGCCTTCTACATCGATCCCTCCTTCAGCGTTCTCGGCACACAATCATCGGCGTAGCGGACAATCCGGTAGTTGGCCTCGCCTCGACGACGTCTCGCTTGGCGTTCATGCTGACCGCCTGTCGCCTCCCACGCCCGAGCGAAATGCTCGTCGAGCGCGGACAGCGCGACGTTAGCCATCAGCGGCGAGAGAATTCCCCCTTGCGGCGTGCCGGTGACCGTTCCCTGCAACCGGCCCTGCTCGGTCATGATCCCGGCCTTCAGGAACGCCTTGATCAACGCCAGCACGCGCCTGTCCGCGATTCGCCGTCGCACCCGATCCAAAATGGCCGAGTGCGAAAGCTCATCGAAACATGCCTCGATGTCACCCTCAACGATCCACTCATAGGAGCGGGAGGTGAGGTAGTGAATCTCAGCGATCGCGTCCTGCGTCCGGCGTCCCGGCCGGTACCCGTAGGAGCAGGGTTTGCAGTCGGCCTCAAAGATCGGCTCCAGCACCAGCTTGAGAGCGGCCTGAACAACGCGATCGCGTAGAGCGGGCACCCCAAGGCGACGGAACTTCTTCGTTCCACCACGCTTGGGGATCAGCCTCTCCTTGACCGGCAGCGGCCGGAAGCTCCCTGAGCGCAGCTCCTCACGGAGCCCGTCGAGGAACTTCTCAACGCCCAGCACCTGCTCGATGTAGCGGGCGGTCTGCCCGTCTACACCCGCCGAGCGTGACCCTCGGTTCGCCCTGACCCTGTGCCACGCCACCATCAGCGTCGCGGGATCGCAGACGAGGTTGTGGAGGTCGTCAAACCTCCGGTCCTGATCATCGATGGACCACTTGTGCAGCTTGCGCTGGATTCCGAGTACCCGCGCCTGCGCCAGCTTCGGCGAAGACGACCGACCGCCGCTATTCAACGACGACCTCCTCGCGTTCCAGACGGGCTGCAAGCCCACTGCTCCCCTTCACCGGGTAGGCCGGGCGCATTGCTGCGCCCGGCCCCCCTCAGAACCGGACGAGCAGCTTGCGATGCATCCGGCTCAAGCAAGCCCGTGTAGGTCCGATGGGGCGACGTCGTGCGATCCGCTCAACCTCGAGTGGGTCGTCCGCGGGTCCGTTCACCACGACCGTAGTCGCAGCGTCTAACTTGTCCGTTGGTTCTGGCGTCATCATCATCTTCTCCTGCCGGGGCTCACCTGACCGCGTCAGCACGCTTTCGCGTCCGGGCACTTACGTCCCGTATCCGGCCAGTTATCCGGAACGGCCAGCTGAAGGGGCCAGCCATCATGTCCCGGTTTCCTGTTGTCTTTCGACTGTCGGCATTTCGCTTCTCGATCATCAGATTCCCGCCGGGGAGTTGGGCCTTCCTCACGGTCGGCTTACCGGTCAAACAGCACCGGACCCCGACGGGGGTTACCGCGTTTCGCACGCACGAGCTACGACCGGGGTGGGTGCCTCCTGTGCCCCGGGGACGGCGGTGCTCTTCCCGGTTGAGAGGACTCCTCAACCGGCGCCTGCCGCTTCTCAGCGGCCAGTCCCTGTACTCCGCTGCTGCATCCCATCGGCGGAGCTCGTCCTCACGAGACATCAGCCAGAGGTTTAAGTTCTTCACCCGTCCGATCTGCCTCTCGCCTGTGGCCCCCGGATGGAACGGGCGCTCTTGGGCTTTTGCCTGATGCTTCGAACCCCGCCGGGGACGCCGGCGACGCACGTCAGGCCGAGGCCAGGCCCCGAGCACGAGCCCGGAACTACGCCTTCGATATTCGTCGAACCTCCAATCAACGTGTTCACTCATATACGTGCGACCTCGCGTCGCAGGCCCTGTAGACGGCTTTCCGTGAGGTGGGGCGTCGGCGAGGTGCCCTTGCGGGTCCTTTTCCGACGCCCTCCTCCCGAACCCGGCGTGACCGTTTCCGATCACCGGGCTCTCCAGCGACCATTCCGCGATTGCTCGTGGTTGGGCATCGAGTACCGTTGCGGCGTTATGCATTACGCATACCTCACGGCCTTCGGATGTCCGGTCGCCTGTGCCCCTTCGCCCTGTGGACGGCTTTCCCGTCCTCCTTGGTGCGGCGTGACTCGCACGACTACTATGGGCACTCCGTCACCTTGGGGCTCGCGCCCTGTAGGCGATCCCGCGTTCGTCCCTGTTGTACGTCCGAGCGTGACTTAGGCGTCCCATTCATCTCCTTGATTGCCCTCACTGGGCAACGCTCCACGCTCCGAAGGTTGCGTCGGCAAGGACGGGATGCCGTCGCAGGGCGTGGCGCCGGTTTCGGGTGCCTTTCCGGCGGACGCCAAGTTTCGTCTGCTGGAGATTGGGCTATCAGGCAATGTAGCTTTCGCCATATCACGCGGGTCCCGCGACGCCTCAGCTCTTGCACCTGAGCCTGACCGTCGCTTATCTGGCATGCGATTGTTCCGTTCACCTTTCGGATCTGGGTAAGCCATTGGACCCAAGAACATTCCTTCGAGTTCCTCCCGGCTGCGCCGGGGATACAACAAGGCGCCTCGCGGCGCAGCGTCCTCCATGGTCGGTCGTGACTCCGACGACTACTACGAGAGCTATGCCCCCACCCGACGCCATCAGCAGACGCTGCGCCTTGCCTGCCCCCCGAGAGGAGCGAGGCGACACCGGGCGGGTTCCCACGTTCACTACCGTTCGCTTGGCGGGGTCGGTGTCCAGCTCTTCCCCTGCGGGCTTGTTGTGACGATCACGCGGCCACTCGCCACACGCCCCCGAACGACGCAGCCAAGCCGTCGTCGAGAGCCGGGTTCCCGGCCATTCCTCCGGGTTCCCGCGCACCGCTTGCCCGGCCCGTATCCGTCGGGTTTGAGCCGGCGGCTTCGCTTGAGGGGATTCAATCACTGGTTCACTCGCATCACACACTGTCCGCCTTGCTTGCCGCGCCCGCGCGATCCGACAGTCCCCACGCATCGCGTCGTTGTCAGGGCTGCTTGCCGTCCTTCCCCTCAGCTCTGGGGTCAGACTGCCCTCAGCTTCACCGGGCTGCCGCGACAGCCCGGCGTCGGGGTCTCGCACCCCGAACGAACCGGTAGCGCCTCGTGGCGCACAAACGGGTCAAAGCACACCCGGGCGTGCGGGAGCCCCTCGGGCGCTCGGATCGCCTTCTCATAGCCGGCGGACATGTCGATCGAGACCGCCTTGATCGAGGCCTTCTGCTTATCGCTGAGGCCGTCGAAGAACGCCTGCAAGCTGGCGGAGTTGCGGCCCTCGGTGGCCCAGACGATGCTGCCGCGCTCGCGGTCGACCACCGAGGTCAGGAACTTGTGATCGGCGCCATAGCTGACCTCATCCACGCCGAGCAGCGCAAGCCCGTCCAGTCGGCCGGCCGGCCGCTTCTCAGCCACGACCCGCGCGAGGATCTTGCCGACCGTCTCCCAACCGATTCGCACCCAATCTCTGGGGGGACTTATATAGCATTCTCTGAAGTAAACTCCAGGTGTGGTTACAGAGAACGCGCTCCACACGGGATCGCAGGACCCGGAATCCACTTCAGAGAACACGAACGCGTCTTCTCGGCGTCGCCACGGGCGGACGGCGATCGAGCTTCCCGCCTCCGAAACGGCGGTGCTCGCGGACTACACCACCGCGCTGCGATCAGCGCCGCTGTCTGATCAGACGCGGCGCACATACGCCTCGAAAGTCCGTCAGTACCTGGCGTGGCTCGCCGCCACGGACCTCGACCAGGACCCGCTCACCAGCGCGGACGGCCGCGACTGGGCGGTGCGCGACTACCGCACCCACCTGCAGACCGTTCTCAAGCGCAGCCCCGCGACCGTTAACAACGCGCTTGCCGCGGTCGACGACTTCTACATCCGTCGCGGGCTCGGGCCCGCGAGCGCCGCTCGCGTCGAGATCTCGGCCGCCGCGCCGTGCGCGCTCGACCACCGTGCCCAGCTCCGATACCTCCGAGCCGTCCAGGCCCGCCCGTCGCCGCGCGACCAGGCGCTCGCGCTCGTCCCGTTCTACGCCGGCGCGAGGATCAGCGAAATCGTCGCGCTCGACATCGACGACGTCACCCGTTCCGCCCGCAAAGGCGTCCTGCGGATCCTCGGCAAAGGCGAGCGCGTCCGACAGGTCCCGATCCACCCACAACTACACGCCGCGCTGAACGACTGGCTCGCCGAGCGCGCTGACTGGCCCGGCGCCACCGACACCACCGCCCTGTTTCTCAACCAGCGCGGGCAGCGGCTCAGCGTCCGCGGCGCGCACAACATCATCACCAGCATCGCCGCGGCCGCCGGTCTCGACGACGACACGACCTTCCACATCCTCAGGCACACCGCCGCGACCACGCTCGTGCGCGGCGGCACCGACCTCGTCATCGTCGCCGAGCTGCTCGGCCACGCACGGCTCGAAACCACCCGGATCTACACCCGTCCGAGCGCAGAAAACCGCACACGAGCTCTCGACCTGCTCCCCGTCGACAAATAGTCGCCTTCAGCGGTCCTGATGGACTTTTCCGCCTTATCTTGGCTGGACTGTCACCCAGGAGTTGGAGGTCGAGATGTAGTTCGTGATCTAACGCAAGCTTGTCGTCGCCTGCGGGTGTGAGTCCCGTCCGGGTAGCTGCCAGGAGGCCCGGTAGCAGGCTGGGTTTTGGCCCAGCGTCGAAAGCCCCTTGGGGGAAGCAAGCCAGCGGTCCGTAGCATCAAGTGAAGCCTGCCGCGTCGTTATAAGAACCCGCTCTGGCGGGAACAAGGGAGTGCCGAGCCCGGGGTATCGGGGCGAAGGCCATGGAAGGGGTGTAGAGCCTGAATCGCAGCCCTGAAGAACTCTCCGGCGTAGAGGGCTCGGAACGTTGGGATGGTGGCGATGAGAGCTGGGGAGACCCTCCCCGCCCCGGCGGCCCGGCGGAGTGGCCGTTGGAACGTCGCGCCCTATAACCGCGAACGAGCGGGAAGTGGGTGGCGAGCTGGGGAGGGAGTCGGAGGCGGCCGTAGTACTGCTTGAGCCGAGCGGACAACAGAACCGCCGGTGAGGGAAGGGCCGCTGCTTCGTTCACGCGTCACGTACAGGGAAGGGCCGGTGAGTGCCGAATGGCTAGGACCACCAAGCAGGATTCAGTCCGAGATCTGCAACGAACGCTCTACCGGGCGGCCAAGGCCGACCCCGGGCGACGGTTCCACGCGCTCTATGACAAGGTCTACCGCAGGGACGTCCTGGAGCGGGCGCGGGGGCTGGTGCGCACCAAACGAGGTGCGGCCGGCATCGACCGCCAGACCATCGCTGACGTCGAGGCGTACGGCATCGCCAAGCTCCTCGACGGGCTGGCCGCGGATCTAAAGGACGGCAGCTACCGTGCGCTGCCGGCCCGCCGGGTGTTCATCCCGAAGCCTGGCAGGCCGGACGAGCAGCGGCCGCTGTCGATTCCCGCTGTCCGTGACCGCGTTGTCCAAGCGGCCGTGAAGATCGTCATTGAGCCGATCTTCGAGGCCGACTTTCTGCCGTGCTCGTTCGGGTTTCGACCCAAGCGCGCGCCGCACGACGCGGCTGGCGAGGAGGAGTCGGCCGTGAGGCGTGGTACTCAACTGGCTGATGGCCAGCCGCCGTGCTTATGCCGACGAGTACGCAGTCCGCGTGAATCGCGCGGTCGAGTTGTTGGCGGAGTTCTCGCCGGCGGACGCGGTGCGGGCGCTGCAGGCCGAGCACGCGCTCTCGGAGCGTCAGTCCCGGCGATACGTGAACGCGGCGCGGGCGACGCCGGACGGGGTGGCGGTGCCGGAGCGCACGGCGGTGTTCACGGTTCGGCTGGCGCCGTCGTTGGTCGCCGGCCTGCGTCGGCACGCGCGCTCGCGTGGACAGACGTTGAGCGCGACGGTCGCCGACGCGGTGAGGTTGTATCTCGATCACGCCCGGGAGCGGCACGGTGGCGGGGCGGGTTGAGATCGAGTTCGCGGGTGACCGTCTCGCCGGTGCGCGGCTGGCGCAGGCGTACACGTTCGCCGTGCCCGAGCGCCGGCGGCTGACCGACAACGAGCGGAGGGACGATGAGCGACGTGATGCAGACGGACACGCAAGCGGGGCGCGTAGCGGCGATCTACGCGCGGGTGTCCTCCGAGCGCCAGCGCCAGGACGAGACGATCCAGAGCCAGACCGTCGGGCTGCGTGAGCTCGCCGCCGAGCGCGGCCTGCTCGTCGCGGAGGATCTGGTGTTCGAGGACGAGGGCTTCTCCGGCGCGTCGCTTCAGCGCCCGGCGCTTGAGCGGTTGCGCGACCGCGCCGCCGAAGGAGCGCTCGAAGTGCTGCTCTGTCACGCGCCCGACCGCCTCGCGCGCCGCTACGCCTACCAGGTGCTGTTGCTCGAGGAGTTCGCGCGCGCGGGGGTCGAGGTCTGCTTCGCGAAGGAGCCCGAGCGGTCCGGCTCACCGGAGGATGAGCTGTTGCGTCAGTTCCAGGGGATGATTGCCGAGTTCGAGCGACATGCCGCGCGCGGCATGTCGCTCGTTATGCCGCGCGTGCGGTTATGCCGCGTGAGCGTTGAGGGTCTTTGGAGAGTGCGGTGATCGTGGTGGTGCGCTCGGCATAATCGCGGTCGTCTGACGGACGCTTCTCGCCGGTTCTGTCCACGTTCCGGAAGAGGAGGTCTTCGATGAAGGATCCGTCGCGAGTCCAGGTGACGGGCGCGCTTGAGCCGTTTGCGGGAGGCTTTCGCGTCGAGCTTGTCCGCGTGGGGTATGGGCCCGACTCGGCGGCGCAGCGGATGCAGCTGATGGCGTGCCTTAGCCGCTGGATGGTCGAGGGGGAAGTCCCCGTCGCTGAGCTGACGTGGGAGCGGGCGCAGCAGTTCGTGGAGTGGCGTTGCGCGATGGGCTATCGGCACTTCAGATCGCCGCGCGGGTTGGTGCCGTTGCTGGCGTATCTGCGTTCGTTGGGTGTGGCGCCTTTGCCGGTCGCGCCGTCGGCGGATGGTCCGGTCGATTTGCTGGTGGAGCGTTATCAGGTCTACCTGCTTGGCGAGCGTGGGCTTGCTGGCGGGACGGTGCTCTATTACGAGCGGGTCGCGAGGCTGTTCCTTGAGCAGCTCGCGGCGGCGGGTGGCGAGCTGGATCTGGGGCGGCTGAGCGCGGGCGAGGTTGGCCGCTTCGTGCTTGAGCAGTGCGCTGCGCGCAGTGTCGGCTCGGCGAAGAACGTGGTGATGGCGTTGCGGTCGCTGTTGCGCTTCTTGCATGTCGATGGGGTCACCGCGCGTGATCTCGCGGGCGCCGTGCCGGCTGTCGCTCCCCAGCGGAGATCGTTGCCGCGCGCGTTGGACCCCCGAGTGGTCGCGCGGCTGTTGGCGAGTTGCGACCGGCGCACGAAGGCCGGCCGCCGCGATTTCGCGGTCCTGATCGTGTTGGCGCGGCTGGGCCTGCGTGCCGGTGAGGTCGCGGCGATCGAGCTGCAGGACATCGATTGGCGGCGGGGTGAGTTGCTGGTGCGCGGGAAGGGGGGCCGGCGGGAGCGGTTGCCGCTGCCGGTCGACGTTGGCCGGGCGCTCGCCGGCTACGTGCAGCGCGGGCGTCCGCGGGTCGGTTGCGAGCGGCTGTTTCTGCGGGTCAACGCGCCGACCGGGGGACTGTCGCCCGACGGGGTGAGCAGGATCGTGCACGCCGCCTGTCGCCGCTGCGGAGTGCCGCTCGTCGGCGCGCACCGGTTGCGGCACACCGCTGCGACCGAGACGCTGCGTGCCGGCGCCTCGCTTGAGGAGATCGGTCAGCTTTTGCGCCAGCAGAGCACGTTCACGACCGCGATCTACGCGCGAGTCGACCGAGATCGGCTCCGCGAGCTCGCGCGGCCGTGGCCGGGAGGTGTCGCATGAGCTCCCTGCGTCAGGCCTGCGATGACTACCTCGCTCTGCGTCGCGCGCTGGGGTTCAAGCTCAAGCGCCACGGCCGGCTGCTGCCGGACCTGATCGCCTTCCTCGACGCCGCCGGGGAGACGACGGTGAGCACCCGGCTGGCGCTTGAGTGGGCGACTCAGCCGGCCGGGCATCCGCAGGAGTGGGCGGTCAGGCTGTCGATCGCGCGCGGGTTCGCGCGCTACCTGCAGACGCTCGACGGCCGCGCCGAGGCGCCACCCGCGGACCTGTTGCCCCGCTGCCGGCGCAGGCCGACCCCATACCTGTACTCCGATCAGGAGATCGTCGCGCTGATGGCGGCCACCGAGACGCTTCGCTTCCCGCTGACCAGAGCGACCTACCGCACGCTGATCGGACTGCTTGCCGTGAGCGGCATCCGCATCGGGGAAGCGATTGGACTGGACCGCGGAGATGTGGATCTGGCCGCCGGCTGCGTGACCGTCCGCGGCGGCAAGTTCGGCGCCGCGCGCGAGCTGCCGCTGCACCACAGCACGCTCAGCGCGCTTGAGCAGTACTGCAGCGTGCGCGATCACAGCTTGCCGCGCGCAAGCTCGCCGGCGTTCTTTCTGTCCACCGCAGGCACCCGGCTGTTCTACGAGAACATCTATAAGACGTTCCGGGGCCTCCTCGCCCACGCGGGCCTGAGACCGCTTGCCGGCGGCAACGGCGGTCCGCGGATCCATAGCCTGCGTCATACCTTCGCAGTCGGAACGCTGAGCGACTGGTATCGCGCCGGCCTCGACGTTCCCGCTCTGA
Source organism: uncultured Solirubrobacterales bacterium (assembly GCA_963836065.1). Taxonomy (GTDB): domain Bacteria; phylum Actinomycetota; class Thermoleophilia; order Solirubrobacterales; family Solirubrobacteraceae; genus Palsa-465. The sequence continues at coordinate 403,034 of CAWIII010000034.1, forward strand.
TGCCCAGGCTCTCCAGCTACCTCGGGCATGCCGCACCCGCCTGGTCGTACTGGTATCTGCAGGCAACGCCGGAGCTGCTGCAGTTAGCGGCCGAACGGCTCGAGCGCTCAGGGAGCCAGTCATGACCCTGCTCGCGCCGACACTCGAGGCCTATTTCACTGAACGGCTGATCGGTCAACGCCGCGCGAGCCCGCACACGATCGCCTCCTATCGCGATACGTTCGTGCTGCTGCTGGCCTTCACGCAAGAGCGGACTGGCAGCTCGCCATCGCGTCTGCAGCTTGAGGATCTCGACGCGCCCCTGATCAGCGCGTTCCTCGAGCATCTCGAGCAGCAGCGACATAACAGTGTGCGAACCCGCAACACGCGACTGGCGGCCGTGCACTCGATGTTCCGGTTCGCCGCGCTGAGGCATCCCGAACACGCCGCGTTGATCGCCCGCGTGCTCGCGATTCCGCCCAAACACACCGAGCGGCCGCTGGTCACGTTCCTGACCGCCCCGGAGGTCGACGCGCTCCTCGCCGCTCAGGACCGCTCGCGCTGGATCGGCAGGCGCGACCACGCGCTGCTGCTACTGACGATCCAAACCGGGGTCCGGGTCGCGGAGCTGATCGGGCTGCGATGTCACGACATCTCGCTTGGCCGCGGCCTCCACCTGCGATGCGAAGGGAAGGGCCGCAAGGCACGCATCACGCCGCTGACCAGCCAGACCGTGGGCGTGCTCCGCGCGTGGATCGCCGAGCAGCACGCCGATCCCGCCGACCCGCTCTTCCCCGCCAGCCACGGCGGCCCGCTCAGCCGCGACGCCGTCGAGCGGCTCCTCACCAAACACGCGCAGATCGCCCAGCGCGCCTGCCCAAGCCTGAACGGCAAGCGAGTCTCGCCCCACACGCTGCGTCACACCAGCGCCATGCGGCTCCTACACGCCGGCGTCGACAAGACAGTGATCGCGCTGTAGCTCGGACACGAGACGACCAGGACGGCGGACGCATATCTACACGCCGACCTTGCGCTCAAGGAGAAAGCGCTCGCCCGCACCGCACCTCCGAACACGCGCGCCGGCCGCTACCGAGCCCCCGACAGCTTGCTCGCCTTCCTGGACAGCCTGTGATTATGCCGACAGCTTCGCGCTCGCCACCCCGTCCGAACAGCGGAAACCCGTGTGACGCAACCTCCAGTCGGCATAACCACACGCGCGGCATAATGAGCGCGCGCAGATCGCCGAGCGCACCCGTCGTGGGAAGCTGCATCGCGCTCGCGGCGGCTCTGTGGCGGTGATGTCGGGCGCGCCTTACGGATACCGGTACGTCAAGAAAGCAGAGCATTGTGATGCGTACTGGGAAATCGACGAGCTCGAGGCGCAGGTCGTCCGCGAGGTGTTCGCCCGCTACGTCGAGCAGGGCACCGCGATCGGGGAGCTCGCTCGGTGGCTGACTGAGCGCGGCGTGCGCACCCGGAAGGGCAAGACGGTGTGGGACCGCTCGACCGTGTGGGCGATGCTCCGCAACCCGGCCTACCGCGGGCAGGCGGCGTTCGGGAAGACCAAGACCGCCGAGCGGCACGGCGCGCCGACGCGCACCACCCGCGCGCGCGGTGAGCGCCACGGCCGCCGGCTCACACGCCACGACCAGCCGGCCGAGAAGTGGACACTGATCCCGGTACCGGCGATCGTCAGCGACGAGACCTTCGAGTCGCGCAGGCCCGCCTGGTCGAGAACGCGCGCTTCTCCAAGCGCAACACCAAGGAGCTAACGCTGCTGCAAGGCGTGCTGGTCTGTCGCGAGTGCGGCTACTCCTGCTACCGCACGAGCAACAAGCGGATCTCCTACTACCGCTGCATCGGCCAGGACGGCTGGCGGCACGCCGGCGGGCGCGTCTGCCACAGCCGCCCCGTCCGCGCCGACGAGCTCGACCCGCTCGTGTGGGCCGAGGTCAGACGGCTGCTCGAGGACCCCGAGCTCGTGCGCGCCGAGATCGACCGCCGACTCGCCGCGCTGCGCACCGAGCACCCCGCCGCCCGGCGCCGCGAGACGCTCGAACGCGACCTTCACCGCGCCGACGGCGCGATCGCCCGCCTGATCGAGGCCTACCAAGAACAGCTCATCTCGCTCGACGAGCTCGAGACAGAGCTCCACGACGCCGAGACCTACCTCCAGCTCGCCGACACGCTCGACGGCTTCCTCGCCCGCATCGCCGACGGGCTGGACCAGCTCGCGACCGCCGACCAACAGCGCATCCTGCGCCTCGTCGGCCGCGAAGTCCTCATCGGCGGCGACGACGACACGATCACCATCCGCCACTCGATCCCCACCCCAACAGGCCCCAGCGAGCCAAGTCACCTTTTGCGTGGGAGCAGTCGCTTCGCCCCTGCTGTGTAACGTCTATCTGCACCGACTTGACCGGTGCTGGGCGGCACATGGTGCCGGGATGCTGGTGCGCTTCGCAGATGATCTGGTCGTGATGTGCCACAGCCGGGTGGAAGCCGAGCGCGCCCTCGCGGCGTTGCGGGCGATCCTCGCCGAGCAGGGCCTCACGCTCAAGGATGCCAAGACGGGGATCGTGGAGCTGCGCGAAGGCGGGGAGGGCCTTGACTTCCTGGGCTTACATCACCGCTGGGTGCGCGGGAACACGCCCGGCTCGCGGCATCTGTGCTTCCTGGTTCGCTGGCCCCGACGAGAGAAGATGCAGCATGCCCGTGGCAGGCTGCGTGAGCTCACGCTCCGCAGGCGGCTGCTGTCGTCGGTCGATGAAGTCGTCGGGGATCTCAATGAATACCTGCGCGGCTTCGCGGGCTACTTCCGCTATGGAAACTCAGCCCGCAGCTTCGGCCTGCTGGATGACTATGCAACCGACCGGCTCGCGCTGTTTCTTGCCAAACGGCACAAGAAGAAGCGCGGCTACGGCTACTGGCGGATCGCCAGATCGCCCGACCGCATGGGACTCATCCGTATCACCGGAACCGTTGTCGCTCCCAGACCCAACCGGGCCTGGACCGGGTAGCCGAATGCCTGCGGTGAAGAACGTCGGTGGGCCGTGTGCGGGAGAACCGCTCGCACGGATCGATGCGGCGGCGGGAGGAAACCAGCGCCAGTCGGGCTCTCATAGCCGCGCGGCGTGGGCGCCTCCCGCCGACCCTACCCAACAAGCGCAGCACCCGCTCAGCGTCGCGTTGATCGGTCTTCACGCGATCCTGGGGCAGGACGCTCGATCTTCCCCGGCGCGGCGACCACACAGCCGATCCCCGCCGCCGCAAGCGCCCGCGCGAGGCCGTAGCCGGTCGGACCGGCCTCATACGCCACCCGCGTCGGACCCGGCAGCGAGCAGCAGAACTCGACCACCTCGCTCGTCACACCCGACAGCCTGCGCACCCGCAACTCGCCCGTCTCGCTATCCATGCTCGCCGCCAGCACGCTACGCGCGTGCACATCGAGACCAGTCCAACTGCGAACCTTCGCCATGGTCGGTACCTCCCGTATGGATGTTGTGGTCGACCGTCGAGGGCGTCAACCTCGGCGCGTCTCACTCACCGCACGCCAGGCGCGCGGGGTGCCGACCTCTCTTCGTGTCGATTTTGTGGCGCGCCACAAAATCGTCGTTCTGTGCCCGACCCGGTTATGTGCCATCGGTGACGTGATCCCCGCAAACACGGCGATAGGTATCGACCTGCCGGCGTCTCTGGCGACATAACGCTTGTCGCGCGCACGAGGGTGCCTCTTCTGGCCATCTACTCGATGGGAGGTTGTCCCTCATGTTGGAGTCGTACTTCGTTAAGCCGAGCACGGCTGATCGTGTCCGGTGCTCGTGGATCGCCCCCGAGGTCGAGCGCTACGTGGGCTGGCTTGCCGAGCGCGGCTACGCCGCGAAATGTGTTGGGTGCGGGTCTCCGAGAGGGACTGACAAGTGTGCCTGAGCAGGGATTTTGTGGGCGGCTATAGGCAAGGGTCGCCAGGTGTAAGGAGGAACACAAAAAGAGGGTGTCGAAAGTCGGCGGTGGAAACGTTCAACGTCGATCACCGGAGGTGGCCACGTGTGTGCCGACTTCGACACCCTTGCAAGCCAAGCTTACGCATCAGCGGGCAAACTCCTTCAGGTGGAGCGCCCGGCCGATGGTGAGGCAAAGGATGTTGCCGGCGATGCCGGCGCTCGCTCGGGCGATCTGCCTTTGCCCGAGGGGTTTGCCCGCTCCCTGGAGCGGTTCTGCGGGCTGGCTGGCTGGCTGTCGGGCGAGGAGGCTCAGGGCCTTGAGCATTCTGAGCTTGAGGAGCGGGTTGTGTGCGACGGTCGCGAGCTATTGCAGGCGCTGTTTCAGGACTCGCTCGATCTGCGCGCCTTGCGGGAGCAGCGGGTCGATCAGGTCGTGGGCTCGGACGGGGTGCGCCGGGCGAACGTCGAGCGCGCGCACGAGCGGGCGCTGTCAACGGTGGTCGGGGAGGTTCGGGTCGACCGGCTGGCCTACCGGGCGCGCGGGCAGGAGAACCTATATGTGGCCGACGGGATGTTGAATCTGCCCGAGGAGAAGCACTCGCACGGGATGCGGCGCCTCGCGGCGATCGAGGCCACACGCGACAGCTTCGAGGAGGGGCAGGAGGCGATCTTCCGCCACACCGGCCAGCGGTTGGGCAAGCGCCAGCTGCGCGAGCTGGTGGTCCGGGCCGCGGTGGACTTCGAGTCCTTCTATGAGCAGCGCCAGCGCACCGCTCCCGAGCAGGACGACGTGCTGATCCTCTCCTGCGACGCCAAAGGCGTGGTGATGCGTCCCAAGGCGCTCAGGCCGCAGACCAGAAAGCAGGCCCAGAGCGCTGAGCGAAAGCTCAAGACGCGACTGTCCAAGGGCGAGAAGCAAGGCCGCAAGCGGATGGCGGAGGTCGCCGCGGTCTACGAGATCGCCCCGCAGGCCAGAACGCCAGCCGACATCCTGCCCGCCACCGAAACCGAGCGCGAGGCGGCCTGCTCAGCGCCCGAGGCCAAGAGCAAGTGGCTGTCTGCGAGCATCACCGACGACGCGGCCACCGTGATCACGCAAATGTTCGAGGAGGCACAGCGGCGCGACCCCAAGCACAAGCGCCCGTGGGTCGCGCTGGTCGATGGCAACAACCACCAGATCGACCGGATCAAGGCCGAGGCCCGCAAACGCAAGGTCAAGGTCACGATCCTCGTCGACGTGATTCATGTACTGGAGTATCTCTGGGACGCGGCGTGGTGTTTCTTCGCCGAGGGCGACCCCGCCGCCGAGCGCTGGGTGCACGAGAAAGCGCGCGCAGTGCTCGAGGGCAACGCTGGCACTGTCGCCGCAGCGATCCGTCGCAAGGCCACCCGCCTCGGCCTCGAGAACGCCAAGCGCACCAACGCCGACACCTGCGCCGACTACCTGCTCGCCAAACGCCGCTACCTCGACTACCCAACCGCGCTGAGCAACGGATGGCCGATCGCGACCGGCGTGATCGAGGGCGCCTGTCGCCACTTGGTGAAAGATCGGATGGACATCACCGGCGCGCGCTGGGGCCTCGACAGCGCCGAGGCAGTACTCAAGCTTCGCGCTATCCGAAGCAACGGTCACCTCGACGAGTACTGGCACTACCACCGCAAACAAGAACGCCGCCGAGTCCACGAATCCCGCTACGCCCACGGCGTCATCCCCCAGTCAACATGAAGTCCCTCCAGGAGACCCGCACCCAAATGTGTTCGGGCGCGGGTGCCGCTGCTGGTCGCGTTTGGTGAATTCGCCCGGGCGGGTGGTGCCCGGAGCGTCGAGGAGCTGCCCGAGCAGGTCGAGGCGTTCGTCGCCTGGCGGGTCGCCGAGCGTTTTGATCCTCGCCGCGCCGCTGGCCGCGGGGTCGCTCGGGAGGTCCGCGGTCCGTTGGAGCAGATGCTTCAGGTCGTTCTTCCCGGGTTCGTTGGCAGTGGCCATCGCCATGGTGCGCTGCCGTTCGCTGGCGAGCTGCCAGGGTCTTTCAGTACCTGGAGGGCGAGCGTGGTCTTCGGCCAGCGTCGATCGTCGGCTACCGACACCACTTGTCCCGCCTTGAGGCGTACCTGGCGAGAATTGGTGTCAGGCGGTTGTCGGAGCTCTCGCCGGCGATCCTGAGCGCGTTTATCGTCGAGCGCGCCGGCTCGGGTTTGGCGAAGGTGTCGCTGTGCGAGTGCTGCGCCGTGTTGCGCGTGTTCTTGCGTTACGCGCATCGCGAGGGGGTGATCGCGAGCGACTTGAGCGGCGCGATCGACGGCCCCCAGGTCTACCGGCTGTCGAGCATCCCGCGGTCGATCAGCTGGGAGGAGGTCGGGCGGGTGCTTGCCGGTGTCGATCGCCGCACGCCGTGCGGCAAGCGTGATTGGGCGATCCTGATGCTGCTGGTGACCTACGGGCTGCGCAGCCGCGAGGTCGCCGCGTTGACGCTCGATGACATCGACTGGCGGCGCGAGCGTCTCGCCGTGCCTGAGCGCAAGGCCGGGCACTCGACCGCGTTCCCGCTGTCGGCATCGGTCGGGGAGGCGCTGGTGGACTATCTGCGCCACGGGCGCCCGCCGACCAAGGAGCGGCGCGTGTTCTTCCGCGCGGTCGCGCCGGTCGTGCCGATGAGCGCGGACGCTGTCTCGGGCCGCGCGCGCCACTATCTCCTCAAGGCGGGGATCGATGTGTTCCGGCCGGGGTCGCACACGCTGCGCCACACGTGCGTGCAGCGGCTTGTGGACGCCGATTTCGCGCTGAAGACGATCGGTGACTTCGTCGGGCACCGTTCGGCCAAGTCGACCGAGATCTATACGAAGGTCGCTGTCGAGCAGCTGCGCCAGGTCGCGCTCGGCGACGGCGAGGAGGTGCTCTCATGAGCCAGGGCGAGAGCATCGAGGAGGTTGCTGGTCGGTTCGTTGCGCACAAGCGTGCCCTTGGCCGCAAGTACAACAGCGCCCAGTCGGAGCTGCGGCTGCTGGTGTGGTTCTGCACCGAACGGGGCGTGGTCGGCATCGGCCAGCTCACACCAGCGCTGCTGGATGAGTTCTTGGCCTCGCGGCCGCAGGGCTTTAACCACATGCTGGGCGTGGTCAGGTGCATGCTGGACTGGGCCGTGGCCCAGCAGCTGATTGAGGTCTCGCCGCTGCGCGCCCGTCGCCGGCGGGTCACCTCCCAGCCGATCCCGTTCATCTTCGACCAGGCGCAAGTGCGACGTCTGCTCGAGGCGGCCGGCGCGCTGCCCGACAACGCCCGCGCCAGAGGGCGGGCAACGACCTGCCGGACGATCTTCGCGCTCTGCTACGGGCTCGGGCTGCGCGCCGGCGAGGCGTGCGGTCTGCGCCTCGGCGACGTCGATCAGAACCGTCGCCTGCTGGTCGTGCGGGGCGGCAAGTTCGGGCAGAGTCGCCTCGTCCCGCACGGGCCGCGGATCGCTGCGCTGCTCGAGCAGCAGATCGATCGTCGCCGCCGCGCCGGGGCGCTCGGCGACCAGGAGCCGCTGTTCACCTTCGACGACTGGCGCTGCGTATACCCGCACTGTGCCAGCCGAGCGTTTCACGAGCTGGTGCTCGCGCTCGATCTGCCGGTGCCGGCCGGGGTCTCGCCACCGAGGCTGCACAGCCTCCGGCACAGCTTCGCCGTCGGCTGCCTTCTGCGTTGGTATCGCGAGGGCCTGGACCCGGCCGCCAGGCTGCATCAGCTCTCGACGTTCATGGGACACGTCGACCCATCCTCGACCGCGGTCTATTTGACGATCACCCCGGCGCTGCTTCAGGAGGCCAACCGGCGCTTTGAACGATTCGCCGAGCCGGTGTGGACGGAGGCAGCACGATGAGCCCCTCCGCGCCGCTCGGGCAGCTGCTGCACTCCTACTTCCTCGACCACCTGATCGCAGTCAAGGGCCTGCGCCCCGGGTCGGTGCGCAGCTACCGCGACACGATCCGGCTGCTGTTGTTGTTCATCGCCACGGACAAGCGCTGCAAACTCACGCGGCTTCGACTCGGCGATCTCACGATCGAGCGGGTCCTCGCCTTCCTCCGCCACCTCAAGCACGACCGCGGCAACAGCATCAGCACGCGCAACCAGCGCCTGGCGGCGGTCCGCTCCCTGTTCGAGTACATCGCGACCCGCTCGCCGGAGATGCCGGCAGTCTGCCAGCAGGTCGCCGCGATCCCGGCCAAACGCGTGCCGCCACCGGAAACCCGGTTCCTGGAACGCGACCAGGCTCAGCGGCTGCTGGCAGGCCTCCCCAGCCGCGGCCGGCTCGCGCTGCGCGACCGCGCGCTGGTCTTGTTCCTCTACAACACCGGCGCGCGAGTCCAAGAAGCGGCGGACCTACGGGTCGGGCACCTCGACCTCTCAGAGCACCCAACCGTGCGCCTACACGGCAAGGGCGACAAATGGTGGAATGCCCTGGGTTTGACGGAGACCGGGTTTGTAGGTCTTTCAAGTAATTATACCAAGTTAGTGCGAGTTGCTACTACTGTAGGTCGGAGACGACCCCGAAGGGGTCGTACACCCCCGACACGCTCAAGGTGCCAGTACCGGTGGGGCGAGGCACGCCTTCAGGGTGAGTGGCGAGCGCCGCGACGTATCGCTGCTCGTGCTCGGCAGGCGGTCGGTTGCCGAGCGAGGAGTGCAGCCGGACGTGGTTGAACCATGCGACGTACTCGACGACGGCGAGCTCGAGCTGGGTGTGGGTGCGCCACACGCGGTCGGCAATCAGCTCGGTCTTGAATGAGTCCACGAACGACTCGGCGAGCGCGTTGTCATACGCATCGCCGACCGTGCCGACCGACGCCAGCACGCGGGCGTCGTCGAGCTGCTGGATGTAGTCCTCTGAGGTGTACTGCGAGCCCTGGTCGGTATGCGCCACCAGCTGAAAGTCAGCGCCCGGCGCTCGGAGCCCGAGCGCCATCCGCAGCGCGTCGAGAACCAGCGTGGTTCGCATGTGGCCGGCCAGCTGCCAGCCGACGATCATCCGTGAGTACACGTCGATCACGAACGCGAAGAACAGCCGGCCCTCCCACGTGCGCAGGTAGGTGAAGTCCCCGACCCACAAGCGGTCCGGCGCCGGCGCGGTGAAGTCACGGTTGACGAGGTCAGACGCCCGCTGCGCCTGGGGATCGGGGATCGTGGTCCGCCACGGCTTCCCGCGCCGCTTCGCGCCCTGGATGCCCGCTGAGCCCATCAGCCGCGCGACCTGGTCGCGCCCCGCAGCCTCGCCCTCGCGGACCAGCTGGGCGTGCACGCGCCGGTAGCCGTAGCACTCGTAGTTGGCCCCATGAACCTCGCGGATGCGACCGGTCAGCCGCTCGTCCTCGACCGCTCGCTCCGACCGCTCGCCGGTCGCACGCTGATAGTACGCGGACGCCGACACGTCCAGGGTCTGACAGATCGGCTCGACGCCGAGCTGGTCGCGATGCATGTCGATGAACGCGCTCACCTCGGACGGTCTGCGTCGAGCTCGGTCGCGAAAAACACGCTGGCGGCCTTCAGGATCTCATTCGCGCGGCGCAGCTCATGGTTCTCCTTGCGCAGCTTCTTGATCTCCTCGCGCTCCTCGGTCGTGGGCAGATCCGGCCGCAGACCGCCGTCGGCCTCGGCCTGCCGAACCCGTTTGCGCAGCACCTCGTGACCGACACCGAGATCACGCGCGACCGCCGCGACCGGACGCCCCGACTCGAGCGCCAGCCGGACACCACGCTCGATCAGCTCCTCTGAATACTTCCTGGCTCTGGGCATGAACTTGCAGTTCCTTGCTCGAGGACCGAATCCTCGTTTCAGAGCCTCCGCGAAACCCAGGGCAGCTCATGGAGGACCTGCCCGCTCTGGCAGCAGACCGCCCGGACCCTCGAGCAGCTGCTGCAGTCACGGTCACAGCCGCCGACGCCGCAAGCTGCCGTCTTCACCGCCCGCGGGCAGCCGCTCACCCGCTACGGGATCTACAAAATCGTCCGTCGGCACGCCGGCGATCTCGACGACCCCAGAACCGGGCGCCGAGTCAGCCCGCACACCTTCCGCCACACCACAGCGGTCCACCTGCTGGAAGCGGGCGTCGAGGTCAGCATGATCCGCGGCTGGCTAGGCCACACCGACCTCACAACAACCAACCGATACGCCGAGATCAACACCAAAGCCAAACAGGAGGCCCTGCTGAGAACAGAACCTCCAGGCACTACCGCGGGATCCCGCACCAACCCAATCTGGCGGACCGACGAGACGCTACTGAACTGGCTCGCCTCGCTGTGACTGTTATGTGCCCAACCGCGACGTCGCTGAGCGGCCTGCCGCCGTGATCACAGTCCCAAGGCCAGAGGCAGGCACATAACCGGGTCGGGCACAGAAACACGAACAGCGGCCGGCCTCCATAGATAGGGTCCCGGTGTTGAAATGGGGTTCGCCTTGCGCGGGCGACGGCTCGCGTTAGGGTCGAAAGCCGGACCGGGGCCTGACCCAAATATGGTCTGGACCCTTGGTGTCCTGCGTTAGAAGTGTCGGCCTCGGTCCGTGCTTTCGAGAACCGGTCTGACCTGATAGGAGCGTCGATCTCTTGAAGCGCGATCCCAACCGGGACGTTGTCGACCGGTTCCTGGTCACCGTAACGCGCAGCACAAGCGCGAGGGAGGTCATCATGGGCAGGCAGGTTAGGCGCGGTCCAGGACCGTCCAGCACGTTGATCACGCCCGATCAGGCGGGCAACGTGGTTGGCGTCGACCCGCACAAGCGGACGCTGACCGCGACGGTCGTCGATCCGCGTGGAGGGATCGTGGCGAGCGAGCACTTCCGTGTCTCGGGCGATGGTCACCGTGGGCTCGAGGCGTGGGCGCGGCAGTTCGGCCCGATCGTGCGCTTCGGGGTGGAGGGCGCCTCGGCCTGGGGGCGGCACACGGCGATCTTCTTGATCGGCCGCGGCTATGACGTGCGCGACGTGTGCCCGAACCGCACCGGTCGTCAGGACCGCGGCAAGTCCGACACGCTCGACTCCGAGCGGATCGCGCGCGAGACGCTCGCCCACCCGCTCCTGCCCAAGGCGTTCAAACGTGCTGGTCAGGACACCGGCCCGGATCAGCAGACAGAGCTGCTGGCGGTGTGGTGGACGGCGCGCCGCTCGCTGATCAAGCGCCGCCAGCATCTGCTGACCGAGTCCGAGGCGCTGCTGCGCGAGCTGCCGCTGGAGCTGATCGAGCGGCTCCCCAGCGCAACGCGGGTGCGCCCGCGGCTGGCCGCGCTTGCCCGCGTGACCGCTCGCCGGCGCCTGGCGCCGCCGACCGCGGTGAGGGTGCGCATCCTGTCGGGGTACCGCGAGGAGATCGCCAACCTCGACGCGCAGGAGCGCCAGACCACCCGCCAGCTTGCCGAGCTCGTGTCACAGAGCGGCTCGACACTCGGTCAGCTGTGCGGCCTGGCGACCGTCTCGGTCGCCGAGCTGCTGGTCGAGGTCGGCGATCCACGCCGCTGCTGGTCGAGGTCGGCGAGCCACGCCGCTTTACGATCGGTGGCTTCGGGCGCTTCAACGGCACTGCGCCGCTAGCCGCCTCGACCGCCGAGGGCCCGGCGAGCCGATCCGCCACCGCTACAACCCTGGCGGTAACCGCCGCGTCAACGCGATCCTTCACCGGATGGCGGTCACGCAGCCGCGCTGCGAGCCGCGCGCGAAGAAGATCTACGCTGACGCGCGCGCCAACGGACACACCAAGCTCGTCGGATCCTCAAACGCCATCTGTCCGACGTCGTCTTCCGCCGCATGATCCGCGACCTGGCCGCGCTCCCCGCCCAGCCCCTCCTCGCCGCAGAACCCCGCGCGACCGCCGCGCAGTCAACGGTGGCCCGACAGGGCCGAGCGCAGCGAGCCGCATAGCGGCATCCCTTGACGGCGATCACTGGCCGCGCGCCACCATCTCGCAAGGAGGGCACTTGACATATTACCCCGGCCTGCAAATGGATTACGCGGCGTAAGCCGTGGCGGGGTGAGTGAAGAACCGCTTGATGATGTGTGGCTGTTGCTGGCGACCGTGTAGGTAGGAGCGCACCTCATCGATCAGCTCGCTCAGGTTCCGCGGCCGGCGGCGGCCGACCGCGTTGGCCTTCACGTCATGGTTGAGCAACTCCACCGGGTTGAGGTCGGGGCTGTACCCCGGGAGGAAGTACAGCTCGATCCGCTCACCGTGTTCGGCCACCCACGCCTTGACCAGCTTCGAGCGATGCGAGGGATGCCCATCCACGATCAGGTGCACCTTCCGATCCGGGTGATGGTCGATCAGCCGCTTGAGGAAGTCGATGAACACGAACTGGTTGAACTTGCCCTCAAACAGCGAGAAGCGCAAGGACCCGTCGTTGCCGATCGCGGAGATCATGTTCACCCCGAACCGCTGGCCGGTGGCCTCCTTGATCGGCGTCTGCCCTTTCGGGCTCCAGGAGCGCCCGTGTGAGCACTGCGAGCGAAACCCGGTCTCGTCCTGCCAGAGCAGGATCCCCCCGTCGCGCCTGGCCATCGCGCGGATCGTCGGGTAGCGCTCCTTCAGCCACTGCTCGACCGCCTCGGGATCGCGCTCCAGCGCTCTGTGCGCCGGCACCTGCGGCGTGAACCCCCACGCGCGCAGATAGCGCCCCACGGTCCTCACCGCGAGGCGGACCCCGAACCGCTGATCGATCAACTCCATGACCGCGTCCCGCGTCCACAGGAACCCCGGCAGCTTCAGCTGATCGGGGTTGCGCTCCTTGACCAAGGTCACGATCACCCCCTGCTGCCAGGGCTCAAGCGCCGCCTGCTCACCCGGCCGCCGGCCCCGGCGGCGCTCCTGCAACCCCTCCCAGCCGCCGTCACGCCAGCGGCGCATCCACTTCGACACTACCGCCCGCTCAACCCCGAACACCCGTGCGGCCTCACGGTGACTCATCCCACCGATCACCGCCCGCACCGCACGCTCGCGAATCGCCGCCCGTGCCTCACCTGACAGTGACCGAAGATCCGAGCGAGTTGACACTCTCACATACTATCAAAACGGTAACCCATTTACTGGCCGCGGTAATAGACGCTTCTAACACTAGCGCGAGCTGTGCTTGGTCCCCGCGCCGCCTGAGCTCCTCGATCGAGCGACCGGGCTCGACCCCGTGTCGCACACCTCGCCCAGCGTCCTCAGGGGCGGCTCGGACCCATTTGCGCCGGGGTACCGTGGTAGCAACTGATCGTGTAGGGGTACTCGAGCGTCACGTCGTAGTGATACATGGTCACCTTCTCGCCGTCCCACATCACGGTGCTCGTCCGCCCGTGACAGGCGTCGAGATCGGCGTTGGTCGGAAGTCTCCCATGAGCATTCCACTCGGCGTAGATTCCGTACCCGTCCAGCGCATATCCTACGAGCTCCGACGTGTTCGCCTCAGGAGATCTGAGACAGCCGGAGATAGAGTGGTAGTGGTATTCATCCTGGCCGTTGGGATGCCCATGACAGCTGTCCTGCATCTCGTGGGCGCCGGCGTCTCGGCCGGCGGCATCTAGCGCGTTGAACAGCAAGACACCAACGGTCGTCACGCCGACCGGACCCAATCTGGTGCACGAGGGGCTCGAGGCTGCCACCGGCTTCGCGGGTAGCTGATAGGTGATCTCGTGGGCGACGATCGAATTGGGGTTGGTGTCGTATTGGTAGGCCGGATCGCCCGCGGAGATTGGGAAGGTCCCGGTCGGGAGCGCTTCAGGCAACGCGTTGGTCGTGATCACCCGGGTCGTGCCGTGCACGGACATGTGGTAAGAGGCGGCAGGCCACCGCTGGTCACCGGACACGGCGAGCTTGCTCGTCTCATCCCAGGTTCCGGCGGATTCGTTGATCCAAGGCCCCGCATGCAGCGCTCCACGGCGCCTGAAGTCTGACGTGCACGAATCGACGTAGCCCACCTTGGGCTCTGTCGAAAGCTTCCCGTCACCGAGCGGAATGGCGGTCGGAGCAACGGAATCGGTCCAGGTGTTATCGGTGACCGACAGTCTGCTCTGCGAGCTCGAGGGCGTCGACGGCGCTACCTCGGCAGTGGATGTCGACGAAGCGCCCCGATCGCTGTGAGTCGATCCGCACGAAACGATCAGTGCCGCGATCGCGCCGAGCACTGTCAGCCTGATGATATGACGACCGGATCGGGAGGCTGTGACCTTGGGGCGTGGCATGTCCACCGCATCTCTACGGCTCGTCGAGACCTGGTTCCAGAGGATTCTACGAGACTGTTCGTCGGTTGGGGATGACCGCGAGGTCTTCGTCTCGATCGCGACAGCGATGCCGCTCGGAGCGTTGGCCACCGAGTGGATCTTGTCGGGCCCCACTCCATGGCAGCGAGTGGCGGAGCCGGTAATCCCGCGCCTTGCAGCGGAGTGATAGTCGACAGCATCGGTCTTTGACAAGCCATCACCCGGATCAACGACCGAGGGAGCAACGTCGTCTCGGTCAGCTTCCGCAGAATGTTCAAGCGTGCTCGGCCGACGTGGTAGAGCAATGGCTTGTGTCTCATAGCTGCCTCCTTTGCAGATGTGCCCGACAGGAATCTCCCAACAGCAGCGCGCACATGCCTATGACAAGTCAGCACGCTGGAATGTGACGGAGTCCAGACTCGCACGGTGTTGCACTACCGCGCGGATCGCGAAACTGTTGCGGCCTGTCCGGGACGTCGGTCGAGGCGCGACAGACGCAGGTGGCGCTTTGAGCGGGTCTTGGCCGGCGGGTTGCCGTCGTGTTTGCTCATCGCGCCGAGACCGGCTGGGCGACGGGTCGGACTGGCGGGGGCGCGGGCGCGCAGATCGCGGCCGGGTGATGCTCTCGCTCAAGCGTTTTGCGCAGCTTGACGAATGCGGCACCGCCGAGCAGCGCCGGGATCCACAGCGAGACGGCGTGGTAGGCGAGCACGGCGGCGGTGGTGGTGGCGAGCGGCTGGTGGTAGAGCGCGAACGTGCCGACGAGTCCTCCGTCGATGCCGCCCAGCCCGCCCGGAACGGGCAGGTTCCCGCCGAGCTGGCCGATCAGGTAGCCGAGCACGAGCACGCCGAGCGTGGGTGAGGCGCCGAACGCCCGGAAGCACACACCCAGAACAGCGAGATCGAAGACCATCGTCCCGAGCGACCCGGCGATCACTCCGATGGAGCGTCGGCGGAGCAGCGACAGCCCGTCGCGAATGCCCTGGGCGAGTGAATGGCGAAGGAAGTGGATGCCGGCGGCAAGCCGCCTCGTGCTCGCTTCCTGGGGTGCGCTGATCGCACCGCGGCCCAGCACCATCGGAAGCGCGAGGGCGAGGACCGTGGCGAGGAGCGCGGCCGCTCCGAAGCTGTAGGTGAGCGCGGGGTTAGGATCCTCGCCGAGGATCCCGATCGGGTAGAGCGCGGCGAACAGGATCACGCCCGCGACGTTGGCCAGGCTGGTGAGAAGGAAGAACGCGGCGGTGCGGCGGGCGATGCGCTCGCGGCTCATCCCGAGGCGGCGAAGCGCCCACACGCCGACGGCCAGGCCGCCGGCGCCGCTGGCCGGCAGCAGCGAGTTGGCGGCCTGCTCGGACATTCCGATCTGGTAGCTCAGCCGCCACCCCATCCGCGCGCAGAACACCGACCGGAAGATCACTACATAGGACAGCGCCGAGAGCAGCTCGAGCGCGACGCCGACGGCCACCCACCCCGGCGCGGCGTGTGAAAGATGCGCGCGGAGCTTCCCCAGCCCGGGGACCGCGAGCACCAGCGCGAGAACCAGGAGCGCAGCGCCGGCAGTCTCGAGCAGCCTCCGGCTCACCTGCCGCGCACCCAGCCCATCAGCCGTGCCGGAGGATGGGCGGGCCGCGACCTTCGATGAGTGCGGGAGGGCGGACATCGCACCGGACCGAGTGATCAGTGGGCGGTCGACGGCGCGGCGCTTGCGTCGACGGTGAGTGCCCTTGCGCCGCGCTCGAACAGCGCAGCCGCGATCACCGCGCCGAGCGCGAACATCACAGCGGCCCAGGCGAACGCAGTGGTGTCGCCGTGCACGGCGGCGTGAGCGATCAGCAACCTGGTCGGGTGCGTGTGAGCGCCCGTGATGTAGCTGGTGATCGCGCTGGTGGCGACGGTGGAGAGCAACGCGGTGCCGACCGAGCCGCCAATCTGCTGGGAGGCCGAGACGGTCGCAGAGGCGACGCCCGCGTCGGCGGGCCTGACGCCGAGGGTGGCGCTGTTGATCGAGGTGGAGATCACCAGCCCGAACCCGACACCGAGCATCATCAGCGCCGGCAGAATGCCGGTGGCGTAGCTCGAGGCGACACCCAACCGGGTGAGGTAGAGCATCCCGCCGCCACCGAGCAGCATCCCGGCCACGACCAGCGGCCGCGGGCCGAACCGGGGACGGAGCTTGTTGGTGGCGATCATCGCCGCGATCATCACCGAGGCGGCCATCGGCAGGAACGCCACCCCTGTGGTGATCGGCGAGTAGCCGTGGACCTGCTGCAGGTAGTAGGTCAGGAACAGGAGCAGGGCGAGGATCGCCGCGCCGGCGATCCCGATCGAGAGGAAGGACGCGCCGCGGTTGCGATCGGTCACGACCCGCAGCGGCAGCAACGGGTGGCTGCTCCGGGACTGGATCCCGGCGAACGCGGCCAGCAGCAGCACGCCGGTGACCAGAAACCCGATCGTGGTGTGATTGCCCCAGCCGGTGGTCTGCGCGTGCGAGAAGCCGTACACGAGCGAGAACAGGCCGGCCGACACGCTCAGCACGCCGGGGATGTCGAGCCTCGGCTTCACGGCTGGGGCCTGATTGTGGATCAGCGTCAGCGCGCCGGTTATCGCGATCGTCGCGAACACGAGGTTGACGTACATGCTGTAGCGCCAGCTGAGCGTCTGCGTCAGCACGCCGCCGAGGATCAGCCCGATCGCGGCGCCGCTACCGGCGATCGCGCCCCAGATCCCAAACGCCTTATTGCGCTCGCCCAGGTCAGTGAACGTCGTGGTCATCAGCGACAGCGCGGCCGGCGCGAGCAGCGCCCCGAACGCGCCCTGAAACGCGCGAGCGGCGGCGAGCATCCCGAACGACTGCGCGGCCCCGCCGACAGCCGACGCGGTAGCGAACCCGGCCAGGCCGGCGATGAACGTCCACTTGCGGCCGAACAGGTCCGAGATCCGGCCTCCCAGCAAAAGCAGGCTGCCGAACGCCAGCGCATACGCGGTCACGATCCACTGCCGCTCAGTGTTCGCGAAGTGGAGCGCTCGCTGCGCCGAGGGCAGCGCGATATTCACAATCGTGGCGTCCAGGACGACCATCAGCTGCGCGATCGCGAGGATCGCCAGGATCGTCCAACGCCTGGAATGGTGGGGATTGTCAGCGATCATCGGTTTGCGTCTCCGTTAGCCAATGGATGCGCCGCATCCGTTTTCAGTGGTCGTTGGGTTGGTAGACAGATGTGGGTTGTTTGGGTCTACGCGGCGGCAGCAGTCGGGTCGGTGCGCGTAGTCGCGAGTGCGAGCTGCTCGAGGAGCCTGCTGAGGCCGCGACGATGCGCCGGCGAGCAGAGCTGGCCCATCTCGTCAAAATGCTCACGCGCGCGCGTGAGCGGAAGCTCCGCGTCGATCACCTGCGCGCCAATCCCGGCCAACACCATGCGGACCTCGGGCCTGCGCACGCGCCGCGCCCGTCGGAAGCTGGCTCGCGCCGACCACGGCGACCGGCTGGCCGTGCAACACGCCAGCCCCATACGGCCGCGAGGCCCAATCCAGCGCGTTCTTGAGCGGACCAGGCAGCGAGCGGTTGTACTCCGGCGTGGAGATCAGCACCGCATCGGCCCGCTCGATCGCATCGCACAGCTCCAGCACCGCGGTGCCCGGATCGTGCTCGTCATCCTCGTCGAACGGCGGCACCCGCTTCAGCCCGTCCCATAGCTCGACCTCGACCGCCGATGGTGCGAGTTCGCGAGCCGCCTCCAACAGCTTGCGGTTGTAGGACTCCAACCGCAGACTTCCAGCAATACCCAAGATACGCGTCGACTCCTGGGCCGTCCGTGCCGGGAAGCTGACCGGTTCTTCTGTTCGCTTGCTCATTTCAACCTGCACAGCTCGTTGTGTCCGAGACGTGGTACTCATGAACTCCTCCTCGCGGTCGTGGTGGAGGGTCTTGTGCGGCTGAACGCTGGGTGTTGGTGTGGTGTGGTGTTGCATCGCTGCCTCCTGTTGGGGTTGTTGTCGCTACGACGAATGGGAGGCCGCGATCGGGACGCGCCGATGCTGTGGCTGCGCCGCGTACGCGTAGGGGTGGTGGAACACCTCGACCGCGCGCTCGCCATCGCGTACCGGAAGCTCGAACTGAGCTGCCCTGGGTTTCGCGGAGGCTCTGAAACGAGGATTCGGTCCTCGAGCAAGGAACTGCAAGTTCATGCCCAGAGCCAGGAAGTATTCAGAGGAGCTGATCGAGCGACGGCGGTCTGCGGCCGGATCTGCCCACGACCGAGGAGCGCGAGGAGATCAGGAAGCTGCGCAAGGAGAACCATGAGCTGCGCCGCGCGAATGAGATCCTGAAGGCCGCCAGCGTGTTTTTCGCGACCGAGCTCGACGCAGACCGTCCGAGGTGAGCGCGTTCATCGACATGCATCGAGACCAGCTCGGCGTCGAGCCGATCTGTCAGACCCTGGACGTGTCGGCGTCCGCGTACTATCAGCGTGCGACCGGCGAGCGGTCGGAGCGAGCGGTCGAGGACGAGCGGCTGACCGGTCGCATCCGCGAGGTTCATGGGGCCAACTACGAGTGCTACGGCTACCGGCGCGTGCACGCCCAGCTGGTCCGCGAGGGCGAGGCTGCGGGGCGCGACCAGGTCGCGCGGCTGATGGGCTCAGCGGGCATCCAGGGCGCGAAGCGGCGCGGGAAGCCGTGGCGGACCACGATCCCCGATCCCCAGGCGCAGCGGGCGTCTGACCTCGTCAACCGTGACTTCACCGCGCCGGCGCCGGACCGCTTGTGGGTCGGGGACTTCACCTACCTGCGCACGTGGGAGGGCCGGCTGTTCTTCGCGTTCGTGATCGACGTGTACTCACGGATGATCGTCGGCTGGCAGCTGGCCGGCCACATGCGAACCACGCTGGTTCTCGACGCGCTGCGGATGGCGCTCGGGCTCCGAGCGCCGGGCGCTGACTTTCAGCTGGTGGCGCATACCGACCAGGGCTCGCAGTACACCTCAGAGGACTACATCCAGCAGCTCGACGACGCCCGCGTGCTGGCGTCGGTCGGCACGGTCGGCGATGCGTATGACAACGCGCTCGCCGAGTCGTTCGTGGACTCATTCAAGACCGAGCTGATTGCCGACCGCGTGTGGCGCACCCACACCCAGCTCGAGCTCGCCGTCGTCGAGTACGTCGCATGGTTCAACCACGTCCGGCTGCACTCCTCGCTCGGCAACCGACCGCCTGCCGAGCACGAGCAGCGATACGTCGCGGCGCTCGCCACTCACCCTGAAGGCGTGCCTCGCCCCACCGGTACTGGCACCTTGAGCGTGTCGGGGGTGTACGACCCCTTCGGGGTCGTCTCCGACCTACAGTAGTAGCAACTCGCACTAACTTGGTATAATTACTTGAAAGACCTACAAACCCGGTCTCCGTCAAACCCAGGGCATTCCAAACGCCTCGCCGGTCTTCGTGTCGGTGACCGCCACACTCACGCGGCCGTCGTTCTGACACCACAGCAGCCGGACCTCGATCCCGTCGCTCGTGCGCCGGTCGAGCTCGCGTGTGATCTGGATGGGTGGCTGGGTCATCTCGCTGACCTCCCGGTTCGTGGGGTCGCTACACACAGACGACGAACGGGCGGGCGCCGAGGGGACAGCCACGGTGCGTCGGCCGGCTGTTGCCCGGGGCGGTCTACAGCTCGGCGATCCGGCCGGCGAAGAAGCGACGCTCGGGCTGCGAGCGGGCAAGCTCGAGCGCACGCTGAAAAGCAGCGCGGGCTTCGACGGTCCGGCCGAGGCGGCGCAGCAGCTCGCCGCGGGTCGAGTGCGGGTGTTGGTAGTCGTCGAGGTCGAGGCCGTCGACGATCTCAAGCGCCTGCTCGGTGCGCCCGGCTTCGGCGACCGCGACCGCGCGGTTGAGCTCGACCACCGGCGAGCCGGTGATCTGCGGCTCCGGGTCGCCGAGCGCGCCGCTCGAGTCGAACGCATCCTGAGCGCGGGGAACGGGCAGCTCTCGGTCGATCACCCGCGCGCCGATCGGGGGTAGCACTTCGCGCAGCTCTGCCTGGGCCCAGACGGCGCCAAAGAGGCTCGTGCTGGCGCCGATCACCGCCACGGGCTTCCCGCGCAGGCAGTTGTCGGGGAACGGACGCGAGGCCCAGTCGAGCGCGTTCTTGAGCGCGCCCGGCAAAGAGGCGTTGTATTCAGGGGTCGAGACGAGGACGGCGTCGGCTGCGCCGAGAGCCGCGCAGCCGGCTTACGGCCGGGTGCACGGGCTCGACGTCGGCGTCCTCGCTGTAGTGAGGGATGTCCTCCAGACCGTGCAAGAGCTCGAATTCGACTCCGTGTGGGAGTTCCCGCGCGGCCGTCTCCAGCAGCTTGCGGTTATGGGAGCCTTGGCGCGGGCTTCCGCTGACCGCGACGAGGCGCACGGCTAGGGCTGTTTGACGAGTTCGAGCTGGACCGACAGCTCGACGTCCCAGCCGACAGCGTCGGCGCCGCCGGGAAGCGGCTGCTGCCAGCTCATCCCCCAGTCGCGCCGGTCGAGGACTGCTCGAAGCTCGAGCCCCGGGCGCAGGGAGCCGTACGGATCCTCGACCGGCCGCTGGTACGTCCCCGTCGCCGTGATCGGCCGGCTGAGGCCCTGATCGTAAGCTCGCCGTCGACCGTCGCCGTTCCGTTCTCGGCCAGCTCAACTCGCTGGGAGCGGAACAAGATCTCGGGGTGGTTGTCGGCGTCGAAGAAGTCGGCGCCCCGCACGACGTGCTCGCGGAACTGGGGCGGGTCGGCGATCGAGATCGACTCGACCCGGGCCGCGCCCGCCAAGCGAAGCCCCGACGCGTCTGCGATCAGTCGCGCGTCGAGGTCGCCGAACGAGGCGCGGAAGGTGGAGACCTTCATGTGCCTGACCGCGAACTGGAACGACGAATGCGTGCGGTCGGCGTCGAAGACGCCGGTCAGCGGATCGGTGGTGACTGCCATTGCATTTCCTCCTTCATCGAGGTTCGTGAGTGCCAGACTCAACTGGTTGGCTGTCTCGTCGACGAACGGGAGGCGCTGAAGGGGACACGGGCTGTCCCGTTGCGCCGTGTACGTTCGTCGTAGGGACGAGAACATGCTGCGAAGGAGGACAACATGAAGTACTTGCTCCAGAACTACACGACGCCGGAGTACAGGGAAGAGTTCGAGCGATTGCCTGCGGACGAGCAGCGTGCGATCGTGGAGGAGTACCTCGCGATCGGGCAGTCTCCGGAGGTCGTGGGCGGCGAGCAGCTGCAGCCGGTCGAGACCGCGACGACGGTGCGCGTCCAGGACGGAGAGACGCTTCTCACCGACGGTCCGTTCGTGGACGCGAAGGAGCACCTGGGCGGCTACTACCTGGTCGAGGCCGACGATCTCGATGCGGCGCTCGAGATCGCCGCGCTGATCCCGGCGGCGCGGATGGGCGGCGCCGTCGAGGTGCGGCCGTTGGTGGCGAGGTAGGCGCTGCTCCAGCAGGTCTTTCGCGACGAGTGGGGCCGCGTCCTCGCGAGCCTGGTCGGCATCCTCGGCGACTTCGACCTCGCCGAGGAAGCCGCTCAGGAGGCGTTCGCGGTCGCCGCCCAGCGCTGGCCTCGCGACGGCACGCCGCCCAATCCGGGCGCGTGGCTGACGATCACGGCCCGCAACCGCGCGATCGACCGCCTGCGCCGCGAGCGCACGCTCGCCGAGAAGACGCGCCTGCTCGAGGTGCCCGAGGCCGTGGAGGACGAGATGGAAGAGACGACTTTCCCTGACGAGCGGCTGGAGCTGATCTTCACCTGCTGCCATCCGTCGCTCGGGCTCGAGGCCCAGGTCGCCCTGACGTTGCGCGCGCTCGGCGGTCTGACCACGGAGGAGATCGCGCGCGCCTTCCTGGTTCCCGAGGAAACGATGAAAAGGCGGCTCTCGCGGGCGAAACGGAAGATCAAGGATGCGGGCATCCCCTTCCGCGTTCCGGACGACCACCTGCTGCCGAAGCGGCTGGGGGCGGTACTCGCGGTCGTCTACTTGATCTTCAACGAGGGCTACGGCGGCCGTGGCGATCTGGCGGCGGAGGCGCTCCGGCTCAGCGCGGCGCTCGCCGAGCTGATGCCGGACGAGCCCGAGGTGCACGGCCTCCTGGCGCTGATGCTGCTGGGCGACGCGCGCCACGAGGCCCGGTTCGAGGGGGGCGAGCTCGTGCTGCTCGCAGACCAGGACCGCTCGCGCTGGGACACCGCCCAGCTCGCCCGCGGACGCCACGCGCTCGAGCGCGCGTTCGCGCTGCGGGGGCACGGGCAGTACGTCATCCAGGCGGCGATCGCGTCGCTGCACATGGAGGAGCCGCGCGACTGGCCGCAGATCGCCGCCCTGTACGGAGAGCTCGTGCGGCTGACCGGCTCAGCGGTCGTGGAGCTCAACCGCGCGATCGCCGTGGCCGAGGCGGAGGGAACGGAAGCGGGGCTTGCCCTCGTCGACCGGCTCGACCTCGACGGCTACCAGTACTTCCACTCCACCCGAGCCGACCTGCTGCGCCGCCTTGGCCGCGCAGACGAAGCGCGCACCGAGTACGAGCGCGCCCTCGAGCTCGCGCACACCGAGCCCGAGCGCCGCTTCCTGCGGCGGCGCATCGCAGAAGTCAGCGCGTAGCTGTCCCCTCCCGCCTCTCCCGTTCGTCGCCATGACGACACCACTCAAACATGGGCAGTTCTCATTGGGGAGCGAACCCAGAAGAAAGGAGAGGATCATGCGTGTGTTCATTGCCGGGGCGAGCGGTGCAATCGGGCGTCGTCTCGTCCCGCAGCTGGTTGATGCCAGGCACGATGTGATCGGCACCCACAACTCGCCGTCGAGCGCGGAGCTGCTGCGGACGCTGGGCGCGAAGCCTGTCAAGCTCGACTTGCTCGACGCGCGCGCGGTGCGCGAGGTCGTGCTCGAGAACGAGCCCGATGCTATCGTCCACCAGGCGACCGCGCTGGCGAACGTGAAGTTCAGCCGCAACATGGACAGGGTGACGGCCAAGACCAGCGAGCTGCGAACGAAGGGGACGGACGCGCTGCTGGCGGTCGCGCGCGAGGCCGGCGTACGCCGATTCGTGGCGCAAAGCGTTGCTGCCTTCTCCCGGTACGCCCGCGAGGGCGGACCCATCAAGACCGAGGACGATCCGCTCGACGCCACGCCGCCGAAGAACTTCCACCAGAGCGCCGCCGCGATGGCCTATCTCGAGCAGGCGGTCACCGACTTCGGCGGGATCGCTTTGCGCTACGGCGCCTTCTACGGCGCCGCCAACGACGGCACGATCGAGCCGGTGCGCAAGCGGCAGTTTCCGATCGTCGCGGACGGCGGCGGCATCTGGTCCTGGATTCACCTCGACGACGCCGCCGCCGCAACCGTCCTCGCTCTGGAACACGCCGGCCCGGGGATCTACAACGTCGTCGACGACGAGCCCGCTGCGGTGCGCGACTGGCTGCCGGTGCTCGCCCAGGCCCTCGGCGCGAAGCCGCCGCGGCGCTTCCCCACCTGGCTCGCGCGGCTTCTCGCAGGTGAGGCCGTGACTGTGATGTCCACCGAGGCGCGGGGCGCCTCGAACGCGAAGGCCAAGCGCGAGCTCGGCTGGACGCCGCGCTACCCGACCTGGCGCACGGGATTCAAGGCGGTCTACTCGGCGATCGCCGTCGCCGACCAACCGAAACCCCACCCGGCTCCACAGACAAGCCACTCGTCCAGTTAGGACGCGTGCGAATCGAACGTGATGAGGGTGCCCGGCCCCGATCGCACGGGCGCCCCCATCCTCCCTTTCCTGCCTCGACGGCCGTTGCGGGGTCGAACCGATCGCTGGAACGCGCAGATACCAGAGCAGAGGGTGTCTCGTCCCAGAGGGTAGTGATCGCCTATTCAGCGTCGCTGGGCAGTGAAGGGCGCGACTGGCCGCAGATCGCCGCCCTGTACGGAGCGCTCGTGCGGCTGACCGGCTCAGCGGTAGTGGAGCTGAACCGCGCGATCGCCGTGGCCGAGGCGGAGGGGACGGAAGCGGGGCTTGCCCTCGTCGACCGGCTCGACCTCGACGGCTACCAGTACTTCCACTCGACGCGTGCCGACCTGCTGCGCCGCCTCGGCCGCGCAGACGAGGCGCGGACCGAGTACGAGTGCGCCCTCGCGCTCGCGCACACCGAGCCCGAGCGCCGCTTCCTGCGGCGGCGCGTCGCAGAAGTCGGCGCTTAGTTTAGCGGTCACCGCTTCCCAGCGAAGGGGGCGTGTCCCCTTCCGCCTTTCTCGTTCGTGGTGATGACGACACCAACGAGCACCAGAACGGAAGGAGAACCACCCAATGAGCGCCGAGCCCTACCCGAACGTTGCGTCTCTCGATCAGGCGCAGGAGGCGTCGTCGCTGTCGTCACGGCGCGGCATCGCGATCCTGCTCCTGCTCAGCCTCGTCCAGTTCATGGACGTGCTCGACGCCTCGATCCTCAACATCGCGCTGCCGTCGATCAAGAACGACCTCGGCTTCAGCCAGCAGGGCCTGCAGTGGGTCGTGAGCGGTTACATCCTCACCTATGGCGGCTTCCTGTTGCTCGGCGGCCGGATGGCCGACCTGCTCGGGCGCCGCCTCGTGCTCGTCACCGGCCTGGTCGTTTTCGCCGGCTCGTCGCTGGCCGGAGGCCTAGCGCACACCGGCGGGATGCTGATCGGCGCCCGCTTTGCGCAGGGGCTGAGCGCCGCGATGCTCTCACCGGCCGCGCTGTCGACGTTGACGAGCATGTTCCGTTCTGCCCGTGAGCGCAACACGGCGCTCGGTGTCTGGGCAGCCGTCTCCGGTATCGGCGGCGCCGCCGGCGTCCTGTTCGGGGGACTGCTCACGGAGGGGCCGGGCTGGCGCTGGGTGCTGTTCGTCAACGTCCCGTTCAGCGCAGTCGTCCTCGTCGGCGCCTTCGCGCTGCTCAAGGGCGAGCGGATCCGTGCGCGACTGGCGAACTTCGACGCGCTCGGAGCGTTCCTAGTGACCGGAGGGATGCTGCTCCTGGTCTATGCCCTGGTCAAGGCACCGGACGTCGGTTGGGGCGCGACGCGCACGATCGCCGAGCTCGCCGGCTCCGCGGTGATCCTGGCGGCGTTCGTCGCCAACGAGCTGCGGGTGACCAACCCGCTCGTGCCGATGTCGATCCTGCGCGTCAAGGGCGTCGCCGCCGCAGACGCCACGCAGATGGTGGCGCTGGCCGGCTTCCTGCCGATGTTCTTCTTCCTGACGCTCTACATGCAAACCGTGCTGCACTACTCTACTCGCCGATCCAGACGGGGATCGCGTACCTGCCGCTGACGGGTGGATTCATCATCGCCGCGAGCATCTCCTCGCAGCTGTTCACCCGGATTGGCACCAAGCCGGTCGTCCTTGCCGGCATCGCGACCGCGGCCAGCGGCCTCTACTGGCTGTCGCGGATCCCGGTCGACGGCTCCTACCTCGCCAACATCCTGCCCGGCCTGCTGGTCGTCTCGCTCGGCATGGGCGGAGTCTTCACCGGTCTGACCACGGCGGCCAACGCCGGCGTCGACCAGGACAAGGCCGGTCTCGCCGCCGGGCTCCTGAACACGGGACAGCAGCTCGGCACCGCGCTCGGGCTGGCGATCCTCTCCGCGCTCGCCACCGCCCGCACAAGCTCGCTGCTTCATGCCGGGCACACGACGCTCGCGCAAGCGTCGACCAACGGGTACCAACGCGCGGTCATGATCGGCGCCCTGTTCGTGCTCGCGGCCGGAGCTGTCACGCTCCTGGCACGCAACACACGCCAGACGACGCCCGTCCTCGAGGCAGAAATGGCGCAACAGCCGGCGCTCGACCTCGCCGCCTAGACACGTGGGGGAACCGCGCGGGGCTCCCCCACAACTCCACTCGATCGGTCCGCCCGGAAGGAGTGTCGCCACGACAACCAACCGCCCTCTGAACCGTTCGAGCCGAGCGGCGACCGACGCGAGTTCACTCAGCTCGTCGGGCGAATGCAGACCCTTGCGCTCGAGCTCCAGCGAGCCGACGGAGGGGACTGGACGCCCCCGGCGGTCCACGCCAAGGAACGCCGGCCCGATCAGCTCCGCTGGCAACTCCTGGCGGTTGCCCGACGCACCGCACCGACGAGCTGGGCAACGCCGCACGACCACCGCCGCGCCAGCCACGATCACCGCACGGACCGCCGGCCGGCTCCGGAGCTGGCTGTCCGGGCGGCACGCGCTCGGCAGCGAGGCAGCCGCGGTTCTCGCCCTGCACGGCCTCTACGAGCTCGACGCTCGCTGCTCCGAGCAGCGTGACCGGTCTCGAACAGCATGGGTAGCGCTCGCGGCAGCCGGCGACGACGACGACGATCGCGCAGACCGTGTAGGCGGCGGGCGCTACTCCCCGACGCCTTAACGGCTCACCGCGGTCCGGTGGCCGCTTCCCTGCAAGATCAGGAGCGCGATGTCGGCGCCAAGGTGCTGCGGTGCTGCTCCGGTGCTTGCAGCTTGCGCGACGCTGGTTAGCGCGGCGCGCTTCGAGGAGCGTGATCTGGCAGCCGTACCGGACCGCGCGACCGCCGCCGAGAGGCTCGCTCGTGGCGAGGAGCGGGTCCCGGCGAGCGTTTGGCCACAGCCCTCCTCTGGCATCGACGCGGTACTTCCGCAATGGGGGAAAGCATCAAATCATCCACGGGGCCTTAGATTAGGGCTCGCCGAGCAATGACTGCGGGATTTCTAGGCGGAAGTTTTTTGGGTGAGGACGTGAAATCGCCCGGAGCGGCGGGGTTTTGGCCGTTCCGGGCAGGTGGATTGCTGTCTACTTGCCGGGGGTGACGCCTGCTAGCTCGAAGGCGGTGGCCTGGAGCTGGGTGGGGGTCGTGAGCTTGGTGAAGGTGTAGTCGCTGTTGCCGATCCGGATCGTGTTGCGGCAGAGCGTGCCGAGATCGGCGATCAGGTCTTCGAGGCTGTGGGCGGGATGTCCGTCGGCGCTGCGGGCGCTGCCGGCCTTGGCGATCGCGTTGTGTGAGCGTTGCGCGGGCGCGACCGGGTCGGTCGTTGAGAGTGGTGTGTCGTCTGTGAACAGCATCGGCGCGAGTCGGCGGGTGAGCTCGAACTGCACGTAGCGGGCGAGCATGCAGAGGAACACGTGCGCGCGGACGCGATCATCGAGGCGGTGGTGCACAGGTCGGATCTCGAGCGTGCTGTTCATCTCTTTGAAGCAGCGCTCGTTGACTTTGAGTTGCTTGTAGGCGCGCACGAGGGCGGCAGAGCCGATCCTGGTGGCGGGTTCTTGGGTGCGGATCACGTAGATCCCGTCCAGCAGCGCTTCCTCGTCGATCTGGGGCTGGTTGCGCCGGTAGCTAAACGCGCCGTCTGAGATCTGGAGGGCGAAGAGCTTGGCCATCTTGCGCTTGTTCACCACGCGCCCGGCGCGCTCGCCGATCTTCCCCGCGCTCGCGTGCTTGAGCCGGCCGCGGTCACCCTCGACCATCAGTTTGACCTTCCGCAGATCGACCTCGGTGAGCGCGAGGAGCTCCTCGCGCTTGCGCGCGCGCTCGCCGGCGAGCTGAGGGTTGCGGCAGACGACCAGCCGCTCATCGGGGAACTCCGGCGATGAAACCTCGCACAGGCCTTGCTCGTCGAACAAAGAGAGCTGAAAGCTGGGGGCGAGCGTCAGCTTCTGGATCTGCGGGGCGCGCAGCGCGGTGATGAACCCCACATCCTGCTGCTTGAGCGCCTTCACGCGAGCCTCGGTGATCATCCCGCGATCGCCGACGAACACGAGGCGCTCGATCCCGAAGCCCCCCTTGACACGTTCCACGGCGGGGCCGAGGGTGGTCGGGTCCCCGGTGTTGCCCTTGTGCACCTCGATCGAGACGGGCTGCCCCTCCGGCGCGCACACGAGCCCGTAGCTGATCTGCGGCTTGCCCGGCTTACCGTCACGCGAGTAGCCAACCGCACCGAGTTCGCAATGGCGGCCCTCCAGATAGCTCGAGGACAGGTCATACAGCACGAACCCCTCGCCAGCGAGGTGGCGGCGCGCGAGTGCCTTCTCGATCCGCTCCTGACGCTCAAGCAGCCAGTCCATCGCTCCGAGCAGCTCAGCCTCGCTGAGCTCCCCGAGCGAGAGCTCCTGCGCGAGCGTCGTCTGCGCCACCAGCCTCGTCGTCGAGAGCTTCGAGCACGGCGCCAGCAGCCGCTGGCAGATCATCGCGACCACTAGATCCCGCTCGCGGCAACGATCACGCGAGATCAGCCGCTCCAGATCCAGCGCCCGCAGCACCCCCAGCAGCAGGGCGACGTGCCGATGCGGCAACGAGCGGAGGATCGCGAACTCCTCGTCGAGGTCGAGCAGCCGCCGGCCGGCGAGCATCGCCCGCAACCCGTCGACCATCCACTCCTCCAGATGCGAGAGGTTCCCGACCGTCTCGTTCTTCACCCGGCCGTCCTCGCGGTAGGAACGGCGCAGCAGCGTGGTCTTGTACTCAGTCCCCTTGTAGTGGCGACGCGTGACCGCCACATGAACCTTGCCGCCGCGCTTAGCCACGCGAGAATCATCTCACACGGAGCCCGCTCTGTCAAGCATTTTAGTGTCTACAAATCCCAGTCTGAAAAGACCCGATCGCCCGTAGAGGCTGGCGATCGGGCCTCAGACGCTCAAAAACTTCCGTCTAGGCAGCCGTCGCGCGAAACGCTGGAGCGTCGACCTCCCGCGCGCACAGTGATTGATTCGTGAGCCCTTAGGACTCACGAAGTAATTAGTGCGGTTGTTGGGTTGATCACGTAGTTCCAGTCCGGGTGAAAGTCATCGCGGACGATGTTCACCGCAGCCAGCTCCGCATCGCTGACTTTGATGCCTTTGACGTACTCGCCCTGGTCAAGGCGTGCGTAGACCTTCAACCCGGTGCTGGTGGTGGTCGAGCCGATCAGGTCGATGATCAGCTGTAGGCTCTCAAGCGGCTTGCCGCGCCAGTTCAGGCTGACGTAGGAGAACATCCGGTGCTCGATTTTGTTCCACTTGCTTGTGCCCGGTGGGAAGTGGCAGACGCCGATCGCGAGTCCTAGCTCGTCGGCGAGGCATTGCAGCTCGGTCTTCCACAGCTTCGTGCGGCTGGAGTTGCTGCCGCCGCCGTCAGCGGTGATCGTCAGGGTTCTGGCGTCGGGGTAGCGCTGTGAGCCGAGGTGCGCCCACCACGCGCGGATCGAGTTGACCGCGAACTGCGCCGTGTCCCGCGTGATCCCGACCGAAACCATCCCCTCGTTGGCCTTCATGTCATACACGCCGAAGGGGATCGCGTGCCCCAGCTGCTTGTCCTTGAAGTCGTGACAGCGGACCTCCACCGGCCGTCCCGTCGGCTCGTACTCCCGGCCGACAGCCTTGAAATCCCCGACAAGCTCGCGCTTTTTGGCATCCACAGAGATCACCGGCTCGCCCGCCGCCAGCGCCGCCCGGGCGGTCTCGTTGATGTAGCGAAACTGCGCGTCGCGATCGGGATGATCGCTGCCTTCCCTGGTCTTCCGATTCGCGTGCAACCGAAACCCCAGCCCCTTCAAAAGCTTCCCAACCGACCGATCAGACACCTCGTGCCCGGCCGCGACCAACGCGACCGCGAGCTTCGCCAAGCTCTTCGACGTCCACCGCAACGGCGACATCGGATCCCCACGCGTATCAGGATCCACCAGCCCCTGGAGATCGTCCAACAGCGTCGGATCAGACACCGTCAACGCAGGGCGCCCCGCCCCCCGACGACGGACCTGCCCAGGCTCCAACCGCACCCCCGACCGCAACTCCTTGATCCCACGCCCGACCGTGTCCTCAGAGATACCCGTCGCGCGCGCGACCGCAGCGATCCCACCACGCCCATGCGAGCGAGCCTCCGTCGCCGCCCAAATCCTGCGCTGACGCTCGTTCAGCTCAGGACCCAACCCCGCAAAACGCTCAGCAATCTTCGATTCATCGATCATGTCTCGCAATTACGACACCCGCCCCCAAACATCCTCCCACACCGCACTAAATCATTCCGGACTCCTTAGCTAGCGGACGGCTCGCAAAAGACTTCGGACGGCATTGGGGTGGGTGCACGATGCGAAGGCAGGCCGGCCACGCGCATCATCGGACCCGCTCGCAAACGCGAGTGCTCCCAGCGTTACGAGACTCCGGAGGTGCCCATGGCTTCTACCACCGCAGACACGTCGTTCCTTGCGACCCGGCGCGGCAAGCTGACGCTCGCATTGCTGTGCGCGGTTGCGTTCCTCGATTTCGTCGACGCGTCGATCGTCAACATCGCGTTGCCGTCAATTCGGCGTTCACTGCACTTCTCGGTTCAGAGCCTGATCTGGGTGCCGAGCGGTTACCTGCTCACCTACGGGGGGTTCATGCTGCTCGGCGGCCGCGCGGCCGACCTGATCGGCCGCCGGCGAGTCCTGATCAGCGGCGTAGTGGTGATAGGCGTCTCGTCGCTGATCGGCGGGTTTGCCGGAAGCTCGGCCGTGCTCGTCGGCGTCCGCCTCGCTCAAGGCCTCGGCGCGGCGATGACGCTTCCCGCCGCCCTATCGATCCTCACCACCAGCTTCAAAGAGGGCAAGGATCGCAACACCGCACTGGGGGGTCTGGGGAGGCATCGCCGGGCTCGCGTCGGCGATTGGCGTGCTGCTCGGCGGTCTGCTGACAGAGGGACCCGGCTGGCGCTGGGTGATGTTCGTCAACCCGATCGCCGTGGTGCTCGTGCTCGGCGCGATCTACATGCTGATCGCCGATGACCGGCGCCGCGCGCGGCTTGCGAACTTCGACGCGCTTGGCGCCGTGCTGGCGACGGGGGGGATGGTGCTGCTCGTGTTCGCACTGGTGAAGGCACCCACGGTTGGTTGGGGAACGGCCCGCACGATCGGCGAGCTCGGCGGCGCGATCGTGCTGCTGGCGGCGTTCGTTGCCAACGAGTTGCGCGCAAAGAACCCACTCGCGCCACTGTCGATCTTCCGCATCAACGGGCTCGGATTCTCCAACGTCACCCAGTTGGTCGGGTTCGCTGGGTTCCTCGCGGTGTTCTTCTACCTCACGCTGTACATGCAGAACGTCCTTCACTATTCGGCAATCCAGACCGGGGCTGCATACCTACCGCTTTGCTTCGCGATCGGCATCGCCGCCGGGATCTCCTCCCAGCTGCTGTCCCGGATCGGCACGCGGCCCGTGATCGTGACCGGAGCGCTGATCGCCGCCGGCGGCATGTACTGGCTCTCACGAATCCCCGTCCACGGGACCTACCTGTCGGACCTGCTCCCGGGCATGCTGGTCCTGTCGCTGGGTGTCGGGCCGGTGTTCGTGGGCGTCACCACCGCAGCAAACGCCGGCGTTCCGGCCGACAAGGCGGGTCTCGCCGCCTCGCTGCTCAACGCCTCGCAGCAGGTTGGCGGCGCGCTCGGGCTGGCGATCTTCACCGCCGTCGCCACCAGCCGCACCGACGGCCTGCTGGCCGGGCACGCACCCGTCGCGCAGGCGCTCACAACCGGCTTCCAACGGGCACTGGTCGTCGGCAGCGTCATGATCCTCGCCGCCGCCGTAATCGGACTGCGCGCCACCAACACGCACGGCGAGGAATCCCAACCCACCCCCGACGCGCTGCCCGACCCGGCCCGAGCATGACCCGACCACACTCCCACGCTCCCACGACCGTCCAGATTCGCGGCTCGACGCGAACAAGCAGACCGTGCAGGCCTTCTACGAAGCGGCCTTCAACAGCAAGGACCTCGAGACGGAACGGTGTCCGAGCTGGTCGGGCCGCAATACATCCAACACAACCCGCGGATCGCCGACGGGATACACCGCCTCAGAGGCTTCATCAGCTACCTGCGGGCAACATTCCCGCAGCTCCCTCTCTGTCAACGTCCGGCGAGACGCTCACCATCGAGGAATCAATGAACCTTGAGGGCGAGAATGGAGAACGCCGGAATGTTGGAGACGAGTACGAATGGAGCTGGAGCTGCGGATGAGGCTGCCGTCGGCCGCGAACACCAGCGAGCCGTAGGCGAGCCGGGATTCGCGGCTGGCGGGCGCGCCGCGCCGGCGGGGGTGCCTGACCCCGAGCTTGTCGAACAGGCCAAGCGCCGCAAGTTCACCGCGAAGTACAAGCTGGAGATCCTGGACAAGGCGGATGCGCGCACAGCGCCGGGGGAGATCGGCGAGCTGCTGCGCCGCGAGGGCTTGTACACGTCGCATCTGACCCTCTGGCGCAAGCAGCGCCGCGACGGGGCGCTGAAGGAGCTGGGCCGGCCGCGCGGTCGCAAGCCGGGCGACCGTCGCGATCAGCATGACGATAACCCCGACGCCGCGCCCGCTGCCGCGGTTCTGGTAGCCCTGCCACCAGGTCAGCACGGGTTGCCCGTGGAGGCGCTGGACGCGAAAGTGGTGGTGAGCAGGCGCGTGCTCACCGCGGCCGGGTGAAACCACACGAGGTTGCCGTGAGGATCGAGGATCATCGGCCGGTCCTGGAGCGGACCCGTCCTGGGGGGCGACGAAGATGTCACGTCGCGGGTGCGGCATCTCGTCGCGCTTGACGGTGATCGCTGCCGGCTCGAGATCGGGCCGGGAGCGGTACTGCTGCACGCCGTCGGCGCCCGCCGGCACCACCGGGAGCGGCGCGGGGCTGATCTGCCGCGCCGGGTGCGCGATCGTGAACGCGAACTCGCCGTGATGGGCGCCGAGCACTCGCATCGACGTCCGCACCGTCAAGGTCTCGCCCGGGGCGAACGGCCTGCGTGGAAGGAAGCTCGCGCCGCGACCGTCCGAGTCCGGCTCGATCCGCCCCCTGTGCGGCCCGGTCTGAGAGCTGATGACGCGGAGCGGACCGATCCGGGTGGGCGAGATCCCGCGGAAGCTGATCTGCGTAGCGGGCAGGTTGTACCTACTGCCAGCGATCGGAAAGACGCTCACCGCGCGTGGCATGCGCGCCGAGATCAGGTCTGCCGCCGCGAGAATTCGGCTCTTGGGCAGCGTTGTGACCGCGTGCGCGCGGGACCTCGCGCCCGCGCCGCCCAGCCCACATCCCGACAGGGCCGCAGCCGCCAACGCACCAACGACCAGCAGCGCCGTTCGCGGTTGATCTCCTCCTGCCGCAGACGCCACCGGCCCATGGCTGTCACATCGGCAGGTCAGACGAGTCTTTGCAGTGATTGTGCGGGCACGCATCGAGCGAAACTTCCAGTAGCACTGCGGGTTGAGAGGGTGGCGCCCGAGCGGCATGCCTCGCTCGGTGCGGGTCGCTGCTGTTCGGTTTTGTGGCATAGTTGTCGGCTGGTCTGCGAGAGCGAGGAGCTGCCGTCGTTGTGAAGAGGAAGCGGGAAACATTGAGCGATCAGAAGCTGCCGAACGGAACGCGGGAGGTTGGAAAGGAGCGCCGTGCGCCGTGGCGGGTTCTGCGAGTGTGCGGCTGCGTCGTGCTGGTGGGCGCTGGAGCGCTGTCGGTGGCTATCCCGGCGCTCGCCGGCTCGTCCCGGTTTGCCGGAGCGAGTGTGCCGGCGCAGACTGACGTGGCCTCGTCCGGCGGCGTGGTGCCGATCCGGCTGGTCTGTCCCGGGGGGACGTTCAAGAACTGTGTCGGGACGGTGTCGCTGCGGACGCAGAAGAAGATCGATGGCAAGATCCAGACACTTGGCTCGGCGAATTTTTCGATCGCCTCCGGAAAGGCAGATAAGGTCAAGCTCAAGCTGAACGCGGAGGGACGGAAGCTGCTCGGGAGCGGGAAGATGACACCGCTCGCGGTTGCCGCCAGTCACGATGGCCATAACGCGAAGGCGACGCGGTCGCGGAAGGTCACGCTCGAGTCGCAGGCCTACGCGAACCCAGCTCCGTCTCCGTTCTATTGATGCCCAGGGTGGGGCTCGCGAAGGCCCGACGAACCAATCTCTTCGGAAAGGATTTGGTGAGCGGATGAGCCGGTGGATCAGGCCATTTCGGTCCGTTGCCCTCTTGGGCGGATGCGTGGCTGCGTGTTCAGCGAGCGCGGCGCAGGCCGCGGGACCGGTCGGCGCGTATACCACGAACGGTGCCTACAGCTACGTGTCCGCGCCGCGCCTGCATCCGCCGAAGATCTTCACCGATGCGCCGACGCGGAAAGGATTGGGCGCCGGCTACTTCATGAGCGCCACCTCAAAGAGCCTGGCGTTGAAGCGCCGGATTGTCGGGCAGGGCGGTCCGCTGATCCTCGACAACCACCTGCAGCCGGTCTGGATCCGTCCGGTTCCGACGAACGACCTGTCGCTGAACCTGCTGGCGCAGACCTACCTCGGCAGGCCGGTGCTCAGCTGGTGGCAGGGCGAGGTCACGCCCAGTAACGGCCCGCTGTTCGCAAAGGCCGGGACGGACGTGATCGTCGATGAGCACTACCGCACGATCAAGTCGCTGCACGGCGTCGACGGCTGGGTGCTGAGCCCGCATGAGTTCCTGCTCGACCACGGGAACGCATGGGTGACCGCGTACAAGAACGTGCCGTTCGACCTGACACCGTACGGAGGTCCACGGAACGGGCAGGTCATCGATACGGCGGTGCAGGAGTACAACGTGCGCACCAACGCGCTCGTGTGGCAGTGGGACGCGCTCGCTCACATACCCCCGAGCGAGTCCTACGCGGCCATCGGGAAGGATGGGGTCTGGGACCCGTACCACATGAACTCGATCGACCTGACCGTCCCAGGCAAGCTGTTGCTGTCGCTGCGCAACACGTGGGCGCTCTACCAGGTCGACCGCGCCAGGGGCGACATCGACTGGCGCCTGGCCGGTAAGAACACCAGCTTCAAGCTCGGATCGGGGGCCGCGTTCTCCTGGCAGCACGATGCCAAATGGGCTCCCCATGGCGAGATCAGCATCTTTGATGACGAGTGCTGCCCGGCTTCAGGGCCGCACGCTAACGGGCCGGGACGCGGGCTCTTGCTGCGGCTCGACATGACCACGCATACGGCCACGGTCGCGAAGCAGTACACCCACCACGGGCTCGAGGTCGGCAGCCAGGGAAGCGTGCAGCTTCTGCCCAACGGCAATGTGATGATCGGCTGGGGACAGCAGCCGTGGTTCTCGGAGTACAGCGCCGGTGGCAAGCTGCTCTTCGACGCACGCTATCCCAACCCTGATATCTCCTACCGCGTCTACAAGCAGCGGTGGACCGGAATGCCGTTCTACCCACCGAGCCTGGCAGCGCGCCGGCACGGCCCGCACGTCACCGTCTATGCCAGCTGGAACGGAGCGACGAAGGTCGCGAGTTGGCAGCTTCTCTCCGGATCCAATCCCGCGCGCCTGCGCATCGCCGTCAGGCGCGCCTCGCGACACGGGTTCGAGACCGCGATCGCTCTCAACGGAGGCCGCTACTTCAAGGCCCGCGCGCTCGACCGCAAAGGACACGCGCTCGGCACTTCAAAGACGATCCACCTCACCAGCGGCTAACGCAACCCAACTCCACGCTCTCGTCATGCTTAGCGGTGCATCCTGCGAGTTCGCGCCCGGTTAGGGGTGTCCTGCTGTTGGTCTCGAAGTCCTTGCCGACAAGTTCGGCGAGGATGGAGGCTGATGATGGCTGTGAAGGGCGCAGGCAGGCGGGTCGAGGTGTCAGACGAGGATCGACGGGAGCTTGAGCGGATCGTGGGCGCGGCGAGCTCTGAGGTGCGGATGGTGGAGCGGGCGCGGATCGTGTTGGCGGCGAGCGAGGGGCTGACTACCGCGCAGATCGCGGCGCGGGTGGGGTGCGCGGAGCGGACCGTGAAGAAGTGGCGCCCGCGCTACGCGCGTGACGGGATCGAGGGGCTCAAGGACGCGCCGCGTTCGGGGGCGCCGTTGACCCACGGTCCCCAGACGCGGGCGCTGTTGATCGCCAAGGCGTGCACGCGTTCGGACGCCAGCGAGGAGGGCGTCCGGCGGGAGCGGTGGACCTATGAGCAGCTGGACCGGGAGGTGGGGATGTCGGGATCGCAGGCGCACGTGATCCTCTCGCGTGCCGAGATCAAGCCGCACCGGACTGACTACTGGATGATGACCGACTTCTCCCAGCCAGAGTTCGAGCAGCGGATGGGCGAGGTCTGCGGGTTGTACGTCGACCCGCCGGAGAACGTGCTGGTCGTATCGATCGACGAGAAGACCGGGATCCAGGCCAAGGCTCCGATCAAGCCCGACCAGCCACCGCAGCCTGGCAAGCCCGCCCGCCGCGAGCACGAGTACACCAGAAACGGCACCCGGTGCCTGTTCGCCTGTCTGAACGTCCAGGAAGGTGACGTGCTGGCGATGCCGTCGAAGACCCGCAACCAGTTCGACCTGATCCGCTTCCTCGACCAGCTCGACGACGAGATCCCGATCGTCGAGGGCCAGCAGATCGTGGCGATCACCGACAACCTCTCCACCCGCGGCACCGAGAACGACACCGGGTCGGCGCTCAGCGCAGCCCAGTCCGCGGTCCCTTCGCGGATCCAAGCAGGCGGCCCACTCCACGCCGCGGTCCCGAGAATGTCGGCCTGAAAGCAGTGGAACACCTCGTGGGCGACCAGCAGCCCGATGAACGTTGAGGTCTTGGCCTGCCCGGCCGGCGTGACGCGCACCCGGCATGTGGTGGGCGTGCCGGAACCCCAGTCTCCCTGTGCATTGAACTGCGTGGAGTCGGCGAGCACGACGCCCTTCGGATTGTTCGGATCCGTGATCACGGAGGTCGTCACCCCTCCGATGATCTTCAGGCCAAGCGTGTGCGGCAGCAGCGGCTCGTAGTCGAGCACGAACGCGCCGGCGAGCGATCGGATCGTCGGGTCCGCCTTCAAGCCGGGGTCGTCGTAGAACGCTGCGCGCGCGCCACGCCCCGCGACCCGGACTCCGAGCCGCCGCTCGACGACCCGCTGCTGGTGAGCGGTCAGGTGCCTGAAGTACGACAGCGTCCACAGCGCCGCCTGCGTTCCCGACGGACCTCTGTCCGCACGCCCGGCGGCCTCGGCACACCCGGAAGCGGCCCGTACACGATCGAGAACGCCTGCAGCGCAGTTGCCTTCGAGACCGTACCGTCGGGACGGATCTGCGTCAGCACTCTCGCCCAGGCGCTCGCCGGCAACGGCGTGCGGAGCCATCGGTCAGCCAGAAAGGCGTACCGGTCCGACCGCCGGTGTCGTTCGACACCGGCGGCGGCAACCTCAAAACGTATCTGGCAACGCCGACGACGCCGTTGTTCGAGCGCTGCTACGACGCGGTCGGGTTCTGGGGCCATGCCGACGACGTTCTGCCCGGCCTGTTCAAGCGGATGGCAACGATTCTGAACGCCGGCGGCAACGAAGCCGCGTTCCAGTTCGCGGTCGGCTCCCAGGACGCGTTCCTGACCTCGTGGGGCAGCAGCACGTTTCGCGGCGCCACCGCTCCGTGGCAGATGCACAGCCCGATCGAGCCTTGGCCGTACGGGACGGTGCCGCAACCGATTGAGCTGATCGACCCGGCGATCCAAGGCGGCAACGGCGCTGTTGACGCGCCACCGTTCCCGACCGCGCAACGTCGTCCAAGCTCCTGCTGACGAGCCGGTGCTGCACGTGGTGATCCAGGGGCATGCCCGACTTGGCCAGTCGGAGAACTACACCGACCTGAGGGACGCCTGGTTCTGCACGCGCCCCGGGGGAATGCTTCTGCCCCGAAGGAACGACCGGGTCGGTTCCGCCAACGCTGCCGCTGACCGACCGGTCGACGCTCGGCCTGAGCGGCGACCCGGACGTGCCCGGCACCTACGGCGACTTGACCTCCTACCCGCTATCGCAGTTCTGCCAGCCCAAGCAGCCGCAGCCCTCTCCGGGCCAGGGCGGGACCGGCGTGTCCAACGGCGACCCGTACATCACGACGTTCGACGGCGGCGGCTACGGGTTCCAGACCGCGGGCGAGTTGTTGGCGCTCACGGGGTATCGTCGTGAACGAGGAGGTTCCTGCGTGAGTTATGTCGGGACGAGCGAGGGTGCTGGGAGCCGCCGGTGGGCGGCGGTCGCGGCGTCGGTCAGGTAGGCCAGCGGCGAGCGGTGTTGCAGGCGGCAGGTCTCGCGGATGGATTGGATGCGTTCGATCCAGCGGCTGCCCTGCTCGCACTGGGTGCCGCCTTGAAGGCGGCGCATCAGGACGGCGTGTCTGACGGCGCGCTCGGCGGCGTTGTTCGTCGGGTCGATCTGGAGGTCGGGAACGTCGCAGAAGGTCCACAGCGCGTCGTACTCCTCCAACAGTCCGGCGGCGAAGTTCGCTGTCTTGGTGTGGTGGCCGGTGGCGCATTGCTCGAGCAGTACACGGATCTGCGCTCGCGGCGGCGCCAGCTGGTCACTGAGCCAGTCCGGGTCGTGGCCGTCGGTCAGGAACTCTCGGTGGATAGCGATCACTTCGCGCGCGAGCTTGACGAGTTGTGTGCCGCGGCGGCCGGCCGCCCCGGTGCGCTGGGAGACCTCGACCAGCTGGCGAATGACGTGGCACCAGCAAAGTTGTTGTTGGAGGACGTCGAGGAAGTGATAGCCGGTGTACCGGTCGCTGATCACGAACCCGCCGAACTCATCGCCCAGCAGCGCCTTTGCCGCCTTTTGGGACCGGGTCGGGTCGATTCGAAAACACGCCACCAGCGCCGACGCCGCGACCCACAGCCACTGCTGAGCTCCCTGAAGGCGCCACGTCGTCTCGTCCATATGCACGGCCTCGGCCTTGCGGATCGCGTCCCGCAGCTCAGCCCACGGATCGGCGAGGATCGCGCTCATCCGCATGATCGCGTTGTCGATCGACCCCGTCGATGCCGGGATCCGGAACACCTCAACGACCGTCTGACGGACCTGGTCACGCGAGAGCCTAAACACGCCGGCGAGCATCGCGATATGCGCATCGATACGCGGCCCGAACCCCGACAGGGCACCCGCCGACAGCTGCGCGAGCGTCGCCTTCTGACACGCCGGGCAGCGCAACCGCAGCCGGGCGTGCTCGAACACCAGCGGGCGGATCACCGGCAACTCGAACTGCTGATGGCACACCGGATCGCCGACCCGCTCCTCGCTGCCGTCAAACACATGCCCGCAACCGCAACAGTCAGGCAGATGCGCGACCCGCTTGTCCAGCCGCTCGGGCGCGACCAGCTCCCGGGTCTTGCCCTGATGCCCCGGCTGGCCGCCGGACTTGCGCATCGAGCGCTTGTACGCCTCCCGCGCCAACCGGCGACGCTCGGCCCGAGACGCCGGCGGATCCGACGACGGCGGCTTGTCGCTATTCCCCGAGTTCTGGCCAAGGCGACGCTCGAGCTCCTCGACCCGCTCACGCAGCAGCACGACCTCGTCAAGCAACGCCAGCACCAGCTGCCCCGCCGGCTCCCCGCCCGCCAACCCGATCGCCTCTACCTCGTCACGCCGCACGCACGCAAAATTCCATGCAACACGCAGGAACCCTGCTCACAACCACGACACCCCCCTGAACGCCTACGGCGAGTTCACGCTCGTGAAGTCGAAGGTTGACAACCTGGAGATCCAGGCTCGGCAGGTGCCGTACCCCTCGACGCTGTTCCCGGAGTTCGCGCACAGCCTGGCGATGAACACGGCGTTCGCCATGCGCGACGGGGGCGCGACGGTCGAGCTCGACAAGGGCTCGCCGCTGGTGCTGTACATCGACCACCGCCGACGTCGTGCGCGCGCCGGGCAGACGATCTCGCTGCGCGGCGGCGCGCGCGTGAAGTACGGGCCCGCGCGCACGACCGTCACCTGGCGCGACGGGACGCGCGCACTGATCACCTCGATCGGCAGCGAGGGAGTCAATATCGCCGTTAGCCCAGCCGCGCGCGTGCGGGGTTGCTCCGGGGCCTGATGGGCGCCGACGACGGCCACCTCGACAACGACTTCATCGGCCGCAGCGGCAACCGCTACAGCGCCAAGCAGATCCAGCGGGTCGGCCTGTTCGTGCACACGTGCGCACAGCTGCGGATCGTCCTGGGCGGATTCGGGCGCGGCTGGCGGATCACGCAGCGCGGGTCGCTGTTCGTGTATCCCCCCGGCAAGAACACACGCTCCTACCTCGTGCCGGGCTTCCCGCGCGTGCCCGTGTCGCTGCAATCGCTGCCGGCCGCTCGCCGCCGGACGGCCGCGGGCGTCTGCCGCCGCGCCGGGGTGACGAACGCCACCCTGCTGGCC
Source organism: uncultured Solirubrobacterales bacterium (assembly GCA_963836065.1). Taxonomy (GTDB): domain Bacteria; phylum Actinomycetota; class Thermoleophilia; order Solirubrobacterales; family Solirubrobacteraceae; genus Palsa-465. The sequence goes on from CAWIII010000034.1 coordinate 443,230, forward strand.
GGCTGCGAGATCGACTTCGGCGCGACCGGCAGTCACGTGCTGGCGAGGAGCACGGCGACGCTCCAGCACGCGGCTGGGATTCCGGCCTCAAGGACGTCCAATGGCTCCAGCGTGGCGACCTCGCCGGTGCCGTGGACCCAGCTGTCGGCCCAGCTCGACACCAGCTACGGGCAGCCGTCGGTCCAGGCCGCCGCCGGGCAGCTTGTCGCGATCGCGCGGCGCGCGTCCGACCAGGCGATCGAGACATACTCGTTCAGCGCAAACTCGGGCGGCATCAGTGCGGTCACCCGCACAGTGCCGTTCACCGGCTGGCTGTCGACCCTCGATCCGGTACTGCTCCCCAGCCGGTCATGTCGGTAGAAGTGGTGTAACGAGCGTCTCGGGGGTCGACCGCTGAAGAGGGGTCGGCCACCGTGGCGCGGAACTCGTCGGCTGTTATCGCAGTCAGACGAATGGAGACACCACGATGGCCGAAGTTCAGAGCATGACGGTTGCCGATGTCGTCGCCAAGACGATGGATGGTCGGCTTGAGGATTTCGTGCGCGAGGCGGTCGCGCTGGTCGCCCGTGAGGTGATGGAGGCCGAGGTCAGCGCTGAGGTGGGCGCTGGACGGGGCGAGCTCGCGCCGGGGACGCGGTTCACGCATCGCAACGGGTATCGGCCCAGGGCGTGGGAGACGAGGGTTGGGGAGCTCGAGTTGCTGGTCCCGAAGAAGCGGTCGGGTCCGGCGTACTTTTCGAGCTTTCTGGAGCCCCGCCGGCGCAGTGAGCAGGCGATCGTTGCGGTTGTGTTGGAGGCCTACGTGAACGGTGTCTCGACGCGGAAGGTCGATCGGCTGGTGGAGCAGCTGGGGATCGAAGGGATGACCAAGGACCGCGTGAGCGCGATCTGCCGGGCGCTGGATCAGCAGGTCGAGCTGTTTCGCGGGCGGCCGTTGGAGGGGGCCTACCCGTATCTCTGGCTCGACGCGAAGCAGGTCAAAGTTCGTGACCAGGGCCGGGTGGTGTCCAAGGCGCTGGTGGTTGCCTATGCGGTGCACGAGACCGGGGTGCGGGAGGTGATCGGCCTTGATGTCGGCGAGGTCGAGTCCGGCGCGTTCTGGGTCGAGTTCCTGCGCTCCTTGAAGAAGCGCGGGCTGTATGGGGTGCGGCTGGCGATCTCCGATCAGCACGAGGGACTCAAGGCCGCGATCGCCCGCGTGCTGGGCTGCCCATGGCAGTGTTGCACCGTCCACTTCTTGCGCGACATGGTGATGCACTGCCGCCGCGACCAGCGAGGACTCGTCGCCGCCGCGCTCAGGGAGATCTTCAACGCCGAGGATCGCGACCAGGCGCGCGAGCGGGTCACCAACGTGCTCGAGCGCCTCGCGCAGGTCGCACCGAAGGTGTGTGAGCTGCTCGAGCACGCGGAGGAGGACCTGATCGCGTTCTACGCCTTCCCCTCAGAGCACCAGACCAAGCTGCGGTCCACCAACCCGCTCGAGCGCGTCAACAAGGAGATCGGCCGGCGCGCCGACGTCGTCGGGATCTTCCCCAACGACCAGGCGGTGATCCGCCTCGCCGGCGCGCTGCTCTCCGAACAGAACGACGAATGGCTCGTCCAGCGGCGCTACCTGTCGGTCGAGTCGATCACGCTGAGCTGCGCCGACCCCGAGCCCCCGCCCCAGGTCGAGCAGGAGGTGCCCAGTCTCACCGCCGCCTGAGCCACCCGCCGACCCAATCCAGCCAAGCCGTAACCCTCGGGTTGCACACGGACGCGTCCTGGGCCCGTCTAACGCCCTCCGGCCGATGACCGCGACCCACAGGAACCCACCCGCCGGCATCTGTTTCAACGCGAACGCTCGGCTCGGCGCACACCGGCAAACGACCGCTGCATCGAAGGGGGGGCGAAGCGACGGTTGGTCCGACCCCTGGCAAGGCGGGCTTCTCAGCTGCGCCAACGTCTGGCCCGCTCGGCGAGCGGCTCACGGCGCCCTACGGGCGAGTCCCCCGCATCGATCATCCGGATTCCACGGCACGGCATCCATGACCGCTTGATCCCCCCGCGCATGAACCACCGATCAAACCGTTGCCCATTACCCCCGAAGTCACCAAACTACGAGGAAGTCCCCGTACGCCCTCCCCCCAAGCAGACAACGAGGAGGTAAACACTTCTCAGCTCAGGCCTGAGGCGCCAACCTCACCGACGAGCTCTACTCGTTACACCACTACATCCGACTTGACTCCCAGCCCCGGGCGGCGGCCCGCAGGCGATCATCGCCGGGCAGCACAGTGGCGACGGCAACGACACGCTCAACGGGACCCAGCTCCTGCCGCGGCATTCGGACGGGTCGTTCGGCGCTCCGACGACAATCGACTCCACGCTTGGCTACGGCGCCACGAGTGCCGTGCTCGCGGCCGACGGCTCGACGCCGCTGTGGACCAGCGGTGGTCCGTTCGGCGATCAGCTGCTCGTGTTCAGCGGCGCGAGCGAGCGGGATCTGACGGCCGACTCGCCCGGCTTCACCAGGTACCCAACGATCGGTCGTGACAGCTCTGGCCGGGTATGGCTGGCATGGTCGGTGCCGCTACCAGCGGCCCCAACGGGCTGTACATGATGCAGCTCGACCCGCAGACCGGAGCGCCGATCGGCCCTGCGATTCACGCACCGAACAGTGAAAACAGCGGCGCCGGTAACAGCCCGGTCGCGATGGCGTGCGCGCAGGCCTGTCGGCTGCTGTACGTCAACACCGGCACCCAGGCCGCCGACGAGATCTACTCCTGGGCGCCGGGCGAGGCCAACCCCACGCCGGTGGTCTCGGGCCTGTTCGCCGGGCACCAGCACGGGGTCGACGTGGTTGCCGGTGCCTACACCGCGTCGGGGCGGCTGTGGATCGCGTGGGCCGACGACAGCAGCGGGATCGCTTACGCGTCGCTGGGCGGCGCGACGGGTGGCGGCGGCACGTTGATCGAGCTGCCCCAGCCGCCAAAGCTTGCCAAGGCGGGCTTCGATCAGCCGGCGCGGACGGTCGCGACGACCGTCGGCGACCGGCTCGCGCTGGTCACGCTGTGGAACGACGGCGCGAACAGCGGCTCGACCTCGCTCTGGGCTACGGTCGTCAACCCGCGTTAGCCTCATGATTTCCTCCGCGACCGGTCTCGCAGCCTGACGAACTCAACAACGCACGGTCCGCGCGGACCGCTCGGGCACGCAGCGCGTCCGCTCGACGGCGACTCCTTCAGCACCTGCGGGGCTCTGCCGGCCGCGGTGTGTTTGAACGCGGGCAGCAGGCTCTCCTGCTCAGGCTCGATCTCATGCGGCACGTCCGGGGCGTCCGCTGCAGCCACGGCCGCCGCTCGTCGACGCTAGCCCTCAATCGTAGGTTTCAGGGCTGTGCCTGATCGTCGGCTAGACCTAAACCAAGCGTAAGACTGTGGTAGATGGGCATCGAAGGCCCGGAAGACCCGGTATTCCTGGGGTTTGAGTGCCGAGGCGGGATGGCCCGTGTCGGTTTGAAGTGAAGGGGCGTCGGCTGTCGGCTGTGGGCTTGCGGCCCTGACGCTTATCTGGGTGTGCTGCGTCGGAGGCGGTCCAGTTCGATGGCGGCGTCGATCCATTGGTCGATGAGTTCGCGCAGTTTGCGGTAGTTGGCGATCTGGGACTTGACCGCGTCGATGTGTTCGGGGCGGATGTTCTCGGTGCGGCTTCGTCCGCGGTGGCTGTAGCTGAGCTGGTGGTATGGGCCGTGGCGCTGGGGCGGGTCGGCTTTGCAGCGACAACCGGGGGTGCGGCAGGTGTTGTACTGCTCGGAGAGCGCTCCTGGCCGCAGGTCGCCTAGCGCAAGCAGAGCGGCTTTGATGCGTTGGATCGTGTCGGTCAGTTGGGCCTCGGTCGCCATAGTCGTCCTCCCTTGGGTGTTGGATTGATCCTGATGGTGACATCCATGTAACCATAGCTGATCTCTGCTATGGTTACATAACATTGTTGATCAGAGGGAGCGTGGAGATGAGCAACCCGAGGCGACAGTTGCAACGCAGGCTCGAGCGCGAACAGCTGGCGATCGAGCGGCGCCTGCAAGCCGCAGTGGCCCCCAACCTGTCCGGCCCGCTCCTGGGGGGAGCCCCGATCCGCTACGAGTGGGCCGAGCGGGACCGGGGGGTAGCCCATGGTGGCATGGGGATGATCGCCCGCCTGGTCGAGGCGGTCGGCCTGGCCTGCGAGATCGACGCCTCGGTCAAACTGCTCAAGGTCCACCGCCCCTACCACGAGTCCGACCACGTGTTGAACATCGCCTACAACGCGCTGTGCGGCGGCACCCGCTTGGAGGACATCGAGACTCGCCGAACCGACGCGGTGTTCTTGGACGGCCTGGGGACGCCGTCGCTGCCCGACCCCACCACCGCGGGCGACTTCTGCCGCCGCTTCGACGAGGCCTCGATCATGGCCCTCCAGGAGGCGATCAACCGGGCTCGGCTGAAGCTGTGGTCCCAGCAGCCGGCCTCATTCTTCTCCCAGACCGCCCGGATCGACGCGGACGCCTCGATCGTGGGCACCGACGGGCAGTGCAAGCAGGGCATGGACATCTCCTACAACGGCAGCTGGGGTTACTCGGCGTTGCTGGTCTCGCTCGCCAACACCGCCGAGCCGCTGTATCAGGCCCTCCACGGCGCCAACCGTCCCTCCCATGAGGGGGTCGTTCCCCTCTATGACCGATCGATCGAGCTGTGCCGGCGGGCCGGGTTCACCGACATCCTGCTGAGAGGTGACACCGACTTCTCGCTCACAACTGAGTTCGACCGCTGGGACGCCGACGGGGTGCGCTTCGTCTTCGGCTACGACGCCAAGGCCAACCTCGTCCAAGCCGCCGAAGGCCAACCGGAAGATCTCTACCACGAGCTGGTGGCCAAGACCGAACGCCAGATCGCGACGCGGCCCCGGACCCGCCCCACAAACGTCAAAGACGACATCGTTCGCCAGCGCGGCTACAAGACGATACGACCGAAGAAGGAACAGGTAGTCGAGTTCTCCTACCGGCCGCGCGCTTGCAAGAAGGACTACCGCGTGGTCGCCTTGCGCAAGAACCTGTCGATCGAGCGGGGTGACAACGTACTGTTCGATGAATATAGGTACTTCTTCTACATCACCAACGACCGCAAGCTCACCGCCGACCAGGTGATCGGCGAAGCCCACCAGCGCTGCAACCAAGAGAACCTCATCGCCAACCTAAAAAGCGGGGTGCGAGCCCTGCACGCCCCCGTCAACACCCTCTACGCCAACTGGGCCTACATGACCATGGCGTCACTGGCCTGGACCCTCAAGGCCTGGTGCGCGCTCATGCTGCCCGTCTCACCCCGCTGGGAAGCGCAGCACGAACAGCAGCGGTGCCGACTGCTCACCATGGAGTTCCGCACCTTCCGAGCCGCTCTGATCGACATCCCCTGTCAGATCGTCAGGACAGCCCGCTACATACGCTGGCGCATCCAAGCCTGGAACCCCTGGCTGGGCATCTTCTTCCGCCTCCTCGACGCCCTCTAACACCATCCGAGACCCGCGCTCACCCCGAGCCGGCCCACCGGCTCGGCGTCAGCCACCCAAAAACCAGCCCCCCTCGACATGAGTGAACTCCACGCACCTCAACCCCTCGCCAAAACGCTCTCGTACCAACGACAGACGAGCCGGCCCGCTACCAATCAGACCGCAAGCCACGATTTTCGCCCACAGCTCAGCACCATTCGCTTGTTTTAGGGCTAGACCTCCGGGTCGTGCCCGGTCACGACGGTTGCATTTCTGCGGCGTGCGATGCGGTGAAGCTTCCGACCGGCCGCACGGCGTCGACGATCGAGGCAAAGGAAGCCGGGCAAAGCCTTCTCCTCCCAGTGGTCCATCGTGTAGGCGGCGTCGACGCATCACTCCCGAGCTCGGGAGCGTGATTGCAGTGACTAATGGCCCGGGCGCGTGCCCGGGCGTGCGCCAGCAGCGGATCACGGCGCCCCGGAAGACGTCGTGGCCGTCCTCCGTATCGTCCAGCAGCGCCCACGGGACGCTGGGCTTGATGTAGTCCTCCCGGATGTAGCGGATGCGAGCCTATCGACACCGCCCGGTGCTAGCCAGCACGGCCAGCCGGAGCCTCCATCGCGTTCGTGCGTGGGAACCGGAGGCGATCGGGACGATGGGAGCCGACGGGTCCAACCCGCCCAGCTCAGCCACATCGACTTCGATTCGAGCGACCCCTCCTGGTCGCCGGACGGCAGGATCATCACGCGCGGGGCAGGTTCCGCCCGACGGCGCGATGGTGCTCGGGCCACGAGGAGCCATCTGATCGGTCGTTTCGATGTGGGCGCAAACAGCAGCAGGCCGAGCACCGGTTCGACTGCTGACCAGATCGAAGCCTGTCCCCTTGTCCCGACGCCCACTCGACACGCGGTGCCGCGGCCAGGCGCCACCGCGGGTGTTCGCGAACGGACCACCCAGGCCCGTGCGCGCGGGATGCCGTTCGAAGCAGCGCAACGTTGCGCCTGGTGATGTGTTAGTCGCGAAGAACGACAGGTCAGCGGTTGCCGTTCCGTGGCAAAATCGCCGTGATCGATCCGTCGCGATGAAGGAGCGACTCATTTTGAACGCAAGCATAGACACCCACGTTCGCCCGAGCCTTGCCGGCATCGTCGCTGCTTCGCTGATTGCTATGCCCGCGCTTACAGCGGCCGCGACCGCGGTGCCGCGAGCGACGCGGGCGTCGACGACGACTATCGCCACGCGTCAGACCTCGAAGCTCGGCCCCGTTCTCGTCGATTCGCGGGGGCGGCTGCTGTACCTATCGACACACGACGCGAAAAATCGCAGCAACTGCTCCGGCGCCTGCGCGAAGACGTGGACGCCGATCCTGGCCGGCGGGCGTCTCGTGGCCAAGAGCGGCTCGGGCGTCAACCAGCGGATGATCGGCAGGCTGCGGCGCTCGGAAGGCAGACTCCAGGTCACTTACAACAATCACCCGCTGTACCTGTATTCGAAGGACAAGCGTGCCGGGGACATGCACGGTGAGGGTGCCAACGAGTTCAGCGGGCGCTGGTACGTGCTGAACACGCGCGGCAACCCGGTGAAGCCGAAGAGCAGCGGGGGCCCCGTCTGCAACCCGATCTGCGGCGGCTACTAGCTAGGAGCAGGTGGTGTCAGATTCGAAACCCGCACGGGTGCCGTCTGCCCGCACCGGCTCGCGTCTCGCGACCCTCGGGCTGTTGATCGGCCTGGCGCTGCTCTCGGTCGCGGCGCTCGCTCCGGTGGCCTCCGCGCAGGTTAGTGTGTTTCCGCTCCCTGGTTCGAGATACGCGATGCCGGCGACGCAGATCACGTTCCGGAACGTCTCTCCGGGGGCGATCAGCGCGGTCAGCGTCACGGGCTCGCGCAGCGGCGTGCATGCGGGCGTGCTCCGGGCGGATTCGGACGGCCACGGCGCCAGCTTCCTCCTCGCCAAGCCGTTCACCCGCGGTGAGACGGTCACGGTCGGGACCGGTCTGAGCGTGCTCGGCGGGACCAACGGAAGCTTCAGGTTCAGAATTGCGACTCCGGCCAGTCCGGTCTCGCCGATGACGCTGCCGCAGGCTCCGGCGGGTTCTGGCGGCGTGCAGCGGTTCCGCTCGCGGCCTGACCTCGTTCCGCCGTCGATCACGGTCACGAGGAACTCCGCGCCGGCGTCCGGGGGGGACATCTTCCTGGCGCCGCAGTTCGGCCCGCTGCAGGACGGGCCGATGATCGTCGATCCGTCCGGCAACGTGGTCTGGTTTCAGCCGACTCCGCTCTCCAGCAAGATCCTGACGACCGACTTCCGCGTACAGAGCCTGTACGGCCAACCGGTGCTGACGTGGTGGCGGGGGTACACGAACGCGGGCACCGGTAGCGGTGAAGGAGTGATCTTCGATCGCAACTACCACCTGCAGAAGATCGTCCGGGCTGGCAACGGCGTGCAGATGGATCTGCACGAGTTCCTGGTCACGCCGCAGGGACAGGCGTATGTGATCGCGGCAGTGCCCGTATGGCTGCCGGGCTGGGCACGTCCGGTGATGGACAGCATCGTGCAGGAGATCGATATCCAGACCGGTCTGGTGCTGTTCAGCTGGAACGCTCTCGACCACATCAACCTCAACGAGTCATACCTCTTCGGGCCCAAGCAGGCCGGGCACTTTCTCGATCCCTATCACGTCAACTCGATCGCTCTCGACGCCGACGGCAACCTGGTGGTCTCGGCGCGCAATACCTCCGCGGTGTACAAGATCGATCACGACACCGGGGCGATCATCTGGCGGCTGGGCGGCAAGCGCAGCAGCTTCAGCATGGGTCCCGGTACCACGACCGCGTTCCAGCACAACGCGGTAGTCCAGCCCGACCGTACGATCACGATCTTCGACGACGGCGCCGGCCCGCCGAAGGTCCACCCCGCCTCGCGGGGAGTCAGAATCGCGCTCGACGCGAACACGATGAGCGCCACGCTGGTCAAGCAGTACAACCACAGCCCGGCCACCTCTGCCGCATTCGAAGGTGGGGCACAGGCGCTCGCGGGCGGCGAAACGTTCGTCGGCTGGGGACAGCAGCCGTACTTCTCGGAATACAACGCGGCCGGCCAGCAGGATTACGATGCCCGTTTCACGGCATTCACCTCGAGCTACCGGGCGTACCGGTTCGCGTGGAGTGCGCAACCCGCCACCACGCCGGCGCTGGCGATCGTGACCGGCAGCGACGGGACTATGACCCCGTACGCGAGTTGGAACGGAGCGACCACTGTCGCGGGCTGGCGCGTGGTCGCGGGTCCGAACGCGAAGTCGCTGGCCCCGGTCAGGAGCGTTCCGAAGCGCAGGTTTGAGTCGGCGATTCCGGTCCACAGCGGCGAGCCATACTTTTCGGTCCAGGCGCTCTCGAGCACCGGGCACGTGCTCGCGACCTCGCGCGTGATCGGGACAGCGCCGCACCTCGCGATCTACGGCCGCAGCGCGTTCATTTCGCCGAGCGCTCTCGGCGGGGTACCGGTCAGCTGTCTCGCGACCCATCCCTGCAGCATCGTCACGAGCGTGACCGCCGGACGGACGCTGCTCGCCCGCAGCGGCCGCGAACGACTCGCAGCCGGCAGCGGCGGCGTCCTCTACTTCCGCCTCTCCCCGGCCGCACGCAGGATGCTCGCCCACGCACACGGCGGCAGGCTTCCGGTCCAGATCACCACCCAAGACAGCTCCGGACTGAAGACGACCGCGAGCCTCAACCTGATCGCGTTCCACACAAGCGGCAGCGGGCCCCACCGCGACCTGACATCGTCACGGACGTTGCGGATCGTCGGCGCCACCGACTTCGTGTCCCCCAACGGTCTCGGCGGCGTCCTCACCGCCTGCCTGACAACGACCACATGCACGGTCAGGATGACCGTCTCCGCCGGGCCAACGCTGATCGCCCGGACCGGGCCCGAAACGATCGGCGCCGGCGAGCTCGGCTACGTGATCTTCTCGCTCACGTCCACCGGGCGCTCGCTGCTCGCGCACGCCACTGGGAGCCAGCTAGCCGCACACGTCTCGATCACCGACAACCGAACGACCACAACCGGCGACATCGCGCTCGTGCCATTCAGATGAGGACGCGTGGTTCAGATAGCGCTGCGCCCGGCTCAGCGTCCGTGCGCGAGTCGACCCGGTGCGCGGTCGGACCAGTGGCGATCCAACGAGAGAAAGGCATCAGATGAGGCTCGTGCGCCAGTACAGACACAACCCGCCGCTGAACCTGCCGACACAGGACGGTCTACGCCTGCTGGAACGGCGCCAGCGAGGTCCGCGGCTGGCGGATGCTGGCGGGCAGTTCGCCGAAGCGGCTCGCGGTGGTCGTAAGTGACGCTCCGAGTACGGGCTTTGAAACCGCCATCCGGGTGCGTGCAACCGGCTCGTACTTCCAGGTCAAGGCGCTCGATGCGCGTGGACATGTGTTGCGAGCCTCGCACATTCTGCACCTGCCGGCGGGCCTAGTCGGGGATAACCCTGCCGCCGAGCTATCACACACCGGCGAGCGCTTGGCAGCCGCTCGCGCGCGTCAGGAGGCGCGCGGATGCAGCGGCAGAATCACGGGCGGCCGAGGAGGCTGGCTAAAATCGAAGTCCGCCGTGAGGTCGCCCAAGATCGAGGCGTTCTCGCGAACATCGGGGCGCAGGTCGGGACGCCCGTCTGTGGCGGGATCAAGCCGCTGGCCGCCGAGAAAGTCGTCCTCGATGAACTTCAGGTAGGCGTCGTGGCTGAGGGTCTGGTGATCGATGTATCCCTGACGGGCATACGGACTGATCACCAGACCGGGAACCCGCAATCCGTATCCGTTCTGATCGACCACGGGCGGGACGACATGGTCGTAAAAGCCGCCCCAGTCATCCCAGGAGAGAAAGATCGCGGTGCTGTCCCAGTCGGGACTCTTCATGACCGCGTTGATGACGCTGGTCACCCACGCCTGGCCGGCGCTGACTCGGCCCGGTGGATGCTCTGAGACCTTGTCGTTTGGAACGACCCAGCTCACGGCGGGAAGCGCACCGGCCTGTGCGGCCGCGAAGAAGTCCTGAACCGGACGGATGTCGTGGCGCTGGTGATCCTCGCGAACGTCCGTGAAGTGCGGCAGCGGATTCCAGATCCCGGGGGTGTGGTAGGACTGCGGCACACGCGTGCACGTGATCGCCATGTCGTTCTGGCAGTCGGGCTCGGCGCCCTTCAGGACGTAGTAGCTCCAGCTGACGCCGTAGCGGTGCAGCAACCACGTGATGTCGGTCCATGCGTAGAACGGCCCCGGCTTCAGCGCGTCTCGCAGCCGCAGGCTGAGCGGACCGAAGTCTCGCGGCAGTGCGGAGGTACTCGGATCGTTGCGGCAGCTGAGCGCGTCCGGAAGCGGACAGAATGCCGACCAGGCTGAGACCTCGTAGAGGTGGGCCGGAAGGCTCCAGGAGCTCACCGGCGAGAACATGTGGTCCTGGAGCACGAAGTCGCGGGCGTAGGTCCAGTAGTTCGGGATCTCGCTCGCGTCGTGATAGCCCATAACGTCGGTGCACGAGACCTGTCCCTGCTGGCAGCGGCGGCCGCAGCTGGGATCGTTCGGCGCGCAGACCCCCGCGTGCTCGGCCTGTCCGATAAATCCGTCCATCGCGCCGCCGGCGACGTCGGCCGTGGCATTCGCGAAGCCGTGAGGGCCGCCGCGGTTGCGGTCGGCCGTGTCGTGATAGGGCCGCACGCAGCCGCCGGCGGCGGGATCGGGCAGGCACACGGTCGCCACGCCGCCATTTATCGGTATCCCGTCGGCGCCCGGGAACGTGCCGAAGTAGGAGTCAAACGATCGGTTCTCCTGCATGATGACCACGACGTGCTTGATCTTGTGGATTCCGCTGTCGCCGCACACCAAGCAGCCAGGCGTGGATCCCGTGAGCGCTGCGCTCCCGGACCGGGCACCATGCGACCCCGGGCGCAGCCCGCCGCGGTCGGAGGCGGCGGCGACGAGAATCGCGGCGATGCCCAGCGCCGCTGCGGCGATCAAGACGGTCACCAAATCGGGCCTTCTGGGCCGGGAGATCCTGGCGCCGGCGGGCGAGATCCACGGGCGCGGCGTCCCAGTGATCATCTCTGCAAGGCTCTCCTGATTGCGTCGGTACGGCTGGATCTGCGGTCCCTGGGCAAAACACGCGCCCCCGCCGTCCCATGTCTCGTTCTGTGTCGCCGGGAAGCGTCCTCAGCCTGATCCGGTGGGTCGTGCCGCCTCGATCCTAGCCTCGCAGAGCTAAAGGACGGCTGAGTCTTCGATTAGCGAACGATTACGTGCCGCAGATCCGGACCGTAGCGGGATGATTGCGCCACCGCCGCAACTCGAGCACCCCGACTGGGTTAGGAGCCGAGAATGATCGGCTTCATCCGGCTCGGCGACATGCGCCGGCGGCGCCCTCTGGGGGCAGTGCTGGCCGCGATGATCATCGCGGCGGCCGGCGTCGCGATTGCGCCTGGCTCCGTCCGAGCCGTTCCGGTACAGCATCATTGTGCCGGCGCGCACGCCGGACGGCTGCAAGCAACTGCCGTTTCAATCTCGCCAACGCCGAACCCCGCGGTCGTGGGAGATCAGGTCACGGTCTACGGTCAGCTGACGGGCGTGGCGCGCGGCGCGCCGCGCTGCGACTTCACCGTCACCCTCTGGCGCCGGCTCGGGCATCAGCGCGGGTTCGCGCCGGTCGCACGGACGCTCACCGGACCGGCGGGCGGCTATCGCTTCTCGCTGCGTCGCGGCGCGGTCACGACCAACCGTGCGTGGTTCGTCACTGTGAGGAGGCTGCGCAGTGCGGTGGTGAGCGAGCCTGTACGAGCGTCGATCACGCTCGCAAGCACGGCGACATTTACGGTGGCCGGTGACCGGCAGACTCTCAGCGGATCCGTTATCCCGCACCAGGCCGGCGCACGCATCCTGGTGCAGCGCGGCGATGGCCGCTCATGGCAGACCGTGGCGCGACCGCATCTCGATCGCGGCTCGACGTTTACGGTGGGCTTGAGGTTGCGCCGGTCCGGCACGGCGCAGTGGCGAGCCGTCCTGCCCACGAACCTCCAGAACGTCGAGTCGTCCTCGCCGGCCGTCCGTATCCGAGTTGCCCCGCAGACCGGCATCCACAAGATCAAGCACGTCGTGATCATCATGCAGGAGAACCGCTCGTTTGACTCATACTTTGGGACCTATCCGGGTGCGGATGGGATCCCGCCGGGCGTCTGCGTTCCCGATCCGCTCAACGGTGCGTGCGTCGCCCCGTTTCACGATCCGTCCGATCTCAACTACGGTGGGCCGCACGGCGCCTCAAACGCCGCCGCCGACATCGACGGCGGCGCGATGGACGGGTTCGTGACCCAGGCCGAGCAGGGGCAGCGCTGTACGACGACGAACCCGAATTGCAGCCCATGCGATCAGGGCCAGCAGGCGAAATGTATCGACGTGATGGGCTACCACGACGCCAGCGAAATCCCGAATTACTGGAGCTACGCGCAGGACTTCGTGCTGCAGGATCACATGTTCGAGCCCAACGCCTCGTGGAGCCTGCCGGCCGCCCTGTACAAGGTCTCCGAGTGGTCGGCGTTCTGCACTGATCCGTTCAAGCCGTTCTCATGTCACGGCGCTCTGCAATGGCCGAACCCCGACTGGATCGGCCAAACCACCGGCGCGATCAACAACGCCTCCGACGGCAACCTGCACTACGCCTGGACGGATCTGACCTACCTGCTGCACGAACAGAACGTCAGCTGGGGGTACTACGTCTTCAAGGGAGCCGAGCCCGACTGCGAACAGGACTCGGCCATGACGTGCGCAGGCGTGCAGCAGAGCCCGCAGACGCCCGGTATCTGGAACCCGCTGCCGGGATTCACCGACGTCGCGCAGGACGGACAGCTGGGGAACGTCCAGACGCTGAGCAACTTCTTCACAGCGGCGCGGGACGGAACCCTGCCCGCGGTCTCATGGATCGACCCCAATGCTCGGGTCTCCGAGCATCCGCCCGGGCTGGTGAGCGCCGGTCAGACATACGTCACGGGCCTCATCAACACGATCATGAAAAGCCGGAACTGGGACAGCACCGCGATCTTTCTCTCCTGGGATGACTGGGGCGGCTTTTACGACCACGTCGTCCCGCCGATCGTGGACAACAACGGTTACGGCCTTCGGGTGCCCGGGATCGTGATCAGCCCCTACGCTCGCCACGGATTCATCGACCACCAGATCCTCAGCCACGACGCGTATAACAAGTTCATCGAGGACGACTTTCTCGGCAGCCAGCGACTGGATCCCGCCACCGACGGCCGCCCTGACCCGCGACCCGACGTGCGCGAGGACAACCCCCTGCTCGGTGATCTGCGGGCCGATTTCGACTTCAGCCAGCCGCCCAGAGCCCCGATCATCCTGCCGGTCCACCCTTCGTAATCCCGCGGACATCGCGGAGCAGTCGACCGGAAGGGTCGGCAGCGACAGCCACCCTCAAAGCGGCAGCCAGATGTGATTCCTGAAGACGCTGTCCATCCGCCTCCAGTCGGGTACCTATGACACATGGTCCGCGGCTTACGCACCGGTCGTTTCCCTTCTGTCCGAAGGTTGGATTTACCGACTCTTCCTGCGCCCAAGCTCGCGCTGGTCGCACTGAAGGACGAGACACTCGCCCGGCATCGACCCGGCGCCAGCCCCGCCAGCCTAATCTAACTACTTCCCCCGGAAAGAGTCGGTGATGTGACGCCGGTTTTCCGTCCGATGTGATCGTCATGATTTCCCTGCAAATGGGCGGGTTCATGATCGATCTGGAGTTATGCGTCTGAGTTCGTTTCCGAAATCCGCCGTTTTGTTACGCCATCTCGTTGCGTGTGCAACGATGCTGTGAAGGGGTCAGACGGGCGTGAGGAGGAGTATGTCCGAACTACAGGATGTCAGCCGTCGTGGTGGGCGCCGCAAGCGGGCGCTGAGCGCGGAGGAGAAGCTGCAGATCTGGCTGCAGTTGTTGACGGGGGAGCTGACGCAGCGCCAGGCGGCCGAGCGTTGGGGGGTGGATCCGACGACGATCATGCGGATCCGTCGCGTCGGGCGCGAGGGCGCGTTGACGGCGCTGGCCAGCTCCAAGCCTGGTGGCGGTGCTCGTGGGGCTGTGGACGCGGAGCTGGCGGCGGCGCGCGCGGAGATCGCCAGGTTGGAGGAGACGGTCAAGGAGCAGGCGATCGAGCTGGTGGCGTTGCGGGGAAAAGCGCGCTCGGGCTGGTAGGCCGCGTCCCAGCTCGTGTCGAGGTGGCGGTCAAGGCGCGGCTTTTGGAGCTGATCGCGCAGGCGACCGGGGCGGGCTGGAGCTTTGGCAAGGCGTGCGGGGCGCTCGGGCTGGGCGAGCGGCGCGCCCGCTACTGGCAAAAGCGCGCCGCCGCCGGTGCTTTGGCTGACCGCAAGCCGGGCGGCACGCCGGTGCACGCGCTGCGCCCGGAGGAGGTCGATGCGATCCTGGGGCTCGCCGATCAGTGGGGCGAGATCGACGGCTCGCACCGCAAGCTCGCGCACCGCGGCTCTTACCTTGGGCGCGTGTGGGTGTCGCCCTCGACGGTGCTGCGGGTGCTGCTCGAGCACGGCCGGGCGCTGCCCTGGCGCCCGCCGCGGCAGAAGTCGCTCAAGCGTCCGTGGCCCGAATGGGTCCAGTACAAGCCCCGTCAGGTGTGGGGCTATGACTTCACCGAGTTCCCGCAGGCCGGCACGAGCGCGCTGGCGATCCTCGACCTCGTCTCGCGCAAGTGGATCGAGACGATGCTCTGTCCCGAGGCGACCGACGTGCAGGTCCAGGTGCTGTTCACGCGCGCGCTCGAGCGCGAGGGCCTGTTGGACGTGATCCTCTCGCTGATCGACGAGCACGCGGCCGGCGAGCAGGAGGACGAGCTTGAGCCGATCCTGCTCTCAGTGTCGGACAACGGCGCCCAGATGAGGTCGGGCTCGACCCGCGAGTTTATGGCTCTGCACGCGATCGCGACCCACTATGGCCGCCCCGGGACGCCGACCGATCAGGCCCACATCGAGTCGCTGCTCGGCCACGTCAAGTACGAATGGCCGTACCTGTGCGCGCTAAGGGTTCACGAAAGAATTAGTGGCCCCTTTTGGGTTGGGTGGATCGTGTAGGTCCAGTCTGGATGGAACTGGTCGCGGGCGATGTCCACGGCGGCAAGCTCTTGGTCGGTGACCTTGATCCCTTTCTCGTAGTGGCCGGGGTCCAGGCGCGCGTAGACCTTCAGGCCGGTGCTGGTCGTGGTCGCGCCGATCAGGTCGATGATCACCTGCAGGCTCTCAAGCGGCCGTCCGCACCAGTTGAGGCTGACGTAGCTGAACATGCGATGCTCGATTTTGTTCCACTTCGACGTCCCGGGCGGAAAGTGGCAGACGCGGATCGGCAGCGCGAGCTCGTTGGCGAGCTTCTGCAGCTCGGTCTTCCACAGGCGCGTGCGGCTGGAGTTGCTGCCGCCGCCGTCAGCAGTGATCGTCAGGCACGTCGCTTTGGGGTAACGCTTCTGGCCGAGGTACTGCCACCACACGCGGATCGAGTTGACCGCGAACGCGCTTGTGTCATGGGTGACACCAACGCTGACCATCCCCTCGTTGGCTTTGATGTCGAGCACGCCGTACGGGATCGCGTGCCCCAGATCCTTGTCTTTGAAGTCGTGGCAGCGAACCTCGACCGGCCGCCCAGTCGGCTCGTATTCCCGCCCGACAGCCTTGAAATCCCCGACCAGCTCGCGCTTTTTCGCGTCTACGGATATCACCGGCTGATCCGCGGCGAGCGCCGAGCGTGTCGTCTCGTTGATATGCCGAAACTGCGCGTCACGGTCAGGATGATCCTTCCCCTCCCGCGTCTTGGAGTTCGCGTGCAACCGAAACCCAAGCCCCCGCAAGAGCTTCCCGGACGTCCGATCGGACACCTGATGTCCTGCCGCCTGAAGCGCACTCGCGATGTTCTGCAAGCTCTTCGAGCACCACCGCAACGGCGAGCACGGATCCCCACGCGTATCCGGATCCACCAACGCCTCCAACGCTCCCACCAGCTCCGGATCAGACTCCGTCAACCGCGGCCGCCCCGCACCCGGCCGACGGACACGACCCGCCTCGAGCCGTGTCCCCTCCCGCAGCTCTGCGATCCCACGCTGCACAGTGTTCTTGCTGATCCCCGTCGCACGCACGACAGCCGCGATCCCGCCCGGCCCACACGACCGAGCCTCCGACGCCGCCCACAACCTGCGCTGACGCTCGTTCAACTCCGGCCCCAACCCCCGATAACGCTCAACAATCTGCGATTCATCGATCATGCCCCCGCGATACGCCACCACAACCCAACATCCTGCCAACAGCCCACTAATTCATTCGTGAGCCCTAAAGGGACCCGGCCGACCTATCACGCGAGCTCGACGCCGTACGCGAGCAGTACAACCGGGTGCGCCTGCACGCCGGCATCGGCTACGTGACCCCCGACGACGAGCACGAGGGCCGCGGGCCCGCGATCCGTGAAGCCCGCCGCGCCGGCCTCGCGCGCGCCCGAGAGCAGCGCCTGGCCTACAACCGCGGCACCCACCCGAGGCTGATCGGATGACGACGACGCCCCCAAACCGCCAACAGCGGGCGACCGATCACCCTGCCCGCCTCGCCGCAGGGCCGCACAGGGCCGCACAACGCGCCGGTGCTCGCCGCGACCGCCCAAATCGAGCCCGCCGAGCTCTCAGCGGCCCTGTCACGGCCCTCGGCAGCTCTGCTGCCGACCTCACCAGCCCATCAGCGAAGCTGGCGCAGACTGAAAAGGTCAGCCCGACAGGGCCCAGCGCAGCCGGCCGCGCAGCGGTGGCCTTGACCGGCCGCGCCGGCGTAGCTAACCACGCCACGAACCCTGCACTACCATCAATCCACTACCCCATGACGACCCCCGGAACTGGCTGCGAATTACACGCCCAGATTTCGGAAAAAGACTCAGACACACGTCAGTCAGCCTCTACAACCCGGCGGGAGTGAAGGTCACCCGCTACCGCTACCGCGGCAGCAAGATCCCCACTCCCTGGGACCAGCCGGACTACGAGCAGCTGTCGTTTGACCTCGAACGCCTAGAAGCGCTGATCGCGCGATGAGCTATTACGCCGCGTGGCAATTAGTGCGTGGTTACTTGGCGTAGGCGACGTACTCGCCGTCGAAGTACTTGCTGACAATCTCACTTGTGCGGGTAGCGAGATACTCGACGGTGAGAATGACGAGCTTGGCGAGGTTGGATGGGCGGCGTCGCGCGACGTGGGTGTGAACGTCCTGGTTGAGGAGCTCGTCGGGGTTGAGCTCCGGAGCGTACGGTGGAAGGTAGAACAGCTCCATCCGCGGATGGTCCAGCAGCCAGTACTCGACCGCGGGAGACTTGTGGAAGGAGGCGTTGTCGACAATCAGGAAGATCTTGCGCTCGGCGAAGTGCTCGAGCAGCTTGTCGAGGAAGTCCAGGAAGCGGATCTCATCGCAGGTGCCCTCGAAGATCTCGAACACGAGCGTGCCGTCGGCACCGATCGCGCTGATCACGTTGGCCGAGAAACGCTTGCCGGTCAGCGGCACGACCGCGCGCTCGCCGATCGGCGCGTAGCTCTTGCCGGCGGTCTGCCCGGCGCGCACGCCCATCTCATCGCCGAACAGCATCCGCGCCCCTTCGCGCCGCGCGCGCGCCTGGATCGCCGGGAACTCGTCCTGGAGCCACGCCCGCACCCGCTCGGGGTCCTGCTCGAGCCACCGCCGCTGCGGCTTCTTGCCCGAGAACCCCCAGCGACGCAGGTAGACACCAACCGTCTGGCGGCTGAGCCCGATCCCGAACCGCCGCTCGATCAGCGCCTTGACGGCCTGCCTTGACCACAACACGCCGGGAATCTGCAGCTGATCGGGGTTCGTGCCCTTCATCAGTCCGATCAGCTCTGCCTGCTGGGCGTCGGTGAGCGCCATCTGCTCGCGCGAGCGCCGACCACGCCGCCGCTCCCTCAGTCCCTCAAACCCCCCGAGCTGGTGGCGCGCCATCCACAGCGACACCGTCCGCAGATGCACCCCCATGGCCTGCGCCACGACCGCGTGAGTGCGGCCCGACAACACCATTCTCACACCCCGCTCACGCAGCGCTTCCCGAGTCTCGCCTGACACCCGCCTAGCGTCACTCATCACACAGTCAATACTATCATACTGACACACTCGAATGTACTGTTACCTGACGTACTATTTGCCCCGCGCCGTGATACAACCGCCACGGACGATCCTCGACTGGCGAAGGCAAGTGGATCAAGGGCACCCGCTACTCGCTGCTGAAGGACACCGCCAAGCAGACCGCCAGGCAGCTGCTCAAGCTCGCCGAGGTCGTGCTCACCAACAAGCGCATGTACCGCGCGTTCCTGCTCTACGGCGAGCTGCGCTACCTCTACAAGCTCCCCAAGGAGCAAGCGCCCGAGCGCCTGGAGGCGTGGCTGGCGTGGGCATCTCGCTCGCGACTGAAACCGTTCATCAAGCTCGCGCGAACGATCCGCAAACACAAGGCCGGCGTGCTCGCGGCGATCGAGCTGAACTTGAGCAACGGACGGCTCGAAGCCTTAAACAGCAAGGTGAGGTTGATCTCACACCGCGCATAGGATTCCACTCCGCCGACGCGCTGATCGCGATGATCTACCTCTGCTGCGCCGGCATCCAAATCCCGCTCCCCCACCGATGACTCACCCCCAGATCGTCAGGAGAGCCGATTTAGTTAGCGCACGAGGCTTATGGATTTCTCACCGCTCACCGCAACTGAGCAGCAGCTTCACAACGGATTCACCGCTCGTAGGCGGCGCAACAGGAGCGGGTTCCGATCGCCGCCTTCGACCCGGTCTTCTATGCCCATCGATGTCGACCACGACGGCGAGCCATTCGAGGGCCGGACCCTCTTCAACAATCACGACGCGAACCTCCAGTTCCCAGCCACGACCGAGGTGGGTTATAGGGGCTGGCTCGACGTGTTTAGTCACCCGATTGCTGGCGCAACTCCGGGCTTTGCTCGGTAACACCGGGTCCCCTCCACGGGTTCGATAACCGGTTCCCCCGCCGCCTTCGTCCCCAGCTCCACGAGGTCGACGTCACCGAGACGGGCCGGGCACTGATAACGGATGGGGTCGAAGGTTTCGACGGTGACAGTCTGCCAATCGTCCGCCGCGGCAGCCGCCGCCCCCGGATCGACGAGAAACAGCGGCGCTTCTCGCACGTCGAGTTGGTTTCCTACGACTAAGCTCGGGCGTGCCGCCGGCATGTTCACAGCGCGGCCTGAGGCAGCGACCATGGGTAACGGCGCCGTCGCCAAACCCTCACGGGTGAAGGGCGCGAGCGTGACACAGAGCGCATAACACTGGCCTCGAAGGGCAAAGATGGCGCTGCAGGCTCACGAACTCCTGACGCCCGCTCTAGAACAGCTCATCGACCCTGGCCCCCACACAAGCTAATGCACCGACCGAGGTCGCTCAAATACGGCCCGGACCCCGCAGCCGGCCGCTGCGGCTAGCTTCCCGGCAGTGTCCTCGGAGGCTCTCATGGTCCTCCTGCCGCAGTGCGTCCGCGAGCTTTCCAAGGCTCTTGGAGGTCCACCGCAAGCGCGACTCCGGGACCGCGCCCGCCACCGGGTCCACCAGCAGCTAAAGATCTTCCATCGTTGTGATACTTGTCACTGAACCGGGCGTCGTCGCAAATTATCGTGCCGGGCAGGGAAACACGTGAACTGGCCTCGATTGGAAGGTTGCGATGAATGACACGCTCGATAAGGAGCAGTTCTGGGACGCGTTCAAGACCCGGGCCGTGGTGGTGACCGACCTGCCAGACGGGCACAGTCGCGACCTGGCTAACGGCGTGAACGAGGCCGAGGGCCATGGGGACGCGTCGCTGCGGACGAGGGCCGAGTACTCGGCCCTGTTTGACGCACTGTCGCGCGAGCCGGGCTCGGTGGCGGCTCCCGGCACGCTGCGACTGCGCGAGGCGGCCAACGGCCTCACGCCCGCTGGGCAGGTAGTGCAGGACTGCCTTGCGGCGTCGAAGGGGAAGGCCGAGTTCTTCGACCAGGACATGTACATGATCCACGTAACGGGATGGCCGCCGGACAGCTTTACGCCGGAGAAGGCGGAGGAGTCCTCGGGCGACGCCCGGCTGGAGTTGTGGCGAACCGATCCCCGGGACGACAGGCGGCTCCCGCCGCCGGATCAGGAAGGCGTGCTGCTCAGCACCCCAACCTTTTCGCTGATGAACAGTGGGAATCGCACCCTGCGCGCTCCGAAGCGATCGTGGAAGATCAACTTTGACGTGAGGGGCAGCAAGGACCGGTTTGTCGACATGTCGCGCTTGAACCTGAAGGCGATGTTCAACGATCCGTCCCAGCTGCGCGAGGCGCTGGCGTGGCGCCTGTTCGCGGCGGCTGGCGTCCCGGCATCGCAGCACACATACGCCAAGCTTGCGATCAACGAGAGGTACATGGGCCTGTTCTTCTTCGTTGAGCAGGTCGATCGCAGGTTCCTCAAGGATCACTTCGGCGCTAACGACCGGGGCAATCTGTACAAGGCCTATTGTGGCGACGTGGGGTGCGCGACGCTTGAGCACCGGGTCGGCGCCGACGGCGATGACGGGGGCCGTCAGTACTTCACGGCGAGCGCCGACGATCGATCGTATCGGCTGAAGACCAACGAGGACGACCCACACGCCAACACCTACGACGACCTCGCGCAGCTCGTCAGGACGATTGACGGGGCTGGCCTCTCTGGGGGGGACGATCGGTTCGGCTCGGACGCCTTTCATGAGTCAATCCAAGGGGTGATG
This sequence comes from uncultured Solirubrobacterales bacterium, assembly GCA_963836065.1. Lineage (GTDB taxonomy): Bacteria > Actinomycetota > Thermoleophilia > Solirubrobacterales > Solirubrobacteraceae > Palsa-465. The sequence continues at coordinate 464,551 of CAWIII010000034.1, forward strand.
AACGTGCGGGCGCTCCTGAGGTGGGCCGGGGTCAATTTGCTGGTCGGTAGCTGGGACAACTACTTCGCGACGCCCGCGAACTATTACCTCTACAACGCCGGCCACAAGGGAGCCAAGGGCCAGTTTGTGGAGTCGCCCTACTTCGTCTTCCTTCCCTGGGACTACGACAACAGCTTCGGCATCGACTACTTCGGGACCCGGTGGCAGTACACCGACATCGTCGACTGGCCCAGCAACACAAGGAGTTACTGGGCGAAGCAGGGGGCCCGGGACAAGACCTCTCACATTCCACTGGTGAAGAATCTTTTGCGCAATCACGACTTCTGTCAGTACTACGTGGACCATCTGGAGCACCTGCTCGACACCGCCTTCAGTCCCGACGCGGTGTCGGGACTGATTGGGCCCGACGGCGGGGGCGGACTGTGGGAGCGCGTGCGCCACGCCGCGTACCTCGAGGCCGACGCTCCTTACTCGCCGCCGTTCACCGGGCGGCAGTTCACCAACGACGAGGTCTATCTCACCGGCTGCAAGCAGAACGAGATACGCCGGGGAGAGGCAAAGGTCGAGGGCATCGTCCAATACGTGCGGATGCGGTGTGACAGCGCCCGGGAACAGCTCGCCACGCTGCGCAAGGAGTATCCCAGCGGGGCCGGAGGCGCGACCTTCCCCGGGGTGATGGAGCCGCTGCCCGGCCATCCCTGAGCGCAGGGCGTCGAGTTCCGCAAACGAGTGGAGGTGCCACCGGTGAAGCTGAAAGAGCGAACCGCGCAAGAACTCGGGCTGCGCCGGGAGGCGAAGGTGTTCGAGCTCCTCGGCGACGCGCGGAAGGACAGGTTCGAGGCGAGCGGCGTCGTCGCGGTCGACGACCTCCTATACGTCATTTTCGACAACACCTCGCAGATCGGCCGAATCGGCCGCGGGCTGTCCCCGGGGGACGAGCAGAACCGCCTGATCGCCCAGCGACAAGATCGCGATGTCGGCTACGAGGACATCGCCTACGACCGGTCGTCGGGACGGTTCTTCATCCTGATCGAGTCGCTGCCTCACCGGCGGGGGTTCCTCGCCAAGGTGCGCGAGTACGACGACAGTTTCGGTTACGTCTCGAGCGCGTGGCTCGACTTCCCGCTCAAAGGGCCGGACAAGGGCCTCGAGGGGCTGACGTGCATTCACCGCGCCGGCCAGACGTATCTGCTTGGCCTGTGCGAAGGGAACCGATGCAAGGAGGGAGCAGCCGGCCGCAGGCCGGGCGGAGGCAGGATCCAGGTATTCGCCAGGGCCGCGCAAGGATGGGATCACGTCGACACGATCCGCCTGCCGACGTCCTTGCCGTTCAAGGACTACAGCAGCATGGCGTTCGCCGGCGACCGCCTCTGCGTCGTCTCCCAGGAATCTTCAGCCCTGTGGGTCGGCAGGCTGGCGTCATCGGAGTGGCGGGTCGACGACGACGTCGCGGTGTACCAGTTTCCCCGCGACGAGAACGGCAAGACGGTCTACTGCAACGTCGAGGGAGTGGCATGGCTGTCGGACACCCATGTAGTCGTGGTCTCCGACAAGGCGAAGCCGGATCAGAAGGCGCGCTGCCGATCCAAGGATCAGTCGATCCACGTGTTCGCGATCCCCCCTCCCCCGAAATGAGCATTTCGAGCGCGCCAGCATCACCGTCGACCACGGCGCGGTGCGCCGGGCTCAAGAGCGACCCGCCATCGGCTCGGGCGCACAGCCGGCGAGGTTGCAGCTGCTCGGCGACTGGTAGCGTCGTCCCGTGGACATCACACCGAATCCGCCCGCCAACCGCTGGCCCGTCGCTGCCGGGGTGCACGCGCTGTTCGACCAGCGCATCGGTGGGGATGACGCGCTACTGCGGCTCGCCCGGCTGCGGTTCGCCCAGGCCGGCCTGGCCGCCGAGACCTACGCCGACAGCCCCGGCCGGCTCGAGTGGATTCTCGGGTTCGTAGCGCCGCACCCACGCCTCCCCGTCGTCCACCTCAACCGCCAAGTCAACCTGCTGAGCGAGCGGGGGCGCGCGGTCGTCGAGGAGTTCGCAGCGCGCTTCGCGGGGCGGGTATGGGGCCTGGTCGTCCATGACAAGTCCGATATGGCAGCCCAGACGGACCGCCTAGTCGCCGGGATGCGCGAACTCGGCTCACGCTTGCAGGGCCGGCCCTACCTGTTCCTCGAGTACGCCGCTGGGCTAGAGCCCGGCTGGTTTGTCCAGCTCGGCGAGCAGCTCCGTGACGTCGAGCGAGTCAGCCTGTGCATCGACGTCGGACACATCGGCATCAGGCAGGCTCGCCACAGCTTCTCCCGGACCCACCCCGACCTGGACCTCGCAACGCTCACTCCCCAAGACCCGCGGCTGCCCGAGCTCGTCGCCGACGTGCAGTCCGCCGTCGGAACCGCCCTGCCGGCGGTTCTCGAGGTGACCCATGCCCTCGGCCGAATCGGCAAGTGGCTGCACTTCCACCTCCACGACGGACACCCGCTGATCCCCGGCCTCTCTGACCACTTCAGCTTCCTCACCCAGATCCCGATCCCATTCGACCACGACGGCCGGAGCTCGCTGCCCTCGATGTACGGACCAAGCGGACTGGCGGACATCGTCGCGGCCGCGGTCGACGCCTGCACCGCGGAGCTCGTGTCCCTCACGCTCGAGATCCATCAGGCGGAGGGTCGCCTGCCACTCGGTGACGCAGCCGGGCTCTTCCGGCATTGGCGCGACACCACCAACGCCGAGCGCATGAACCACTGGCTGGCCGTGCTCGCTCAGAACGCCATGCTCGTAGCCGCCGCCTACCCACCACCGGTCCCCAGGCGCGGACCCTCATGAACAGGTGCGCCCCGAACGGCGTCGATGCGCGACGGTGCTCGTCATCCCGTCCGCCGTACAAGTGCCTCGATCGTGTTCGTGCTCTCCAACGCGTGCTCTACCGCGCGGCGCTAAGCAGGATCGGGACCGACCGGCCGTTTGCACGCCCTTTATTCGTTCAGCGGACCCGGCGGAGCGAGGAGGGTGCCAGGGCCGTCCGCCGTCGCCACCGCGAGACGTAGAAGGGGCGCTGGGTCTGATCGATCGTTTGAGCTGCCCTGAGACGTTCCTATAGGTGTCAAGTGCGTTTGCGCGTGATTCCGAAGCCTGGGTTGCCGCACATGATCGCGACGGCCTGGTGGGGCGGCGGCGGGTTGGTGTCGGCGAGGTCGGCGCGCAGGGAGTTGTAGACCTCGCGTGCGATGTAGCGTTTGAGGGAACGCATGATTTCGCGTTTGGTTTTCCCTTCGGCGGTGCGGCGTTTGGCGTAGGCGCGTGTGCGCTCGCAGTAGCGCAGGCGGGACACAGCGATCAGGTGCAGCGCGCGGTTGGCTTGGCGGTCGCCGCCGTAGTTGAGGCGGTGGCGGGTGGTTTTGCCGGAGGAGGCGGGAATCGGACTGGCGCCGCAGAGCGCGGCGTAGGAGGCTTCGCCGTGGAGGCGTTCGATGTTCTGCCCGGCGGTGACGAGCAGTTGACCGGCGTGGCCGGTCGAGATGCCGAGCAGCTGTGTGGTGCGCGGCGCCGCGGCGGCGACGAGCTGCTCGAGCTCGCTGTCCAGGCTCGCGATCTCCCGATCGAGCGTCTCGATCCGTTGAGCGATTGACCTGAGCGCGAACTTCGCGGCTTGGGAGGGGGAGTGCAGGTCGCGAGCGGGTCGGAAGCGCGCGCAGACGGTGGCCTTGTCACGGAGCGTCTTGCGGTCAGAGAGCTGATCGCGGAGCTCTTGCGGGGCGGTGATGATGATGTCCCGCAGCTGAACCATCGCGGCGCTGCGGGACTTCACGGCGCTGTGGCGCGCTGCGCGCAGCAGCCGAATCGACTCCACGATCCCGTCGCTCTGTTTCGGGACGGCTTTGGCTTTGCCGGCCAAGAACAGCCGAGCGGCCATCTCGGCGTCGATCGGATCGCTCTTGCCGACACGGCGACGATTGTGCGCATGCGGCTGGTTGACCTCAACGACGCGAACGTCGTGCGCGCGCAGGTAGCGCACGAGCGCTGCCGCATACGAGCCGGTCGACTCGACCGCGATCGCGTCGATCTCTCCGAAGCTGCTCAGCCAGTCCAACAACTGGCGGTAGCCCGGCGTCGTCGTCTGAAAGCTCTCCGTTGAGAGCAGCGCTCCGTGCTGATCCAGCGCGGCTGCGTGATGGGTGTCCGCGTGCGCGTCGACCCCGCCAACAACCACGGTGGTGTCCTGCGTCATGCTTTGCATGCCGTCCTCTCTTGTCCGGGGAAGGGCGGCCTGGTCGGGAAGGGCGGACAGAACAGTGACGAGGCACTCGAGCAGGTTCCTATTAGGACTTTGGTAGCTGCGTGCAGGAGTTCTGTGGGGGTGCGGCGAATGCTGTGTTATGGGCAGCACCGTGATGGAGCGCGAGGACGAGGCGGCGGGCGTGGTCGTGGTTGCTCCGGAGGTCAAGGAGCGTTTGGCGGCGTTTATGGCAGATGTTGCTCAGGGCTTGGGCCGCTCCGAGCAGCGTTGTTGCGCGGAGCGGTACGCGCGGGGGCTGTTGGAGGCCGGGCAGCGCAAGTCGCTTGAGCCGCTCGTCTCCAGGCTTGGAGAGGACGGCGACTATGAGGCGCTGCAGCACTTCTTGGCCGACAGCCCGTGGGATCCGGTGGTGATCCAGCAGGCGGTCGCCGAGCGGGTCGTTCCCGAGATCGGGGTCGAGGCATGGGTGATCGATGACACCGGGATTCCGAAGGACGGCAAGCATTCGCCGGGGGTCAAGCGCCAGTACTCCGGGACGCTAGGGAAGACCGGTAACTGTCAGATCGCGGTGTCGGTGCACGCGGTCGGCGAGCAGGGGACGGTGCCGCTTGACTGGGCGCTGTATCTGCCGGAGGAGTGGTGCTCGGATCTTGAGCGTCGTCGCAAGGCGAAGATCCCCGACGACGTTGAGTTTCAGAACCAAGGGCTCACGAAAGAATTAGTGGCCCCTTTTGGGTTGGGTGGATCGTGTAGTTCCAGTCTGGATGGAACTGGTCGCGGGCGATGTCCACGGCGGCAAGCTCTTGGTCGGTGACCTTGATCCCTTTCTCGTAGTGGCCGGGGTCCAGGCGCGCGTAGACCTTCAGGCCGGTGCTGGTCGTGGTCGCGCCGATCAGGTCGATGATCACCTGCAGGCTCTCAAGCGGCCGTCCGCGCCAGTTGAGGCTGACGTAGCTGAACATGCGATGCTCGATTTTGTTGCACTTCGACGTCCCGGGCGGAAAGTGGCAGACGCGGATCGGCAGCGCGAGCTCGTTGGCGAGCTTCTGCAGCTCGGTCTTCCACAGGCGCGTGCGGCTGGAGTTGCTGCCGCCGCCGTCAGCAGTGATCGTCAGGCACGTCGCTTTGGGGTAACGCTTCTGGCCGAGGTACTGCCACCACACGCGGATCGAGTTGACCGCGAACGCGCTTGTGTCATGGGTGACACCAACGCTGACCATCCCCTCGTTGGCTTTGATGTCGAGCACGCCGTACGGGATCGCGTGCCCCAGATCCTTGTCTTTGAAGTCGTGGCAGCGAACCTCGACCGGCCGCCCAGTCGGCTCGTATTCCCGCCCGACAGCCTTGAAATCCCCGACCAGCTCGCGCTTTTTCGCGTCTACGGATATCACCGGCTGATCCGCGGCGAGCGCCGAGCGTGTCGTCTCGTTGATATGCCGAAACTGCGCGTCACGGTCAGGATGATCCTTCCCCTCCCGCGTCTTGGAGTTCGCGTGCAACCGAAACCCAAGCCCCCGCAAGAGCTTCCCGGACGTCCGATCGGACACCTGATGTCCTGCCGCCTGAAGCGCACTCGCGATGTTCTGCAAGCTCTTCGAGCACCACCGCAACGGCGAGCACGGATCCCCACGCGTATCCGGATCCACCAACGCCTCCAACGCTCCCACCAGCTCCGGATCAGACTCCGTCAACCGCGGCCGCCCCGCACCCGGCCGACGGACACGACCCGCCTCGAGCCGTGTCCCCTCCCGCAGCTCTGCGATCCCACGCTGCACAGTGTTCTTGCTGATCCCCGTCGCACGCACGACAGCCGCGATCCCGCCCGGCCCACACGACCGAGCCTCCGACGCCGCCCACAACCTGCGCTGACGCTCGTTCAACTCCGGCCCCAACCCCCGATAACGCTCAACAATCCGCGATTCATCGATCATGCCCCCGCGATACGCCACCACAACCCAACATCCTGCCACAGCCCACTAATTCATTCGTGAGCCCCAAGCCCGAGCTGGCTGGGGGGTTGATCGTGCGGGCCGCGGGCTGGGAGATTCCGAGGGCGCCGGTGCTTGGCGATGAGGCGTACGGCAAGAACACCGAGCTGCGCGCGCGTCTTCACGAGTGCGAGTTCGAGTACCTGCTCAGCATCAACTCAGACGCCCGTGTGTATGAGCCGAACACGGTCTTCAGCGTGCCCGCGCGCAAGCCAGGCTCGCGCGGGCCGGCGCCCAGCGCGCTGGTCGCCGACCGCGAACCGCGCCAGCTCACCGAGCTCGCCGCATCACTCAGACCGCAGGATTTCCAGACGCTCGTCTACACGACTCGCGACGGCGAGGAGGTTCACTCTCGGTTCGCGATGCTGCGGGTGATCGCTGCGCACCCCGTCGAGCGGGACCGCGGTCAGCCGCGCGAGGAATGGCTGATCATCGAATGGCCCGAAGGCGACGAGCAGCCCAGCGACTACTGGATCTCCAACCTGCCCGCGGACACGACGCCCGAGCGGCTGGCGCGGTTGGCGCGATTAGACGGCGAGGAGGTTCACTCAAGGGCGAGCTCGGGCTGGATCACTACGAGGGCCGCAGTTACCTCGGGTTCCATCACCACTGCGCGATCGTCACCGCCGCTCACGGCTTCCTGACCCTGGAGCGGCAGAACCCAAATCGCCAGCGGCCGGCCTGACCCTCCCACAGGCAGTCCACCTGTTCCAGCCCCTCCTGCGCTGCTGGACCGGCCGCTGCTCCACCCGCCAACAGACGATCGACCTCGCCAACTTACCCCTCCGCCGCCCACCACAACGCGAGTGACCACCTACCAAAGTACTACTATGAGGTCACGCCGCCCGACCCGACCGCCCGAATGGGCGATCGGTGGCGCCAGCCCAGGCCGACAGGTCCCAGCAACGACACCCGGAGGGTCAGTTTGACGGTAAGTCAGACCCAGGCCAGACGCCAATCCGTATCTTCACTGTTTGACGGAGACCTTGAAACGAGGGATTCGTCCCTTGAGCGAGGAACTGCACGTCATGCCCCGAGCCAAGAAGTATCCCGATGAGTTGATGGACCGCGGTGTCCGGCTGGTGATCGAGTCGGGTCGTCCGGTCGCGGCGATCGCGCGTGATCTCGGTGTTGGTCACGAGGCGCTGCGTAAGCGCGTGCGCCGCGCCGAGGCCGACAACGGCACCCGCCCGGACCTGCCCACGACCCAGGAGCCTGAGGAGATCCGCCGGCTGCGCGCGGAGAACTTCCAGCTGCGCCGGGCCAACGAGATTCTCAAGTCAGCCTCAGTGTTTTTTGCCAAGGAGCTCGACCCGGACCGGACGAGGTGAGCGCGTATGTCGATCAGCATCGCGCTCGCTTCGGGGTCGAGCCTATCTGTGAGACCTTGGACGTGTCGGCGTCCGCGTACTGCCAGCGCGACACCGGCGAGCGCTCAGCGCGCCAGGTCGAGGATCAGCGGCTGACCGGCCGGATCCGGGAGGTGCATGCGGCCAACTACGAGTGCTACGGGTACCGGCGCACGCATGCTCAGCTGGTCCGCGAGGGCGAGACCGCGGGCCGTGACCAGGTCGCCCGGCTGATGGCCGCAGGCGGCATCCAGGGCGCCAAACGCCGCGGCAAGCCGTGGAGGACTACCACCACCGATCCCGAGGCGCAGCGCCCCGCTGACCTGGTCATGCGCGACTTCACCGCCACCGCGCCCGACCGGCTGTGGGTGACCGATTTCACGTACCTGCACTGCTGGGAGGGCCGCGCGTTCTTCAGCTTCGTGATCGACGTGTTCTCGCTGATGATCGTCGGCTGGCAGCTCGCTGGCCACATGCGGACCGACCTCGTCCTGGACGCGCTCCGGATGGCGCTCGGGCTGCGCCGGCCCGGCGCTGACGTCGCGCTGGTGTCGCACAGCGACGCCGGCTCGCAGTAGGACGGGATGTGTTCTTCGGCGCGGGGCAGTACGCGCCGGCGTCCGACGCGGGCCAGCAGCTCATCGCCCACGAGCTCGCACATGTCGCACAGCAAGTGTCGCGACGAGGGACGGCACGATCGCACGTCCGGGACCTTGCCGTCACCGCTATAGACGACCCCTCTGAGCTACAAGCCGCCGAGATCGCATCAGGTGCGATGCCCCGGTTTCGAGATTCGCGGTATGGGGGTCCCGCGCCGCCCGTGAGATCAGAACGCCCCTCAATCATCCAGCGCAGTCCCGCCGGACGCTCTCCTCGATCTCGGTCGGTCTCGCGGGCCGCGCCGATTGTCGGCGACGGCGAACGTCTGGGAGCAGGACAGATGCACAAGACGGAGTTCCTCGCGAGGCTGTACGGGGAATTGATGACGGCTTGTAATGCTCTCGGGTTTCGCATTTTTGAGGGGGCTGAGCAGGGGGCTGTCGGCGTCGCCGGTGGGGTGGCTGCTGGGTTGATGGCCTGAGTAGTGGGGCGCGGAGCACCGCGTGAAATGCGCCCGGATCTCCTCCGCCCGCTCAGCGAACCGGCGCAGCCAGCCACGCACCGTCTCCGGATACGCCGCCAACCGCGCCGCGATCCGCCGGAACCCCTCACCCGCGACGTTCGCCTCGTTTCTGAGTTCGTGATAGTTGCCCTGGGCTGCGCCCACCCGCGGCGGGTGAAAATGGGTGGCAGGGCGAGGGCTGTCGCGCGGCGAACTGGTCGGGGTTGTCTGCCGATCGCCGCAATCTCTCTGGTGCCTGTGAGCCCGTCGATAGTTTGGCGTGGGAGCCTCGCCCGGATCCCGGGACTGTTGCCGTGAGCACGCTCTTCAGACTCGTCTGTTTCCGAGGCCCCTGGCGGATAACGAGAGTTGTCGATCGAGCCGAGGAGGCCGTAGATGGATGTGATCGTGGAGCGCCCGGCGGCGCTGGATGTGCACAAGGAGCAGGTGACCGCATGCGTGCGGGTGCCGGGAGCGGATGGGTCCCGTGCGCAGGAGGTGCGCGAGTTCAAGACCACGGTCGGCGGGTTGCTGGTGTTGCACGATTGGCTGGAGGCACACGGGGTCACCCGGGTGGCGATGGAGGCGACCGGCGTGTATTGGAAGCCGGTGTGGGCGATCCTGGAGGATGACTTCGACTGCCTGCTGGTCAACGCCCGGCACGTGAAGAACCTCCCCGGCCGCAAGACCGACGTCAAGGACGCCGAATGGCTCTGTCAACTGCTGGAGGCGGGGCTGCTGCGGGCGAGCTTCGTGCCGCCCAAGCCGATTCGGCGGCTGCGGAACTTCACCCGCTACCGGACCGCGCAGGTCAAGGAGCGCCAGCGCGAGGCCAACCGCCTGCACAAGGCGCTGGAGGACACCGGAATCAAGCTCGACTGCGTGGTCACCGACATCCTCGGCAAGTCCGGTCGCGCGATGCTCGACGCGTTGTGCGAGGGCACCACCGACCCGGACATCCTGGCCGAGCTGGCGAAGGGCCGGCTGCGCGCGAAGATCCCCGCGCTACGGGAGGCGCTGGAGGGCCGCTTCGACACCCACCACGCGCTGTTGATCGGCGCGATCCTCGCGCACTTGGACTTCCTCGATGAGCAGATCCAACGGCTCTCCGACGCGATCGAGGAGCAATTGCGCCCTTTCCAGGCGCATGTTGAGCTGCTGCGCTCGCTCACCGGGATCGAGACCCGCACCGCGCAGAACATCCTCGCCGAGATCGGCACCGACATGTCGGTGTTCCCGACCGCCGGCCACTGCGCCTCGTGGGCAGGCCAGTGCTCGGGCAACGACCAGTCCGCCGGCAAGCGCCGCTCCGGCAAGACGCGCAAGGGCTCCAAATGGCTCAACGACGCGCTCAAGAACGCCGCCATGTCCGCGATCAGAACCAACGACAGCTACCTCCAGGCCCAGTACCAGCGGCTCCGGCCCAGGATCGGCCACGGTCGTGCGCTCGGCGCGGTCAAGCACTCGATCATCTGCGCGATCTGGCACATGCTCACAAACGGCGAGCTGTATAACGACCTCGGCGGCGATTACTTCCGCAGACGCGACCCCGAGCGACAGACCCGACGCCTCGTCGCCCAGCTCGAGCGCCTCGGCCACAAGGTGACACTCGAGGAGCTGCCGCAGGCCGCCTGAACCCCCAGCGCTGGCGCGACCCGACGGCTATTTTCCCTTCAGAGCGGCCGACGCCTCTAACCCAATGCTGAGCGTGGTGTCGGGACTGGTTGGTGGGTGTTCGGAGCGAGCTCCGAGGCGTCATCCGTGCCGGGTTCCGCCGGCGTCCGTGCCGGCGGGCGACCCCCTCAAAAGCGCCCCTCTTCCCCAGGGGAGCGTGGGTTTGTTCGATGCTGTGGAGGTCGCTCATTTCTTGTTGGCTCGATTCTGCTTGATCCGCTCGGCCGGTGCGCGGCGCATCCCGGCGGCGCGGGCGCGGCGGATGCCGGGCCCGCGGCCGTGGTGCTCGTCATCGGGGGTGACGTAGCCGATGCTGGCGTGGAGGCGGACGGTGTTGTACTCGGTGCGGATGCGGGCGAGTTCGGTGTCGAGCACGGCCGGGTCGGTGATGCCGGTCAGGTGTGGCCAGTCGCCCTTCAGGTGGCTGAAGAACGATTCGACGTGCGCCTGGTCGGTCGGGGTGCCGGGCCGGCCGTGATGCTGGGCGATCGCCATCAGCGCCATGAACTGGCGGGTGTCGATCGCGGTCATCTCGGCGCCGTTGTCAGACCAGGCGACCAAGATCGGACCGTCCTCGTCATCGTCGCGGAGCGGCAGCCCGTCCGCTCCGAGCAGTTCCTGGTCCTCGAGCGCGCGGGCGAACAGCAGCTGCACCTGGGTGTGCGTCTGCTCGCTGGTGAGCAGGTAGCCGATCCAGTAGCGGGTGACGACGTCAACGATCGCGTACGCGACCCGCTTGCAACGAGTGAAGTGGGTCGCGTCCCATATCCAGATCCGGTTCTTCTCCCACGGAACCTGCGGCATAGCAGGCAAAACCGGGCGCGGGCGGAACCGCTCACCGGGCAGCTGCACGAGGTGCTTGAGCGCCACGCGCAGCACTGTGGAGGGCGAGACGAACACCACGCCGATGTAAGAGCCGCGGTGCGCGAGCTTACGATGCGACCGATCGACCGGACCCCAAGTCTCGATCAGATCGAGGATCGCCTGCTCCTCCCACGCCAGCAGCCCGTGCACCGCGCCGCCGCCGGGATCGCGGTCCACCAGCGTCCCGGTGTCCCGCAGCCGCTGCCGCCAGCGGTGGCGTGCGGACGTCGGCGAGATCGAGCACCCGGCACGCTCTGGCGTGCGCCCAGCCGTCAGCGACGGCCTGATCGATCAGCCCCAGCAGCTCGAGCTTGGTCTCCGCGCTCACGCGCGTGGGGACCGGGCCGAAAAGCCCGAGCGTTGCCTTCCCCGGTGCAAGCTCAGCTCGACCGCCAACTCCTTCAGCGCCTCCGACAGCCGACCGTTCTCCGCCAACGCCTCCTCCAACTCGACCTGCTCAGGAGAGGGCATCCGCCCCGGCTTCGATGCCGCGAACGCCGCCAGCGCCGCGTCCTTGGCCAGCTGCCTGATCCAGATCACCGTACTCACATCGACGTTCCACTTGCGGGCTGCATCGACCTGCGAGAGCTGCTGCCAGCAGACCTCGAGGAACACCTCCCACTTCTCCTCCGGCGACAGCTGCCGACGCTTGCGCCGCTTGCCGTTCTCCATCATCACATCCTCCTGGTCGAGAGCCCCAACAGCCAACCAGAATTGGTGTGAAAAACGACCCGACCTCTGAAGGGAAAATAGCCGTCGGGTCGCGCCAGCGCTGGGGGTTCAGGCGGCCTGCGGCAGCTCCTCGAGTGTCACCTTGTGGCCGAGGCGCTCGAGCTGGGCGACGAGGCGTCGGGTCTGTCGCTCGGGGTCGCGTCTGCGGAAGTAATCGCCGCCGAGGTCGTTATACAGCTCGCCGTTTGTGAGCATGTGCCAGATCGCGCAGATGATCGAGTGCTTGACCGCGCCGAGCGCACGACCGTGGCCGATCCTGGGCCGGAGCCGCTGGTACTGGGCCTGGAGGTAGCTGTCGTTGGTTCTGATCGCGGACATGGCGGCGTTCTTGAGCGCGTCGTTGAGCCATTTGGAGCCCTTGCGCGTCTTGCCGGAGCGGCGCTTGCCGGCGGACTGGTCGTTGCCCGAGCACTGGCCTGCCCACGAGGCGCAGTGGCCGGCGGTCGGGAACACCGACATGTCGGTGCCGATCTCGGCGAGGATGTTCTGCGCGGTGCGGGTCTCGATCCCGGTGAGCGAGCGCAGCAGCTCAACATGCGCCTGGAAAGGGCGCAATTGCTCCTCGATCGCGTCGGAGAGCCGTTGGATCTGCTCATCGAGGAAGTCCAAGTGCGCGAGGATCGCGCCGATCAACAGCGCGTGGTGGGTGTCGAAGCGGCCCTCCAGCGCCTCCCGTAGCGCGGGGATCTTCGCGCGCAGCCGGCCCTTCGCCAGCTCGGCCAGGATGTCCGGGTCGGTGGTGCCCTCGCACAACGCGTCGAGCATCGCGCGACCGGACTTGCCGAGGATGTCGGTGACCACGCAGTCGAGCTTGATTCCGGTGTCCTCCAGCGCCTTGTGCAGGCGGTTGGCCTCGCGCTGGCGCTCCTTGACCTGCGCGGTCCGGTAGCGGGTGAAGTTCCGCAGCCGCCGAATCGGCTTGGGCGGCACGAAGCTCGCCCGCAGCAGCCCCGCCTCCAGCAGTTGACAGAGCCATTCGGCGTCCTTGACGTCGGTCTTGCGGCCGGGGAGGTTCTTCACGTGCCGGGCGTTGACCAGCAGGCAGTCGAAGTCATCCTCCAGGATCGCCCACACCGGCTTCCAATACACGCCGGTCGCCTCCATCGCCACCCGGGTGACCCCGTGTGCCTCCAGCCAATCGTGCAACACCAGCAACCCGCCGACCGTGGTCTTGAACTCGCGCACCTCCTGCGCACGGGACCCATCCGCTCCCGGCACCCGCACGCATGCGGTCACCTGCTCCTTGTGCACATCCAGCGCCGCCGGGCGCTCCACGATCACATCCATCTACGGCCTCCTCGGCTCGATCGACAACTCTCGTTATCCGCCAGGGGCCTCGGAAACAGACGAGTCTGAAGAGCGTGCTCACGGCAACAGTCCCGGGATCCGGGCGAGGCTCCCACGCCAAACTATCGACGGGCTCACAGGCACCAGAGAGATTGCGGCGATCGGCAGACAACCCCGACCAGTTCGCCGCGCGACAGCCCTCGCCCTGCCACCCACTTTCACCCGCCGCGGGTGGGCGCAGCCCAGGGCAACTATCACGAAGTCAGACGCAAACCACCACCACCACCACACCCCACCCCCCCACGATCGCCTCGCCGATCACCGCCACCTCGTCCTGCCGACGTGAGAACGCCAGCTGCGGCAACAACACGTGCGTCCCCAAGCAGCCCCGGCACCGCGCCCGCCGCGGCCCCAACAACCTGTTCCCCGCCCGGCAGCGCAGCACCCGCTCCCTCGCGTGCCCCCACGGACCCAGAACCCCACGGCACGACGGACAGCCCAACAACCCGCCGACCAGCTCAGCCTCCACCAACACCAGCTCGGTGCCTACGATCAACATCGGGTGCCACCTCCGGCATCAAGAGAGCCCTCCCGACGCAACAGCCAAGCTGGCGGGAGGGCTCTCGCGCGTTCACGAACGCGCGAAGCCTGCCAACCCCGCGACCACGACGAACGGCACCATCACCCCCGCCGGTGACCAAACTCAGCGGCGCTCAACAACCGTCGGCCCGTCGCCGTAATCCCACTGCATCCACAACCCCGGCTCCGGGATCCACGGCCGGTACCGGCGTCCATGCTCCAGCCGCCAGCGGCGCTTGGCCTCAGCGACCGCCCGACGCGTCGTGCGCTCCGACCCCAGATACCCCATCGCGACCAGCTTCTCGTGCGCCTTATCCGCCCGGACCTTCCCGCGCGACCGCTCCACCAACTCCTCGACCTTCCCGGCGAACGGACCGACCACCGGCTGCGGCCTGACCGCCACCCCCAGCCCGCCACCGGCAGCGTCCCAGGCCGCTACCCAGTGCGCGACCGTCTTGCGATCACAACCCGCCAGCTCCGCCGCTCCCCGCAACGAGCCGGTCAGATCGAACGCCTCCAAGATCTCCATGACTTCCTCTGCTTTCTTCACGCCCGCCTCCTCGACGCGCCTCAATAACGAAGCACGGGGATGAGGGCGTCCCGTTAACTGTGTAGGCGGATTATGGTAAGTGTAACAGTTACTCCGTGTGAGTGGCAATCAGTGACTGTCAGTTTGCATTGTCGGGGACGCGGTCACCGAAGTGGATCTTGAACGCGAGCAGCGCGGTCGTCCAGTTCTGACATCGTGTCCATTGCGGGGTCGCGTTCTGCAGCGCGAGGTAGACGAGCTTGCGGGCGGCGTCGTCGTTCGGGAAGCTGCCCTTGGTCTTGATCGCCTTGCGCAGCTGCCGGTTCAGGGCTTCGATGGCATTCGTGGTGTAGATCACGCGGCGGACCTCGGCGGGGAACGCGAGGAACGGGACCACGTGCTCCCACACGTTCAGCCACGCCTGGGTGATGACGGGGAACCGGGCGCCCCACTTCTCATCGAAGGCCTCGAGCTCGGCGTGGGCCTGGTCGGCATCCTTGGCGGTGTAGATCGGCTTCAGGTCGCGGGCGACCTGCTCGCGCTCGCGGCGGGGGACGTACTTGAGGCTGTTGCGGATCAGGTGGACGATGCACGTCTGCACGGTCGTCTTGGGGAAGATCGCCTCGATCGCCTCGGGGAACCCCGCGAGCCCGTCGACACACGCGATCAGGATGTCGCGGACGCCACGCTGCTTGAGGTCGGTGAGCACCTGCATCCAGAACTTCGCGCCCTCGGTTTCTTGGAACCACATGCCGAGCACGTCGCGCTCGCCGTCAAGCGTGACGCCCAAGGCGAGGTACAGCGCGCGGCGCTGGACGGTGCCGCCCTCGCGGATCTTCAGGACCATGCAGTCACCTCCAGTGGCCGCTTGCCCCAGTCGCGCACGTCGTCCATCACCCCATCGGTCACGCGGCTGATCAGGTCACGGCCGACCTTCACGCCGTAGATCTCCTCGAGGTGCGCCTCGATATCGCGCGTGGAGAGCCCGCGGCTGTAGAGCGCGAGGATCTTCTCGTCAAACCCGACGAACCGGCGCTGACGCTTGCGGACGATCTTCGGCTCAAAGCTGCCGTCGCGATCGCGAGGCGCTCGATCGGGACCTTCCCGTGCTCGGTGATCAACGTCTTCGCGGTCGTGCCATTGCGCGTGTTCCCACCGCCGCCTGGCGGCTCCAGATGCGGCTCGTAGCCGACGTGCTCGGTCAGCTCGACCTCCATCGCCCGCTCCACCAGCCGCTTGGTCAGCTCGGCGAGCAGCCCACCAGGCCCGGCGATCCCCTCCTCCGTGCCGGCGCCGGCGAGCAGCTCGTCGATCACCCCGTTGCTGATCCGCCTGTCAGACGGCACACCGAGAGCTTCACGGACCCGCCGGCGGCCAGCAGCACGGTCGACAGCCTCATCGACCAGCTCCGGCGACACAGCCGGGGGGTCCGCGGCCGGCGCGATCCCCAACCCGAGAGCCTCTAGCTCCGCGGCGTGCTGCTCCAGCTCGGTCCTGGTCCTGCTCCTCTGCGTCCTGCTTCTCGTAGTAGTAGCCATGAGGATCTCTTTCGCTCATGCCTACACAGTTCCTCGGACAATCCCCGGGGAGCTACAGGCCACTCAGGACAGGACCGTCGTGGGGAGATCCGATGGCCACCCATGGGGAGATCCGATGGCCGTCAGTGGGGACTTTCGATGGCCGCCTATGGAGAGATTCCCATGGCCGCCGTCACTCGACCTCTGGGCCGTGGGAGTCGAGTTGCGACGCCTGATCACGACGACCAGGGTGGTGATGCCGAGCAACGCGATGACGAGGCCGACGATGGCGAGGTAGGGAGGGTTCCCTGCCGCGGTGCTGGGGAAGGTGATGGTGGCTTGTGCGCTGTTGCTGATCAGTCCGCTGTGCAGGGTGACTCCGGCGTCCCACGGGCCGGCGGGTAGACGCCTGTCCAATACGATTGTGACGGGTTCGCTGTCGCCGATCGCCAGGGTGACGCCCAGGTTGGCGGGGAATGGGCCTACGCGGAGCCCACCGGGGCCGGCCGTGAGTTGCAGGGTTCCGTACATGTCGAGCGCCCGGCCACCGGTGTTGTGCACGGTCGCGACGACCATCGGGTGACCGTTGGTGTGCGTTTGGCGGTGAGCGATTCGATCGTGAATTTTGATGGGGGTAGCCCGCCGGGCCCGACGGAGAGGTAGAGGCGGACGCCGACGCGGCTGACTCCAGTGATGCCACCTCCGGCGGGGGGAGCCGATCGGGTTTCGGCCCAGACCACGCCGTATTGCTCGCCGGGGGATGCGTCGCGCGGAACGGCGATGGTTACTCTGGCCGTGAGGTGCCCGCCCGCGCGAATGTCAGACACACCAGGAGTGCCGGATGTCCAGGTGGACAAGTCGTCGCGAGTGTGTCCGGAGGCGCCCACGAACAAGCCCTTGTCGATGATGGCGGCGGCCGGGTACAAGATGATTCGCATGGTTGAGGCCATGGTGTTGGAAACCTCGATCAGGCGGTGGATGATCGTTCCCGGGTGCAGGTGATCCACGATGTAGAGTCGCGCTCGAGGATCCTCGCGTGCACCGAACGGGACGTTGAGCAGCCGCAGGCCCAGACTGCCGGGGATCGCTGCTCGAGCGGCCGGCCTGGCAGGCCTTGTGGAAGCGCTCGCGGGCGCGGCCACCACGACGGGGAAGGCAAGCGCGGCCATGGCACAGCGCGTGACCTGGACCACGTACCGCGCGGTCGCCGCCTGCACGTTGCGAAACGACCAGGTCGGCCATGTCTACGAGACGGAGTGGGTGATCGTCCTGGAATAGGTGCCGGCGACCGTGCCTCCTGCGACGAACGCGTTGATCGTCGGGTCCCAGGTCGCGGAGTTGTCCCCGGTGATCCCGGTCGCGGTGACCGCGGCGACGACGCCCGTGAGGTCAGATGGATCATTCGCCGTGAAGGTTGCCTTGCCGACCTTCGTGATCGGTCCGGCGGTGTAGCCGACTGAGGCCGCGCCGATCGTCGGTCCCGAGGGTGGGGTGAAGGCGGTCGAGATGACGGTCGCGACCCAGCCAGAACCAGGCTGCGCTGCACGCGTCGTTTACCTGCACCTGGCCCAACGGGCCACTGATAGTTCCCCCAAGCACGGTATTGGCGATGGTCCCTATGTTGCCGGCGTCAGCCGGAGCGGTGATCGGCAGCGCTCCGCCGGTCACAGTCACTTTGGCCGTGGTGCCTACCGCCGAGGCGGGCCCGGCGATCGCTAGTGTGAGCATCCCAACGGCGGCGATGGCCAGTAGGCAGCGTGTTCGGTTCTTCCTCATGGTGTTCCTGTCCCCAGAGTGAGCGGTAAGGCTACGTAAGGGCTCACGAAAGAATTAGTGGCCCCTTTTGGGTTGGGTGGATCGTGTAGTTCCAGTCTGGATGGAACTGGTCGCGGGCGATGTCCACGGCGGCAAGCTCTTGGTCGGTGACCTTGATCCCTTTCTCGTAGTGGCCGGGGTCCAGGCGCGCGTAGACCTTCAGGCCGGTGCTGGTCGTGGTCGCGCCGATCAGGTCGATGATCACCTGCAGGCTCTCAAGCGGCCGTCCGCGCCAGTTGAGGCTGACGTAGCTGAACATGCGATGCTCGATTTTGTTGCACTTCGACGTCCCGGGCGGAAAGTGGCAGACGCGGATCGGCAGCGCGAGCTCGTTGGCGAGCTTCTGCAGCTCGGTCTTCCACAGGCGCGTGCGGCTGGAGTTGCTGCCGCCGCCGTCAGCAGTGATCGTCAGGCACGTCGCTTTGGGGTAACGCTTCTGGCCGAGGTACTGCCACCACACGCGGATCGAGTTGACCGCGAACGCGCTTGTGTCATGGGTGACACCAACGCTGACCATCCCCTCGTTGGCTTTGATGTCGAGCACGCCGTACGGGATCGCGTGCCCCAGATCCTTGTCTTTGAAGTCGTGGCAGCGAACCTCGACCGGCCGCCCAGTCGGCTCGTATTCCCGCCCGACAGCCTTGAAATCCCCGACCAGCTCGCGCTTTTTCGCGTCTACGGATATCACCGGCTGATCCGCGGCGAGCGCCGAGCGTGTCGTCTCGTTGATATGCCGAAACTGCGCGTCACGATCAGGATGATCCTTCCCCTCCCGCGTCTTGGAGTTCGCGTGCAACCGAAACCCAAGCCCCCGCAAGAGCTTCCCGGACGTCCGATCGGACACCTGATGTCCTGCCGCCTGAAGCGCACTCGCGATGTTCTGCAAGCTCTTCGAGCACCACCGCAACGGCGAGCACGGATCCCCACGCGTATCCGGATCCACCAACGCCTCCAACGCTCCCACCAGCTCCGGATCCACCAACGCCTCCAACGCTCCCACCAGCTCCGGATCAGACTCCGTCAACCGCGGCCGCCCCGCACCCGGCCGACGGACACGACCCGCCTCGAGCCGTGTCCCCTCCCGCAGCTCTGCGATCCCACGCTGCACAGTGTTCTTGCTGATCCCCGTCGCACGCACGACAGCCGCGATCCCGCCCGGCCCACACGACCGAGCCTCCGACGCCGCCCACAACCTGCGCTGACGCTCGTTCAACTCCGGCCCCAACCCCCGATAACGCTCAACAATCTGCGATTCATCGATCATGCCCCCGCGATACGCCACCACAACCCAACATCCTGCCACAGCCCACTAATTCATTCGTGAGCCCTAAGGGTTGTGAATCCGACGAGATGGCGACCACGATTGCCCCCGACGTTCTTTCCGACCGATAGCTGTGTCAAGCGCTTGTCGCTGTTTGCGGGAATCGAGACGTACTGACTGCCTCAGGCGGGGCATGAAGTAGGGGCGTCGCCGCAGACGGTCTCGCGTGCGTTCTGCCTCTTCGGGATGTCGTCCGGGACTGGAGTGGGCTTCGGCGCT
This sequence comes from uncultured Solirubrobacterales bacterium, assembly GCA_963836065.1. Lineage (GTDB taxonomy): Bacteria > Actinomycetota > Thermoleophilia > Solirubrobacterales > Solirubrobacteraceae > Palsa-465. The sequence goes on from CAWIII010000034.1 coordinate 483,765, forward strand.
CCCGCGGACCGCAGGAGTCTCGAGGCGCGGCGGGCGAGGTAGCGTTTGAGCGAGCGGAGCGCTTGTTTACGCGACTGTCCCTCCGCTTGTTTGCGGGCGAGGTAGGCGGCGGCGCCGGGGCCCCACTTGCCCTTGTCGACGGCGAGGCAGTGGGGTGCGCGTTGAGCTGGCGGTTACCGCCATCGGGTCGAGACGGTAGCGGATGGTGTTGCCCGAGGAGGCCGGGATCGGCGCGGTTCCGCCGGTGGGCGCGAGCTTACCGTCGGTCGCGAAGCGCTCGGCACCGGCGATCTCGCCGATCACCTTTCGCGGCGGTCAGCGGGCCGCAGCCGCGCGCGGCGAGCAGCTGCGGCGCGTAGTTATCGATCAGCGAGGCGAGCTCTGCCTCCAGCTCGCGAATCCAGGTGGTGCGCGCGGTGATCTGACGCACAAGCTCCGCGACTCGCACGCGCGCGACTCGCACGGGCGTTTGCTGCGCGCGGGCGAGCCGGCGGGAGATCTTCCCGAGCCACTTGTTGATGTCCAGCGCTCCGGCTGGGATTTCGAGCTCGGGCCACATGTCGTGCAAACGCCAGCGGAGTTGCTGCTTATCGGCGGTGCGGGCGGCGATTAGGTGCTCGCGATGGTCGACCGGACGGCGAATGTCGAGCGCCGGTCCGTCCAGGTGCCCTTCGAGGAGGTTCTCGATCCCTTCCTTCAGCGCCGCGCGGGCGACGCTGATCCGGAGCCCCGGGGCCCTCGGGCGTAGTCCTCGGAGTGGGTTGCTTCTGCGGAGAGGCACGCATGCGGACTGCCTGAGCCACTGACTGGCACCTGTGGCAAAACCCCGCACCACTGACGGGCACCTGTGGCAAAGCCCCGCAAACGATCGCGCTTCTCCCCGCACGAACCCGCGCCCCCCCTGATGGCAAACAAGCCCCCCGTGAGGAGACTGGATATAGACGCAAATTGACGACAGGGGCGCTAACGATGAACTTGAAAAATCACACTTCAGCAGCAAGATTCGGCATGTGGCAGTTGCACTGTCTGGCATGGGTCATGACGATGCTGGCCTGCCTGATCGTGGCTGCGAGTGGGCAAGCCGGCAAAAGGTCAGCGCACCCAGCGGCCGGTCGGGGCGTAACGCAGAGCCAATCAGCGGGCCGTCATCACAAAACGCACAACGGCTCAGCGGTTCGCCGCCACAAGACGCACCACCGTTCGGCGGTCCATCACCGCGCCACGCGACTCGCTCGTGCCGCTAGTGTTTCGGGATTGCCGTCGGCTTCGCAGGTTGGCGATCAGCCGGTGTCGAGCACGGTGCGTTGCGACTTGGTCGCGGCGCCGACGGGATCGGACACGACTGGATTGGGAACAACGGCCGCGCCGTTTCGGACGTTGGCGAAGCTTGACCAGGCGCTCAGTCCTGGTCAACAGGGCTGCTTGCGCGCCGGTGTGTACGGAGATGTAAGCACCTGGCACGAACTCAGCAACAGTGGCACCAGCGCGGCGCAGATCACGATCAGCGCCTATCCGGGAGAGACCGCGAAAGTGATCGGCTGGGTCGATCTCGAGGGCTCCTACACCACCGTCTCGCACCTGCAGATCGACGGATCCAACAACCTCTACAAGACTCGCCGCGCCGGCACGAGTTGCCCGGCACCCGTCTCGCAGGGACTGGCGATCGCTGGTCACAACGACATTCTCGAGTACGACGACTACTACCAGTCAGTCCCGGCGCTGCGTGGAAACGGGATCGGAATCGGCTGGTGGGGCAACGCCGATAACACGATCGTTCGCTTCAACACGATCCACGACGTCGGCGGCTGCGACTTCTTCGATCACTTGATCTACCTCGGACGCGGCAACAACGTCCGAATCTACGACAACTGGATCTGGAACGACGCCCACGGCTGGGGCGTCAAGCTCGACCCCGGCCCCACCAACGCACGCATCCACAACAACGTGATCGACGCCGCCGGCTCCGGGTTTAACCTCGGCAACAGCAGCGGCAGTGACCCCACCGCCGGCAACCAGATCTCCAACAACGTCGTCATGAACTCCGTCGGCGTCAGCAACCCAGACATCCCCTGGTCGCACCCCGGCGTGCTCATCACCAGCCCCGGACTCCTCCCCAGCAGCACCGCAAACACCATCTACAACAACGACTCCTACAACAACGCCGGCGGCATGACCAACATCAACCGAACCGTCACCCCCGCGCAAATCACCCTCACCGCCAACACCACCACCAACCCAGCACTGCTCGACCCCACCAACCACAACTACAGCCCAACCAACTAACCCCAAAGCCCCCTCTCCCCGGCGCGCGCGGCTAAACCGCGCGCGCCACCGGTCCTCAGCCCCTGCCGGCGCGAGCTGCGTAATCTCCTAGCGGAACTTGAACACGTCAGACCCCGCGATGAGCGCCGCTCACCGCTCGACCACCAAAGCTCAGCACCGAGCGGGGAAGCGATCAGTGAAAGCGTCGGGTTCAACCATCCGCAACGGCCGATGTTCGGGGACGCGCCGACGAGGCACTCGCTACGAGGACGTCGACGTCCACCCCCACGTCGTGCGCTTCCTCCTCCTGCGGACACCCGACATCGCCGACTACCAGGTCCAGCAAACCGCTCGTGGCATCGACGTCCACGTGATCGCCGCCCCCCCCCCTCTCGGACCTCACGCGGCGCCTCACCGAGGACCTCGCAAAGCCGGACTCGCGCGGCCTGACGTGCGCGTCCAGGCCGGCGAGAATCTCCCACGCCACCCCCAGACCGGCAAGCTGCGCCGCTACCTGCCGCTACCCCCCCGTGAGCCCAGTGACGACGACTACTGCTCCCGCGCAGAGGAAGCATCGCCGCCGAATGCAGAAGAGTTGGCCGTGGCTCTCGCTCGTGGCTACTTCGGAGAGCCGACCAGCTCGCGCTACCGAGACGACCGCATTCTTGTCGACTGGGGAGAGCATCTTCGGGGTGGAGTGGCGGCGCTGGCGGTTGTAGAACGCCTCGATGTACTCGAACACGGCGGACTGCAGCTCGAGCCGCGACGGCCACGTTTGGCGGTTGACGAGTTCTTTCTTGATGGTCGTGAAGAATGAAGAACGTTTCGGCGACGGGTTGTCATCCCTTGGGTTTATGCTCGTTTGCCGCGGCCGTATAGCAGCTTGAGCAGGCGCAGCAGCAGCTTGCTGGTCCGGGCCGTGTAGGGGAACATGTAGAGGTCCTTCTTCATCGCGAAGCGGGTGAGCACGATCGTCTGGCGGTGGGTGTACTTGCGGATCCCTTCCGGACCGTGCCGGACGCCCAGTCCGGAGCTCTTCCAGCCGCCCATCGGCGCCTCGAGCGCGATGTAGTTGGCGTTGCAGTCGTTGATCACGACCGCGCCGGCCTCGATCCTCCGCGCGACCTCCTCGCCCTTGGCGAGGTCCTTGGTGAACACCGACGCCTGCAAGCCATACGGCGTGTCGTTCGCGAGGCGGATCGCCTCCTCCTGATCTGCGACCTTCATGATCGGCACTGTCGGCCCGAACGTCTCCTCGCGCATGCACTTCATCGTGTGATCGACGTCGACGAGCACCGTCGGCTCGAAGAACGCGCCCGCTCCCGACCCACGGTGCCCACCGACCAGCACCCGAGCGCCGTTGGCGACAGCATCCCTGACGTGCTCCTCGACAACATCGACCTGGGGCGGGTTAGTGAACGACCCAACATCAACCGAGCCGAAACCGCCGGGCACACCCTGACGTAGCTGGCGTGCCTTATCGGCAACAAGCGCGACGAACCGATCGTAAATCGGCTCCTCGGCATACACCCGCTCGACCGAAATGCACGTCTGGCCCGTGTTCTGCATCGACCAGAACAGAGCAGCATTGGCAGCGCGCTCAAGATCGGCGTCAGCGAGCACGATCATCGGATCCTTCCCGCCAAGCTCAAGCGATACCGGCGTCAACGTCTTCGCCGCGCGCTCCATCACCCGCCTCCCCGTTTCGGTCGAGCCGGTGAACATAATGAAGTCAACGAGATCGATCAACGGCAAGCCGATCGGACCGCGGCCAACGACGACCTGAAAGACATCATCAGGAATTCCACACTCCCGCAACCCCTCCCCGATCAACAGCGACGTCAACGGCGTCACACTCGAAGGCTTGACAATCACCGAGTTCCCAGCAGCCAACGCCGGAACCGCATCCCCAACCGTATTCGTGAACGGATAATTCCACGGTCCGATCACTCCCACCAACCCAACCGGCTCGTACCGAACGATCAGCCTACGCCCAACCAAAAACGGCGACCTCGTCCGCACCCGCTCATCCGCCAGATACTTCCGCGCGTGCTTAGCCCAAAACCCAAACGCGCCCGCCGCATACCCCAACTCGGCCAACACCGCATCCTCACGCGTCTTCCCCGTCTCCGCAACAAGCGTATCCAGAAACCGCCGATCGTTATCAAGCACCCACCTCTGCATCCGGCGCAACACCCTCGCACGACCCTCAAAACCCAGCGCCCACCAACCCGGCTGCGCCCGCCGAGCCCGCCCAGCCATCTCCACCAACCGCTCCGGCGAACACGCCGCCAGCGTCGCCACCACCCCACCCGACGCAGGATTCTCGACCACAATCAAATCCCCCGACCCCACCGGCACCCCCGACTGCTGTCCCACCGACATCGCCATCACCAACCACCCTTTCGATATCCACACACGACCACCGCCCACCAAAACCCACGCCACACCACGATCAAACCCTAACGCCACCACCACACGCCCACCCACACCCAACCCAAACAACGCCCTCGAGCGAGCTCTCGCTGGCGGTCAAATCACGGCGCCGCCATCCCTGACGCGAACCCTCGCTGCGTGTTCCTAACGCCGCTCTCGCCTGACCGGTCCTGAATCCTCTTCGCTTAGCCTGGATCCACCGGGTGACATGCTCGGTTCCGTCCGAGCCTGAGTCTTAAATGTCCTCCTGAGCAGGGCTTTAATAGCAGTCGTAGAGGGCGGCTGCGGCCCCTGTCAGGAGGTCACCCATATGGTGCATGACGCTGCGGACGTTCCCGAAGGGCCGGCAAACCTCGACTTGGTGCAGGTTCGGTTCGACGAGCAGCGACTGATCAGCGACGCCGGCCTGCTGTTGACAGCAACGCTCGCGGACCGCTTGGGGATCGAGCAGCTGGTGAACGAGTCGGTGTGGCTTGACCCCAGAGCGCCGGGAGCGGCGCTGCCGGGCCGGAAGGTGATGTCGCTGGTGCACGGGATGCTCGCCGGCGCGGACAGCATCGATGACATGAGCGTGCTCAGAGCCGGGAGCACGGGCTTGATCCTGGGGCACCGGGTGATGGCCCCCTCGACGTTGGGGACGTTCTTGCGGGCGTTCACCTTCGGGCACGTCCGCCAGCTCGACCGCGTGCTCGATCAGACGCTCGCGCGGGCGTGGCAGGCCGGCGCGGGGCCGGGTGATGGGCCGTTGGTGATCGACATCGACAGCTTCGTCGGCGAGGTGCACGGCTACCAGAAGCAGGGCGCCTCCTACGGGTACACCAAGAAGCTCGGCTATCACCCGATCGTGGCGGTGCGCGCGGATACCGGCGAGGTGCTGCACATCCGCAACCGCAAGGGCAAGGCCAACACCCAGCGCGGGATCGCCCGGTTCGTGGATGAGCTGATCGCCCGGGCGCGGCGCGCCGGGCACAGCGGCCTGATCGTGATCCGCGCGGACTCCGGGTTTGAGAACCACAAGCTGTTTCGGACCCTGGACGCGCGCGGGATCGAGTTCTCGATCACCGTCAAGCACAGCACCAAGATCCAGAGGCTGATCGGGCAGATCCCCGAGACCGACTGGGTCACCGTCGCCGACTACCCCGAGGGCGGCGAGGCGCAGGTCGCCGAGACCCAGCTGGGCGGCTTTCGGCTGATCGTCAGGCGCACCCGGCTGATCGGCGCCCAGGCCGAGCTGTTCCCCGACTGGCGCTACCACTGCTTCGCGACCAACCGCACGATCCCGACGCTCGTCGCTGACATCGATCACCGCGACCACGCCACCGTCGAGCTGGCGATCCGCGACCTCATTGACCAAGCACTTCAGCACTTCCCCTCCGGCCGCATGCACGCCAATAGCGCCTGGACCGTGATCGCCGCGCTCGCGCACAACCTCGGACGCTGGGCAACCCAGATCGGGCTCCCCGATCGGCCGGTCCAGACCGCCCGGTCACGCCGCCACCAACTGCTGCAGGTCCCCGCCCGACTGACGCGCACCAGCCGCCAATGGACACTCCGGATGCCCGCCCGCTGGCCCTGGCAACACGACTTCACCACCATCCTCGACGCGATCCGCGCGCTCCCCGCCCTCACCTGAGCACCCGCGAGGTCACGACGACCACCAGCCGACCCGCGGCCGACACCGGCCCACTCACCCTGCCCCAAAACCGCGCGCCAACTGCCACTTCGGGCGTTGGCGCTCCCAGACGAGCGCTCCCGCGTGGGTCAACACCGTCCATCCCGAGTGTCACCCCGACAAACCCGGGAATCTCACCCCGTCAACCCAACCGATCGGTGGATCCAGGCTTAGGCATGACCGGAAAATCCTGCGCCCGCCGCGACGCCAGCGCACAATTACGGCTGAGCCTGACCGGAGCCGACGAACAGACCGCTCAGGCGCTGCGCTACGAAGCCCGCCCCCTGCTGTGGAGGATGCCGCTCGCGAGACCCTCACCAAATCAAGCCCGCCGGCCGATGAGCGTGCGTCCCCTGGACTCCGCGGATGAGAATGCGCGTGACTTTCGTGCCGGGCAGAGACCTGGAGGGAGCAGATGAAGTTTCGCGCACCTGTATTCGAGGATGCCCCGGCTGTGCTGGCCGTCCTCGTGGCCCGCGATATCGCCGATCTTGGCGCGCGCGATTACACGCTCGAGGATCTCCTCGACGCCTGGCGCGCAACTGAGTTTGACCTCGTCGCCGACGCGCTCGTCGCCGTGACCGACGATGCGCGGATCGTCGGTTACGCCGCGAGCACCCGCCCCGGAACCTACGCCGTCGTAGACCCCGATCATGAGGGCCGAGGGATCGGCACCCGCCTGCTCGACTGGGCAGAGCGACGCGACCGCGAACTCGGTCGCAAGCGACACCGGCAAGGGCTACCGGCCAGCAACGAGCGCGGCCGTGCGCGGGTGGTCGCCGCCGGATACGAGCCGTCCCGCAGCTACTGGCGCCTGACCTGTCAACTCGACGAGCTCCATGAAACCGACGAGGTACCGACCGACTTCAGCCTGCGGTCCCTTGACGCTGACTCCGACGCCAAGGCCGTCCATGCACTCAACGAAGCGAGCTTTGCGGGCCACGCCGACTATCGGCCAGAGACGTTCATCAGCTTTCGAGACGAGCATCTCCGCGCGCACGACCTCGATGCCATCCTGAGTTGCCTCGCGGAGCACGACGGCGACTTGGTCGGCTTCCTTCTGGCTCGACGCTGGCGGGAGGAGAACGTTGGCTTCGTGGACCTCCTCGGCGTTCACCGTGACCACATACGACGTGGCCTCGCGACCATGATCCTCAAGACCACGTTCGTCCGCTTTGCGGCGGCCGGGCTGCGCGAGGCACAACTCGGGGTCGCGTCCGACAACCCGCGGGCACTGATTCTCTATGAACGTTGCGGGATGACACCGCGCTTCACGATCGACACCTACGAACGGCCGGCGAGATCCGACACGCCGGCCTGAGCCCCGGCCACGCGCAACCGGAAGACCCTCGTCGCCACCAAAGCACGAGTCGAACACCAAACAGTTACGAGCCGCCGCTCCCAGACCACCAGGAAGGCCCCGGGCCCGCAGCAGCGCGAAGTCCGCACAGCGTTTCCTTCGGTTCTCGCGGTCGTCGCAACACCCCAACGATTCGGAGGTGTCGATGGCTGTCTTTACTGAGTGGAATGCCCTGGGTTTGACGGAGACCGGGTTTGTAGGTCTTTCAAGTAATTATACCAAGTTAGTGCGAGTTGCTACTACTGTAGGTCGGAGACGACCCCGAAGGGGTCGTACACCCCCGACACGCTCAAGGTGCCAGTACCGGTGGGGCGAGGCACGCCTTCAGGGTGAGTGGCGAGCGCCGCGACGTATCGCTGCTCGTGCTCGGCAGGCGGTCGGTTGCCGAGCGAGGAGTGCAGCCGGACGTGGTTGAACCATGCGACGTACTCGACGACGGCGAGCTCGAGCTGGGTGTGGGTGCGCCACACGCGGTCGGCAATCAGCTCGGTCTTGAATGAGTCCACGAACGACTCGGCGAGCGCGTTGTCATACGCATCGCCGACCGTGCCGACCGACGCCAGCACGCGGGCGTCGTCGAGCTGCTGGATGTAGTCCTCTGAGGTGTACTGCGAGCCCTGGTCGGTATGCGCCACCAGCTGAAAGTCAGCGCCCGGCGCTCGGAGCCCGAGCGCCATCCGCAGCGCGTCGAGAACCAGCGTGGTTCGCATGTGGCCGGCCAGCTGCCAGCCGACGATCATCCGTGAGTACACGTCGATCACGAACGCGAAGAACAGCCGGCCCTCCCACGTGCGCAGGTAGGTGAAGTCCCCGACCCACAAGCGGTCCGGCGCCGGCGCGGTGAAGTCACGGTTGACGAGGTCAGACGCCCGCTGCGCCTGGGGATCGGGGATCGTGGTCCGCCACGGCTTCCCGCGCCGCTTCGCGCCCTGGATGCCCGCTGAGCCCATCAGCCGCGCGACCTGGTCGCGCCCCGCAGCCTCGCCCTCGCGGACCAGCTGGGCGTGCACGCGCCGGTAGCCGTAGCACTCGTAGTTGGCCCCATGAACCTCGCGGATGCGACCGGTCAGCCGCTCGTCCTCGACCGCTCGCTCCGACCGCTCGCCGGTCGCACGCTGATAGTACGCGGACGCCGACACGTCCAGGGTCTGACAGATCGGCTCGACGCCGAGCTGGTCGCGATGCATGTCGATGAACGCGCTCACCTCGGACGGTCTGCGTCGAGCTCGGTCGCGAAAAACACGCTGGCGGCCTTCAGGATCTCATTCGCGCGGCGCAGCTCATGGTTCTCCTTGCGCAGCTTCTTGATCTCCTCGCGCTCCTCGGTCGTGGGCAGATCCGGCCGCAGACCGCCGTCGGCCTCGGCCTGCCGAACCCGTTTGCGCAGCACCTCGTGACCGACACCGAGATCACGCGCGACCGCCGCGACCGGACGCCCCGACTCGAGCGCCAGCCGGACACCACGCTCGATCAGCTCCTCTGAATACTTCCTGGCTCTGGGCATGAACTTGCAGTTCCTTGCTCGAGGACCGAATCCTCGTTGCAGAGCCTCCGCGAAACCCAGGGCAGCTCAGAGAGCATGATCAACGAGAGATTTCAAGCGTTCTGGGCTGCGTTGCAGCGGGGTGAGTTCATCACCGACGCCGCCGCGGAGGCCGGGACGTATCGCAAGAAGGGAGCGCGCTGGATGGCTGCGGCGGGCGGGGTGCGTCCTCGCCGTGGTCGCGATCTGCAGGGCCGCTACCTGTCGTTCGCCGAGCGTGAGGAGATCGCCCTGTCCTCGGCGAGGGGCGAGTCGATGCGCTGTATTGCTAGGCGTCTGGGCCGCTCGCCGGCGACGATCTCGCGCGAGCTGCGGCGCAACGCCGACCGTCATGGCGGCTACCGGGCCACGACCGTGCACGCGCTGGCCTATGGGCGAGCCGGTCGTCCCAAGCCGGCCAAGCTGGCCACCAACCTGGCGTTGCGCGACAAGGTGCAGCAGTATCTGGAGCAGCGCTACTCGCCCGAGCAGATCGCCGGTCGGCTGCGGGTCGAGTTCCCCGATGATCCACAGATGCGCGTGTCGACGGAGACGATCTATCAGTCGCTGTATGTGCAGTCGCGAGGCGCGCTGCGGCGCGATCTGGCCAAGTGCCTGCGCACCGGCCGCTCGCTGCGTCAGCCCGGCCGCAAGACCGGGCAGCGAAAGAACCGGATCCCCGACATGATCAACATCTCCCAGCGGCCCGCTGAGGCCAAGGATCGCGCGGTGCCCGGCCACTGGGAGGGTGACCTTCTGATCGGCAAGCGCAACGCCACCGCGATCGCCACGCTGGTGGAGCGCACCACCGGCTACGCGATGCTGATCGCCTTGCCCGATGGCTATAAGCCCGAGCAGGTCGCCCCCGCTCTGGCCACCAAGATCCAGACGCTGCCCGAGGCGCTGCGCCGCACGCTGACCTGGGACCAGGGCCCGGAGATGCGCGACTGGAAGCAGATCGCGGTGGACTCAGGCATCCAGGTCTACTTCTGTGACCCCCACGCCCCGTGGCAGCGTGGTACCAACGAGAACACCAACGGCCTGCTACGACAGTACTTCCCCAAGGGCTTTGACTTCGCCACCGTGACCGAAGCCGACCTCGACAAGGTCGCCGACGAGCTCAACGACCGCCCCCGCAAACGTCTGGATTTCTACAAGCCTTCAGAGCGCATCGCAGAGCTGTGGGGTCTGCGCGGAGGACGGGCCCCATGAGCTGCCTGACCGTGCTTCAGCGGGACCGAGCGTGCCCTGCGAGAGGGGGGGTCGCCCGGTGGGGCCACGGACGGCCCAGCGGAATGGGCACGGACGGAGAAGAACCTGCCACTGTTGCATCGACCGCAAGAATCCGCCGTTCCCTGTCGGACGCCCGGCTCGGGAGTGCCAGCGCGTCTACGGCGAGGACTCGGGCGATGGCTCGCGCGCCGGCGGCGCGACGGCGATCATCCGACTGAGATGTTGCGGTGCAGGAGAGCCGGCGGTTCAATGTATGAATGACCGGCGACAGGCTAGGCTCCGGGCGCTCAGGATCGCCAATGCGACTCGAGCTGGGGAGTCCCGTGGACTGCGCCGATGCCTCGTTTGGGGAGCTGGCGGACATCGTCATCGACCCGAGCACGCGGCGCGTCACCCACCTGGTGGTCCAGCCCCACGACCGGCACGACCTTGCGCGACTCGTGCCAGTCGTCCGAGTGCACACTGAAGCGACCTCAGACGTAACCATCTCGCTCGACTGCACGGTCGCTGAGATCAGTGCGCTCGAGCCGATCCAGAAGTCGGCCTACTTGCGGCTCGGCGAGTTCCCCGTCGAAGATCCCGATTGGGATGTTGGAATCGAAGAGATGTTTGCGTTGCCGTACTACCAGAGCATCGACGGGATGGGCGTCGGGATGCAGGCGATCGACCCCGACCCGCATGTCGCGCTCAGCTACGACCGGGTCCCGAAGGGCGAAGTGGAAATCCGCCGCGCGAGCGCCGTGACCTCGTCGAACGGTGAGCACCTCGGACACGTCGACGGCTTCGTCGTCGATGGCGAGGGGCACATAGCGCACCTCGTCCTCGAGCACGGTCACCTCTGGGGCAAGCGGGAGATCGCGATTCCGATCGGTGCGGTCGCACGTACCCAGTCAGATGAGGTCGTGCTAAGTTGGTCAACGGACGAGGTCGGGGCGCTCAAACCGCTGCCCGTGCATCGCTGGCGAAGCTGACACCCGTTCGACGCCTGATTGGACGGTGTGCGGCAGCCCCACCTCCTGAACCTGGACCAAACCGAGAACAGCTCGGCGATGTCGGCGATCGGTTGGATCCCAAGTTCAGCGAATCGCGCGTGCCTCTCGTGCACCTCAGCGCTTCAGCGTGGTGGACAGCGTGTAGATCGACCGGCGCTGGGAAGAGGTATCGATCGAACGTACCTTCAACGCGAGCTTTGCGCTGCGCAAGCGTCCCAGCGCGCTTCGAGTTCGGCTTCGGAAGGTGATCGTTAGGGTGGGGCTACCGGCGCCCGCCCCCAGCGAGCCCGTCCCCACTTCGTAGGGCCTGGTATTCGCCCTTGGGAATGCCAGTCCGAGGCTCCGGGCCAGCGTGCCGTCGATCGTCGCGGTGGCAGTGGCGGCGCAGCGGCGGTTGCAGACCACCGTCAGCCTTCGGCTGTGAGAGAGCGCGGTCCGCAGTTGCTGGCCGCGCTGCACGCTCGCGCCGTCGCGCGGCGGCGGCAGCGGTAGGTAGCTCAAGATGCGGATGTAGATGCTGGTGGGCGTGATCAACGGGAGCATCTGCCAATCCAGCACGCCGCCGAGCGGGTCGACCGCGCTGGCGGCGCCGGTGGCCGCGAGTCCCTCTGGCTCGTTGTTTGAGGCTGACTGCGCGACTGTGATCTCCGATCTCGGCTTGCGCTGAGGAGCCTCGGGGAGCCGTCCTCGACGCTAGTGTCGTAGGAGACGACCTCCGAGTACGTCCCCGATTCAGCGCGAGCAGAAGACGAGGCACGCGCGTCAGTGCGTCTTCGTAGAACGTCGCGCCGGTAACGCCACTGGTGGGTAGCACCGCGCCGAGATCCTTGCCGGCGATACCGCCGATCGTGCCGGCGCACTCGCGGGCGACGCGCAATCCAACGCTAAGGTTCTCGACGTGGCCGCCGTAAGGCCCCGGCTCTGGGGTCCGAACCCAGGAATCCCTCAGCGGACGCTTGGCTGGATCCGCGCGTCGGTCGGGTCGGCCACGGGTCGGGCGAGGAGGTCGGCACGCCGCTTCCGGCAGTCGCGTGGCGTATTCCAGGCCTCATCGGTCGCCAGGAAGGCAAGCATGGACCCACAGCCAACCAATGGGATTCTCTCTGAGGCTCGCAGGCGAGACGTCCGTCCATCGTCCGTTCGGACGCTCCCGTCAGCCCGAGAGCGCTGCTTCAAAGGAAGGCAGCCACTAGGAACTAGACTAGGAGGCTTGACCCGGCGAAGCCGGGAGAGATGAGTCAAGTTTCAGGCGGCGAGGTTGAGTTGGTCGATGTGGGCGGTGATCGCTTGATCGAGTCGGTCGAAGTGGCGGCGTAGCGGGGTGTTGATTGCTATCGGGTCGCAGATCTCTGACAGCCCGGTCCGTAGCAGTCGGCTATAGGTGCGGCTGAAGAACGTCGCGACCTGCAGTCCGAAGGGCGTGACCTGGTAGCGGTTAGTGTGCGGGATGCGTTGGATGATCTGGTGCAGGCGTAGTCGTCGGAGGTCGTAGGTCATTCTGCCCGCGGTCATGGTGCTGGGGTCGAGGCCCAGTAATGGTGCGAGGTGGGTTCGCAGGTCTCGGTTGGAGAACCCGGTGGGCAGGAGGCGAAAGACGACCAGGACGCTGAGCAGCGCCTGGACCCGAGGGTCGCCGAAGCGCAGCGCGGCTGCACGCTGGTGATCGACGACGACGGGCTGGCAGACTTGGTCGAACGCTTGTTGGCCGATGTGGCAGTCCGCGCTGACTCGTTGGACGTCAAGGAGACGTCGGTTGGCTTGAAAGCCGATGTGTCGCAGCGCGGGGAGGTTATGGAGGCGTTTGCCGATACCGAAGTCGCGAGTGTCGTTAATCGTGGTCTCGGTTCGTAGAGCCTGGTTCTGCTTGTGGTACTGCTTGATCCGGGAATGTTTGTAGTCGACGTGCAGCGATGGCGTCACTCCTTCGGTGATCACCCGGGTGCGGAACCGGCTTTGGGTACGCCGGTTGATCCGCCGGTTGAAGATCAACGAGACCTTGTCAGGGCGGCCGAGGTCCAGGTTCTCACGAATGACGTCTTCAAAGAACACGCGTCCGGTCAGCGGCCGGTCGAGCACCTGGGTGAGGGAGAACTCGGCCTGCAGGATCGAGATGTCATAGCGATACCCTGCTCGGCGGTCGCGACCAGTGAACGGGTGCGGCAGAATCCCGAACCACTTGCGGGCCAGCGCGTCGATCTTGCGGGCGCTCAGCCGATCACAGATCATTTGCAGACCCCGCGGGTCCTCGCACGCAGCGAAGCCGTTATCCAGCGCTTCGAACGCGATCCCCGCGTGGGCGGCCTGGCGTTTAGCCCACTCGTTGCCGTTGATGCACAGCTTGGCGTTGTAGGGAAAGTAGGAGCTGAACTTGATGAAGAACGGCCCGAAGTCGCGATCAACGCAGTACATGTAGTACTGGTTGACCATCGCGGTCGCCCGCACGATCCAGGGATAGCTCGCGCCCGTCACGGCGTTGCGGCGCTTCTCGGTCCGGAACGTCGTCGTCTTCTCCTGCGCCTTGCCGACAAACAGCACCCCTTCCTCAGCCGCGAACCCGGCCAAGTAGTCCAGCGCGACGTCGTCCTTGCGCTGCCCCTTCTCAAACGTGACGAGGTCCACGCCCTCCCGCTCAGCGAACCGCTCGATCTCGCTCACGAACCGCCTGGTCATCGGAGCCATCAGCGCCGAAGACGCAAACGTAGCGCCCTGGTGGTCGCGCAAGAAGCCCACCACCCCGGACGCGTACTGCAGCTTGGGGACGTACAGATTCAGATACATCCGGTCCACGCACTCGACCTCCAACGTCACGTGCCCGGATAAGACATCAGCGGCGCTGCGAGCTATCGTCATGGCAGGCTCCGGTCGACAGGCCCTACGCGGCCACTAACCGCTTCGGGCGGTTCAACGCAGGACCCTCGGGTCCTGGATCTAGGCTCGACCGGAGCCTACCTCGGCCAGCACCAACGACCAAGACCGCACACCGGGCCGCCTGGACCCATCCCAGCCGCGAAACCGGGCGACCCCGCTCGACCACCCACGACACTGACTTGTCCGGGCTGGGGCGGAGCCCCGTTAGTAGTACCGGTCGGCCGGATAGCCGGGCTCGAGCTTGCCCTAAGCGCGGGCGGCGAGCGCCAGAGCGCGCGCGAGCCAGAATGTTCCGGCGGCTGGGCCGCCTCGACAAGAGCCGCTGCTGTTGCCGGGCGGACCGGTCCACAGGAACCCGTCCACGTTCCTACAGCCGGTGTGCACGGTGGGCCGCGGCCCGATCCCCCGGCCCGGAGCGTTACAGAGGTCCTCGTTTCCCTGCGTGGCAGGGTTCGGGTTGAGCAGAGGTCCGCGGCCGTTGGTAGCAGTGTTGACGATGATGTGGGCGCCGCCGGTTCGCCTGGAGATCGCTTGGGCCCAATGAATCTCGTTGATCGTCCACTGGTTGTGAGTGTCGTTGGTGAAGAACCCCCGGATCTTCCGGATCCCCACCACGTTGAGCGCACGGGCCGTGTACCTGACGCCGTTGGCATCGGAGGAGCCGCCCTCGACGTAGACGACGGTGTGTGGCAACGATGAGACCTGGTTGATCTCATAGCGAATATCGCTCTCCCACCGACCCAGCGCCCCGTTGTGAGCCATGCAAGCCGAGGAACCGATCGCGTCAAGCTCGAGCAGCAGCACGGCCGGCGTCTGCCGATCCCTTCGGCAAGCTCGTTGATCTGACGTTCGAATACTGACCGATGCTGCAGTATCTGGCTGCTGGTCTCGCAGTATCCAGCCTGATACAGGAAGAAGGTTGTGAAGATCGGGATCGAGCTGAGATCAGCGTTCATGTTGCCGCAGCAGACCTTGTTGACCTGATCGCGAATCGCCCCCGGCCCTCCTCCGCCCGAGTACAAGCTAAAACGCTGCTCCTCGGGCTCACTCGCGATCTTCTCCCGACAGCCTGACCTCGTGGCGCAGGTACGGGTTACCCGCCAGCCGGGCTTTCAACGAACCGACGGCGAGCTCGCGGTGGAACTGATCCCACGAGTAATCGTCCCCATAGCTCTCGGGGCCGATCCGGAGTAGTTGTGCGATCCCCCCCCGCCGCAGCCCCGTGCGCGGGGCCGTCCACGAAGAACCTCGCGCCGTGGAGTGGATTACTCCCCGGCGCCGTCGAGAGCATCAACGGGCTGGAGGCATCTCGGTGAGCCGGGTAGTCGCCCGAGCAGATCTGCGACTCGCCTGAGCTCCTAGACCCTCCGGGCGCTACTGGCAGAACCGATGGGCCCCGCGCGCCGCGTGCGCCAAGTGATGTGCCCGCTCCGATCACCACCACAATCGCCGCGACCACTAGCTAGTTCGACGGACGCTGACTTCCTACTGAACACCATCCAAAGGCCCCGCCGCCCCATAGCGCGAGGAGGCTACACCGGAAAACCCAGATTGTCGAACAGCCGGGGCAAGAGCGCGGCCACGACCACCCAGACAACCGGCCAGGCTTTCGCTCACGGGGAGGCGCGTTTCAGGGCAATTTGGACCTCGCGGACACGGGGCAGGCGCTGGCGCGGCGATAGGCTACGTGCTATGGGAATCCTGGTGCTGCTGAGGCACGGCGAGAGCGAGTGGAACTCCAAGGGGCTGTTCACCGGTTGGGTGGACGTCGGGTTGTCGAACCGAGGGGCGGAAGAGGCGGCGAACGGGGGCCGGCTGCTCGCCGGGGCAGGAGTTCGCCCCGATGTGGTGCACACATCTTTGCTGAGGCGGGCGATCCAGACCGCCAACATCGCGTTGGATGAGGCAGATCTCTTCTGGCTACCGGTACGCAGGTCGTGGCGGCTGAATGAACGCCACTACGGGGCCTTGCAGGGCAAGGACAAGGCGCAGACCAGGAAGGAGTTCGGCGACGAGCAGTTCACGCTCTGGCGGCGTTCCTTTGACGTGCCGCCGCCGCCGATTGCCGACGACGACCCGCTATCTCAGGCGGGCGACCCACGGTACGCTGGGCTGCCTCCGGAACTGGTGCCCAGGTCGGAGTGCCTCAAGGATGTGGTCGGGCGGATGCTGCCGTACTGGTACGACGTGATCGTCGGTGACCTCGCGGCGGGCAAGACGGTCCTGATCACGGCACATGGCAACTCGTTGCGCGCTCTGGTCAAGCACCTTGACGGCATCAGTGACGCAGCGATCGCGGGCCTAAACATCCCGACAGGTGTCCCGTTGCTGTACGAGCTTGACGACGACTTCCGCCCAGTGACGCCGGGCGGGCGTTACCTGGACCCGGAGGCCGCGGCCGAGGCGGCGGAGGCGGTGGCGAACCAGGGACGGTAACCCGCACGCTCGGCGCCGCTGTCACCTACTGGCAGCGAGGCACCGCCGTGAGATTTTGTTAGTGGAGATCGCGACCTCGTGAGCGAGATCGGCGCCCTGCGCATGGCTGCAGCCGCCTCGGTCGGGCCCATGAGCCGCCCACGACGACCGCGTCGGCACGCGAAAATGGCGAGCGCGATGGAGACGATCGCTTTCCACCCCACCGGCAGCGGCGAGCCGATCCTTGAGCCATTCACGGCGCCGAGGCTGAGCGACGGACGCGCAAACTCGCGGCGAACGTCCTCCGGGACGGGCGGTTGGGCGCCGCCCGGCAATCGGTCTCTGGGTTGGGCGTGGTCGTTCGTTAGGTCAGCAGACCGCCATCGACTGGCAGCAAGGCGCCGGTTATGTACGAAGATGCGTCGCTGGCCAGGAAGACGGCGGCGGTGACCAGCTCCCGGTGCTCGCCCTTGCGGCCGGCGGGCACACGGACCATCATCTTCTCGATGTAGCCGTCGGGGTACTGGGCGGTCATCTCGGACTGGAAGAACCCCGGCGCGAGCGCGTTGACGCGAATTCCTTTCCGGCCGGTCCACTGTTGCGCGAGGTCGCGAGTCAGACCGATGATCGCGGCCTTGGAGGACGCATAAGCGGCCTGCGGCAGCATCGCGGAGGTCGAGCCGACGACACTGCCGATGTTGACGATGCTGCTACCGGCACGCATCGCGCGGGCGCACGCCTGCGCCATGAAGTACGAGCCGCTGAGGTTGATGTCGATGACTCTGCGGAACTCGTCCGGCGTCTCGATCGAGGCGGGCACGGCGGCGCCGATCCCGGCGTTGTTGATCAGCACGTCGACCTTGCCGAGCTGCGCCACGGTCAGTTCGACGACCCGCTTGCAGTCCTCGGGCTTCGTGACATCCGCCCTCACGGAGAGGCACCGCCGGCCGAGTGCTTCAACCTGTGCCTTGGTCTCTTCGAGCTTCTCGACACGGCGCGCACAGATCGTCACGTCCGCGCCTGCCTCGGCCAGGCCGGTAGCGAATGCGACGCCCAGTCCCGACGAGGCCCCGGTGACGATCGCGACCTTTCCAGCGAGCGAGAAACAGTCGAGGAGGCTGGTCATCACGCAGCCGGACGATCAGGCGAGCATGGGATCGGCAATGCGATCAGCGCCGGGGCTCCTGGCGCTATGCAGGCCGGACACCCCAGAACGGTCGGAGACGAGTGCGCGCGTAAAGTCGAGTTGCGCGGTCGCCGCGACTTCCCGCAAGCCATCATCAGGCACCAATCCGGCGTCCGCAAGGCGTCGTCATCTAGTCACTCTCGTCGGCCAGCGCACCCCGGCCAGCCGCCTGCGTCGTGATGATCACGCCGTCGGTCGGGTAGACGATCGACTCGTGCTTCTCATCCCACCGAACGCGGTAGTGCTCGTGGCCTGGGCTGCCAAGCAGCTCGACGATCTCTCCGCGCCGGGACGGCTGACCATGCAGTCCGCGCGCTTCGATCCAGTCGCCTACGCGCGTCGTGCTGGCTATTTGCTTATTCGCCATGTCCTCACCTGGTATTCATCTAACCCCTAGCCGGCACGGAACGCATCGGTGCGACGGGCTGACTTTCCTCGCGGATATCTACTGACCCTGCGAACACAGAGCAGCACTCAGAACAGCAAGAACGCATTCAAAGCGCCAAAGTGCGATTGCTGAACCGGGCGCCGCCCGCCTCCTACCCTAGCTATGCGGCCGCCTTGCTTCTCTTAGAGGATCGGTTTGCCGCCGGGGACGGCGATGCGGGCGCCGGAGACGTAGCTTGCCTCGGCTCAGCCCCGAGCACGTCGCTAGGCCTGTCGCGGTCGCTGATCCGTCGGAGTGCGACGGCGACGTGAACACTGCCGTGTCCACGTGACGGAAGCGGTTTGCGTGAAGTGCCGCCGTCACGTTCTGGCCGACCCCCAGCCACACTCCGTAGTGGTTGTTGAAGATGCGGTTGTGCGCAATCTTCGGCTCTCCTCTCCGTTTAGACCCTATGGAGGTGCCGGCCGGTTGGCGTTGAAGGTAGGTCGGCACCCCGCTGGCAGGTCGCGGGGTTGATCTTCGCGCTCGAGGATGACGCCCTCGGCGCGAGGCCACACAACCTACGTAGGAGGCGCCGACATGGCTGACGGTATCCGTTTTATCTCCAGTCGGGCGTTATCTGAAGTCGGTGGCGATTCTGGCGGTGGATGCTGGATCTTCGGTTCGGCGACTTCTGATAATCGCGACTGCCGAGACGTGGTGATTGCGCTCAGCGGCGCCAGCGGCGGTAGGCGTCGATCCATTCGACGCCGTCAGGCGGCGGGTCGGGGAGCGGTAGGTCGAGGATCGGGATCGCCTGCTTGTGCGGATCGCGGCGGCAGATCGCGACGATCTCGTTGCCCGCGGTCAGGTCGATCTTCGTCGCGGTGACGGTGATTCCGAGTACCTCGGTGTCGAACGGGAGCGCGAGGTGCTCTTCGAGCATGGTGAACAGGCCGGTGATCTGTTCCTCGTCGTTGTAGGCGTCGACGGTCGCCTCTTCGATCATTGCGTCGAGCAGCTTGGTGCTGGGTTTCGGTCACGGCGAGCTCATCACGCCGCGAACAGGCTCGGAGCGCGCTCGTCGGCCGGCGGTCGCCATTTCCGCACCTGTGCGTTCGGGTCCGCGGCCGCGCGGCGCCGCGCGGTCTCGGGGCCGTCCAGTTCCCAGAGATGCTCAAGCGCGGCGATCCGCACGCTTCCCTGCGCCGCACGGAGCCCGCGATCGACCACTGTTCGCCTGGCGGGTTCGTCGAGCACGCCGGCGGCGTCGAGCAGGCCGTGGATAGCGGCGTCGCGGTGGCGTGGCTCGAACCGCTCGGCGGTGCTGAGCAGCTCAGCGAGCCGCTCCGGGTGCGTGTGGAGCGCTTGGCGTGCCGCCCAGCGACGCAGCGGCGGCTCGGGCCGGACGCGGTGCTGTGCCGGCGTGTCCTCGGTGACCGTGTAGGTGCGGCCGGTCCCGTCGTGCAGGTCGATCTCGAGCCATTGCGGAGAGGCCCACGCCAGCGGGTAGGAGATCACGTGGTCGTGGGCGAGGAACGCGTCGGCCAGCTCGTCGAGCTCGGTGTCGTCGAGCAGCCCGCTGTCGTGGATGGCGGCGATCAGCTTCGCGGTGACCCGGTCCCACCGCCGGCAGGTGCACACCAGCACGACGGCGAGCGAGAACCGCAGCTCGCCGGTGCCGTGCACACGGGTGAGCAGCTCGACCGCCTCGGTGTGGCGGGTGCTGCGCCCCGAACCGTCCGGATTGCCGAGCAGCAGCCGACACAGCTCGTCGACGTCGTCGATTGCCACGAGCTCGTCGACCGCGTCCTGATCGAATCTCAGCATCAACGGGGCAGCGTAGGCGCGTCGGCGGACAGCGAGGCACGGGACCATCGGGCCGCGAGGGTAGATTGCGCTTCGCGATGCCGGACGCGGTGACGATCGATCAGGCGCTCGACGCGTTCCTGGACGACCAGCGCGCGCGGCTGGCCGATCGGACGTATCGCAACTACGAGGACGTGATCCGGCTGCTGCGCGACAGCCTGAACCGCTACGCGTATTCCTCGCTTGACGCTCGCGACTCGAAGCGGTGGCAGAAGGCGTTCGACGCCGGGGATGAGGACGCGTTCTGCAATCTGCTCGGACCGGAGGAGATCCCGCCGCACCTCGGCGAGTTCCTCGGCTATTTCATGGTGCGCAAGGTGAGCGCCGGCCAGGAGCTGCTCAATGCCGCGGGGACGGTCACCGGCAAGCTCGCACGCTGGCTTGAGCAGCACGGCCACATCGAAACCGACGCGGCCGAGATCGCCGTCGACCGCGCGCGGGACAGCGCGCGCGAGCTCTCCGCGGCAGACCGTCTCACCGACCTGCTCGTCGATGTCGCGATGAAAGCGCCGGACATCGACGTCGACGATGTCGGCGAGCAGGACTGGGTCGAGGATCAGCTGATGATCGACCAGATCGAGCCCGGGAAGATCTGGTTCGAGGGCGGTATCGGTCCGATCCAGGTGCCCAAGCGCGCAAGCGAGCTCGCCCAGCCGGGCTGGATGGCGTTCATCGTCGCCGCGCGCCGTGGAGGCCGGTGGCATCTGCTCGAGGTCGGCTCCGTTTACCCATAGCCGTCCCGCGCGACCGCGATCTTTACAGACCATTGAGGAACGCCAGCAGTGGGGCGGGCGACCGGTCGCGGACGCGCCGACGGCCCGCGCGGGCGACTCGGCCCGGGGTAGGCTGCGCTGGTGGGAAGCGATCAACTGGACGCGGGATGAAGCCCGAGCATGAGGAGCGGTTTCGGCGGATCGCGGACGATTACCTCGACCGACCCGGCGGCGACTATGCGGAGCTGTTGCATCGCGGGGAGGTCAGCTCGCCGGAGGGTGTTGATCCTGAGCTGTGGCGGGCGGAGATCCGCGCGAAGGCGCGTGCGGACAAGATCAGGCTGATGACGATCCGTTCCGGTGATCGGGCGATCGCCGGGCTGCGGCGAACGGTCCCGAAGGATCAGGAGTTCGCGGTTCTCTCCGCGGCGATGGAGCGCGGCGAGGTGCTGCGGGGCGCTGCCGAGCGCGCGCGGCTGCGGGGGCATGAGATCATTCGCTGGGTCGCGCACGACCAGGAGAGCATCGCGATGTGCCCGCGCTGCCAAGCCCGGATCTATGTCCGGCTCGATACCGATCCTCCGGTCGTGGACGGCGAAGCGCTCAACGAGCCCTGCCCCAGCTGACCGGGCTCAGAGGCTTTCGAGGAACGCGAGCAGCTTGTCGGAGGGCTTGTAGCGTCCGGGTGGCGTATCGATCGGGGCGATCTTGTCGATCGTTTCCTGTTTGATCGTGGTGTTGGAGTGTAGATAGACCTCGGTCGACTTCGTGCTCTCGTGCCCGAGCCAGAGCGCGACAGTCGCGATGTCGTTCTTGGTGATCACGAGCATCGCGTTGGTGTGTCTCAAGACGTGTGGGGTGACACGCTTCTTGTTCAGCGACGGGCATCGGCGCGCGGCAGTGCTGGTGTGCTTGTCCAGCAGCCACGCGATCGCCTTCGGGCTCAGCGCGCGTCCTTGCCGGGTCGGGAACAGCGGGTCATCCTCGTTGCCTCGGCGTTCCTTCAGCCAGACGCGCAGGACTTTGACCGTGCCGGGTGTGAGCGGCGTGACGCGCTGCTTTCGTCTTTTCCCGAGGACCTGGATGCTCGCGCCGGTGTCGAGGCGGACGTGACCGATCTGCACACCGCAGAGCTCTGAGACACGCAGCCCGGTCTGGATCGCGGTCAGCAGCAGCGCGTGATCCCGGCGCCCGAGCCAGGTGCTCCGATCCGGGGCGGCAAGCAATGCTTTGATCTCTGGCGGCTCGAGGTAGCAGACGGTCGCGCGGTCGTGGGTCTTCTGCGGGATCTCGATCACGCGCGCGATCGTGTGCGCATGCTCGGGGTGACGCAAGGCGGCGTAGCGGTAGAGCGAATGGATCGCCGCCAGGCGCGCGTTGCGGGTCCTGGAGCTGTTGCCGCGCGCGCGCTCGAGGTGATCCAGGAACGCGCCGATCAACGGCGCGTCGAGATCCTCGATGTCCAGCCGACTGGGTGGCGTGCCCGTCTTCTCGGTGGCGAACGCGAGCAGCAGCCGCATCGTGTCGCGGTAGGCGGCGATCGTGCGAGAGCTGGCGTTCTTCTGATTGATCAGGCGGTCGGTGAAGAACGCCTGCATGGTGAGCGCGAGCTGCGTCATCGCAGATCACCTCCGAGGAGCTGATCGAGGTCGCGGGCGGCGAGCTCGAGCACTTCAGGTACCGCTTGCAGGTACCAATGGGTGTCCGACGGGTGCACGTGCCCGAGGTAGGTCGAGAGCCGGGGCAGCTCGCGGCGGACATCCGTGTCGGCGTGGTGCCAGTTGATCAGGGTGCGGACCGCAAAAGCGTGCCGGAGATCGTGCGGGCGCGGTCGGGCGCGCTCGCCGGCGCCTTCGAGCCCAACCTCGACGAGCAGCTCCCGGAACGCGTCGTGAAACGCGCCCTTGGTCAGCCGCTGGCCGTGGCGGGCGATGAACAGCGCGCCTGTGGGGCGATCGGGCCGCAGCCGGTCGCGGGTCAGCTGGTAATCGCGCAGCGCCACGACGGTTGTCGGGTGCAGCGGGACCTCGCGCTGCTTGCTCCACTTCCCGGTCGCAGTGATCACGCCTGCATTGAGGTCGACCATGCTGTCGTCGAGCGCGAGCACTTCGCCAATCCGCATGCCCGTCACGGCTAGTAGCCCGATCACGGTGCGCACGGTCGCAGCCCGGACCGCCGGGGAGAGGCTGCCAGCAGCGGACATCAGCGCTTCGATCTCGGCCGGTGAGTAGATATAGGGCGCGATCCGCTGCTGACGGGCAGGCAGCAGATCGGCCGGCGGGATCTCCGTGTCCGGGTCGAGCGTGGCGAGGTACCGGGCGAACCTGCGGACCATCCCGAGCCGCTGGCGCCAGCGGTGCGGCTTGACGCCGACCGGCTGGCGCGCCCATGCGACAGCGAGCTGCGTCGTAACCGTGGTGTGGCCGGCGTGCTCGACGAACGCGACGAACTCCGCGAGCAGCCGCCCGTCGTTCTCCAGCTTGAACCCGAGCTGCCGGCGGATCGTCAGATAGTCGTCGAGCGCGTCCTGCAACTGGCTCATGACCGGCCTCCCGGCCACGGGAGCGCCAGCGCTCGCAGCGAATCCACATCCACGCGCGCGTATAGCGCCGTCGATTCGAGCTGGCGGTGGCGCAGCACCTGCGCGATCTCCTCAAGCGAGCAGCGCGCACGCAGCATCTCGGTGGCGGCCGTGTGTCGCAGCCGGTGCGGTCCGACCTCCGGCACCCCGGCGCGACGGCACGCGCGCCGCACGATCGTCGCGACGACGTCGCTGGTGAGCGGACCGAACGGCGCCAGCTCGCACAAGAACAAGGCGCGATGCTCGCTGACCCGGCGAACGCGCAGATACGCGACGAGCGCGTCGCCGACGTCAACCGGCAACGGCATCCGGTCCTCCCGGTGACCTTTGCCGTGCACCAGCAGCTCGCCCGCCCGCCAATCGACGTCGTCGAGCTCGATCGCGGCGACCTCCCCGGCGCGCAACCCCAGCCTCCAGAGCAACAGCAGGACCACCAGATCCCGGCGTCCGATCGCGCGCTCGGGATCGCAGCCCGCCAGCATCGCAGCGACCCACTCGGGCGACACCCCCTTCGGAAGCGACCGGCCCCGCAGATCCGCGACGTTCGGCACCGCCCACACCAGCGGCGCCTCGATCAATCTCGCAACATGCAGATAGCTCAACAGCGGCCGCAGCTTCGCCGCCAGATCCATCGCCCCGGACACCGACCGCCGCGGGCACTCTCGCGCCAAGAACCCGCTCACATCCGCGGCCTCCAGCCGCCCCAGCTCGAGCCCGCCGACCCGCCCGACGCGATCCTCCAAGAAAGTCCTCGCGGCACGCTCGTAGTTACGGACCGTCCCAGCCACCAGCCCCCGCTCGCTCGCCAGGTACACACGGAAGTCGGCGAGCAGCTCCTCAACCGGCCCCGACCCAGCAGCTGGCGCCGGGACCGCGCCCATCTCCCGCAGATACGCAAGCGGAACCCGCATGCTCGCCCCAGTCACATACGAGCGATAGCCAGCCTGACGCAGCGCCACCACAAATCGCGCCGCGACCCCGGCGTTAAGCTCACCGACCGCCAGGCCCTCGCGCTGCAGCCAGCCGCTCAGCTGACCCAGCTGCCACAACCGGCACTGGACCGTCCCACGCGAGTACCCCCGCGCCACGAGCCACCGCTCATACCCGTCCGCGCACGGCGCCAACGGCCCCGACACGCTCGGAACCCACAGATGCCACCTCATCGATACCTCCCGTCCGATCAACAAGAACCGGACGGAACCCTCAACCGAGGCGGGCGATTATGCGAAGTCGATCACGGAGCCGATCCGGGAAACCCGGCATCCATCAGCTCTTCGCAGCCCCAACTTCAGATAACGCCCGACTGGAGATAAAACGGATTATCCGCAGCTGCGGATAATCCGTTGGGTCGGTCTCGACGTGCACGCACACGAGTCGACGATCGCGATCTTCGATCAGGGAACAGGCGAGCTGAGCACTCACCGGGTGGTCGGGCGTCCGCATCAGCTGCTGGAGCGGCTGATGGAGATTTCCGTCCCGGCACGGATGGTGTACGAGGCCGGCCCGACCGGCTACGGGCTTGCTCGTCGCGCGCGGGCGTGGGGGATCGAGATGTCGGTGTGCGCGCCGGGGCGGACGGAGCGGCGCCTGGGGATCGGGTCAAGACCGACAAGCGTGACGCGGTCCGGCTCGCCAGGCTGCTGGCCGCCGGCGAGCTGGCGATTGTGACTATCCCGTCGGTCGAGCGTGAGCAGCTGCGCGACCTGGTCCGCTGCCGTGAGGACATCCGCGCTGATCTGATGCGCGCGCGTCACCGGCTGGGGAAGTTCCTGCTGCGCCGTGAGATCTACTACGAGGGGCCGGGGCGGGCGTGGTCGCGCGGGCACCGGGCGTGGCTCGCCGCGCTTCGGTTCGCCGACCGTGCCTCGCAGCTTACGATGGCTGACTATCTGCACTCCCATGACGTGCTGGTCTCCCGCCGTGACCGGATCGAGGCTGAGCTGGCAAAGCTCGCGGCCGACTCGCCGTGCAGCATGGCGATCGGTCGGCTGCGGTGCCTGCGCGGGATCGACACGCTCTCGGCGCTCGGCCTGTGCGCCGAGATCGGCGAATGGAGCAGGTTCGATCACCCCGACCAGCTGTCTGCCTATCTCGGGATCGTGCCCTCCGAGCACACCACCAGCAGCCAGCGCCGCCAAGGATCGATCACCAAAGCCGGCTCGACCCACGCCCGGCGGCTGTTGATCGAAGCGTCCTACCACTACCGCCGCCATCCCGGGGTCAGGGAGGTGCTCGAGCGCCGCCAGCGCGACCAGCCGCCAGAGGTCATCAACATCGCCTGGAAAGCGCAACGACGCCTGCACGCCCGCTGGCGCCAGCTCAAAGACGCGCGCAAGAAGCCCAACGGCATCGTCGCGGTCGCGATCGCCCGCGAGCTCGCCGGATTCTGCTGGGAGATCGCGACCTGGCGCAGCGCCCATCCGAACCGTGTTCCGCCAGCGTCCATGCCGGCGGGCGACACCCTCACGCAGACACGCTCCATCCCACCGAAGCAGGAGTAGCCTGCCATAGCCTAAACCAGGCATCACGCATCCACAGCCCAGTTGCGGCTGACGAGGCGGCCCGGACGTTCCGGCACTCGCGCACAACCAGTCCGCGGCACCCCCAGGAGCACCCGGCCTCACAACCGGCGGCGCTCGATTTTAGACAGCGGACGTGCGACGAAACAAGGTCTTGGGGTAGCTCGGGTTTCGCATTTTTGAGGGGGCTGTCGGCGTCGCCGGTGGGGTGGCTGCTGGGTTGATGGCCTGAGTAGTGGGGCGCGGAGTGGAAGGAGCATCGGTGGCTTCCGCGAAGCGGTGGGTGTCAAGTCCGTTTCCGCGGCTGGGTGGGAGGCCCGTTCGCGGCTGCCCACGGAGGTTCGCCGCCGATGCTCTGCCTGCCCTCTTCGCTGAACGAGCTGCTGCTCCTGTTCGCGACATGTTTCTCCCGTCCCACCTACCGGACGTTCTGCGCGCTGGTGGTCGGTCAGATCTCCCAGACCCGGGTGCGGTGCGTGACCGGGATGCTGATCGGCGCGCGGCTGTCCGGGTCTGGCATCACGCGCGTGCGCACCGGTTCTTCAGTCACGCCCGCTGGTGCGCCGATGAGCTTGGGCTCAAGATGGCCGAGGTGATCGTCTCGCGTCTGCTCTCGCCCGATCAACCGCTTGTTGTCCCGATCGACGACACGTTGACCAAGCGCCGAGGACGGAAGGTGTTCGGCTGCTTCTGGCATCACGACGCGACCGCCAACAGCAGCAAGGGATCGCTCGCGTGGGGCACCAACTGGGTCACCGCCGGGATCAACGTCAAGCTGCCGTTCCTTGAGCGGACCGTCTGCTTGCTGGTGCTCTTCCGGCTCTGGCGCCCGCGGCGCAAGGAGATCCCCAAGCACAAGCCCGACCCCGAGCGACCCTCGAAACCCAGGCTGGCAAGGGAGATCCTGTACCTGCTCGCCGCGCGGTTCAAAGACCGGAGATCCATATCGTCGGCGACGCCGCCTACGCCTCGGGCGCGTTCGCCGGCCTGCCTGAGAACGTCACGATCACTTCCCGGCTGCGTGCCGACGCCGCGCTGAACCAGCTGCCGCCACCCCGCCCGCCGAAGGGGCAGCGCAAGCAAGGCCGCCCGCCGAAGAAAGGCGCCAGGCTGCCCAAGCTCTCCCAGATCGCGACCGACCCCACCACCCAATCGGTCAAGACGACCGTCCGTCGCTACGGCAAGGCAGAGCAGCTCATGGTCCACGCGTTCCGCTGCCTGTGGTACGAGGCGTTCGGCTCCCAGCAGGTGCAGGTCGTGATCATCCAAGACGCCAAGAAGCCCTCCGGGTACGAGCTGGCGCTGATCTCGACCGACCTCCAAGCCGCTCCCGCGAAGCTGATCGAACGCTACGCCGACCGCTGGCCCACCGAGGTCGCCTAGGAAGAAGGCAAGGAGCAGTTCGGAGTCGGCGAAGCGCGCAACCGGTCGCCCAAAGCCGTTCAGCGAACCGTCCCGTTCCAATTCCTGGCAATGACACTGACGATCACCTGGTACGCGTTACACGGACACCACCCCAACGACGTCACCGACCACCGCCAACGCTCCCCCTGGTACCTGACCAAGACCACCCCGTCGTTCGCGGACATGCTCGCCAAGCTCCTCCGCGTGATCATCGCCACCCAATTTCGCCCAGGTCAATGCCACGCCCCCAAACCCGCGGAAATAGCGCAAGTCCAGCAGGCATGGGCAGCCGCCGGCCTATGAACTGCGAAACCCGAGAGCTGAGCAAGTGGTCGCGTATTCCGCCGGCAGGCCGTGCGTGTGGCTAGGCCGCAGTTGCTGTCGTGGACAGTTATGGAGGCCGTGTTTGACCCCGGTGGAGTAGCTTTTGGCGAGTGACGACGGAGTTGGCACCCTCGCGCCGGTTCGGTACGACGGTGCGGCGGGACCGATGGTGGTTGCCGCCGCTTCTGACCTCCGTCGGCCTGACCGCTTTCGGGATCTACTCGATCGTGGTTGTGGCGATGGGGTCCGATTACGTCTACTCGGGGGGCGGCGCGCGCTACCTCTCGCCGTTCTACTCCCCCGACCTGGGGGGGCTGCACCTGCCGTTCACGTACGCCGTCCTAGTGATCTGGGTGCCTTTGGGTTTCCGCCTCAGCTGTTACTACTACCGCAAGGCGTACTACCGGTCGTTCTTCCTCGCTCCGCCCGCCTGCGCGGTCGCCGGGGCGCGCCGTCGTCGCTATCGCGGCGAAGCAGCGTTCCCGTACGTCCTCCTGAACGTCCACCGCTATTTCTTCTGGCTGGCGACGATCGTCCTCGGCTTCCTCTGGTACGACGCGGTGCGGGCATTCTTCTTCCGAGGCGCGGACGGCTCGCTTCACGTCGGCGTTGGCGTCGGGTCGCTCGTTATGCTCGCCAACGTCGTTCTGCTCTCGCTGTTCACGTTCGGTTGCAACTCGCTCCGCCACTTGGTCGGCGGAAAGCTCGACTGCTTCACGTGCTCCGCTGGCGCGCGAGCGCGGCACAGGCTCTGGCGCGGCGTTACCTTCCTGAATGTCCGGCACATGCAGTGGGCCTGGATCAGCCTGGGCGGCGTCGCTCTTACGGATCTCTACATCCGGCTCGCCTCGGCGGGCGTCTTTCACGACCCGAGGATCTTCTGAATGAACGTCGAGTGGCACGAGTACGACGTGCTCGTGATCGGCGCGGGCGGCACCGGCCTCCGGGCGGCGATCGCCTCTGCCGAGCAGGGCGCCCGCACGGCGCTGGTCTGCAAGTCGCTGCTCGGCAAGGCGCACACGGTGATGGCCGAGGGCGGTATCGCGGCGTCGCTCGGTAACGTGGCGCCCGAGGACAACTGGCGGGTCCATTTCCAGGACACGATGTTCGGCGGCAAGTATCTGAACAACTGGCACATGGCCGAGCTGCACGCCAAGGAGGCTCCCGACCGGGTTCGCGAGCTGGAGCAGTGGGGCGGGATCTTCGACCGGACTCCGGAGCGGAAGATGTCGCAGCGGGCATTCGGCGGTCATACGTACCGGCGGCTGGTCCATATCGGCGACCGCACGGGCTTGGAGCTGATCCGGACGCTTCGGGACAAGGCCGTGCACGCGGGAATCGACGTCTTCATGGAGTGCACGATCACGCGGCTCCAGAAGGACGGTGACCGCGTCTGTGGTGCCTTCGGCTACTGGCGCGCGACGGGGGCGTCCGTCGCGTTCGCCGCGCCGGCGCTCGTCCTCGCCACCGGTGGCGCCGGCAAGTGCTGGCGGATCACGTCAAACTCGTGGGAGTGCACCGGCGATGGACACGGGCTCGCCTACCAGGCCGGCGCGGAGCTCATTGATATGGAGTTCGTCCAGTTCCACCCCACCGGCATGGTGTGGCCGCCGGGCGTCATCGGACTCCTCGTCACCGAGGCGGTCCGCTGCGAGGGCGGGATCCTCCGCAACGCCAGCGGTGAGCGGTTCATGGAGCGCTATGACCCGAAGCGGCTCGAGCTCTCCACTCGCGACGTCGTGGCGCGCGCCATCCACACCGAGGTGAAGGAGCTCCGCGGGACGCCGCATGGCGGCGTCTTCCTCGACGTCTCGCACCTGCCTGCCGCGACCGTCCGTAGCAAACTGCCGAGTATGTACGACCAGTTCATGGAACTCGCCGGGTTGGATATCACACGCGAGCCGATGGAGGTCGGTCCCACCTGCCACTACTTCATGGGCGGCGTCCGCACTGACGCCGAGACCGGGGCAAGCACCGTTCCGGGGCTGTTCGCCACCGGCGAGTGCTCGGGCGGGATGAACGGCGCCAACCGGCTGGGCGGCAACTCCCTTTCCGACCTGCTCGTGTTCGAAAAGCGCGCGGGCGAGAGTGCGGCGAGACACGCCGCCGATGGGCCCGCGCCGCATATCAACGACGCCCAGCCCGCGGAGGCCGCTGCCGAAATGACGCGCTACCTGTCGGGACCAGGCGACGAAGATCCTTACCGACTTCATGCCGAGCTGCAAGCGACGATGCAGCAGGAGGTGGGGATCTTCCGGGATCAGACAGGGCTGACCGCGGCGGTTGCCCAGCTGGACGAGCTGGAGCGGCGCGCCGCCGACGCTCGTTCCCCGTCGAGCACGACCGCGTACAACCCGGGCTGGCACCTCTGCCGCGACATCCGGAACATGCTCATCGTCTCCGGAGCGGTAGCGCGGGCCGCTCTCCTGCGACACGAGAGCCGTGGCGCCCACAGCCGGCTCGACTTCCCTGACTACGACGACTACTGGAGCGAGCACAACCTCGTCGTCCGCAAGGATGTGGAGGGCATGCGGGTAGAGCCCAGGCCGGTAGTTAAGACCGCGGAACTCGCACCGCTGATCGAGGCGCGCAAGGAGGCCGAGCGGGCATGACGTCGCTCGCCTCTAGCGCGGTCCCGAGGATCAATCGATGAGCACGCGCACGCTCCAGCTGTGGCGAGGCGACGCCGCAGGCGGTGGCCTTGTCGACTACGAGGTCGAGGCCGAGACCGGAATGGTGGTCCTCGACGCGGTGCTGGCGATCCAACGCAGTCAGGCCCAGGACTTGGCCGTCCGCTGGAACTGCAAGGCGGCCAAGTGCGGCTCGTGCAGCGCCGAGGTCAACGGGCGCCCCCGGTTGATGTGCAAGACGCGGCTGGACCACCTCCCGGAAGACGAGCCGATCACGGTTGAGCCGCTGAAAGCCTTCCCGGTCATCCGCGACCTTGTCACCGATGTCTCCTGGAACTACGAGGTGAACAAACGGATCCCACCGTTCACGCCAAAGCCTGACGCGGACTGGTCGATTGGTCAAGCGGACGTCGACCGGGTTGCCGAGTTTCGCAAGTGCATCGAGTGCTTCCTCTGCCAGGACGTGTGCCACATCCTGCGCGATCACCGGCTCCACGGCAGCTACTTCGGGCCGCGCTTCCTGGTCCGCGTCGCGAGCCTGGAGATGCATCCGCTGGACTCGCTCGACCGGACCGAGCTCGTTTCGGACGAGGGGGGCCTCGGGCTGTGCAACATCACGAAATGCTGCACCGAAGTCTGCCCCGAGGGCATCCACATCACCGACAATGCGATCATTCCCCTGAAGGAGCGCGTCGTCGACCGACGCTACGACCCGCTCGTGAAGCTCGTCCGCAGGATCGCCGGGCGAAGAGGGCCCTGACGCCGCCAGCCCCAACCCGCACCCGCCTCAGCGGGGGGAACTACCGTCGCGCTCGAGCGCGACACCGGGGAATAAGTCAGGAGAGACGGTCGAGGCGGTCAGAAGAGAAGGTCGAGTCGGTCGCGCCGCGACGCTTCCTGGCGACACCCGCCCGCTCGGCTGCCTCGGCGGTGGCTGCGGAGACCGCCGTCAAGACCTCCGGGTTGAAAACGCTCGGGACGATGTACTCCGGATCGAGTTCGTCCGGCTTCACCACCGACGCGATGGCGTTCGCCGCCGCGAACTCCATCTCTGAAGTGATCGCCGAGGCTCGGACGTCGAGGATGCCGCGGAACACGCCGGGGAAGGCAAGCACGTTATTGATCTGATTCGGGTAGTCCGAGCGTCCGGTCGCGACGACCCCGGCGAACCCTGCCACCTCTTCGGGCATGACCTCGGGCGTTGGGTTGGCCATCGCGAAGATGATGGGATCGGCGGCCATGGCTCGAATCCCTTCGATCGAGATCGCGCCCGGCGCCGACAGGCCGATGTAGACGTCAGCGCCGACCAGCGCGTCATCGGCCGTGCCCCTCACATCGCGTGGATTCGTGCGCTCGGCGTAGGCGGCCTTGACGCCCTCGAGACCCGGGCGCCCCCGCCACACAGCGCCGGCGCGATCGCAGCCGATGACCTCACGAACGCCAGCCGCGAGCAGGATGTCCGTCGTAGCGACCCCGGCGGCACCGACTCCCGTGATCACCACGCCAACCTCCTCGAGTCGCTTGCCAACGACGCGCACGGCATTCAGCAGGGCGGCGAGGACAACGATGGCGGTGCCGTGCTGGTCGTCGTGGAACACGGGGATGTCGAGGGTCTCACGGAGCCTGCGCTCGATCTGGAAGCACCGGGGGGCGGAGATGTCCTCCAGGTTGACAGCCCCGAACACTGGAGCGACCGCGGTGACAACGGCAACGATCTCATCGGGATCCTTGGTCGCCAGGCACAGGGGCCAAGCATCGACACCCGCGAACTCCCTCAAGAGCATCGCCTTGCCCTCCATCACCGGAAGCGCCGCGCCGGGGCCGATATCCCCCAACCCCAGCACAGCCGTACCGTCGGTGACGATCGCAACGGCGTTCTGCTTGACCGTCAGAGTCCAGACCTTCTCGGGTTCGTCGGCGATCGCCGCAGACACGCGAGCGACGCCCGGCGTGTACGCCATCGAGAGGTCGTCACGCGTCTTCAGGGGTGTCTTCGGCCTCACCTCGATCTTGCCGCCAAGATGCAGAAGGAACGTGCGGTCCGAGACGTGCTCGACCTCCACCCCGCTGAGGGAACGAACCGCTGCAGCGATGCGGTCAATGTGGGCTGCGCCCTCGGCGAGGATGGTGATGTCCCGCACCTTCGTGTCACCTTCGGCGCGAACAAGGTCGATCGCGTCGAGCGACCCGCCTGCGTCCCCGATCGCACCCGCCAACCTGGCGAACGACCCGGGACTGTTCGCGAGGCGCACGCGCAACGTTGCGCTGAAGGACGCATACACACGCGGCATCCCGCGACAATACGCAACGGACGCGCACGACGCCATCGGCGTTCGCCCGGCACATCGATCCGTGGGAACTACCCACAGACAAACGGCCGCGCAGTCTGCCGCGGTGGATCTTCGTCGCCAACGCGCCCGGCGTCAGCCTGGCGCTGTGCCGCAGACCCGCAGCTTCGCGACGCCTGCACGGCTCGCGAAGCGCCGCGGCGCCGCTAAGCCGAAGTTTTCGTGCCCAACCGGTTCGCCCGATCGTGGCGGGCGTTTGGTGCACTTCAGGTGTTTCTCGCTGTTCCAGCGTTTTAGCGGGCGGTACTGGCTTGAACCACCGCTGGCGAGCGGTGCACCTCAGCCCGCAAGACGAGCAGCGGAACGCTGATCGTCTCCCCGCCGACCAACCCCGCCGACCAACCCCGCCGACTGTCGGCTACTTCGCTCTCCACGAGACCAACGTGCCGTTCTTGTCGGCGGCTTTGAGCTGGTTCAGACCGCCCGGGGTCTCATCGTCGACGATGATCTTGAGAATGCTCGTGAGTCCAGTCATGTCAACATCGGCTTGCAGTTCTGGGTGCTCTGCCAGATTGACCTCGATGGGTGGGCGAAGACTGAGGACGCTTGTGCTGCCACCGCCGGCCGTCCTAACGGACTTGGCAAGAGATAAGGCATTGGCTGGGTCCAGCGGTCGCGAGCAGCTAGCGTGTCGGTGATGGCACCGATCTTTCGGATGGTGTGCAGTCCCTTAGGGCTCACGAAAGAATTAGTGGCCCCTTTTGGGTTGGGTGGATCGTGTAGGTCCAGTCTGGATGGAACTGGTCGCGGGCGATGTCCACGGCGGCAAGCTCTTGGTCGGTGACCTTGATCCCTTTCTCGTAGTGGCCGGGGTCCAGGCGCGCGTAGACCTTCAGGCCGGTGCTGGTCGTGGTCGCGCCGATCAGGTCGATGATCACCTGCAGGCTCTCAAGCGGCCGTCCGCACCAGTTGAGGCTGACGTAGCTGAACATGCGATGCTCGATTTTGTTCCACTTCGACGTCCCGGGCGGAAAGTGGCAGACGCGGATCGGCAGCGCGAGCTCGTTGGCGAGCTTCTGCAGCTCGGTCTTCCACAGGCGCGTGCGGCTGGAGTTGCTGCCGCCGCCGTCAGCAGTGATCGTCAGGCACGTCGCTTTGGGGTAACGCTTCTGGCCGAGGTACTGCCACCACACGCGGATCGAGTTGACCGCGAACGCGCTTGTGTCATGGGTGACACCAACGCTGACCATCCCCTCGTTGGCTTTGATGTCGAGCACGCCGTACGGGATCGCGTGCCCCAGATCCTTGTCTTTGAAGTCGTGGCAGCGAACCTCGACCGGCCGCCCAGTCGGCTCGTATTCCCGCCCGACAGCCTTGAAATCCCCGACCAGCTCGCGCTTTTTCGCGTCTACGGATATCACCGGCTGATCCGCGGCGAGCGCCGAGCGTGTCGTCTCGTTGATATGCCGAAACTGCGCGTCACGATCAGGATGATCCTTCCCCTCCCGCGTCTTGGAGTTCGCGTGCAACCGAAACCCAAGCCCCCGCAAGAGCTTCCCGGACGTCCGATCGGACACCTGATGTCCTGCCGCCTGAAGCGCACTCGCGATGTTCTGCAAGCTCTTCGAGCACCACCGCAACGGCGAGCACGGATCCCCACGCGTATCCGGATCCACCAACGCCTCCAACGCTCCCACCAGCTCCGGATCAGACTCCGTCAACCGCGGCCGCCCCGCACCCGGCCGACGGACACGACCCGCCTCGAGCCGTGTCCCCTCCCGCAGCTCTGCGATCCCACGCTGCACAGTGTTCTTGCTGATCCCCGTCGCACGCACGACAGCCGCGATCCCGCCCGGCCCACACGACCGAGCCTCCGACGCCGCCCACAACCTGCGCTGACGCTCGTTCAACTCCGGCCCCAACCCCCGATAACGCTCAACAATCTGCGATTCATCGATCATGCCCCCGCGATACGCCACCACAACCCAACATCCTGCCACAGCCCACTAATTCATTCGTGAGCCCTTAGCACTCGCCGGTGAGCCGAAGGGGTGGGCGGCCGAGACTCTACGCGATGGCGAGGTCGCGCTGGTGATCGACGATGGCGGGCTGGAGGCGATCAATGCGGCGGCCCACGCGCTCGACGTTGTCGCTGTCTCGATCGTGCGAAGCGAGCCGACCCTAACCGCCCAAGAACAGACCGTGATCGCGTTTGCCGGGGGTTTCCCGCTGGTGTGGGTGGGCCCAGAATTCAGCGACTCCGTGCGGGCCTGGGCGCGTGAGCGTCGGCCGATGACGTTGCTCGTTGAGACCAACGGCGCACTCCCCGATGAGGAGCGCGCCCGCATTGGGCGCTTCCTCGCGCTGCTCGGCCGTCAGACGGAATAAGCGAGTCCGATGTCTCATTCGGAAGCACTGTTGGGTCGTCTCGCGAGGTGCTCGCTGAGAGGACAACGACTCGTTCCCGGCTCGACGGAGTCCTTGAGGGGGCTGGCAGCTTTGCGGCGGTAGCGGGTAGGCTCGCGCAGGCATGCCCGAACGCCAAATCCGGTTGTACGGGATTCCGCTGTCGCACCCGGTCCTCGCCGCGCGCGGGATGCTCGACCGCAAGGAACTCTCCTATCGCTACGTCGAGCTGCTCGCGGGCGCCCACCCGCCGAGCCTCTTGGCGCTTGGGTTTCGTGGCGTGACAGCGCCGGCTATGAAGCTGCCCGACGGCCGGCGCGTCCAGGGCTCGCTCGCGCTCGCCCAGGCGCTTGAGGAGATCGCGCCCGTGCCATCGTTGTATCCGCGGGAGCCTGCGGCCCGGGCCGCTGCCGCGAAGGCTGAGCGCTGGGGCGAGGCTGTCTTGCAGCCGGTTCCGCGTCGGCTGCTCCGCTGGGGCCTTCGCCGGCACCTCCGTCAGCGCCGCTGGTTCGCCGAGATCGCCGCTGCTGGCGCCCGCGCTCACCAGCGTGCTGCTCACCCCGCTCCCGCCAGTGTTCGTTTGGCAGGGGGGGCCAGCGATGAACATGTGCGGCGCGATCTCGCCGGCCTGCCTGGACTGCTGGACGAGGTCGACAGCCTGCTGGAGCGGGGTGTGATCGGCGGCCAGGAGCTCGGCGCCGCCGACTTCCAGATCGGCTCCTCGATTCGAATGCTGCTCGCCATGGAGGACGTCGGCCAGGTGGTGGCGGGTCGGCCGGCACAGGCCTTCGCGCTTCGGGTCGTGCCCGACTATCCCGACGTGCCTGCCGCCCTACCCGCGCAATGGCTACCTCCTACAACCTGATTGACGACGTGTACGCCGCCAGCCACGCGGCGAGGAGCAAAGAAGCGCCTGGCGTCCCGAAGCGCGGCGGCGGTCCGCCCTCCGGAGAGACCGTGCTTCAGGGCCGGCGCCTACCGCGCGACGGCGCCTCGCATGCGGCGGCCGATGGCGACCACGCGCGCCAGGTGCCCGCAGTACGGCGCACCGGGGCAGCGGGCAAAGGACAGCGCGATCGCCTCGACCTGTGCGTGCTCGGTCTCGCGCCGCCGGCGTGGGAGCAGCGCCACCGCAAGGACGATGCCCACTGCGCAAAGCGCCGCCGCGACGGTGAACGTGCCCTTGAATCCGTGCGTCAGTGCCGCCGGTAGCGACGAGCCGGCGTGCAGCGCGCTCGTTACGCGGCTGGTCGAGACCGAGGACAGGATCGCCAGGCCCAGCGAGCCACCGACTTGCTGCGTGGTGTTCAGTAGCTCCGAGGCCAGTCCAGAGTCGCCGGGCGCCACTCCGTTGGTGGCGGCGATCGTGATCGGCACGAACGACGTCCCCAGCCCCGCCCCGAGAACGACCATCGCCGGCGCGACGTGGCTCGCGTAGTCGCCGTGACCGGAAACGCGCGTGAGCAACACGAAGCCGACGGTCGAGATGAGCAGGCCGGCGACGAGCACCGGCTTGGGCGTGAAGCGGTCGACGAAGCGCGACGCCAGCCCCGACGCGCCGATGATGGTCAGGCTCAGCGGCGGTAGGCGATCCCGGTCTTCAGTGCGCTGTAGCCCAGCACCTGCTGCAGATACAGCGTGCAGAAGAAGAACATCCCAAACAGCGCTGCCGCCACCACGAGCATCGTCGCGTCCGACCCAACGAGACTGCGGTTAGAGAAGATACGCAGCGGGACCAGCGGGTCCTGGTGTCGACGCTCGATGAGCACGAACGCGGCGATCAGCACAATCGACACGGCAAAGCCGGCAAGTGTCCGCCCCGACGTCCAGCCCCAGCTCTGGGCCTTGATCAGCGTGAACACGAGCGCGATCGTGCCGAGCGTGATCGCGACCGCGCCCTCGACGTCGTAGCCGCCCCGGCGGCCGACTCCGAGCGGCTCTCCGGGACGATCCGTGGAGCGAGCGCCAGCACCATCGCACCGATCGGCACGTTGATAAAGAACACCCACCGCCAACTGAGGGCCTGCACGCGAGCACACCGCCGAGCAGCAGCCCGATAGCGCCGCCCGCGCCGGCGATCGCACCCCACACCGCGAGCGCGCTGTTGCGCGCTGCCCCCTCGGCAAAGGTCGTGAGGATGATCGACAGCGCGGCCGGCGAGACCCTCGCCCCGCCGAGCCCTTGAACGCCCCGCGCGACCAGCAGCATGCCCTCGGACTGCGAGACCCCGCAGATCAGCGACGCGCCAGAAAACAGCGCAATTCCGGCCACGAACAGCCGCCGCCGCCCAAGCCGGTCAGCGAGGCGCCCGCCGAGCAGGAGGAAGCCGCCGAACATCAGGGTATAGGCGTTCAGGATCCAAGTGAGGCTCTGCTCCGAGAAGCCGACGTCGCGCTTGATTGTCGGCAGCGCGACGTTGACCACCGTCGCATCCAGAATGACCATGAACTGCCCGACCGCCACAACCGCTAGTGTTAGCGAGCGAGCCTCATACCGCCGAGTGGTTGTTCAAGCGTTGCGGTGATCTTGAGGGCGGTCAGGGTTCGGTATGAGCCCCGCTCGCGGGGCGTCCCTGCGGGCCGCGGGGTGTGGCCGCGGGGTACCTTCCGATCTAGAGCGCGGGCGAGCGGCGCCCGCTTGGAAGCCCCTGCGGGGCTTTGCACCTTACGGTTGCTGGAGGTACCACCGTGGCCACGATCTCAAGCCTACTCGCCGATCACGTAACGCTCCAGGTGCGTTCGGTCGACCGCCTGTTCTTGCAGGGGTACGTGCCGCGGCTGATGACGGAGGGGCAGGTGATCCGGTTTCTGCTGGATCGTGGGTTCCCGATCCCGTCACCAGCGGTGCTGGGGAGGATCGGCCGTCGCTACGTCGATCAGATCAACGATTTCGTGATCAGCAACGGGATCCCGGCGGTGAAAATTTGTCAAGGGCGATGTGAAGGAGGAGATCGCCCGCAAGCACTTCGAGGCCGCTGAACGCGAGGGCCGGTTCGGGGTGGTGATGGTCGGGATCGCGCAGGAGAGAACAAGCGCGTGGCGCGGGTGGCGGGACGGCGGCCCGGACGGGCATCCGCATTTCGTCTATCGCCGTCAGTCGATCTTCCCGAACAACTATTACTTCTACATCCGCGATCCGGACTGGGGACCCAGTTTTCTGAAGACTGTCGGGTATGCGCCGTTCCCGGTATGGGTCTACCTGAACGGGAACGAGTGGGCCAAGCAGCAGGCCGCCCAGCACGGGATCGGCTTCCGCCCGTTGGATAACGGGTTCGCATCGTGCGAGAACGCTGAGGCGCTCGCCGAGATCTGCGGGAGTCTGTCCGCCGCCGATGTTCGCGCGTTCTTTGATCGCTGGCAGGCCGCGCTCCCGTCCCCATTCACCGACGAGGACCGCCGCCGTGGCTACAGCTATGACCTCGCGTTCCGGCAACTGGAGATCTCCGACACCCGCGTGTTTGACCGGCCGGCCGCGGGCCGCGCCTGGTTCGAGGCAACGATCCCCGATCAGCTCACATTGGGACGCCCGGATCAGGCCGCGGTCATCTTCGGCCGCCGCGTGACCCGGCAGACCCCGGGACGGTTTCACACCAAGGTCTTCAACCGCGGTGTCGAGGCCGCGATCCAGATCCACTTCCGCGCGTCGAAGGTCAAGCAGTACTTCAAAGAAGGCCGCGCGCTCAGAACCGAGACGACCGTCAACGACACCCGCGACTTCGGGGTCGGACGACTCCTCACCGACGCCAACTGGCAGGCGCTGATCCAAATCGGACACGACATCAATCAACGCCTGTTGAACCATCAGCTTGACGCGTGCGCTTGCGCACCAGACGCCACGCTCCTTGAGCGCGTGGTGCTGCCATCCACCACCGATGATGGCCTACCCGCCCCCGGACTCCGGTTCGGGGACCCCAGAACGATGGCGCTGCTCGCCTGCCTGTGCAGCTTCCAGCACCTGTTCACCGGGGTGACGAACCGCTCGCTACGCGCGCTGATCGCCGGGTTGATCCCCGGCTACGGCCCGCGGCAAATGACCTACGACCTGAGGCGGCTACGCCGCAACGGGTTCATCCAGCGGATCCCTCGCACCCAGCGCTACGAGCTGACCCGCGAGGGACGCCGACTGGCCGTCTTCTTCAGCAAGACCTACACGCGGATCGTCAACCCCTCCCTCGCCGAACTTGACCCACAGCTACCACCGGAGATCGCCAACCACCACCCCCTCGCGCGCGCATGGCGCGCATTCGAGCGAGCACTCGAGGACAAGATCAAACAGGCCGCTATCGCGGCCTGAAAAGATGACCAATCCGTGAACTTTTCAACCACCTAGCGGAGCTAGTACGGCGTTCGGGTCGACGCGCGAGGCCGGGCGGGCAACGTGAGGAGCAGCGGCGGCGGGCATCTGGTCTGAACTAAGCCCCCATTACCAGGCGACAATGGCCTCTCAGGCTCACCATCGCGAACCGGGGAAAGAACAGTCGCCGCTCGAGAAGAAGAGGCACCGTGGCGCTGCCTCACCTGCGTGATCCGATTCCCTCGCGGCGTAAACTCGTCCGCCGGATGCTGGCTACATCGTGCGGTGAGTAAGGAGGATCCGTCTTCTGATCGGGCCACCGCCGCGCCACCCACGTAAACGTGCCCCCTCACCGCCGCTGCCCCCGTCCGGGACGCGCTGCTGGAGACACTGCCCCTGTTCAGCGAGCGGAACTCACGAGACCCTGCTCCAAGCGCCTGTACATGACTGCTTCGGAACGATTTCGCAACTCTCGGTTGCCGAGGCCGCGAGACGCCCCTCGCGTTCCCGAAGCAGGCTGATCAGTAACCGCGTTGCGCGGTCCCGATCGCTACTGCACCACGTCGACCCCGTCGCCGGCCATGCTCGGCGCGGACGAGTCAGCTACGGACGACGCGGCCCGGGGGCGTGTGCGGCTTCCGCTCGCCGCCGGAGGGCGAGCCTGCCGCGGCCGAGTAGGCCGCTCCGCGACGTTTCCCGGCGCTCGCTTCGGCCCGTCTGCGGTCGCGGGAAACCCGAATGGGAAGTGGGTATCGATGCCAATCGGGAAACGGCCCAGCAGCCAGGTGATCGCTGCGAGGGCCATTGCATCCACGACGCCAAGGAGCACAATCGCGCTGAACGTTGTGTTGCCGGGGGACGGTGTGGTGGAATCTGGTCGCCCGGATCCGGGCGCTGCTGACGTGGCACGCTGTGCGCGTGGTCCAGTTGGCCTTCGACGTGCGAGGTGGGCGATGACGGGCAAGAGATTATTTCCGCCTCTCGCGCTCGGTGCGTGCGCTGGAAACCTCGAATGCGACGGACACGCGTGCGTGGGGGATTGGAAGCGGGAGATGGCGCTCGGCGGGACAGTCGTGCAATGCGTAGATGGCTCTTGGTCTCACGCTGGTGGCCTGCAGGGAGCGTGTTCGGGCCATCGGGGGAAACGGTGAACGGCCCCACACCGGGGTGGTCGTCACCCTGCGTTCTCTGAAGGCATCGTCTCGGCACCGCGCGCCGCCGCCGCTTCCGCCTACGACCAGGTAGCCGCGGGCCCGGTCAGACTCGTGTCTGCTGGCGTCCGGAGGCTGGGTTTAGCAATAGCTGCCGGTGGCGCCAGCTCCACCACAGCACCCCGACGCTCGTACCCGCGATCAGGATGTCGATCACGAGCTCGATCACGCCGCCACTGCTGCTGCCGTAGATCCGGTGCGCGAGGTCGTAGTGCATGTCCATCCCGAGGAGGTAGAGGCCGGCGCCGCCTGCAGCGAGGAGCCATAGGAGTGATCATGCGCCCTGGCGGGCCCGCCCAGAGCGGATGAAAATGTTTGTGCACCGCTGGCCCGGCCGGCCTGGGCGGGCTGAAATGCGCGACGGCCGCCTTGGTCGACGTCGGTCTAGCTTGGTGCCAGCAGCCCGATTAGGAGTGTGACGCGAGAGTCTCGGGCACCCCGAACTGTTGCCTTGAGCACGAGATTCAGACTCCACAGCATGAGGCTCTCCCGGGCGGTCGTCCTGTCATTCCGACCCTCAGGAGGGTTTCTGTGAATCGTTTGATCGAGCGGTGCGCGATGCTCGACATCCACAAGTCCCAGATCACCGCGTTCAGGGTTCCCGACGATGCCGGCGGGCGCCGGCAAGAGATCCGCGGGTTTCAGAGCGCGACGTTCGGGCTTCTGTTGCTCGCCGATTGGCTGCGCAGCTGGGCGGTGACGGTCGTCGGGATGGAGTCCACCGGCGTCTATTGGCGGGCGGTGTTCTACCTGCTCGAGGGCGAGTTCGAGTGCCGGCTCTACAACGCTCGCCACTTGCGCCACGTCCCCGGACGCAAAAGCGATGTTCAGGATGCCGAGTGGGGCTGTCAGCTGGTCGAGCACGGGCTCGTTCGCGCGAGTTTCGTGCCGCCCCGCCCGCTGCGGGAACTGCGTGACCTGGTTCGCTACCGCAAGGCGAAGATCCAGGAACGCACCCGCGAGGTGCAGCGGGTCGAGAAGACCTTGCAGGACGCCGGGATCAAGCTCTCCTCGGTCGCCAGCGAGGTGCTCGGCGTGTCCGCCCGGCGGATGCTCGACGCGCTGATCTCCGGCACGCATGACCCCGAGATCCTGGCCGAGCTCGCCAAGGGCAGCTTGCGCAAGAAGATCCCCGCGCTCCGAGAAGCGCTTCAGGGGCGCTTCACCGACCACCACGCGCTGCTGATCGGCCAGATGCTCGCGCAGATCGACTTCCTCGATGAGACGATTCAGACGTTGTCTGAGCGGGTCGAGGAGCTGACCGCCCCTTTCTCCCGTGAGCTGGAGCTGCTGGACACGATCCCCGGTGTTGACCGGCGCGCCGCCGAGATGCTGCTCGCCGAGATCGGCCCCAACATGAGCCAGTTCCCGACCGAGCATCAGCTCGCGTCCTGGGCTGGACTGTGCCCCGGCCAGCGCGAGTCCGGCGGCAAAAAGGGCTCGGGCAAGACGAGAAAGGGCTCCAAATGGCTGCGCGGCACGCTGACCGAATCCGCCAAAGCGGTCGTGCGCACCAAAGGCACCTACCTGTCCGCCCGCTACCACCGGATCAAGCGCCGCCGCGGACACGCCAAGGCCACGATCGCGACCGCCCACAAGATCCTCACCGCCGCCTACCACGTCCTCCAGAGCGGCGTCCCCTACCACGAGCTCGGCGAAGAGTTCTTCTACCGCCGCGACACCGAGCACACCGAACGCTACCGCCGACGGCTCATCAAGCAACTCGAACGCCTCGGCCACCAAGTCACCCTCGAACCCCTACCCGAGGCCACCTGACCGCCCCCGCTACCGACACCCCAAAACGGCCAAGGAGGCTGTCGAACCCCAAGCGCTGCCGCTCCCCCACGGCTATTTTCGATTCAGAGCCCGCGATGCGCCAGTACCCTTTGCGCGAAAATGCCCAACTGCGGGCGTCGTGCTCGGGGATGCCTGCCGCTCGCAGCATGCGCAACTTGGTGCGCACACGTTTCCACTCCTTCCAGCGAACCTGCCGCAAACGTCGTCTGAGCCACTTGTCGAGTTCCCTGAACGGGGAGGGTGTGTCGGCCAACGCGAAGTAGGCCGTCCACCCGACCGTGAAGCGGTTGATCTCAAAGATCCGCCGCTCCATCGACACGCCCCAGCGGCGCGAGGTCAGCTGGTGTAGGCGGTCCTTGGCGCGTTTGACGCGCTTGGGGTCCACCAGCACCCTAACCTCATCGCCGCGGTATGCGAAGCGAAACCCCAGCAGGGGCCGCTTCGTCGCCCGGTCAACCACCGATTTCTCGCGGTTGACCTTGAGCTTCAGGCGTTGCT
The DNA here is from genome assembly GCA_963836065.1 of uncultured Solirubrobacterales bacterium. GTDB lineage: Bacteria > Actinomycetota > Thermoleophilia > Solirubrobacterales > Solirubrobacteraceae > Palsa-465. Next base: position 526,611 of record CAWIII010000034.1, read on the forward strand.
CGATGTACTGCGTGATGCTCGCCATGACGCGCTCGCCCGCCCGCCGGCTTTGGACGTAAATTCGTCCGTCGTCGGCGAAGCGCACGAACCGGTGTCCGCGACGTTCCAGCTCCCAGTCGAGGTCGTCGAGCATGACGTTGCTCAGCCGCGGCGAGAGCGGAGAACCTTGCGGGGTCCCTCTTCTGTCGCGGCCACCAGCCCGCCCTCCATGACACCCGCTTCCAGGTAGCGCCGGATTAGTCGCAGCACTCGCTTGTCATGCACCCGTCTTGCGACCCTCGCCATCAGCGCGTCGTGCTGAACCCGGTCAAAGAACGAGTCCAAATCAAAATCGACGCACCACGCCGCGTCATCAGCGATGAACTGGCGTGCCCGCTCGACAGCGTGATGTTGCGAGCGCCCCGGGCGAAACCCGAAGCTATGGGGATGAAAGTGCGGGTCGAAGACAGGCGTGAGCACCTGCGCGACGGCCTGGCAGATCAACCGATCCACCACAGCCGGCACCCCCAGCTTCCGCAGACCACCCGAGGGCTTGGGGATCATCACCCTCCTGGCCGGCTGCGGACGGTAGGTGCCCGCGTCGAGCTGCGAGCGGACCTGTGGCCAATGGTCCTTCAACCATGGCTGCAGCTCCTTGGTGCTCATCCCGTCGATGCCAGGGGCACCGGCTTTCTGCTCGACGCGTCTGAGTGCCTCGGCGAGATTCTCGCGGGCCAACAACTGCTCCCACAAGCTCGCCTCGGCGGGGTGAGCTGCGGTGTCGCCAGTCGCCGGGGATGGACTGTGCCCTGGACGGGCGTCTTCGGGCTTCACCGTCGGACCCTCCCGCACAGGCCCCATATGGGGTTGGCTGCCTTCAACGTCCATCCCACGAGCACGAGCGTCCTGCATCTCGGCTTCGCGTTCAGCCCTTCCCAGCGATCACGATCCCCGCTGGTACTACGACCTCTGCTGACTTCTCCACAGCGAGCGACGCCCTCTCGGACGCCGCCGTCCCGCACCACCCGACGAGCGGTGCTCACGCACCGGACGGGCATCCTGGAACACCCATGGAGACCTCCACGGATAAGACCAGCAACCTTCATCGCGCACCCACCGCGTCTACGTAACGGCCCCTTGATGACAACGGGCTTCGCCGTGCCGAGCTGGCTCGCCCGGACCGCCCCGCCTCATACGCGCAGCACACCGGCAACCAACGGTCAGCCGGAGCGCCATGTGTTATGAGGTAGGGGGGTGTTATGCGTCTGAGTTCGTTTCCGAAATCCGCCGTTTTGTTACGCCATCTCGTTGCGTGTGCAACGATGCTGTGAAGGGGTCAGACGGGCGTGAGGAGGAGCATGTCCGAACTACAGGATGTCAGCCGTCGTGGTCGGCGCCGCAAGCGGGCGCTGAGCGCGGAGGAGAAGCTGCAGATCTGGCTGCAGTTGTTGACGGGGGAGCTGACGCAGCGCCAGGCGGCCGAGCGTTGGGGGGTGGATCCGACGACGATCATGCGGATCCGTCGCGTCGGGCGCGAGGGCGCGTTGACGGCGCTGGCCAGCTCCAAGCCTGGTGGCGGTGCTCGTGGGGCTGTGGACGCGGAGCTGGCGGCGGCGCGCGCGGAGATCGCCAGGTTGGAGGAGACGGTCAAGGAGCAGGCGATCGAGCTGGTGGCGTTGCGGGGAAAAGCGCGCTCGGGCTGGTAGGCCGCGTCCCAGCTCGTGTCGAGGTGGCGGTCAGGGCGCGGCTTTTGGAGCTGATCGCGCAGGCGACCGGGGCGGGCTGGAGCTTTGGCAAGGCGTGCGGGGCGCTCGGGCTGGGCGAGCGGCGCGCCCGCTACTGGCAAAAGCGCGCCGCCGCCGGTGCTTTGGCTGACCGCAAGCCGGGCGGCACGCCGGTGCACGCGCTGCGCCCGGAGGAGGTCGATGCGATCCTGGGGCTCGCCGATCAGTGGGGCGAGATCGACGGCTCGCACCGCAAGCTCGCGCACCGCGGCTCTTACCTTGGGCGCGTGTGGGTGTCGCCCTCGACGGTGCTGCGGGTGCTGCTCGAGCACGGCCGGGCGCTGCCCTGGCGCCCGCCGCGGCAGAAGTCGCTCAAGCGTCCGTGGCCCGAATGGGTCCAGTACAAGCCCCGTCAGGTGTGGGGCTATGACTTCACCGAGTTCCCGCAGGCCGGCACGAGCGCGCTGGCGATCCTCGACCTCGTCTCGCGCAAGTGGATCGAGACGATGCTCTGTCCCGAGGCGACCGACGTGCAGGTCCAGGTGCTGTTCACGCGCGCGCTCGAGCGCGAGGGCCTGTTGGACGTGATCCTCTCGCTGATCGACGAGCACGCGGCCGGCGAGCAGGAGGACGAGCTTGAGCCGATCCTGCTCTCAGTGTCGGACAACGGCGCCCAGATGAGGTCGGGCTCGACCCGCGAGTTTATGGCTCTGCACGCGATCGCGACCCACTATGGCCGCCCCGGGACGCCGACCGATCAGGCCCACATCGAGTCGCTGCTCGGCCACGTCAAGTACGAATGGCCGTACCTGTGCGCGCTAAAGGACCCGGCCGACCTATCACGCGAGCTCGACGCCGTACGCGAGCAGTACAACCGGGTGCGCCTGCACGCCGGCATCGGCTACGTGACCCCCGACGACGAGCACGAGGGCCGCCGGCCCGCGATCCGTGAAGCCCGCCGCGCCGGCCTCGCGCGCGCCCGAGAGCAGCGCCTGGCCTACAACCGCGGCACCCACCCGAGGCTGATCGGATGACGACGACGCCCCCAAACCGCCAACAGCGGGCGACCGATCACCCTGCCCGCCTCGCCGCAGGGCCGCACAGGGCCGCACAACGCGCCGGTGCTCGCCGCAACCGCCCAAATCGAGCCCGCCGAGCTCTCAGCGGCCCTGTCACGGCCCTCGGCAGCTCTGCTGCCGACCTCACCAGCCCATCAACGAAGCTGGCGCAAACTGTCAAGGCCAGCCCGACAGGGCCCAGCGCAGCCGGCCGCGCAGCGGTGGCCTTGACCGGCCGCGCCGGCGTAGCTAACCACGCCACGAACCCTGCACTGCCATCAATCCACTACCCCATGACGACCCCCGGAACTGGCTGCGAATTACACGCCCAGATTTCGGAAAAAGACTCAGACACACGTCAGTAGGCGAGAGGCGCGCCGCCGATATGCCACCCAGCGATCCACCTGGGGCTGGGCATCATCGGAGCGTTTCCTCCCGCCCTTCCGAACCGCTCGTGAGTTGTCGAGATAGAAATCAGGCGCGCCACGTTTCCTGAAGCCCCTCTACGATCCCGGACGGTCGGATTTCCCGAGTCCGGTTCTGGCCTCGGCTCTGCACGCCATTTCTCAGGGCGGGCCTTCCACCTTCCCCCACGGCGCGAAACTGCGGTGCTGGCGCACCCTTCGCCCCAACGCGGTGGAGTTTGCATCGCCCCTTCGCCACGACGCGGGCCCGGCAGAACCCAGCTCAGTGTCTGGTTGCCTACCGACTGTCGTGGCCACCGAGTGCCCAGAGCCCCTTTGCCCGGAACGGGTGTTACCCGCGCCGGGGCGGCCTCGAAAGCCGCCTGGAGGGGCGTTACCCCCTCGTCGTCGCTCGTACGGGCTCATGCGCCAGACCACCACCCTCCCCGCGCCTCGGCTCTCGCCTTGCGCGCGAGGTCTTTGCAGGTTGTCGCCAATCCCTGCTGGGCGATGGCCCTTCCCGACATTATCTCTGCGACCCTTGTGCAGGCGCTCGGACCCATACCCCGCCGCGCTCCTCGGCTGCACGTGTCCATTCCTTCACCCAGGACACCGGCCTCACCCCGCGGGAAACGGGTTCGGCGCGCGGATCTATCCCCACATGGCAGCTTCCGTGGGGAGCCGTATTTCGTGGCTGCAGTCATTCGATCACCTTCGGGCTCCTGCACTCGCTCGGCCTCCAGACTGCTCCGACCGCAGCGCATGCGCTGGGCCGCCAGGCCTTTCACACCACGCATCGCCCAGCCGGTTACCCGAACCGGGATGTGGCGTCGCTTCACGTCCGACATGGACAACTGACGTGGCTGGACTCGCACCAGCTGGGTCGCAGCCTTGTCGGCTGCTCCCTCCCGCACACGGCGTTCCCCCGGGCAGTCGATGACCCGCATTCTGCCGTGCCACCGGCGTTGGCGAGCCACCCAAGCGATCTGAATCCCAGACCGCAGCTCAGAGCGAGCTGCCGCCAGTTGCGGACCGAAGCCCCTCGTCCTGACAGACGCTGGGACCCCTACCGCGCACCCGGCTACAGGCGCTTTGCTAGGGCAGGTTATGTTGTCCATGCCCATCATCGCTCATATCGCCTGCGCTGACTTCCGCTGCGCGCCAGGCCGTTTCGTGGGCTGCACTTATCGGCCTCGCCGCTTACCGGGCACCGCAGGCTGGCGAGCCTACGGCCACCTAATCGGAAGTTTTTGGGGTGAGGGCGTGAAATCGCCCGGAGCGGCGGCGGTTTGGCCGTTCCGGGCGGGTGGGTTGGTGTCTACTTGCCGGGGTTGACGCCGGCGAGTTGGAAGGCTTCGGCTTGCAGCTCGGTGGGGGTGGTCAGCCGGGTGAAGGTGTAGCGGCTGTTGGCGATCCGAATGGTGTTGCGGCAGAGCGTGCCGAGGTCGGTGATGAGGTCCTCGAGGCTGTGGGCGACCTGCCCGGTGATGGTGAGGGCGCTGCCGGCTTTGGCGGCTGCTTGTGGTGAGCGCTGGGCGGGCGCGACGGGGTCGGCGGGTGAGAGCGGCGTGTCGTCGCAGAACAGCATCGGCGCCAGTCGGGTGGTGAGCTCGAACTGGACGTAACAGGCGAGCATGCACAGGAACGCGTGGGCACGGACGCGTTCCTCGAGGCGGTGGTGCAGCGGGCGGATCTCCAGCGGGGTCTTCATCTGACGGAACGCGCGCTCGTTGACTTTCAGCTGCTTGTAGGCGCGCACGACCGCCGCGGAGCCGATCCGGCTGCTGGGCTCTTGGGTGCGGATCACATAGATCCCGTCAAGGAGCGCTTCCTCGTCGATCTGTGCTTGGTTGCGTGTGTAGCTGAAGGCGCTGTCGGCGATCTGCAGGGTGAAGTGCTTGGCCATCTTGCGCTTGTTGATCACGCGGCCGGCGCGCTCGCCGATCTTTCCCGCGCTGGCGTTGCGCAGCGTGCCGCGCGGGCCCTCGACCATCTGCTTGACCTGTTGGAGATCGCGCTCGGTGAGCGCCAGCAGCTCCTCGCGTTTGCGCGCGCGCTCGGCCGCGACCGCCGGGTTGCGGCACACCACCAATCGTTCGTCGGGGAACTCGGGCGAGGAGACCTCGCACAGGCCCTGCTCGTCGAACAGCGAGAGCTGAAAGCCGGGCGCGACGGTCAGCTTCTGGATCTGCGGCGCCCTGAGCGCGGTGATGAATCCGACCCCCTGTTCCTTGAGAACCTTGATCCGAGCGTCGGTGATCATCCCCCGGTCGCCGACGAACACCACGTGCTCGATCCCGAAGGTGTCCTTGACACGCTCAACCGCGGGCCCAAGCGTGGTCGGATCGCCGGTGTTGCCCTTGTGCACCTCGATCGAGATCGGCTGTCCGGACGGCGCGCAGCACAGCCCATAGCTGATCTGCGGCTTGCCCGGCTTGCCGTCGCGCGAGTACCCGATCGCCGCCAACTCACAGTGGCGTCCCTCCAGGTAACTGGAGGACAGGTCATAGAGCACGAACCCCTCACCCTGGAGATGACGGCGGGCGAGCGCCTTCTCGATCCGCTCCTGGCGCGCACGCAGCCAGTCCATCGCCGCCAGCAGCTCGGCTTCTGTCACCTCGCCCAGTTCGAGCTCCTCCGCGAGCGTAGTCTGCCCCACTAGCCGTGTGGTCGACAGCTTCGAGCACGGTGAGAGCAGCCGCTGGCAGATCATCGCCACGCACAGGTCCCGCTCGCGACAGCGCTCTCGTGAGATCAGCCGCTCCAGATCCAGCTCGCGCAGCACGGAGAGCACCGTCACGACGTGCCCGTGCGGCAGCGAGCGCAGGATCTCGAACTCCGCGTCGAGATCGACCAGCCGCCGGCCGGCCAGCATCGACCTGAGCCCGTCGATCATCCACTGCTCCAGATGCGAGAGATTCCCGACCGTCTCGTTACGCACCTTGCCGCCCTCCCGGTAGGAGCGGCGCAGCAGCGTGGTCGTGTACTCCTGGCCCTTGTAGTGGCGACGTGTCACCGCCACATGAACCCTGCCGCCTCGCTTGGCCACAAGAGAATCATCTCACAACACCAGGACACTGTCAAGCATTTTAGTGTCTACACCTATCGGCCCAAAAGAACCCGATCGCCCGTAAACACAGGCGATCGGGCCTCAACCCGTCAAAAACTTCCGCCTAATGCCGGTGCGCAGACGGATCTCTCTTCTTCCGCATTCGGCTGTGCAAGCGTTCCGATCCCCATACGCCGGAGGGTTCCTTGGGGCTGTAACTCCAAGCTCTTCGCCCCGTCCATGGCCTTCGCCGCCCTAGGAACGGCTCGGCTCCCTCTGGTTCCCGCCCAAGCGGGATCGCTTACGACGCTGCAGGATTCGATTGACGCTACGGACCGCTTGCTTGCTCGACCCCCAAGGGGCCTTTGTCGTGACGCTTCAGCGCTTTGGATCTCTCCTCGCGCTGGCCACCAGCTACACGGCTGCTTGGTCGCTACCGTGGCCGGACTCCCACCGGCGAGTCGAATACAGCTTCCGAGGACGCACCCTAGAGTCGCGATTTCGCCTCCGGCTTCCTTCCCACCCGCCTCACGACGTAGCAGTTGCCATTGACTTGTGGTTGGTGTCATCTCCTCCACGGGGGACTTGCACCCCCGAGCTGCTGATCATGCCGTGCGTACACGGGGCGGCGATCCTGGAGATCGCCGGACCGAGGGAGGAAAGTTCTGTCGAGGTCGCGAAGCTGCTCGTGGCCCGACGCCGTGAACCGGTGCGGATCGAGGGCGTGAGCGCCCCGGCCGACCCCGACCGCGACGTGTACACGTCGGGCGCGTTGCTGCCCGACCCGGACGCCACGCTCGCCGGCCCGACCTTCGAGGAATGGCTCAACGCCCCGTCGTGGCGTGCCGCAAACGCTGACCGTCAAGGACCGGTCCCGGCTCGCTGACCACGAGCCCGGTAGCCTAACGGGGACTGCAGTTGAGAGGCAAGGGCAGCGCGGTCATCGAGATGGCACGCGGTGACCGCGCCGCCCGTACTACCGCTCTAGCCCAGCTCTAGCCCACAAATTCCCGTAACGCCTGATGAGCGTCGCCAACGATCGGATCTCCGTGGGCGAGCAACAAGGTGTCAAAGTCGAGCTCCAGCAGGCCGCGATAGGCCGTAAGTAGATGCTCCTTGGTCTGCTCTGGTTCGTCCATCAGAGAGTCCGGGACAAACGTAAGCTCCGCCCCACCCTGCCAGCGGACGACACCGTCGGCGCAGGCGAGGGCCCGGTACTGGGGGATGTGAAGCGCCGTCTCATCGGGGCAGATCGCGTCGACCTCATGCACGACCACCGCCCCCGGCAGCTCGTCTCCGAAGTCGAACGGCTGCACTGGTCCGCGGCCCTCGAGCTCGTGGAGCCCGTTGCGAATGCAGTGCACCTTGCAGCCGAAGGTCTCTCGCAGGCTCCAAGCATCGCGATCGTGGTGGCGGTTGCTCAGCAGGACGTGCTCAGGCGGGCCGTGCTGCGCAAACCACTCGAGTCCGTCGGAGGGAATCAACGCGTCGATCGCGATACGCTCGGGCTCGAGGTAGTACGAGCTGACCATCATCCCGATGTGCTGGTGGCGGGCGGTCCAGTGCCACAGTCCTGGAGCGATCTCGTCCATCGGATCCACCTTAGCTGCTCGCCAGGAGCAAACAGCCCGCTTTCCGTTGACCCGTCAACTACAATCGGGGAAATGGAGAGAACCGTTTCAGCCCGGCTCGACGGCGCCGCTCTCGAAGCCTGGCGCAGCTATTTACGGAGCCACGCCTCGATTCTGCGGGAGCTCGACGCCGAGCTCGTCGCTGAGCATGCCATGACAACCCGCGATTACGAGGTCCTGCTGTACCTCGCCCAAGCTCCAGACCGCAAGCTGCCGATGTCGGCGCTCGCGGAGAGCACAATGCTGACTCGATCCGGGATCACGCGATTGGTCGATGGCCTCGTCGAGGACGACCTGATCGAGCGGGTTTCGTGCCCAAACGACGCCCGGGTCTCCTACGCTCAGCTGACCGACGATGGGTATGAGAAGCTGCGCCGCGCCGGGTCAACGCACGTAGCGAGCATTCATCGGATGTTCCTGGAGCATTTCTCCCGAGACGAGATCGAGCAGCTCGCCTCGCTGCTCAGCCGACTCCCCGGAGCTAATCGCGATGGTGCTTGCACGGTCGCCTCAGAGCCCGACTCCTGCGCCGTCGAGTGACGCACGTGCCAACCCAGCTCGACAGGGCTCCCGCGGTGAGTATCCATCCCGACACCGCTGTCGGCACGGTCCGGTTGCTCGTATCCGACCTGCACCAGGCCCGCGAGTTCTATCAGCGGGCGATTGGGTTTCAGGCTGCCGAGCTCGAAGATGGCACCCTAGTGCTGGGCGTGCCCGGCGAGCGACCACTGATCGAGCTCAGCGGCGACCCGTCGGCGGCATCGCTACATCGCCGGGCGACGGGGCTATATCACCTGGCGATCCGGGTTCCCAGCCGTCGCGACCTGGCGCTCGCGTTGGTGCGGTTGGCGGAGGCTCGTTGGCCACTCGACGGTGCCTCCGATCACCTCGTTAGCGAAGCGCTGTACCTGTCGGACCCAGACGGCAACGGGATCGAGATCTACCGTGACCGTCCGTGCGAGCAGTGGCCGCGCGCCGGCGACCGGCTCGAGATGGCGACCTTGGCGCTCGATCTGCGCGATCTGCTCGGCGAGCTCGATGAGAGCAGTGTCCCGCAGCCACTCGCTCCCGCGGGCACGCGGATTGGCCATGTTCATCTCCAGGTCGCAGATCTCGCCGCCGCGGAGGCGTTCTACGCCGACATCCTCGGTTTCGAGGCAATGGTGCGTGGATATCCCGGGGCGCTGTTCGTTTCGGCGGGTGGATATCACCACCACATCGGGCTCAACACCTGGCACAGTCTCGGCGCTGGTGCCCCGCCCCCGGGAGCGATCGGGCTGCGATCGTTCGCGGTCGAGTTGCCCAGCCAGCGTGAGCTGGAGGTCCTGCTGGAGCGAGTCAGCAGCGCCGGGATTGAGATCGACCACGGCGCCGGCGGCGCGCTGATCCGCGACCCGGCGGGTAACGGCATCGTGCTTCGTAGCCGCTGAGCGCCGGCACCCAGCGCGCCAGCGCCCACGCGCAAGCGACCCGCGGCGCTACTCTAGGCCCTCGCGGCGACGTGGCGGAGTGGCTACGCAGCGGCCTGCAAAGCCGTCTACACCGGTTCGATTCCGGTCGTCGCCTTAGCTTAGACTCATTACGCAGGTAAAACGCCGCTTGTAACAAACCGCATGTGTCCCCGTTGTGTCCCGAGATTCGAGCACCGCGCCGAGGCGCTCTAATCTAAGCCTATGTGCCGTCGCCAGGAGCGCCCATTCCTGGTGGACGCACGGCGCCGTGCTCGTCGCCTGGAGCACGTCGCTCGTCGTCAAGTAATGCAGGTCGCCGCCGTGAGAGGGCGCTCGGCAGTCGTGTGGCGCGCGGCAACGTCTGGCATTTGCAGGGAAAGCTCCTGATGCCACTAACCCGCGAGGCCGCCGAAAGCACCTCTGATGCGTGCTGTGAGTGGGCTGGCTGAAGCGATCTCGGCCGCGTATTACCGCGGCCAGTAAATGGGTTACCGTTTTGATAGTATGTGAGAGTGTCAACGCGCTCGGATCTTCGGTCACTGTCAGGTGAGGCACAGGCGGCGATTCGCGAGCGTGCGGTGCGGGCGGTGATCGGTGGGATGAGTCACCGTGAGGCCGCACGGGTGTTCGGGGTTGAGCGGGCGGTAGTGTCGAAGTGGATGCGCCGCTGGCGTGACGGCGGCTGGGAGGGGTTGCAGGAGCGCCGCCGGGGCCGGCGGCCGGGTGAGCAGGCGGCGCTTGAGCCCTGGCAGCAGGGGGTGATCGTGACCTTGGTCAAGGAGCGCAACCCCGATCAGCTGAAGCTGCCGGGGTTCCTGTGGACGCGGGACGCGGTCATGGAGTTGATCGATCAGCGGTTCGGGGTCCGCCTCGCGGTGAGGACCGTGGGGCGCTATCTGCGCGCGTGGGGGTTCACGCCGCAGGTGCCGGCGCACAGAGCGCTGGAGCGCGATCCCGAGGCGGTCGAGCAGTGGCTGAAGGAGCGCTACCCGACGATCCGCGCGATGGCCAGGCGCGACGGGGGGATCCTGCTCTGGCAGGACGAGACCGGGTTTCGCTCGCAGTGCTCACACGGGCGCTCCTGGAGCCCGAAAGGGCAGACGCCGATCAAGGAGGCCACCGGCCAGCGGTTCGGGGTGAACATGATCTCCGCGATCGGCAACGACGGGTCCTTGCGCTTCTCGCTGTTTGAGGGCAAGTTCAACCAGTTCGTGTTCATCGACTTCCTCAAGCGGCTGATCGACCATCACCCGGATCGGAAGGTGCACCTGATCGTGGATGGGCATCCCTCGCATCGCTCGAAGCTGGTCAAGGCGTGGGTGGCCGAACACGGTGAGCGGATCGAGCTGTACTTCCTCCCGGGGTACAGCCCCGACCTCAACCCGGTGGAGTTGCTCAACCATGACGTGAAGGCCAACGCGGTCGGCCGCCGCCGGCCGCGGAACCTGAGCGAGCTGATCGATGAGGTGCGCTCCTACCTACACGGTCGCCAGCAACAGCCACACATCATCAAGCGGTTCTTCACTCACCCCGCCACGGCTTACGCCGCGTAACCCATTTGCAGGCCGGGGTAATATCACCCGCTCGTGAGCCCGCGATCGCTTCGCCTGTTCGCCGAGCAGGTCCTGCCCGCGCAACGGATCGGCCGATCCACGCACCACATCACGCCCGAGACGGCCATAGCGGCTAGCGGGCGCGCGCTCACGAAAGCTCTTGTTCGGCGCTCGGCAATCAGGTCTCGGACTTGCTTCGTGGTGCCGGACCTCTCAGCACGATCTTGCCCGCCACGAGGTGGACGCGCGTAGCCTCCTCGCGTAGGAGCCGAACGGCTCGGACGCGTTAGCGCCGCGGGCAGCGCGGTGTCGTTTGCGAGCGCGCGACCCGAGCCAGGTGACCGACGGCCGTCGAGTAGTCGGCCGATCCCCCGCTCAAGTTCGCGGCCAGCAAGCGGCAGCGGCACGAGTCGTCCTGCCTCGCAGGCCTCATCGTCGTCGCGCTCAGCGACTCCGCGCCGACGGTCGTCCGAACTGAGTGCGAGCTTCTGAGCATGTCGCGATGGAGCTTTCCCGGCCGCCAGCTGTACCGGCGCCTGCGCCGAGCAGCCGCGAGTGGCGCGGCAGGCCTGGCGACGGGCGCGTTCGCAGTGATAGCCGCGGGCGTGGGCTCAGTTGCGGTGGCGGGTGTGCTGTTACTTATCACGGTCGGGTACTTGATCGACGCTCGTCATTGGGTGCGCCTGGCCGGGCGCAGCCGTGTCGGCGCGCGTTCTGAGGATGAGGTTCGGCGGGCCCTCGGAGCACTCGAAGCGGAGGGGTGGTGGCTGCGCCACTCGCTGCCATATCGGGGTCGTGGCGGTATCGATAGCGTCGCGATCGCGCCGACCGGGATCGCGTTCGCTATCGAGACCGGGACCCGCACGTTCGACCTGCGCCACCTGGTCGGTGTCCCTGAGATGGCTGTATGGCTTTACCGACGTCGGCAACGCTGGTGTCGCCGCGGAGCGCTCCCGGTCCTCTGCATCGTGCGCGCCAGAGGGGTGGAGCGCGTCGAGGACGACGTTCTGATCGTGTCGCTCGAGCGTCTGGTGCCGGCGCTCCGGGCCTCCGCGGGAGCGATACAGCGCCCCGCGTTCCTGGCCGCCGAGATCTCGCGCCAATGATCGCGCCCGGATTCCGGCCGCAGTTGCCGCGCCGAACGACGCGCCGCTCGTGGTCGGAAACGCGGTGGCGCCGAGGCCCGAGCCGCCCGGCCGCTCGAGTTACAGGTCGTTGCTGGCGCTGCGATGATGCGGTCTGGTGCAAATGGGCGCTGAGAGCGGCTTGGTGGGGCGTCTTGAGGACGGGACGCCATATTTCGCGCCGCTGGGCCAGCTGCTCTGGGACCAACCCGGAGGAGGACCGGGTTCAGTGCCACCTGTGCGGCGGGTGGTTTCGGTTTATGGGCAGCAGCCATCTCGTTGGCACAAGCGAGCGTTATCGGTCATGTCGGTAGAAGTGGTGTAACGAGCGTCTCGGGGGTCGACCGCTGAAGAGGGGTCGGCCACCGTGGCGCGGAACTCGTCGGCTGTTATCGCAGTCAGACGAATGGAGACACCACGATGGCCGAAGTTCAGAGCATGACGGTTGCCGATGTCGTCGCCAAGACGATGGATGGTCGGCTTGAGGATTTCGTGCGCGAGGCGGTCGCGCTGGTCGCCCGCGAGGTGATGGAGGCCGAGGTCAGCGCTGAGGTGGGCCTGGACGGGGCGAGGTCGCGCCGGGGACGCGCGTCACGCATCGCAATGGGTATCGGCAGCGGGCGTGGGAGATGAGGGTTGGGGAGCTCGAGTTGTTGGTCCCGAAGAAGCGGTCGGGTCCGGCGTACTTTCCGAGCTTTCTGGAGCCCCGCCGGCGCAGTGAGCAGGCGATCGTTGCGGTTGTGTTGGAGGCCTACGTGAACGGTGTCTCGACGCGGAAGGTCGATCGGCTGGTGGAGCAGCTGGGGATCGAAGGGATGACCAAGGACCGCGTGAGCGCGATCTGCCGGGCGCTGGATCAGCAGGTCGAGCTGTTTCGCGGGCGGCCGTTGGAGGGGGCCTACCCGTATCTCTGGCTCGACGCGAAGCAGGTCAAAGTTCGTGACCAGGGCCGGGTGGTGTCCAAGGCGCTGGTGGTTGCCTATGCGGTGCACGAGACCGGGGTGCGGGAGGTGATCGGCCTTGATGTCGGCGAGGTCGAATCGGGCGCGTTCTGGGTCGAGTTCCTGCGCTCCTTGAAGAAGCGCGGGCTGTATGGGGTGCGGCTGGCGATCTCCGATCAGCACGAGGGACTCAAGGCCGCGATCGCCCGCGTGCTGGGCTGCCCATGGCAGCGTTGCACCGTCCACTTCCTCCGCGACATGGTGATGCACTGCCGCCGCGACCAGCGAGGACTCGTCGCCGCCGCGCTCAGGGAGATCTTCAACGCCGAGGATCGCGACCAGGCGCGCGAGCGGGTCACCAACGTGCTCGAGCGCCTCGCGCAGGTCGCACCGAAGGTGTGTGAGCTGCTCGAGCACGCGGAGGAGGACCTGATCGCGTTCTACGCCTTCCCCTCAGAGCACCAGACCAAGCTGCGGTCCACCAACCCGCTCGAGCGCGTCAACAAGGAGATCGGCCGCCGCGCCGACGTCGTCGGGATCTTCCCCAACGACCAGGCGGTGATCCGCCTCGCCGGCGCGCTGCTCTCCGAACAGAACGACGAATGGCTCGTCCAGCGGCGCTACCTGTCGGTCGAGTCGATGGCGCTGAGCTGCGCCGACCCCGAGCCCCCCCAGGTCGAGCAGGAGGTACCCAGTCTCACCGCCGCCTGAGCCACCCGCCGACCCAATCCAGCCAAGCCGTAACCCTCGGGTTGCACACGGACGCGTCCTGGGCCCGTCTAACGCCCTCCGGCCGATGACCGCGACCCACAGGAACCCACCCGCCGGCATCTGTCTTAACGCGAACGCTCGGCTCGGCGCACACCGGCAAATGGAATGCCCTGGGTTTGACGGAGACCGGGTTTGTAGGTCTTTCAAGTAATTATACCAAGTTAGTGCGAGTTGCTACTACTGTAGGTCGGAGACGACCCCGAAGGGGTCGTACACCCCCGACACGCTCAAGGTGCCAGTACCGGTGGGGCGAGGCACGCCTTCAGGGTGAGTGGCGAGCGCCGCGACGTATCGCTGCTCGTGCTCGTCAGGCGGTCGGTTGCCGAGCGAGGAGTGCAGCCGGACGTGGTTGAACCATGCGACGTACTCGACGACGGCGAGCTCGAGCTGGGTGTGGGTGCGCCACACGCGGTCGGCAATCAGCTCGGTCTTGAATGAGTCCACGAACGACTCGGCGAGCGCGTTGTCATACGCATCGCCGACCGTGCCGACCGACGCCAGCACGCGGGCGTCGTCGAGCTGCTGGATGTAGTCCTCTGAGGTGTACTGCGAGCCCTGGTCGGTATGCGCCACCAGCTGAAAGTCAGCGCCCGGCGCTCGGAGCCCGAGCGCCATCCGCAGCGCGTCGAGAACCAGCGTGGTTCGCATGTGGCCGGCCAGCTGCCAGCCGACGATCATCCGTGAGTACACGTCGATCACGAACGCGAAGAACAGCCGGCCCTCCCACGTGCGCAGGTAGGTGAAGTCCCCGACCCACAAGCGGTCCGGCGCCGGCGCGGTGAAGTCACGGTTGACGAGGTCAGACGCCCGCTGCGCCTGGGGATCGGGGATCGTGGTCCGCCACGGCTTCCCGCGCCGCTTCGCGCCCTGGATGCCCGCTGAGCCCATCAGCCGCGCGACCTGGTCGCGCCCCGCAGCCTCGCCCTCGCGGACCAGCTGGGCGTGCACGCGCCGGTAGCCGTAGCACTCGTAGTTGGCCCCATGAACCTCGCGGATGCGACCGGTCAGCCGCTCGTCCTCGACCGCTCGCTCCGACCGCTCGCCGGTCGCACGCTGATAGTACGCGGACGCCGACACGTCCAGGGTCTGACAGATCGGCTCGACGCCGAGCTGGTCGCGATGCATGTCGATGAACGCGCTCACCTCGGACGGTCTGCGTCGAGCTCGGTCGCGAAAAACACGCTGGCGGCCTTCAGGATCTCATTCGCGCGGCGCAGCTCATGGTTCTCCTTGCGCAGCTTCTTGATCTCCTCGCGCTCCTCGGTCGTGGGCAGATCCGGCCGCAGACCGCCGTCGGCCTCGGCCTGCCGAACCCGTTTGCGCAGCACCTCGTGACCGACACCGAGATCACGCGCGACCGCCGCGACCGGACGCCCCGACTCGAGCGCCAGCCGGACACCACGCTCGATCAGCTCCTCTGAATACTTCCTGGCTCTGGGCATGAACTTGCAGTTCCTTGCTCGAGGACCGAATCCTCGTTTCAGAGCCTCCGCGAAACCCAGGGCAGCTCAAAACGACCGCTGCATCGAAGGGGGGCGAAGCGACGGTTGGTCCGACCCCTGGCAAGGCGGGCTTCTCAGCTGCGCCAACGTCTGGCCGCTCGGCGAGCGGCTCACGGCGCCTACGGGCGAGTCCCCCGCATCGATCATCCGGATTCCACGGCACGGCATCCATGACCGCTTGATCCCCCCGCGCATGAACCACCGATCAAACCGTTGCCCATTTACCCCCGAAGTCACCAAACGACGAGGAAGTCCCCGTACGCCCTCCCCCCAAGCAGACAACGAGAAGGTGAACACTTCTCAGCTCAGGCCTGAGACGCCAACCTCACCGACGAGCTCTACTCGTTACACCACTATGATACATCCGACTTGACTTCTGTTTCAACGCGAACGCTCGGCTCGGCGCACACCGGCAAACGACCGCTGCATCGAAGGGGGGCGAAGCGACGGTTGGTCCGACCCCTGGCAAGGCGGGCTTCTCAGCTGCGCCAACGTCTGGCCCGCTCGGCGAGCGGCTCACGGCGGCCCTACGGGCCCCGAGTCCCCCGCATCGATCATCCGGATTCCACGGCACGGCATCCATGACCGCTTGATCCCCCCGCGCATGAACCACCGATCAAACCGTTGCCCATTACCCCCGAAGTCACCAAACTACGAGGAAGTCCCCGTACGCCCTCCCCCCAAGCAGACAACGAGGAGGTAAACACTTCTCAGCTCAGGCCTGAGACGCCAACCTCACCGACGAGCTCTACTCGTTACACCACTACATCCGACTTGACTGCGTTATCGCATTTGATGCGAGCCTGGTGGTGCGCAAGTAGCGGATTCGTAGCCGCGTTAGGTGATCGCCTCCGGTGCGGTGTGTGCGGTGGGGTTTTCGTCGCAGATAGCGGGATGGCGCGCCCCGGTTCGTTGACGGCTTGCATTGGACGCGAGATGGTCTCGCTCGATGCGAGAGGAGCGCGCCGCTTCGTTTGAGCCCCGGGCGGGCTACGGGCTCGAGGAGGTGGACGGCGTGTTGGACCGTCTGTTCGGTTTCGGGGTGCGGCCGTTGCAGATGGAGGACGCCGTGTTCGAAGCGGTCCTGGCTGGGTGGCGGGCGCAGCAGCAAAGCCGGGGCAACAAGACGAACACTGTCGATGCGGGGTTGCGTCTTGTGCGCCGGTTGTGTGATCACGCGCAGCTGTGGCCGTGGCAGTGGCGGGCGCTGCAGGTGGAGGAGTTCGTCTGTGATTTGGCGTCGGCGCCGCGGCCGTGCCGGGCGTCGACGCTTCGCAACTACCAGTCGCGGATCCGCACGTTCTTGGACTACCTGACGGACGCTCGGTACCCGTGGGCGGCTGTATGCGAGCGGCAGTTCGGCTGCCGACCGGTGCAGCCGTTCGACGAGCGCAACCTGATCGTGCACGTCGACGATTGGGAGGGCCACCCGGGCCGGCGGGCGATGACCGTCGACGAGTTGCAAGCGTTCTTTGACTTCTGCGACGAGCAGGTCCGGGGCCGCCGCGCGTTGCGGCGCAAGGGCGCGTTGGCGGCGTTGCGCGACTGCGCCCTGTTCAAGGTCTGCTAAGCGTGGGGGCTGCGCCGCGCGGAGCTCGTCGGCCTGGATGTCTGCGACTTTCATCGCAATCCGCGGCTTGCCCAGTTCGGCGAGTTCGGGACGCTACGGGTGCGGCACGGGAAGGGCGCGCGCGGCGGCAACCCGCGGCCTCGCAACGTGCTGAGTGTGTTCGACTGGGCGGTCGAGGTGATCGAGCAGTACATGGTCGAGATCCGGCCGCTGTTCGGCTTCGACGAGCATCCGGCGGTGTGGCTGACCGAGCGCGGCGGGCGGGTGAGCCGCCGCCATGTTGATCAGCGCTTCGGCGAGTACCGCGACGCGCTGGGCCTGCCGGACGAGTGCACGCCACACGCGTTGCGCCGCAGCTACATCACCCATCTGCATGAGGACGGGTTTGACCCGTTGTTCATCAAGGAGCAGGTCGGACACCGGTACATGTCGACGACCGCGCTTTACACGTCGGTGAGCACCGATTTCAAGCATCGAACGCTCGAGGCAGCGATCGCTCCGCAGCTCGAAGCGCTCGGCGATCAGGAGCCAGCAGTCTGATGGCATCGCGACTTGGCTATGCCTGGCATCTGCGGTTGCGGATGGCCGAGCAGGGGATGTTCAACTCCCCGGAACTCGCGGCGGCGTTGCGCGTGCGTGGGGTCACGCTGTCGGACTCGCAGGTGTGGAGACTTGTGACCGGAACGCCCGAGCGGCTGAACTTGCGAGTGCTGGTCGCGCTGTGCGACATCTTGGGATGCACTCCGAACGAACTGATCGAGCCGATGGAGCTGCGTGTCGAGCGCCCCGCCGCCGGGGCGGGCGGTCGACGCCGACGTCGTGCCCAAGCCGGCGCGGGTCAAGAGCCATGGTCGCAACCGTTGATCGTCACGGCGTTCGCCGCTGTGGCGTGTGCGGCGAGCTGAGGGCGATCAAGAAGCGCGCGGACGGCGATCAGCCGGACCAGTGCGGCCGGTGCTGGGCGGCGAACCCGCGCAGCTGGAAGCGTTGCGGGGTGTGCGACGAGCCCGGTCGCATCAGGGGACGAACGCCTGAGGGCTGGCCGATGAGCGCTCGCTGCTATGACCGAGCCGCGCCTACCGACCGCTGCGATGGCTGCGGGCAGCTGAGGAAACTGCGCGTTCGCGGCAGCAACGGCGGGCCACGACTGTGCGCCGGGTGCTACCGCGACCGCCGTCCGCGCAGGCGCTGCGACGGCTGCGGGCAGGTCCGCCACATCGTCGCGCGCGGGACCGCGGAAGCTTCCCGTGACCTGTGCCACGCGTGCTTTGACGAGGCTCGCGCGCGGCGGTGCGGGGTCTGCGGCAAGGTGAAGCCGATCTCGCGCAAGGCACGCGACGGGGCGCCGGATATCTGCACCGCCTGCGCTCAACGACTTCGGCCGCTGGCGGTCTGCTCGCTATGCGGGGAGCGCAAGCCGTGCCTGTTCCCGAAGGGCGAGCGGCCGGTCTGCAGGTTGTGCCGCGAGGCGAGCTACTACTCGCGCCATCCCTGCGCGCTGTGCGGCGAGCACCGCCGGGCGGCGTGGCGCAGCCCGATCGGCCCCATGTGTGGCCGCTGCATGAGCCGGCATCTGAACGCCAGGGCGATCTGCGAACGCTGCGGAGAGCCGCGTCGCCCCGCGACCTTCGATCCAGCGAGGGTGCTGTGTGCCGACTGCGCCAACGTGGACGCACACCACGTCTGCCGGCTGTGCGGCGCCGAGGACCAGCGCTTTGAGGAGGGGATCTGCACGCGATGCCAGCTGAAACAGCGGATAGACGGGCTCGCCGACGGCGGCGCCCCGGACGCGGTCGCGCGCGTGCGCCCCTACCTGGACGCGCTGATCGCCTCACCCCAGCCGCGCAGCGCGCTTCTGTGGCTTCGGGCGAGCCCCGCGGCCCAAATCCTGTGCGCGATGATCGCCGGCAGCCTCGAGATCGGCCACGAGACGCTCGACGAGCTCGAGCACGGGCGAAGCGACGCCACCACCTTTCTGCGCGCCGCGCCGGTCGAACACGGAGTTCTGCCCGCCAGGCCTGAGAGGCTGGAGCGGCTGCGACGGTGGGTCGAGGCGCAACTGCAGGCGCTGCCTGAGAGCGAGGACCGCGCCCGAGTGCGCTCCTACGCGAGCTGGAAGCTGCTGCGCGACGTCGCCAAGCGGACCGAACACAACGACCTCAACGCCAACGCGGCGGGGACCGCACGCGCACGTCTACGCGGCGCGATCGAGCTGACGACATGGCTGCACGAACAGGACCGCACGCTCGTCGACCTGCGCCAAGACCTGCTTGAAGGCTGGCTGATGGAGGGCGGGTCTTCCCGCCTTGCGATCGCCGGGTTCATCGAATGGTTGCGGAAAACCAAAGTCATCACGGGGCTCCACGTCCCCCGCGCCCCGCGTTCGCTCAAGCTCAACACCGTCCAGGACAGCAAGCGCTGGGCGCTTCTCAGGCGGCTGCTGACCGACGAGGCCCTCGACCTGCGCGAGCGTGTCGCGTGCGGCCTGCTGCTGCTCTACGCACAGCCGATCACGAAGATGACACGACTGCGCCGCGAAGACGTGATCCTCAACGACAAGGACCAGGTGTTGATCGCGCTCGGCCAGGAGCCGATCCCGCTGCCCGCACCGCTCGCAACACTGACGATCAGGTTGCGCGACGCTCCAGCCCCGCTCGCGACGACCGCCGCGACCAGGACCAACCCCTGGCTGCTGCCCGGTCGCAAGCTCGGCCGGCCGATCACCCCGCACGCGCTCTCACGACGCCTATCCGCGCTGGGCGTCCACGCCGTGGCCGCACGCACCAGCGCGCTCGCCCACCTCCTTCACACCGTCCCGCCCGCCGTTCTGGCGCAGCTGATCGGCATGAGCGCTCACTCCACCGAGCGCTACAGCGCCACGCTGCGGACCGACTACTCGCGCTACGTGGCGCTGCGAGTCGGCGAGGAACAGCACGCCGAGCTGCCGGCCACCTGAACCGCCGACCGCGCTCGGGCAAGCCGAAACCGCGAAACCCCACCGGTCCCGATTAGCCCGCCTATGGAAATGACGTCCCTATGGACAACACCCCGCGCACTGCTCAGAGGGCGCGGTGGCGGGCAGGGTTGTAGGGCACGCCGTCTTGCCAACATGACGTGTGTCTGAGTCTTTTTCCGAAATCTGGGCGTGTAATTCGCAGCCAGTTCCGGGGGTCGTCATGGGGTAGTGGATTGATGGTAGTGCAGGGTTCGTGGCGTGGTTAGCTACGCCGGCGCGGCCGGTCAAGGCCACCGCTGCGCGGCCGGCTGCGCTGGGCCCTGTCGGGCTGGCCTTGACAGTTTGCGCCAGCTTCGTTGATGGGCTGGTGAGGTCGGCAGCAGAGCTGCCGAGGGCCGTGACAGGGCCGCTGAGAGCTCGGCGGGCTCGATTTGGGCGGTTGCGGCGAGCACCGGCGCGTTGTGCGGCCCTGTGCGGCCCTGCGGCGAGGCGGGCAGGGTGATCGGTCGCCCGCTGTTGGCGGTTTGGGGGCGTCGTCGTCATCCGATCAGCCTCGGGTGGGTGCCGCGGTTGTAGGCCAGGCGCTGCTCTCGGGCGCGCGCGAGGCCGGCGCGGCGGGCTTCACGGATCGCGGGCCCGCGGCCCTCGTGCTCGTCGTCGGGGGTCACGTAGCCGATGCCGGCGTGCAGGCGCACCCGGTTGTACTGCTCGCGTACGGCGTCGAGCTCGCGTGATAGGTCGGCCGGGTCCTTTAGCGCGCACAGGTACGGCCATTCGTACTTGACGTGGCCGAGCAGCGACTCGATGTGGGCCTGATCGGTCGGCGTCCCGGGGCGGCCATAGTGGGTCGCGATCGCGTGCAGAGCCATAAACTCGCGGGTCGAGCCCGACCTCATCTGGGCGCCGTTGTCCGACACTGAGAGCAGGATCGGCTCAAGCTCGTCCTCCTGCTCGCCGGCCGCGTGCTCGTCGATCAGCGAGAGGATCACGTCCAACAGGCCCTCGCGCTCGAGCGCGCGCGTGAACAGCACCTGGACCTGCACGTCGGTCGCCTCGGGACAGAGCATCGTCTCGATCCACTTGCGCGAGACGAGGTCGAGGATCGCCAGCGCGCTCGTGCCGGCCTGCGGGAACTCGGTGAAGTCATAGCCCCACACCTGACGGGGCTTGTACTGGACCCATTCGGGCCACGGACGCTTGAGCGACTTCTGCCGCGGCGGGCGCCAGGGCAGCGCCCGGCCGTGCTCGAGCAGCACCCGCAGCACCGTCGAGGGCGACACCCACACGCGCCCAAGGTAAGAGCCGCGGTGCGCGAGCTTGCGGTGCGAGCCGTCGATCTCGCCCCACTGATCGGCGAGCCCCAGGATCGCATCGACCTCCTCCGGGCGCAGCGCGTGCACCGGCGTGCCGCCCGGCTTGCGGTCAGCCAAAGCACCGGCGGCGGCGCGCTTTTGCCAGTAGCGGGCGCGCCGCTCGCCCAGCCCGAGCGCCCCGCACGCCTTGCCAAAGCTCCAGCCCGCCCCGGTCGCCTGCGCGATCAGCTCCAAAAGCCGCGCCCTGACCGCCACCTCGACACGAGCTGGGACGCGGCCTACCAGCCCGAGCGCGCTTTTCCCCGCAACGCCACCAGCTCGATCGCCTGCTCCTTGACCGTCTCCTCCAACCTGGCGATCTCCGCGCGCGCCGCCGCCAGCTCCGCGTCCACAGCCCCACGAGCACCGCCACCAGGCTTGGAGCTGGCCAGCGCCGTCAACGCGCCCTCGCGCCCGACGCGACGGATCCGCATGATCGTCGTCGGATCCACCCCCCAACGCTCGGCCGCCTGGCGCTGCGTCAGCTCCCCCGTCAACAACTGCAGCCAGATCTGCAGCTTCTCCTCCGCGCTCAGCGCCCGCTTGCGGCGCCCACCACGACGGCTGACATCCTGTAGTTCGGACATGCTCCTCCTCACGCCCGTCTGACCCCTTCACAGCATCGTTGCACACGCAACGAGATGGCGTAACAAAACGGCGGATTTCGGAAACGAACTCAGACGCATAACGCTACCCGCACACCGATCGACACTCCAACCGCACCGCGGGTTGCCCACATTCCCACAGGCGCTACGACTCATCACTCGATCAAGAGAACACCAACCCAAGCAAACAGCCAGGCCATTCGACAGACCCGTTTATCGCTTATGCGCCAGTGACATGGCTGGACGCTGACTCGGCATCGCGAGGCGTTCGAGCTGCGCGGGAACGTGCCGACGTGCTCTGGTGGTTTGCGTCTGATCTTGCGATAGAGCTGCCCCTGTTTTTCATGCCAATCCTGGGAGGCTGTCCGGGCCCCGACTCAGGAGGACGTGATGATGGAGAACGGCAAGCCGCGCAAGCGCCGGCAGCTGTCGCCGGAGGAGAAGTGGGAGGTGTTCCTCGAGGTCTGCTCGCAGCAGCTCTCGCAGGCGGACGCAGCTCGGAAGTGGGGCGTCGACGTGTCGACGGTGATTCGGATCAGGCAGTTGGCGAAGGACGCGGCGCTGGCCGCGTTTGCGGCCGCCAAGCCGGGCAGGTTGCCCTCTCCGGAGCAGGTCGAGTTGGAGGCCGCGTTGGCGGAGAACGATCGGCTCTCGGAGGCGCTCAAGGAGCTGGCGGTCGAGTTGAGCTTGCACCGGGGAAGGCAACGCTCGGGCTTTTCGGCCCGGTCCCGCGGCGCGTGAGCGCGCAGACCAAGCTCGAGCTGATGGGGCTGATCGATGGCGCGGTGTCGGCGGGGTGGGCGCACGCGCGTGCGTGCCGGGTGCTTGAGATCGAGGATGTGCGCATGCATCGCTGGCGCGCCCGGCTCGCCGAGACGGGCTCGTTGGAGGACCGTCCGCCGGTCGGCAACCGGGTGCACCGGATCCTTGACTGGGAGGAGCAGGCGATCCTCGATCTGATCGAGGAGTGGGGCGTGGTGGATCGTTCGCATCGCAAGCTCGCGCATCGCGGCTCGTATGTCGGCACTGTGTTCGTGTCGCCCTCGACGCTGCTGCGCGTGGCGCTGAAGAACAAGGTCACGCTGCCGGGGGAGCCGATCCGCCCACGACCGCCAAAGCCCGCATTTCCCGAGATCTGCTGGGAAAAGAACCGGATCTGGATCTGGGACGCGACCCACTTCACGCGGTGCAAGCGGGTCGCGTACGCGATCGTCGACGTCGTCACCAGATACTGGATCGGCTACCTGCTCACGACCGAGCAGACGCACACGCAGGTGCAGCTGCTGTTCGCCCGGGCGCTCGAGGACCAGGGGCTGCTCGGACCGGACGGGCTGCCGCCCGACCACGCCCCTGAGGATCCGCCGATCCTGGTGGCGTGGTCGAACAACGGGTCGGAGATGAAAGCGATCGACACTCGCCAGTTCATGGCGCTGATGGCGATCGCCCAGCACCACGGCCGGCCCGGCACCCCGACCGACCAGGCGCACGTCGAGTCGTTCTTCAGCCACCTGAAGGGCGACTGGCCGACCCTGACCAGCATCACCGACCCGGCCGCGCTCGACACAGAGCTCGCCCGGATCCGCGGCCAGTACAACACGGTCCGCTTGCACGCCTCGATCGGCTACGTCACCCCCGACGACGAGCACCACGGCCGCGGCCCCGCGATCCGCCGCGCCCGCATCGCCGGGCTCAAGCGAGCGCACGCCCAGCGCATCAACGAGAATCGGAGGCGATCGAAACGACCGCGACCGAGACCATCCTCGCCAGCCGCCCGCTCCTGCTTCTGCGGGACGGAGGCTCGCTGCGCGAGGGGGTCGCCCGCCGGCACGGACGTCGGTGGAACTGGGCACGGACGACGCCCCGAACCACACCCACCAACACGGCCCACAAACACCCTCAGGCTTGGTGTGAAAAAGTCGGCCGCTCTATCAAAGGTTCAGATACACCGCATCTGAGCAGATCAGCGCCGGGCACGGGGCGGACGCGCAGCGGCGGATCGACGCCGATCAGTTCGGCCCGCGCTACCTGCCGGCGGCTGGCGTGCTTGCGCAGCGGCGCGAGCCGGTGGTGCCGCGGTGGCGCTCGCTTGCGGTTCGGCATCCCGAGCTTGTCGAACAACTGCACCCCGCGCTCAACGGGCGAATCGACCCGCTGAGGATCGCTGCGAGGTCGAACCGCAAACTGTCGTGGCGATGCCCGCGCTGCGAGCACGCCTGGCAGTCCACGGTCCACAACCGGGCTGCCGGCTGGGGCTGCCCGCAATGCGCCGCCGCGTCGCACGCGCGCCGACTGCGCAGGCTCGCACGGGACCAGGCCCGCGTGGCACCGGAGCGCTCCCTGGCGCTCATGGCCTGAGCTGCTGCTTGAGCTTCACCCGACACGCAACCGCGCGCTTGGCCCCTACGCGATCGGCTATGGGTCCAGGCGCAAGCTGTGGTGGCGCTGCCCGAACTGCGGACACGTGTGGTCCGCAACGGTCTCAAGCCGGGCGATCAAGGGCAGCAGCTGCCGGCGCTGCTCCATGAAACGCCACCGCGAGCAGCTCGCTCAACGCAACCGCGAGCTTGGGCGATTATGCAAGTCGGAGCGCGGCCCGGCGATCCGCGGGCCACTTCTGCTTTCAGCGCCAATGCTTGAGCCGAACGGCCTCCAGCTAGCCACACGGCCGTCCCTGCTGACCCCGGAAAGGGGACGCGGAGCTGATCCGCGGCTTCTCGGTGGGCCGATGCGAGCCGGACGACACGAATCTGTTGGACGACGGGATGAGGCCTTTGTGCAACGTGGCGCAACGACCACGCCACAGTTGTGCCGCCACGGCGCGCAAGTGCCGTCCGACTGGTGCATAATCGCCCGGTGGACCGGGAGAGAGCCGCGATGAGAAGAGATGCACGACGCTCATGCGCTCGGCCGCGATGGCCGTAGGCGACCCTTCAGGAGCGAACCGTTTGGCTGGTGAGGCGTCGGGCGTCGGGGACCCTGCCTCGACTCCGGGCGAGGAGGCGCCCGATGTCCGGCTCGTCGCCCTCGGGAAGCGCTACGGCGATGTCGTCGCCGTCGAGCGCGTCGACCTCGAGATCGCCCGCGGCGAGTTCTTCACCATGCTCGGCCCCTCGGGCTCGGGCAAGACGACCACGCTGCGGCTCATCGCCGGCTTCGAGGAGCCCGACCGCGGACGGATCGAGCTCGGCGGCCGTGACCTCACCGGCGTCCCGCCGTACGACCGCGAGGTCAACACGGTCTTCCAGGACTACGCGCTGTTCCCCCACATGACCGTGGGACAGAACATCGAGTATGGGCTCAAGATCCGCAACCTCGGCAAGGCGGAGCGCGCGCAGCGGCGTGACGAGGCGCTCGAGATGGTGCGACTCGGTGGGTACGGTGCGCGCAAGCCGAGCGAGCTCTCGGGCGGCCAGCGGCAGCGCGTGGCGCTGGCGCGGGCGATCGTCAACCGCCCGCGCGTCCTGCTCCTCGACGAGCCCCTTGGCGCGCTCGACCTGAAGCTGCGGGAGCAGATGCAGGTGGAGCTGAAGGGCATCCAGAGCGAGGTCGGGATCACGTTCCTGTACGTCACCCACGACCAGGACGAAGCCCTGACTATGAGCGACCGGATCGCCGTCTTCAACCACGGCCGGGTCGAGCAGGTCGGCACGCCGGAGGAGGTCTACGAGCGGCCCGCGACGCCGTTCGTCAGCGGCTTCGTCGGCACCTCGAACGTGCTCGAGCGCAGCGGACGCCGCATCACGATCCGGCCCGAGAAGGTCCGGCTGCTGGGCGCCGGCGACTCGCGCGACGGCTTTGTGACCGAGCGCGGGGTGATCCGCAACGCCGCCTACGCCGGGGCCGTGACCCGCTACGAGGTCGAGCTCGAGGCGGGCGGAACGCTTCAGGCCGTGCGCCAGAACTATGAGGCCTCGTCGGCAGATGCGCTCGAGCGGCGCGGGCAGCCGGTGGAGGTCGGTTGGCTTCCCGAACAGGCAGTGCCAGTTGGCGGAAATTCCGAAACGGAGGGACCCCCGTGAGATCAAAGCTGTGTGGAGGGCGCGGGCCGACATGGTTGTCGGTCGCCAGCCTGGCGGCGCTTGTCGCCCTGATGGTGGCCGGGTGCGGCTCGAGCGGCGGTGCGTCACGGAACACGAGCATGCTGCAGAGCCTCGGCAAGTCCGAGGGGCAGCTCAACCTCATCGAATGGCCCGGTTACGTTGAGCCGCAGTGGGTCAAGCCGTTCGAGCAGCAGACGGGCTGCCAGGTACACAACAAGGATGCGGGCACCTCAGATGAGATGGTGCAGCTGATGCGCACCGGTCAGTACGACGGCGTATCCGCATCGGGCAACGCGAGCGAACGGCTCGTCGACGGCGGCGACGTCTCCCCGGTCAACGTCAAGCTCGTGCCGAACTACAGCACGATCTTCGACGACCTGAAGAACCAGCCGTATAACACCTTCGACGGCGTTCACTACGGCATCCCCCATGGCCGCGGGGCGAACCTGCTGATGTGGCGCACCGACCACGTGTCGCCCGCGCCGATGTCGTGGAGCGTGCTGCTCGACCCGACGCAGGCGGCAAAGTACAAGGGCAAGCTGTCGGTGTACGACGACCCGATCTACATCGCGGACGCCGCCGTGTACCTCAAGGCGCACGACCGATCGCTGAACATCACCAACCCCTACGAGCTCGACAGCAAACAGTTCAACGCGGCTGTGAGCCTGCTCAAGCAGCAGCGGCCCAACGTCGGCGAGTACTGGGGTGACGCGGCCAAGCAGATTCAGGCCTACGCAAGCAGCGACGACTACGTGGGCACCACGTGGCAGTACCAGTACTTCGCGCTAAAGGGCAAGAAGGTCGCCGTCGCGTCGAGTCCGGCGAGCCAGGGATTCGTGCCCACCGAGGGCGCCACGGGGTGGTCGGACACGTGGATGATCAGCTCCAAGGCCAAGCACCCGAACTGCATGCACCAGTGGATGAACTACATCGTCTCGCCGATGGCCAACGCGGAGGTCGCCCAGTACTTCGGTGAGGCCCCGGCGCAGAGCAAGGCCTGTGCGCCCGCGACGCTGACCGCCGCGGCGAAGGTGATCGGCTATCCGGCCGATCCCAGCTTCTGCAACGAGTACCACGCCGCGCTCCCGTCGTTCTGGCAGCGCGTCTACTACTGGCGGACGCCGGTGGCCAACTGCGGGGACTCGCGCGACGACAAGTGCATGAACTACAACGACTGGGTGAACGCCTGGAACCAGATCAAGGGCTAGGCCTGGCGCTCACCGACCGGCATCTGTGATGGAAGCTGCTGACGCGCGTGCGCCCGCGCCCACCTCGGTCGGACGGCGGTTCGCGGCGGTCTTCCACGGCCGCCCCCGGCTGACCGTGGGCGGTCTGCTGGCGGGGCCGGTTGGCTGGCTCGTCATCGGGTACCTCGGCTCGCTCGCAGTGCTGCTCGCCGCGGCGTTCTGGAGCGTCAACCCGCTCACCGGCGAGGTATCGCAGACGTTCAGCCTCGACAACTTCAAGACGATCGTCACCGAAGCGGTCTACCGGACGATCGCGCTGCGCACGGTCACGATTGCGGCCGCCGTCACCGTCACCGACGCGATCCTCGCCTTCCCGATCGCGTTCTACATGGCGAAGGTCGCGCGGCCGCGAGCCAAGGCGCTTCTCGTCGTGGCGGTGCTGATGCCGCTGTGGTCGAGTTACCTCGTCAAGGTCTACGCGTGGCGCACGATCCTGTCCTCAGGCGGGGTGCTCAACTGGGCGCTCAACCCCCTGGGCATCCACGGCCCGGGTTACGGCAACGTCGCCGTGTGGCTGGTGATGAGCTACCTGTGGCTGCCGTACATGGTCCTCCCCATCTTCGCCGGGCTCGAGCGGATCCCGGGATCGCTGCTGTCCGCCTCCGAAGATCTCGGCGCCGGCCCGTTCACCACGTTCCGCCGGGTGATCCTGCCGCTTGCCCTGCCCGCGATCGTGGCGGGCTCGATCTTCACGTTCTCGCTCACGCTCGGCGACTACATCACGCCGCAGCTCGTCTCGAACAACCAGTTCATCGGCAACGTCGTGTACTCGAACATCACGAACGACCTGCCGCTCGCCTCGGCGTTCGCGACCGTGCCCGTGGCGATCATGGTCATCTACCTCCTGGTGGCGCGCAGACTGGGGGCCTTCGAGCACCTATGAGGCTCTCGCGTCGCGCCCGCCTCGCGCTCCGCGTCGCCGCCGCGGTGACGCTCGCGTTCATCTACATCCCGCTGATAGTCATCGGGATCTACGCCTTCAACTCCTCGAACATCCTCAAGTGGCCTCCGCCGGGGTTGACCACGGACTGGTTCAGCCAAGCGTTCCAGAACAGCGCCGCCGGCAACGCAATCGTGACCTCGATCAAGGTGGCGCTCGTCGCCACGGCGATCGCGATCGTGCTCGGCACGCTCGCCTCGCTCGCGGTCGCCCGCCACCGCTTCTTCGGCCGCGAGACGGTGTCGTTCCTCGTCATCCTCCCGATCGCGCTGCCGGGCATCGTCACCGGCGTCGCGCTGTCGGACACCTTCACTCAGGTCCTCGGGGTGTCGCTGAGCCTGCTCACCGTCATAATCGGCCATGCGACGTTCTGCATCGTCGTCGTCTACAACAACGCCGTGGCCCGGCTGCGACGCGCCTCGACCTCGATCGAGGAGGCGTCCGCCGACCTCGGCGCCGACCCGTTCCAGACGTTCCGCTACGTGACCCTGCCGACGATGCGCTCGGCCCTCGTGGCCGGCGGGCTGCTCGCCTTCGCGCTCTCCTTCGACGAGATCATCGTAACCCTGTTCACGATCGGCCCCGGCCAGGAGACGCTCCCGATCTGGATCTTCAACAACCTGTTCCGTCCCAACCAGCTCCCGATCGTCAACGTGGTCGCGATGCTGCTGGTGCTGGCGTCGACCATCCCTGTCTACTTCGCACACCGGCTGACGCGCGAGGAGGAGGGCGCGGCCGTGGCCCGCGGCGGTGCCGTCGCCGAGGCCACCGCGATTCCGTAGCGCGCCGCCTCCGGAGCGCGAACCGCAGGATAGTCCGTGAGCACCGCGGACATGTCGCGCTCGCGCTTCTGAAGCGTTCGACGCGATTGGTCCAGATCGGCGCCTTCCCACACGACGCCGCCTTCGCCGGCGGCTCCGTGTTCGTGGCTGACGAGCATGCGCGGGCGGTCGCGGTGGTCGAGCCGGTGGACGCGTGCGCCGGACCGGCGGCTTCACCCAGCCCGGCGGGGTCGCCGCGGCCCGGGGGGACGTCCCGGTCGTCGACGTCGGCACTTCACGCTCACCCTCCTCGACACCGCCTCGGGCCGCGTGCTCGGGGGCTCCCGGCGGGCGACGGCCAGGCGCACTCGTATCCGTCCCGGACGGCGCCTGTTCGTCGACGACACCTGCGGCGGCGCGGTCCTCATATACAGTCGAGTCGGGCGGCGTGCTGTCATAGATCTCGGGTTTCGCATTTTTGAGGGGGCTGAGCAGGGGGCTGTCGGCGTCGCCGGTGGGGTGGCTGCTGGGTTGATGGCCTGAGTATTTACGCCGCGTGGCAATTAGTGCGTGGTTACTTGGCGTAGGCGACGTACTCGCCGTCGAAGTACTTGCTGACAATCTCACTTGTGCGGGTAGCGAGATACTCGACGGTGAGAATGACGAGCTTGGCGAGGTTGGATGGGCGGCGTCGCGCGACGTGGGTGTGAACGTCCTGGTTGAGGAGCTCGTCGGGGTTGAGCTCCGGAGCGTACGGTGGAAGGTAGAACAGCTCCATCCGCGGATGGTCCAGCAGCCAGTACTCGACCGCGGGAGACTTGTGGAAGGAGGCGTTGTCGACAATCAGGAAGATCTTGCGCTCGGCGAAGTGCTCGAGCAGCTTGTCGAGGAAGTCCAGGAAGCGGATCTCATCGCAGGTGCCCTCGAAGATCTCGAACACGAGCGTGCCGTCGGCACCGATCGCGCTGATCACGTTGGCCGAGAAACGCTTGCCGGTCAGCGGCACGACCGCGCGCTCGCCGATCGGCGCGTAGCTCTTGCCGGCGGTCTGCCCGGCGCGCACGCCCATCTCATCGCCGAACAGCATCCGCGCCCCTTCGCGCCGCGCGCGCGCCTGGATCGCCGGGAACTCGTCCTGGAGCCACGCCCGCACCCGCTCGGGGTCCTGCTCGAGCCACCGCCGCTGCGGCTTCTTGCCCGAGAACCCCCAGCGACGCAGGTCGACACCAACCGTCTGGCGGCTGAGCCCGATCCCGAACCGCCGCTCGATCAGCGCCTTGACGGCCTGCCTTGACCACAACACGCCGGGAATCTGCAGCTGATCGGGGTTCGTGCCCTTCATCAGTCCGATCAGCTCTGCCTGCTGGGCGTCGGTGAGCGCCATCTGCTCGCGCGAGCGCCGACCACGCCGCCGCTCCCTCAGTCCATCAAACCCCCCGAGCTGGTGGCGCGCCATCCACAGCGACACCGTCCGCAGATGCACCCCCATGGCCTGCGCCACGACCGCGTGAGTGCGGCCCGCCAACACCATTTCTCACACCCCGCTCACGCAGCGCTTCCCGAGTCTCGCCTGACACCCGCCTAGCGTCACTCATCACACAGTCAATACTATCATATTGACACACTCGAATGTACTGTTACCTGACGTACTATTTGCCACGCGCCGTGATGGTGGGGCGCGGAGCGGAAGGAGCATCGGTGGCTTCCGCGAAGCGGTGGGTGTCAAGTCCGTTTCCGCGGCTGGGTGGGAGGCCCGTTCGCGGCTGCCCACGGAGGTTCGCCGCCGATGCTCTGCCTGCCCTCTTCGCTGAACGAGCTGCTGCTCCTGTTCGCGACATGTTTCTCCCGTCCCACCTACCGGACGTTCTGCGCGCTGGTGGTCGGTCAGATCTCCCAGACCCGGGTGCGGTGCGTGACCGGGATGCTGGTCGGCGCGCGGCTGTCCGGGGTCTGGCATCACGCGCGTGCGCACCGGTTCTTCAGTCACGCCCGCTGGTGCGCCGATGAGCTTGGGCTCAAGATGGCCGAGGTGATCGTCTCGCGTCTGCTCTCGCCCGATCAACCGCTTGTTGTCCCGATCGACGACACGTTGACCAAAGCGCCGAGGACGGAAGGTGTTCGGCTGCTTCTGGCATCACGACGCGACCGCCAACAGCAGCAAGGGATCGCTCGCGTGGGGCACCAACTGGGTCACCGCCGGGATCAACGTCAAGCTGCCGTTCCTTGAGCGGACCGTCTGCTTGCTGGTGCTCTTCCGGCTCTGGCGCCCGCGGCGCAAGGAGATCCCCAAGCACAAGCCCGACCCCGAGCGACCCTCGAAACCCAGGCTGGCAAGGGAGATCCTGTACCTGCTCGCCGCGCGGTTCAAAGACCGGAGATCCATATCGTCGGTGACGCCGCCTACGCCTCGGGCGCGTTCGCCGGCCTGCCTGAGAACGTCACGATCACTTCCCGGCTGCGTGCCGACGCCGCGCTGAACCAGCTGCCGCCACCCCGCCCGCCGAAGGGGCAGCGCAAGCAAGGCCGCCCGCCGACGAAAGGCGCCAGGCTGCCCAAGCTCTCCCAGATCGCGACCGACCCCACCACCCAATCGGTCAAGACGACCGTCCGTCGCTACGGCAAGGCAGAGCAGCTCATGGTCCACGCGTTCCGCTGCCTGTGGTACGAGGCGTTCGGCTCCCAGCAGGTGCAGGTCGTGATCATCCAAGACGCCAAGAAGCCCTCCGGGTACGAGCTGGCGCTGATCTCGACCGACCTCCAAGCCGCTCCCGCGAAGCTGATCGAACGCTACGCCGACCGCTGGCCCACCGAGGTCGCCAACGAAGAAGGCAAGGAGCAGTTCGGAGTCGGCGAAGCGCGCAACCGGTCGCCCAAAGCCGTTCAGCGAACCGTCCCGTTCCAATTCCTGGCAATGACACTGACGACCACCTGGTACGCGTTACACGGACACCACCCCAACGACGTCACCGACCACCGCCAACGCTCCCCCCGGTACCTGACCAACACCACCCCGTCGTTCGCGGACATGCTCGCCAAGCTCCTCCGCGTGATCATCGCCACCCAACTTCACCCAGGTCAATGCCACGCCCCCAAACCCGCGCAAACAGCGCAAGTCCAGCAGGCATGGGCAGCCGCCGGCCTATGAACTGCGAAACCCGAGATAGATAGGAACCTGATCAAAGTGCCTCGTCAGCCGAACCGTGAACTGCGGACCAGACAGTCGCTTAGGGCGCGACCAGCGACAGTAAGCGCCTCGGCAAGGTCTCAGAGCCCTGGTCTTCGCGCCGTGCAGAAGCTGGACGTTGCCGAGGTCGTCCGCGAGCGCTCGCTCTGACGGTCTGTAGAGCCTCCGCCGACGGCAGCGCGCGAAACCCGTGCCCCGCGCGCGCCCGCCGGTGAGCACGCCTGAGCCGCTCGAACGGCGCCAATTCCCGGACGGTGAACGACCGTGACTCAGCGCAAGGCTGCCGCCCTCAGGGCCCCCGTATGGGGAGCGGCAACGCCCGCGGCCGCTCAGCGGATGTCGGCTGGCGAGGGCTGCCCCGGCCGGCCGCGTCCGCCTCAGTCCTCCGCGCCTCTCAGGCGGCGTCTTCTGGCTCGAACCCGCTCGGGCCGGATGTGGTAATCGTGCTCGGCAGGCGTATGCGGTGAGGCGAGCCCGCGCGCCTCAGCGCTCGCACGGTTCCCTTCGGTGCTCCGAGCACGGCCGTCCTCGCCTGCCACGGCTCCTACCGTGATGGGATGGCCCCGAGATCCGCTCGAGCGAGCTCGCCGCGCCGGACGGGCTGGCGGCCGGGCTGCGTTCCTTGCTCGGTCGCAGCATGACGAGCTCGCCGGCCGCGTGATTGAGCAGCCACGCGACGTCATCGGAGTCGAATCCCGGGCTGCTCTTCGCTGCGGCCGCGATCACGATCTGGTCAAAACGCTCGTGCTCGATCGCCTGCCTGAGCGCGTGGCGATACGTTCGCCCGCGTTGAACTCGTGCGTCGACAGTCACGCCGAACTCGCTCGCGGCTCCTCAATGGCCTCCTGGAGCGGGATCGCGACTGCGGACTGACGCGTCAGCGTCGCGTCGAGCACGAGATGCGTGGGCACAACCGCGATGAAGATCGGGACGAGCGTTGCATCCTCTGCGCTCGCGAGCCGAAGTGCCGCGTCGAGCACTCGCGTCGACAATGCCTGAGCGCCGAACGGGAACAGGATCCGCCGCGTGTCGGCACGAGGCGCACGCGAAGGGCGGGCGATGCGACCGAAATGCTCTAGCGCGAGCGCCGCTAGCGCCAGCGCGAGCAGCAGCACCAGCCCGATCAGCGCGAATGTCATGGCTGCTCCGTCGTCCGTCGCACGCGGTCGGCGACGATCTGTGGCCAGCGGGCGAGCTCGCGCAGCCTTCTTCGCTGGGCGTGGTGTCTGCTCATCGCACGCGTTCGGAGTCGCGGTTCATGAGGTGGCTGATGCGCGAGAGCTGCTCGCGCAGCGCTTCGCGGTCGCCGGCGTACAGCATCGATTCGTCGCCGTCGCTGAGCATCAGCTCCAGCAGCGCGAGGCCGGGCACGGCGGCGTGTCCGGCACGGACGTGGTCGGCGATCCCA
The DNA here is from genome assembly GCA_963836065.1 of uncultured Solirubrobacterales bacterium. GTDB lineage: Bacteria > Actinomycetota > Thermoleophilia > Solirubrobacterales > Solirubrobacteraceae > Palsa-465. Next base: position 559,861 of record CAWIII010000034.1, read on the forward strand.
CGGGTCTCGTCAGCGAACCCGGCAAGCAGCCTGATGCCTCGCGGTGGTCGTGAAGCGATCGGGATCTGGTACCAGCGCTCGGCGTCCTCAAGCGCGCGCTCGAGTCTTCTCGCGAGTTGCGCTTCGTACCGTGGGCTGATGAGACGGTCGAGCTCCCGCGAGACTTCCTCGAGCCGAAGGCGCTGGCCGCCGCTCGCGATCAGCCGCAGGACGTGTTCTCGCTGGATCTGGCGAGTGAGCGCAATGATCCCTAGCAGCGTCACCTCGACGAGGACCGCGGCGGTGAGGAGCCGGATGCCCCACGCACGGGACTCGGCGACGGCGAGGACGCCGAGCACCACTGTGCTTGAGGTGACGGTCGCTTGAACCGCGAGAGTGTGAAGCAGGACTGCGTTCCGGCTCAGCGGATGGTCATCGCCCAGGACCGACTGCGCCTTCGGCGATCTAAGGGGCCGTTCATAAATAACCGCTCGATCTGAGGTCTGTTGGGGTTGGGGGGTTTGGCGGGGCGGTGTGGAACTGGGTGTGCGTGCTCGATGAGCGCTCGATCGCTGAGAAGTTTCGCTACCTGGTCCCGCATCTTGACGAGCGGCGGATTCGCTTGGTAGCGGCGGCGGAGGCGATCGCGTTGGGGTACGGCGGGATCGCGGTAGTCGCGCGGGCGACGGGGCTCGCGGTCTCGAGGATTTCTCGTGGGATCGAGGAGCTGCGCTCGGATGAGGTGCTGGAGGTGGGGCGGGTGCGCCGGTCGGGCGCGGGTCGCAAGCGCCTGGTCGAGCAGGATCCGAAGCTGGTTGAGCGCCTGGATCGGCTGGTTGATGAGGACAGTCGCGGCGACCCGGAGTCGCCGCTGCGCTGGACGCTCAAGAGCGTCAGGGCGCTGGCCGCCGAGCTGCGTGCCGTCGGGTATCAGGTGTGCGCCAGTTCGCTGGTGCCGCTGCTGGGCACGCTGGGGTTCAGCTTGCAGTCAAATCGCAAGGTCCGCGAGGGCCGCCAGCACCCCGACCGTGACGCCCAGTTCCGCTACATCAACACCATCACCAAGGCGGCGTTGGACGCCCACCAGCCGGTGCTGTCGATCGACACCAAGAAGAAGGAGCTCGTGGGGGACTTCAACAACGGCGGGCGCGAGTGGCGGCGCAAGGGCTCACCGGAGCGGGTGCGTACCCACGATTTCAAGGACAAGGAGCTGGGCAAGGCGATCCCCCACGGCATCTACGACATCGGCGCCGACCACGGGTGGATCACGGTCGGTGTCGATCGCGATACCAGCCAGTTCGCGGTCAACTCGATCCGGCGCTGGTGGCACAAGCTCGGCAAACCGCGCTATCCGGATGCGCGCACGTTGACGATCACCGCTGACTGCGGCGGCTCCAACGGCAACCGCACCAAGCTGTGGAAGGCGGAGCTGCAGAAACTGGCCGACGAGATCGGCTGCGCAATCCAGGTGCTGCACTTCCCGCCGGGTACCTCGAAGTGGAATCGGATTGAGCATCGCCTGTTCTCGTTCGTCACGATCAACTGGCGCGGCAAGCCGCTGTACTCGCTGCAGACGATCATCAACCTGATCGCCGCGACCACCACTAACAGCGGGCTGAAGGTCCATGCCGAGCTGGACGAGGGCAGCTACCCCGCAAAGATCAAGGTGACCAACGCCGAGATCGCTGCGCTCAACCTCCGCGGCCACGATTTCCACCCCGAGTGGAACTACACGATCGCGCCGCGCGCGCCCCAGTCCCCGCCGACCGCCGGCGAGCGACAGCCGGCAGCGGTCGCGGCGGCCTAGCACAATGCTCGGCGTGAGCGACGAATCCGCAATCGCGCACCGCTACCGGCTGCTGGCGCCACACCTCACCGAGCACGAGCTCCGGATGTGGGCGGCAGTTGAAGCAGCCTCCTACGGCAAAGGCGGCATCGCAACCCCCGCCCGGATAACCGGAATACCACGCCGCACCATCAGCCGCGCACAAGAAGAGCTCCATATCAAGCCGGCAAACACGCCCGCCAACCACGCCGACCCTCACCCCGCCGACTCAGAGCACTAATTTCTGAACGGCCCCTAAGCGCGCCGAACCGTCGCCGTACGTCCGTCGCGGTCATGGGCTTGCCGCGACTGCGATGGGCCCTCATCGCTCACGCATCCATCACGGCTGTCAGTGCCCGGGCGAGTATCCCCCGCCGGTGTGGCTCCTTCACGCTTGGCGATGGTCGCTGTTGCGCACGTCGCACCCGGCCTGAGGCTGGCTTAGAGGTATGCGGTAAGCCCACAGGGCCTCCTGTCTGGTCGGCAACGAGTCAGCCGACCAGACTTCCCGGCACACCTGCACATAAGGTACCCCAACGGTGATCACGTCGTCGGGATTCATGTGAGTTCGAAGGCGCACAGAATCCCACAACGGACCGGGACCGGTGGGGGAGCCGTGGGCGGCTGCATGGTACGCCCGACGGATAGGGCACCGTGCATCCGGGATTCGCCTGTCGCGCCAGCGATCGACCGCCGCACCGGCCGTGGCACGCGTGAAGCGATCGGGAGCCTCGCGGAGCGTCGCATAGGTGAAACGCTCAACGAACGGCGAGAGGACCCGCGGTAGTCCCCTTCGTCGCGAACACGGGAGGCGGCGCCTCGATCGGCAAGATGCTTCCGCGCCGTGCCCTTGCGGCACCCGCCCGGTTGCCGGTAATGGTGGTTCTGGGATATCCATCTAACCGGAGTAGAATCGGGCTATGTCCCCGTCCCCACTGGGTGGAGCGCATTATCCGCGATCGCTGGGCGAGTTCCAGGCGTGGTTCTCGACCGACGCCGACTGCTTGGACTACCTGGAGTGGTTGCGGTGGCCGGAGGGCTTCGTGTGCCCCGAGTGCTGTCACCCCCGGGCCTGGGAGCTGGCGGACGGTCGGTATGAGTGCCGTGAGTGCCATGAGCGGACGTCGGTGACGGCGGGGACGATCTTCGACCGCACGCGCACGCCGCTGACGGTGTGGTTCACGGCCTGCTGGCTGTTCGCCACTCAGAAGGACGGGATCTCGGCGTTGAGCTTGAAGCGCGCGCTTGAGATCGGCTCCTACCAGACGGCGTGGGCGATGCTGCACCGTGTGCGCTCGGTGCTCGTCCGTCCCGGCCGCGAGCGGCTTGAGGGCGTCGTGGAGGCCGATGAGAGCTACTTCGGCGGCGAGGAGCCGGGGCTGTCCGGCGCGAAGGGCAAGAAGGTGCTGGTGGGCGTCGCCGTCCAGCGAGTCGAGCCGAAGGGCTTCGGGCGCTGCCGAATGGTCCCACTGCCCGACGCCTCCGGGGATTCGCTGCGCGCGTTCCTGCTCGACAACGTCAAGGAGGGCGCCAAGGTGATCACCGACGGCTGGAAGTCCTACCCGCCGGCGACCCGAGATCTGTACGTCCACGAGCCGCTAGAAGGCGCGTCCGGGGCGGACGCCTCGAACCTGCTTCCTGGTGTGCACACCGTCGCCTCGCTGGCGAAGCGCTGGCTGCTGGGCACCCATCAGGGGCGGCTCGACGACGCTCACCTGGCCAGCTATCTCAACGAGTTCGTGTTCCGCTTCAACCGCCGCCGCTCGCGCAGCCGCGGGCTCGCCTTCTACCGCGTCCTGGAGCTCGCCGCCGCGCACGAACCGATCCGCTACCGCGACCTGATCCTCAATCCAGGGAGGCGCACCGCCAGGCCGCCCCTGCCGCCGACAAGCCGCGGCAAGCCCGCCAGCCTCGATCGACCCCCAGCCAACCGGCCGTGGCGGGCAGCCACACCGCTCTACTCCGGTTAGATGGATATCCCAGTGGTGGTTTACTCGCCGAGACGGCGGGTGAGCATGTCGATTCCGGGATTCAGCGCAGACGCCAGCCTGGCGCCGACCTCGCGGCGTTACGGTTCGACCGGGTCGTTGCACGGCGCGCCCATGGGCACGAGCGACGGTATGACGCCGGCGTTCGGGTGCGGGCTCTGGTGTGCCAGCTGCCTCTTGCTGATCGCCGACGACCTCACGGCGATCGGGACGCTCGACGATTTCCTCGCCGTGCCGGCCTGCGGCGTCTGCTGGACCTGCGGCGGGGACGTCTAGCCCGGCGGAAGGCGTGGCGTGATCGCGGGCGTTCCGGCGGTCAACCCGGGCGAGGATGCGGCGCGAGGCGCGGTGACCGACCCGCTCGAGCTGGTCGGGCTGCCGTCGGTGCTGGCCATGACCCGCGGCACCCCTGAAATCGTTGTCGGCCTCGTCGACGGTCCGGTTGCGGCACGACACGCGGGGTTCAAGCGAGCGCGCATCCGCGGCTTTGGCGCGGGCACGCTGTGCGATTTGCCGGACAGCGCCGCGTGTGCACACGGGACGTTCATGGCCGGGATCATGGTCGCCGACCGGGAATCCGCCGCGCCCGGGATTTGCTGCGACTGCACCTTGCTCGTGCGGCCGATCTTCCGCGAGCACGGCGTCGGCATGCCGAGCGCGAGTGCCGAGGAGGCCGCGCGCGCGATTGTCGAGTGCGTGGACGCCGGTGCGGACGTCATCAACCTCAGCGCCGCGACCGGCGAGCCGACGACCCGTAAGGAGCTGGCCCTGAAGGCCGCGCTCGATTACGCCGCCGGCCGTAGGGTCCTGGTCGTCGCCGCCGCGGGCAATCAAGCCGCGCTGGGCTCGTCAGAGGTCACGCGTCACCCGGGAGTCGTCCCCGTGGCCGCGTACGATCTTGCAGGGCGACCGGTGGCTGAGTCGAATCTCGGCCGCTCGGTCGGGCGTTGGGGCGTCGGGGCTCCTCCGCCAACGGAAGCGATCCAGACGTCGCCGGGCCCGTCGCGCCTGCCGCGCAACCGGCTGTACCGGCGCCGGTGTTCGTGTACGCCCTCGGACAGCTGGAGCCCCGGTTTCCGAGCCTCGCGATCGAAAAATCGAAAAGGAGTTCGCCCAGGCGATCGGCGGAGCGGCGAGCGGCGGCTTGACCGATCGCGAGACGATGAAGGGCGCGCTCTCCCAACGCGAGAACCGGCACCTGACGCGCAACCTGTGCTGGGTCTTTGTCATCGAAGGCTTCGAGACATACATCCTCATCCCGCGCGACCCGGGCGATCTTGACCTGCTGATCGATGCATATCGCGAGGAACCCCGGCGTGACGATCTGGACTGCGTCATCGGCGTGCGGACGCGCCCCGCCGGAGATGTGCAACGGCCTCGCCCTCCCGGTCGTCGTCTTCGACCAGCTGTACTCGTTCGATCGCGATGCGCTCATAGACGCAATTCCCACACCAGACGGGGTCAAGGACGTCGCGAAGTGGCGGTCGTCGGTCGTCGGCGGGCGGCGTGTCCGATCAGATCCTCCAGGTGGCAGACAACGCGGGGGCCATCGACGAGCACCGCGCGCTCAACTACCTTGCCGTCCGCTATTCGCGCCACTACGCCGCCACAATCGAGCAGTTCGACCGCAACTTCGCCTTCACGGGCGTCGAGGTCGTCCGATCGAACCTCAGCGGTGTCCGCTCCATCGTCGACGTCGTCTTCTCGTACCGCCATCGCGAGACCGACGTCGTCGAGAAACAGTATGTCCGTGTCGACGTCACGGAGGAGTTCCCATTCCTGGTCACCAAGACGAGCCCGTACTACGACCGGTGAGCCGGCGGCCCCGAGAGCTCCGCTTGCCAGGCTTCGTCGCCGACGAGCCGATCGGCCTGGGAGACGTGATCAAGCGCGCGACGTCGGCGATCGGCATCAAGCCGTGCGGTGGCTGCGCAGAGCGTGCCGCGTACCTCAACGGCCGCGTCGTCTTCGGAGGCAAACGGCAGTGAGCCCGCAAGCTCCCCTAGAGTTCCCCCACACTCGGAGGTGATCCGACCGATGTCCAGAGCCATCCGGCTGCCCGGCCTCACCGCCGAAGCGTCGTTGACGTCGCGGCGGCCCGGTACGCCTCGTATCGCCGTGTCGCCGCGGCTTCGAGTACAGGGACATTCGGTGCACAACTCGGTCCCATCCTCGGCCGTCAGCCCTGCATCCCCGACTGGATGTGCCGGTGCTTTGCGCCCGGCCCTGGCTGCCCGTGCTGTCAGGACTCGCGTCGGCCGTCCACCAACGGAACGCAGGCGGACATCGCTTGACGGTGGCTGGGCGCGCCCGGGTCCCGGTTCGCGTGGATCGTCGTCGGGCGGCCCGTCGTTGGGTCGGTGGTCGTCGAGTGGTGGCTCGTCGGCGAGGGGGATCTTGAGGTGGATCTCGACCCGCCAGCCGGTGACGCGAACCTTCTCGACGACGAGTCGTAGTAGTCGCTGGCGGCCTTCGAAGTCGAGGTCGTCCAGTGACGCAGCGACGCGTTCGGCGAAGCCGGCGAGCCTGCGGCGGAGCCGGTTCTCGGTGGCAAGCTCGGCGCTGCGCTTGGTCAGCGCGTCCTTCTCTTGGCGCAGCCGGTCGCGGCGGGCGGTCAGCGTGGCGGTGCGTCGGGTGAGCTCGCCGAGCTCGATCAGCCCCGCTTGGTAGGCGTCAAGCAGCCGGGTGCGCTCGCGCCCGTTTGCGTCGATCGCCGTGTCCAGGCGCTTGAGCTGCGTGGCGATGAGCTCGTTTGGGTCGGGTGCGCCGGCGATCAGGGCGCGCTCGGCGGCGATCAGCTGTTGGGGGTCAAGCAGCGCTTGGCGGACCTGCTCAAAGACGTACTGGTCAAGCTCGTTGGCGCGGATGTTGCGCTCCGGACAGCGGCGGTCGTTGGAGCCGGCGCGTAGCACGTCGTGGTTGGGACAATGATAGTAACGGTGAAAGGTGTCCTTGCGGCCGCGCATGCGTTGGCAGTGACAGGTGACGTGACAGTGACCGCACTGGACCAGACCCCGCAGCAGCCACGCGCCCGGCTCGGCACCGCGTGGGCTCCACTGTGAGTTGTCACGGGTGACGTGTTTGACGCGCTCAAACGTGTCACGATCGATGATCGCCGGCACCGCGATCGCGATCCACTCCTCACGCGGACGCTCCCGCTGGCGGGTCTTGCGGTTGCGCGCCCCGCGCGGACCGCCGCCCTCCAGTGACTCATAGCGGTTGTAGTACATGGTGCCGATGTACGCCTCGTTGCGCAGTAGCCGGTCGATCGTAGAGGTTCCCCAGATCGGCTTGCCGGTCGGGGAAGGGATCCCGCGGTCACGCAGCCAAAAAGCGATCTGGCGAACCGACAGTCCTCGCTCGACATACCCGTGGAAGATCTCGCGCACGACCTGCGCCTCGGGTTCGAAGACCTCGACCCGCGCCGGCCCGCCGTCGCCGCTGACCACGCGCCGATACCCATAAGAGATCCTCCAGAACAGAATCTCGCCCGCGCGGGCGCGATACAGCTTGCCGCGCCGATAGCGCTCGGCGATCTTGGCCTTCTCATACTCGGCGATCACGCCCTGCATCTGCACCAGCAGCGTCGCCTGCGGGTCATCGCCGTGCGCGGGGCCCTCGAGGAACCGCACGCTGACCCCGAAGCGCTCCAGCTCCTCGAGGATCAGCACCTGGTAGGCATACGCGCGCGCCAGGCGATCGGCGCACAAGCACAACACGCCGTCGAGCACGCCCGCCTCGGCCGCATCGCGCAAGCGGTCAAGCGCCGGGCGATCCAACCGCGCGCCCGAGTAACCATCATCGACAAACTCCTCGACCACCTCGTGCCCGTCGGCCTCAGCCGCCGCGCGCAATGCCTCCAGCTGTGAGCTGATCGTGCCGCGCTCCTGCTGGCGCTCGGTCGACACGCGGGCATACAAACCGACTCTCACTCGTTCACCGCCCGCAACAAGTTACTGTCAGCATCAGCGAGCAGGAAGCCATAGGCGTCACGCAACTGCTGCTCGCGCGGATCTTCACTACCGCACCAGGCCGGACGACACGCGCCGATCAGCGACCCCAGATAGTCAGGCTCAGCCTGAGGCCAGCTGATCAACCCCGCCAAGCCGCGCCGCTCAAACCGCCGCGCTGCCAGCAACTCACCACACCGCTCTCCAGCCAGCACCAGCGCGCGCAGCCGCTCACAGTCGGCCTGCGCTGGCTCGTCCACGGGCCAAAACCGCGAGCTCACCCGCGACCCCCCAACGCCTTCTCCACCGTGCGGCGGTGCAGCCTCACCCCCAACGCCGCCTCCAACTCGCGCGCCAACTGCGCGCCAGAAGCGTCCGGCATCTCGCGGCGACGCGACTCCAAAAACGCCAGCACCTCGGGCGAGAGCCGCAACGGGCCACGCCGTCCGGGCCGCTCGTCCAACAGCCCGACCATCCCAGACCGCTCGAACGCCGCCGCCACCAGATACAACGCCGCCCGCGAGTAACCGTGCGCGCTCGCCGCGGCACTCGCCGTCTGCCCGTCGAGCACATGCGCGCGCAGCATCTCGTACTTGACCTGCACCTTGTCGAAGCAGACAAAGAACCGCGGGTCCGAGCGAAACGGCTCGGCAACCACCGCGTCGGGCGTCGGGTGCAACAAGCCCGCCTGCTCCAGAGCCCGGTAACGCGCCGACTCGGCCACCGCCGCTCACCCGCCCCGCAACGATCGTCCGCGACGCGTCGCACGACACGTCTCTAAGGAGATCGGTAGCCGTCCAGCCATGACCGCCGCGACGATCATATCGGCCCGTTCGCCCATCGATGAACACCACATAACGGCTATTTCCACGCAGACAAGACGGATCCTGCGGCGAACATCGCTGGACGCTGCGGCGCTCACCCTTACACACCTCTAGCCCTCCCCGCACCCCATAGTCCCCGCCGAGAACTCCCGCGCCGCCCCGGATCGCGGTACAACTCGACATCCCGTCGGCTCACCTCACGCGCCAGAACGCTGCGGTAGTTCAGACCTGCGTTCCGATCATCACGACGATCGGAAGGAGGTGACGCGGGTGGCGGTCCCGGGGTTCACGGGTGACGCGTGCCTCACGCTTGATCCGGTCCGATACCAGTCTCGCGCGCCGATCCGGCGAGCCGCCGCGGCCGAGATCTCGCCGTCGGCCGTCCTCGTGTGGGCCGGCCATTGCGGGTGCCTGGCCGACCAGTGGCTCGGCCTGCCCTGCATCTGCTACGACATCGTCCCTGACCCGGCCGCGCTCCCAGCGCCGGCTTCCTGAACGGGCGGACGGAGGCCCCGCCGCTGTTCGCAGCAGCGTGCCGTCAGCCGACGATCGCCGAACAGCCCCTGAAGCAGGAGTAGCAGGCGAGCTCTGGTGCCAGCGTCTCCGGTACGACGAGCACGGCGGCGCAGGCCCACATGCAGCCGAGTCCGGCCCACTCCTGCGGGGGGATGACCTGCCCACCTGATGCGCACCCGCGCCAGACGCCGGTATACGGGTTGGCGAATCTCCGGAGCGGCCTCTCGGCAGTGAAACCGACCACGGACATGCCGCTACCTCCGCAAGGGCTGACGGATCCCGCCGACGTACTCCCGGCAGGCGTCACACGCGGCCGCGCCGTTCGTCAAGGCGCAGATGAAGCACAGCAGCGAGCATGTGAACGAGGGGTCCCCGGCCGCGCGTGTTTGGAGGACGAGGTCCGCAGACTGTCGTCTGCCGAGGGTGCCGGCGTAGACGTCGCGCGGGGCGACCGCGATGTCGGCGGCGAAACCCGGGAGGCGAACCCAATCGTGACCTGCGCGAGCGTGCCTGCCGGCGGTATGGGCTGAAGTGGTCACCATCGGCATCGCCTCGGCGGAAGCTCACGACTGCTCCGAAGTGCCGGATCGTAGTGAAGCGATTCGCGCTTGACAAGTACGGCCGTGGGGAGACTACGGTCGTACTCCCATCACACGGCGCGCCAACCTCGATGCGTCCGCGCGAAATGGGCACGCTGCAGCCGCGGTGGTCGCTGTTTCGTCGTGAGCGCCGCGACAGCTGGCACGTCGCGCGCCAGACTCTGGACATGGGCCAGGTCATCGTCCAGGAGTGCCCACTCGGTTCTCTCGATGTCCAAGACAAGACCTGCTCGACGATTGGAGCGACGAGCTCTCGAGACGCAGCCCGGTTTGCGCCGGTTGTCGGGCTCCACTGTCGACCACAGCGAGCCCGTTGTTCCAGACGGCGTCTTCCAGGTCGCGGTATCACTTGGTAGCTGGGTGCGGAGGGTTGCGTTGGCCGGGTGTCTCGACGGCGAGCTGAAACGCGCAGCGCGCCGGTCGAAGTGCTGCTGCTCCTGCAGCGAAGCGCCACCACGCCGGGGTGACCCATGCAGGCGTCTGGGACAGCGGCTGGCGGTCGATGTCGCCGGCCTCGCGGGCGCGCACCGAGAGGAGGCGCTCGAAGCCGAGGATGTACGACCCTTCCAGGACGCCGTCGAGCGCCAGTTGACCGCCCACAAGCCCTACCCGGCGATGGCGGTTGACGCTCACTGGAACGTCGTCGTCGGCAATCGCGCCAGCGCGTGTTTGTTCGGAGAGCGCCTGACCGGGTCGAACATGGTTCGTCGCTACTGGGATATCCATCTAACCGGAGTAGAGCGGTGTGGCCGCCCGCCACGGCCGGTTGGCTGGGGGTCGATCGAGGCTGGCGGGCTTGCCGCGGCTTGTCGGCGGCAGGGGCGGCCTGGCGGTGCGCCTCCCTGGATTGAGGATCAGGTCGCGGTAGCGGATCGGTTCGTGCGCGGCGGCGAGCTCCAGGACGCGGTAGAAGGCGAGCCCGCGGCTGCGCGAGCGGCGGCGGTTGAAGCGGAACACGAACTCGTTGAGATAGCTGGCCAGGTGAGCGTCGTCGAGCCGCCCCTGATGGGTGCCCAGCAGCCAGCGCTTCGCCAGCGAGGCGACGGTGTGCACACCAGGAAGCAGGTTCGAGGCGTCCGCCCCGGACGCGCCTTCTAGCGGCTCGTGGACGTACAGATCTCGGGTCGCCGGCGGGTAGGACTTCCAGCCGTCGGTGATCACCTTGGCGCCCTCCTTGACGTTGTCGAGCAGGAACGCGCGCAGCGAATCCCCGGAGGCGTCGGGCAGTGGGACCATTCGGCAGCGCCCGAAGCCCTTCGGCTCGACTCGCTGGACGGCGACGCCCACCAGCACCTTCTTGCTGACAGCCCCGGCTCCTCGCCGCCGAAGTAGCTCTCATCGGCCTCCACGACGCCCTCAAGCCGCTCGCGGCCGGGACGGACGAGCACCGAGCGCACACGGTGCAGCATCGCCCACGCCGTCTGGTAGGAGCCGATCTCAAGCGCGCGCTTCAAGCTCAACGCCGAGATCCCGTCCTTCTGAGTGGCGAACAGCCAGCAGGCCGTGAACCACACCGTCAGCGGCGTGCGCGTGCGGTCGAAGATCGTCCCCGCCGTCACCGACGTCCGCTCATGGCACTCACGGCACTCATACCGACCGTCCGCCAGCTCCCAGGCCCGGGGGTGACAGCACTCGGGGCACACGAAGCCCTCCGGCCACCGCAACCACTCCAGGTAGTCCAAGCAGTCGGCGTCGGTCGAGAACCACGCCTGGAACTCGCCCAGCGATCGCGGATAATGCGCTCCACCCAGTGGGGACGGGGACATAGCCCGATTCTACTCCGGTTAGATGGATATCCCAGATCGTCGCTTTAAGGCGAGCCAGCAGTCCGCCAGACGATCGTCAGCCTGCCCGACGTCGCATGGGCCGGGCTCTTGCGCCTGCGCCGCTAGCTAGCAGCGCGAGACGCCTCACGACGACGAACTGCGAGCGCTGCTCAAGCTCGCCGAGACGACGATGGCCGACATCCCCCGCCCGAACTCGAAGCCGGACGAGCTCGTGGTGTGCCCACAGTTGCGGATCGGTGACGAGATCATTCGCACGCTCACCATCGTCTCCGAACTTCGACACCGTCCATGAGGTAACGCTGCACGAGCTCCGGATCGAACTCACCTATCTGCAGGACGCGATCGCCGAACAGTTCTTTCCAACATGCCGCAGCGGCGTCGAACACAAATGCGCCGAGCCTCGAAGCCCGCTTCGCGGCGCGCGTCGGCGACCTCGCGCTGTACGCGTAAGAGCTGAAGCGAGGCTCGCGTCGAGCAAGCGTCAGAGCGCGACTTGGGATCCCACCATCAGTGTGCGGTCGCTAGGGAGGCCAAAGTGGTCGATCGGACTGGACGCGTTGCGGGCCACCGCGATGAACAACTGCTTTCGCCAGCGCTGGATTCCGGGCGTGTCGGTTGGGGTGATCGCGATCCGCGAGACGAAGTAGGAGGCGTGCTCGAGATCGAGGTTTCGCTCCAGCAGGCCTTGCTTGCGAGCAAGCGCAAGCGCCTCGGGGATGCTGAGCTCGTCGTGGTAGCCGATTCGGGTGGTCAGGTGGAAGACCTTGAACAGGCCGTGACCTAACACCTCCACTGCGCACCCGTCGAAGGGCTCGACGTGCGGGATGCTCACGGTATCGACGGAGACGATCACGACCTTCTCGTGACGGGCGGGTTCGAGCTCCAGAGATAGAGCCTTACACGAGAGAGTCGGCGCCGCCGGTCGAATCCTGAACCTGGTGCGTTGGTCTTGGCGGCTTCTCCGAGGGCGCCAACTCGACCAGCCGTCGTTTCCGATCAGCTCTAAGCTCCATTGGACGGCGTGCCGGGAAGACTGGTCGGCGACACACTCGACCATGCCTGCTCTCGCTACCACATCCTTTGACACCACGGCGCTTGTGCTTGCCGGGCTGTTGGTGCTCGGGGCGCTGCTGGCCGGGATCGCGCACCGCAGCTTCCTCTCGCTGACGGCCGTGTTCGTCGTTGCCGGCTTCGTGCTCGGCCCAGAGGGCTTCGGGATCTTGCACTTCCACCCGCGGTCGGGGTTTGTCAGCTCGCTCGCGACCGTCGCGCTGGTCGTGATCCTGTTCCGCGACGGGCTCGAGGTGGAGGCGGAGATGCTTCAGCGGGCCTGGAGGCTTCCATTCCGGGCGCTCGTAGTCGCGATGCCGCTCACCGCCGTGCTCATCGCCGTCCTCGCAAGACTGCTGACGAGCCTCAGCTGGGGCGAGTGTTTTCTGCTGGGCGCGCTGCTCTCGCCGACCGATCCTGTCTTGTCGTCCTCGGTGGTGACGAATCCGCGGGTTCCGCGAGTGATTCGCCACTCACTGAACCTCGAGTCGGGACTCAACGACGGCTTGGCGCTGCCGGCGGTGCTGGCGTTTGCGGCGGTGCTCGACCCGACCGTGAACCACTTCGTGTGGTGGAGGTTCGTCTTGCAGGACATCGGGATCGGGCTGCTCACCGGGATGCTCGTCGCGCTCGTCGGCTCCCGGCTGCTTCCTCGCACGCGAGCGCTGGGGCATGAGATCAGCCCCGAACAGAAATCGCTGTACGCGCTTGGCGTGGCCTTTGGCGCGTACGGGATCGCCGTCGCCGAGCCGCACGGCAACGGGTTCATCGCCGTGTTCGTCTGCGCGATTGCGCTGGGGATCATGCGGCCTGACATCCGCGAATGCTTCGAGAGCCGCTCGGAGGAGCTGATCGAGATCGTGAAGCTCGGGATCTTCGTCGTGTTCGGTTCGCTGCTCACGTTCTCAGCCCTGTTCAATGACGGTTGGGCGGCCGTCGCGATCGTGGCCGGGACGCTGCTTGTGATCCGCCCGTTTTCGATCTTTGTGTCGCTGGTCGGCGTTCGCCTGAGCGTCAGAGGAAAAGCGTTCATCGGGTGGTTCGGCCCGAAGGGCGTGGCGACGATGACATTCTCGCTACTGATCCTCAGCCGTCCGATCACCGCCGGCGAGCGGATCTTCGACATCGCCGCGCTCGCTGTGTTCACGTCGATCATCGTCCACGGCCTGAGCGACCATCCAGGAGCCGAATGGATGGCGCGACACAGCGAGGCCGAGCGCGTCCGCGAGGAGGCGATCAAGCATCATCCGGGCGAGCCGCTCGAGCGCACGCCAGCCCCAGGCTGAGAACGATCCCCGAGCGGCGCCCTGCGACGGCGAACGAGAGAGGCGGATCGGTTAGTGTGCGCGCAGGTGTGCCGGGAAGTCTGGTCGGCGATTTCGTCGTCGACCCCTCACTGAGGCTTGGTGGCCTTACCGGACACAGCGGCGCGCGGTACAGGCTCGATCAGCCGTCGGACGAAGGCGCTGCTGTTCTTCGCGTTCGCGTTCGCTGTGATGGCCGACCCGGTCTCCTCCGTCGCGTAGGCGATCGAGGCGGCGCTGCGCGCTGCATGGGCATCTCGGGCTGCTGCTGCCGACGATGGGGATCGTGATCGGGATCATCGCGCTCGTGACGCTGAACTACTGGCAGCTCGTCCGCGCGTTCCCGGAGGGCGACGGCTCGCCAGAGGCGCCGGGACGGGCGTTCGGTGAGGAGTGGTCGTTTCTGCCGATCGGAGCTCTGGTCGTCGACTTCGCGCTGACGACCGCGATCTCGATCGCCGCTGCGGGCAGCGCGATCATCGCCTACGTCCCGGCGCTGGCCTCAGACCGGATCCCGATCGCACTCGTCCTTACGGCGGTGGTGGCGGGCCTGACCTGGTTCGGTCACGGTGGGCGAATGATTTCGCGGTGATGACGTGGCTGTTCATCATCGGCGCCGTGGCGGTGCTGGCGCTCGGCTGGATCTCCCCGCAGACGACACACGGCAGCGCACCGATCACTGGCTCCGCAAGCCCGGCGGTGGTCGCCGTCGTGCTCGCATTCCCGGTCGCGATGGCGCTCGCGACCGGCACCGAAGCGCCTGCCACCTCGATCGCCCAGCTTGGGCAGCTTGACAACCCCGGGCGGGCGCGGTTTGGACGCGGCACGCTCGCGCTCACGATCGGCATCGTCGGCGCCATCACGATTGGGCTGACGGCTCTCGCTGTGCACTTGCACGTCAGCATCCCCCAGGGCGACAGCACACAAATCGCTGACCTCGCGCACGCCGCCGCCGACAAGGGCGCGCTGCTCAGGTTCTTTCAGCTCGCCAGCAGCGTGCTGTTGCTCGCCGCGGCGAGCTCCTCCTTCCAGGCAGGACCCGGGCTGCTGAAGGCGCTCGCTCGCACCGGCCCTGCAGGCGAGCACGGCCTGTTGCCTCCGCGCTTCGCGCGGACCAACCGCCACCACACGCCAGTCGCGGCCGTCGTCGTCTACGCGGTCATCTCCGCAGCGATCATCCTCGCCGCCAGCGGCCAGGAACAAGAACTCGTGCTCGTGTACGCGGTCTCGGTATTCGTCAGCTTCCTTGCCGGCCTGCTCGCGATGGCGCGCTTCTCGCACCGCGAAGGCAAAAGGTTATCGACCGCCACCAACATCGTCGGGCGATCGCGGTCGCGTTCACGCTGATCGTGAACCTCGCCCGCGGCTACCCGCTGATCGCGATCGGCGGCACGATCCTGGTCGCCGCATTGCTTCACTGGCGCTGGGTGCAGGCCGGCCGGCCACGTGGGATCCAAGCGATCGAGCGCGAAGCGGAAGCGGATGACCCCGCTTGACGTGCCGGAACGGTTGCGCTCGGACCGCGCACGCGCGTATGATCCGCCAGGGCGAGCCGGGAAGTCTGGTCGGCGTTTCGTTGGACGCGCATGAAACCCCCGGGCTTCACCCAACTCCCCAGCGCCCCCGAGGCGAGGGCGGGCCAGTGAGGCGGCCCCAGCAGCTCGCCGCGCGGGCCCGCCCTGCCTCCGGTCACCTCGCAACCACGCTTCTCGGCGCAGACCATCCCCTAGTCCGCGCGACGGACATCCTGCACAGCGTGATCAGGGAGTGGGTTCTCGTCGCGGCCGTCCTGATCGGCTCGATCATCGCCCGCATCGGGGGACAGGCATGGGCGTGGCCGCTGATCCTCGGCGCGGGCATGGTGCTGTCGATCCTCACCCTCCTGATCGCGGGATTCCGGCAGTGCAAGCACGACCATGCAATCGACCTGATTCTCAAGGGCTGCCAGAACATCCCGATCGCAGCGATTCAGGATCAACGCCGGCGACTCCTGTCAACACGCACGCGGCGCCGCCTCGCCCAGAGTTTCGAGGAGGTCGTCGATCAGGTACAGAATTGGCGCACGCTGCAGGCCGGGGGGCACGCCCCCTGTTCCATCCCCGGACGGTCGCCGCGATCCTCGAGGATCTGCTCGCGGTCGCGCGAGCACTCGAGGCGGAGGGTGTCTCAGCCCAGGGAGTCGCGCGCGCCGAGCGGGTTTTCACCGATGGAGCCTCACCGCTTTACGGGCACGACGTGATCGCGCTGCACGCCGAGCTCCGTCGTGTCCACCACGATCTGCTGACCGGGTGAGCGCCCGTGGGTGGTCGGTCACGATGCGTCCCGCCGAGCGGCGACACAGAGATCACGCTGAACGAAGAGCTCGGGCCCGAGCATCCGCTGACACGGTCGGTCTCCTGGCATCGGGCGCTGCGGCGAAACATGGCGAGGACTTGGTGGCTGCTGGTGCTGGCAGTGATCGCCGCGGCGGTCACGGGCAGCAGCGCAATCGCCGCCCTGGTAGGCGCCTGGTGATCTCCGCGTACTGGGGCCTGAGACTAGGCCTGTTAACTGCGCTTGCGAGCGCGACGGCATTCAACTTCTTCCACATTCCGCCGGTCGGGCAGTTCACGATTGCCGACAGCCGCAACTGGGTGGCGCTGGCCGCGTTTGCGATGGCCGCGGCCGTGGTCAGCACAGTGGCCGAGATCGCGCGCGGCCGTAGGTTCGAGGCGGAGCGCCGGCGTGGGGAGGCGGATTTGGCCGCAGGGCTTGCCTCCTTGACCGATGACGAGCGGGCCCGATTAAGCGACTCTCCTGCTGATCTGGGGGTGAATCATCGGTGAGGGAGCGGGATTTGGATGCCGGCGCAGCAGAGGTAGATCATCGCGATCAGCGCGTCGGCGGAGTGGAATCCGTATGCGCGGTGTGAGATCAACCTCACCTTGCTGTTTAAGGCTTCGAGGCGCCCGTTGCTCAAGTTCAGCTCGATCGCCGCGAGCACGCCAGCCTTGTGTTTTCGGATCGTTCGCGCGAGCTTGATGAACGGTTTCAGCCGCGAGCGAGATGCCCATGCGAGCCACGCCTCGAGGCGCTCGGGCGCTTGCTCCTTGGGGAGCTTGTAGAGGTAGCGCAGCTCGCCGTAGAGCAGGAACGCGCGGTACATGCGCTTGTTGGTGAGCACGACCTCGGCGAGCTTGAGCAGCTGCCTGGCGGTCTGCTTGGCGGTGTCCTTCAGCAGCGAGTAGCGGGTGCCCTTGATCCACTTGCCTTCGCCAGTCGAGGATCGTCCGTGGCGGTTGTACTCGTCGCGGCGGACCTGGTCGGCGGCCTTGCCAGCGAGCTGTACCACGTGGAACGGGTCGAACACGACCTGCGCGTGCGGGACGCCGTTCTCGGCGCGGATCGCCTTCTCATAGCCGGCGGACATGTCGATCGAGACGGCCTTGATCGACGCTTTCTGCTCGTCCGTGAGCCCGGCGAAGAACGCCTGCAAGCTGTCGGCGTTGCGGCCCTCGGTCGCCCACACGATCGACCCGGCCTGATGATCGGCGACGCAGGTCAGGAACTTGTGCTCGGCGCCGTATGAGACCTCGTCCACGCCGATGAACCGAAGCCCGTCCAGGCGGTGGCGGTCGAGCTTGTCGGCGACGACCCGCGCGAGGATCGTGCCGACCGTGCGCCACGCGATCCGCAGCAGCCGCTCGACCTGCGTCTGGCTCATCTGCTGCGCCAGCCACGCGGTGAGATCTTCGAAGTCGCGCGTGTAGCGCGAGCCCGCCCTGGCCCACGGCACCGCCTCGTACACGTCCCCGCAGCCCGGGCAGTACAAGCGTCTGAGCCGGCACTCGATCACGCACCGCAAGCCGCCGAGATCCAGCGCCCGCCAGCGCTTCTCACGATGCTCCTTGATCTTCAGCCCGCGCGCGCCACAGCCCGAGCAGACAGGCTTCTTCGCGCGCAGCACGACGGTCACGATCACCGCCTCCTGCCCGAACGCCACATCCCTAACCCATGCACCCGGAAGCCCAAGCATCCGGTTCAATGCCGTCGTGACCCGCACGTCGCCCTCCTTCGTAGACCGCTGAACTTCGAACATCCAGCAGCCTGCCGAATCAGGGCGGCGGCGGGCCGCTCCACACGCGCGCAACCTGCGAGACCTTCACGCCGGGCCACGCTCAGCGCGAGGTAGCGAAGCCGCGCGCCGCGCGTCAAGCGGCAGCCCCGGATCACCAGCCGCCCGCCCAACACCAACGTATGCAGGAGATCCGGCCGCTTGACCCGGGCTTCGGCTCCGCTATCTGGCAATGATCGCCGAGCAGAGCCCGGCACTCATCAGATTACGACCAAGGACCCCGGAGTCACCCCCAGACGAGCAGGAGTCCCGATTAAGCGAGGCTGTGGTCGAGGGGGGCGAGCGACTTTCGGCGCTGATCGAGAAGCTGTTAGATCTGTTTCGGCTGCAGGCGGGCCGGGCCGGGCCGGGCCGCGGCGGGAGTGGGTCTCGATCGAGGAGATGCTGCTCGCCGCTCGAGACGTCCTGCATGATCTAGCTGGGCAGGTGCGCCTATCGGTGGATCCTGGGGTGCCCGCACTGCTTGCCGATGCGGCACAGCTGGAGCGCGTGTTCGTGAACTTGCTCGAAAACGCGCTGTGTTACTCGAACGGGCTGCCGGTGTCGATCCACGTCCGGCGGCTCGGTTCGCGGGTGGTCGTTCGCGTCGTCGATCAAGGCCCCGGGATCGCCGCGGACGAGCAGGAGCGGATCTTTAAGCCGTTCTATTGCGGTCCGCAGACCCGCGCGCGAGCATGGACGAGATCTGGACTCGGCTTAGCGATCGCCAAGGGGATTGTGGAGGCAAACGGCTGGACCATCGCGGTTGAGTCCCTCCCGGGTCAGGGAACGAGCTTCATCGTCTCGCTGGCATGTGGTGATGACGCGCAGATTCCGGTATGAACCAGCGACCGCTCGTGCTGGTGTGGGACGACGAGACGCAGATCCTAGTTCTTGGCCAGATACTCAAACACCGCGTCACGGGAGGCCGCCAGGACCGTGGTAACCGTTGCGCTTCTCACAGGTCCATCACTCCTTTCAGCGCTCTTGCAAGCGCTTGTCGTTGGCGCCGGCCGAGTGTGTCCACGACCAGTCGGTCGAGCTCATGGAGAATCTCCTCGGCGACCGGGCCGAACTCGCGAGCCCGTGCCGTTAGGAGGATGCGAAACGCGCGCGAGTCATCCGGATCGCGTGACCGTGCAACCAGACCGTCACGCTCGCATAACCGCACCAGCGTGGTCATCGTCTGCTTGGACAGCCGGGCGCGGCGTGCGATCTCACCCATCCTCAGCCCGTCCTCCTCGAACAGCGGCAGCAGCACCGAGCCGTAAGACGGACGGACATCGGCAAACCCGCGCGCCACGAATCGCTCGGCAAGCAGCTCGTTCCAGCGCTGCGCTGCCTTGGCCAACAGGAAACCGAGGTTGGTGGGGCCGATTCGACTCGCATCGTCGCCCACATGAAAGTACGATATCAGACTATCAACGCTCCCGGGCGCCGAGGCAGCAACACAGTCCACGACACTTGCCGGATCGCCACCTCCACCGCTCGCTGTTGTGGCGCGTAGAGACCCGGGCTCGAGCCAGAGCCTGTTCCAACCCTGATTTCGCACGGCGATCGCCCCGCTGCTGGCGCGTGGCGGGTATTGGGACTTAGCTCCGACGGTGTTCGGACGTCCGGTGCCGAGTACCGGCCGGACTCCGAGAGCTGACATCTCGGAGTCTCAAGCTCGTCGGTGCGTGGCCGAGCCGGCACCGGCTCGGCCATCGCTGCGAGACAGCGTCGCTAGATCGCGGTGCGGCCGCCGTCGACGGCCAGTACGGCACCGTTGACGTAGGACGCCTCGTCAGAGCCGAGAAACAGCGCGGCCGCTGCGATCTCCTCTGTGGTCCCCGGCCGGTTGAGCGGCAACGTGGCCGCAAGCTGGTCGAGCGCGTCGCCCATTGGCTCGGTGCCGGGTGTGCGCGTCGGCCCGGGCGCGACGGCGTTGACGCGGACGCCTCGCGGCCCGTACTCGGCTGCCCATGCCTTGGTGAGGAGCGTGAGTGCCGCTTTGGTCGATCCGTAGAGGGCCATGCCGGCGATCCCGAAGCTCGCGACCATCGTCGTGATGTTCACGATCGCGCCGCCGCCGTTGGCGGGCATGCGCGGAGCAAGGGCACCGGTCAGGAAGAACGGCGCTCTGACATTCAGCGCGAAGGTCGCGTCGGAGACGTCCCCGTCGATCTCGTGCGTGGCGCCGAACGGGAACGCTCCGGCGTTGTTGACGAGCACATCGACGCCGTCGAGCGCCGCGGCCAGGCGCTGCACGTCCTCGAGCCGCTCGAGGTCAGCCCGAACGAAGCGCACGTCGCCCCGTTCTCGCTGAGTCCGTCGACGACCTGCCCACCGCGGTCTTCGTCGCGTCCGGTGATCACGACGTCCGCCCCGCCGGCTGCGTACGCCCGGGCGGTCGCTTCGCCGATACCCGACGCGCCGCCGGTCACCAGCACGGTCTTGCGCTTGACGCTCATCAGTTCTCCTTGAGTGCGTGGTTGGACTTGTTAGTCCATTGTGGTCGACCATAGCAGACTGGACTACCGAGTCCGAAACGCGCTATTCTCGGCGCATGCCAGCGAGCAAACCAGCGACGCATAAGGGCCGCGCAACGCGCGACCGCGTGCTCGACGCGGCGGCCGCTCTGGTGTTCGAGCGCGGCGTCGCCGGAACGACGCTCGACGACGTCCGCGCAGCGGCGAGCGTCAGCAAGAGCCAGCTCTACCACTACTTCGCCGACAAGGACGACCTCGTCCGTGCCGTCATCGACCACACCGTCCAGCAGGTGCTCGATGCCCAGCCGCGGCTCGCTGACCTCTCGTCATGGTCGGCGATCGCGGCCTGGTTCGATGACCTCGTCAGCCTCCAGGTAGCAAGGCACGCCGCCGGCGGCTGCCCGATCGGGAGCCTCGCCGGCGAGCTCGCTGAGACCGACCAGCTCGCCCGCCAGGAGCTCGCGGCCGGATTCGATCGCTGGGAAGCACCGCTACTAGACGGCTTGATGACAATGCGCACCAGAGGCAAACTCCGACGCGGCGCGGACCCGGCGCGGCTTGCGACGGCGACGCTCGCGTCAATCCAGGGCGGCCTTGTCCTGACCCAGACCCGACGCGACCCCGAGCAACTGCGGATCGCACTCGACGCCGCCTACACGCACCTGCGCTCGTTCGCCGCCTGAGGGAACGTCCGCCGCCCACCTGCCCGGAAACGACCGTCGAGTCCCCCCGCCGGCACCGGCGAGGGGACTCGACGGCGAACTCCTATTTCCTAGCAAGCACGTCGGCGGCTAGGATCTCCGGAGGGGTGGCGAGCAGTTCGTCGGCCTTGGGCATTAGTGCCGCCGCGATCTCGCCGTTGATGTGCGCCTGGCGCGCATCTTCGCTGCCGAAGGTGTCGAAGATCCAGAACGTGGTGGGCGAGGTCCGGGCCGCATACCAGTCGACAGTGCCAGGCTCGGCCTCGGCGAGCGGTAGTGCGCCGGCCAGCGCTGGCTGATCATCAGCCACGACGGTCGGTACCTGTTCGCCGCCGGCGGCGCCGGCGCCGGGAGAGGCCGCGCGTCGCAGGGTGCGCTCCAGATCACGGACAACGGCCGGTTGCGGCTGCTTGGACGCGCCGCTCCCCAACGCCGGCGCCGGCGGCAGCAACTACGCCGGGTTCATCCTCGGTCACCATGGCCACCTCTACCGGAGGGTCCAGTCAGTTGACCACGCAGCCGCGGACCCGTCAAGACAAACCAAGCGAGCGACTCAAACAGTTAAGAATCACTGCTGATCGCCTCGCGCAGCGCCGGCATGTGCAGCTCAGGCTGCTTCGTCGAATGCGGGTTCGGCGGCGTTGCGGCAGCTCGGCGCCGGCGCCCGGTGATTCGATCGCGACCCGGCGCAGGCGACGGTCGAACGCACGCGGCAGCGACCAGGTCCGCCGTCCGAGCAGTGTGAGCACGGATGGCAGCAGCAGACTGCGCACGACGAATGCGTCGAGTGTCCCAGCCCTGGCGGTCGCGAGTGGTGGGGTTGTGGATCGACCAGAACACCCTGAGCAACTCGTCGTAGCTGACGATCGCGGGGTCAAACCAGACCTCCACCGCCTCGGCTTGCCCGGTCGTGTGCGAGCAGACCTGCTCGTAGGTCGGGTCGGCGGGGCGTCCGCCCGTGTAACCGACTGTGGTCTGCACGACCCCTTCGATCTCGCGGAACGAGGCCTCGACACCCCAGAAGCAGCCGGCTGCGAACGTCGCACGCTCGGCCCCTTCGAGATCTCTGCTGTCGACTCGTGGTGCCGGGCTTGGGTTGCCGGAGCGTCTGCCTGTGAAGTTGAACAATGCGCTTCCTTTCGGTCTTGCGTTCGTGTCTACATCGACCCGAAGCGACGCCGAAACGGTTCAGCCGTCTTCGCCCTCCCCAGCGCCGGGCGGCCGGTTGAGCCCGAGTGACCGCGCCTTCTCGGCGACGGCGTGCAGAAGTTCGTCCGCATGTTGGTGCCGGTCGGCGGCGTGGAGGAGTTCGCCGTGGCGTTGCAGGTCGCGGACGACGAGCGCTGCGGCCCCGGCGTGCTCGTCGCGCTGCGCGGCGTCCGCGAATAGTTCATCCGCGGACGCGTTGTCGCCACAGACCGCGGCGAGCCGGGCGAGCAGGTAGGCGACGGAGCCCCAATGGGAGGAGCCGCGCGCGGTGACGATCATGCGGGTGTCGTAGGGTGCGAGCAGCACCCGTAGCTCCTGCGCGCGCTGGGTGTCCTCGAGTAGGACGCAGGCCTCAACGGCCGATGAAAGCGCGGCCAGCCAGTTGACGTCGCGGGGGAGCGTGGAGAGCCCGTCCGCGACCGCCGCGTCGAAGTCTCGCCGGGCTTCTTCAAGCTCGCCGCGCTCGGCGTGCCACCACGCGAACGTGAATCGGTAGGCGCGCCACGCGGGCCCGCTGCTTGCGCGCTCGGCGACATCTCCCTCTACCCCGCCAGTCGCCGGATCGAGGTCGCGCATCCTTCCCTGGACGAGCATCCGCGTCAGCTGCTGTTCGGCGAAGAACACGTCGGCGTTGGCGTCGCCGGCCTGTCGGCCGAGGTCCCGCGCGCGACGCGAAAGCTCGACCCCGTCCGCGATCCGTCCCTCGAGCAGCGCCAGCGTCGCCCGCCACATCGGCACGTACCAGGCGAATGCCGGAAGACGCACCTCGGCCGAAAGCTCGGCGTATACGTCCAGCTCAAGGCGTACGGCGGGACCGTCGCCGATCTCCAGCAGGTCGACGATCCGCCAGTTACGGGCCTGGAGCGCGAGCTCCCGGTCATCGGCCTGCTCGGCCAACCCGAGCATCTCGTTCGCGAGTTGCAGCCGCTCGTCGCAGCCGTCGGGTCCCCACGCCGCGACATGCCGGGCGTTCAACGCCGCCGCCAGCGCTGCGGGGTCATCGGTCCGGCGCGCAACGGCGACTGCCTCGCTGCTGACGGCCTCGCGGCGGCCGGGATCGGGGTCATAGGCCAGCTCGATCGCGAGCCGTGCGAGCAGCCGCGCGCGCGCCGCCGGGTACTCAGCGCCGATCGCCTCCAGCGCGCTCTCCAGCGTCGAGATCAACTCCGGGTCCGCACCGAGGATCGTGACGCCCGCGCCGCCGAGGCCAAGCGCAGCGCGCGCAATCAGGTCGGATCGCCCCGCCTTGCGCGCTGCCTCGCTCGCCTCCGTGAGCGCCCGCCCTGCCTCCTCACCCAGCCCCGCCCGCTGCAGCGCCTCTCCGAGCGAGCACCGCAACTCGATCCGCTTCGCCAACGAGTTTCCACGCCGCTCGAGCAACGTTCCTGCGCGACGCAGCAGCGTGGCCGCGTCCTCGTAGGCGAGCACTGCTCCCGCCCGGTTCGCCGCCTGCTGTGCGAGATCGGCGGCGCGCATCGGATCGCCGGCGCCGGCCGCCGCTTCGAGTGCGTGATTGGCGAGTGCGACCAGATAGCGATCGGGCTCGCGCTCCGCTCGCCGCTCGAGCGCAGCCGCGAACAGCTCGTGCAGCCGCGCGCGACGAGTCGCGCTCAGCGACCCCGCTAGCGTGTCGCGAACGATCGCGTGGACGAACGCGTAGCGACCCGGCTCATCCGGGACCTCGCCGATCAGCCGAGCCTTGACGGCTGCATCGAGCACATCGAGGGTGTCATCGACCGCAAGGCCGACGACGTCCGCCACGACCGCGAGCTCGAACTCGGCGCCGCTGACGGCGGCCGCATCCAGCACAGCGTGTGCCTCGGCGCCAAGCCCGCTGATCCGCCGGCTCACTGTCTCTCTCACCCCGATCGCCTCTCCCGGAAGCAGCTGCTCGATGAAGAACGGGTTTCCCCCCGTCTGCTCGTGCAGCGCCTTGACCGCCTCGGGAGAGCGATTGCCACCGAGCAACGCGGCAACCGCGTCGGGTCGCAGACCGCGCAGCGCGATCTGCTCCACCGGAAGCTCGCGGTAGAGGCTCCCGAGCGCCCTTGCAAGTGGGTGCTCCTCCGTGTCTCGAAAGGTTGCGAGCAGCATCTGCGGTGCGCCGGCGGGGCGCGCGGCGAGGTGGCGGAGCAGTCGAATCGTCGGTTGCTCGGCCCAGTGCAGGTCGTCGAGCACGAGCAGCAGTGGCCTGCCGGCTGACACCGCGTCCAGGGCGAGGCCGATCGCCTCGAACAGCCGCAGTCGCGCCCCGGGCGAGGGCCCCAACGTGAAAGCCATGCCGTCGTCCCGCCCCGCTGACTCGGGGAGCAGCGCGGACAGCTCGGCGGCCTCGGGCGGAAGCTCCGCCCCGTGACGAAGCGCATCGCGCAGCGACTCGACCAGCGGCTGATAGGGAACGAGAGCCTCCTCCTCGGCGCGCCCGTAGAGCACGCACACTCCACGCGCGCCAAGCTCGGCGGCGAAGTCAGCGACGAGGCGGGTCTTTCCGATTCCGGGCTCGCCGCTGACCAGCACCAGCCGCCGTCCGTGTCGTGCCGAGTGTGACCAGGCTGCGTGCAGCGTTGCGAGCTCGCTCTCGCGCCCGACGATCGGGCCTCGGCGACGTGCAGCCGTGATCCGCGCCGGGACGGACAACGGCGCGGCAATCACGAGTCCGCCTCTCAGCTCGGCGGCAAGCGACCTGCTCGAAGCCGACGGTGCAACACCAAGCTCACGTCGCAGCCGCTCGGCGAACTTCTCGTAGATAGCGAGCGCAGCGCCGCGGTCGCCCGCGTCTGCGTGCAATCGCATCAGGTCTCGGTGGGCGGGTTCATCGAGCGGGTCGAGCCCGGCGCGGCGGCGGCCGAACGTCAGCGCGGCGTTGTGGTCGCCCCTCGCGGCGGCCTGAGCTGCCAGTCTGCCGAGCAGTCCCGCAACGCGCTCTCGGTGCTCGTCGCGCGCGACCAGCACCCAGTCCTCGTCGAGGCCCGTCAACACCTCTCCGCGACAGTGTTCGAGCGCCTGCGATAGCCGCTCCGCTTTCAGCAACAGTTCAAATTCCCGCGAATCGACCGCCACGCCGGCGGCCAGGCCGACGTGCTCGCGGGTCGCCAGCAGCGCTTCGGCGCCGATCACCGCACGCAGCGCCGAGAGGGAGGTGCGGAGGCTGGTTCGGGCGCTCTCGTCCAGGACGTTCGGCCACCGGCGCGCGGCTACGGTCGACCGCGCGTGGACACCGGGATGGAGCGCGAGCCAGCCGAGCAGAGACCTCGCTCCTCGCCGCCGAGGTGGCGCCAGCTGCACACCGTCGCGCTCCAACTGGAGCTCTCCAAGCACACGCACCCACAGCATCCTGGGCGCAGCAGGACCCCGGTTGCGAACGTGTGACGGTGTGGTCACGGTGCGGTCACGGTGAGCACCGAAGGTTCCGCAGGCAATCCGAACGAGAGGAGACTCGATGACCACTCAGACGATCGACGAAGCGAAGCTCGGTGCGTTCATGGAACACGTGCTGGGTGACGCAGCTGGGCTGATGGCCTCGATGCTGTCGACGCTCGGCGATCGGCTGGGCCTGTTCAAGGCGCTCGGGGCGGAGGGTCCGGCCAGCAGCGGCGAGCTCGCGTCGGCGGCCGACGTCAACGAGCGCTACGCGCGTGAATGGCTGCGCGGCATGCACGCGGCCGGCTACCTGGAGTTGGATCGCGAGAGCGGGCGCTACTCGCTGCCCCCCGGGCATGCGCAGGTTCTCGCGACGGAGGGCGGCCCCGCGTTCCTCGGGGGCGCATTCCAGCTGAGCTTCGGCTATCTGCGTACGATCGAGCGGCTCACGGAGGCGTTCCGCTCCGGCGGCGGGGTGCCGCAATCGGCGTACCCGACCGAGACCTGGGAAGGGATGGGTCGCTTCTCGCGATCCTTCTACGACAACCTGCTCGTGCAGGAGTGGCTGCCGGCGGTCGGCGGACTGGAGCAACGGCTCGAGCAGGGAGCTAGGTGGGCCGACGTCGGCTGCGGGGCCGGAGTCGCCGTGATCCGGCTCGCCGAGGCATTCCCAGCCTCGACGTTCGTCGGCTACGACAACTTCGATGGTCAGCTCCAGCTCGCCCGCCGGGCGGCCGAGGACGCTGGCGTAGCCGATCGCGTCCGCTTCGAGCTGCTGGACGCGGAGGCCGGCCTGCCGGAGCGCTTCGACGCGATCTCAGCGTTCGATGTGGTCCACGACGCGGTCGACCCGCCGGCTCTGGTCGAGGCGATCCATCGCGGCCTTGACCCGGACGGGACCTTCTTGATGCTGGAGATGAACAGCGCGGATGATCCCGACGAGAACGTCGGCCCGCTGGCAACGTTGCTGTACGGGGTCAGCATCGTCTATTGCATGACGACGTCGCTCGCGCACGGGGGCGCGGGCCTGGGGACGTGCGGACTGCCACTACGCCGGGTGGAAGAGCTGTGCAAGCAAGCGGGCTTTACGACGGTACGCCGGCTCGACCTCCAG
Source organism: uncultured Solirubrobacterales bacterium (assembly GCA_963836065.1). Taxonomy (GTDB): domain Bacteria; phylum Actinomycetota; class Thermoleophilia; order Solirubrobacterales; family Solirubrobacteraceae; genus Palsa-465. The sequence goes on from CAWIII010000034.1 coordinate 586,631, forward strand.
GATCCGTTCAACTCGCTCTACGTGGTGAAACCATGAGCGGCGCGCTTGAGCTGAGCGCGGTCGAGCAGGCGGAGCTGGTCCGTAGCGGCGAGCTGCCGGCACGCCAGCTCGTGGAGGCATCGCTCCAGCGGATCGAGCGCCTGAACCCGACCGTGAACGCGTTCGTCGCAGTGTGCGCAGAGCGGGCGCTGGCGGGCGCAGACGCCATCACGCCCGGCGATCCCCGACTGCTGTGCGGGGTGCCGATCGGTGTCAAGGACCTGCTCTCGGCGACCGAGGGGCTGCCCACCACGCAGGGAAGCGCCGGCTTCGGAGACTGGGTCGCCGACCACGACACCGCTCATGTGCGGCGCCTGCGGGCTGCGGGGGCGATCGTCGTCGGCAAAACCAACACGCCAGAGCTCGGGCTGCGGCCGGCGACCGAGAACCAGCGCTTCGGCCCGACCCGCAACCCGTGGAACACCAGCCTCTCCGCCGGTGGCTCTTCCGGCGGGAGCGCGGCCGCCGCGGCGACCGGAATGGTTGGACTCGCCGAGGGCAGCGACCTTGGCGGCTCGATCCGGATTCCCGCATCGTGCTGCGGGCTGGTCGGGCTGAAGCCGAGCCGAGGCAGGGTCTCGATCGGCCCGGACTACGGGACGATCGGCCTCGGTACGCCCACTGACGGCGTGTTGACCCGGACGGTGCTCGACACCGCAGCGGCGATGGACGCGATCGCCGGCTACGAGCCCGGAGACCACCACTTCCTGCCCACGCCGGAGACGCCATTCGCGATCGCGGCGCAGCGCCTACCCGACCGAACCCCGGTCACAGTCGCGCTGAGCGCGCCACTCGGGGTGCCGATCGATCCCGAACCGCTCGCCGCCACCCGGCACGCGGCCGAGGCACTCGCCGATCTCGGGCACGACGTCCGCCATGGAGCGCCTGACTGGGACGACGACGCCTTTCCGGAGAGCTGGGGGACGTTCATGACCGGAACCGTTCAGCATCTCGTCCGCGTGATCGAGCGCCTCCACGGTCAGTCGGTCAAGCGCGACCGGCTCGAGCCCGCGACGCGCGCCTGGGCAGTCGAATCAACGCCGGTGACGCTGGTGGACTATCTCGAGGCGGCCGAGCGCCTCTGGGCGTTCGCGCGGCGGGTGATTCGCTCCTGGCCGCCGGACTCGGTACTGCTGGCGCCGACGCTCACCCGCCTGCCGGCGGAGATCGCCGCGCTGCGGTCGGCGGCCGGCGTGACCGACGATGGCGTCCGCTTTAGCGCGCTCGTGCGGGTCTGGAACGTGACCGGGCAACCGGCGATCACCGTGCCCTTGTACGAAACGGCCGACGGGATCCCCGTCGGAATCCAGCTCGTCGGCCCGCCCGCCCGCGATGACCTGGTCATCTCCATAGCCGCACAACTCGAAGCTTCTGCCGGGCGGCGTCCGCGGGGAATCGCCCTCGCCGAGACCGAGCACGCACGAACCAGCTAGTAGCCGAAGAGAGGACACATGCACGCATCCATCTGGAAGTTCACCGGCGACACCGATGACCTCGCGCGCCGTTATGACGCGCTGAGCGCAGAGATGCCGACCGCCCAGTTCATCGCGCACCTCTGCCTCCGCGCGCCGGACGGAATCGTGATCGTCGACACCTGCCCGACCCGCGAGGCGTTCGAAGCATTCGCGACGGGCGACCAGTTCCGCTCCGCACGGCGACGCCACGGCCTGCCCGACCCGACCGAACTAGACGATTACCCGGTCCACGTTGCGTTCGTCAACGGCGCAATGCCTGCGATCCACCCGTAGCCGCAAAGCGCTGACGCGCAAGCGCCCTGATCGGCCTCCGACATAACACGTGCGAGGAGACACGCGCTCAACTGTTCGGCGCATCGCACCGTCGAACGTCCCGGATAGCGGCTATTCGCGCGCGTACCCCTCCGCCGAGCGCGATTCGAACTCGAACGCGACGAAACGCTCTTGCCCGATCACCCAGGCATCGTGACCCGGCTCGATCACGTACGCCTCGCCGGCTCCCAGCTCGACTTCGGAGCCGTCCTCGTGGGCAACGCACAATCTGCCGGACTGCACAACGCCCACATGCCGAGCCTGGCAACTGTCCGTGCCGACGACCGGCTTGACGCACTCCGACCACCTCCAGCCCGGCTCGAACGCAAACCGAGCGGCCGTCGTCCCGCCCATCCTGACCACATCGACGCGTGTCTTCTCAGGAGTCCGCGTCTCGTCCGGTGAATCGAAATTGAGCGCCTGAACACCAGCCATGCGAGCCTCCCCGATTGCTAATCGCGCCTCCGCAACCAACCCTAGCCGCAGGCCGCTCGGCGATCAACCTGGGAAGACGCCCACGAGGTGCTCCTGACGTTGCCGGTCGCCGGTCCTGTCCGCAGGACCGGCGACCGGCTTTTGTGAAGTGCTATTGCGTTGCGAGCACGACGCCGTCGTTTGGTGCGAGGAGGCGGGGGGCCGCTTCAGAGCGCTGCGCGACGCCGACGATCAGCGGCCGCACGAACTTCGGCACGTGCTTGAGGATGTCGTGTTCGACTCGCGTGACCTCGAATTCGGCGGCGCGGATGCTCTCAACCGTCGGGCGGTTGCAATGGCAGCCATGCCCGACACGGATGTTCAGCGGCATCATGCGGTCCTGCCGACGGGCGAGCGCGGGGTCGTCGGAGCGGACGTGCTCGATGAACAGCAGCTTGCCGCCCGGGCGCAGCACGCGCAGCGCGCGCGGCTGGTCATCCACCGTGCAGAGCACCAATGTCGAGACCGCGATGTCGAAGCTCTCGTCCTGAAACGGAAGATCCTCCGCGACCGCGCGAAGGAACTTCGCATCCGGGGTTCGCTGCTGGATGCGTCGTTGCAGTCGGCGGATCATCGGCTTCTCGGGCTCTGTGATTGTCAGCGTGCGCACGCCCTGGCCGTAGAACTCCAGGTTGCGCCCGGTGCCGCCGCCGATCTCGAGCACGTCTCCGGTCGCGTGGGCGAGCAGCGCCTCGCGGTGCGCGCCCAGCCCCGCCTCCTCGGTTTTGGCTCCCATGCGATCGTAGATCGCGGCGAATACATGGCCCCAAACACTCATCTCATCAGCTCCTCAGGCTCGTGGTCACTTGCTGGCGGTGACCGTAGAACGGACGCGGCGAGCGGGCATGGGGCGTTTGACCCATCTTTCGGTGAGCACGCGTGGAGCGCTGAACGCGCGGTCAGACCCGGCAGGAGGATCTCAGACCGGGGTGCGCGCCGCGAACTGCTCCTCGGGGAGCAGGCCGTGCTGCATCGCGAACAGGCTCGCTCGCGCCCGCGTGGAGACGTCGATCTTGGCGTAGATGTGCTCCACGTGGTTGGCGACCGTTTTCGGTGCGATCACAAGCCGTTCGGCGATCTGTTTGTTGGACAGCCCGCGCGCGCGAGCAGCCTGAGCACCTCGACCTCTCGCTGGGTGAGCCCCGCCGGGCCTTCGCGGCGACGCGAGACGCGATGGCCGGCCGCGCCAAGAACGGCCTCGACAGCCTCCGCATCGAAGCGACCGACCCTGACATCGTCTCGCAGCTCGACGGCGGCGACCTCCGCCGAGCGCGGTCGGCGGTACGGCCGCGGCTCGCACATCGCCTGGTAGGCGTCGGCGGCGCCGAGGACCCGGGCCGGACCGGAGATCGCCGCGCCAACAAGCCCGCGCGGATACCCGGAGCCATCGAGCCGCTCGCGGTGCTGCACCGCGATCACGCCAAGTGGGGCGAGCGCCTCGGACTGGTGAAGCATCCGTTCGGTGATGTGAGGATGGAGCCGCACGCGCTCCCACTCGCCTGCCCCGAGCGGGCCGGGCTTGTCCCAGATCGAGTTCGACACCCCGAGCCGCCGAGGTCGTGGACTAGACCAGCGCGCCGAAGCGTGCGGACCTCCGCTTCGGACAGTCCAAGCTCGCCGCCGGCAGCCGCCGCCAGATCGGCGACAGCTCGCGCATGACCGAGTGTGTACGGCGATTTGAGATCCATGAAATTGGCGACCGCGAGCAGCGCGGCGTCGAACCGTCCTCCGGAGAGCACGAGGGCAAGCGCCGGCTCGGACCCGATCACCGCATCCCACGTCACCACGTAGTCAAGCCCCGAGAGGATCAACTCCGCCTCCTCGTCCATCACCCGCGCCAGCGCCGGATCGACCTGCGTGCCGGCGCGCTTGCGCGCGAGCGTCCGTGCAGCCTCAACGCCACCAACGCGGTGCGCCACCTCGACGAACTCGGCCAGCATCGCAAGCCGCGACGCGAGCGGCACCTCGTCTCCCCTAACACCGTCGGGCCAGCCGCGCCCGTCCCACGTCTCATAGGCACCGGCCAACGCGGCGAGCACCTCTTCCGGCAGTCCGAGTTGCTCACCGAGTGACTTCGCCATCCCGGCGTGGTGGGCGATCATCTGGTCAACGTCGCGGTGGCCTGAGATCGCGAACTCGAGCCCGATCCGGAAACGATGCAACGGCGGACTGCCGGAGCCCAGCCGCCGCATTCCCGCCGCGGCGGCCCGCAGGCTGCGCCACTCATGATCGTACTTCGTTGACTTCACCCGATGTCGTCGCCGAACCAGTTCGCCTGCTCGTGCGCGTCGGAATGGCATCCGACGTTACCTAGCTAGCAGCGCCGTGTCGTAGACGGTCGCGCGTGCGGACTCGTCCAGCCCGACCCGCTCGGCAAGCCGCGAGGCGATCAGGCACTGGCGCAACACATGCTCCATCGGCTGCCCGAAACCAAGGTCGATACCGAGCGACAGCGCCGCAACCAACTCCGCCAACCGCAGGATGGACTTGCCTGGGTTCGGCGGAGAGTCGTTAGATTAGTAGTTGAGTAGTTAATTATTTCAGTCAGTGCGAATGCTCCGATCCGTACATCGGAGAGGCCACAGTCAGCACGTCTCGTAGGTCAGTCACTGTTGGGGCGGCCTGAGCCGGGAACGGTTCGAACCCGAGCGCGACCCGCGCCCAGTACTCGTGTTCGTGCTCGACAGGCGGTCGGTTCCCGATCGAGGAGTGCAGCCGGCGGTGGTTGAACCAGCCGACGTAAGCGACGGTCGCGAGCTCGAGCTGCGCGTTGGTGCGCCACACGCGGTCGGCGATCAGCTCGGTCTTGTAGCTGTCGACGAACGATTCGGCGAGCGCGTTGTCGTAGCAGTCTCCGACCGTTCCGACCGACGCGAGCACGTGGTGGTCGTCGAGCACCTGGGCGTAGTCCCCGAGCTGCGACCCCTGGTCGGTGTGCTGCACCAGCTGAACGTCGGCGCCGGGCCGTCGGGTCCCAACGCCATTCGCAGCGCGTCGAGGACGAGATCGATGCGCATGTGGCAGGCGAGCTGCCAGCCGACGATCATCCGCGAGAACACCTCGATCAGGAACGCGAAGAACATCCGCCCTTCCCAGGTCCGCAGATACGTGAAGTCGCCGACCCATAGGGCGTCGGGCCGCTCAGCGGTGAACTCGCGCTCGACGAGATCTGGGCGCTTCTGCGCGCTCGGATCGGCGATCGTGGTCCGCCACGGCTTGCCGCGCCGCTTCGCCCCACGGATGCCCTCCTCGCGCATCAGACGGGCAACGTGGTCGCGGTCGACCTGCTCGCCCTGGCGCTGGAGCTCGTGCCACACCCGCGGATACCCGTAGCACTCGAAGTTCTGCTCGTGCACCTCCCGGATCCGAGCCGTGAGGCGCTCGTCCTCGACGCTGCGGGCCGAGCGCTCGCCTGTCGCTCGCTGGTAGTACGCGGACGCCGACACGTCCAAGGTCTCACAGATCGGCTCGACGCCGAAGCGCTCGCGATGCTCGTCGATGAACGCGCTCACTTCGGACGGTCTGCGTCGAGCTCGGTCGCGAAAAACACCGAGGCGGCCTTCAGGATCTCGTTCGCGCGACGCAGCTCGAACACCTCCTTGCGCAGCTTGCGGATCTCCTCGCGCTCCTCGCTGCTCGGCAGATCAGGCCGCAGCCCGCCATCGGCCTCAGCCTGCCTGACACGCTTACGCAGCCCCTCGTGCCCGATCCCCAGATCGCGCGCGACCTGCGCGATCGGCCGGCCCGACTCAAGCGCCACGCGCACCGCGCAGTCCATCAACTCCTGCGGATACCTCGATCGTCTTGCCATGAAACCGAACTTCCTTCCCCGAGGTTGGAATCCTCGTAATTCGGTCTCCGTCAAATCCAGACAAGCTCAGGAGAAGCAGCGGGCAAACGACACAGACGGATACGTGCTCGCAGCACAATCGGGGCAAGTCGCAGGGGCGGCCACCGAAAAGCACGGGCTCGAAGCCCATCGTCCAAAACGGCCTGCCCACACTGCGTTCTCCCAAGAAAGCCCCTGTCCCGATCACCGTAACTACGCGACCACGACAAGACTTCCTGTAAATGCATTTTCATGCCCCGAGAGCAGCGACATCACCGGCGCCTATCAGGTCTTCCATAACGTCACCGAGCTCGTCAGGCGAGCCGGGTCGGGGGTGTACACCGTCGCAGACGTCCAGTCGGGAACCGGCGAGGATCGGTACGCCGGATGGTCCCTGATCGTCGCCTACGAAGCGCCCGCTGATCCCCCACGCAACCTGACGGTGTTCGATGGACTCCAGTCGGTAACGCTGGGCAAGCCCGGGGTGACGATTCCGATAAGCGGCTTTCAGACGCCGCTCAGCGGCCCGGGCCGTACCCGGCTCGGGTTCGTCGCCTACGAGGGCGACTTCGGCTACACCGGTGACAGCGCCGCGCTAAACGGGCGACTCCTCACCGATACCCTAAATCCGCAGAAGAACTTCTTCAACAGCGGCATCTCCATCGACGGACGGCCATTCGCCGCCAAGTCCCCGGATTACCTCAACCAGCTCGGCTTCGACGCCAAGCTGATTGGCATCGATGGGATCCTCGCCAACGGAGCCACCAGCGCCGACATCGCGTTACGCACGACCAGCGAGCAGTACCTGCCGGGAGCGATCACGTTCGCGACCGACCTCTACGCACCGATCATTCGAGTCGAGAAGGGCGTGTCCGACCTGACCCATCCCGGGGGTCCCGCGGAGCCGGGCGATGTCCTACGCTACGCGGTCAAGTTCGCAAACGATGGGCAAGAGGCGGCTACGAACTTCCTCGCCGAGGATTCCATACCGGCCGGGACCACCTACCTGCCCGACACGCTGAAGATCGCCGGCGAGGCCGCGTCCCCGACGGACGTGGTCCGCGACGACCTCGGCGAGTACCACGCGGCCCGGCATGGCGTCCGCTTCTTCCTGAGAGCGGGCGCGTCCCCGGGTCGTGGTGGAGCGCTGGCTGCTCGGGGCGTCGCCGGCAGCGACGCCTCAATCAGCTTCGACCTGCGGGTTGCCCCGAGTCCGCCGGAGCTGACCGAGATCACCAACGTCGCGCAGGCGACGTTCGTCGCCCCGACCTTGGGTAAGGAGCTGAGCGCGCTCTCGCCGCCCGTCCGCATCGGGCTGACGCACCCGCGGAGGATGGTGCCCGAAGCGGACCTGGACCTCAGTCAAGCTGAAACGCTGGCACCGACGCCGGACGGCGGCGCGGACGTCACCGACGTGATCACGGTTGAGGACCGTGGGCCCAGCGACGCCACCGATGTGGTGGTGCACGACACCCTGCCGCCGGACGCGGTCGTCGACTCGGCGACGACCAACGCCGGATCATGCACGGTCAACCCGACCGAAGTTACGTGCACGATCCCGCGCGTCGACGACCTCGGCTCGGCCGAAATCGACGTTGTCGAGCACGTGCCCGCGCTGGACGCGCGGGACGGGGCGATCAACGACGTCGTCGCGACCGCCGCGCAGCTTGATCAACATCCGGCCAACAACAGCGGCGACCAAGCAGCCGCTCCGACTTCGGGACCCCCGCCGACCAGCCGCCAGCGCCGATCTCCGTGTCCAAGAGCAGTTCAACAAGGCAACTGTTCCCCTCGGTGGGGCCGTGGAGACACGATCACCGTGCGCAACGTCGGTCCTGACGAGGCCACGGGCATGCACCTCGAGGATGCTCTTAGTGCCGACGCGGAGCTGATCGGTCTTCGCCCAGACACCGCCCAGTGTGCCAATGGCCTCCCACTGCGGTGCAGTCTCACAGACCTTCCCTCAGGCGCTACGGCAACCGTGAAGCTGTCATTGCGTCCGCTGCGACCGGGCAAACTGGTCGACACGGTCAGCATAGATAGGCGCGGACACTCGCGAGGCCGACTACGCCAACAACTTTGCGAAGACCGGCGTGGTCGTCCGCGCGGCGCGCGCCTCGGCCCGGATCCGCCAGACCGCCACGCCGCCGATCGTGCGCCGCGGGCAGCTCGTGCAGATTCGGATCGGCATTGCCGCGAACGCGTCACGCCCGGAGTCGGCTCGGTCCTGTGCGTGCGGCTGCGCGCCGGCTTGCAGGTTCGATCGGCATCGGCAGCAGAGGTCGTCGGCTCGCGGGTTTGCTGGATAGTCGGAGAGCTCGTGCCTGGAAGACCGCAAAGCTTCCAGCTCACGGCGAAGGTCCTCACCGCGACCCCCGGAGCCCGGCTCGTGTCCGTCGCCCGACTGAGCGGCCGTAACTTCACGACCAGAAACGCCCGCGCGACCGTGGAGGCGCCACCGCCATTCGTGGGCTGCACCGCCAGCGTGAGCCACTCTGAACCACGAGCCCGGATCGCCTGCTGAGCCCCGCTCCCGGCGCCGCGTTATGCCCCTCGATCGACCGTATCCTCCTCCCGCCCAGAGCTATACTCGGGCCCCGCGCGGCTGTAGCTCAGTTGGCTAGAGCGTCTGCTTGCCATGCAGAAGGTCGAGGGTTCGAGTCCCTTCAGCCGCTTCCAAGAAAACCCCGCTCAGGCGGGTTTTCTTATGCCCGGAAACTGGCGAGAACCAAATTCTGGACGCTCGGGTCAAGCCTAGGGTCAAGATCCTGCAGACCACAGGCGCGTGACCTGACCTGACAGCCCCCGACGTCGGACTCCCGCATTCGACGAGTGGCCGCTCAAGAGCTCTCAGCGGCGAGAGGCGCTGCGCCGTCTCTGTCCGTGACGGCTGCGAGCGTGTGAGCATGTCACGCCCCTCCTATCCCCGCCGCCAGCAGTATCGGCGGATGCACCGCGCCGTTGTCAGCGCGGCGGCGAGCGCCACGGCCGCAGGGCTGGCGTTGGTCGCCGCACGGACCGCAGCCCCAGGGGGTGGCAGCAGCGCTCCTGCTGGTGACGGTCGCACTGCTGATCGATGCCCGCCGGTGGCTGCGTCTCGCCGGCCGGAGCCGGGTCGGCGCCCGCTCGGAGGACGAGGTGCAGCGAGCGCTCGCGCAGCTCGAGACGGAGGGCTGGCGGCTGCGCCACTCGCTGCCGTGGCGCGGGCGTGGGGACATCGACTCGGTCGCGATCGCTCCCACCGGCGTGGCATTCGCAATCGAAACAAAAACCAAAACCCTCGAGGACCGGCACGTTGCTCGTGTGCTCGAGCAGGCGGAATGGCTGACCCGTCGCCGGCGACGATGGTGCAGACGCGGTGCGCTGCCCGGTCTCGTGCCTTGCTCGACGGCGTGGAGTCGAGCATGTCGAGGCCGGCGTGCTGGTGGTCTCGATCGACCGGCTTACGTCTGCCCTCGGCACCTTCGCCGGGCTGCGAGATCGTCCGGGCTTCCTCCGGTGACATCGCCCGGCTGCCGAGGTTGAACCTGTTGAGGGCGCGAACGCCCCGCCACCCCGCGGCGGGCGCTCAGTTGCGTGTCGAGCACCGCGGCGCCGATGAGCGTTTGTGCGGAGGATGCCACGCAACGCGGTGAAGTCTGCTCGATCGCGAATCACCCAACGTGTTCTGAGTTGAGAGCCCCGACGCTAGCTCAAGGGGATCGTGGCGATTCTTGCGTGACGCGGGGTTCCGCCGCTCCTCTGACGCGAAGGCGATCATCCGGCCCGACCGGCGCTGGTGAGCGCTCTCGTGGCAAGGGAGTCGCGAGCCCGAAGGGCGGTCCGACGAGCGCTTTCGACGAGGAGCATGCGCTAGAGGCAATCGCCGAGCGAGGTGTGCCGTCCGTCGCGCACGCTAGGGATACCTCTGCCCGCCTGGGCGGAGCGATCGCCTGGCAGCTAGCCAAGCAACCCGTCGCGGCGTCCGGCGGGCAGGAAGACGTGCCCAGCGCCGGCGATCCGTAGCCCGGTGAGCCCGAGGGTGACGTCAGCCTCGGCGAGCGCCTGCTTCCACTCATCGTCGGTTGTCGGACCGTGAGGGTCGCCAGCAAAGAGGAGGTGCACCAGCCACGCGTCGATGCCGCGAGACCGCAGCCAGCAAAGGTGCGCCAGCCGATTGGCGTTCTGGTACAGCGGCCCCCGCCAGGCGGCGGTGTTGAGCGATAGCCCGAGCAGGCCCTGCGTCCAGCCGAGCGCGGTCTCGATCCTCCTCACCGAGTTCGGGTCCTTGGCGGCGAGGCCGGAGCCGCCGAGCATCTCCTCGCGGTAGCTCTTGCCCTCGGCCAGCAGCACGCCCGCCTGCGACTGCCCCGGCCGGTTCAGGGTCGCGACGGCGTCCCAGTGCGGGCCCCCGCGCCGCGGCCAAAAAGCCGCGAGCGCGTCCATGTGGTCGCCGAGGCCAAGTTGGCGCAGGAATGCAGCATCCAAGTACTCGGCGTAGCCGTCTTCCCCCAGTCGCATCTCGAAGAGCACTCTGATGACCAGATCGCTCTCGCAGATGCGATGCTTCGTGGCGGAAGGGTTCGTCAGCGCAACGAGGCGATGCCGCCGACGTCGACAATCGCGCGGCGGCCGATGCTGGGGCGGCCGTGGTTGGCCTCAAGCCAGGCGCGGATGTGCCGGACGTAGGCGCGCTCGTCGTCGTGGCGGTTGGCGTGCAGCTGCATCAGCATCAGCATCCGGTTGGTGCGCTCGCGGTTCTTCAGCCCGTAGGCGCGCGGCTTGATCGAGGCGCGGATCGGGTTGATGAACGCGTCCAGCGGCGAGGTTGACAGCGGCATGTCGGCGGGCCGCTTCCAGCGGAGTCCGCGTCGGTTGAACTGGTCCTCGACGATCTGGCCGGTGGTGTTCAGCCACTCGCTCAGTCGGGGGATGCCGGCGGCGTGGCACCGCTCTTGAAACGGCGTCCAGAACGAGGGGCCGGTGAACGCCGCCTCGGCGTCGGGGAGCAGCTCGTCGATCGCCTCCTGGTGCTGGGGCTCTTCGGTCCGGAGCTTGCCCATCAGCCGCTCCAGCGCGTGGCGCAGATGCCACTCGCACAGGTGCAGCTCGGCGTCGGGGAAGCGCGCACCAACCGCGTTCGTGAGGCCGTGGTCGTTGTCGCACACGACCCGCGGCGGCGCCCCGTCGAGGGCACCGAGGAACGCCTCCCAGTCAGCCTGGGACTTGCTCGTGAACGCCTCCACGCGCCACAGCTTCGGGCGGCCGCCCTCATACCCCAGCGCGGAGAAGATCCGGAACGCGATCCGGTGGCGGCCGGTGTCAGGGTCCCGGACCCTGAACGGCAAGTCATCCAGCAGCAGCGACCCGCTGGCGGGCCACGCGCGCAGGCGGTAAGGCTCGAACACCACCGGCGCGAACACCTCGACCCAGTCAGACACCAGCGACCCATGCCGCGAGAACCGCAGCTTCCCCGCTACCAGGGTCCGACCGCAGCCGCTTCGCGCGCTCCCGCGCCACCAGCGCCGCGTCCCGGTAGGTCGAGCCGGCCCCGACCATCTGCAACGCCTCGGCGATCCCCAGCGCGACGAACTGATACTTGCGCGCCGCGTGCGGACCCTCGTGGAGGTCGACGTCGCGCTCGCACATCTCGCACGCGTCCGCCCAGGACTCCTCGCGCGGCAGCATCTCGGTGAAGCGATGCGGGGGATCGCCGTTGGCCGGCAGACACCTGTAGTACTGCCGCCGGTGCTCCGGCGGGCCGTAGTGGCCGTCGAACCGCACCCGCGACCCAGCATGCTCCGGCCTCGGGCAGACCGCCCTCGCGCTACTCCAGCTCATGCCCTGCGACGACATCTGGCGCGCCAACATAGACGGCACGCCGGACGGGCATCGCATCTAAGAGAGCAATCTCCCTCTCAAAGTGCTCTCGGAGATGCGACCGGGGGGCCGTCTTTAGCGAGCGGGCTCCGCCACTCAAGGGTCGCGTCCGCGAGATCGGGAAGCGCGGCCGGATGGCGTCGTCGAGCTCTCCGGCTCGGCGATTGACGTAGAGCTGTGTCTGCAGCTGGCTGCCGGCGTAGGCGGCGCCGTCATCGCCGGTGCGCGCGGTCACGCCCGGGAGCCTAGACGCGCTTCCGCGACGACGGTTCTGTCGTTGCGGCACGCCCTCGCTGCGGATCGGTCCCCGTCGGCTATGCGCCCCGCCCGCCGCCCGCCACTCTGAATCCACGGGCGAGATCCAAGCCCACCTCACAAAGTTTCGAGCAAAGGAACAGACATGGAAGCCAGCGCCAAGAAGGACCCGAAGTACCAGATCGACATCGAGGGCGAGCTGTATCCGTGGGACGCCGCCACGATCACCGTCGAGCAGCTGCGCGAGCTCGCCGGCTACCCGCCGGGCACGGAGATGATCGAGGTCGATCTCGACACCAACACCGAGCGCACGCTCACCGACGGGGAGGTCATCACCGTCGAGCCCGGCAAGGGCTTCGGCAAGAAGATCTTGTTCAAGCGCGGATGAGCACCCGGATCGAGGAGGAGCTCGCGCTGCTCCACAACCGCTTCCCGGGGATGACGTTCCTGGCCGACGGCCTCTGGTGCCGCCTGCCCGCCTACGCCATCCCCGGGGAGGTCTGGGTACAGAAGACGGCCGACGTCGCTTTCCGCATCCCCGCGCTCATCCCCGGCCAGGACCCGTACGCCTTCTGGCTGTCGGGCGGGCTGACCCCGCGCACGCCCGGCGCGGCCATCACCAACTACACGTACCCGGTCCAGATCGGCTTCGGCGACGGCTGGGGGCAGTTCTCGTGGGCGCCCAACGGCTGGAACCCGGGCCCGACCGCGGCCGCCGGCGACAACATGGTGACGTGGGTCGGCACGTTCGCCCACCGCCTACTGGAGGGACCCTGATGCTTGCAATCACCGGCAGCGGCGATGTGATGACGGCCGCGAACCTCGACACCTCGATCTTCGAGGAGTCCGTCGCCTTTTTTTTTGGCCGAGCCCATTCCCGAAGGGCTGCGGCTGGTGGACGTCCGGGCCATGGGCCCCGAGGACTTCGCAGCCCGCACCGACGAGCACGTGGCGCTCGCCGACCACGTCCGGCCCGCGGTCATCGCCTGGGCGTCGGACGCGGGCCTGACGCTGGTGGAGGCGCACACCCACCCCGGCGGCGACCCCGTTTGCCTGTCCCCCACTGACGTCTCCGGTCTGGCCGAGTGGGTGCCGCACGTGCGCTGGCGCCTGCGCGGCCTTCCCTACGCCGCGCTCGTGCTCGGACCGACCACGATCGACGCCGTCGGCTGGAGCGGCAAGGGCAACTACCCGCAAGGCGTGGCCGCCCTTCACATCGACGGCCACCCGCCACAGCTGATGACCGGCCTCAGCCTGCCCTACGTCAAAGAAAGGATGAACTGAACATGGATGAACGCTACGTCCGCCATGAGGCCCTGTTCGGCGCCGCCGGACAGGAAAAGCTCGTGGCCACCCGCGTCGGCATCGCCGGCACGGGCGGCTTGGGCTGCTTCGTCGGGATGGAGCTCGGGTACCTCGGCGTGACCCTGCAGACGCTGGTGGACGCCGACCACGTCGAGCTGCGCAACCTCAACCGCCTGGTGTGGGCCACCCCCGCCGACATCGGGCGGCTGAAGGTGGAGGTGATGGCGGAGATGGTGTCGCGGATCCTGCCCGGCGCCGACCCTGTGAAGGTCCCCCACCCCTTGGAGCACGCTGACGCCCAGGCGGCCCTGCGGGAGGTAGACGTCATCTTCTCCTGCCTCGACGACGACCACGCGCGCCTGAACCTGATCGCGCTGGCGACGGCGGCCGGCATCCCCTTCTTCGACTTGGCCAGCGACGTCATCCCCGAGCCCGGCAAGGTGCCGACCTTCGGCGGCCGCGTCATCTTCTCCGGCATCGGCGAGCGCTGCGCCTACTGCACGCGCGAGCTCGACCAGGCGGAGATCCGGCGGGCGACCATGACGCCGGCGGAGCTGGAGATCGAGGCGAGCATCTACGGCGTGCCGGTCAGTGCCCTGACGAGGACGAGCGGGCCGAGCGTCGTCTCGATCAACGGCGTGGTCGCGTCGCTGGCGGTGACCGAGTTCATGAAGTTCATCACCGGCTTGCTGCCCCCCGCCCCGATGCTGCGCTACAACGGCAACACGACCTCGGTGCGCCGTGTCCTTGACGCGCCGTCGATCACCCCCTGCCCCTACTGCGCGGCCTGGGGCCGCGAGCAGGCCCATCAGCGGCGCGCCTGAGCCTGGCGCATCAGGCGGTCGGCCGCAACGAGCGCCGCGTCGGCGACGCGGAGCATCCCGCGCCAGGCGTTCTGGGAGCGGAGCTCCTGCGTCTTGAGCCGGCCGGGCGCGCACGCGAGGTAGGCGCGGTCCAGGCAGCTCCGCGGCCAGTCCTCCCGCGCTCGCTCGACCAGCGCCATCGCCTCGGGCAGTTCGCTCTCGCGGAAGCCGAGCAGCCGCCACGCCTCCATCCACGCGCCCTCGCCGACCTCGATCCGCAGGAGCGTCCGCTCCCTGTAGGCGTAACGAAACGGGTGCGGGTCTCCTGGAGGGACTTCATGTTGACTGGGGGATGACGCCGTGGGTGTAGCGGGATTCGTGGACTCGGCGGCGTTCTTGTTTGCGGTGGTAGTGCCAGTACTCGTCGAGGTGACCGTTGCTTCGGATAGCGCGAAGCTTGAGTACTGCCTCGGCGCTGTCGAGGCCCCAGCGCGCGCCGGTGATGTCCATCCGATCTTTCACCAAGTGGCGACAGGCGCCCTCGATCACGCCGGTCGCGATCGGCCATCCGTTGCTCAGCGCGATTGGGTAGTCGAGGTAGCGGCGTTTGGCGAGCAGGTAGTCGGCGCAGGTGTCGGCGTTGGTGCGCTTGGCGTTCTCGAGGCCGAGGCGGGTGGCCTTGCGACGGATCGCTGCGGCGACAGTGCCAGCGTTGCCCTCGAGCACTGCGCGCGCTTTCTCGTGCACCCAGCGCTCGGCGGCGGGGTCGCCCTCGGCGAAGAAACACCACGCCGCGTCCCAGAGATACTCCAGTACATGAATCACGTCGACGAGGATCGTGACCTTGACCTTGCGTTTGCGGGCCTCGGCCTTGATCCGGTCGATCTGGTGGTTGTTGCCATCGACCAGCGCGACCCACGGGCGCTTGTGCTTGGGGTCGCGCCGCTGTGCCTCCTCGAACATTTGCGTGATCACGGTGGCCGCGTCGTCGGTGATGCTCTCAGACAGCCACTTGCTCTTGGCCTCGGGCGCTGAGCAGGCCGCCTCGCGCTCGGTTTCGGTGGCGGGCAGGATGTCGGCTGGCGTTCTGGCCTGCGGGGCGATCTCGTAGACCGCGGCGACCTCCGCCATCCGCTTGCGGCCTTGCTTCTCGCCCTTGGACAGTCGCGTCTTGAGCTTTCGCTCAGCGCTCTGGGCCTGCTTTCTGGTCTGCGGCCTGAGCGCCTCGGGACGCATCACCACGCCTTTGGCGTCGCAGGAGAGGATCAGCACGTCGTCCTGCTCGGGAGCGGTGCGCTGGCGCTGCTCATAGAAGGACTCGAAGTCCACCGCGGCCCGGACCACCAGCTCGCGCAGCTGGCGCTTGCCCAACCGCTGGCCGGTGTGGCGGAAGATCGCCTCCTGCCCCTCCTCGAAGCTGTCGCGTGTGGCCTCGATCGCCGCGAGGCGCCGCATCCCGTGCGAGTGCTTCTCCTCGGGCAGATTCAACATCCCGTCGGCCACATATAGGTTCTCCTGCCCGCGCGCCCGGTAGGCCAGCCGGTCGACCCGAACCTCCCCGACCACCGTTGACAGCGCCCGCTCGTGCGCGCGCTCGACGTTCGCCCGGCGCACCCCGTCCGAGCCCACGACCTGATCGACCCGCTGCTCCCGCAAGGCGCGCAGATCGAGCGAGTCCTGAAACAGCGCCTGCAATAGCTCGCGACCGTCGCACACAACCCGCTCCTCAAGTTCAGAATGCTCAAGGCCCTGAGCCTCCTCGCCCGACAGCCAGCCAGCCAGCCCGCAGAACCGCTCCAGGGAGCGGGCAAACCCCTCGGGCAAAGGCAGATCGCCCGAGCGAGCGCCGGCATCGCCGGCAACATCCTTTGCCTCACCATCGGCCGGGCGCTCCACCTGAAGGAGTTTGCCCGCTGATGCGTAAGCTTGGCTTGCAAGGGTGTCGAAGTCGGCACACACGTGGCCACCTCCGGTGATCGACGTTGAACGTCTCCACCGCCGACTTTCGACACCCTCTTTTCGTGTTCCTCCTTACACCTGGCGACCCTTGCCTATAGCCGCCCACAAAATCCCTGCTCAGGCACACTTTTCAGTCCCTCTCGGAGACCCGCACCCTAACGAAACTCGACGTCCCAGGGCCCAAGGCTCTCGAGCCCGAACGCATCCGCGAGCTCACTCCCGACCCAGGGCACCTCGCGATACCCACGCCGGGCGAGCTCCTGCGGGGTCGGCGCCGCCCCGCCGCCGCCCGCTAGCCTCCCGGCGAAGACGAGCGCCCGCCCGCCGATGCGTTCGAGCGTGTGCATCAGGCTGTCGTCGTCGGCGGGGATCAACACCCCGGCCGACGAGCGCCGGCGCGTCTCGGGCGGGCCGAATGGCATCTCCCGCACCACGAGCGTGGTCGGGAACGCCTTCTCCACATCGTGCTCGGTGATGCCGAATGGGTGCAGAAGCCGCCGAACCTCGGGACGGCCATGCAGCTTCCGCTGGATCTCACGGCGCATCCCCCAGAGCTCGTCCACGTGCGCCCCCAAGCTCGGGGGCAGCGATCGGCCGCGGGCGTCCGCGAAGGCCTAGATCCGGGCGTTGTCGGCGTTCGGCGCGCAGACGTCGTCGAGCGTGCCGATCAGCAACGGCATGGCGGTCGCGGTCGTGTGGCTGTCGACCGTCCCGAGCGCCAGGCCGACGAACTGCATCGTGTGACGGGCGCCGGGGCGATGATCCATCCCCAGACCGTGGTGGTTGCGCGAGATGTCGGCCGGATGCGCGTACAGCTCCTCGAAGCGAACAGTGCGCCCGCGCAGGACCGTGGTCAGTCGCACGGCCAGCTGGCTCGTCGACTCCCAGCCCTCGGTGTACAGCTCCGGCAGATGGCCTCGGGACGTGCGCGTGGCCGCGCACGCGCTCGTCACCTGGATGCCGTCCGCGGCGCGCCCTGACGCGAGCTCCTCGACGAGGTAGCCAGTCAGCTGCGTGTACGGGAACGGGTCGATGTCCCCGATGATCGCCGCCGCCCGGATCGCCTTCGTGGCGATGTCGACCGCCTGGCGACCGCCGACCTCCTCGAAGCTGACCGGTTGGCGGACCGGCTGCGGCTCCTTGTGGGCGGGCGCGGGCGACGAGCGCTCCGCGCCGGCTCGTCCGCCGGCGCCGGCCCCCGCGTCCTCCTCGCCGGGTCCCTGCTCGCGATCGTCCTTCGGCGTGGTCATCGTGTTCGTCTGCGTATTCCCGGTATCGGTCAACAGAGCTTCGGCGGCGGCCAGACCATTCTGCGGGCTCCGCAGGCGTCCGTGAGAAGCCGGAGCCGAAGTTGCCTCTTGCGCGACAAATAAGTGCGGATCGGTCCCCGATTGGTGCCCTCAGGCGCCGATCGGTCCCCTAATCCATCCGCAGACGCGTTGTTAGGTCGAAGATTGCGCATAACGGGGCGCAGCAGCGCCTCGTAATGTCCAAACCACGATTCGGAGGTGGGCCTCATGCCGCAGACTGAAAGCCGCTTGATTGGCGAATTCGGCGCCTCGGGTTTCGCCCACCGAGCATGAGTGCGTGGTCGATCGAACCGTCACCGCGGGGCGACGGTCCCTGGTTCGTCGTTGAGGATTCCAACTCGGTCCACGCGTTCGCGCCGCCCGGCGTGTGGCTGCCATGGCCGTCATCCGCACCGCGTGCTCAGCAGACTCGCGGCGGCTGGCGGCGTGCGTCGTGGCCGGCGGAGCCGGTGCCCGTCATCGACGCTGAGTTGCCGGGAGCGCTGCTGCAGGTGAGCACCACGCAGGTGTGCGAGTCGATGCCGATCGACATACGCGAGCAGGTCCGGGCGGTGATGGTCGATCAGCTTCACGCTGTGCTCAGCGTCGGTCGCGGGCGCAAAGGGCTTGTCGATGACGACACAGCCCGCGCTGGTGCGGTTGCCGCCGACTGGGTACGAACGAACTTCGCTCCGCGTTCCCCGAAGAGCAATGGAATCTGCCGGCTTCGATCGTGCAGCTCACCAACATTCCGCCAACCTCGGATGAGCTGCTGGACGCGCTGCCGGCACAGCGTGCCCATCACCCAGCGTCGCTGACGCCGGCTGGCCTCCGTGATCTGCCCGACTGGCTTCGGCGACTTGCCGAGGCGCTGCTGCGCTTGATTGCCGCGGCCTGCACCCGCCTCGCCGATTGGCTGAAGAGCCGGGCGCCAGTGGCGGACTTCGGGGACGACCGCTCCGAAGCCGAAGCGCCCGAAGAAGAGCTCGTCGGCGGTTGCTGAGCCCGGGTCGTCAGGCGGCCGCGAGGAGGCGCACCTCGCGCGCCGCCGGCCCGCGCTTGGTGTCGGCCCTGACGAACTCAACGGCGTCGTTGGCCGACAGCCGGCGGTCGCCGGTGAGCTTGAAGTAGCAACGCTCGCCGTCGGTGTCGTCGACGAGGAAGCCGAACCCGCGCTCTCCCCGGATGTGGTGGACCTTGCCGTGGTGACGACCGTCGCCCGAGGGTGACTCGACCGGCCCCGGAGTTGCGGTGTCTGGCGGTGGCCGCTCGGCGATGGCCGACTCCAGAGCGGCCTTGAGCTCGTCGTACTTCGGCGATGTCGCGACGTCACTGTCCTTGGCGGCCACCTTCAGCCAGCGCTGTGCGTCATCGAGGCAGTCAACTGCCAGCGCCACGCGCGCGGCCTTTTACGCTTGCCATCCGCGAACCCCTCGCACGCGCGTCAGACATTCGGTCGCCTCATCTGGCTTCCCGTCTTCTGCCAGTGCGGCCGCGTACTCCAGCTCGATGTACGCGCGGTTCGGCTTTATCCGACGTGCCCGCCCCAGAGCCTGGAGTGCTGCCTCGCGCTCGCCGAGTCGGCGGTAGGTCTTGCCTAGGAGATAGTGCTTGTCGTGTCGCTGGGGTCGTGCTCGGCCGCCTGTTGCAGCGGCTCGATCGCGGCTCGCGGGTCACGGTCGGCAAGCAACTTGCCCAGCAGATACGACGCCTTGGCGAAGGTCTTCGCCTCACGTTGGCGCGCCGGCTCAGCGAGCGCGAACCAAAGGCGCCGCACCTCCGCGGCCGCGCGCTGCGCGCGGACGAGCTCGCCCTGATGCCGACGAGACTGAGCCAGCCGGTAGAGGTTGCGGATGTGAGTGCGGTTGAGTTTGAAGGCCTCGACGAACCAGGCACGGCCTCCACGTAGCGCTCCTGCACGTAGTACTGGTAGCCGGTCATGTGCTGCCAGAGGAAGTTGGCGGGCTCGCGCTCGCGCAAGACCGCGAGGGTGTTGCACGCCTCGTCGTATCTCTTCGCCCTGGAGAGGCAGAAGGCGCGCTTGTCGAGCACGCGCACCAGATCAGGCGCTCCGTCGAGGATGCTGATGGCCCGCTCCCATTCGTTCTTAGAAGCGGCCTGGTCTGCGTCCGCGAGGAGCTTCTCGATGTCCGGCTCGGGCCCGGGCGCGGTCATGTCAGGACCTTCGCGGTCGTCTTGAAGTGCAGCTTCGCCACTTCGGCAAGGGCCGCGCGCCCGCCCGATTTCGCCAGTCTCGCTCCGGCCTCCTCCACTTGGGGCCCGGCCCCCTTGGGCAGCGTCACCCCGAGCGTCGCCGACGTCCGAGTCAGCCACAGCAGGAACGCCTCGCGGGCAAGGATCGAGGCGGCGGCGACCGCGACGTTCGCCTCCGCCTTCGGAAACTGGAACACCTCCAGACCGCTCTCGCGCGTTTCCGCCAGCAGCCGCTCCTTGATGTAGCTGGCGTCGGCGAACTGATCGACGATCGCGAAGCGCGGCTTCAGCCCCGCGCTGAGCAGATCCTCGATTGACCGGGTGTGTCCCCACGCCAACAGCGCGTTGAGGTTCTTGCCCTCGGACTTGAACTGGTCGTAGAGCTCGTTGTAACGCGCGGGGTTGATCGGCGTGACCTTGAACCGGCCGCGGCCGACGACCTCGCGCACGGTGGGCGCCAGGGCGAGCACGCGCTTGTCGGCGAGCTTCTTTGAGTCCACGACGCCGGCGGCGGTGAGCCTCGCGGCGACGTCGTCATCGACAAAGACGGCGGCACTGACCAGCGGGCCGAAGTAGTCGCCCTTGCCGGACTCATCGGTGCCGATCCACGGGCCCTCGGTCGGAACTCGGCTGGGGTGTTGCCGCCGGCGGGCCCGCGCGTCTTCGGCGTCGGGGTGGCGTCGTTGCCGGCCAGCCCCTCGCTGGCGATTGCGATCGCGGCGAGAACCTCGTCGTAGGCCGGCGCGCTGCCGGTGAGGCGCCCGCTGCCGGTCGTCCAGAGCGTGACCTGCGCTGCGCTCGACTTACGCCGTAGGGCGAAGCGCATCAGCTCGCCGTTACCCTTGGCTTCCCTTTCCTGAGCGCCGGCGCTCTCAAGTTCCTTGCGCAGCCGGTCCTGTCGCCACGCCTCGCCGAGCATGAACGGGTGGTCGTTGCGCTCCTGGGGAGCCTCACCGATGAACACCTCGTCACGCAACTGGTTGACGCGATCCTTGGTCGGACCGTTGGGTCCACCGACGACGACCTTGCCCGACTTGTAGACATCCAAGATCGACCGTCCGCTGGCGTCGGTGACCACGAACTGCCGCGAATGGGCTAACTAAGGCTTTCTCGTCGTTGATGGCCAGCCCGTATTGCTTGAGCGCCGAGCGCGCCATCCGCAGCCGGCCGTCGAACGTCATCTCATCGGCTGACGTGCTCTCCGCCAGGCGCTTCTGGATGTCGTCGATGTGATCGACAAACAGCAGCTGCACGTCATCCTCAACGCCGGCCGCCATCGCCTCCTCGTGGTTCTCGCGCGGCAGCAGAACCCGGCGCATGCCGGCATCACGGGCGGCTCGCAGCTTGACGGCGACGCCTTCGACATGGCAGACGCGACCGTCGGCGGCCACCGCGCCCGTTGCGGCCAACAGTGGATCTGGGCGCACATTCTTGAAAGCAACCAGCGCCGCGAGGCGTAGCGCAAGTCCGATCGACTCGCCCTCATATCGCAGCGGCCATTCAAGGCTCCACCTGATGGCCGGATGCTGGGCCTCAAAGGCAGACAAGACGGTCGCGGCCTGCTTGTTCATCTCCACATCGACTTCGTCGATACCGTGGATGCCGGGCTTGTATCCGTCGAGGACGTTGACGCCGAGACACACCGCGGCCTCGCGGTCGGAGGAAACGAGAAGCAGGCGGGCACCGAAGGCGGATGCCGATTTCGTCAGCGCATCCAGCACCTCGCGGATTTCGGGCCCCGACGCCCCGAGTCGCTCCCACGCCAGAGCATCGAGCAGGGCCTGCGCTGCCGCCGGGCGCGAGGCCGCGCCCGCGCGAACACCATCAAGTCCGCTGAGGTCCGCACCCAACAGGAGTTCCTCATCGACCTCGGGCGCGAGATGGTCGAAGACTGCGGCCGCGGGTGCGATGTCGTCGTCGCCTAAGACGTCGATCAGCGCCATCAGCGAACGCTTGCGAGCCAGCGGCTCGACGAGCTTCGGGGTGATCGACTTCCTGAAGCCCTCGGCATCGGCGCGGTCGGCAACGGTGACGACGCGGGCAAGGACGTCCGGTCGGCTCGGCGGATGTGTGAGTGCCTGGCTGAGTACACCCTGCGCCTTGCCGATGTCGTCGCCGCCGGTCTCCCAGTACTGGCGGATCTCGCGATTGAGCGCGTGCTCGTGACTCATGAGAGCACCTCGACGGCGAGGCTCTCGACGGCGTCGATAGGAACTTGGTCCGCGAGGTCAACACTCGCATCCTCGACGGGATCGAACGGACGACTCTCGTGCGTGCCGCCGAACGCGACGACGTGCAGTCGCACGCAATTGGCTTGCTTGAGTTGCACGCTCAGGACCACAAACGACAGCAGGCCCTTGGCAAAGTCCACGTGCAGCTTGCCCTTCAGCTTCAGACGCGGCGAGTCCAGCACCCACAACTCCTTGCGTGGCACCGCCGAGCTCGCCGCTGCCAACGCCAACTCGTGACGCCGCTCGAAGAACGGTTCAAGCGAGAAGATGTTGTCGGGGTGTGCCTGGGCTACGTCTGTGAGGGAGGGTGCAGCCACCAGGTACGGCCCGCCGCTCAGCTCGCTCTCGTCTGCGAGTTCAGTCAGCAGCAACCATGGCGTACGAAGCCGCGCCAACCCCTCCTCGATGTCTGCGTCCAGAAACGCGCGGGGGTCGCTTGGATGCTGGAGTGGAGGACCCCATCGGCGCTCATCGAGTTCGCCGGAGAAGGCAGCGGTAAGCACCATTTGCCCCGCCTCGCTGAGTGAGCCGACGCGGGTATCAAGCTGGTCGCGCGCGACCTTGCATTGCTGCGCGAAGAGAGCGCGCCATGGAGCGCCTAGCGAGTTCTCATACGAATAGAAGAGAACGTCTGTCTCGCTTGCCCGCTCGACATCCGACATTACCGGCACGACGTCGAGCCATTGCATGTCGTGGTCGGTGTTCGGATTGGTCACGACCAGCAAAAGCATGCGATCAACGCCCTGATAGCTGTAGGAAGGCACGGTCCCCACGGTGTTCGTGGGCACAGCAAAGCTGAAGTCCGACGACGAGAACCAGAACTCGGCAGCTACCGGCGCGACCGGACGGTCCTCATTCCAGACACCTTCTGTCCTCCCGATGAAGTCCTTCAGCCAGCTGCTATCGACGTAGGTGTTCAAAAGCGGGCTGACAGGCTGCGCGCGCAGCGAAGCGACGACTGACTGGCAGGGCAGGCAGCCTTCGAGATGGGACGTCAGGTCCGGACGCTCACCGTCGAGGTAGTCCAGCCAGTCAACGGGCAAAGGGCAGACAGACATCATCTGTCTGCGTTAAACAGAGATTCGATGACCTTCCCACTGATGTTCTCAGCGTCATCCTCATCAACTGCCTCCATTGCAACCTTGTAGAGGAGCCGATCGAGCGCGTGCTGTACCTCAGCTCTGCCGACTCCGGCAAGGTCCGCAGCCTTCGCAACATCCTCCGTCTCATTGAGCGCTGAGAGCAACGCCGTATCCCTCTCTGTCGTTCGCGCAACGATGCTCCGCGCGATGATGCGGCGGATCGCCTCGTTATGAGGTGGCACGTCACGCGTGGTCATGTCCGCAGTCAGTTCCAACTGCTCAGGCTCGGCGAGTGCAAAGCGGCGTCGCATGATCTCCAGGATCTCGGGGAGGGTCAGAGCACCAAGGTTGGCGAGCAGATGAGTGACGAAGCGCTTGAGCGCCGGCTCCCGTAGGACCGGCGAGGACTTGGCGGCGAACGGGCCGTAGCGCACCACCGCCAGGTCATCGTCGGACAGCTCCGCGGCCACTTCAAGCCGCTGCTTGAGCGGCGCCGTCGATGGGGCCGCTGGCTTCAGCGCGCTCAGCCCCCAGAGCTGTTCGTGGGCCTTCGTCGAGGCCCCCACACGCTCAAACGAGGGATCCGTGCGCAACAGCTTGAGCGTGCGCGTGTAGAGATTGGTCGCCGAGTCGCGCTCTCGTCGGTTGGTCAGCAGCTGCCCGAGCGACTTCGTCAGTCCCGCCCGCAGCGCCGAGACCGAGGCCGCGCCGGCAAGCAGTTTCGTCAGGTCACGGCGCCCGAGGAGGCGATCCGCGATCCAGTCATGGAGCACATCCTTGATGGCTTCGTCATTCCAGACGCCGGCATCCGAGTACGACGGCGGGTAGGTCCGCGCAGTCGCGGACGCGACCCGCTCCAGGAGCTTCAGCAGCTCAGGCCCGATGAACTGTGCCTGATGCTCGGCGCGGAGCTGCTCAAGGGTCGCGGTCATCGGCGCACCAGACGTTTCACGACAACGAGGTTTGACTGATCGACCCGCTGCACGACCTCCGGCCAGCGGGCCGCCGGAAGCTCGGACGCGGCCCGGGCCTGTTCGGCAAGGTCGATCAAGTTGACAGCAACGCTCATGGAGAAGTCGAACTGGGTCCGTTCGGGCAGATCAGTCTCGCCTGCCTTGATGACGAGACGCGGGGCGCGCGCCCGGCGGCTCGTGCCCGGGACCAGATGCGCCTGAGCGGCGTCGACGGCGACCACGAGCCACGGGCGCTCCGGCTTCGTCGATTTGCGGTAGCGGGCCAGTTGTCTCGGCACCCAGAAGATCTCCCCTTGCTGCACGATCGTGGCCCGGTAGCGGGCGAGCTCTTTCAGTGCTTGGTTGGAGAGCCCGACCACGCGCGCCTCCGTGTGCGTGCGCCAGATTCGTGGGCCGGGGTCATGCGCCGGGCCCGTTGTCGCAAGAAACCTGGTGGTCTCGCGGCGTGCGCTCGCAAGCGGCGGCATCGACAGGTACCGGCCGCGCGTCGGGGAGGTCGATCGCGGGCTTGGCGTCGAAGGCCGGGTGGAGCGTGTCGCGTGGTCGGTCGTCCATGAGGGCGTCATCCAGTTCAACCCGAGATTCGCCCCCAGGATCATCGTTCTTCCCGTCAGCAGGCACCTCATCGGGGTCGAAGCCGCAAATACGGCCAAGAACGGCGGGAACCGCGTCCCCAATCCCCCCGTCCCAGACGTCCTCGGGCGCCGCTGCCCCGCCGTCGCTGACGCCAACCCGCCACCTCCCATCGGGCTCCGGGTCGAGATCGATCAGGCCCGCGGCCGCGAGCTCGACCAAGTCGCGGGCGAGCGCGGCGTCCCCGGTCGCCCGCGACAAGCCAAAGAAGCCAGCCGCGTCGTCTTCATCTCGATGTCGTATCCGCCACGCAGCCATGCGTAGAAGATGACCACGACCCCGGACAGACTCACCGGCGTGCAGTTTGGGGCAGCTACCGGCGATCCCGCAAACTGGAGCAAATGCGTGTTATCCACAGCACTTGGCCCTGCTATTTGCGAACTTCTGAGGCGACTGTCAACAGCTCTACGAACAGCCACGTAGAAGTTGTCCACATACGCGACCCCGGTTACTGACATCCGCGGCGGTCGTCACCGTAGACGCCGACTTCTATGCGCGCTACCTATTCCTTGCCGATGCCGTCGCCTACGCAGCCGACCCCCTCCCGCCGCCTCGTCCGCGCCGCCCGGGCTGAAGCCGCCGAGCTCGCCAAGCGCCGAGCTGCCCTCCAGGCCGAGCGCGATGAGGCAGCCGCCCGGCTTGCAGAGCTCGATGACGCACTCGCGCTGCTCGACGATCACGCGCGCCTCGTCGCCCAACTAGCGGGCCCGGCCGAGGAGCCACCGTCATCCGCGCCCGACATCGCCCCCGCCGACGTCCGCCAGTTGAAGGGTCCCGAGGTCAGGCGGGTCGCCGTCGGCCTCCTCGCTGCCGATCCGACTCGGCCGGCCCTGCATTACCGCGACTGGTACCAGCGGCTGCTCGACGCCGGCTACGCGGTCGCCGGCAAGGACGGGCTGGCAGTCTTTTTGACCCAGCTGAGCCGCTCGCCGGTTGTTCGGCGCAGCACTCAGGCAGGCGTGTACGAGATCGACTTCGACGCCGTCCGGCGCCTGGAGGCTCAGCGTGCCCGCCTGGAGCGCGAGATGCGCGAGCTCTTGTCGAGCGAGGGCTCGGATCTGACGACCATCCGCGCCCGGCGCCAGGAGCTGGCGACTGCGGTCGGCCAGGTGGAACGCGCCCTCGAAGAGGCGAGAGAGCTGTTGTTGCCGCATGTGCCTCAGCCCGCGGCCACGACCGGGTAAAACGGCTGTCGACCGACAATATGTGACCGAGTCACCTTGGAGCGCGTCCGAGGCACGTCGTCGAAGCTCGTGGAGGCGCTAACGCCGCGCATCAACCTCGACGCCACCTGTTCCGTTTGTTGAAATCTCATTCCCAGGCGCACTGCGGAACGAATGATCTACGGCCAGCGATGCCCGCTAGTGCTTTCAAGGAAGAGCGGTCGCGGGTCCACCCACCCCCGGAGCGATTGGGTTGCTACGAGAGCGCTCGCGAGCACCGGTTGGGCCCGACGATCGCCTTCGCGTGAGAGGAGCGGTGTCCGATGGTCGGACGCGAAACTACTCGACGCCGGGCACGCTGCTGGTGCTCTGCATCACGGAGCGGAAAGCCCGTGGCCGACCACCCTGCTTTGCCCCTGTGGACAGCCACCCAAGGAGCAGACCACCTGCCTGATGTTGCTTGGCCACCCCGCGGTCTTGCTCTCGAGTGGCGGGCGCGACGGGTAGGCGGCAGCGTGTCGGCAACGAACGCACGGATATCGGTCACGCCGCGCATGACCGTCCGGGCGCCAGCGTCCGTTTTCGAAGAGCTCGGCTCCTATCCCGTGCGGCCCAGTGGTGTGGCCCGCCGGATCAGACGGTTGTCTTGCCGGCCGCGTCGGCGAACACGCACGCGGTGAGGAGGTGCGCGAGGCAGTCGGAGATCGCCTCTGGTGCTCTGGCCGCGTCACGGTCCAGCAGGCCGATGGCGATCGCGGTGTAGCGGCCGGGCTCCTGTGCGTGGAGGATCAGGGAGGGCGGGTCGGCTGTCGGCGAGAGGGCGCGCAGGTGGTGCCCCGCCTCCTCGCAGATGGACGGCAGCCACTCCTCGGCGGTGTCGGCGCCGGCGTCCTGGCCGGTAGCGTCGAGTGCGAGGTGGCAGCGGTGCAGGCTGCCGGCGGCGGTCTGGTCGATGGTTGAGAGCAGCTCGTCGGCGAGTGCCGCGGCACCGGTGGCGGCGCTGGGGAGGATGTGCAGGACGTTGGCGGCGACGGCGAGGCTGATCAGCCGCGGGACCGCGGTCGCGAGCAGCGCGACCGGGCGGTCGGGCGGCGGCTCTCCGGGCGACAGGTCCTTGGCGCCGCGCCCAAGGGTCGCTCGGTAGCGCTCGGCGAGCTCGTCGGGCCGCCAGGTGCGGGCGAGGCTGCGGTATGTGCCATCGAGGGGGTTCACGGGCTGTCCAGGTCGCGCTCGGGTCGGAGCGCGGGACGCGCGGGCGATGCGGCGGCGGGGTCGGGTGCCCTCGCGGGTCGGAGCGAGGCTTGCGGCGGCGCGTCCGGTACCTGCGAGGCGATGAGCGATGAGCGAGGGCGCGTTGAGATGAGCATCGGTCGGGCTGTGGCGATCGCCGCGGCGGCGGACGAGCCGGGGCTGCGTCGAGCATATGCGGCGGGCATCGCTCGCGGCGCGAGCAACACGCAGTGCTCGGCCGAGGACGAGCGGACGTACGGGACCTTGCGGCTGCTGACGCTGGCGACGCTGCGGTTGCCGGACCTGTTCCTGTACGCCCACATCGTCGAGGTCCTCGCCAGCGACCGCGACCACCTGCCGCCGGTGGCGGTGCGCGCGATCACCGCGCCGGCGGCTGGGGCGCTGCGTCTCGCGCACCGGGCGCTGGAAACGCACGCGCGTGACGTCGGCTACGAGGTCGACGCGTGGGTCGATCGGGCGCTCGAGCACGCGGGCGCGCTGCTGTCAAGCGAGGTCGATGCGGAGGCGCCGGTGCTGCTCGACCATGCCCGGCTCGCGGCGCTCGCGCTGACCCGAGCGACCGCGGCGACAGCGGATGACGGGATGCTGGTCCCCGACGAGCTCTCCTGCGGCCTGGCGCACCTGCTCGCCGTCTGCCTCGTCGCCACGGCGATCCGATGAGCGACCGGCCGTCCGATCTGCCGGACCGTCCGCCGTCGCGGGCGCGGCGCTGGCTGATGGCGGTGCTGCCGCTGGCGCTGCTCGGAGCGCTGGTCGCCGGGTTTGCGCTGGCTCCACACCCGGCCGGCACCCACTCGGACCGGCCGCGCTCGATCGGGCTGCTGCCGCCGTCGCCTACAACCGCGACCGACGCTCCAGCCCGACCCGCGCCGCCGCTCCAGACCCGCCGGAGCCACGGGGCCGCGCGGGCGGGCGGTGCTCAGCGCGAGCCAGAGCGGTCGCGTGCGGCCCATCGCCCGCCGGTTCGGGGCCCGGTCAGCGAGCGGCCGCCGGCCCCGGCGCCCGGCAGCGCCGAGGGGATGATGCTGGCGGTCGCGCGCCGGTTCGCGGTCGCGTACATGCCCTATCAGGTCGGCCGCCTGCCCCGTTGGGCGCGGATCGCGTTCGCGCGGACGTGCACGCCCGGGTTCGCGCGCTATCTGCTCGCCCAGCCGGCGCGGCCGACCGGGCTGCAGGCGGCGCACCCGAACGCGATCGAGACCTACCGGGTCGCTGGCGTGCAGCCGGCCGGGGCGCCGGACACGGTGGCGGTCAGCTACGTGTCAGAGCAGGACCGCGCCGACGCCGGCGCGCTGCTGCTGAGACTGGTCAGGGAGCACGGGCGCTGGCTGGTCGCCTCGCTGGAGGCGTGAGCGGCGGTGCGCCGGCTGTTCCTGGTCGCGCTGGCGCTGACGGTCCTGCTGCCGCTGCTGGCGGTGATGCTCGTGTTCCTCGCCGCGGCCGGCGTATCGGCGGCGCAGTGCGGGATCGGGCTGGGCGCCACCGGGCCGGTCGGCGGCGTTCCGGCGGCGGATGTCCCGCTGTTTGAGGGCGCGGCCGCACGGTTCGGTTTGGGCGCTCGCGGCCCCTCGATCCTGGCGGCGATCAACTACGTTGAGTCGACGTTCGGCACCTCGAACCTGGCGGGTGTTCACTCGGGCACCAACAGTGCGGGAGCCGCAGGGCCGATGCAGTTCCTCGCCGGCACCTGGGCGACCGAGGCGGTGAACGCGCCCGGCGACCCGCCCGGACAACCGCCGAACATCTATGACGAGGCCGACGCTGTGTACAGCGCCGCGCACTACCTGCACGATTCCGGCGCGCCGAACAACTGGCCGGGGGCGATTTTCGCCTACAACCACTCGAGCGCGTACGTCCAGCAGGTCCTCTCGCAGGCGCAGAGCTACTACACCCAGGGTCTCACCGCACAGGGATCCGGCACCTCGACGACAACCTCGACGACGATATCGGGCTCCGGCTCGGCGACTGCGGGCAGCCCGTTCAACGTCCCGGCTGCGAGCGGCGATCCGGCCGCGCCGATCGCGCTCGCGCCAGGACAGCCGACGATCGTCGCCGCCACGTACTTCACCGACACGACCGGGGCGTGGGGCGACAACCTGATTGTTAACCACGATAGCTACGCCGAGCTGTCCCCAGGGATCCCCGGCACGCAGGTGACCAGGCAGAACGCGACGATGCTCGGCGGCCTGCCGTACATGACGCCGCTACGGGTGACCAATCCTCAGACGGGGCGCAGCGTGATCCTCTACAAGCGCGACATCGGCGCCGGCCAGCCGCTGTCGAGCACGCTCAACGGCTACCACTACCGGATCGATTTGACCGCGTGGGCCGACCAGCAGCTTGGCCTGCCGGGCTCCGGGATCGTTCAGGTGACGCGGCTGATGGGGCCGGTGAGCACGCCCGGCGGCGGTCAGGCGTGCTCGGCGAGCTCGGGGTTCGCGCCGGCCGGCTCCGGGATCGATCCGATCCCCGGGTTCACGATCGGCCGTGACGACATGGGCGTCGACGCCAGCGCCCCGGTCGGCACCCCGATCTACGCGCCGCTGGACAGCCAGCTCGTCGAAGTTGTCCGCAACTGGTACGCCGGGCAGCCGCTGCTGCTGTTCAAGTTCCTCAACCCGCCGGCGGGCGCGCCGAGCGCCTACTGGTACGTGGCCGAGCAGATCAGCCCGGTGAGCGTCACGGCAGGAACGATCTTCCGCGCCCGCCAGGCCGTCGCCCGCTTCGCCCCGAGCGGCACCTCGATCGAGATCGGCTGGGGATCCCCAACGTCAAGCGGCCGCACGCTCGCTCAGCAGATGGGTGACAGCGCGGCGGCGAACCCGCCGGCCGGCGCGACAACGACCTGGGGGGAAAGCTTCAAACGCTTCTTCGGCATCCACTAAAGGAGGAGTCGAGGCCGATGACGCGACGAGCTGATCGACCCGCCGCCGGGCGGAAAGGCGCGCTGATCGCCGGGCTGGTCGCGCTCGCGGTCGGCGGCTGCGGCGGACCGTCCGCTGCGGCAAGCCGTGCGGTCAGCGGCGCCGCGCGCGTGTCGACAGCCGTCACCCGGCTCTCGGAGAACGTGATGCGATCGTGGTGCCCGGAGGCAGTCGCCGGCGGCGGCCGCCTGCTGACCGAGGCGCATGCGCTCGGCTGCCTGCGCCACGCGTGGGATACGTGGCTGCGGGAGCTGCGCCGCGACGTGTCCGACCCAACCGGGTTGGCCCGGTGAACGAGCCGACGGTGAGCTCAGGCGGCAAGCGCCTCTTGCGCGGCGAGCTTGCGGCGAGCGCGCCGCAGCGCCAGCGAAACCGCCTTGCGGGTCGACCCCTGCTCGGCGGCGAGCTGCTGATGGGACTTGCCGTTGAGCACGCCGGTGAGCGCCGCGCGCTCCCTGGCGGTCAGCGCCGGCAGCGCGGCCAGCACGCGGTCGAGCTCCTCGCGCTCGAGCAACACCGCAACGGGCTGGCCAAGACGGCTGGTCGACGCGATCAGGTCATACAGCGGCGCCCGCATCTCATCGCCGAGATCCGGAGCCGACGTCGATCGAGACGACCGGTCCAGCGACACCGCACGGCTGAGCAGCTGGTGCTTGCGAGCGCCAGCCCGGTCAAGCGCCTTGATCACCTGGCCGCGAGCGCAACGCGCGGCGAACGCCCCGAACGGGCCGCGATCCGGCTGCCAGGCGCGGATCGCGCCCAGCAGCCCCAGCCTGGCGTCCTGGGCGAGCTCTTCCCGGTCGCAGCCATACGGCGGGCGCACACGCGCGACGACCGCACGGACCAGCGGCTCGTAGCGGCGCAGCAGCTCCTCCACGGCACGCCGGTCGCCGCTCTGCGCGGCCTCCAGCAGCGCCCGCAGGTGAAGCGGAGTACCGCGCCGTGGGGCATGAGAGGTGGCCATGCCCGGGCACGATGAGCACGGCGATAGGGATTTCCGGAAAGCTCCCCGTGCAGCACACGGAGCGGGGCGCGGCGAGTGGCGCTCGAGCGAGAGAAAGGCATCGGCGGCGCACCGCTCGAACGGCTTGCCGGCGGCGGGCGCCGACCGGCCCGCCGGACGGGTGTTCCGCGTTGCTCCCGAGGAGTTCGAGCACCTGCAGCGACGGATCCAGACGCTCGGCCGGCGCGCTCGCAGGATCGGAGTGGAGCCGGTCCGGTTGATCGACACGGGTGAGCGGGACGCGAGCGGGCACGCGCTGGTGCTGCTATCAGGCCGTGCGCCGGTGCTCGCCGACTGGACGCTGGCGGCGATCGTCGAGCATCGCGACGGGCGCGCGGCGGTGCGCCCCGTGGGCGAGCAAGGCGACAGGCTCGCGGCCAGCGCGTTCGCCGCAGCGATCTGCGAGCACTGCGGGCTGCGCCGCCGGCGCACCAGGACCTACGTCGTCGTACACACAGACAGCGGCGAGGTGCGCCAAGTCGGGTCCGGCTGCCTGCGGGACTTCCTCGGCGGCACAGACCCCGAACGGGCGTGCCGCGAGGCCGAGCTCCTGGCGGCAGCCCGGGCAGAGCTCGACCGCGCCGGCACGCTCGCGATCGCCCCGGACGGCACGGGGGCGAGCATTGAGGAGTTCGCCGCGCACGCCGCGCACGTGGTGCGCATCCACGGGTTCACCTCGCAGGAGCGCGCGCGGCGCGCATCCAGACCGGCGACCGCGGACGTGGCGCTGCGGTCGCTGCGGGACACGCCCGCCGCTCCGGACGGCGCCGACCTAGCGCTCGCCGACGCGGCGTTCCGGTGGGCGCGCGCACTGCTGGCAGCAAGACGCGATCTCTCGCCGTTCGAGCGCGACGCGGTCGCGCTCGTGCGCGGCGGAAACATTCAGACGCGCCGGGATCGCGGGCTCGTGTGCGCGCTGATCGCGGTCTACCGCCAGCGGCGCGCCCGGTCGCGACACCTCGCGCATCCCGGCGCGCGCATCGGGGTGACCGTGCTAGTCGAGCGCGTCCTCACGCAACGCTCCCAGCGGCACGGCCCCGTCCGCCGCTGCGAGCTGATCGACGCCGACGCAAACCGGCTCGTGTGGTGGCAGACCGCCGGCGCCCCCCTTCACCGCGGCGAGGTCGTGACGCTGACCGGCCGGGTGAAGCGGCACACGCGGTTCGCCGCCGGCGCGGTCACCGTGCTCAGCCACTGTCGCCGGCCATGAACAGGATCAAGCGATGGAGGCGTGCGACGCCCGACCCGGTACCTGGGCCGACGACCCCTCGGGATACGAGCCCACGCCAGATGACCACACCGCTCCACCCCGCCGAAGATGCCACGACGACGCCGCGGTCCTCACCTCGCACCGGTGAGGACGGAAGACCGGTCACTGAAGGCCAAGCTGATGGTCGCCACCGCCCGGGAAATGCGACGAGCCGGCGCCGGAATGTGTCAGGTTCGAAACGAGTCAGCGTTAGGACTGAGACAAACCACCCCGGTGAGCGCATCGGCGCCGAAAGGCGAGCTACGGTTGCCGCCATGCCCGGCTCTCCCGCCCCGCTAGTGACGGTCAGCGTGCACGCCGCCGAGCGCTGCCGGCACCGGGTCAAACCGGGGCTGGACCTGCACGCGGCCAGCGGCGAGCTCGAGCGGCTGCGTGCGATGGGCGAGATCTCCGCGCGGGAACCGGCATGGCTGGGCGCCGCCAACGCGGCGCCGTACCACCTGCTGATCGGCGATGCGATCGTGCTGCCGCTGCTGCCGCACCCGGGGGGCTGGGTGGCGAGGATCTGCGGCACGCAAGGGACGTTGACGCCGAGACGGCGAGAAGCGAAATCGGCATTCAGGGCCTCGCTCGCCGCGCGCAAACGGGCGCAGCGCCGCGCCCGGTCCTGAAGGGGGCACCGGTGCTCCTCGCCGCCAACACCGCCGGCGAGCATTCAACCCTCGACGTGCTGATCGGCGTTGCGGTCCTGATGTGGGCGCTTGCCGGCGCGGGGCTTCTGCTCGGCTGGCTGTGGCGACTTGCGCACAGGCGCCGCAGACGGCACAGGCCGCCCGCGCGGAACGACCGCCCGCCGGGCCGGTTGCGCGTGCGCCTGGGGCGGGCACACGACCGGTCCGAGGCGACGGCACGCCTCCAGCCGACTGGAGCGCTCGGACAGGGAGCCCGACGGATCGCCCGGCCACCGAGAGGGCGCCGGGCGCCACCGGGTCCGTGCCGACCGGCCCGCCGCCGGCGATCCCGCGCGCCCGTCTATCGCCGGAGCAGCTCGAACCGCTCGGGCGCGACCTGGACAACTCCCGCCGGCTTGCCGCCTGCGAGGCGAGGGTCACGCCGGTGCTGGACAGGCTGCCGGCCGACAGATGGCTGGTCGAGCGCTACGTGCTGATCACCAGCCACCGCGTGCCGTTCCTGGTCCTCGGCGAGACCGGGGTATTCGTGCTGTGGGCGATGGCGGGGCCGCTGCAATGGCGGGACCTGTCGTTCTTCGACGAGGTCGCGCGATACGTCGAGAAGGCGCTGCCCGGATACGGTGGGACCGTCCAACCGGGCGTCTGTCGCGTGTCCGAGCCCGCCCTCAAGCCGCGGTGGTGGTGCCGTCCCGGGGAGCCGGGCGCGTGGATCATGGGGCTCGAGTGGCTGATCCCGTGGTTCGAGTACTTCGGCACCGAGAACGGGCTCGGCGTGAAGGATGTCGAGCGGCTGCGGGAACTGGCCGGTCCGCGCTGGGGCCGTCCGGTCACCGACATCCCGCCGAGCGCCCACATCCCCACGATCGGCTAGCTGCCGATGCTGGCGCTAACGGCTCGGACCGCTCCTAACCCGAGAGCTGCAGCGCCAGCCGCCGCGCCGCGCGCCACGGACGCGTGCGCCGGCCGGCCGCTCACGCCGGTCGCCGTGCCCGACCGGCGACCGCGACCGCCTGCTCGAGCTCGTCGCCGATCTCGTGCGCGACCCGCGCCAGCGCCCCGAACGCCCGCGCGATCTCGGCCAGCGAGATCCCCTCGTAGGCATCGCCGAGCGCACGCACCGCCTGGTCGAACCGCTCCCACAGCTCCGGCGGCCCCGGCCTCGACCGCGCCCCCGGGCGCAGCTCGTAGGAGAGCTCCATCGCGCTCGCGCCAGGCCTCGGCCTCCAACCCATGCGCGCCGCCGCCAACAGCTCAAACGCCGCCGACTGCTGGTTGGCGGCAGTCGCGACCTCCCGCAGGCGACCCGGAAAAGCAGCATCCGGCGGCGCCGCCGCCGAAGCCACCAGCGCCTGGCGCCAGCGCGCCGACGCGCGGCGATACTCCTCGCGCGCGTCAGGAGTCATCGGGCTCCACCAGATCCTCGTCGCTGGTCAGCGCCCGCGGATCGAGCGCATCCGCGCCGCGGCCCTCGGCCGGCGCGCTGGGAGCGCTCGGAACCCGCGCGGTCTCCAACTCGCGCAGCGCCGACCGGCGAAAGCGCCACTGCCGCCGGCCGATCCGCATCCCCGGAAGCAGCCCGTCATTCGCCCACTTGCGGACCGTCGACGGATGCATCCCCAACTCCGCGGCGACATCCGCCACGCTCAACCACTCATCCTGGGAGGATTGACTGGGCTCTGGCAACAAAGCCTCCGAAAAGCGGAACGAACAAAGAGAAACTGACGCGAATAACGGCGTGCTGCGCTAATATTAGCGCGATGCGCGTCCGGGAGGGGAATCGAGAGGTGAGGTAGGGCGGAAAGCATGGGCAACCTGAGGAGCGTCGGGGGCCGGGGCGAAGTTGATCTCGATCAACGCGCAATCACCACCGAAGACGACATCGTCGACCTCAGCGAACTCGATCGATCCGACGATCAGCCCAACCAGCCGGCGCCCGCCACACAGAACCGTGCGGCCGAACACGACGAGCCCAGCGAAGGGCAGCCTCCCGCAGCAGCGAGCCGGCCGCACCCACCCGAAACCCACGCGTCCGTCCGGGAGAGCGATGAGGACTTCGACCGCTGGGTTGCGGACCGCGCTCCCGGACAGGCCAGCGCCGTCGCCGCGTCCAAGCCGAACACCCCTCGCCTCGCCGGTCACGCCCGAGACCCGGCGTCAGACGACGCTCCCACGGCCGCATCCCGCGCTGCAGGGGTTCCCTGCGAGGAAGCCACGGTGCCGCCGGTCACCAGCTCCCGCAGCCGGCTACGCCGCAGCGGCCCGCGATCGCGACCGCTTGGCCGGCTAGCACGTCCAGCCGCGGTGATCGGTGCGCTCACGCTCACTCGTGCGCGGTTCTAGCGAACTCCTCAGGGACGGAGGGCAATGCTCCTATCGCCACTGCCCTCGGCATACTTGTCAACGAACCAACTACGCGCCGCGGCTCGACTGTTGTTTGGGTGTGGCCCTACAGCAACGGGACGTTCGTAGGCGCCCGGTTCTACATAGCCGTGATCTGCTGACCGGGAGCTGCGGAGGTGGGTCGCATTACCAGAACGGGAGGAAGCGCTCACCGCAGGCGGACAGTCCTATTCGGTGTGTCTGCGGTCCTTCTTGCGGTGCTGAAGTTTGCGGCGGTGGCGTCGGCCGCAGGCATGATCTGGATCCATCTCTGTGGCAGCTGGACGCCCGGGAGCGGCGGTACTGGCGGGGTGCTAGGAGTCGCATACTCCGGTGCTTCGAACGCCGGGGTGAGTACGCCCTATCAGTGTCCGGGCCCAGGAAGCTCGGCCAACGGGATGGAGGTGTTCGGGGGTGGTTCGAACGTTCCGGCGGGTGGTCGTGCGTATTGGCAGATCAACGCCCCGTCCGGCCTAGCGATCGTTGGCGTGCACACTGAAGGATCCGGCATGATCAGCTACGGCGTCGACTCGGGTATGGGTTGGGGCGGTGGGTTCTATTGGCAGGGCGGAGGAGCTCAGACGTACCAAGGGCAGATTGGGTACAGCTCGCCACCGCTGTTCTCGTCCTACTTTGGCTGGCAGATCATCTGCGGCTGGAGCACCTGCAACGGGGTGAACAAGCCCGGCGAGATCAGCATTCTGGGCATGGAACTCGAGGCAGCGGAGGGCTCCGGGCCCAGCGTCTTCGTGACGCCGGGAAGCCTGGGCGCAGCCAGCGGGTGGGTCCGTGGGACCTGGCCAATCGCATTCTCCGCTGATGGGCCGACCGGCGCCTGCCAGCTCGCGGCAAGTCTGGCTGGCGCGAGCGTGTCCCAGCCGCTCAACGAACCGCAGAGTCAGGTGACCTGGCACCAGTGCCCTGCGGGGTCGTTCTCCCAGTCGTTCAATACCGCCGCGGTTGCGTCGGGGTGCCGGAGTCCCGCTAGTGATGTGGGCGCGCGATGCCGCCTATGACTACAGCGCAGGTCACTACCTATCGGGTACAACGACGAGCTATGTCAACGTCGACAACGATCCCGTGAGTCTGAGCGTTTCCGGGCCAACCGACGCGCCGTCGACTGCCGGGACGCAATACGTGACGGCTACCGGCAATGCTGGTCCTTCCGGTGTCTCGGGGATCGGCTGTTCGGCCGACGGCGCTCCGTATCAGTGGTATCCGAAGCAAAGCGTGCAGATACCGGTGGGCGGGATTGGCGTCCACCGGGTCACTTGTTACAGCGCTAACAACGCCAGAGACGCTGCGGGGCACGTCGCCACATCGGCGCCGCAGACCTGGACGCTCAGCATCCGCGAGCCGACGGTGAGCGGCATTGGATTCGGAAAGCTCGTCGACCCCCTTCTCTGCAAGCGGGTAATCAAGCGCGTCAAGGTGCCAGCGCACTGGGTCACCGTGCGGCGACATCACAAGCGCGTTCGGGTCAAGAGGCGGGCCCGAACGAAACTTGAGCGAGTCACGCGGTGTCATCCGCGGATCGTGCGGCGGCGAATCACCGTGTGGCAGGTTGTCAAGCGTCACGGCAAGAACGTCCGAGTGAAGCGCCACAAGACGATCAAGGTCGTCGAGCTGCCGCACGTGGTGATGCACAGCTCGAAGCGAGTGGGGCACAGCAGGCGAACCACGGTCAGCGGCTGGCTTGGGCTCCCGGACGGCACAGCCCTCGGCGGTCAAGTCGTGAGCGTCCTCACCGCGCCGGACAACGGGCTCGGTCACTTCACGCTCGCCGCGGTCACGACGACCGCGGCTAACGGGGGCTGGAGTGCTCCGCTTCCCGCGGGACCGTCGCGTCTCGTCGAGGCCTACTACGCGGGCGCGGCAACGTTACCTGAGCCGAGCGTCTCGGCGCAGGTACACGCGGATTGTGCCAGCGAAGGTGAAGCTGATCAGCGTCTCGCCAAGCCGGGTGGCGTGGGGCGGAACGGTGCGGATCACCGGACGGCTGGTCGGTGGGTATCTGCCACCTGGTGGCGCGCTGGTGCGGTTGCGGATCGGGCAGGGTTCGAGCTATCAGACCTATGGCGTGCAGGAGCACGTGACTGGCAATGGGCGCTTCACGACCACCTACACGTTCGGCGCCGGGTACGCGGGGATCTTCAAGAGCTTCTGGTTCCAGATCGCGACGTTGCCGATCGGTGACTATCCGTACGCCCCGGCTGCGTCCGGCCGTCGGTCAGTTCTGGTTGGCGGGCACCCTCAGCAGCAGCATCGTCATCGGCACAAACGCAGGAAGCGAACGAGCCGCCGATGATCGCGCGCCACCGCGGCGATCAGCGGACTCACAGTCGCTGGCGGCCGGGCGGCGGCGCAGCCACGCCAGCGACCGCGTCCCGGACGCCCGTGGAGCGCCTCGATGAGCGCGAGGTCGATGAGCTCGACCGAGCACATGGCAGGGGCCGGCGACCGACGTACCCCCTCCCGTCGCGCCGATTCTTGGATAGTGATCGCGACGCTCGCCGCGATTGTCGTCGGCGCGGTGATCGCAAGCCAGCACGAAGCCCGTCAGGCCAGGGGTGCGCTGTTGCCGTCGACCCCGAGCCAGTGGGTCGAGCAGTTCACGGCGGCCTCGCTTGACAACCCGGGCCGCGTGTGTCGGCGGCTGTTCGCTCCGGCGCTCGCCGCGGTGTTCAAGGCCGATACCGGCCGTAGCTGTGTGAGCTACTACAGCGACGTGAACGCCAAGTCGTTCCGGATCCGCCACGTACTCGTCGATGGCAACGGGGCAGCTGTCGAGGTCCGCGAGGTCGGCATCAGACCCAACTGGGGGTACGTGACGATGCTCCTCAGCCACCTGAAGCGGGGCTGGCAGGCGGTCGACATCGTGCCCGGCGGCCCCGTGCGCCCCCGATGAGGCAGGCGCTCCCCGAACTGCAACAGGCGAAGGCGGCCCGGCAGAAAGACGACCGCAACTCCAAGCGCCAATGAGGGGTGAGCTGTCGGGAGGGCCGAGATGAGCATGCTCGTGCGGGTAACGCTGGCGATCGCCGAGCTTCTCGCCGGCGGCGCATTGGGAGCGACGGCGGGGGTGTGGTGGGCGCGCCCCAACGAGCCAGCCGAGCACCACGACGAGGCGGCGACCACAGACACAGACCGCGAACCGCCACTGGTGGAGGCGTATCTCCGTACGCAGGCGGCGGTGGGGCGATCGCTCAACGCGCATTTGAGTCTGCAGGCGAGACTCGTGGCCGTGGGTGACAGCGCGCTCGAGCACGCACAGGCGCTTGAGCGGTTGGACAAGGCCGGGATCGCGCCCCGCCCGGTGCGGGCAAACGCCGACTGGCAGCCCCCGCCCGAGCTCTCGCGCGACTTGCCTCGCCCCGGTGCGTCGGAGGTATGGCAGGCGCTTGACCGGTCCTTCGATGCGCTGTTGGCGGCGCTCGACGAACCGGGGGCGAGCTGCGTCGAGCATGCCCGCGCCTACACGGCGGTCGGGCGCGCCGCGAGGCAGGTCGCCGACGGGCTGGCCGGCGCAACAGCGCTGGAGCTGGCGGCGGGGTGCTCGTTCTGCGCCAAACGTCGCCAGGATGTCCGCCGGCTGATCGCAGGACCGGGCATTTACATCTGCGATGAGTGCGTCGCGCTGTGCGTGGAGGTGATGGAGGAAGAGGCCGGTCCCGACTGGCGCGAGGAGGCAGATCGTCGGCTTCGCGGTGAGGACGGCGAGGGCGAGTGATCGCGAACATCACGGCGCGGAGGCAGGGCGACCTGCGCCCGAACCGGTGAGGTGAAGCGCGCTCTTGCGATCGAGGAAGTCCCGCAGGGCAGCGCGTCGCAAAGCCCCACAGGTCATAGGTCGGAGCCACGGCGCGGCAAGTCGCGCGACTCGAGAATCGCTGCGATTGCTGGAAGGCGGAACACCGCTCGCTTCGGAGCCTCTGCCCGCGCGCTAGCTGCGGTCCCACATTTCTGGGCGACGCTACTACGTACATAAGAGTGACCGACAACAGACGCGAATAACACGAATAACACTCTGGAAGAGTAGTTAGTGATATGCTGTGCCGAGGTGTCGGCCCGCCGCCAAGAAGGAGACCGAACGAACGGAGGTATCGATGGGAACCGTTTCGGCTTCGAGTACCCGCGCGACCGCGATCACCGCCGAGACGTGCTCGCGATGCAATGGCGGCGGAACGTGCGCGTCGTGTGCCCAGCGCCGAAAGCGTGCCTGGCGGCACGTCGCCGTCGCGGGCTTGAGCTATGAGGAGGCGGCGGCACGGATGCAGCTGACGCCCGAACAAATGCGCCTGCTCGTCTCGCAGGAGCGCGACCGCCAGGACCTCGCGCGCTACCGGCTGAACATGATCCCGACCGAGCGAGTCCGGGCGTTCCTCGAGCGCGAGCAGAAGCGCGACCCCCGCCTCACGAGAGCAGAGGTCGCCCACTATCTGGACATGAAGCAGATCGACTTCGACCGACAACTCGGCTACGAACCCGGAAAGAGCGGCCGCAGGCAGCGCAGTGTGCGGGTCGAGGCCGCGAGCAGGTTGGTGATAGCGCTCGGTCGCGCCCCGCGCGAGCTCGACGGCTGCTGAGGCCGGCCTCGGCCGCTTTGGCGGCGCAGGGAGATCCGCTTTCTGCGGCAGCGGGCGATCGCGACCCGCGTATGCATGGCCTAGGCACGTTGGTGGGTATCAGGTCCGGGCCAGCTTCCTCCCACTGGCGACGAGCAGGGCCCGGCCGGATTCAGGACTCAGACCTCTCGGGAGATGAATGCGGGGCTGCGAGCGTCGTCGCGGACGCCGCTGCTAGTACATGCCGCCGACTGAAAGCAGGTCTCCCGAGCCGTCGGTCCGGTCGACCGCCGGATCGATGACGCCGCTGGTCTCGAGAATGGCGACGAGCCGGTCGATCGCCGCTCTGGTTGCTCAGCCCTCCTTCCGGACGGGACGGGCATCCTTGGCCGGGGTCGCTGCTGGATCGTGGGGAGAGCGGCAGCCTCGCCGAGAGTGCCGCCTGGGCGACAACGCAGCAGTGAAGCGTTGGGGTGGCTGGACGGCCCATCCTCCGGGAGCGGCGGGCCCTTGCTGTTGCGGAGGCGGTGTGCGTACTGAGCAATCGGATCTTGGAAACTCGATCGCGTTTTGGCGTGGCCAGTATGTAGAGGTGGTCATGCGCGAGAGTGGCCATGGCTGACACAGGCGGTTCAACTGAGCGATCCGCGTGGCGCGAGCCAGCGGACGCCTTGCCCAGTGATGCTGGCGACGCGGTCGTAGTCCTCGTCGTAGTGCAACACCGGGATCCCGGCGCCTTCGGCGGCGGCGGCGATGAGCAGGTCTGGATGGCGGACCGAACGGTGGTGTAGGCCACCTTGAAGGGCGAGTTGCTCATAGACCGCAAGCGCTCGCTTCCACTCAGGGACGGCGATCGGGCAGTCCGGTAGTGCGTCAAGCTCGTCTCGCAGGCTCGTGAACTCGGCGGCGTTCCGGGTGCTGTATAGGAGTTCGAGCCGGACCATGTCGCACGTCGCTATTTGTCCCTCGACGACATGTTCGTCGAACGCAACGCGTAGTCCGCCCCCGACGGCGCGCGTCCAGACCCAGGCGCTGGTGTCAGCTAATTGCACCTATGCAGGCTGTCGCGGGCGGCGAAGCCGTGCCAGCACGCCGGGTGTGAGGTCGGCGAAGTCGCGCTCCACGAGCCGCTCGCGAGAGGCACGGTCGATGACCGACCGCAGCGCAGCGTGGACGGTGTCGGTCGTTCGTTCGGTGCCGAGCACAGCGCTCGCCGCCTCGACGAGGTCGGTGTCAAGGTTGATGTTCGTGCGCCTGATTTTGGTTTCGCCCATGTCTCCCGCAACGATACACCTTCGCGAGACTCCACGATACACATCCGCAGGCTCGATGCCAGCACGCGAGATCTGTCGTCGGCCCGGTCTACCCTGCGACGATCAGCGACCTTTCCCCTTTGGAGGCATCCGGCGTGGGTGTACAAGCACGGCGAGCAACAGCGCATGAGTCAGGATCGGTGCTGCAGCTCAAGCCCAGCCTGCATGGCGTGTCCAAGCCCCCGGTCTGGCGCCGACTCCTCGTTCCGGCCGACATCCGCCTTGACCGGCTGCACGACGTCATCCAGACCGCGATGGGCTGGACCGACACCCACCTGCACGTGTTCTCCACGGCCGTCGGTGACTACCGAGTCCCCGACCCTGTGCTCGGATTCAAGAACGAGCGAAATGCCTGGCTCGGGCAGCTCCTCAAGCCGCGCGGCGAGCGCATCCGATACGCGTATGACTTCGGTGATGGCTGGGAGCACGATGTCGTGCTCGAGCAACGTCTCGATCTCGACCCTGAGTGCACGTCCCCTCCTGCCTCGCCGGCAAGGGTGCCTGCCCACCGGAAGACTGCGGAGGCCCCTGGGGCTACGCGGAGCTAAAAGGAGACCCTTGCCGAGCCCAACCACGAGGACGACGGCGAGATGGTTGACTGGCTGGGGCTCCAGAGCGCCGTAGAGTTCGACCCCGCCGCCTGCGACGTCGTGGAGATCAATGAAGTGCTCGGAATGACGGCCACCCCCAGACGCTGAGCTCCACCCTCCGTCCCTCCGCGTCCGCGGTAACGCATCAACGGCCACGTCGCCAGCGTGGACGCCCAACCGGCGCACTTCCCCTCAACTCGGGCCAGCCGACGAAGCAGGAGCCAAGAGCTCGTGGCCGCAGGGGCGACGAACCGGAAGCTTGTCGACCGATCGACGATGCTTGCCGCACTAGTGGTCGCTCGATGAGACGTCCTGTGTCATCAACCCCCGAGCGGATTGGCGGATGTCGGCTTCCCGTCAAGCGCTTCCCGCTGTGCTCGAGCAAGCCGCCCGCCTGACGTCACCAGCGCTGCAAGCGATCGCCGAACTTGAGCGGCGGGTGGTCGAGGCCGATGGCGGCCGCTTGAAGCTGGAGTCGGACAACCTTCGCGGCCGCAGCGGCGACCGCGTCGAGGACCTGTTCTGGTGGGCGCGCGATCGGCTGCTCGGCTTCCTCGGAATCTACGGGTTCGGGGAGTCGCCGGAACTGGCAGGCATGGTCGCTCCGGACGCTCGCCGGCGCGGCATCGGCTCCGCCCTGCTGGATGCCGCTGTGCCGCTGTGCCTCGAGCGCGGCGATCGGCAGCCGCCGCTGGTCGTGCCGCGCCAGTCGATCGGAGGCAAGCGGCTGGCGCTACGTCGCGGCGGGACGCTCGACCACTCAGAACACCATCTCGTCTTGTCCAGCCAGCCGACCAGCGCAGCGCATAAGCCGGAAATCAGCCTTCGGCCGGCGACCGTCGCGGACGTGCCGCGCGTCGTGTCCCTGCTCGAGCAAGGGTTTGGATGGTCGGGGCCGGATGATCTCGTCAATCGCCTGGAGCGGACAGCGCTGATCGAGCTGCACCGCGCCGTCGTCGGAACGTTGTTCTTGGAACACGACGACGACGAGGAGGTCAGCATCTTCGGGTTCGTAGGCGAGCCGTCTTTGCAGGGCCGTGGGATCGGTCGAGCTGCGTTGAGGCAGGCGTGCGAGCAGCTGCGGGCGGGCGGCGCGCGCCGCATCAGCCTGGACGTCGACGTCGCAAACGGCCGCGCGCTGGGGCTCTACACGTCGATCGGCTTCACGCCCGTCACGACGGAGGATTACTTCGCGCTGCCGTTGAGCTGAATCCAACCGCGACCGCGAACAGCACGCCCCACGCGGCGGCGGCGTCGGCGATGCGGACGAGCTTGGGTGATCGGAGATGTCGGATGCTGATCATGGATGTACCTTGGCTTGACGATTTGACGATTTCGTAGCGGTTAGAGGGGGATTGCGGGGCGGCGGCTGTGCGCTGGTCCTGGCCGCGCCGGATCGAGCGCAACGTGCACATCGGTGCCGGCACTCAATGTCTGGTCGTTGATCCAGATAGGCGGTAGCGGCAGGCGAGCAGGCCGAAGATCAGCCCGCCGGCCAAGAAGTAGCCGTCGGTGACGTTGCCTGACCAGAGGGCGGACGCAGACCGGTAGTACGCCGCGCCCATCGTTTGCTTGTGTGAGAGCCCGGTGATCCCGTTTGGCAACAGGCCGACCGCGCGCGTCAGATCATCGATGAGCCCGGCGCCGCCGCGGACGACGAGCACCGTGCAGCCGAGCCGGACGATGATCTTGGCGGTGCGGCGCATCTTGCCGTGCGGCCATCCGCGGGCGATCGCCAGACACACCCACGCGCCCAGCGGGAACGCCGACACGACCAGCACCTCAAAGATCCAGCCGGCCACCGAATGCGGGGCGCGCCGGTACCCCTCGCCGCCGACCCCGAACGATCCGCCGAGGTACCAGTAGACGTGAAAGGCGAAGAACACGACCACCCAAGCGAGCGCCGCATAGGCCACACGAACCGGCAACAGCTGCTTGCTTGGTGACCGGTGATCCCCGCGGGGCGGCGCTGGAAATGCTGTCAGGCGCGGTGTGGCGGTGCTGGCGTTCATCTGGTTGACCCCCGTGGGGATCTGTAATCGGCGACCGGCCCGAGGTGCGTCAGCTTGTCGGGGTTGACGATCGAGCTGATGCTCTGGATCTGACCGCCGGTGACCTCGAGCGCGATCACGCCGATCAGCCGCTGGTTTGCGTCGAGGTAGAGCGCTCCGGGGCCGCCGTTGACCTCGACTTGGCGCAGCGACACGCCCGGAAGGCGCGCGCCAAGGCGGAACCAGTTGATCAGCGTGCGCGCGACACGGTTGCGGCCGCGCAGCGACCGCGCGAGCGCCGGAACCTTGCCGCCGCCATCTCCGGCCAGCTCCACGTCTGAAGCGAGCAGCGTCTCCAGGCCGGCGAGATCGCCTTGCTCGGCGGCCTGAAAGAACCGGGCTGCGAGCTCGTCGCGCTGCTCGCGCGTCGTTTGGAAGCGGGGCCGGCGCTGCTCGACGTGGCGTCTGGCGCGGGTAGCGAGCTGGCGCACGTTGTCCTCGCTCTTGCCGACGATCGCCGCGATCTCCGGATAGGGATAGTCGAACACGTCGTGCAGCAGCAGCACGGCCCGCTGCTCGGGCGAGAGGCTCTCGAGCAACACCAGCATCGCCAGCGACAGCGAATCGGCCGTCTGCGCGTGCTGGGCTGGATCATCGTGGCTGTCGGTGATGATCGGCTCTGGCAGCCACTCGCCGACATAAC
The DNA here is from genome assembly GCA_963836065.1 of uncultured Solirubrobacterales bacterium. Lineage (GTDB taxonomy): Bacteria > Actinomycetota > Thermoleophilia > Solirubrobacterales > Solirubrobacteraceae > Palsa-465. The sequence goes on from CAWIII010000034.1 coordinate 631,148, forward strand.
GCTCGCGACGGGCGCGCGCGGAGCGCAGCTCGTTGATCGCCAGCCGGGTCGTCACGGTCGCTGCGAACGCGCGCGGCGAGGCGATCTGCTCGCCGGCATCGAGCGCCTGATGCACCCGCAGCAGCGCCTCCTGGACCACGTCCTCGGCCTCGGAGACGCTGCCGAGCATCCGGTAGGCGATCGCGAAGGAGACCGGGCGCAGCTCGTCGAGTAGTCGCTCGCGATCGGTCATGCGCCCGGACCTCCCTGCACCACCAATGAGTGGCGCATGGTCTCGTAGCCCGCGTCACCGTCGCCGGGGCGAGCAAGCCCAGTGGCGGCTGGTGGGCGATCACGTGACCGCCAGCCGCGCCGCGCGACCAGGTACGGCGCGAGGAGCAACGCGATTCCGAGCGCTGGGATCATCAGTACCGCCATGGTTAGTGCTATCAGGGCCAGGGCCGGCAGCGCGAACGGAGTCAGTGCGAAGGTGAGCATTCCGGCGCCGACCGCAAGGTCAGCCACCTCGCTGACCAGATCGAGACCTGATGGTGATTCCCGGTGTCCGGGCGAGACGCCGCTGGTTGGATTTCGAGAGCCGGTTATCGATTCGGTGCGTGCTGTCGTCGCGCCTCTCGTGTACGGACCCAGCAGCACCGCGTTCACACGCCTGCCTGGGTTGAGCGGTGCGTTCATGCCGGGCCTCCTCCGGCGACCGCCGAGGCGGACGAGATCGTCGCGAACCCCTGTCGCCAGCTCGGGTGAGCCGGACCCCACTGAAGCTCACGCTTGGCCTTGGCGTTCGACGCGCCGCGAAGCTCGGTCATCATCACGACGCCGGCCTCGCCGGCGAACAGCCGTCCGATGAATCGTGGCACTCGCATGGGCTTCTTGGCGCCCAGCGTTTGTGCGAGCGCCGGCAGCCACTCGGCGACCGGGGCAGGGTCATCGTCGACGACGTTGTAGATCCCGGGCGTACCGTGGTCGAGGGCTGCGACGGTCGCCTCGGCGGCGTCGGCGATGTGAATGAACGACCACACGCCGCCACCGTTGCCGACGACGGGATACTTGCGCTTGTGGACCAGTTCCATCTGCGCACTGCCGGCAGTCGTGTTCGTGCCGGGACCGTAGAACGCGCCGTAGCGCAGCACGATGCCCTCTGTCCAGTTGGCGTCGAGCACCGCTTTCTCCACGTGACGGATCGCCTGCATCGACTGGCGCATCTCGCGTGCCGGCGACGGGTCGAGCGGGTCCTCCTCGCGCTTCACCGGGCCACCCACCCGCTCGTAGGGCCAGGCGGCGTAGCTCTGCGCGATGAAGCGCTTGATCCCGACCGCCTGTCCCGCCGAGAGCAGATGATCGGTGCCGTCGGTCCGCAGGCGGTTGGTCAGCGCGAAGTCGCGATCGAAATGGCGCATGTCGAGCGGGTCAGGGATCGCCGTCAGCTCATGGATGATCACGTCGGGCTTTGCGGTCCCGACCGTTTCCGCGACCTGGTCGGGATCGAGCGCGTCCGCCACCACGGGCGTTGCGCCTTGCTCGAAGAGCATCGCTTGCTTGGATTCGCTGCGCGTCATTCCGGTGACCTCGTGGCCCGCGGCCACTAAGCGCGGTACCAGCTGCTTGCCGATCGCTCCGGTTGCACCTGCCACAAACACTCTCATCATCAACACCTTTGTCTGGGATGACCTGTATCCCGTAAGACAAGACAGCCATCCCCGCTGTGACACTCGCGCTGCCGGCCCTGGCCCTGCGATGGGAGCTGGCCCCGGTGGTCACCGGACATCGCCAGAAAGCTTCCTGGAACCTCGCCGAACAACTCCGGGGCCCCCGACGGTGGCGTCGGCTGTTCGGGCGCAGAGCTGGTCGTGCGAGTCCCAGGGGCCGTTGTCGATCGAGCCCGTGTGCCGTTGCCGCCTCCGTGATGGACCCAGGCGCAAAGCTTTCGGGTTCCTGACCGTCTGAGCTGTCCACTCCTGCCGGGACAGTCCGGGGCACCGTCACCGCGGGAGAGGTCGTTGCGAACCCGTGCCGCCAGCTCGGGTGCGCCGGGCGCCACTGAAGCTCGCACTTGGCCTTGTCGTTGGAAGCGCCGCGGGCATCGGTCATCATCACCACACCGGCCTCGCCGGCGAACAGCCAGTCTGATGAACCGTGGCACCCGCATGGGCTTCTTGGCGCTCAGCGTCTGTACCAGCGCCGGCAACGCCGGCAGTCTCTCGGCGACCGGGGTGGGTCATCGTCGACCGTTGGAGACGCCGCGGCTGCCGTGCGCGACCGCCGCCTACGCTGCGGCGGCGACGTGGATGAACGACCACATCCCGCCGCCGTCGCCGACCACCGGGCACTTGCCTTGCGGATCATCTCAAACGACTCCTCGCCCGCCATCGATGCGCCCGGCCCCTCGAACGCGCCGTAACGCACCACGATCCCCGTCCACCGCGCACCGAGGACCGCCTTCTTGAGGTGACGGATCGCAGCCAGCGTCCCGCGCATCGCGCGCGCCGGCAACGGCCACCCGCTGTGCCCGCCGCGCCGTCTACTTCGTGGCGAGGGCCACCTCAACCTTGACGGCTGACTCAGCGGCCGGCGCCGGCTCCGTCGGCTTGACGCGCATCGGGAACACGACAACCGCGATCAGCAGCCCGACAGCGAAAATCCCGGCGGACCACCAGAACGCCGTGGTATACCCGTGGACCTGGGCGGCGGCCTGGAGGCCGTGCATCCCCGCGCGAGTACGCGCGAAAGCGCTGGCCGAGCTGGCGAACAGGGTGCTGAGCAGCGCGGTGCCCACCGAGCCGCCGATCTGCTGGGAGGTGTTGACCATCGCCGAGGCGACACCCGCGTCGCTGAGGTTGACGCCGAGCGTGGCGGTGCCGATCGCCGGCGCGAAGATCATGCCCAGGCCCAGGCCGAGGACGATCAGCGAGGGCAGAACGCCGGCGGCGTAGCCGGAGCCGGGACTCAGACGGGTGAGCAGGACCATCGCCACCACGCCGAGGGCCATCCCAACGGTGATCAGCGGCTTGGCTCCGGTCCTGGGCAGAATTCGCGTCTGGGCGACCGTCGAGGAGAGCACGGTGAGCGCGGTCATGGGCAGGAACGCCAGGCCGGTGGTCAGCGGCGAGAAGCCGAGGTTCTGCTGCATGAAGTACGTGAGGAACAAAAACGCGCCCAGGACACCCGAGCCGGCGAGCACGATCGACGCGTAGGCCCCACCCCGCGCGCGGTTTGCGACAATGTGCAGCGGCAGCAGCGGCTGGGCGCGGCGACGCTCGATCGCCACGAACAAGCACAGCAGGACCGCGCTAGCCGCGAGCGCGATGATCGTCGCGGGATCAGACCACGAGTGGGTCTCGGCATTGGAGAACCCGTACACGACTGCGAACAGCCCGCCGGAGCCCGTCAGCACGCCCGGCAGATCGATGTGCGGCCGGTTGGTCTGGGCCTCGTTGACGAGCAGCCGCAGCGACACGATGGCGGTGGGCACCGCGATTGCGAGGTTCACGTACAAGCACCAGCGCCACGACAGCGCCTCGGTGAGCACACCTCCCAGCAGCAGCCCGACCGACGCGCCGCCACCGGCGATCGCGCCGAAGATCCCGAACGCCTTGGGGCGCTCAGGCGAGCCGGCGAAGGCGGTCGTCAGCAGCCCCAGCGCCGACGGCGCGAGCAGCGCTCCGAACACCCCCTGCAACGCCCGCGCCGCCACCAGCATCGCGAACGACTGCGCCAGCCCGCCGATCGCCGAGGCCAGCGAGAACCCGGCCAGGCCGGCGATGAACGTCCACTTGCGCCCGAACAGGTCGCCGAGCTTGCCGCCAAGCAGCAACAGGCTGCCGAACGCCAGCGCGTAGGCGGTGACGATCCACTGTCGATTGTCGGTCGAGAAGTGGAGCGCCTTCTGGGCCGAGGGCAGCGCGATGTTGACGACCGTCAGGTCGAGCACGACCATCAGCTGGGCGACGCCCAACAGCGCCAGCACCGCCCAGCGATTGGGCTCGGACGGAGTGTGGGTCTGGGTCATCATCAACTCCTTGGACGAGGACTACCTGCACCCACGAGACAAGACGGCTGCTCCCGCTGTGACACCTCCAAGCTTCCGACATAGGAACGGCTGGACCCGACACACCGCCCTCCGGAAGTCGCACGCGGCGCGGAAACCCGCGCATCGATCGGTATCTACGACGTAACAAAGTACGAGCGGTCGCAACCGCGTCGACGGCTAGCCCGCGGCGAGCCCGGGACTCCCACTCCTTGCACAGCCGGCTGATCGTTGTGGCCGAGAGGCCTGCGCCGTCCTCGCCGAGCAGCCCCTCCAGCGCTTGGCGGAAGTCGCCGGTCGACAGGCCACGGAGGTACAGGATCGGAATCACCTCACCAACCTTCGGCGACCGACTGGCGTACGCCGGCAGGATCCTGGAGCTGAACCGCTCGCGCTCGCCGGTCCTCGTCGACGCGCTTGTCGTTCACGCGCGGCGCGCGGACCGGGATCGTGCCCGACCCGACCGTCACCCGCCGCTGCCGCGCGCGGCCGTTACGGACCACGAGCCGGTGCCCGTCCTCGTCGACCTCGTCGGTGAACCGCTCGACGTACTCATCAGCCTCGGCGCGCAACGGCGATCATCCGCCGCGCGCCCTCCCGCGCGAGCTCGTCGAGCGCGACCGTGATCTCCTCGTTCTCCTCCCCAGCCGGGAGCATGCGAGCATTCGTCATCGGCGTGCCTTCCTTTCCCGCCTTCTGGCGGGCGGTCTTGATCAACCGGGAAGGTACGCCGCCTTTCCCCTCACCGCCGCCCTCAACATTTGGTTATAGCCCGCGTGGTCGGCGGCGATCACTCACTTCCGCATCCACGAACCGGCAGGAGTCTCACGCCACCTGGCCAAAGGCGATCAGGCTGCTGCAAGCCGCCTGATTCAGCAACGAAGTAGGGACCCGCTTTCGCGGCGACGAGCATTTCTGCCGGCGTGGGTCGCGTCCTGCTTGGCGCGGTGGCTGTCGCACAAAGCTTTGGGCGCGAGGAGCGGTTCGACGCGACGGAACTTTGGGACCGGATTGCTCCGGCCGGCTGCGTGCCCGGTCAGCCGTCGGCTAGTGCGATCTGGTGGCGGTGGAGCTTGGTGAGGTTGTGGGTGAGCATCGCGAGCCGCCACTCGGTCCTGACTAACGATCTGCCGCGGTAGTTGAAGCGGTAGATCTTGCGGTTGTGCTTGGTGTGACCGAACACCGGCTCGATCGACTGCTGCCGTTTGCAGTACAGCTGCTTGCCCGCGTCACTTGCGAGCACGCGCCGCATCAACGCGTACCGACCGCCGGTCCAGCCATCTCGTTCTCCCTGCCGTTTGCCGCCGTCTGGCGGGATCAGCACCTGGCACCCGTGCTCGGCGACGACGTGGTCGATGTGCTGCTCGTTCCAATACTGGGCGTCGGCGACAACGACCGCCGGCTTGTCGGTGACACCGACCTGCCGGAGTTCGTCCATCGCGGTCTCGAGCATCGGTCGCAACTGTGACCAGTCGGTCGGGTTGGTGGTGATGTCTGCGGCGAGCACGATCTGCCGCTCGTTGACAACGGCCTGCGCGTTGTAGCCCTGGATGTAGCGGCGGTTGCCTTTCATTCGCCTGGAGTCCGGGTCGGTCAGGTTCATCTCGCCGGCTGGGATGTCGGGCGGCGTGTAGGGCTTGGTCGGACCACCGAGCTTGCGTTTGTCATGCAGCCGGCGATGCTCGCGCAGGCCCTCATAGGCCTTGTTGCCGCGGCATTCTGCGTCCAACTCGTCCTCCAAGAACCGGGCGCCGAGCCGCAGCCGCTCAGCCCGAGAACGAGGAATCGGCTGCGCGGCCTGCCAGCGTTGGGCCTCGAGGTGGCGGTGCGCTTCGCGCAACCAGCCGCGTCGCCCGGTTCGGCCGATCCCCTCAGGGTCAAACTCCCAAACCACCTCCACGACACACTCCACCGGATCGTTCTCACCCCCGGCCTGCTCACGAGCAAGCTCGCGCTCGAGCCACTCGCGCCGACCGGCCTCAGTCTGAAGCTCAGGCGGCAGCTCGCCACCGCGCGCGTCGCCATCCTGCTCGTCCTCGGCCTCGTCGGTCGCGATCGCCTCGGCGATGATCTCCCGCGCGATCCGGTCATAGTCAACATTCGAGTCACTACTCGCGCTCGCGGTCAGCTTCGTGCCATCCACCGCGACCACACCCGAGCTCACCAACCCGGCCCTCGCGCACAGTCGCAGCACCGCACCGAACAGCTCGTTGAGCGACCGCTGGCAACGACGGATAAACCGCGCGATCGTCGCGTGATCAGGCACCACATTGCCAGCGATCACCCGGTACGCAATGTCCTGACGACACCGCCGCTCGATCCCACGCGAGGACCGCTCATCCATCGAGTACGCGTACAAGACCAGACTCACCACCATCGACGGCTCATACGCCGCGCGCCCGTGCCCGTCCGCGCGATAAGCCGCATAGAACGCCCGCAGATCGAGCCGGCGAACCGCCTCGATCACGAACCACGCCAAATGATCCTCCGGCAGCCAGTCACGCAGCGACGGCGGCATCAGAAAAGCCTGCTCACGACCGCATTCGATGAAGTTCTGGGGCATACCGGAATCCCACCGACCGCCCCGGACGGAACCCCTTTTGTGCGACAGCCACCGCGGCCAGCGGGGCCGCGGCCGTCACCCCCGAGGGCGCGACCCGGTCGCCCGGCGCCGTCAGCCTTGCTGACCGCGCGAAGGAGGGGAGCGACCGATCCGGTCGAGATGCGCGTTCCGTCGCGGAAGCTGGTCGCGGCCGCCGGGCGGCGAACGCCGAGGCGACCACGCTCCGAAGCGTCCGTTTGAAGGTTTAGGGGGCGTGTCCCGGTGAGGACGTTCGGACGGGGTGTATCGGGAATGAGGCCTCCCTGCGCGGCGGCGCGCCATCGCCTGGGGGCGTCCGACGCTTGCCGCTGAGGGTTGCCGCTGCGGGACACATGTGGGAGCCCGTCTTGGAGCGGCCGGTAGCCCGTTGTCGTTCCAAGCCAGCGTCGTGCGGTTGGCTCAGGGTCGCCGCGCGTGAGTGCGCCGACCGGGTGTGGAAGGCGAAGGAGGATCTCCCAGGAGCGTGGTGATCGGCCCGGCGGTCTGGGTGACGTCAAGCTTCGCGTCGACCAGCCGGTGAAACAGCAGACCGTCGAAGGCCGCGGCGAGCAGCGCGGCGGTGGCCGGTAGGTCTAGTGCGGGGTCGATCTCGCCTTCTCTCCGCGCAGCCTCCAGTCGCTCGAGGATGAGCGCGCGGAACCGGCGGGAGGCGCGCTGGGTCCAGCGGCGAAACCCCGGATCTCGGGTTGCCTTGACCATCGCCTCGGCGAGGATCGCGGAGCCGGGCGAGCGCCGCCCGTCGTGCTGGATCCAGGCGAGCATGGCCCGAACGCCTTCGTGGATCGTTGCGCCTGACCCCAGTGCGTCGATCGATGGGCCAAGCTCTGCGATCAGTGCGTGCTCGGCGGCTTCGATCACCAGCGCCGACACCGATCCGAAGTGGTAGTGAACAAGCGCCTGATTGACGCCAGCTCGCTCAGCGATGCCCCTGGTCCGGACACGATCCATTCCGATCTCGGCCATGAGCTCGATCGTCGCCTCCACGATCCGCTGCCGCGTGGGTCGTTCGGTGGCCTCCGAAGCACTCTGCCGTCGTTGATTGGGCATATGCCCAAAGGATAGCGACATTCCGGGCCGACCAGCGGTCGAGCGGGGGATTGTACTCACGGTTGACAGGCAGCCGATCTTGGGCATATGCTTTAGGCATCTGCCCAAGTAAGCGAAACGGACGGAGGGAAGAAGAAGAGCCTGACCGCAGTCACCGGCCTGTCCAGCGAGACACCGGCCAGCTACCGCGGCGGCCTGCTGACCGGACCCGGCCCAGGCCCTCTCCCCGATAGCCCCTCTGGAGGTTGACATGACTGAATCTGGTTCTGCAATGAAGCGCGTCCTGGTGGCCGGCGCGACTGGCTACCTCGGCGGCCACGTAGTGGCCGAGCTGCAACGACGCGGTGTTTGGGTACGGGCGCTGGCCCGGCGGCCTGAGCAGGCCCAGACGCTGGCCGGGGCCGATGACGTCTTCATCGGCCAGGTGACTGACCCGGCCACCCTGGGCGGGGTGGCCGGCGGCGTCGACGCGGTATTTTCCTGCGTCGGCATCACCAAGCCGAAAGACAGGGCCGGTTACGACCAGGTCGACTACGCAGGGAACCTCGCCCTGCTCCGGGAGGCCGAACGCTCCGGCGCCGGGCAGTTCTGTTATATCGCCCTGCACAACGGGGCCCAGCTGCGCGACACGATAGCTCTGGCCGCCGCCAAGGAACGCTTCGTGGACGTGCTCAGGGCATCTGACGTGCGGTCCACCATCGTGCGGCCCACCGGGTTCTTCTCCGACATGACCGAGTTCGCGAACATGGCCGCCCGAGGCCGGATCTTTCTCATCGGAGACGGCAGCACCCGGATCAACCCGATCTCCGGCCGCGACCTCGCGAGCGCGAGCCTGGACGCGATCGCTGACGGGACAGCCGAGCTCGACATCGGCGGCCCCCAGGTCCTCACCTACCAGGAGATCGCCGACCTGGCAGCGAAGGCAGCCGCCAAGCCGTGCCGCATCACCCCGCTGCCCGTCAGCCTGCTGCGCGGAACGGTTGCCGTGATGCGCCGCACCACCCCGCAGCGCATCTGGGGGCCGCTGCAGTTCTTCGCCACGATCATGACCATGGACATGGTGGCACCGCCACACGGAACAGATGACCTCGCCAGCTTCTTCGGCGCGCCGCCACGCGACGCCCGTCCCGCGTAGCGGCGCGTGACATGGTCCCGGCGTCCGTGGCCTCTTCAGCAGGTCAGCTGCCGTTCATGCGCCGGCAGGCCGAGCGCGGGGTGCTCGTCCAATCGACAGCAATTTCGCCATCGACCACAACACTGCTCCGACGAGATGACCGCGTTCGCAGGGGTGAGCATCAACGGGACTCGTCGAGGTTGACGCTGACGGTCGGGACGAAAGCAGCGGCGCCAGACATCTCGTCAATGCCTAGCTTCTGTCTATGTACAGCGCCCAAGGGCGAACCACCGGCGTGGCTATCGGGCTGGCTTCCGGATCCACCCAGATGCAGCCACGCGGGCGCGATCCCACGTCCGCGATCTCACGTCTGCTTCCGGACAAAGGCGGTGACCGGCGCGCCCGGCTCCTCGCCACATCCATGCAGCTCGCCATCGCCGGTGCGCCCGTTCGCCGTGACGGCCGACGCAGACACCCCACTCTTGGTGAATGCAGGGCCCGCGGGTCCCAGCCCCGCAAATTTCGAAAGCACGTTTCCAGTCGAAATCGACGAGAGACCTGAGTTGCGCGGATCTGAGGGAACCCGGAGGCATCGGTCTCTGGCGCGGACCGACAATCACCGCTTCCGGGTACTGGAGCCTGACAGCGACCAGACCAAGGCGCTGCGAGCGTTGACCCGCGGGCGGGAAGACCTCGTCGGCATGCGGACGGCGTTGACCAACCAGCTGCGGGCCGAGCTTGAGCGGTTCTGGCCCGGCCCGTTGGGGTTGTTTACCGATTGGGTGCGGGTCCCCTGGAGGGACTTCAATCGCCCCGGGGGACGACGCCGTGGGTGTAGCGTGATTCATGGACTCGGCGGCGTTCTTGTTTGCGGTGATAGTGCCAGTACTCGTCGAAGTCACCGTTGCTGCGAAGGGCGCGTAGCTTGAGTACTGCTTCGGCGCTCTCAAGGCCCCAGCGGGCGCCGGTGATGTCCATTCGGTCCTTCACCGAATGTCGATAGGCGCCTTCGATCACGCCGGTCGCGATTGGCCACCCGTTGGTCAGCGCGGTCGGGTAGTCGAGGTAGGCTCGTTTGGCCAGCAGGTAGTCGGCGCAGGTGTCGGCGTTCTTGCGCTTGGCCCGCTCGAGCCCGAGGCGGGTGGCCTTGCGGCGGATCGCGGCGGCGACCGTGCTGGCCTGCCCGTCCAGGACCGCTCGTGCTTTCTCTTGCACCCAGCGCTCGGCGGCCGGGTCGCACTCGGTGAAGAAGCACCACGCCGCGTCCCACAGGTACTCCATCACATGAACGCAATCGACGAGGATCGTGACCTTGAGCTTGCGCTTGCGGGCTTCCTTGGTGATCCGGTCGATCTGATGGTTGTTGCCGTCCACCAGCGCGACCCACGGGCGCTTGTGCCCGGGGTCGCGCCGCTGTGCCTCCGCGAACATTCGCCCGATCACGGTGGCCGCGTCGTCGGTGACGCTCGCCGTCAGCCACTTGTTGGTGGCCTCGGGCCCTTGACGGGCAGCCTGACGCTCCTGCTCTGTGGCGGGCAGAATGTCGGCCGCCGTGCGCTGAACGGGGGTGACCTCGTACACGGCGCAGACCTCCGCCATCCGCTTGCGGGAGCGCTTCTCGCCCTTCGACAGTCTGGTCTGGAGCTTTTGCTGGGCGTCGGTGGCCTGCTTGCGGGTCTGCTCGCGCAGCGCCTCAGGCCGCATCACCACTCCTTTGGCGTCACAGGAGAGGATCAGCACGTCCTCCTCCTCGGCCGGGGCGGCGCGCTGGCGCTGCTCATAGAAGGACTCAAAGTCCACCGCCGAGCGAACTACCAGCTCGCGCAGCTGGCGCTTGCCGAGCCGCTGGCCGGTTTGGCGGACGATCGCCTCCTGCGCCTCCTCGAAGCTGCCGCGCGGTGCCTCGATCGCCGCCAGGCGCCGCATGCCGTGCGAGGGCTTCTCCTCAGGCAGATTCAGCGCCGCGTCAGCGACATACAGGTTCTCCTGCCCACGCGCCCGATAAGCGATCCGGCTGACCCGGACCTCCCCCATCAGCGTGCCCAGCGGCCGCTCGTGGGAACGCTCGACGTTCGCACGCCGCACCCCGTCTGAGCCCACCACCAGATCCAACCGCGGCTCGCGCACAGCGCGCAGATCCAGCGAGTCCTGAAACAGGCAGCGCAGCATCTCACGGCCATCGCTCGCAAGCCGCTCCTCGAACTCCGAGTGCTCAAGCGCGCCCGCCTCCTCGCTAGCAGCCCAGCCCAACAGCGCCTCAAACCGCTCGCGCGTACAGGCAAAGCCATCGCTCAGCGCCGGGCTGGCAGACGACCGGCCGGGATCGGCCGTCACCCCCGCCGGCTGCCGGGCAACCGGCCGCTCACCAGGCAGGATTTCGCACCCAGACGCATAACCTTTATCGCAGCGGGTGTCGTGATCGGCGCACATCGCGGCCACCTCCGTGGTCGACGGTTGAACATTCTCCAACGCCGACCTTCGACACCCGCTGTCGCGTTCCTCCCCTATATCAGCCGACCACCACCCACACGCGAACGGAAACTCCCTGCTTAAGCGACATTTTCACGTCCCTATAGAGGACCCGCACCCTTACCGATTTGCACGGCCGGATCTCGCTCGCGTTCCTTGAGCGCTACCCGAGCCCGGCTGACGCGCGCGGGTTGGGCGAGGCGCGCTTGGCCGGGTTCCTGGCCCGGGAGCGGTACTCCGGCCGCCAGAAGCCCGCAGAGCTGCTGGCAAAGCTGCGGGGCGCGGCCGCGGCGCGTGTTGGCGAGCTCGAGTTGAGCACCCGCCGCCAGCTCGTGTTGGGCTTGGTCGCGATGATCAAGTCGCTCAACGCGCAGATCAAGGAGCTCGAGCGCCAGGTCGCCAGGACGCTTGGTGAGCATCCCGACGGCGAGATCTTCCGCTCGCTGTTCCGTGACCCCCGCAGCGTGATCTGCGCCGCGGAGCTGCTGGCGGAGATCGGCGACTGCCGCGGGCGCTACCCGTCCCGCGATTCGCTCGCCGCCGACGCCGGCCAGGCCGCGGTCGCGATCGAGTCCGGCAAACGCAAAGCCGCGTGCTTCCGCTGGGGGTGCAACAAGCGCCTACGGGCCGCGTTCGCCACACTGGCCGACAGCACCCGCCACTGGCACCCCTGGGCCCAAGACGTCTACGCCGCAGCTCTCGCCCGCGGGCACGACCACCCCCGCGCGCTGCGGACCCTCGGACGCGCGTGGTGCCGGGTCGTGTGGCAGTGCTGGCAGAAGCGCACCCCGTATGACCCCGCGCGCCACCGCGCGCTGCAACAGCACATCACCGTCACGATCCCGACCGCGTCGGGACCCGTCGTGGACCAGCTTGCGACTGAGTCGATGGCCGCCGACCTCTTCGCCACCAACGCTCCCACCTCCCGACAGCAACAGGTGACAGCCGCACAGTAACTTCCTTCGCACCTGGCGCTCGCTTGCACCAACAGGTAGCGCCGACAGCATCTCTGCCGTTGACGTTGACCGTCTCAGCCGCACGGCGGCACTGGGGCGGCCGGCGCGTGCCGTTTTGCGCCGGCCGAGCCGCCGGGCGGGCCTCGACTCGTGCCGTTTGCGCAGCGCGCCATCTGCCAGAGGGGGTCGCCAGGGGGTCCCGGGGGATGTGCCCCCGGACCACATCCGGGCTTCGCCCTCCCGCCGCCGACCCAACTTTTTTCGCCGGGGGTTGACACAGGACGTCTGCTCTCCCCCGCCCGCGAGCTGACCGTGGCGCGGCGCTATCGGCGCCTCGGCCGGCGATCGGCGCCAGCGCCGGTGCTCGAACGGCCGCCGGCGAGCGAGCCGGACGCTGAGCTGAGGCGGCCGGCGAGCTAGCCGCTCTGCGGGATCTGCTGGGGCGCGCGGGCCGAAGGCCTGGGCTCGCCGCGTCCCGGCCCCCGGGGGCGAGGACCACGACATCGCACGAGAAGACGGCGGGCGAGCGCAGCGTGACCCGCCGGACAAAGGAGGCCCTGATGGGTTCGATGCTGAAGTTCGACTCAGAGCGACGCGAGCTGGTGCGCGAGCGGCGCAACGCGCGGATCGAGCGCAAGCTGGAGCGCCGGCAGGCGCGCGAGCGCAAGCACTCGCAGACCGCGGACGTACCGTCTGTGCCCTCGGCGACACTAGTGCTCGCCGAACGGGAGCTCCGGTCGACGGTCGACCGGATCGTGATCGACGCGCTCGACCGCCACGAGCGGATCGCGCCGCCGGCAACTCCGCCAGCCGCGAGCACCCGTCTGCCGGACACGGCGGAGCCGGAGCTTGCACGGACGGCCACGCTCCCGCTGGCTGGCGGCGGCGAGCGGACGCCGCGCCGCTCGCGCCGCGAGCGCGACCTCGCCGCGTTCCGGGAGCGTCGCCGCCAAACGCTCGAGGAGGCGCGCGGCGACGCCCGCGGGCGGATCGCGCGGGCCGGGGAGCTGGCGGCGGTCGCCGACGCGTTCGCGGCGCTCGAGCACCCGGAGGCCGCGCCGTGGAGCGCGGAGCGCGAGCAGCTCGAGACGGCGATCGCGACCGGGCGGATCGCCGAGGTCGGCGCCGCCGCCCGCCGAGCCCTGTGGGCGATCAGCCGCGACGCCGCGCGGACGTCTCCCCGCCGGGCCCGGCGCGACCCGGAGCTCGCGCTGGCGGCGTGCGTGGCGTACGCGGTCATCGCGCGGCTGCCCCGCACCGCGCTCAGGAGCGCCCGGCGCGCACGCCCGATCGCGCAAACGCGATCGGATCGCCGGCGCGCGTTCTGGCGCTGAGGGCGCGCGGCGAGCTGCGGACGCGAAACGCCGTCGATGGCCGCGCCTGGGCCGATGCGCCCGGCGCGCCTCGACGGCGGTTCGGTCGACCAACCCTCGAGAGGAGGTGTCATGAAGCGACCCCCGCTTCGCCGGCGCGCCCCGCTGCGTGCCCGAACGCCGCTGGTGCGGAAGATGCCGCTTAAGCGGACCACGTCGATGGCGGCGACCGACGCGCAGCGTGCGGCGGTCGCGGGACGGCCGTGCATCGTCTGCGGAGCCGAGCATCGCGTCGACGCGGCGCACGTGGTTCCGCGGGTGCTCGGGTGCGGCGACGCGCTCGACGTCGTTCCGCTGTGCCGTGCGTGCCACCGCGCCTATGACGCCGGAGCTCGACCTGCTCCCGTACCTGGAGCCGGGCTTCAGGGCGCAGGTCGCGCACGCGGTCGGGCACGTCGGGCTGATCGGGGCGCTGCGGAGGATCAGCGGCGGGATCGGCGACCCACGACCGGAGGGCTACCATGAGCTCGATGGCCGTCACCACCAAGAAGCTCGACGTCCACATCGGCGACGTCGTCGAGATCGAGGGGCGCCGCTACGACGTCGTCTCCGACAAGGAGGGCGGCGTCACGCTCGAGCCGGCGATCACCAAGACGATGGATGAGATATTCGCTGAGCGCGGTGCGCGACCGTTGACCCCTGAGGAGTTCGAGGAGGAGTTCGGGCACCTTCCCTCTGACGGCGAGGGGTAAGCCGTGTCGACAGGACGCCGAGGCAGCCGTCGGGTCCCGGTGGTGATTGACCCAGGCGTGTGGCGTGAGGAGGTCGAGCGTCTGACGGCGCGATCGTCAGAGCGGGTTGCGGCGGAGCGCGAGCGTAGGCGGCTCGAGTCCGACGGCATAGCCGAGGAACTACTCGAGCGCTGTGACGCGCAGGGGCGGGATGGGACACGGCTGGCAGGTCTGCTGAAGGCGTATGTGCCACTCCGCCGGGCTCCGGCGTCAAAGCGTCCGTTCGGGTTTGTCTTCCGGCCCGGGCGCGAGCAGGGGGTCTCTGCGGTCTATCTGGCCGCGTTCGGGGAGCGCCATCCTCGGTCGGGGACGCGCAGCGTGTACGAGCGGGCGCACAAGCGGCTGTACGGCCGCTACCCGGACCAGTAGCAGCCCGGCCTGAGCCGATTCCCGAGCGGCCGGGGCCGAGGTGACGGGCGTACGATCTCCATATGTGCAGCCAGCAGGAGTGGGAGAGCGTCAGGCGCCGGTTCGAGGACGCGCTCGACGACGGCCAGCTACGAGAGTTCGCCGCGGATGCGCTCGCGAGCATCGAGGCATTCGTCGAGGAGCTGCGGAGCCGGGCGTGCGCGCCGGAGGGCGCGGACTGGGTTCGCGGACGCGGTCGGCGATCGCGGACCGAGTGGGTCGCCTGAGGCGAGGCCGGGCTACTTCCAGAGCCAGCGCCAGAACCCGCCGCGCCCGAGCGCCCGGCCGAGCGCGACGTTCTTGGCGCGGCGCGCCACCCGGCGCGGGTTGCCGCTCGCGATCGCGCTGATGTTGTCGGAGATCCGCGCGGCACGGTAGAGCTGGGAGGTGAAGGTGCGGCGGCGTGCCATCGCCGCGAAACGTACGTCGGCGAAGGTCGGCGGTCCAGCGCCGAGCAGCAAGGCTCGCTACTCGGCGGGCGCGGACGGTGTCGCGGTCGGGGCGGGCGCGCGCCGGTAGCCGCGCTCGACCTTCTGCACCTCGCCGCTCTTGGCCAGCCTCGTCAGCGTGGTCGATACGGTCGCGCGGGCGAGCCCGGCCTTGGCCGCGACCTCGCCCGCGGTCATCGGCTCGCCGTCGTCGAGCGCCGCGAGGACCGCGGCCTTCGTGGCTCCCGGGGCTGTCCGGCGAGGGGGGGCCGCCGGCTTGGCTGTGCGCCGGGCCGGCTGCTTACCCGTTGGCGAGGAGGCGACCGGCTTGGGCTGGGTCGTCGCAGCGGGCTTGCGTGCGGCTGGCGTCCGCGCCGGGGGCTTCGGGCGTGGGTCGAGCGCGGCGAGCGCTTTGCGAAGCCGGTCGGCTTCGCCGAGGAGCTGGTCGAGGCGTTCCTGGAGCTGTTCACGCAGGCGGTCGATCACGTTTGACTCCTCGTCGTTGTCGGGGAGCGGGCGATCGTACACGCGCACCGACACGTTCGGCTGGGAGCTCTGACCCAGGCGCACAGCCCCGGGCGCTGAGCCTGACGGGATAGCGCTCGGCGCGATTCGCGAGCACCCGAGCGGATCGCCCGCCTTTGGCGCGGGCCGATCCGCAAGTCGCCGGCGAAGGGCCATGCCCTCCCGGCCAGGGGTGGCGTCAGACCGGCGCCGCCCCAAGCAATCCACCCTCGGTCACCGAAGGAGACCTCCATGAACTCACACCTGATCCTGATCGTCGAGGAGCACGAGGCCACCCGTGCCTTTCTCGCCGACCAGCTGACCTGCGACGGCTACGAGATCCTGCTCGCCAACAGCCGCCGGCATGCGCTGCACCTGCTCTCAAGCCACCACCCGCAGCTGGTGCTGGCCGACATCAACGGCGAGACGCTCGGGCTGCTGGACGCGGTTCGCGGCGGCGAGGGACTGGCCGGCGAGATCGACCCGAACACGCCGTTGATCGTGCTGACCGCCCGCGCTGGCGAGCTCGAACGGGTGCGGTTCTTCGATCGCGGCGGCGACGATGTCGTCGCAAAGCCGTTCTCTTACCCGGAGCTGCGCGGGCGGATCCGCGCGCTGCTGCGCCGCGCCTATGAGGTGCAACCCGGGCCCGTCACCCGGATCGGGGCGCTGAGCATTGATCACCGCGCCCGCGAAGCGGCCGTGGCCGGGCGGCCGGTCAGACTCGCCGCGAAGGAGTTCGAGCTGCTCCGCTGCCTGGCCTCGGAGCCGACGCGGGTGTTCACCAAGCAGGAGCTGTTGCGCGACGTGTGGCATTACGCGTCCGGATCGCGTTCACGCACTGTCGACTCGCATGCGGTTCGCCTGCGGATGAAGCTGGCCGCGGCCGGGCCCGGGCGGCGGCTGGTGATCAACGTATGGTCGATCGGTTACCGGCTTATGGATGGGGAATTGCATGAGGCGGAGGGGGCGTCGAGGTGAGCGCCGAGCTGATCGGCGACCTGTACCGGGAGCTCGCGCTGCACCGGGTCGGTGAGGCGATCGAGGCGCTCGGGGCCTCGCCGACCGACAGGCTCGCCGCGCAGAGCGCCGACGCGCTCGAGGAGGCGGCCGCCGCGCTGGCGTGCATGACCGCGCTCTACACCAGCCCCGGCGGCCGGCTCGACCGGCGCTGGCAGGCGCAGATCGAGCAGCTGATCGGCGCCGCCGCGAGCCTCGAGCAGCTCGCCGACTTCGATCGCCACAGCCACCCGGATCCCCGCCGGCCGCGGCCTGAATAGCCGCGGATCCGGCGCGCAGACGGGCGAGGCCTTGGGGCCTTGACCCGGTACCTACCGAAGCGAAGGGAGAACTGTCATGGTCAACAGGACAGCCGCCAGCTATCGCGACGCCGACGGCGTCTGGCACACCCTCGAGGTGCGCAACACCGCCGACGGCTGGCAGGTGGTCGACCTCGACGACGCGCATGAGCGCGTGATCGAGACGCTCACCGGAGTCGGCGACGGGCGCCCGCAGGCGGACGCGGTCGCACGCGACTACCTCACAACCGTGGGCAGCTGCGGCGCCGACAGTGAGGCAGCCGCTGTTGCGGGGACCGGGAGACGCTGAATGGCGGACCGCGGCCCCGCAGCTCGAAGCAAGCGCGCACGCCCACAGGAGGCGCTGCGCTGCCGGGTGCGGCTCGCCGCCGGGCGCGTGTTTTGCGGCGAGCTGCCGGCGTGGCGGCACCGGGCGTTGCAGCTCGGGATGCTGCACGCGCAGTCCGAAGGGCTCGTGGAGCTGACGCCGGGTACCCGGCCGCCTGGCGGCAAGGTGAAGATCAACCGGCGCACCGAGGCCCGCCACTACCTGCCCGGCGGCGCCGGCGGCCAGGACGGCCGGTGGCTTACGCGGCTGCTCGAGCATGCCGAGCGGATCGTTGCAGGCGAGTACGCGTTCGAGCGGTTCGACGGCGGGCCGCGCGAGGAGGCGTTCGTCGGCGTCGCGCCGCGGACCGGGCCGCACGGCAGCAAGGACGCGGTCGCGCACACGCGGTTCCTGTGGCTGGACGTCGACAAGCCCGACCGGCTCCCGGCGCTGTGGGACTTCCTGGCCGAGCGCCCGTGTCAACTGTTGTGCGAGTCGGCGGGATCCGGTGGCGTGCACTGCTACTGGAAATTGTCGGAGCCACTGCCCGCCGAGCGCCTGGACGAGGGCACGGGCGAGCTGGTCGAGCCGATCGAGCGGGCGAACCTGCGGCTGATCCACGCGCTCGGCTCAGACCCCGACGGAAACCCGACCGTCGCCGACAGCCAATGCGCCAATCGGGACCGCGTGATGCGCCTCTGTGGCAGCCCGAACCACAAGCGCGGGGAGTGGGCGCGGATCATCGAGGCGGACTTCGCGCTCGAGCCCTACCGGGTGGCGGCGCTGGTCGGGGACCTGCCCGACCCGGACGCCCGGCAGCACGCGCGCAAGCCGATCATCGAGCGCGAGGACGCGGACCCGTACCGGCGGATCCCGGCGGTCGACTACATGGTCCAGATCGCCGGCCTCGAGCCGGACCGCGCCGGGTTCCTGCACTGCCCCAACCCTGCGCACCCGGACCGCCACCCGTCGTGCTCGGTCCGCGGGCCGCGCCCGGAGCTGTGGTGCTGCCAGGCGTGCGGGGCGGCCGGCTCGATCTACGACCTCGCGTCGCTGGTGCTCGGCGGACCGTGGGGCCGCGGCCGGCTCAGCGACGACGCGTTCCGACGCGCCCGCGCGTACGTGCTCGACATCTACGGCGAGCTGACATGACCAACCACACGACCGGTGAAGGAGCGAGAACCATGAGCAGACGCAACGGGCGCGTCACGCGCCTGCGAGCACCGTCCGACGTCGAGGAGGAGCTGATGGGCGCCGCCGACGCGATCGCCGACATGGCGCAGCGGGTGCAGCTGAACGGGCCCGAGCCGACCTACGCCAGCGAGAAGCTCGCATACGCCCTGTTCAAGGCGGCCGAGGGGCTCGCGCTGTGCGATGTCGAGCTCGCCGAGGTCACCGACGAGGCGCGCCGCGGCCATGATCACGGTAGGTGGGTCAAGGAGGACGCGCAATGAACGGCGAGCGGGCGGCGGCGGTCGAGGCCCTGCGGTCAGTCGGATGAGCGCGCAACCCCGCATCGACGAGCCGGTCGTGGTCCGGGTCCGGGAGACGATCACCTCGGTGCTGGTCGGACACGACGGACTCGAGTACCAGAGCCCGCCACAACCTCGCGCCGAGGCGCTCGCGCTCGTGCGGCTGCTGCTCGGCCGCGGCGACGACCCACCGGACGGCGCGGTCAGCTGGCGCTGTCCGATCGCCGGCGGGCAGCGAACGATCACGATCGAGCCGCCGCCCGAGCTCGACACGCCCGAGCGGCTCCGCCGTACGGAGTAGCCGCGAGCCGGTGAAGCCGGCCGCGATCTGACGGCGGCACGGGCGCGTCGGCTCCGCCGAGCCGACCGTCTCGACATTCATCCCATCACCGACGGAGGTGATTCATGACGAACCCCAACCCGGGCGTGCGCAGTCACGCGCCGCCCGGGACCGAAGGCCTGCTCGCGGGGCTGACCCCGGAGCAGGCGCAAGCTGTCACGTTCGGCTCAGGCCGGTGCTGCTGCTCGCCGGACCGGGCGCCGGCAAGACCCGCACGCTGACCCACGGCGCCGCCTACCTGCTCGCCAGCGGGCGGGCGCAGCCGTGGGAGATCCTCGCGGTCACGTTCAGCGTCCGCGCCGCCGGCGAGCTGCGCTTGCGGCTCGCCGACCTGCTCGGCGAGAGGATCGCCCGCGGCGTGACGGCGGCGACGTTTCACTCGGTGTGCGCGCGGCTGTTGCGCGAGCACGCGAGCGTGTTCGGGCGCACCGAGCGCTACACGATCTACGACCAGGCCGACATGCGCCGCGTCGTCGACTGGCTGCTGTCCGACGCCGAGCGCGGCGAGATCCAGCGGGCGCTCGCGGACTACGGGCAGCCGGCCAGCGCCGAGGTGCTGGCCGAGATCTCCCGCGCCAAGAACGCGCTGATCACGCCGGAGAGCTACGAGCGCTCCGCCCAGGATCCCGGGGCGCCGCTGGTCGCGGCGGTGTGGCGTGAGAGCGAGCGCGAGCTGCGGCGCTCAAACGCGATGGATTTCGACGATCTGCTCACGTTCGCCGTGCGGCTGCTCTCAGAGCACCCGCACCGGCTCGCCTGGCTGCGAGCGCGGTGGCGTTGGATCGTGGCCGACGAGTTCCAGGACACCAGCCACGCCCAGGCGATCTTGGTAGACCTGCTCGCCGGCCCTGACGGGAACCTGTGCGTGTGCGGCGATGACGACCAGGTCATCCACACCTGGCGCCACGCCGATCCCCGCCACATCCTCGACTTCCACCACCGTCATCCGGCGCGCATCGAGATCGTGCTCGGCCGGAACTTCCGCTCACGCGCGGAGATCCTCGAGGCCGCCGTCCGCTGCGTTGCCCACAACCAACAGCGGGCGCCGAAGGCGCTGATCGCGATGCGCGGCCCCGGCGGCCGCGTGCGCGTCCGCGCCTTCGCCAACGAGTTCGCCGAGGCGAACTGGGTCACCGGACAGATCGCCGACGCGCTCGCCGGCGGCACCCCGCCGGGCGAGATCCTCGCCCTCGCAAGGACCGGATACGCGACCGAGCCGCTGCAGCGCGCGCTCGCGCACGCCGGCATCCCGCACCGCGTGCTCGGCTCGCTCGGCCTGTACGAGCGCAGCGAGATCCGCGACGCGCTCGCCTACCTGACGCTGCTCCAGAACCCGCTCGACGCGCAGGCGTTCCGCCGCGCGATCGGCTCACCGCGGCGCGGGATCGGCACCGCCACCGTCACCAAGCTCGTCGCCTGGGCGCGCGAGCAGCACGGCGGTGACCTGATCGCCGCCAGCGCGAGCGCGGGCGAGCTCGACGGCGTCCGCGGCCAGGGCGCCCGCACCCGCCTCGTCGAGTTCGGCGCCGGACTCGACCACATCCGTGCCGAGCTCGCCGCCGGCCGCTCGATCGGCCACATCGTGATCGCGACCGTGACGCTGCCCGGAGGGCAGGTCCGCCACTTCCAGCACCTGCGCGACCACAGCTCCGGCCCCGATCGCCGTCGCGACGCCGAGCGGGTGCTCGAGGACCTGCGCTCGCTGTGCCGCGCCGCCCAGGCCCACGAGGAGCACGACGAGCACGCGACGCTGACCGGCTTCCTCGAGCAGGCCGCCGGCCTGCACGCCCAGGAGCTCGACGCCGCCAGCGACCGGCGGATCACTGTCTCGACGATCCACCGGGCGAAGGGCACCGAGGCGCAGGCGGTCGCGCTGCTCGGCTGCGAGGAGCAGCTGCTGCCGTCTTGGCGGTCGATCTCCTCACCTGACCCGGAGCGGCTCTCGGAGGAGCGGCGCCTGTTCTACGTCGCCGCCACCCGCGCGAAGGACCGGCTGCTGATCACCCGCGTCGCCGAACGCGGCCGCCGCCCGACCGGCGGCCCCTCCCAGTTCCTCACCGAAGCCGAGCTTCAGCAGACGCCCAGCTCGCTCGCCGCCTGAGGCCAGCGACAGATGGCCACGCGGCCGCGACCGGCCCGCGACGCATTCGCGCGCGCGCGCGTGGCACCGACCAACACCACGACAGGAGATTCACATGCCTAATTTAGCCGTGGTGAGTTTGGTTCTCTAGCCGCCGTGACGGTCCGCACCAGGCCGGTAACGACGTCGTAGACGTGCCCGGAGAAGGTGACGCGCGGGGGGATCGCGGGTGCGGAGCGGAGGCGCTCGACATCGCTCCTGACGGTCGCCATGGGGTCGAGTACCGCTTGGTCGCGCAGGGTCGATTCTTCGGCGCCGATCCGTTGCGCGTAGCGGCGGCGGAAGGTGTCGTCGGCGAGCGCGCCGGTTCCGCATTGGGTGTGGTGGATCACAGCGACCTCGAACAGCGGGCCGTCGGGCAGGAGGTTCTCGGCGAGCTGGGCGATGAAGGCGACATCGTTGATCACCTCGGGGGTGACCCGCCCGCCGACGTTGCGGACGACCATCGCGTCGCTGAGGCCGAGGTCGAGGAAGTGCGCGGGGTCGACGCGCGGATCGAGGCAGGTGATCACGAACAGGCTCAGGTTTGGGAAGACGACGGCGCCTTGGTGGCCGCCGGCGGCGGCGAAGGCGCGGTTGCGCTCCAGCGCGGTCTCGACGTTGGCGGCGGCCGGCTGGCGTGGGCTGGTCAACTCAAACCCGGTCGCCCGGCCGATCCCGGAGCCGGCGGCGGCCTCGCGCGGGGTGGGTTGCTGGGTGCTCATGGTGTTCTGTCTCCTGTCGCTTGGGGGTGGGTCAGCTGTGTGCTGCGGCGGTGGCGGGCGTGCCTAGTGCCGGCACCTCTGGCATGTCGTTGCGGCTGGTCGTCGGTTGGGCGGGCAGCAGCGCCAGCGCCATCACGGCGCCACCCGCGGCGACGCCCGCGGCGACGTAGTTGGCCGCGTGGAAGCCCTGGAAGAACGCCGAGTTGGCGGCGTTGTGGATGGCCGACGCGAGTAGCGGATGGCCGGCGTGGGTCAGCTTGCCTGCGACTGTGAGCGCCGCGCCGACGGATGCGTGCGCGGTCCGCGCGACACTGGCAGGCAACCCCCCGGGGAGCGCGCCGGTGAGCCGGCTGGCGTACAGCGACGCGTACACGCTGCCGATCACGGCGACGCCGAGGGTGCCGCCCAAAAGGCGCGTGGCGTCGTTGACCGCCGACCCGACGCCGGCCTTCGCTTTCGGGACGACGCCCATGATCGCCTCGGTCGCGGGCGCACTCGTGAGGCCCATCCCCGTCCCGAGCACGACCATCTGGACGGCGATCGTCCCGTAGCCGGTCGTGACTGATGAAGTCGACACCCATAGGTAGAACGCGGCCATCAACAACAGCCCGGAGGCAACGATCAGCTTCGTACCGAACCGGACGGCCAGCTTGGTACCGAGGATCGAGGAGATCGCCACGAATGAGGCGACTGGCAGCAGCCGCACGCCGGTCGACAGCGGCCCGTAGCCCTTGAGGAACTGGAACATCTGAGTGGCCAGGAAGATGAACCCGGACAGCGCGAAGAACGAGATCGCGACCGAGGCGCTCGCGGCGGTGAACCGCGAGTTGCCGAACAGGCTCACGTCGAGCATCGGCTGCTCGGTGCGCCGCTCACAGGCCACGAACGCGGCCGCAAGCACTGCGGTCACCGCGAAGCTGCCGAGCGTCCGCGGGCTGCCCCAGCCGTGGTTCGGGGCCTCGATGAGCGTGTAGACGAGCAGCCCGATCGTCGCGGTCGACAGCGCGAACCCGGCCCGGTCGGTACGGGGCGCATGCGGGTCCCGCGAGGTCGGGACATAGCGGGCAACCAGGACACCAGCGATCGCGGCGATCGGCACCATCGCGAAGAAGATGCTGCGCCAGTCGGAGAGCTCAAGCAGCCAGCCGCCGACGATCGGCCCGAGCGCGATCGCCACGCCCGTGATCGCGCCCCACAAGCCGATCGCCCGGGCGCGCTCGCCCCGCTCTGTGAACACGTTGGTGAGCAGCGACAGCGTCGAGGGGAACACCATCGCCGCGCCGACACCCATCACCGAGCGCGCCGCGATCAGCGCCCCGGCGCTGTCGGTTAGCGCGCCGGCCAGGCTCGCGAGACCGAACACCGTTAGGCCGGCGAGCAGCATCCCCTTGCGCCCGAAGCGGTCAGACAGGCTGCCCGCTGCGAGCACCGATCCCGCGAACAGCAAGTTGAACGCGTCAACGACCCACTGCAGTTGCGAGTTGGATGCGTGAAGCTGGCGCACCAGCGACGGCAGCGCGACATTGACGATCGTCGTGTCGAGATTGATCACAAACGCCGCCAGCAGCAGCGAGACCAGGATCAGCGGCTTGCGTTTCATTACTCCTCCTCGGAGCGGCTAGCTTGCGTCATGCAAGTCAACCTACATCAAGAGGCTAGCTTTTGTCAAGCAAGTCAGCTACGATCTGGTCGTGCTCCAACGTGACTATCCAGACCAGGTCTGCTCGATCGCCCGATCACTCGAAGTCATCGGGGAGCGCTGGACGCTGCTGATCCTCCGCGACGCCCTCGTCGGCCTCACGCGCTTCGAGGAGTTCCAGGAGAAACTCGGGATCGCCTCCAACGTCCTCACCAACCGGCTCAAGCGGCTGTCCGACGAGCAGCTGCTCGAACGCGTTCCGGACCCGGAGCGGCCCGGCCGGCCGAAGTACGTCCTCACCGACAAGGGCCGCGAGCTCGGGCCCGCCCTGATCGTGCTGATGAAATGGGGCGACCGCCACTACCCGACCCCGGGCGGCCCACCCCGACTCACCCTCCACGCCGGCTGTGGCGGCAACATCGGTCCAGACCTCCGCTGCGACCGGTGCGGCAAACACGCGGCGCGCGGGGAGATCGAGCTCCCCCCTGGCCCGGGGGCGCCACGCGGCGAGCACGCCGGACGGTAAGCGAAATGTCGTGGCTTCCCGAGGGCTTCGTCCATCCCGAACGTGCCGAGCTTCCGACCGGCCACCATCTGCGCCCGATTCGCGAGAGCGACGTTGACATCGACTATCCCGCGGTGATGGGCTCGCGTGAGACACTCTGGGCGAGGTTCGGGGTGATGTGGGGATGGCCGCCGGAGAACATGACCTATGAGGCGGACCGGCAAGATCTGGCACGCCACGAGGCCGAGATCTCCGCGCACGTCACGTTCAACTACGCGGTGCTCAACCACGATGAGACTGCGCTGCTTGGGTGCGTGTACATCGATCCGCCGGGTGCGCGTGCTCCGGATGGTGCCGATGCGCTGGTTTCATGGTGGGTGGTCGACAGCGAGCTCGGCGGCGAACTCGAACGGTCGCTCAACACGCTCGTCCCGAGCTGGCTGGCCGACCGATGGGGCTTTCGCGCAGTGCATTACGCCCCCTGACCGACAGGACACCGCTGCCGCAGCGGACCACAGTCGCGCGCGGCGGGATCCCGGGCGGACTCCTCAGCCACGCAACGGTCTCGCAAGACCGCGCCCGCGCCGAGCACGGGATGACCGGCGAGTACCGCGTCCAGGCGAGAGCAGGTCTCTTGCGACCAACGCGGACTGACGTGCCATTCGCCAAATCGGAGATCGCTCAGGTGGCAAGCCCATCGGCGTCGTCTAGCGAACCGGGCAGACCGCTGGGATCGCATCAAGTCTGTCCCGCTGCGGCCTCCACCTCTTGACGCCGCGCCGCTGCGCGGGCGGCGGCCCATGTTCCGAACAGCGGCGCAACCACGCCCGCTGATGGCCACACTGTTCCGGCGAGTCGCTCGAGCGCCTCTCCCCCGCGCCGGCGCGCGTGCGTCCGCGACCAGTCGTAGGACGTCGGGACCCGGCCGTACTGGGCGTCCCAAGGCAGCATCGCTTCAGTTACCCGTGGACGCGACCACCGCCGCTCGATCGCGCCGGGATGGCAGGACGCCGAGGTACGACGTCGGCGAGGTGCCCTTGGGGTCCTTTTCCGACGCCGCCCTCCCGAACCCGGCGTGACCGTTTCCGATCACCGGGCTCTCCAGTGACTATGTCGTGATCGTGGTTGGCTGCTCGTGGTGGATCTTGGCGTGGTAGGTGGCACAGACCACAAGGGTCTTGCGTCGCCGCTTTGCCATCGCTCGCATCCATTCGAGCTGCGGCTGGCCGGGTCTATTGAGCGCCGCGAGGTTGCGGATTTGGTGCACTTGCACCTTCGCCGTTTGTTCGCAGAGCTCGCACCGCCCCGTCTTGAGCCGACGGATCAGCTCGCTGCCGCGGGCGGTGTCCCGGACTGGTTGGCGGTCGGTGAGGACCGCGTTTTTCTGCCGCCTGAGCGGGATCCCACCGAACGTTGCGACCAGCGGTTTGCGACCGTCGCCGCGCTCGACGCGAACCTGCATGCACCTGCGCGGCCCGTGCGGTGTTTCGATCGTGGCCGCGTACGTGCGGGCCGTTCTCGAGACCGACGAGCCGTGCTTGCCGGCCAGCGTCTTGAGCAGCGAGGTCAGCATCACCCAGTGCAGCCGGTTCAGTCGCCAGACGTCGCCGGCCAGCAGGTAGTACTGGACGATGCCCCGGTACTCGGCACCGTAGCGGCTGATGATCGCGTAGTCCTGCTCGTTCATCAGCCCGGGCCGTCGCTCGGGTTTGCCCCCTCGCATGTGCCGGTCGCATTTGGCCTTGATCACATCGGCGGGCACGTGCAACCGGATGCGACCATTGGCCGATCTGCGGCCAGCAGTCAGTCTTCGGTTGTCGTGGCCCACGGTGATCTCGTAGCCGAGGAACCGCGCCGCACGGGTGCGGGCGTGGGTGATCAGCGTCTTGGTCTCGGACAGCTCCAGCTTGAGATCCTCGTGCAGGAACTGAGCGAGACGACGTTTGATCTCCTCGGCTTCGGCCTTCGATCCGGTGAACCCGAGCAGGATGTCATCGGCATCCCTGGCGTAACGCAGCCGCCGATACTCGGGATCCTGCAGATCCGCGGTAGGGAGGCTACGTTGCTGCTTCTGCAACGCCCGCGCGGCGGCATAGTCGCCGCGTTTGCGAGCACGCCGGATAGCGCTTGCGATCCTCTTGTACTCAGGATTAGAACTCCTGTGCACGCCTCGGGTGTACTCCGGCAACAGAGCTGCTTCGACGAACTTGTCCAGCCGGTCCAGGTAGATGTTGGACAGGCACGGGGAGAGAACCCCGCCCTGCGGCGCGCCGCTGAGCGTGGCGTTCCACACCCAGTCCTCCAAGTACCCGGCAGCCAGCATCTGGCCAACAAGCCGCAGAAACCGGTTATCGTCGATCTTCTCCCCGAGCGTCGCCAGCATGACCGAGCGGTCGAGTTGGTCGAAGCACCGGGAAATGTCACCTTCGATAAACCAGGTTGTTCCCGTCCATCCGACCGCCACATCGCGCAGTGCGGTGTGACAGCCGCGGCCGGGTCGGTAACCATGCGAGTGGTCGGAGAACTGCGGCTCAAAGTACGCCTCCAACAGCAGGCGTATCACTTCGCCCAGTAGCTTGTCCGACCACGATGGCAGACCAAGCGACCGCTGCTTCCGTGAGGTGGGGCGTCGGCGAGGTGCCCTTGCGGGTCCTTTTCCGACGCCCTCCTCCCGAACCCGGCGTGACCGTTTCCGATCACCGGGCTCTCCAGCGACCATTCCGCGATTGCTCGTGGTTGGGCATCGAGTACCGTTGCGGCGTTATGCATTACGCATACCTCACGGCCTTCGGATGTCCGGTCGCCTGTGCCCCTTCGCCCTGTGGACGGCTTTCCCGTCCTCCTTGGTGCGGCGTGACTCGCACGACTACTATGGGCACTCCGTCACCTTGGGGCTCGCGCCCTGTAGGCGATCCCGCGTTCGTCCCTGTTGTACGTCCGAGCGTGACTTAGGCGTCCCATTCATCTCCTTGATTGCCCTCACTGGGCAACGCTCCACGCTCCGAAGGTTGCGTCGGCAAGGACGGGATGCCGTCGCAGGGCGTGGCGCCGGTTTCGGGTGCCTTTCCGGCGGACGCCAAGTTTCGTCTGCTGGAGATTGGGCTATCAGGCAATGTAGCTTTCGCCATATCACGCGGGTCCCGCGACGCCTCAGCTCTTGCACCTGAGCCTGACCGTCGCTTATCTGGCATGCGATTGTTCCGTTCACCTTTCGGATCTGGGTAAGCCATTGGACCCAAGAACATTCCTTCGAGTTCCTCCCGGCTGCGCCGGGGATACAACAAGGCGCCTCGCGGCGCAGCGTCCTTCTTGGGGATGTAGTGGCGCCTGACGGGCTTGAAGCGGTAGCGCTCGTGACGCAACGCGTCGATGATGCGCTCGATCTTGCCCAGCGTCATGCCGTCCGCGGTTTCCGCGTCGGGTCCGGGGGTCATCGCTCCCTTGTTGGAGTAGATGCGCCCGTAGGCCAGCAAGTACAGCTGCGGGTTGAACAGCTGCCGATACAGCTCATGCAGTGGCAGGCCGCGCCTGCCGCGTTCACGAAGGACATCCAGAACCGTTTCGGCGTTCTGCATTACGCATACCTCCCGGTTCTTGGATGTCCAGCCACCTGTGCCCCTTCGCCCTGCGGACGGCTCTCCGTGAGGTGGGGCGTCGGCGAGGTGCCCTTGCGGGTCCTTTTCCGACGCCCTCCTCCCGAACCCGGCGTGACCGTTTCCGATCACCGGGCTCTCCAGCGACCATTCCGCGATTGCTCGTGGTTGGGCATCGAGTACCGTTGCGGCGTTATGCATTACGCATACCTCACGGCCTTCGGATGTCCGGTCGCCTGTGCCCCTTCGCCCTGTGGACGGCTTTCCCGTCCTCCTTGGTGCGGCGTGACTCGCACGACTACTATGGGCACTCCGTCACCTTGGGGCTCGCGCCCTGTAGGCGATCCCGCGTTCGTCCCTGTTGTACGTCCGAGCGTGACTTAGGCGTCCCATTCATCTCCTTGATTGCCCTCACTGGGCAACGCTCCACGCTCCGAAGGTTGCGTCGGCAAGGACGGGATGCCGTCGCAGGGCGTGGCGCCGGTTTCGGGTGCCTTTCCGGCGGACGCCAAGTTTCGTCTGCTGGAGATTGGGCTATCAGGCAATGTAGCTTTCGCCATATCACGCGGGTCCCGCGACGCCTCAGCTCTTGCACCTGAGCCTGACCGTCGCTTATCTGGCATGCGATTGTTCCGTTCACCTTTCGGATCTGGGTAAGCCATTGGACCCAAGAACATTCCTTCGAGTTCCTCCCGGCTGCGCCGGGGATACAACAAGGCGCCTCGCGGCGCAGCGTCCCCCCTGGTGGGTCGCTACTCGCAGGGTCGGGCCGGGGCGCGGTACCGGCGTTACCGCCGGCCCGTTTCCCCGACCCGCCCTCCGAACCGGACGCAGGGTCGGCGGCGAGCCGCCTGTGCCGCGCTTACGCGCGGTGGTTTGCTCGCCGCCGCCCTCCGAACCCGGCGTGCGGCTTCCACCGCACCGGGCTCTCCACAGGACATGCGGTGGCCGATCGTGACGCTGGGTTAGGCACTGGCGGTCTCCGGCTGGGTGGTGGCCCGGCCTGTTCCGGTGGTCGCCGCCCATGGTGAGGGGATGCGGTGGCCGCGAAAGCGATATCGGGTCACCGGAACCTCGCAGGGCCACGCGAGCCTTGTGCCTTCGGGGCTGGTCCAGTGGCGTCCCCAGTACCGTCGCTTGATCTGTTTCCAGGTCATCCGCGGGTGCTTGGCGCGTATCCACCTGATGAGTCGCCACCACAGGTAGTAGCTGAGGTAGGCGAAGCAGCGCTTGCTCGCGTTATGGCGGTGGTAGTGGGCCCATCCACGAAGGATGGGGTTGAGCGCGTGGATCAGCTCGTCGAGCGAGAGGTTCATCGTGCTGCGTTTGGTCAGCGTCTTGATGCGGTGCATGACATCGCGTACTGCTCGTTTGCTTGGGAAGGTGTAGGCGACGCGCTTGTTACCCCGCCAGGGTGCCCGCACGATGCGGAACCCGAGCAGGTCAAAGCCGTCGTCGACGTGGGTGATGTGCGTTTTCTCGGGCGAGAGCGTCAATCGCATCTGCTCTGCCATGAACTCGGCCGTCTGCTGTTTGATGGCGTGGGCGTGGGCTTCGGTGCCGCGCACCAGCACGACGAAGTCGTCCGCAAAGCGGACCATTCGATAGCTGGGCCGGCCCTTGGCGTGATCACGCTTGCGCTGATCGGGCGAGCGTGACGCCCATGCCGCCTCGAAGCGGCGGTCGAGTACCGAGAGGGCAATGTTCGAAAGGAGCGGCGAAAGTATCGCCCCTTGCGGCGTGCCCGATGGCGTGTCGGTCAGGGTGCCCAGGTGGGTCATGATCCCTGCGCGGAGGAACTGCCTGATCAGCGCCAGAACCCGCTTGTCGGTCACCCGACGGCGCAGCTCGGCCAGGAGCAATCCGTGATGGATCGACCCGAAGCAGTTCTCGACGTCTCCTTCTATCACCCACTCGTACGTCCGTGGGTCGTTGATGAAGAACCGCACTTCTTCGATGGCGTCCTGCGTTCGGCGTCCGGGCCGAAAGCCGTACGAGGTCGGGCAGAACCCGGCCTCGAAGATTGGCTCCAGCACGAGCTCCGTCGCCATCTGGACGATCCTGTCGCGCAGGGCGGGAATGCCTAACTTGCGGACCTTCCCGGACCCGCGCTTGGGGATCTGATGCTCGCGCACCGGCAGCGGCGTGTAGGTGCGGTCCCGCAGCGACTGTCGAAGCTCGCCCAGAACCTTCTCCACGCCTGCCTGCTCGATGTGCTTGCGCGTGATGCCATCAACACCGGCGGTCTTGGACCCCCGGTTGCGTTTCACCCGCTCCCACGCGACGAGCAGCGTCGCGGGGTCGCAGATCAGGTTGAACAGATCACCGAAGCGAACCTGGTCATCCTGCACTGCCCATCGGTGCAGCTTGTTTTGCCATCCCAGTACCCGCTCTTCGGCAAGCTGTGCGTCAAGCGGCGCGGGCGTATTCACGCCCGACCTCCCGAACGGCGTCTCACGCTGCGGTCCTGCTGTCCGCCTTCGCCATGTACCGAGCTCTCCTCGGCCCCGACTACTATGCGGCCTCCGACACGCCCCGCGCCCGTCAACCGGCATCGGGCCTTGCCGGGCTGCCACCAGCAGCCCGGCGCGCGCGGGGCGCTTCCCGCGTTCACCAAGATCCGTTTGACCGGGTTGGTAGCTGGCTGTACCCCTACAGCGCATCCGGCGGGCACTCGCAGTCTCCCGCCGGCCACCACGCCCAGGCCGCAAAGCCAGGCACGGAGCGAGCCGCCAACGCACAGAGCGGCCTCGTTGCTGTGGGCAACCCATGTCCGCCAGGTTTGGGGTTGCTTCAGGAATGAAGGGGCTTCTACCACCAGATCGCTTTCGCTCTACCTTTCGGTCTCGCTAGCACGCACGCGGGCGTCTGGCAGTACCGCCCGGCCGTCACGTTGTCGGGACGCTTGACCTCCGGCGCGCGATCCCGCGCCTTGGCCGTCCCCAGCTTCTCCGGGCCGCTGCATCAGCCCAGGGCCGGCATTCCAGCCGGCACGGACGAGATGTTGATGTCCGTCATCT
>CAWIII010000035.1:0-334705 GCA_963836065.1 uncultured Solirubrobacterales bacterium
ATTTTTCCAGTGAGAGTGTGAATAAGCTAGGTCATCGTCGGTGGGGCCCTGAACGTGCAAGTGGCATCGACGGTAGCTCGGAGGATCAACGATGGCTGTGGTTGACGGAGTGCCTGGAGACCTTGATGCGCTCGAGACGAGCGAGTGGCTGGAGGTGATCGACTCGGTCCTTGAGCACGACGGACCGGGGCGCGCCCGTCACATCCTCACCCGAGTCGTGGAGCGCGCCCAGCACGCTGGGACCGGGCCGATCGCGACCCTCAACACGCCGTACGTCAACACGATCCCTCCCGAGCGCGAGGCGAAGCTGCCAGGTGATCCGGCGCTCGAGCGCCGGTTCGGTCGATCGTGCGCTGGAACGCCATGGCGATGGTGGCGCGCGCTAACAAGACCTCGTCCGAGCTCGGCGGGCACATCGCCAGCTACCAATCGCTGGCGACGCTATACGAGGTCGGCTTCAACCACTTCTGGCACGGCCCCAGCGAGGGCCGCGGCGGCGACCTCGTGTACTTCCAGGGGCACTCCTCGCCCGGCAACTATGCGCGGGCATTTCTGGAGGGCCGTCTCACGGCGGGGCAGCTCGACGGCTTTCGCCAGGAGGTGTCAAAGCCCGACGGCCTGAGCTCCTACCCGCACCCGTGGCTGATGCCCGACTTCTGGCAGTTCTCGACGGTCTCGCTCGGGATCGGGCCGATCACCTCGATCTACCAGGCGCAGTTCATGAAGTACCTCCAGGCGCGCGGGCTGGCGAAGATGGACGGGCGCAAGGTGTGGTGCTTCGTCGGGGACGGCGAGGTCGACGAACCCGAGACGATGGGCTCGATCGGCCTGGCCGGGCGGGAGCGGCTCGACAACCTGATCTGGGTCGTCAACTGCAACCTGCAGCGGCTCGACGGCCCGGTGCGCGGCAACGGCAAGATCGTCCAGGAGCTCGAGTCGGACTTCCGCGGTGCCGGCTGGAACGTGATCAAGGTGATCTGGGGTGCGAAGTGGGACCCGCTCCTCGCCCAGGACACCGACGGACGTCTCGTGAAGGTGATGGAGGACTGCGTCGACGGCGAGTACCAGACCTACAAATCGCGCGACGGCGCGTACGTGCGCGAGCACTTCTTCGGCAAGGACCCGGTGCTGCTCGAACGCGTCAAGGACATGACTGACGACGAGATCTGGCTGCTCAATCGCGGCGGCCTCGACCAGCAGAAGGTGTACGCCGCCTACCACGAGGCGGTCGGGCACGCCGGTCAGCCCACGGTGATCCTCGCCAAGACGATCAAGGGCTACGGGATGGGCGCCTCAGGCGAGGGCCAGATGGTCACCCACCAGGCGAAGAAGATGACCGAGGACGCGCTGTTGGCGTTCCGCGACCGGTTCGAGCTGCCGCTCACCGACGAGCAGGTGCGCGGGGCCGAGTACTACAAGCCGCCGGAGGGCTCCCCCGAGATGGGCTACCTCCGCGAGTGCCGGGAGAAGCTCGGCGGCAGCCTCCCGGTGCGCCGGCGCACGGCCGAACCGCTCGAGCTTCCGCCGCTTGACACCTTCAAAGGCCAGCTGGAGGGAACCGGCGAGCGGGAGATCTCCACCACGATGGCGTTCGTCCGGGTGCTCGCGGCGCTGCTGCGCGACAAGCAGATCGGACGCCACATCGTCCCGATCGTGCCCGACGAGTCGCGCACGTTCGGGATGGAGGGCCTGTTCCGCCAGATCGGGATCTACTCCCCGGTCGGACAGCTATATCAACCCCAGGACTCCGAGCAGCTGATGTTCTACAAGGAGGATCAGCACGGGCAGATCCTCGAGCAGGGGATCACCGAGGCCGGCTCGATCTCCTCGTTCATCGCCGCCGGCACCTCCCACAGCAACTACGGCGTCCCGATGATCCCGTTCTACATCTACTACTCGATGTTCGGCTACCAGCGGGTCGGCGACCTGGTGTGGGCGGCGGCCGACAGCCGCGCACGGGGGTTTATGCTCGGCGGCACCGCTGGCCGCACAACGCTGAACGGCGAGGGCCTCCAGCACGAGGACGGTCACAGCCACGTGCTGTTCTCCGTCGTTCCCAACTGCCGCGCCTATGACCCGACGTTCGGATACGAGGTCGCGGTGATCATCGAGGATGGGCTGCGGCGGATGTTCGTCGAGCAGGAGGACGTCTTCTACTACCTCACGCTGCTCAACGAGAACTACATCCATCCCCCGATGCCCGACGGCGCGCAGGAGGGCATCCTGCGCGGCATGTACTTGCTGCACGAGGGGCCGAAGCGCTCCAAGAAGCCGCGCGTCCAGCTGCTCGGATCGGGAGCGATCCTGCGCGAGGTGCTCGCCGCGGCCGACCTGCTCGAGTCAGACTTCGGCGTGGTGGCAGATGTCTGGAGCGTGACCTCGTTCACCGAGCTTCGCCGGGACGGAATCGAGGCTGAACGGTGGAACATGCTCCACCCGACCGCTGAGCCGAGGCGGCCATACGTCCTGGAGTGCCTGGACGGGCGGCGGGGTCCCGTGATCGCCTCCACCGACTACATCCGCACGTTCGCCGACCAGATTCGCCCGTGGGTACCGGGGCCGTACCGCGTGCTCGGCACCGACGGCTTCGGCCGCAGCGACTACCGCCGCGCGCTGCGGCGCTTCTTCGAGATCGACCGCCACTACGTGACCCTTGCCGCCCTGAAGTCGCTAGCCGACTCGGGCGACATCGACCCCCACCGCGCCCAGGAGGCGATCGAGCGTTACGAGATCGACCCGGACGCCCCGATGCCCACCGCCGTCTGATCACAGCTACGGACCTCATCCACGTGCTCGTCCCGGCGTCGGCGACTGCGAGCAGGTGCCGAGCTTCCGGTGGCCCGAAACCGGCTGAAGACTGCCGAACCGCTGGCAGCTCCTCACCTGAGCACCCATTCCGATGCACGGCCGCGGCAGCCGTCGACATGGTCGGGTGCGGTCAGGCGTTGTTTCCCCGGGAAGCGGCTGGGGGCCTGTCAAGAGCGAGCGCCTCGCGCGGGTTGAGGGAGCATGATCCGGACGTTCGTGCCCTCGAACGCTTCCCTCGGGCCGAGCCGAAGCCATCCCGCGGCCATCTTCGGCTACCTCGAAGACGAGCTGAGCTCCCCTGTGACGCGGGGACCGAGCCTAGACTGGGGTGGGACGATCCTACGAGCGTTCTCAACCGAGGAGGAGTTCGATGGCACGACGTGTGCTTGTCCTTAGCAACGAGGATTTAGCCGACGCCAACGAGGTCCCCGCAGCGATTCGTCCGCTCATCGACGAGGCAGAGGAGATCTACGTCGTCGCCCCGACGTTGACGACTTGGATGCAATGGCTGACTGACGACAGAGACAACGCACGAGTATCGGCCGACGAACGTCTGCGGACGATCTTTGACCACATGCACGCGGAAGGCCTGAAACCCCACGGGGAGGTTGGGTCCGAGAACCAAGTCAGCGCGATCGCCGATGCGCTAGCTCAGTTCGATGCTGATCTGATCGTGCTCAGGCTTCACGCTCCCGGCAGCGAGCACGAGAACCGCCGTGAGCAGCGAATAGCCGAACAGGTGCGCTCGCAGTTCGACGTGCCGACGATCGTGTTCTACTTCGACAGCGAAGGACACGTCGTGGAGCGCGAGGAAGCCTAGCGCGTCACATCACCGCTTCCGCGCTCAACGAGAACTCACTCCTGTCGCGAGGATGGGGTCTACGCGCAACCGCACGTCGCGGATCGAGTTGAGCGTCCCGAACCGGGGGAACTCCAGACAACGAGCACTGGCGCGAGGGTTGGGAGCTTGACAACAGCGCTTGGGGTAGCCGAGCCCCGGCTTGGTCTCGACGTTGAACCAGATGTACTCGGCCCCCGGCCGGTTGGGTCCACACCTGCTTGCAGGTCACCGAGCAGGTGTGGCAGCCGATGCACTAGCGTC
Organism: uncultured Solirubrobacterales bacterium; assembly: GCA_963836065.1. Taxonomy (GTDB): domain Bacteria; phylum Actinomycetota; class Thermoleophilia; order Solirubrobacterales; family Solirubrobacteraceae; genus Palsa-465. The sequence continues at coordinate 3,911 of CAWIII010000035.1, forward strand.
GTACCCCAAGCTGATCTTAAGTTCGACAAGCGTCGTGGTCGGCACGTTGCGCGCGGCCGCGTCGATCCGACACAGACACCCGCACTGCGGACGAGTCCACGCGTCAGACCGCAGCGGCTCTGATCGCCCAATGTAAGACCTTCGGCTGAGGCGACGCTAGATGTGTATGGACTTGCACCTGATCGAGCTCCGGCTGCTCGGCGGAGCCTTCGTCACGAGAACGAGATCGCTATGAGCAAGCAAGCCTTCGTGATCGTTGGGGCGAGCTTGGCGGGCGCGAAGGCGGCCGAGGCGCTCCGCGAGCACGGCTTCGAGGGCCGCGTCGTGCTGATCGGTTCAGAGCCGCAGCGCCCGTACCAGCGCCCGCCACTGTCGAAGGAGTACCTGCGCGGCGAGGCTGGGCTCGAGAAGGTCTACGTCCACGACGAGTCCTTCTACGACGCGCACGCGATCGAGCTGCGCACCTCCACGACCGTCGAGCGCATCGAGCCGGCGTCCTCGGAGGTGGTGTTGGGGGGCGGTGAGCGGCTGCGCTTTGACCGGTTGTTGTTGTGCACCGGCGCTCAGCCGCGTCGCCTGTCGATTTCTGGTGCGCAGCTCGGGGAGATCTATCGTACCACCTGCGAAGCCTCACCGATTCCGAGCGTCTGCGCGATCGGCTGCGCGGTGGCGGGAGGCTGGTGGTGATCGGGGCGGGCTGGATCGGCTCTGAGGTCGCCGCGTCGGCCCGACAGGTGGGTCTCGAGGTGACGGTGATCGACCCGGCGTCGGTGCCGCTCGAGCATGTCCTCGGCGTCGAGGCCGGCGCGATTTACCGGGACTCCTGCTCGTTTGGGGGTGAATCGGGGGTCCGGGTTGTGATCTGATGGGTGCCGGGCTGTGCCCGGCGATCGTTGCCAGGTAGCGGGGCCGAAGCCCGGGTCAAGCGGCCGAATCTCCTGCACGCTGGGGGTTCCGGGGAACCGTTTCGTACGCTGGGGGCTTGCCGCTTGCCGCGTGGCGCGCGGCTCCGCTACTTCGCGAGGCGACTGCGCGACGGTGGGTCCTTGGAGTTGTGCGCGTGCGAGGCGACCCGCCGCCGCCTTCTTGCGGCAGCCTGCTGGCTATTGAAGGGTCAGCGACTACGAGGAGGGCGACATGCGGGTCACTACCGCATTGAATCGGATGCTCGGGCTTCCGGGCGCTTGGGTCAGGGATGTGGCGTTCGGGCAGGGGGCGGTGATCGTGACCGTCGTGCTGCGGTCGAGCAAGCCGGTCTGCTCGGGCTGCGGCGCGCGCGGATTGCCGATCAAGGAGCACCGGACAAAGCGCTGGCGGGCGCTGGATCTGGGCGGCTTGCGATGCGTGACCGAGTGCCGGCTGCGGCGCCTGTATTGCCCGGGCTGCGGGGACGTGTACGAGGAGGTGCAGTGGGCGAGGGCGGGCTCGCGCTACACGCGCGAGTTCGAAGATCTCACCGCGTGGCTGGCGCAACAGATGAGCCAGACGCAGGTCGAGCAGCTGCTGCGGATCGCGTGGCGCACGGTCGGCAAGATCCTCGCGCGGGTCGTCGCCGACAAGCTCGATTCAGGCCGGCTGGACGGGCTTCGGTTCATCGGCGCAGACGAGGTCTCATACGGCGCCGAGCACAAGTTTTTGACCTGTGTCGTCGACCACGACGCCGGCTCGTGTGGGCCACCGCAGGCCGCAACGCCGCCAGCTTGCAGGCCTTCTTCGCCGGGCTCGGCGACGAGCAGAAGCAGTCGATCAAGGCAGTCTCGATCGACATGTCCGCCGGCTACGAAAAGGCGATCACCGAAGCGGTCCCGGACGCGCAGATTTGCTTTGACCCGTTCGTGCGCCACGAGGCGCTACCGGTTCGTTCGGGGTGCGAGACCCCGACGCCGGGCTGTCGCGGCAGCCCGGTGAAGCTGAGGGCAGTCTGACCCCAGAGCTGAGGGGAAGGACGGCAAGCAGCCCTGACAACGACGCGATGCGCGGGGACTGTCGGATCGCGCGGGCGCGGCAAGCAAGGCGGACAGTGTGTGATGCGAGTGAACCAGTGATTGAACCCCCTCAAGCGAAGCCCCCGGCTCAAACCCGACGGATACGGGCCGGGCAAGCGGTGCGCGGGAACCCGGAGGAATGGCCGGGAACCCGGCTCTCGACGACGGCTTGGCTGCGTCGTTCGGGGGCGTGTGGCGAGTGGCCGCGTGATCGTCACAACAAGCCCGCAGGGGAAGAGCTGGACACCGACCCCGCCAAGCGAACGGTAGTGAACGTGGGAACCCGCCCGGTGTCGCCTCGCTCCTCTCGGGGGGTAGGCAAGGCGCAGCGTCTGCTGATGGCGTCGGGTGGGGGCATAGCTCTCGTAGTAGTCGTCGGAGTCACGACCGACCATGGAGGGCGGGAAAGCCGTCTGCAGGGCGAAGGGGAGCAGTGGGCTTGCAGCCCGTCTGGAACGCGAGGAGGTCGTCGTTGAATAGCGGCGGTCGGTCGTCTTCGCCGAAGCTGGCGCAGGCGCGGGTACTCGGAATCCAGCGCAAGCTGCACAAGTGGTCCATCGATGATCAGGACCGGAGGTTTGACGACCTCCACAACCTCGTCTGCGATCCCGCGACGCTGATGGTGGCGTGGCACAGGGTCAGGGCGAACCGAGGGTCACGCTCGGCGGGTGTAGACGGGCAGACCGCCCGCTACATCGAGCAGGTGCTGGGCGTTGAGAAGTTCCTCGACGGGCTCCGTGAGGAGCTGCGCTCAGGGAGCTTCCGGCCGCTGCCGGTCAAGGAGAGGCTGATCCCCAAGCGTGGTGGAACGAAGAAGTTCCGTCGCCTTGGGGTGCCCGCTCTACGCGATCGCGTTGTTCAGGCCGCTCTCAAGCTGGTGCTGGAGCCGATCTTTGAGGCCGACTGCAAACCCTGCTCCTACGGGTACCGGCCGGGACGCCGGACGCAGGACGCGATCGCTGAGATTCACTACCTCACCTCCCGCTGAATCGAAAATAGCCGTGGGGGAGCGGCAGCGCTTGGGGTTCGACAGCCTCCTTGGCCGTTTTGGGGTGTCGGTAGCGGGGGCGGTCAGGTGGCCTCTGGTAGGGGTTCGAGGGTGACTTGGTGGCCGAGGCGTTCGAGTTGCTTGATGAGCCGTCGGCGGTAGCGTTCGGTGTGCTCGGTGTCGCGGCGGTAGAAGAACTCTTCGCCGAGCTCGTGGTAGGGGACGCCGCTCTGGAGGACGTGGTAGGCGGCGGTGAGGATCTTGTGGGCGGTCGCGATCGTGGCCTTGGCGTGTCCGCGGCGGCGCTTGATCCGGTGGTAGCGGGCGGACAGGTAGGTGCCTTTGGGGCGCACGACCGCTTTGGCGGATTCGGTCAGCGTGCCGCGCAGCCATTTGGAGCCCTTTCTCGTCTTGCCCGAGCCCTTTTTGCCGCCGGACTCGCGCTGGCCGGGGCACAGTCCAGCCCAGGACGCGAGCTGATGCTCGGTCGGGAACTGGCTCATGTTGGGGCCGATCTCGGCGAGCAGCATCTCGGCGGCGCGCCGGTCAACACCGGGGATCGTGTCCAGCAGCTCCAGCTCACGGGAGAAAGGGGCGGTCAGCTCCTCGACCCGCTCAGACAACGTCTGAATCGTCTCATCGAGGAAGTCGATCTGCGCGAGCATCTGGCCGATCAGCAGCCGTGGTGGTCGGTGAAGCGCCCCTGAAGCGCTTCTCGGAGCGCGGGGATCTTCTTGCGCAAGCTGCCCTTGGCGAGCTCGGCCAGGATCTCGGGGTCATGCGTGCCGGAGATCAGCGCGTCGAGCATCCGCCGGGCGGACACGCCGAGCACCTCGCTGGCGACCGAGGAGAGCTTGATTCCGGCGTCCTGCAAGGTCTTCTCGACCCGCTGCACCTCGCGGGTGCGTTCCTGGATCTTCGCCTTGCGGTAGCGAACCAGGTCACGCAGTTCCCGCAGCGGGCGGGGCGGCACGAAACTCGCGCGAACGAGCCCGTGCTCGACCAGCTGACAGCCCCACTCGGCATCCTGAACATCGCTTTTGCGTCCGGGGACGTGGCGCAAGTGGCGAGCGTTGTAGAGCCGGCACTCGAACTCGCCCTCGAGCAGGTAGAACACCGCCCGCCAATAGACGCCGGTGGACTCCATCCCGACGACCGTCACCGCCCAGCTGCGCAGCCAATCGGCGAGCAACAGAAGCCCGAACGTCGCGCTCTGAAACCCGCGGATCTCTTGCCGGCGCCCGCCGGCATCGTCGGGAACCCGGACGCACGCGGTGATCTGGGACTTGTGGATGTCGAGCATCGCGCACCGCTCGATCAAACGATTCACAGAAACCCTCCTGAGGTCGGAATGACAGGACGACCGCCCGGGAGAGCCTCATGCTGTGGAGTCTGAATCTCGTGCTCAAGGCAACAGTTCGGGGTGCCCGAGACTCTCGCGTCACACTCCTAATCGGGCTGCCGGCACCAAGCTAGACCGACGTCGACCAAGGCGGCCGTCGCGCATTTCAGCCCGCCCAGGCCGGCCGGGCCAGCGGTGCACAAACATTTTCATCCGCTCTGGGCGGGCCCGCCAGGGCGCATGATCACTCCTATGAGTGGATCGTTGAGGGTGACATCGAGGCATGTTTCGATGAGCTTTCGCACTCGGCCATTTTGGATCGGGTGCGACGGCGAATCGCGGACAGGCGCGTGCTGGCGTTGATCAAGGCGTTCCTGAAGGCCGGGATCATGACCGAGCAGGGCCGGTTGCAGGGAACGGTCACCGGCACGCCGCAAGGGGGAATTCTCTCGCCGCTGATGGCTAACGTCGCGCTGTCCGCGCTCGACGAGCATTTCGCTCGGGCGTGGGAGGCGACAGGCGGTCAGCATGAACGCCAAGCGAGACGTCGTCGAGGCGAGGCCAACTACCGGATTGTCCGCTACGCCGATGATTTTGTCATCGTCGTGGCAGGCGAACGGCGGCACGCCGAGGCGCTGATCGCAGAGACCGAGCAGGTGATCGCGCCGCTCGGTCTGGCGCTCTCGCGAGAGAAGACCAGCATCGCTCACATCGACGAGGGGATCGAGTTCCTCGGCTGGCGCATCCAGCGCCAGACGGGGCGCAAAGCCCGCCCGCAGATCTACACCTACCCGTCCAAGCCGTCACTCCAGGCGGTCATGGGCAAGGTCAAGCAGATCACGCGGACCGGCCAAAACCAGACGCTCGACCAGCTCCTGAACCGGCTCAACCCCGTGCTCAGAGGCTGGTGCGACCACTTCCGCCACGGTGTCAGTTCGCGGACGTTTGGTTACCTGCGCGCCTATGTTTGGCGGCGGGTGATCATCTGGCTGCGACACAAGCACCACGGACGGAACTGGCGCTGGCTCAGACGCCGCTACCTACCCGACTGGTGGCCGACCGCAGAAACGGTCAGCCTCTACAACCCGGCGGGAGTGAAGGTCACCCCCTACCGCTACCGCGGCAGCAAGATCCCCACTCCCTGGGACCAGCCGGACTACGAGCAGCTGTCGTTTGACCTCGAACGCCTAGAAGCGCTGATCGCGCGATGAGCTACCGGCATGCTCAGGGAGAACCCGGTGCGTGGGAACGCGCACGCCGGGCTCGGTGGGGGGCTCGGGGAAACGGAGCGGATCGAAAGACCGCCACCGCGCCTCGGGCCTACCCAATCATGTGGTGCAGCTCGGCGGCAAGGCCGCCGATCAGGTCCGCCGCGACGAGTACAACCGCCACGGACGATCCTCGACTGGCGAAGGCAAGTGGATCAAGGGCACCCGCTACAGCCTGCTCAAGGACACCGCCAAGCAGACCACAAAGCAGCTGCTCAAGCTCGCCGAGGTCGTGACCACCAACAAGCGCATGTACCGCGCGTTCCTGCTCTACGGCGAGCTGCGCTACCTCTACAAGGTGCCCAGAGAGGAGGCGGCCGACCGGCTCGACGCGTGGCTCGCCTGGGCGTCACGCTCGCGACTGAAACCGTTCATCAAGCTCGCCCGCACGCTCCGCAAACACAAATCCGGGCTGCTCGCTGCGATCGAGCTGAACCTGAGCAACGGACGCCTGGAGGCACTGAACAGCAAGGTGAGGTTGATCTCACACCGCGCATACGGATTCCACTCCGCCAACGCGCTGATCGCCATGATCTACCTCTCCTGCTCCGGCATCCAAATCGCGCTCCCCCACCGATGAGTCACCCCCAGATCGACAGGAGAGCCGATTTACCGAGACATCCACAGTGACCACGGCGTCAAGCTGTTGCCCGACACCCGCGTGGAGAGCTTCGAGGATGAAGGCGACGTGCAACGGGTCCGTACCGTCGACGGGCGCACGGTCGGGTGCGACTTCGTGGTCGTGGGCGTGGGCGCGACGCCCAACACCGAGCTGGCCGCCGGCACCGGCATCGCGGTCGAGAACGGCATCGTCACCGACGAGTTCCTGCAGACCGCGATCGAAGGGGTGTTCGCGGCCGGCGACGTCGCCAACGCCCGCCACCCGCTGTTCGGGCAGCTCCGTGTGGAGCATTGGGCCAACGCGCTTCACCAGGGCCCGACGGCCGCGCGCAACATGCTCGGCGGCGTCGATCCCGGTGACCGCGTGCTCGATCACCCCGTCGCCTATGACCGCATCCCGTATTTCTACTCCGACCAGTACGACGTCGGCATGGAGTACAGCGGTCACGCCACCGACTGGGACGAGGTGGTGTTCCGCGGCGATGTGAAGGGACGGGAGTTCATCGCCTTTTGGCTGAAGGACCAGCGCATCCTCGCCGGCATGAACGTCAACGTGTGGGATGTCACCGACCAGATCCAGGCGCTGATCCGCTCGCGGCTGCGCGTCGACCGCGACCGCCTCGCCGACGCCGACACACCACTCACCGAACTCGCCCCCGACCTCCAGCCGTGCGAAGCTCGAATCCCAGCAGCAGCTGCGGCGAGGGTGGAGGCGAAGCCTGGTCCCGGCGAGCAGCCTGCCGCCTCAGTGTCGCCGTGGCCCCACAGCCGAGGCGAGGCGGAGGTCGAGGCTGTCGTGAGGGCGCTGCGCGGATACGGGGTGCTGACTCACGACCGACTCGTCGAAGTCTGCGGGGCTGCTCACTGGTCCGATCATGGTTTCAGGCGAGCGCTCGGCAAGGCGCTCTCCGACGGGCGGGTCAGGCGACTCGGCGACGACCTCTACGAGGCCACCGAGCCTGCATCTCCGCTGAGCACGGCATGAGCGCACGCCCCACATCCCACCCCCCACGACGCCGAGCCATATCACGCGCGGAGCAGAGGATAGCGGAGCGGGGGGATGGCCGACCCGCGGCGCCCTGCGGTCGAGGCGGTCCTCCGACAGCTGCGCGGGCCCGCCGAGCTGCGCCCCAGAAGCGAAAGAGAGCAGTCCGATGAGTGAGCACGAGCAATGGTCAGAGCTGGGTCAGCAGTTGCGCGTCGATTCGGTGCGCGCGGCCGCCGCGGCGGGGTCCGGACATCCCACCTCATCGATGTCGGCGGCGGACCTGATGGCAGTACTGCTTCCAGGTACCTGCGCTATGACTTCGACCACCCCACGGAGCCGCTGAACGACCATCTGATCTTCTCCAAGGGTCACGCGTCCCCGCTGCTGTACTCGCTCTACAAGGCTGCCGGCGCGATCTCAGATGACGAGCTGCTGAGCTTCAGAAAGCTCGGGAGCCGGCTCGAGGGTCATCCGACGCCGGAGATCCCGTGGGTCGATGTCTCCACCGGGTCGCTGGGGCAGGGCTTGCCCTGCGCCGTCGGGCTCGCGCTCGCGGGCAAGCGCCTTGACCGGCTGCCCTACCGGGTGTGGGTGCTCTGTGGCGATAGCGAGATGGCCGAGGGCTCGATCTGGGAGGCGTTCGACCACGCCAGCCATGAGGCGCTGGACAACCTGATCGCGATCATCGACGTCAACCGCCTCGGCCAGCGCGGGGAAACGATGCTCGGCTGGAACACCGCCGCGTACGCGCGGCGGGCGGAGGCGTTTGGGTGGCGGGCGCTCGAGATCGACGGTCACGACGTCGCGCAGATCGACCGGGCCTACGAGGAGGCGCTGGCCGGCGACGGCCAGCCGGTGGCGATCATCGCGCGCACGGTCAAGGGCAAGGGCGTGCAGGCGGTGGAGAATCGCAACGGGTTTCACGGCCAGCCGCTCGAGGATCCCGAGTCCGCGAGCTCGGCGGGCCGCGCAGCATCACCGTGCATCCGGCGGCGCCGGTCGGCGCCGCCGACGCGCACCGGTTCGCGACCGAGGCTGCCCCGCTGGCGAGCTGGGATCTGGGCGAGAAGGTCGCGACGCGGAGGGCCGTCGGTGATGCGCTGGCGGCGCTCGCGACCGCCGACGGGCGGATCGTCGCGCTCGACGGCGAGGTCGGCAACTCGACCTACGCCGGTCTGTTCGGCGACGCGCATCCCGAGCGCTACTTCGAGATGTATATCGCCGAACAGCAACTGGTCGCCACCGCGGTGGGTTTTCAGGTCCGCGGCTGGATCCCGTTCGCCGTGACCTTCGCGGCGTTCTTCTCCCGCGCGTATGACTTCATCCGGATGGCGGCGGTCAGTCGCGCCGACATTCGCCTCGTCGGCTCGCATTGCGGCGTGTCGATCGGCGAGGACGGACCGTCACAGATGGCGCTCGAGGACCTCGCCGCGCTGCGCTCGGTGCAGGGCAGCACGGTCCTGTACCCGTCGTGCGCGAACCAGACCGCCAAGCTCGTTCAGGCGATGGTCACGCGGCCGGGAATCGTGTATCTGCGAACGACGCGGGCGGCGACGCCGGTGCTCTACGCGGCTGAGGAGGAGTTCGAGGTCGGCGGGTCGCGGGTGCTGCGCTCCTCAGACGCCGACGAGGTAACGATCGTCGCGGCCGGAATAACGCTGCACGAGGCGCTCGCCGCCGCCGAAGAGCTCGCGCGCGATGGCGTGTCGGTGCGCGTCATCGACCTGTACTCGGTCAAGCCGATCGACGCGCAGACCTTGATCGAAGCGGCCGAGGCGACCGGCACGATCGTGACCGTCGAGGATCACCATCCCGAGGGCGGCATCGGGGACGCCGTGCTCGAGGTGTTCGCCGACAGCAGCGCGCGTCCGCGGATCGTCACGCTCGCCGTGCGGACGATGCCGACCTCGGGGACGCCGGCCGAGCTGCTCGCCCAAGCCGGTATCGACCGCGCGCACGTCATCGACGCCTTACGCGCGCTCGTCGGTCAGCGGCTGGCGTCGACCTGACGACGGAGTGGGGACATGGGTCTGCTCCGTCCAAGGAACGACAAAGGCGCGCACGCAAACCCGGGTGAGCGACACCGGGTCGTGGTCGTGGGCGGAGGCTTTGGCGGTCTGCAGACCGTCCGCAGCCTTCGTCGCCCGCCGGTCGAGGTGACGCTGATCGATCGTCGCAACTTTCACCTCTTCCAGCCGCTCCTGTATCAGGTCGCGACTGGCGCCCTCGCTCCCGAGGAGATCGCGGCGCCCCTGCGCAGCGTCCTCAAGCGCCAGCGAAACCTTCGCGTCGTCATGGGCGAGGTGCGAGCGTTTGACCTCGACGCTCGCCGCGTGATCGTCGATCGGCCCGAGGAGGGCGAGCAAGACCTGACGTTCGGGTATGATACGCTGATCGTCGCCGGCGGCTCGCGCTACTCCTACTTCGGACACGACCAGTGGCGGCAGTATGCGCACGAGATCAAGTCGCTGGAGAGCGCCACCGCCGTCCGCCAGCGCATCTTCGGGGCGTTCGAGGCCGCCGAGCTCGAGCAAGATCCCGAGTGTCGCGAGGCCTGGCTGACCTTCGTCGTCGTCGGGGGCGGTCCGACCGGAGTCGAGATGGCCGGACAGATCGCCGAGCTCGCGCGCGACACATCGCCCCGCGGCTTCCGCGCAGCTGACCCTCGCCGCGCCCGGATCCTGTTACTGGAGGCATCCGACCGCCTGCTGCCCACGTTTCCGCAGCGGCTATCGACCAGAGCCGCTCGCGCGCTCGAGAAGCTGGGCGTCACACCCCTGCTCCACACCGCGGTCATCGACCTCGATCAGCACTCGGTGAGGGTGCGGCGCCCCGACGGCGAGACCGCACAGATACCCACGCGCACGATCGTCTGGTCCGCCGGCGTCGTCGCCTCCGAGCTCGCCGGCGCGCTCGCAGACGCCAGCGGCGCCGAGCTCGACCGCGGGGGACGGGTCGCGGTCGGACCGCAGCTGACGATCGAGGGCCACCCAGACGTGATCGCGCTCGGCGATATGGTCAGCGTGCACGACGCGGGCGGAGACGATGCCGCACTGCCGGGCCTCGCCTCAACGGCCATGCAGCAGGGTCGCTACGCCGCCGCGGCGGTCTGCGCGCGCCTGCACGGCCGAGCGCCGGGGCCCTTCCGCTATGTCGACAAGGGCGACCTCGCCACCATCGGCCGCGCTCGCGCAGTCGCAGACATCAAGGGCATCCAGATCAGCGGAGTGCTGGCCTGGCTGACCTGGCTCGCCGTCCACATTTCTATCTCATCGGCCTCCAGAATCGCCTGCTCGTCCTCACCCGCTGGGCCTTTAGCTTCCTGACCCGCGGACGCGGCGCGAGGCTGATCACCTACAGCCCCACGCCGTCGCTCGAGCGGACGACTCGTGCGCCGGCGCCCGCCCCGTAAGAACAGCGGCCCGCGCGACGCTAGAGGTGTGTCAGCTGGTCGCGCTGCGCTGTCAGGCCGGCGCTTCTCTGCCATTACTTTCCATCGATCCGCCCGGAGGTCCAACGTGTCCAAGAACCTAAACCGCGACGGCCCTGCGGATGTCGACCGATCTCGTAGCTTCGATCCCGAGCGGGGCTCGTTTGACCCTCCCGCCCATCCGTCGCTACAAGACCCCGAGGCCAACCCGCGCGTCGTCCGTCACATCGACGAGACCGCCCAGGATCAGATGGCGGTCACGGACCGCCCGCGCTACCGCGCCGCGCAGGGCCGCCGGGCCCGCATGATCGCCGCAGCCACGGCGGCGAAACGGCGCCTGCGAGGGCTGTCCGGAGACCGAACCACGCGGACTCGCCGCAACCCTCCAGAACCCAAGCCCTAGCGGTCACGGAAGCGACATGGACACGGTCCAAACCGCCCGACACCCCGGCGACATCGACCTGGCGTGGGAGCAGGTCCACGACGCGCTGCGAGCACTCAAAGGATCGCGCGTGGCCGTGCGCGTGATCGAACGCGGCGACCCCGAGATGCTACTGACCGTCTTTATCGGCACGCTCGGAGCGCTGAGCGAGGCCAAGGCTCCTGCGGTCTTCTGGCCCGTCAGCCTGGACTCCGCCGCTACACCGGACGCTGAGGTTCACTTCGAACGTGACGGCGCCCACGTCGAGGATGTCGGCTTCTACCTGCGCCGCGATCGCTTCGACGGGGCCGTGGGACGCGCTGGGTGCACCGTGCTGGCGATCATCCAGGGGCCCGTGCTCATCAACATCCGTCGGTCGTAGAACCGCTTGCCGGCTCCTGCCCAAGCCTCCCAGGGCCACGAGCTCCTGATCGAGCCGTGCCCGCCGTTTCGGCTCGACCTCACGGCGTGGGCACTGCGTCGCCGCGCCCACAACGCAATCGACCGCTGGGACGCGTCCACCTATCGGCGGATCGTGGACATCGACGGCGGGCCGGTCGCCCTGTCGGTGACCCAGGACGATGCCCTCGGTGTACCAGGCCTGTCGGTCGGGCTCACCGGCAGACCGATCGATCAGGGCACCAAGTTACTCGCGCGCGAAACCTGGAAAGGCTCCTCGGGCTGAGCGTCGATCTGTCGGCGTTCGCGGCGATCGCCGAGCAAGATCCGTTGCTCGGCCCGCTCGCCCGGCGTATGCGTGGGCTCAAGCCACCGCGGTTCCCGACCGTCTTCGAGGCGCTCGTCAACGGCATCGCGTGCCAGCAGCTTTCGCTCGCGGTTGGGATCCACCTGCTCAACCGGCTCACCGCGGCGCACGGTCGTCCGGTGATCCGGGACCCCGCGGGCCCTCGCGCATTCCCAGGCCCCGATCAGCTCGCCAGCCTTCAGCCAGACGAGCTGAAACGCCACGGCTTCAGCGCGACCAAGCTCGTGCGATCATCGAGACTGCCCGGGCGATCGTCGCGGGCGGGCTCGATCTTGAGTCCCTGGAGCAGCTCGACGATGCAGCGGCGATCGAGCGCCTGACGCGCCTACGCGGCATCGGTCGCTGGACCGCCGAGTACGTCCTCCTGCGTGGCCTCGGCAGGCTCAGCATCTTCCCCGGAGACGACGTCGGAGCGCACAACAAGCTCAGGCGCTTCTTCGACATCGACACCGCGCTCGATTACGAGAGCGTGAAACGGCTCGTAGCGCGCTGGCACCCGTACGCAGGAATGGTCTACTTCCACCTGTTGCTCGAATCGCTGTCGGCGAGTGGCGTCGTGAATGGGGCGTGACGCCTCCGTCACGCAGCGGCGTGTCGGATCAGCGCCGCTGCTGCTCGGGAGTCAGACTGTCTGGGTCGCACCGGCAAGTCCGTCGCGACTTGGCGCGCGGCGAGCATGCATCGTGGATCAGGCGTTAGGCGCTACGGAACGACGACGGCGCGCCCGTCGATCTTGCCCTCGCGCAGCTTCTCGTAGGCGGCCTGCGCGTCCGCGAGGTCGAAGCGCTCCACCCGCGCCGAGACAAGCCCGGCTCGGGCCAGGTTCAGGACCTCCACGAGCTCTGCGCGCGTGCCCCAGAACGGGATCACAAGGCGCGCCTCGAGCGGGATCGTCGGCGCGATCCCGACATTCAGCGGCAGGGTGCCGCCGCCGAGGCCGACCAGGGTCAGCCGGCCGCCCGTCGAGACAACGTCGGCGGCGAGCCGCAGCGTCTCGTCGACTGAGACGAAGTCGAGAACGACATCCGCGCCGCCCGGCGGAGGGCCGACGATCTTGCGGATCTCCTGCGCGGCTCCGCCGTCAGACCTCACCGTGTGATGAGCGCCGAGGTCCTCCGCCAGGCTGAGTCGACGCTCCTCCACATCGACGGCAATGATCCGCGCGGTCGTGGTGGCGCGCAGGATCTGGATCGCCATGTGGCCCAGACCGCCGACGCCGACCACGACGCACGTCGAGCCAGGCCGCAGCGCTTCACGACTCAGCTCGATCGCGTGGTAGGGCGTGAGACCGGCGTCGGTCAGGGGCGCCGCCTGCGTGACATCGAGATCCCAGACGGGAATCAGCTGCCGTGCCGGCACGCTCAGATACGGTGCCATCCCGCCGTCTCTGCCGATGCCGACGCCGCTGGGCGCGACGCTGCGGCATTCGTTGTCGCGCCCGCGCAGACACGCCGGGCACCGGCCGCAGCCGATGATCCCGTAGACGGCGACCGGCTGCCCGAGCTCGAAGCCGTCCACGCCCGCTCCCAGAGCCTCGACCCAGCCGGCGTTCTCGTGGCCAAGCGTGAAGGGCACCGGGAACGCCTCAAGCGCCTCGGGCGGCGCATCCATCAAGTGCAGGTCGGAGTGGCACGCTCCCGCCGCACCGACCTTGACCAGTACCTCCCCGGGCCCCGGATCAGGCTGGGCGACCTCGCGAAGCTCGATCGTCTGCGCTCTGGTCAGCTGAAGAGCTTGCATTTCCGTGACCTCCTGAGAACCGTTGTGTGTTGCGAGCTCCTCGTCTTACCTCGGCGCTCGCATCCACCGTCTCCCGCCAGCATCCCATGGTTCGGCGCGCGCTCACCTCCTCGTGCTTGCTGGCCGATCGTCTCCTCGCCGCGCGTGGTCGGCGGCAGAGGCGCATCTCCGGCTCGTGTTCACCTTCGGTGTGAGCGCGAACAAGGTCTGCTTCGAGCGGGGAGTCTGTGGCTACCGCGCCTGGGCCGGGCCCTCTTCGGGCCGACCGCCGACCCTCTTCCCTGTGTGGGGTCCTCGCAAGTATTTCGCCTCTCTTTCAACGCGGGCATTTGCAGGAGCCCCCCGTTTCGGACGCTTGAAGCGGCTCATGCCTTCGGTTGTCGTGGGGTTGACCAGATGATGTCGGGGAGTCGGCAGCGACGGTTCTGCCGCCGCGCACAACGCGTGCTACCCAGCCATTGCTAACGGTGCTCGCCGTAGGGCAGATGCCACCGGTGGGGAGCGACGAGCTGGTCGATCGCTTCGGGGCCCCACGAGCCGCATGCGTACGTCGAGGCGTTCGGCGGCTGCTCGAGCAGCGGCGTCGATACCTCCCACAGTCGCTCGATCCCGTGGGCGCTGGTGAACAGCGTGTGGTCGCCGAGCATCGTGTCGTGGAGCAGGCGCTCGTAGCCCTCGAGCTCGTTCGCGATGTCAAACGAGTCGCCATAGCGGAAGGTGAGCGAGGCCGACCCGAGGTCCATGCCCGCGCCGGGCTGCTTGACAAGGAAGTCGATCCAGATCAGGCCCGGCTCGGAGAGCTCGAACGAGATCTCGTTCGAGTGCCCCACGGCGGAGGTAGCGTCGGAGCGCCGGAGCATCTGCTGGACGGGCTGCTTGAAGCCCAGTGTGAGGGTATGGCGGCTTGCGGCGAGGGCCTTGCCGGTGCGCAGCTGGAACGGCACCCCGGCCCAGCGCTCGTTGTCGATCAGAACCTCGAGCGCGGCGAACGTCTCGACCTTGGAGTCGATCGCCACGCCCGGCTCTGAGCGATAGCCGTCGTACTGGCCGAAGATCGCCCGCGCCGGATCGAGGGGCTTGATCGCATCGAACACCTTTCCGGTCGCGTCGCGAAGCGACTCGGCGTCAAGCCGCTTGGGTGGTTCCATGGCGACGAAGCCGAGGACGTGCAGGAGGTGGGTGACGACCATGTCGCGGAATGTGCCGGTCTGCTCGAAGAACCCGGCGCGGCCCTCGATCATCAGCTGCTCGGGCACGTCGATCTGGACATAGTCGATGTGCCGGCGGTTCCAGACCGGTTCGAACAAGCCGTTGGCGAAGCGAAACGCGAGGATGTTCTGGACGGCCTCCTTGCCGAGGAAGTGGTCGATCCGGAAGACCTGGGACTCATCGAGAACGGCGTGCAGGCACTCATTGAGCGCGCACGCCGAGGCCAGGTCATGCCCGAACGGCTTCTCGACGATCAGCCGGGCACGCTCGCCGAGGCCAGTGGCGCCGAGCATCGACACCATCGGCCCGAAGGCGTCGGGCGGCACCGCCAGGTAGACCAGCCGCGGCACATCACCCCCAAGCTCCTGCTCGGCACGGGCCACCGCCTGCACGAGGGCGTCGGGCTGGCCGGCGGAGGCCGGCGCGAAGGACAGGCTGTCGGCGAACGGCCTCCAGTTCTCATCGCTGAGCTCCTTGCGCCCGAACCGCTCAAGCGCCTCCTTCACATGCGAGCGAAAGCCCTCCGCGTCCGGGGCGCCGTCGGGGCGCCCGGAGCCGACGATCCGGTAGCGCTCGGGCATCATTCCCGCCCCGGCGAGATGAAACAGGCCGGGCAGCAATTTGCGCTTGGCCAGGTCGCCGGTTGCGCCGAACAGAATCAGCACCTGGTCCTCCGGGCGCGCCGGTGCCAGCGCGATCGGATCAGCTGAGGTGGCGGTCTCGGTCATCTCACGCCGTGTGTGCTGAGTGCGCGCGGGCGCTCAGGGCGGCGTCGGCGTACACGTCGATCATCTGCCGGTAGTTGGCGGCGATCTGCGTGATCGCCGCTTCGCGGTCGAGCCGGCCGGCCTGGTGCTCGCTGAGCGCCTCTAACCAGATCGTTCGGCCGATCGCGAGGCCCACATAACCGGCGACTGGAGCGGCGACTTTCAGCCAGTGCGCGACGCGGCCGAGGTCCGCCCCGCGGCCGAGCACCACACAGCGCGCGTCCTTTCGCCCGCCGGCTTGCGCCTGATCGACAACGCGCTCGCAGTCCTCCCGCGCTTCGAGTCCCTCAATCTTCCAAATGTCCGGTTCGACGCCAGCGTCCTGAAGCTCGGCCAGCGTCCGCACGACGAGCGCAGGTCTCAGGTCGCGGTCATAGGCGTTCTGATCGCTGGTGACCTGGTCGAGCTGGGCGGCCGTTGCGGGGACGAGCAGCTCGAACAGGAACTTGCGATCGTGCGCGTGCAGCCATCCTGAGAGCCGTGCGAGCTGCTTGGCCTGCCGGCGGTTGAGCGTCGCGTCGCCGTCCGGGTTGTAGCGCACGAGCACCTTCGCGAAGTCAGGGTCGAACGCCTCGATGTGCTCGGCGAATTCCTCGCCGAACTCAAGATCGAACTCGTCCTGGCCCGAGCGCTCGACGGGCATCGCCAGGATGAACCCTTCGCCACGTGCCGCGCGCGCGACGTCGGTGCCGAACTCCTCGTCGACCAGCACCCCACATGAGTGCCGTGGGGCGCCGTCGGCGATCGCCCGTTCGAACCCGTCGTAGATCAGCGCCTTCAGCGCCGAGATACGCTCGCGCTCCTCGCTGGAGGGCTCCCCGGCGATCCCCATCAGCCCCTTCTTGAACGACCCGCGGTGGTCGAAGGAGAGGATGTAGAGCCGCTGCTGCTCGGAAGCGGTCATAGCTTCTGCAGCGCCGTGACGAGCTCTTCCAGCGAGCCGGTGCCCGTCGCGCCCTCGCCCTCGAGCTTCTTGACGGTGTCGTCGTTGACGTCGAAGACGACGCACTCGTGGCCCGCGGGCAGGAGGCGCCGCACGAGGTTTGATCCCGTCCGGCCCAGCCCGACCATTCCCACTTGCATTCGCCTAGTCCTCTCGCTCGACTCGGCTCTGTGTGGCGTAGCGGAGGACCCGCGTCACCGCGTCGCGGAGCGCCTTCAGGCCCTCGGTGGCATCGACGGCGAGGTGGACCCGCAGCGCGCGCCGCTCGCGCTTGGCGAGCACGTCGAAGTCGCCTCGCGCCTGGGCCTCCTTGACCGTCCCGAACGTGTAGCTGTGTCCCGGGACCGCGAGCTTGACGCCGTCGTGGCAGGTGATCTGCAGGAACACGCCGGAGTTGGGGCCGCCCTTGTACATCTGCCCGGTCGAGTGCTGAAAGCGCGGCCCGAAGCCCACGCATGTGGCGACCCGCAGGTGGTTGCGGATCAGCACCCGGATCTCGGATAGCAGCCATTCGTGCTCACGCGTCATCGGCAGATACGCCAGCAGCGCGACATAGTCGCCGGGCTCGACGCGGCTGAGGTGCGCGGCCAGGAGGCCGGCGAACGAGCCGTCCTGGTGCGCCGCCTTGCGAATCTCCTTGGCGTTGCGCTCGTCGGCGAATAGCGCGAACCCTTCGCCCTCGTAGAACGGTTCCAGGTCGGGCAGCCACCCGGTGCGCTCGTAGGCGTCGGTCAGCTCGCGCGCGGCGACCTTGGCGTCCTCCACGTCGGGCTGGTCGAACGGGTTGATGCCGATGATCGAGCCCGCGACCGCGGTCGCGAACTCCCAGCGGAAGAACTCGTCGCCGAGGTGATAGACCGAGTAGATGGGGATCCGCACGACCGGATGCCCCGCGGCCTCGAGCGCCCGTACCTTCGCGTCCTGCTCGTCGTCGTGCTCTGATGCCAGCCGCAGGTAGACGAACAGGCGGTCGGAGCCGTAGGCATCGGGGGTACCGAGCGGCTCGCGGTCGACGGGGATCACTCCCTTGCCGTGCTTGCCGGTCGACTCGGCCAGCAGCTGCTCGAGCCACGCCCCGAAGTCGCGGATCCCCGAGGAGGTGACGAGCGTGAGCTTGTCGCGACCGCGGGTCGCACAGGTGCCAATGACCGCGCCGAGCACCAGGCCGGGATTGTCAGCCGCGGGGACGCAGGCGGCGCACGCGTGCGCCATCCGCTCGGCGTTGTCGAGCAGCGAGCTGACATCGACGCCGCAGGCCGCGCCCGGGACCATCCCGAAGTCAGACAACGCCGAGTAGCGCCCGCCGATCGACCGCAGGCCGTGGAAGACCGCGCGGTAGCCGTCGCGCTCGGCGAGCTTCTCAAGCGGCGAGCCGGGATCTGTGATCGCGACGAACCGCCGCCCCGCCTCCTCCGCGCCGACCAGCTGGGTCACCCGCGCGTGGAAGTAGGCGGCGAAGATGTTGGGCTCGAGCGTCGTGCCCGATTTGGAGGACACGAAGAACAGCGTCTTCTCCAGATCCGGCTCGTCCTCGAGCGTCTTGATCTGCTGCGGGTCGGTGGAATCCAGCACGCGCAGCCGCGGCATCCCGGCGGTCTGCGAGGCGAACGTCAGCGAGAGGACCTCGGGGCACAGGCTCGACCCACCCATCCCGAGCAGCGCCACGTCCTTGAAGCCGGCCGAGCGGATGTCGTCCACGAGCGCGGTAAAGCGGTGAGCGTGCGCGAGCTGGTCCATCGCCACACCGAGCCAACCCAGCCAGCTTGCCTCGTCGGCACCGGTCCACAGCGTCTGATCGTGCGCCCACAGGCGGCTAACCTTCCCGTGCTCGCCCCAGTCGGCGATCACCCCGCTGACTTCCGCCTCGAGCTCGGTGGGCAGCGACCGGGTCAGCTCCCCCGCACGCAGTTTGGTTGGCCCGCTCAAGGATCGTTCGATCGAGGCCAGCAGCTTGCCGAACGCCTGCTCGAACTTCTCCACTCCTTCGTCCAGCAGCGCCGCTGTGACCTCGTCGAGTGACACCCCCTCCTCGGCCAGCGCTTCGAGCACCACCCGAGCCTCCTCGACGCCCTCCGTCAACGTCACCCGCGCCGTCCCGTGCGCCTTGAAGGACTCATAGGTCGCCGGCGGAATCGTGTCGACCGTGTCGGGACCGATCAGCGACTCGACGTACATCAGCTCCGGGTAGGCGGCGTTCTTGGTGCTCGTAGAAGCCCACAGCACCTTCTGCACCTGGGCGCCGTGGGCGCGCAGCGTCTGGAAGCGCTCGCCGTCGAACAGCTCCCGAAAACGGGCGTAGGTCACCTTCGCGTTGGCGATCCCCACCTTTCCCTGGACGCGCTTGCTCACCCGCGGGTCGATCGCCGAGTCGATCCGGCTGACGAAGAAGCTCGCCACCGACGCGACCCGCGAGACATCGCCTCCGTCTGCCAGCAGATCCTCCAGCCCCGCCAGGTAGGCCTGGACGACGCGCTCGTACACGTCGGTCGAGAACAGCAGCGTGATGTTGACGTTGATCCCTGCGGCGATCAGCTGAGTGATCGCGGGAATGCCCCCATCGGTCCCGGGGACCTTGATCATCAGGTTCGGCCGATCGACGGTCGCCCATAGCCGCCGCGCCTCGGCGACCGTACCGGCGGTGTCGTGCGCCAACTCGGGCGAGACCTCCATGCTGACGTATCCGTCGCCGGCATCCGTGTGGTCATAGACCGGACGGAAGACATCGGCGGCGCCGCGCAGGTCGGCGATCGCCAGCCCCTCATAGACGCCCTTGGCATCCGGGACCGACGGGCCACGAAGCTCGGCCAGCGCCTCGTCGTAATCGGTCGAACCGACGATCGCCTTCTCGAAGATCGACGGGTTCGAGGTCAGGCCGCTCAGGCCGTCCTCGCGCACCATCCGCTCGAGCTCCCCGGAGGTCAACAGGGCGCGGCGCATGTTGTCGAACCACACGCTCTGGCCAAGCGCCTCCAGATCGGTGAGCGGGCTGGCGGTGAGAGAGGTAGAAGCGGTCATCAATCTCAATCTCCTCGGTGCGCTGGTCAGGCTTCGGACAGGACGCCGTGCCGTGGCCGGCCCTGGTGGCTGGGACGGGCCTGCCCAGGCTGGCGCGAGCCCTCGGCGGGTGATCAGGGTCGGGCGAGACGGCCGTAGCCCAGTGCTTGACACGCTTCTCTAGCGTCGAGCGGCCTGCGGTTCTTACGGGCGGTTTCTGCGGTCGCTGTGAGCCTTGGGCAGTCCGCGCCGCAAGACCTGTGAGAGGACGACAGCTTCGTTGTGCTCGCTGTCGCGGGCGCCGTAGACAAGCGTCAGCGTGCCGGCCCGTGTCCGGCGCCGCAGCGCTCTCAACCGCGGACGGTGGCCGCGAAGCTCCTCGATGTAGCGCCGGCGAAACTCCTCAAATCGACTCGGCTCGTGCCCGAACCACTGTCTCAACTCCGTGCTCGGCGCCAACTCCTTCTCCCAGCCATCGAGCTCTGCCCGCTTGGTTTGCGTCTGATCTTGCGATAGAGCTGCCCCTGTTTTTCATGCCAATCCTGGGAGGCTGTCCGGGCCCCGACTCAGGAGGACGTGATGATGGAGAACGGCAAGCCGCGCAAGCGCCGGCAGCTGTCGCCGGAGGAGAAGTGGGAGGTGTTCTTCGAGGTCTGCTCGCAGCAGCTCTCGCAGGCGGACGCAGCTCGGAAGTGGGGCGTCGACGTGTCGACGGTGATTCGGATCAGGCAGTTGGCGAAGGACGCGGCGCTGGCGGCGTTTGCGGCCGCCAAGCCGGGCAGGTTGCCCTCTCCGGAGCAGGTCGAGTTGGAGGCCGCGTTGGCGGAGAACGATCGGCTCTCGGAGGCGCTCAAGGAGCTGGCGGTCGAGTTGAGCTTGCACCGGGGAAGGCAACGCTCGGGCTTTTCGGCCCGGTCCCGCGGCGCGTGAGCGCGCAGACCAAGCTCGAGCTGGTGGGGCTGATCGATGGCGCGGTGTCGGCGGGGTGGGCGCACGCGCGTGCGTGCCGGGTGCTTGAGATCGAGGATGTGCGCATGCATCGCTGGCGCGCCCGGCTCGCCGAGACGGGCTCGTTGGAGGACCGTCCGCCGGTCGGCAACCGGGTGCACCGGATCCTTGACTGGGAGGAGCAGGCGATCCTCGATCTGATCGAGGAGTGGGGCGTGGTGGATCGTTCGCATCGCAAGCTCGCGCATCGCGGCTCGTATGTCGGCACTGTGTTCGTGTCGCCCTCGACGCTGCTGCGCGTGGCGCTGAAGAACAAGGTCACGCTGCCGGGGGAGCCGATCCGCCCACGACCGCCAAGCCCGCATTTCCCGAGATCTGCTGGGAAAAGAACCGGATCTGGATCTGGGACGCGACCCACTTCACGCGGTGCAAGCGGGTCGCGTACGCGATCGTCGACGTCGTCACCAGATACTGGATCGGCTACCTGCTCACGACCGAGCAGACGCACACGCAGGTGCAGCTGCTGTTCGCCCGGGCGCTCGAGGACCAGGGGCTGCTCGGACCGGACGGGCTGCCGCCCGACCACGCCCCTGAGGATCCGCCGATCCTGGTGGCGTGGTCGGACAACGGGTCGGAGATGAAAGCGATCGACACTCGCCAGTTCATGGCGCTGATGGCGATCGCCCAGCACCACGGCCGGCCCGGCACCCCGACCGACCAGGCGCACGTCGAGTCGTTCTTCAGCCACCTGAAGGGCGACTGGCCGACCCTGACCAGCATCACCGACCCGGCCGCGCTCGACACAGAGCTCGCCCGGATCCGCGGCCAGTACAACACGGTCCGCTTGCACGCCTCGATCGGCTACGTCACCCCCGACGACGAGCACCACGGCCGCGGCCCCGCGATCCGCCGCGCCCGCATCGCCGGGCTCAAGCGAGCGCACGCCCAGCGCATCAACGAGAATCGGAGGCGATCGAAATGACCGCGACCGACACCATCCTCGCCAGCCGCCCGCTCCTGCTTCTGCGGGACGGAGGCTCGCTGCGCGAGGGGATCGCCCGCCGGCACGGACGTCGGTGGAACTGGGCACGGACGACGCCCCGAACCACACCCACCAACACGGCCCACAAACACCCTCAGGCTTGGTGTGACAAACTCGGCCGCTCTATCAAAGGTTCAGATACACCGCACGCTCGCGCGAAACCCCACGCGGCCACAGCCGGTCGACCAGCACGCGATAACCGTCCGACAATTCCGCGGACTCATACGCGCGCTTCACGCGAACATCCATACGGCACTCCTCTCAAGGTCGGCACTGGCCCGCAGCGGCGCCTGATACCGCCCCTTGACCTGACCACGACTGCTCTAGCGTCACTTGGCCAGCCTTTCTTACGCAGCAATCCACGCGAGACGCCACCGCCCGAACGCGTAAGAACGCAACCCTCGCAGCCGCTTGACCGGTGCCCTTATACCCCACCATCTCGGAGGTGTGGCTGGGCCTGCTCGAGGCCTGGCGCGGGCGTGGGTGACGCCACGGGGCTTGGCACCAAGTATGTCGACACTGCGCGCGAGCTGACGTAGATGTAGCGCTCACCCCCCGCTCGCCGCCACGACGGTGTCCGACCAGTCGATCACCGAGCTCGGCTTGACGATGTGCTTGTCCATGCCGAGCTGCTTGGGTTCGAGGCCGAGCGCGAGCCCGACGAGCTGGGGAAGGTGGAGCACCGGGATCCCGAGCGGACGGCCGGCCAGCTTGGCGGCCGCAGGCTGTTGGAGGTCGAGGTTCAGGTGGCAAAGCGGGCAGGGCGTCACCAGGCAGTCCGCCTCGGCGTCGATCGCGTCGCCGAGGTGGCGGGCGGCCTGCCCCAGCGAGGTCTCGCGGTTCATCGTGATGATCGGGAAGCCGCAGCACTTGTAGACGCCGGCGTAGTCGATCACCGTGCCCCCGAGCGCCTCGATCAGCCAGTGCAGGTAGCGGTGGCGCGGATGCTCGTCGTCGATTGCGAGCTGGTCCATCGGGCGCACGATGTAGCAGCCGTAGAACGGCCCGACCCGCAGGTTGCTCAGTGGCCGCCTGACCTTGGCCTGGAGCGTGTCGAGGCCGACCTCCTCCACCAGCAGCCAAAGGAAATTCTTGTTCGTCAGTCCAGCCTCGTAGGAGAGCCCTTGGCTTGCCAGCGAGCGGTTGACCTGGCCGCGGTACTGGGCGTTGGCGTCAAGGCGCGTCTGGCACTCGGTCTGCGATCCCTGGCAGGTCGAGCAGATGTTCATCATCAGCTCGTCGTCTGTCTGCTGGGCGAGCGCGAACGTGCGCGCGTTGAGCGTGTCGGCCAGCTCCTGGTTGTGCTCGGCGATCACGCCTGCTCCGCAGCAGGCGGCGCGGTCAAGCTCGATCAGCTCGATCCCCAGCAGCGGCGCGACGGCGGCCATCGAGCCGTGCAGCTCGGGGGTGAACCCGCGGCTGACGCAGCCCGGCCAGTAGGCGACCTTCATCGGCCGTCCCCCTCGCCTTCGCCCAGGGCACGGCTTGGCCTGGCGACTGGCGTGGGGCTGGTGCCGGTGGCGACCATCGCCGGCCCCTGCCCGGCTGACTGCGCCGGCCCCTCGCCGTCGTAGCCGGTGATGTAGAGGTTCAGCTCGCTGCGCTCGGCGCGGTGCTCGATCGGGTCAAACAGACCGCGCAGGTCCTTGAACTGCCGGCGGTGGGGGTGGGTCAGCGCGCCGCGCAGGGTGACCTTGCGGCGCACCAGCGCCCGCAGGATCACCGGCAGCGACGCCAGCATCACTCCGATCGCGCGCCGGTGGAGCTTGCCGCCGTAGGAATCGGGCAGCAGGTCGGCCTCCTGCAAGAGCCCGTTTGAGCGGATGTTCTCCACGAAGGCGCGCTCGTGCCGGTGGCCGTTGTTGCGGTCCTCGATCTGGTGATCTGAGCCGGCCAGGCGTCGCAGGCGCATGATCTGGCTCATCGGCGCCACGCCCTTGGGGCAGGCGTCGATGCACATCCAGCAGTGCGTGCAGTCATAGATGCCATGAGGATCCTCGGCCAGGTCACGCAGCCGCTCGTCGTGCTCAGCGTCGCGCGGGTCGGCGATGAAGCGGTACGCCTTGGCGAACTGAGCCGGCCCGATGAACAGCGGGTCGACCTCCATCGAGAGGCAGTCAGACACGCACGCCCCGCATTGGATGCACGCCATCGACTGGGTGACATCTAGCATGCTCTCCTTGGGGACGACGTACTCGCGCTCGGGGATCGGCTGCTTGTTGATCAGCCAGGGGGTGATCCGCTGGATCTTCTTCCAGTGGACCGCGTCCATGTCGACGATCAGATCCTTGATCACCGGCATGTTGCCCATCGGCTCGACCGTGATCACCTGACCGCCCTCGCGGCCGCTCTGCGCCGCACGGGCGAGATGGGTATGGCAGGCCAGCCCCGGCTTGTCGTTGATCCGCACCCCGCAGGAGCCGCAGATCGCTGCCCGGCAGGAGCAGCGGATACCGATCGTGCCATCGCGCTCGTCACGCTGCTTGAGAATCGCGTCCAGCACCGAGCGATGGCCGTCGAGGTCGACAGTGAACTGATCCCAATATGCCTCGTTCCCCGACTCCGGGTCGTAGCGACGCAGCCTCAAGGTGTACTCAGGCATTGCTGGGGCGGCCCTCGAGGTCCGGGGCGAGCTCGGTTCGCGAGCGGATCAGATCGCCTCCGCGTGGCGGATGATTCCCCCGTCGACGAAGTAGGTTAAGCCGGTCACGTACGACGACCGTTGGGATCCGAGAAACAGCCACCTCGGCCACCTCCTCAGGCGTCCCCATCCGCCCAAGCGGCACGATCTCCCCGAGCCGTTTGACCTTCCCCGGATCCCCCAGCGTGGCCGCATTGATCGGCGTCGCCGATCGCGCTGGGAAGCCGGCGTTGAGCAGGCGATCGATCCGCCATGCGATTACGCGATTTGGATCTGACGGTAGGCCCAGTTCTCGCTTGAACATTTGCATCCTTAAGCGACGCCTGCGGGCTGGTTTCTTACCCGCATGAGGCTGTCCGTGACGGTGCACGCGCAGGCGGATGCGCGGACGCTTTGCACCGCCCCGCTGTCCGAAAACCGCCGCTTGTCCGCGAGCGAGCGCTTGATCACCTCGCCGGCGTGCCCGACGTCGATCGGTGGGGTGCAAGCACGCGCGGGTGGCGGCAGCATCCCGAGCCCCGCGCGATCGCGATAGCTCTCGATCTCAGGCGATCAGCCGGTTATCCAGAATCAGGCTCAAAGGTTGCAGCGCCATGCCGAGCGCCGTCGCCCGTCGATGTGCACCTCGCCCGACAGCATGAAGGCGACCCGACCGGAAGGCGAGCTCATGGCGGTATGCCGTTGCCCGACGAGCGGTTTCTTGCGCCGCCATGGCGCTCGGCGACCGTCCCGGCCGCGAGACGGTGGCCGTAAGAACGCGACGGGCAGCGACGCTAAGACAAACGACGGCCCACAATGCTTCTCAGGAAGGAGCACCATGTCAGCCACCCCGGCTCCGCGGCGATGCCGCGAGCATCCAGGGTGGCTCTCTGGCGGGCGCATTCGATTTGACGGAGGCAGAAATGGCTGAGCGCGACGATCCCACCCGCGGCAAGGGCGCAGGCACCGACGAATCCGTACGCCAAGACCCCACCCGCGGCAAGGGCGCAGGCACCGACGAATCCGTACGCCAAGACCCCACCCGCGGCAAGGGCGCAGGCACCGACGAATCCGTACGCCAAGACCCCACCCGCGGCAAGGGCGCAGGCACCGACGAATCCGTACGCCAAGACCCACCCGCGGCAAGGGCGCAGGCACCGACGAATCCGTACGCCAAGACCCCACCCGCGGCAAACGATCGTCGAAGTAGGCGCGGGTGACCGTGCGCTCTGGCTGAGCGGTTCCCCGAGCAACAGGTCCTCCGTGGCTTGGGGGGACCCGCGCCACGCCTAGCGAAGACGCCGCGGCCCGTCCGGGCATGGCGTGGCTGATACTCGGCGGCGAAGCGACATGCAACGGCTGGTGACCCAGCTCATAGGTCGAGACCAAGAGGACGCGCACCCATAACCGACGCTAGCGCGCTCCGGCTGGCTCGGCTGCGTGCGGCTCGATGCGGATCCGCAGGCGGGCGTGCGCGGCGCGCTCGCCTGCTGGCAACCTTACGCGGGGGTCCTCTGCTTCCACCTCCTCCTGCACTCGCTGTCCGAGGCCGGCCTCCTCACCGCCAACGCGGCGGCTAGGCCTAGGTCGCGGCGGCGCCCGCCGAAGTGCGACGTGGGTAAGGCTCGCCCGCACGCGGACGCTAGAGCGATAGCTGTCAAACGAATCGATCGACCGTGACCAGGAGGCTGTGATGCGACTCAACTACCGAGAGGTGTCGCCCGACGCGCTCAAGGCGATGCTTGGCCTGGAGGCGGTGGCCAACCGCGGCTTGGACGATCCGCGGCTGCTGGACCTGGTCAAGGTCCGCGCCTCGCAGATCAACGGCTGCGCCTACTGCCTGGCGCTTCACGCGGCTGAGGCCCGCGAGCACGGCGAGACCGACGAGCGGCTGGACATGATCGCGGTCTGGCGCGAGGCCGACTGCTTTGGCCGCGCGGAGCGCGCCGCGCTGGCTTGGTGTGAGGTGCTCGCGCGGCTGCCCGACACCGGTGCCCCCGACGCGCTGTTCGAGGAGTTGACGCCCCATTTCACGGCGGAGCAGATCGTCGCGCTGACGCTCGCGATCGTTGCGATCAACGGCTGGAATCGCCTCAACGTCGGGTTCCGCACCCCGGTGGCCGCCGCGAAGGAACTGGCCACGCACAGGGCCGGGTGAGCGCCACGGCACGGGCCAGAGTGGTGATCGTCGGCGGCGGGTTCGCCGGCCTGTCGTGCGCGCGCAAGCTCGCCGGGCAGCCGGTCGACGTCGTGCTCGTCGACCGCCACGACTACCACCAGTTCACACCGCTCCTCTACCAGGTGGCGAGCGCGCTGCTGACGGCGCCGGACATCTCCTATCCGTTCCGCGCCGCGTTCCGTAACGCTCCGAACGTCCGCTTCTGCCACGCCCCGGTGACCGGGATCGACCTCGAGCGCCGGCTGGTACGCGCCCACGGCGACGAAGCGATCGCCTACGACTACCTCGTGCTCGCCACCGGCAGCCAGAACAACTACTTCGGCAACTCCGCGCTGGAGGCCCACACGCTGAGCATGAAGACGCTGCCCCGGGCGCAGCGGGTGCGCAACCACGTCCTGGCGTGCTTGGAGCACGCGGCGCAGACCACCGACGAGGCGGAGCGGCGGCGCTGGCTGACGTTCGTGGTGATCGGCGGCGGCCCGACCGGAGTCGAGTTCACCGGCGCGCTCGTCGAACTGCTGAAGCTGGTTCTCGGCCGCGACTATCAGGATCTCCCGCCCGCGCTGGCGCGCGTCATCCTCCTGGAGGGAACGGACAGGCTGCTGCCGGCGTTTCCCGAGCGCCTCGGCCGCCACGCGCGCAAGGTGCTCGAACGCCGGGGCGTCGAGGTCCTCACCGGGACGCTGGTCTCACAGGTCACACCGGAAGCGGTCCTGCTCTCAACCGGCGATGAGCTCCAGGCGCGGACCGCGGTGTGGTCGGCTGGCATCAACGCCACCGAGCTCGCGGGCGTGTCGGAACTGGCGACGGGCCGCTCGCGCCGTCTGCCCACCGACGAGCGGCTGCGACTCGCCGGCCGCCGCGAGGTGTTCGCGATCGGGGACCTCGCCTCGGTACATGTCGATGGCCAGGAGCTGCCGATGCTCGCCCCGCCGGCAATGCAGGAGGGCCGCTACGTGGCGAGCGCGATCGTGGCTGACGTTTGCGGCGGCGCGGCACCGGGTCCGTTCCGCTACCGCAACCGGGGCACGATGGCGGTGATCGGCCGCAACGCCGCCGTGGCCAGCCTCTGGCGGCTGCAGCTCACCGGGCTGCTCGGATGGATGGCCTGGCTGACCGTCCACATCTACTATCTGATCGGCTTTCGCAACCGCACCGTCGTGCTCGTCAACTGGGCGTGGAACTATCTGCGCAAGGACCGCCCGATCCGCATGATCACCCGGATCGAGCCCGATCCCCTCGCCGACGAGCTGACCGCGCCTGGAATGGCGAGCAGACCCGAAGCCGAGCCCGCCGGCGCGGGCCCGGTCAGCTAGCCGTGCGGGTGGCCTCCCGCATGCCGTGAGCGGGCGCGCGGGTCAGGGCTTGAAGACCATCAGCATCAGGATCACGAGCACCACCAGCAGCGAGGCGTAATTCTCCGCCCGCGAGACGGGGTCGTCGAGCAGGGCGCGCAGCTCGTCGCTGACCGGGGCGTCGCGCTCGGCCAGGCGGCTCGCCAGCTTCCGGGCCTGCTTGGGCCGCTGGCCGCCGAGTCCGCCCAGCGCGAGTGCGACCACGTACAGGACCATCGAGGCGGCGACCCAGCCTGACCCGTACCCCCAGTTCCCGAGGTGCACCAGCCACAACCCGAACGCCGCCAGCAAGAGAGCGCCGACGGCGACCAGCAGCACCCCGATCCGTGTCATGGATAGGAGCAGGGCGATCTCCGCGGGTTGCTGGCGGCGGCGCGCCGCCTCGAATGCAGCGCCGGCGAGAACGATCCCGGCCACGAACAGCAGCGCGCCCAGCAGGTGGAAGAAGAGCGCGACGTTGTAGGTGGTGCTATCCATGGGCGGCAGCCTGGCGAGCCTGGGCCACGTCCGCTTCTCGGCGGGGCCGCCTGCGCGCGCTCACGACGCCGTGTGCGGTCGCGGCGAGAAACAGGAGGATGGCAACCTCGCCAAGGATCCCGCCCCACTGCCACAGGATCGTGTTGCCAGCGAGGTCCCCGCCCAGCAGGCGCAGCGCCAGCGCGGCGTGTAGCAGCGCGAGGTGGGCGTAGTAGCCGCGGCGGAACGGCAGCGGCATCCGGAGCACGGCGGGGACGATCACGGGCGCATGCGCGAACACCATCGACATCACGAACCCGAGGAACACGGCGTGCAGCGAGGCGTCGTAGGCGGGCCCGTCGCTGAGCGCGGCGTACACGGTCCACAGCACACCGGCGCAGGCGAGCCACACGTACCCGGCCAACAGCGCGCACGCCATGAACCGCGTCACCCCGCCGGTTCGCACCGTGCGCCGCGCGACGTCGTAGCGCGCCAGCCACACGGCCTGGGCGAGCAGCCCGACGCCCGCGACCCGCACGCCGGTCGGCTCGGCGAAGATCGAGATCACGAGCCCGCAGGCGAACACCGCGATCGCCGCCAGCAGCAGCCTCCGCACGCAGATCTGATCGCCGCACGGCGCGGGTGAGCTCGAGCCGCTCGCCGACGATCGTCAGCACCAGGAACCCCGCCAGCAGGGGCGCGAACCGCGACACGTCGGCGCCCGTCAGCCACAGCACCGCAGCGGCGCACCAGGCCACCGCGCCCAGGCCCATCACCGCGTTGTGCGCCGAGGGCTGGAGCCGCTGCAGGACGAGATGGGCGGCCAGCAGCACCGCCCCGCCGAGCGTCACGAGCGCGGGTCCGAGGGAGTCCGGCGCGCCGGCCAGCGCCGCGAGGGCGCCGGCCCCCGCCGCCAGCGGCGCGACGTACGCCCACGGGCGGTCGAGCGCGACCGCCCGTTCGAGGCTGACCAGCGTGCCCAGGAACCCGAGCGCCATCAGCGGCCCGTGCAACTCAGCGGCGGAGGTGACGGCGCTCGGCAGCGACAGCCCGAGCCGGATCAGCCCGCCCCAGAGTCCCGCGAACAGCGCGACCACCGCCAGCGCCATCAGCGGCGCCCGGCGCCGGCGCGCGACCACGCGGCGCTCATAGCCACCCGAGCTGCTCCTTGGCGGCGTCGCTCATCGCCGCCGGCCCCCACGGCGGCTCCCACACCAGCTCGACCCGCACGTCGGGGACCTGCGGCAGCTGGGTCAGGCAGGCGCGGATCTGATCGTCGAGGAAACCGCCCAGCGGGCACCCCGGCGTGGTCAGCGTCATCTCGATCGCCACCGCCCCTGTGGTCGGCCGCGATGTGGTAGACGAGCCCGAGGTCGACGATGTTCACGCCCAGCTCGGGGTCGATCACGGCGCGCAACAGCCGCGCACCAAGCTCGGGGTGAGCGGCGCAGTCAGCAGCCCCAGGACGCCGGGGCCCGCGGGCGATGAGGCCATGTCATCGCTCGATCTCACCAACCTCGAGTTTTTCACAGTTGTATTGTAAAAACAATCTTGTGTTACCGACAGCCCCCTTAAGCCCCGGCCGGCGCTCGAGGCGCTCACCGCCGTCCTATCCGACGCGCTCCGCGCGCTGGCGGCCGACGGCCACGCCGAGGAGGCCAACCGCCTCGCCGGCCGGGCCTACGCGACGCTGCGCCGCGAGCACCCCGACGAGGCCCGGCGGATCAACGCGCTCATGCACCAGCTGACGCGCATCACCGAAACGACCAAGGAGCAGACCATGCCGACGACCGACCCGCAGCTCGACGTTCGCACCCAGCCGCCCGCTCGCCGCCACGAGCTGATCTTCGACACCTACGAGAAGCTCGCGCCCGGGCAGGGGTTCGTGCTGGTCAACGACCACGACCCCAAGCCGCTCTACTACCAGCTCGCCGCCGAGCACCCCGACCAGTTCAGCTGGGACTACCTGGAGGAGGGCCCGGAGGCCTGGCGCGTGCGGATCGGCCGTCCCGCATGATGGCTGGCTCAGCGCTGAGCGTGTGCCCGGCCCCGGAGCTCGTGCCCGGCGAGCGGCGCGTGGTCAGCGCCGCCGGGGTCGAGCTCCTGGTGCTCAACTGTGCCGGGGAGCTATTCGCGATCGAGAACCGTTGCTCGCACGAAGACACGCCGCTGGCCGAAGGCGAGCTCGACGAGACAGACTGCTCGATCGAGTGCCCGCGCCACGGGTCGCGCTTTGACCTGCGCACCGGGCGGGCGCTGAGCCTCCCCGCCTATGAGCCGATCGAGGTGTTCCCGGTCGAGGTCATCGACGATGTGGTCACGGTCGAGATCGGCTGACCCAACCCGCAGGTGCCCATGAGCCACGCCGAGAACCCCCAGCGCCTGCTCAGCGGGCGTGAGCCGACGATCGAGGACATCCACGAGCTGACCGGCCCGGCCACCCCCGCGTTCGCGCTCCAGCTCCGCGAGCGCGTACGGCGACTGATCGCCCCGCTACCCGCCGGACATCCCGTCCGCACCGAGGGCGAACGCGCGATCCGCGATCTCGACCGGCTGGCGTATCGCTCCGACGACCCCCGCGGCGCGATCGGCCCCGGCGAAGAGGCCTGGCGGCAGCGTCCGTAGGCGGCCACGCTCGACAGCCCTCGGCCCCACGGCCGGACCCGCTTTCAACCGCCCGTGGCCAAAAGCTGCGGTCCCCGTTCCGCCGCACGCGCTGCGGTCCAGGCGCTGGGGGACGACGCAGGCATATGCGACGGGCGGGTCCGCAGCGAACGTGGCGGCCCGCTAGATGCGCCTGCGGAACTTTTACCCACTACGACTGTAAAAACATCGGCACAGGTGGTAACGTACTTTTTATAGCCTTATTGTGAAAACTGCCGCAGAGAGGCAGCCATGAGCGAGCCACGACACAATTCCGAAGCCTCCGTAGCCCTGGATGACAGCGGCGCCGGCCTCGTCATGTTCGTCATCTTCACCAGCGCCGTGCTGATCGTCACCGGCGCCGTCGTGCTAGTCGCGCTCGTCGGAGGCTGGTGGATCGTCGGTGTCGCGTTCGCCATCCACGTGCTCATGACTACCGTGGTCGTAGCGACGATCGTCTCGGTTATGAACGGCCGCGCGAGCGCCACCGAACTGGCGCAAGCACCGGCTTGCCAGCCAGGTCCGCTCGCACTTCAACCAACCGACGATCGCGTTCTACTTCCACCGCGAAGGGCACGTGGTGGAACCCCGAGACGGCTCGAGCACCGACCACTCGGCACCAAGGTTTCTACGATCGTGCCCACAGTGTCCCGAAACGAAGTCGATGCGGGACGGCCGTGAAGCGCCATGAGGCGCTCGCTGCGCTCTCGCGCGACCATCACCACGCCCTGGTGGTGGCCCAGCGCCTGAAGCGAGCCAGCGAGACCACCGCCACCGAGCTACGCGACGCGTTCCTCGCGTATTGGCGCACCGACGGGCAGCGCCACTTCCGCGAGGAGGAGGACATCCTGCTGCCCGCCTACGCGGGATTCGGCGACCCCGAAGAGCCGGTCCTCGCCCGCGTCCTGGTCGACCACGTTCGCATCCGGCGGCTGGCTCATGAGGTGGCGAGCGACAGCCCCAGCCTCGACGCGCTCCATACGCTGGGTGAGCAGCTGAGCGCTCACGTGCGCCGTGAGGAGCGCGAGCTGTTCCCGCTGATCGAGCAGGCCCTCCCGGAACACGAGCTCACCCGGCTCGTCCGACTGCTCAGCTGATCGCGCACCGGACGCGTCGTGTCGCATGATGCGATGACGCGCCGCTCGACGCTGGCGGGCCACCGCGGGATTAGCTGCCGGGCGCGTCCACCAGCGCGAGCTTGCCCTCGATGCAGTCGAGCAGCTGGCGGTAGGAGTCGCAGAACAAGCGCACTCCCTCGCGCTCGAGCTCGGCCGTGACGCCGTCGAGGTCGATCCCAGCCGCCGTTGCGTCGGAGAGGGTCCGCTCAGCCGCCTGCGGGTCGGCCTCGAGCGTGGGGGCGACCTCGCCGTGGTCGGCGAACGCGCGCAGAGTGTGATCGGGCATCGTGTTGACCACGCCGGGCCCGATCAGCGCTGAGACGTAGAGCACGTCGGAATAGTCGGGGTTCTTGGTTCCCGTGCTCGCCCACAGCGGCCGCTGCACGCTCGCGCCGAGGCGCTCGAGGCGCTCCCAATCGGGCCCGGCGAACTTCGCGAGGTAGCGCAGGTAGGCGACGCGGGCTGAGGCGAGCGCGACCTGGCCACGCAGCGGCGAGACCTCGGGAAGCTGGGGGTCGACCCTGCTGTCGATCCGCGAGAGGAAGAACGAGGCCACCGAGCGGATGCCCTCGAGCGGCAGGTCGTCGTTCGCCCGTTCGGTGAGCCCGCGCAGGTAGGCGTCGATCACCTGCTCGTAGCGTTCGATCGAGAACAGCAGGGTGACGTTTATGTTCACGCCGCCGTGGGTCAGCTCCTCAATCGCGTCAAGGCCCGGCGCGGTGCCCGGGACCTTGATCATCACGTTCGGTTGACCTAGCCGCTGCCACAGGTCGGTCGCCTGCACGATCGTGGCCTCGGTGTCGTCGGCGAAGTCGGGGGTGCACTCGAAGGAGATGAACCCGTCGCGCCCGCCGCTCTGATCGAAGGTCGGCCGCAGCTCGTGGGCGGCCTCGCGCACGTCGTCCAGGGCGAGCGAGAAGAACAGCTCCTGGATGTCGCGCTCACCGCCTGCGGCCAGCGCCGCAGCTGCTCGTCGTAGAGGTCCGAGCCGGTGATCGCTTTGGCGAAGATCGTCGGGTTCGACGTCGCCCCCGTGACGCTGAAGTCGCGGATCAGCTCGGCGAACTCGCCGCTCTGCAACAGCTGGCGCGAGAGCGTGTCGAGCCAGATCGAGACCCCCGCCTCGTGCAGCCGCTTGAGATTCGGGTTCGGTGCCATTCGGTTCTCCAGTTCAGCTCGAAGGCTCCCCGACCATGCGGTGAGCGGGGTGTCGGGATCGCGCAGCGCCGCGAGGTCGACGGGCTGGCGGGAGCGGATCAGCGCCTGCACGTGCTCGTTGACGTCCCACACGTTGACGTTCATTCCCGCCAGCACCCGCCCGTCCTTCAGCCAGAACGCGACGAACTCCCCGGCTTGCGGGTCGCCGCGGAACACCACCTCGTCCCATTCGGTCGCGTAGCCGGAGTACTCCATGCCGACCTCGTACTGATCGGAGAAGAAGTACGGGATCCGGTCGTAGGCCTCCGGCTCGCCGAGCATCGCCCGCGCCGCCGCCGGGCCCTGGTTGAGTGCGTTGGCCCAGTGCTCGACGCGGATCCTCCGTCCAAAGAAAGGGTGCCAGGCGTTCGCGACATCGCCGGCCGCGAACACGTTCGGCATGGACGTGCGGAGCTGCTCGTCGACGACGATCCCGTTGTCGGTCTCGAGGGCCGCGTCGCGCGCCAGGTCGACGCGCGGCGCCACACCGATCCCGACGGCCGCGAAGTCGCACTCGACCGCCCTGCCGCCAGAGGTCCGCACGCGCGCGACCGCGCCGTCTCCCTCGAACGCCTCGACTCCCTGCCCCAGTCGCAGCTCGACCCCGTGCTGCGCGTGGAGGTCGCGATAGAAGGCCCCGATTTTCGGTCCGAAGATCCGTTCGTTGGGGAGCTTCAGCGGGTCGATCATCGTCACCTCGCACCCGCGCTGGCGGGCCGAGGCGGCGACCTCCGAGCCAATCCAGCCGGCGCCGACCACCACCGCGTGCCCGGCCGCGTCGATTCGCGCGCGCAGGGCGTCACAGTCGGCGAGCGTCCGCAGGTAGAAGATGCCCTCCAGCTCGGCCCCCGGGACGGGTATCCGGCGCGGCTCGGCACCTGTGGTCAACAGCAGCCGGTCGAACGCAAGCTCAGCGCCGTCCGCAAGCGTGATCCGCGATGAGCCCGGATCGATCTCGCTGACTGTCGTGCCCGTCAGCAGCTCGATCTCGTGCTGCTCGTAGAAGCCCTGCTCGTGAACATAGGCCTTCTCTCGCTCCGACTCGCCGCGCAGGTAGTCCTTGCTCAGCGGCGGGCGCTCGTACGGACGCTCCGGGTCGCTGCCGATCAAGACCACGCGCCCGTCGAAGCCCCGCTCGCGCAATTCTGCCGCGGCCTTCGCGCCGGCGAGGCTGGCGCCCACGATGATGAATGTCTGCCTACTCATTTTCACCGGGTAGGCCGGGCGCATTGCTGCGCCCGGCCCCCCTCAGAACCGGACGAGCACCTTTCGATGCATCCGGCTCAAGCAAGCCCGTGTAGGTCCGATGGGGCGACGTCGTGCGATCCGCTCAACCTCGAGTGGGTCGTCCGCGGGTCCGTTCACCACGACCGTAGTCGCAGCGTCTAACTTGTCCGTTGGTTCTGGCGTCATCATCATCTTCTCCTGCCGGGGCTCACCTGACCGCGTCAGCACGCTTTCGCGTCCGGGCACTTACGTCCCGTATCCGGCCAGTTATCCGGAACGGCCAGCTGAAGGGGCCAGCCATCATGTCCCGGTTTCCTGTTGTCTTTCGACTGTCGGCATTTCGCTTCTCGATCATCAGATTCCCGCCGGGGAGTTGGGCCTTCCTCACGGTCGGCTTACCGGTCAAACAGCACCGGACCCCGACGGGGGTTACCGCGTTTCGCACGCACGAGCTACGACCGGGGTGGGTGCCTCCTGTGCCCCGGGGACGGCGGTGCTCTTCCCGGTTGAGAGGACTCCTCAACCGGCGCCTGCGGTCATGTCGGTAGAAGTGGTGTAACGAGCGTCTCGGGGGTCGACCGCTGAAGAGGGGTCGGCCACCGTGGCGCGGAACTCGTCGGCTGTTATCGCAGTCAGACGAATGGAGACACCACGATGGCCGAAGTTCAGAGCATGACGGTTGCCGATGTCGTCGCCAAGACGATGGATGGTCGGCTTGAGGATTTCGTGCGCGAGGCGGTCGCGCTGGTCGCCCGCGAGGTGATGGAGGCCGAGGTCAGCGCTGAGGTGGGCGCTGGACGGGGCGAGCTCGCGCCGGGGACGCGGTTCACGCATCGCAACGGGTATCGGCCCAGGGCGTGGGAGACGAGGGTTGGGGAGCTCGAGTTGCTGGTCCCGAAGAAGCGGTCGGGTCCGGCGTACTTTCCGAGCTTTCTGGAGCCCCGCCGGCGCAGTGAGCAGGCGATCGTTGCGGTTGTGTTGGAGGCGTATGTGAACGGTGTCTCGACGCGGAAGGTCGATCGGCTGGTGGAGCAGCTGGGGATCGAAGGGATGACCAAGGACCGCGTGAGCGCGATCTGCCGGGCGCTGGATCAGCAGGTCGAGCTGTTTCGCGGGCGGCCGTTGGAGGGTGCCTACCCGTATCTCTGGCTCGACGCGAAGCAGGTCAAAGTTCGTGACCAGGGCCGGGTGGTGTCCAAGGCGCTGGTGGTTGCCTATGCGGTGCACGAGACCGGGGTGCGGGAGGTGATCGGCCTTGATGTCGGCGAGGTCGAGTCGGGCGCGTTCTGGGTCGAGTTCATCCGCGGGCTCAAGCAGCGCGGGCTGGATGGGGTGCGGCTGGCGATCTCCGATCAGCACGAGGGGCTCAAGGCCGCGATCGCCCGGGTGCTGGGCTGCCCATGGCAGTGTTGCACCGTCCACTTCTTGCGCGACATGGTGATGCACTGCCGCCGCGACCAGCGAGGACTCGTCGCCGCCGCGCTCAGGGAGATCTTCAACGCCGAGGATCGCGACCAGGCGCGCGAGCGGGTCACCAACGTGCTCGAGCGCCTCGCGCAGGTCGCACCGAAGGTGTGTGAGCTGCTCGAGCACGCGGAGGAGGACCTGATCGCGTTCTACGCCTTCCCCTCAGAGCACCAGACCAAGCTGCGGTCCACCAACCCGCTGGAGCGCGTCAACAAGGAGATCGGCCGGCGCGCCGACGTCGTCGGGATCTTCCCCAACGACCAGGCGGTGATCCGCCTCGCCGGCGCGCTGCTCTCCGAACAGAACGACGAATGGCTCGTCCAGCGGCGCTACCTGTCGGTCGAGTCGATCACGCTGAGCTGCGCCGACCCCGAGCCCCGCCCCAGGTCGAGCAGGAGGTACCCAGTCTCACCGCCGCCTGAGCCACCCGCCGACCCAATCCAGCCAAGCCGTAACCCTCGGGTTGCACACGGACGCGTCCTGGGCCCGTCTAACGCCCTCCGGCCGATGACCGCGACCCACAGGAACCCACCCGCCGGCATCTGTTTCAACGCGAACGCTCGGCTCGGCGCACACCGGCAAACGACCGCTGCATCGAAGGGGGGGCGAAGCGACGGTTGGTCCGACCCCTGGCAAGGCGGGCTTCTCAGCTGCGCCAACGTCTGGCCGCTCGGCGAGCGGCTCACGGCGCCTACGGGCGAGTCCCCCGCATCGATCATCCGGATTCCACGGCACGGCATCCATGACCGCTTGATCCCCCCGCGCATGAACCACCGATCAAACCGTTGCCCATTACCCCCGAAGTCACCAAACTACGAGGAAGTCCCGTATGCCCTCCCCCCAAGCAGACAACGAGGAGGTGAACACGTCTCAGCTCAGGCCTGAGACGCCAACCTCACCGACGAGCTCTACTCGTTACACCACTACATCCGACTTGACTTGACAGTGGACGGCGCGGGCCATTCTCCGGCTTGTAGTCGTTTGAGCGGTTCGCCGCCGCGCCGGCGTGCGTGGGTGCGCGACCAGTCGTAGGAGGACGGCGCAGCGCCGTAGCGCGCTCGCCAGGCGCGCATCGCCTTACGGCTCCGCTCGCGGGTCCATTGCCGCGCGATCGCCCCGGGACGGCAGCTCGCCGAGGTACGACGCCGGCGAGGTGCCCTTGCGGGTCCTTCTCCGACGCCGGCCCCGAACCCGGCGCGACCCGGAACTACGCCTTCGATATTCGTGACCTCCGATCAACGTGTTCTCTCATTACTGCGACCTCGCGCCTCGTCCAGGCCCTGTGGACGGCTCTCCCGTTCTCCCTGGTGGGTCGTTGACTGGCAGGGTCGGGCCGGGGCGCGGTGCCGGCGTTACCGCCGGTCCGTTTCCCCGACCCGCCCTCCGAACCGGACGCAGGGTCGGCGGCGAGCCGCCTGTGCCGCGCTTACGCGCGGTGGTTTGCTCGCCGCCGCCCTCCGAACCCGGCGTGCGGCTTCCACCGCACCGGGCTCTCCACAGGACATGCGGTGGCCGATCGTGACGCTGGGTTAGGCACTGGCGGTCTCCGGCTGGGTGGTGGCCCGGCCTGTTCCGGTGGTCGCCGCCCATGGTGAGGGGATGCGGTGGCCGCGAAAGCGATATCGGGTCACCGGAACCTCGCAGGGCCACGCGAGCCTTGTGCCTTCGGGGCTGGTCCAGTGGCGTCCCCAGTACCGTCGCTTGATCTGTTTCCAGGTCATCCGCGGGTGCTTGGCGCGTATCCACCTGATGAGTCGCCACCACAGGTAGTAGCTGAGGTAGGCGAAGCAGCGCTTGCTCGCGTTATGGCGGTGGTAGTGGGCCCATCCACGAAGGATGGGGTTGAGCGCGTGGATCAGCTCGTCGAGCGAGAGGTTCATCGTGCTGCGTTTGGTCAGCGTCTTGATGCGGTGCATGACATCGCGTACTGCTCGTTTGCTTGGGAAGGTGTAGGCGACGCGCTTGTTACCCCGCCAGGGTGCCCGCACGATGCGGAACCCGAGCAGGTCAAAGCCGTCGTCGACGTGGGTGATGTGCGTTTTCTCGGGCGAGAGCGTCAATCGCATCTGCTCTGCCATGAACTCGGCCGTCTGCTGTTTGATGGCGTGGGCGTGGGCTTCGGTGCCGCGCACCAGCACGACGAAGTCGTCCGCAAAGCGGACCATTCGATAGCTGGGCCGGCCCTTGGCGTGATCACGCTTGCGCTGATCGGGCGAGCGTGACGCCCATGCCGCCTCGAAGCGGCGGTCGAGTACCGAGAGGGCAATGTTCGAAAGGAGCGGCGAAAGTATCGCCCCTTGCGGCGTGCCCGATGGCGTGTCGGTCAGGGTGCCCAGGTGGGTCATGATCCCTGCGCGGAGGAACTGCCTGATCAGCGCCAGAACCCGCTTGTCGGTCACCCGACGGCGCAGCTCGGCCAGGAGCAATCCGTGATGGATCGACCCGAAGCAGTTCTCGACGTCTCCTTCTATCACCCACTCGTACGTCCGTGGGTCGTTGATGAAGAACCGCACTTCTTCGATGGCGTCCTGCGTTCGGCGTCCGGGCCGAAAGCCGTACGAGGTCGGGCAGAACCCGGCCTCGAAGATCGGCTCCAGCACGAGCTCCGTCGCCATCTGGACGATCCTGTCGCGCAGGGCGGGAATGCCTAACTTGCGGACCTTCCCGGACCCGCGCTTGGGGATCTGATGCTCGCGCACCGGCAGCGGCGTGTAGGTGCGGTCCCGCAGCGACTGTCGAAGCTCGCCCAGAACCTTCTCCACGCCTGCCTGCTCGATGTGCTTGCGCGTGATGCCATCAACACCGGCGGTCTTGGACCCCCGGTTGCGTTTCACCCGCTCCCACGCGACGAGCAGCGTCGCGGGGTCGCAGATCAGGTTGAACAGATCACCGAAGCGAACCTGGTCATCCTGCACTGCCCATCGGTGCAGCTTGTTTTGCCATCCCAGTACCCGCTCTTCGGCAAGCTGTGCGTCAAGCGGCGCGGGCGTATTCACGCCCGACCTCCCGAACGGCGTCTCACGCTGCGGTCCTGCTGTCCGCCTTCGCCATGTACCGAGCTCTCCTCGGCCCCGACTACTATGCGGCCTCCGACACGCCCCGCGCCCGTCAACCGGCATCGGGCCTTGCCGGGCTGCCACCAGCAGCCCGGCGCGCGCGGGGCGCTTCCCGCGTTCACCAAGATCCGTTTGACCGGGTTGGTAGCTGGCTGTACCCCTACAGCGCATCCGGCGGGCACTCGCAGTCTCCCGCCGGCCACCACGCCCAGGCCGCAAAGCCAGGCACGGAGCGAGCCGCCAACGCACAGAGCGGCCTCGTTGCTGTGGGCAACCCATGTCCGCCAGGTTTGGGGTTGCTTCAGGAATGAAGGGGCTTCTACCACCAGATCGCTTTCGCTCTACCTTTCGGTCTCGCTAGCACGCACGCGGGCGTCTGGCAGTACCGCCCGGCCGTCACGTTGTCGGGACGCTTGACCTCCGGCGCGCGATCCCGCGCCTTGGCCGTCCCCAGCTTCTCCGGGCCGCTGCATCAGCCCAGGGCCGGCATTCCAGCCGGCACGGACGAGATGTTGATGTCCGTCATCTCCTTACTTGTCCAACGGCCCGCTGTCAAGCCCTCGAGTCAAATGGGCACGGCGGCGGTGGTGTCTCGGGGGGGCGTTGGCGCGTTCGATGGGCGGGTGTTGTGCGCGCGGGCGCCCGGCCTTACTTTGGTCCGCGATCCGGGTTGGTTCCGGGTCGGCGACATGATGGTCGATGGGGTGAATCCCGCTGGGGTAAGCGTTGCGGCCGCTCGTTCTTTCTAGGCCGTCCACGAGGTGTCGGCAGGAGATCGCCGGGAGCCGGCCGCGGTGCATCGGTGTGAGTGAGGACTTGGCGCGCACGGACTGAGAAGGGGGGTCATGCAGGCGACAGGGCGTCCTCGCCGAGGTCTCGGAGCGTGTGGTAGCAGCGTTTGAGGATCTTGCGCGCGAGCGCGAGGCAGGCGCGGTTGCCGCCGATCCGCTGAGCGGCTTGGAGGTAGTAGTCGCGGTCCGGGCTGCGGGGATGCCGGGCCTGCTGGGCGGCTTCATACAGCGCCCATCTGAGCGCGGGCGGTCCTTGGCGGGAGAGCCTGCCGGGCGCGCGATGCGCGTCGGATTGTTTGACGGTGATGTCCAGGCCGCCGTAACGAACGGCGTCGCGAGAGTTGTCAAACCGCCTGGCGTCGCCGAGCTCGGCGAGGATCGTCACGGCACACAACCCACCGATCCCGTAATGCGCGGCGATCAGCGCCTTGCAGCCCGTCTGCCGACGCGCATAGTCGCGCAGCTCGGTGGTCAGCGGCGCAAGCTGGATGTCGAACGCGTCGATCATCGCAAGCGCCACAGTGACCTGCTCACGCGCGGTCGCGGGCAGCGGCTGGGTGGCGAGCCACTCGCGGCCGTCGGCAGTCATCAGGTCGCGCTTGTGCGGGCAGCCATGGTGATAGAGCACCGACTGGATCCGCTGCTGCCACTCGGTGCGCTGATGGCTGAGCGTGTGCCGGCAGCGGACTCGGGCGCGGAGATCGAGGATGTGATCGGGCGGGATCCACGACTCCGGCAACCGGCCGATCAACAACAGCTCCCGCAGATGCCGCGCATCAGCCCAGTCGGTCTTCGGGCGCTTCTTCGGTCCCCGCAGCCCGCTCGTCTCCGCCGGCTCGGCCAGGTGCACCCCGGCGCCGACCCGGTCAAGCTCCTCGACCACGAACCGCCAGCCGGTCGTCGCCTCCAACGCAACCTCGAGCTGGCGCCCGGCGAACCGTCCCAGGAATCGCCCGACCGCAGCCCGGTCCGCCGGCGCCACCCGCCCCCGCGAGATCTCGCCCGTCTCCAGGTCGATCCACTCCGCCGTGATCTGCGCCCGGTGCTGATCGAGCCCCATCACGATCGGCAACCGCCCCGCCGCCTCTCCCTTCCCAAGCCCGTCCTCTGTCTCAAGCGCCATAAGAGCTGTCACGCGGGCAGCGTCCAGCCCGACCCATCGCGTACCTTGGGCCACGGTCGGTACCTCCTGTTCGAATTTGGCCGGCCGCGCGGCCTGCAACCGCGCGCGCCTGACATATGCCATTCGACGCGGAGGACCGGCCACCTGCGCCGGGGGCCTCACGTCAACTTGGACATGCCATCTTTCGCTTGGCGCCTC
This sequence comes from uncultured Solirubrobacterales bacterium, assembly GCA_963836065.1. Classification (GTDB taxonomy): domain Bacteria; phylum Actinomycetota; class Thermoleophilia; order Solirubrobacterales; family Solirubrobacteraceae; genus Palsa-465. The sequence continues at coordinate 44,793 of CAWIII010000035.1, forward strand.
GCGGCGCAGGTGCCCATTCCTGAGCATCCGGCTCTCCACAGGACATGCGCTGGTCGCTCTCGGAGCCATTTCAGGCACTGGATGGTTCCCCGGTCGCCTGGTGGGGCGGGGTAGTTGGGGTCCACGGTGTCGGGATTTGGTGCCCGCGGTATTGGTAGCGGGTCACCGGCACGTCGGCCGGCCAGTGGAGCCTGGTGCCCTCTTTGCTCGTCCATTTGCGTCCCCAGCACCGCCGTTTGATCTGTTTCCAGGTCAGGCGCGGGTACTTCTTGCGCAGCCAGCGGATCACTCGCCACCATAGGTAGTAGCTGAGGTATCCGAAGCAGCGCTTCGCCGCGCCGTGGCGGTGGTAGTTAGTCCAACCGCGAAGGATTGGATTGAGCGCGTGGATGAGCTCGTCGAGCGACAGGTTCGTCGTGGCGCGCCCGGTTAGCTCCTTGATGCGGTGCTTGATGTCCCCGAGCGCGCGGTCGCTCGGGAACGTGATCGCGACGGGCACACGACCGGGCCTGTGCCAGCGCTTGACGCGCCAGCCGAGGAAGTCGAACCCGTCATCGACGTGGGTGATCGCTGTCTTCTCTGGCGAGAGCGTGAGCCGCATCTGCTCTGCCATGAACTCAGCCGTCTGCTGCTTGATCGCCTCGGCTTGGGCGCGAGTGCCGGCCACGATTACCAGAAAGTCGTCCGCAAAGCGAACGAGCCGGTAGGTGGCATGGCCTCGCGCTCGGTGTCGCGCACGTCGTTGTGGTCCGTCGTGCGCTTGCCAGGACGCCTCGAAGCGACGGTCGAGGACTGAGAGGGCGACGTTCGCAAGCACGGGCGAGAGAATCGCCCCTTGCGGCGTGCCCGATGGCGTCGCGGTCACGGTGCCAAGCTCTGACATGACACCGGCGGCCAAGAACTTCCGGATCAGCGCCAGGACGCGCTTGTCGGTCACCCGAGAACGCACCTGCTCCATCAAGAGACCCTGATGGATCGACCCGAAACAGTCCTCGACATCGCCTTCGATCACCCACTCGTATCCGTGGTTGATGAACTGCCGCGCTTCCCCGATCGCGTCCTGCGCTCGGCGCCTGGGCCGAAATCCGTACGAGGTCGGACAGAAGTCCGCCTCGAAGATCGGCTCGAGCACCAGCTTGGCCGCCATCTGGACGATCCGGTCGCGCAGCGCGGGAATGCCTAGCCGTCTGACCTTCCCGGACCCGCGCTTAGGGATCGTGCGCTCACGTACCGGCAGCGGGGCATAGGAGCCATCGCGGAGCGACTGTCTAAGCTCGCCCAGCACCTTCTCCACGCCGGCCTGCTCGATCCGTTTGCGCGTCTCGCCATCGACACCGGCGGTCTTTGACCCCCGGTTGCGTTTCACCCGCTCCCACGCGACCGTGAGGGTCGCGGGGTCACAGAGGAGGTTGAACAAGTCGCCGAAGCGCTTGCGCTCGTCCTCGACTGCCCAGCGGTGCAGCTTGCTCTGCCATCCCAGTACCCGCTCTTGCGCCAACTCGGCGTCAAGCGGCGCGAGCGTATTCACGCCCGACCTCCCGAACGGCCTCTCACGCTGCGGTCCTGCTGGCGTCCTTCCCGATGTGGACGGCTTTCCCGTCCTCGCAGTACTACGACGCCTCCGCCACGCCCCGCACCCATCAGCGGACAACGCGCCTTGCCGGTGCTGGCCACCGCCAGACCGGCGCGCACGGGGCGCTTCCCACGTTCACCATGATCCGTTTGACCGGGTCGGCAACCGGCTGTACCGCTACAGCGCATCCACGAGGCCATCGCAGCGTCCCCGCGGCCACCGACCACGAGCACCACCCGTGATCGGAGCGAGCCGCCGTCCCAGAGAGCGGCATCGCGGCTGTGGACGGCCCATGTCCGCCAGGTTTCGGGCCGTTTATAGTGTCGAGCGGCTTCTACCACCGGTTTGCTTTCGCTTTACCTTTCGGTCTTGCTAGCACGCACGCGGGCGTCTGGCAGTGCCGCCCGGCCGTCACGTTGTCGGGACGCTTGACCTCCGGCGCGCGATTCCACGCCTTGGCCGTCCCCAGCTTCTCCGGGCCGCTGCATCAGCCCAGGACCGGCATTCCAGCCGGCACGGACGAGATGTTTGATGTCCTTCATCTCCTTTCGAATGGCGCCTCGTGGCGCAGCGACGACTACTACGAGAGCTATGCCCCCACCCGACGCCATCAGCAGACGCTGCGCCTTGCCTGCCCCCCGAGAGGAGCGAGGCGACACCGGGCGGGTTCCCACGTTCACTACCGTTCGCTTGGCGGGGTCGGTGTCCAGCTCTTCCCCTGCGGGCTTGTTGTGACGATCACGCGGCCACTCGCCACACGCCCCCGAACGACGCAGCCAAGCCGTCGTCGAGAGCCGGGTTCCCGGCCATTCCTCCGGGTTCCCGCGCACCGCTTGCCCGGCCCGTATCCGTCGGGTTTGAGCCGGGGGCTTCGCTTGAGGGGGTTCAATCACTGGTTCACTCGCATCACACACTGTCCGCCTTGCTTGCCGCGCCCGCGCGATCCGACAGTCCCCGCGCATCGCGTCGTTGTCAGGGCTGCTTGCCGTCCTTCCCCTCAGCTCTGGGGTCAGACTGCCCTCAGCTTCACCGGGCTGCCGCGACAGCCCGGCGTCGGGGTCTCGCACCCCGAACGAACCGGTAGCGCCTCGTGGCGCACAAACGGGTCAAAGCAAATCACGGCGTTGGGGCAGCGCTCGGCGACGGGCCGGGTGATCCACTCGGCGTCATCGCTAGAGACCAGCTCGATCTGCTCGCAGCGTTCTTTCCCGAGCAGATCGAGGAACTTCTCGACCGTCTTGCGGTCCCGGCCGTACGCCGCCCAGACCAGCTGGCCGGTGTGATGGTCGACGACCACGGTCAGGTACTTCTGCCCTTTGCGGATCGAGATCTCATCGAAGCCGAGGGCCTTCAGGCCCGCGAACAGGTCACGTCCTTGCTTGGCCTCCGCGCTGACGCGCGCGCAGATACGCCCGACGGTCCGCCACGCGATCCGCATCAGCACGCAGATCGCCGTCTTTGACGTGTTGACCGTCAACCATGCGATTTGATCGTCGAAGCTGCGCGTGAACCTGGCGTCGTGGCGCGCCCATGGGACCGCCGCGACGACCACCTCGTGCACCTTGCACTGCACGCGCGGCGCGTCGGCCTCCACGTAGCACAATGTGGTCCCGAGATCCAGCGCCCGCCAGCGCCGGCGCCCCTCGCCGAGGTCATACCCCGGGCAGCGCCGGCGACAGTGCGGGCAACGATCCCGCTGGCTGTAACCCGGGCGGACCGACACCACGATCGTGCCGTCTGATTCGACATCGACCGCTTCGACCACCGTCTTGCCGAGCCCCAAAAGCCGCGCCCACGCGCGAACGCCTACGCTTGCCTTGCGCACGTCGCCACCGTTCCTTCCCAAGGGTTTCTGACATCGCTAAACCAGAGCCTAGGAGCACCGCGGCGTGCGCACCCTCAACCCGCCCTTCCGGGCGGTCCCCGCCCGGAACTCCCCAGCCCACCAGCGCCAGCGACTCGGGCGCAGTCAAGCAGCGCAAAACCCCTGTTAACAGCAGAAACGACTCGCGTCCCACGACCAACCATCAAGGCGCTGCTTGACGGCAACCGGGCGATGGCGCTACCCCCGCCCGAACCCTCTCACCCCACCCACGGAAACAGCAGTAGCGCCGCTATTCGGCTAGCGTCTCGCCGGAGCCGCCCAGCTCCTCGGGGAAGTCCTTGAGCTTGGGCACGCCATCTTTCACGGGCAGCACCGTCGACTCGTAGTTGACGTGCACTCCAGGTGTAAATGGAAACGAGGGAATCGTCGCTGCGTAGACATCGACCAGATCCCACTGCGGGTGCCGTGTCAGCAAATGGCCGCCGCAGACCTTGCACCACTGGCGATAGCTCCGCTCGTTCTTGTGGTACTCGCCGATTTGGTCTTCTCCCTGAGTCACCTTGACCGCCTCGGGCTTCCAGAGCGTGAATGCATTGACCGGGCCGGCGGACCAGCTCCTGCAGGAGGCGCAGTGGCAGTAGCCGGCGCCCACCGGATCGCCCGTAACGACAATCTTGACGGCACCGCAGTAGCACTGCCCGTCGAAGGTCTTCTCATCCTGGCTCATAAGTCTCTCTCTCGAATAGGGCGACGTCCGATGCCTCGGTTGCCCGGCTCGCGATACCTGGACGCGAGACCCTACCACCCGTGAGGAATGCGAATCGCCGCGTCGACCCCGTAGCCATCAGCAAGCCGGACGGGGACGACACGCCCCCCGTCGCTGTCGGATCGCGCGAATAGCGGCAGTCTCCGTCGGGTTCATCAGACGGCTGCATCGGGCTTACTTGCAGCAGTCCCGCGCGGCGGGATCGGCCGTCGCACGCTGCTGGTTTGGAACGAATCCGCGCATCTGGGCCCAGTCGCCGCCTGGCGCCGGCGATATGACCGGGTTCGTTCCGATCCAGCAGTATCGGCCACTGCGGTTGGAGCCTGGAGACTGGCGCTCGTAACCCAACGCCGAAGCCGCGTAAGGACGCATGCTGCCCTCCCGACCGGCCAGGCCGTCGAGGACGAATCCGCTCATAGCAGGTGGTACCACCTACGAGGCACCGGCCTGAGCCGCGTCCTCCCAGCCGACGGTGTATCCGTGGAGATGATCAGACAGCTTCTCCAGGCGTTGCCCAGCGGGCTCACCGCGCTCAATCAGCCGGGCGGCGCCGAAGAGCAGCGCCTCGATCGACGGATACGCTGCTGAGCTAGCCGACAGCTCATCCAGACCGCGAATCACGGTCGCCACGTCGTGGTCGACCTCCCAGTTGAGGTGTTTTCTGACTCTTTGATAGAGCGGCCGACCTTAATCAACCCATCACGCAGGGTGCTGGCGGGGCTGGGGTGGTTGGGGTAGCTTCGCTGCGCGTTGCCGTCAAGAGGCACCGCTTCGCGGCGCGCTGCGCGCGGCCCTGTCGGGCTGCTCTTGACTGCCGCGCTTGGCTGCGCTTGGGGCTGGCTGTGGGTCCGCGGAGCGGATCCCGCTGAGGAGCGGGTGGGCGTCATCGGCTTCTCCTTCGATCCTGCCTGATGCGCTCTGCTTGCGCTCTGCGCATGCCGGCGATGCCGGCGCGGCGGATCGCGGGCCCGCGGCCGTGATGCTCGTCGTCCGGGGTGAGGTAGCCGACGCCGGCGTGCAGGCGCACGGTGTTGTCCTCGCCGCGGATGCGGGCGAGCTCGTGATCGAGCGCCTGGGGATCGCGCAGCCCGGTCAGGTGCGGCCACTCGCCCTTCAGATGAGCGAAGAACGACTCGACGTGCGCCTGATCGGTCGGCGTGCCGGGCCGGCCGCAGTGAGTGGCGATCCTCATCAGCGCCATGAACTGGCGGGTGTCGATCGCGGTCATCTCCGACCCGTTATCAGAGCAGGCCACGAGAATCGGATCCTCGCCGCCGGCCGACAGCCCGTCGGGGCCGAGCAGACCCTGGTCTTCCAGCGCCTAGGCGAACAGCAGCTGCGCCTGGGTCGAGGTCTGCTCGACCGTAAGCAGGTAAGCGATCCAGTAGCGGGTGACCACGTCGACGATCGCGAAAGCGACCCGCCTGGCCCGCGGGAAGTGGGAGGCGCCCCACATCCAGATTCGGTTCTTCTCCCACGAAACCTCGGGAAACACCGGCCTTGGGCGCGGTGACCGGGACCGCTCGCCCGGCAGCACGACGCGGTGCTTGAGCGCCACCCGCAACAGCATCGAGGGCGCCACGAACACCTTGCCGATGTAGCTGCCGCAGTACGCGAGCTTGCGGTACCAACGATCCACCTCGCCCCACCGTTCGATCACATCCAGGATCGCCTACTCCTCCCCAGTCAAGGATGCGGTGGACCGGGTTGCCGCCCCGGCGGCAGGTCATCGAGCATGCCCGTCCCAGCAAGCTTCGCGCACCAGCGGTACACGCGCACGCCGGCGACCTACAGCACCGCACACGCCCACACATCCGACCAGCCCACGGCGGTCACCCGATCGATCACGCCCAGCAGCTCGAGCTTGGTCTGCACGCTCAGGCGAGCGGGACCGGGCCGCAAAGCCCCAGCGTTGCCTTCCCCGTGCAGCGCCAACTCGATCGCCCGCACCTTGATCGTCTCCGTGAGACGCTCGCACTCCTGCCGGCAGGCCCCCAGCTCCGCCCGCTCGGGCAGCCGCCGCCAGCCAGCGCCGCATCCCTGGCCAGCCGCCGAAGCCGAACCACGACCAACACCTCCACACCGCATTTCCTGGCAGCGTCTGCCTCGGTCAACTGCTGCGAGGTCACATCCAAAAACAGCTGCCACTTCCCCTCCGGGGGTAAGCTGACGCCGCTTACGGCCATCACCGTTGATCATCGCCTGAACCTCCTGGGTAGGGGCCCGCACACCATCACACGATTGGGTTATTTTCAGACCCGATCTCTGAAGGGAAAATAGCCGTCGGGTCGCGCCAGCGCTGGGGGTTCAGGCGGCCTGCGGCAGCTCCTCGAGTGTCACCTTGTGGCCGAGGCGCTCGAGCTGGGCGACGAGGCGTCGGGTCTGTCGCTCGGGGTCGCGTCTGCGGAAGTAATCGCCGCCGAGGTCGTTATACAGCTCGCCGTTTGTGAGCATGTGCCAGATCGCGCAGATGATCGAGTGCTTGACCGCGCCGAGCGCACGACCGTGGCCGATCCTGGGCCGGAGCCGCTGGTACTGGGCCTGGAGGTAGCTGTCGTTGGTTCTGATCGCGGACATGGCGGCGTTCTTGAGCGCGTCGTTGAGCCATTTGGAGCCCTTGCGCGTCTTGCCGGAGCGGCGCTTGCCGGCGGACTGGTCGTTGCCCGAGCACTGGCCTGCCCACGAGGCGCAGTGGCCGGCGGTCGGGAACACCGACATGTCGGTGCCGATCTCGGCGAGGATGTTCTGCGCGGTGCGGGTCTCGATCCCGGTGAGCGAGCGCAGCAGCTCAACATGCGCCTGGAAAGGGCGCAATTGCTCCTCGATCGCGTCGGAGAGCCGTTGGATCTGCTCATCGAGGAAGTCCAAGTGCGCGAGGATCGCGCCGATCAACAGCGCGTGGTGGGTGTCGAAGCGGCCCTCCAGCGCCTCCCGTAGCGCGGGGATCTTCGCGCGCAGCCGGCCCTTCGCCAGCTCGGCCAGGATGTCCGGGTCGGTGGTGCCCTCGCACAACGCGTCGAGCATCGCGCGACCGGACTTGCCGAGGATGTCGGTGACCACGCAGTCGAGCTTGATTCCGGTGTCCTCCAGCGCCTTGTGCAGGCGGTTGGCCTCGCGCTGGCGCTCCTTGACCTGCGCGGTCCGGTAGCGGGTGAAGTTCCGCAGCCGCCGAATCGGCTTGGGCGGCACGAAGCTCGCCCGCAGCAGCCCCGCCTCCAGCAGTTGACAGAGCCATTCGGCGTCCTTGACGTCGGTCTTGCGACCGGGGAGGTTCTTCACGTGCCGGGCGTTGACCAGCAGGCAGTCGAAGTCATCCTCCAGGATCGCCCACACCGGCTTCCAATACACGCCGGTCGCCTCCATCGCCACCCGGGTGACCCCGTGTGCCTCCAGCCAATCGTGCAACACCAGCAACCCGCCGACCGTGGTCTTGAACTCGCGCACCTCCTGCGCACGGGACCCATCCGCTCCCGGCACCCGCACGCATGCGGTCACCTGCTCCTTGTGCACATCCAGCGCCGCCGGGCGCTCCACGATCACATCCATCTACGGCCTCCTCGGCTCGATCGACAACTCTCGTTATCCGCCAGGGGCCTCGGAAACAGACGAGTCTGAAGAGCGTGCTCACGGCAACAGTCCCGGGATCCGGGCGAGGCTCCCACGCCAAACTATCGACGGGCTCACAGGCACCAGAGAGATTGCGGCGATCGGCAGACAACCCCGACCAGTTCGCCGCGCGACAGCCCTCGCCCTGCCACCCATTTTCACCCGCCGCGGGTGGGCGCAGCCCAGGGCAACTATCGCGAAGCCAGACGCAAACCACAGTGGTCGCTGATCGTCAGTCTGCTCGCTTACGCGGGCTGGCGGCCGAGCGAAGACCGTGCTGGTCGGTGGGCGGACGTGCACGGCCGCGCGTGTGGCGGGGGCGCGACGAGCATGCGAACGTAATGATCTCCCGTTCGCGGTCTGGAATGCCCTGGGAGAGTACCAAGATGGCCTATGGCGTCGTGCATCAGTTCGCTGGCGGCACCGGGGAGCAGTACGAGGCTTCGATCGCAGCCGTTCATCCGAGCGACGGCAGCCTGCCCGAGGGCCAGGTGTTTCACGTAGCCGGACCGTCAGCCGACGGCTGGGTGATCGTGGCGATCCACGACTCGAACCAGAGCTGGGAGAAGTTCCGCGACGGCACTCTGATGCCCCGTATGCAAGCGGGCATCGACGGCGGGTTTACTGCGCCGCCACGGGAGACCTCGTTCGAGGTCAAGAACCAGGTTTCGGCCTGACGCTGGGCTGGCGGGGGCGTCACACCGGCGCTGCCGCCTGGGCGAATGCGGGCGTGACCTCGCGTTGCCGCTGGTCCTGGCGTTTTCGGTCGTTGTGCACGTCGCGCTATGGAGGGCGGCGGCCGGGCACGCTATATCTCTCCGAGTAGCTTCGCCTTCGCTGCGGCGTACTGGTCTGCGTCGGACGGTTCACGCTCCGCGAGATCGGACGCTGGTGAGGTGTCCGATGGGGGCTCGGGAGCCCCGCCGACTCCTCGCCGGAGCTCGACCTGAGGGATGAGCCAGGAGGCGAGGAACGCGATGGCGCCGATTGGCGCGGCGATCACGAACACGGTTTGGATCGACTCTGCGTAGGCCGCGGCAATGCCGTGATGGACGGCCTGCGGGAGCTTGTCCAGGATCGCCGGCGTGACGCTCGAGCTCGATAGCCCGGTTGGCAGCCGCGCGTTGCCGAGATGCCTGACCAGGTTGCCGACGAGCACGTTCGAGAAGATGGCACCGAAGATCGCGGTGCCGAACGATCCCCCGATCGACCGAAAGAAGGTCGCGCCCGAGGTGGCGACTCCGAGCTCGGGATAGGGAACGGCGTTTTGCACGATCAGCACGAGCACCTGCATCACGCAGCCGAGTCCGACGCCGAGCACGAACATGTACAACGCTGCGACGATCAAGCTCGTCCCGACCCCCACCTGAGACAGGAGCACGAGCCCGACGGTCATCAGCGCGGTGCCGGCAATCGGGAAAGCCCGGTAGCGGCCGGTCCGGCTGATGACTATCCCTGATCCGGTGGAGCAGATGATCAGGCCAACCAAGAGCGGCAGCAGCCGCAGACCGGAGATCGTCGGCGACTCGCTGTGCACGATCTGGAAGAACGCCGGCAGGTACACGATCGCGCCGAACATCGCAAAGCCGACGATGAACCCGACCACGCTTGTGACCGAGAAGCCACGGTTGGAGAACAGGTGCAGCGGCAGCACCGGCTCGGTGGCCCGTCGCTCTACGAATACGAAGATGACGAGGAGTACCGCGCCGGCGACTCCGAGGGCGATAATCGTTGGCGAGCCCCAGGGATAGGTCGTGCCACCGAGGCTTGTGAAGAGCACGAGGAAGCTCGCCGAGAACACCAGGACGGCAGCTCCCAGATAGTCGATGACGTGGTGGACGCGGCGCAGGTTGCCCGGAACCTGGATCGCCACGACCGTGAGCGCGACGGCGCCAATCGGAATGTTGATGTAGAAGATCCAGTGCCAGGAGAGCTGGTCGACGAAGACACCGCCGAGCAGCGGTCCGATGATGCTCGCGACACCGAACACCGCTCCGAAGAGCCCTTGGTAGCGACCGCGCTCGCGGGGCGAGACGATGTCTCCGACTATCGCCTGCGCACCGACCATCAACCCACCGCCCCCGAGACCCTGAACGGCCCGGAAAGCGATCAGCTCGGTCATGCTGCGGCTGAGCCCGGAGAGCGCCGAGCCGCACAAGAAGATGACGATCGCCGCTTGAAAGAAGAACTTGCGCCCGTACTGGTCGCCGAGCTTGCCCCAAAGCGGTGTAGAGACGGTCGCGGCGAGCAGATAGGCAACGACGACCCAGGCGAGGTGCGATGCGCCATGCAGGTCGGCGACGATCGTTGGCAGCGCGGTCGAGACGATCGTCTGATCCAGAGCTGCCAGGAACATCCCCAGCAGCAACGCGCCGATGATGATCAGCACCCGGCGGTGGCTGAGGTCGAGGACGGGCGCCTCGTCCAACAGTCCGGTGGACACCTCGCTCATCGCTTCCCACGGGTCTCGCTGGAATCCCCGGATTTCGACTTCGCACGGCGATGATCGGTGCGCTTCGTTCGAACCGGCAAGATCACAGACTTCGCGTCATCGACGGGCCCGTTGGCAAGGCTGCCGATCGCGACGTGCACCACGTCGAACCCTGCTAGCGGCGCTGAGCCTGTGGCGGGCGCAAGCGCCGTCGTGGGGAGCCGCACCAGCGTCGTGTTGCCCTCGCCGTTGGGGCCCGTTAGCGCGAGCACCGCTCCGGCGTCGACGCTGAGGGCTACGCCGGCCGATGCCTGGGCGTCGCCGGACACCTTGCGGATCCCGCGAGGGGGGGCGTGCTCAGCGCCGGTGGGCCGCACGCTCGTGCGCCACTCCAGGCGACGGGACGACGATCACGGGCCGCTCGGCGTGCTGGAGAACGGCGTGGGAGACGCTACCGAGCAGCAACGACTTGACCCCTGTCAGCCCACGTGAGCCGAGCACGATCGCGCGTGCTCCCAGCTCGTCGGCCTCCGCGAGGATCGTTTCCGCGATCGTCGCGTGCCTCACCCGTGTGCGTGGCTGGGCGTACAGACCGGCGCGCGCCGCGCGCTGCGGACCCTCGGCGGCTCGCTCGCGGGCGCTCTCCTCGTAGGCCTTGTCGAGCGCCTCGAAGTCAATGACACCAGGTCCAACGCCGAGGCCGGCGCGCGCCATCACAGCAACGAACGGCTCCCACACCGACAACACGGTCGCCGGCTCGCCGGACATCAGATCGCCGGCGAGATCAATCGCGGACTGGGCGTCCCTCGATCCGTCATACGCGATCAGGATCACGCCCTTGATCTTTCTGCTTGTTCACGTTCGCGGGACCACAAGCTACCCCAGCCGGGCGGCCTCTACCACGACGAACACGAGTGCGAGCGCGAGACGCGATCCGCTGCTCAACAACGAATCGATCGCTCGACAGCGCAGTCCGACGGCGGCCTGACCAGGCGCACACGCATCTCCCACAGATCTGCCGCAGCGTGGGACCGCAGGTCGAGCATCAGGCAATCCTCCAGCACCGCCGTGGCTGCGCCACGAAGCGGATCGAGGCGCCGCACAACCCGGAACAGACGCCTGCCATCGGTGACGTACGCGCCCTCATCGAGCCCGGCGACGCCGACCGCGCCTGAAGACGACGATCTGAACGACAGCAACGACATCGCCGAAAGCTAGCCCCGTGCGAGGTACCGCGCATCGGCGCTCACAACGGGTCCACCGTGCGGCAAACCACTGATCCAATGACCGAAAGCGATCGGATAGTGGTCGTCTAGGGCACGTCTAGGGCCAATACCGTTTCTTTAGACGGCCAGGATGGTGATGGCGTCGCTGGGCGGCTTCGTGGGTCTGGGCGGGTTTCGTGCTCGGGGCGCTTGACGCCCCAGTTCGACATCTTGCGTTTGATCACGCGCGGGTTGGTGCGTAGTCGGCGTGGCCCGAGTCGCTCGGCGAGAATCTCGGTGATCGCGTGCTCATGGGCTGTGGCGATCGTCAGGGGGGGGGAAATCCCGGCTGCGTGCGGGCACTGCGGCGAGCGGCCCGCAGGCTTCGGGTGAACGACAATCGGTCGGGATCGAGGTCGCCGGTCAGTGCGGCGTCGTGCATCAGCCGGCGGATCGCGTAGTGAGTGCACAGGTACCCGTAGGCTTCTTGGTAGACGCCGTCGGGCGCTTTGGAGCGCAGCACCACGCGCGGTCCTCGCTGGTGGACCTTGAGTTCGTCGAGCGCGTTCTCGATCTCCCAGCGCTCGTGGTAGAGCACGCCGAGCTCACCGGCGGGGGCGTGGTCAGGCTCGAGGATCGTGCTCAGCAGCCGGTAGCGCTGCTCCGGGTCGCTGAGACCGTCATCGAGCTGGTACTCAACGACGCGGACCTGGTGACCGTCGCGGTGGGCGCGCTGGTCGGGCTGGCTGGCGTAGATGCGCGTCAGATACGACCCGTCCGGGAGCTGTTGCTCGCGCGGGAGGAGCATGTTCGCGCTCACGCGCCAGAGCAGCTGCGCCCCGGTCTGACGGGCCATCTGGAAGCGCTGGAAGCTGTAGAACCCGCGATCGGCCAGGCACAACGAGGGTGTCAGTTCTTCCGTGTAAGCTGACTATTTGATAGTAACAGTTACTTCTGGTGTGTCAAGTAGTGACAGTCAGGTTTCAGTTGTCGGGGATGCGGTCACCGAACTCGATTGTAAACGCGGCCAAGGCGGCTGGCCAGTTGAACACGCGCTTCCATTTGGTCTCGGCTTTGGTGATCGCGAGGTAGATCAGCTTGCGGGCGGCGTCCTCGGTCGGGCAGTGCCCGCGGTCGGGTCGCCGGGGGCATCGCAGCCCCCGGCTCCCACGGATCCCGGCGTGACACTCTCGCGTCACCGGGCTCTTCTCACCAGCGTCTCAGGGCGAGCGGACCCACTGCCATTGGGCGAACAGATCGGGCTCTCGTTCGAGAATCCCAGGTTCCTCCACGTTTTGGGTGGGCGGCGCCTCGTCCCCCCGCAGGTTTCAGCCGCAAGCCCTGCGAGGCAGGAGATTCGCACGCTCGCCGGACGTTGCCTCGATCGCCAGCCCCCAGTCGCGCCCGCCGAGACCGCGAATCTCGCGCATCTGCGGGATATTGCGCGGCAGAGAGGGTCGCGGAGAACTGCCGCGACGAAGGGGACAGGCCCCGGCGGCGTTGGCTGCTCATCTCTCTCGATGTCCGTCTGTCGCTGTACTCTGGGAGTCGCTGTTCGGGTTGGGCACCCACTCAGATCGTGGAGGAGCCGAATCCCAGTCCACCACCGCTTGAACCGCTTGTGGGTCCGCAACCGTCGATACTTCTTCCCAGCCCAGCGCCTCAGGTAGAGGTTGACGCGCCGCAAGAGGGGATGCAGCACGGTCCGGTAGTACCGGCCGTAATAGTGCATCCATCCGGCGATAATGGGGTTCAGCCATTCCGCCAGGTCGTCCAGCGTCAGGTCGGTGCGCCGGTGGATCCGCAACGCGCGGAGCCGGTCGCTTCTGGCTTTGAGCGCCTCGGGGCTGATCGCAGGCAAGAACGACGTGAAGCTCATCCCGTTCTTGCCGTTGATCGCCTTCCGAGGCCGGAAGGCGAACCCGAGGAAGGTGAAGCTCGTGTGCTCGTGCTCTCCCCGACGGTTGCTCTCCTTGCAATAGACGACATGCGTCTTGTCGGGGTGAAGCCGTAGCCCCACCTGCTCCATCCGCGCGGCGATCCCGGCAAGCACATACTCGGCCTGCCGCCTGCTCTTGCAATGCACGACAACATCGTCGGCATAGCGCTCGAACGGACAGCCCGGATAGCTCCGGGCCATCCATGTATCGAACGCGTGATGCATGAACAGGTTCACCAGGATCTGCGATATGACTGCTCCCACGCAAAAGGTGACTTGGCTCGCTGGGGCCTGTTGGGGTGGGGATCGAGTGGCGGATGGTGATCGTGTCGTTGTCGCCGCCGATGAGGACTTCGCGGCCGACGAGGCGCAGGATGCGCTGTTGGTCGGCGGTCGCGAGCTGGTCCAGCCCGTCGGCGATGCGGGCGAGGAAGCCGTCGAGCGTGTCGGCGAGCTGGAGGTAGGTCTCGGCGTCGTGGAGCTCTGTCTCGAGCTCGTCGAGCGAGATGAGCTGTTCTTGGTAGGCCTCGATCAGGCGGGCGATCGCGCCGTCGGCGCGGTGAAGGTCGCGTTCGAGCGTCTCGCGGCGCCGGGCGGCGGGGTGCTCGGTGCGCAGCGCGGCGAGTCGGCGGTCGATCTCGGCGCGCACGAGCTCGGGGTCCTCGAGCAGCCGTCTGACCTCGGCCCACACGAGCGGGTCGAGCTCGTCGGCGCGGACGGGGCGGCTGTGGCAGACGCGCCCGCCGGCGTGCCGCCAGCCGTCCTGGCCGATGCAGCGGTAGTAGGAGATCCGCTTGTTGCTCGTGCGGTAGCAGGAGTAGCCGCACTCGCGACAGACCAGCACGCCTTGCAGCAGCGTTAGCTCCTTGGTGTTGCGCTTGGAGAAGCGCGCGTTCTCGACCAGGCGGGCCTGCGCGAGCTCGAAGGTCTCGTCGCTGACGATCGCCGGTACCGGGATCAGTGTCCACTTCTCGGCCGGCTGGTCGTGGCGTGTGAGCCGGCGGCCGTGGCGCTCACCGCGCGCGCGGGTGGTGCGCGTCGGCGCGCCGTGCCGCTCGGCGGTCTTGGTCTTCCCGAACGCCGCCTGCCCGCGGTAGGCCGGGTTGCGGAGCATCGCCCACACGGTCGAGCGGTCCCACACCGTCTTGCCCTTCCGGGTGCGCACGCCGCGCTCAGTCAGCCACCGAGCGAGCTCCCCGATCGCGGTGCCCTGCTCGACGTAGCGGGCGAACACCTCGCGGACGACCTGCGCCTCGAGCTCGTCGATTTCCCAGTACGCATCACAATGCTCTGCTTTCTTGACGTACCGGTATCCGTAAGGCGCGCCCGACATCACCGCCACAGAGCCGCCGCGAGCGCGATGCAGCTTCCCACGACGGGTGCGCTCGGCGATCTGCGCGCGCTCATTATGCCGCGCGTGTGGTTATGCCGACTGGAGGTTGCGTCACACGGGTTTCCGCTGTTCGGACGGGGTGGCGAGCGCGAAGCTGTCGGCATAATCACAGGCTGTCCAGGAAGGCGAGCAAGCTGTCGGGGGCTCGGTAGCGGCCGGCGCGCGTGTTCGGAGGTGCGGTGCGGGCGAGCGCTTTCTCCTTGAGCGCAAGGTCGGCGTGTAGATATGCGTCCGCCGTCCTGGTCGTCTCGTGTCCGAGCTACAGCGCGATCACTGTCTTGTCGACGCCGGCGTGTAGGAGCCGCATGGCGCTGGTGTGACGCAGCGTGTGGGGCGAGACTCGCTTGCCGTTCAGGCTTGGGCAGGCGCGCTGGGCGATCTGCGCGTGTTTGGTGAGGAGCCGCTCGACGGCGTCGCGGCTGAGCGGGCCGCCGTGGCTGGCGTGGAAGAGCGGGTCGGCGGGATCGGCGTGCTGCTCGGCGATCCACGCGCGGAGCACGCCCACGGTCTGGCTGGTCAGCGGCGTGATGCGTGCCTTGCGGCCCTTCCCTTCGCATCGCAGGTGGGGGCCGCGGCCAAGCGAGATGTCGTGACATCGCAGCCCGATCAGCTCCGCGACCCGGACCCCGGTTTGGATCGTCAGTAGCAGCAGCGCGTGGTCGCGCCTGCCGATCCAGCGCGAGCGGTCCTGAGCGGCGAGGAGCGCGTCGACCTCCGGGGCGGTCAGGAACGTGACCAGCGGCCGCTCGGTGTGTTTGGGCGGAATCGCGAGCACGCGGGCGATCAACGCGGCGTGTTCGGGATGCCTCAGCGCGGCGAACCGGAACATCGAGTGCACGGCCGCCAGTCGCGTGTTGCGGGTTCGCACACTGTTATGTCGCTGCTGCTCGAGATGCTCGAGGAACGCGCTGATCAGGGGCGCGTCGAGATCCTCAAGCTGCAGACGCGATGGCGAGCTGCCAGTCCGCTCTTGCGTGAAGGCCAGCAGCAGCACGAACGTATCGCGATAGGAGGCGATCGTGTGCGGGCTCGCGCGGCGTTGACCGATCAGCCGTTCAGTGAAATAGGCCTCGAGTGTCGGCGCGAGCAGGGTCATGACTGGCTCCCTGAGCGCTCGAGCCGTTCGGCCGCTAACTGCAGCAGCTCCGGCGTTGCCTGCAGATACCAGTACGACCAGGCGGGTGCGGCATGCCCGAGGTAGCTGGAGAGCCTGGGCATCAGAGCGGGAACGTCGAGGCCGGCGCGATACCAGTCGCTCAGCGTTCCGACTGCGAAGGTATGACGCAGGCTATGGATCCGCGGACCGCCGTTGCCGCCGGCAAGCGGTCTCAGGCCCGCGTGGGCGAGGAGGCCCCGGAACGTCTTATAGATGTTCGCTATTGCGTGGGAGCCGTCACAGCCGACCCTTGCGGAGTTCCTTTGCACCGCTCAACAAGGACGCCGTCCGGGTACTGAAGCGGGGCCGCGAGCCACCGCTTCACATACAGCAGCACCCAGCGGCAGTCGGTGACCGCCCGCACCGCTTTGACGATCAGGTCCCACGGCACTTCGTCGAAGAACTTCTGGACGTCGAGATCGATCGTCCAGTTGTACTTCCAGCACCGCGCCCGGCATGCATCCAACGCGTCATGGGCCGAGCGGCCCGGCCGATAGCCATAGGAGTCGGGGTGAAACCGCGGTTCCGCCCTCTCCCCCAAGTACATGGCCACGACCGTTTGCGCGACCCTGTCCGCGATCGTCGGCACACCGAGCAAACGGACCCCGCCGCCGTGCGGCTTGGGGACCTCGACTGCCCTGACCGGGGGCGGAAAGTAGGAGCCAGAGCTCATCCTATTCCAGATCTTGTAAAGGTTGCCCTTCAGATCGGCTTCGAACTCGCCCAGTGCCTGCCCATCCACTCCCGGGGCGCCCTTGTTCGCCTTGACCTGCCGCCACGCCTCCCAGACCATCAGCTTGGGAATCACAAACGGCTTGCCTTCGGGCTTTGGCATGTCTTCTCGCTTCCTCCCAGGACCCGAGGGCCCCGGTTGATCGAAACAACATTCCTGGTGAGCCGGCCCCTTCGCTCCACCCCCACCCCAGCGAGCAGGGACTTCGCAGCTAGTACGGACCGGTCCGCCAGCGAGCGCCGCGTCGGTACTCAATGCCTACGGTTTCTGCCTCGGCACGCTCCCTCCAGCGACCTTTGGGGCCTGCGACCCCGGTCGCCATATCGACGCTCGCCTTCTGAGGTTCCGTGCAAGAGCCGCAGACCAGGGTCACGCCGCCTCTGCGCCGGACACCGCCTGGCCGGGAACGCGGGCACCCGCCAAGCTCATCTCGAGGGAAAAACCAGGCCCCCCGATTTCGATGCCATCTCTGACTTTCGACGCCTCAACGACGACGCCCCACCAGGTCTCCCCGGCCGAGCGCTTCTGGAACGTCTTCCTGGTCCCCACCTGACCGGGTCAAGCCCAGCCTTTTTCCCTGGACGCTCACCACATCACCACGACAGTCGTCAGCTAACGCAGCTCCAGGGCGGTTTGACGCCTACCCCCGCAGGGCCGACGCCGGAGAGCCAGCGATCCTCCATCTCTCGCACAGCACCGCTTTCTAGTGGTTCATCCTTCAAGTTCGTTGCATCGGGTAGGTTCCCTGCTTGTGGCCTCGAAGTCCTTGCCGACAAGTTCGGCGAGGATGGAGGTTGGCGATGGGTGTCATCAAGCAGATCGAGGTGTCAGTGGAGGATCGGCTGGAGTTAGAGCGGATCGTGCGCGCGGTGAGTTCTGAGGTGCGGATGGTCGAGCGGGCGCAGATCGTGCTGGCGGCGGCGGAGGGGTTGAAGGGCGTGGAGATCGCCGAGCGGGTGGGGTGCTCTGAGCCGACGGTGGTGAAGTGGCGCGGGCGCTATGCCGAGCGCGGGATCGAGGGGCTGAAGGATGCCCCGCGGTCAGGGGCGCCGTTGACGCACGGCCCGGAGACCAGGGCGTTGTTGATCGCGAAGGCGTGCACCCGGCCGGAGCCGACTGCGGAGGGCGCCCGGCGGGAGCGGTGGACCTATGAGGAGCTGGGAGCGGAGGTGGGCATGTCCGCGTCGCAGGCGCACGTGATCCTGTCGCGCGCGGAGATCAAGCCGCACCGGACCGACTACTGGATGATGAGCGACTACTCGCGGCCCGAGTTCGAGGAGCGCCTCGGCGAGATCTGCGGGCTGTACGTCGACCCGCCGGAGAACGTGCTGGTCGTCTCGCTCGACGAGAAGACCGGGATCCAGGCCAAGGCGCCGACGAAGCCCGACCAGCCGCCGGCGCCGGGCAAGCCCGCCCGCCGCGAGCACGAGTACACCAGAAACGGCACCCAGTGCCTGTTCGCGTGCCTCAACGTGCAGGCAGGTGACGTGCTGGCGATGCCGTCCAAGACCCGCAACCGGTGGGACCTGATCCACTTCCTCGACCGCCTCGACGAGGAGATCCCGGTCGTGGAGGGTCAGGAGATCGTGGCGATCACCGACAACCTCTCGACCCGCGGCACCGAGGAAGTCGAGCAGTGGCTCAAAGACCATCCCCGCTGGAGCTTTCAGTTCACTCCCAAGCACGCCTCGTGGCTCAACCAAATCGAGATCTTCTTCTCGATCCTCTGGCGGCGACTGCTCAAGCACGGCATCTTCACCTCCGAACAGGACCTCGCCTGCCAGATGCTTGCGTTCATCGAGACCTACAACCAGACCGCCAAGCCGTTCAAATGGACCTACACCGGCAAGGTCCTCGAAGCGTAGAAAAGTAAGCAAGTAACTCAATCAACTAACAGGATGATCCACTAGAGTTACCTACATGGATCCTCCTTCATCTTAGGCTCAAGGGGTCACCGCACCACCTCGGACGACTGAAGCTTCTCACACGGAGCGCCCAACCGCTTGCGCTGCATCGGCGACCTTACCCGGCGGGTCTCGGTGGAGTCGAGGCCGTCGCCGACGCGGTACCCGGAGGGGGGGTTGCTGTGCGCCCGTTCGACCCGCGCGGGTGGGGTGACGTGTTGTCACCGTGCGTGGCGGTAACCTCTTATGTATGTGGGTGTCACTGAATGGTGACACATTGTTAGTGCCGAACGTGACACGTTGTCAGTGTCAATCTCACCGGGTGGCTACCAACACACCTCGTCGATGTTAGCGGCAGGCCCGCGCCGGTTTAGCCAGGACCGCTCGCCACCAGTTCGGCGAACCGCTCCGCTGGTGTCATCCACCCGAGCGTCTTGCGCGGCCGGCCGTTGAGCTGGGCAGCGACCGCGTCGAGCTGCTCCTGGGCGATCCCGCCAAGATCGCCGCGCTTGGGGAAGTACTGGCGCAGCAGGCCGTTGGTGTTCTCGTTGCTGCCCCGCTGCCACGGACTGCGCGGATCGCAGAAGTACACCTGCACGCCGCTGTCGACAGTGAACCGGGCGTGCTCAGCCATCTCCTTGCCCTGATCCCAGGTCAGCGAGCGACGCAGCTGCGCCGGCAGCGAGCGGATGCTCTGCGTCAGCGCCAGACGCACAGGCTCTGCCCGATAGCCGTCCGGCAGCGCCACCAGCTGCGCGAAGCGGCTCGTGCGCTCCACCAGCGTCGCGATCCCCGTCGGGCGCTTGCCCAGCAACAGATCGCCCTCCCAGGGCTGAGATCATCGGGTAGCGGTGATCCCATTTCTCGGCGAACGTTGTGAGCTCGTCTGCGGCGTGCTCGGCGTCGACGGCGGTGTAGATCTTGCGCAGGTCGCCGGCGAGCGGTTTGCGGTCCTTGTAGGACACGAAGCGCAGGCTGGAGCGGACCTGATGCACCAGGCAGGTGTGGACGGTCGCGTGCGGGAAGGTCGCCTCGATCGCCTCCGGGAAGCCGGTCAGCCCGTCGACGCAGACGAACAGGATGTCGGCGACGCCGCGGGTCTTCAGATCGGTGAGAACGTGCAGCCAGAACTTCGCGCCTTCGGTCTGCCCGAACCACAGGCCGAGCACGTCACGCTCGCCGTCGAGGTTGACGCCCAGCGCCACGTAGCACGCCTGGTTTCGGACCGTATGCCCGTCGCGGATCTTCACGATCAGCGCGTCGAGGTAGACGATCGGGTAGACGCGCTCCAGCGGCCGGTTCTGCCACGCCTTCGCGTCGCTGAGCACCGTGTCGGTGATCTTCGAGATCAGATCCGGCGAGACCTCGGTGCCGTAGATCTCCGCGAGGTGTCCCTGGATCTCACGGACCGTCAGACCGCGGGCGTAGAGGCTGATCGCGCGATCGTCGAACCCAACCCACCGGGTCTGACGTTTCTTGACGATCTGCGGCTCAAACGTGCCCTTGCGATCCCGCGGGGAGCGGATCCGCAGCGGTCCGTGATCGGTCAGGATCGTCTTTGACGGCTTGCCGTTGCGCGCGTTCCCCACGCCACCGGGCGGCGCCTGATCGGGCTCATAGCCGAGATGCTCGCTCAGCTCCGCCTCCAACGCCCGGTTCAACAGCCGGCGCGTCAACTGCCCCAGCAGCCCGTCTGGGCCCGCGATCTCCTCAGCGGTCCTCGCCCCTGAGAGCAACGCATCAAGGATCTCGTCAGAGATCTCAAGCGGCTGCTCATCGACCCCCGGCCCACCCGGCAGTCCGGGCAACACCTCTCGCCGCTCGACGGTTTCGGATCGCTGCGCTCGCCCTGGGGGCTCGCTCCGCTCCTCGCTCGAACAAGAAATCAGATCTGGATGAATGAATGTAGATGCAGGGTCGCGGTAGGGACGGGCCTTCACTGGTAGGGCTCGGGCCCGCCCCCCGCACAGATCCCAGCGTGCGGAACTACCGCACTGGGCTCCTCGCTCGGGTAGTGGCGTCGAATCGCGCGCCCCCGCGATTCCGCGCACGCGACCAGCGCACTTGGCGCGCCTTGCCCGGCTCTGGGTCCGGGACGCGTTTTGCTGGCCGACGTTCCCCTCACGCAGGCCCCTTCCCTCCAGCACCTCCGCGGCCACCTAAGCGGCGTTGTTCGGCACCTTCACAGGTACTACGGGCCTGTCTCGACTTCCCGTAGCCGTACATCGAGGGCGTACCGCCTCGGCGTTCCCCTCGCGTCCCGCCACCCGTCGATCTGCCACCCCGCGAACCATCCCGGGCGGGGCATCATCGACAGACACGGGCGACCACGGGATCTCCCGGTTCTCAGCATGAAGAGATCGCACGCATGCCGGGTTCTCCGACCCCGCGGGGTTCGCTGACGGCTCGCCAAAACGCCGCCAGCGATATTGCCTTCCGACGGTCATGAGCGCGTCGGCACCCCAGACAATGGACTTTTCGAGGCTCAATAGCCGGCCTGCATGCACCCCGGATCCAACGCTTCGCTGCGCCCTCACGGGTCGCCAACGCATGGTCGGGGCCGTCGTGACTGGCTAGGTCTTCAACGTAGGACTCTTTATAATAATTCCCTTCTCCATGCCGTTTGTCCGGCGCTTTCCATGACGTCCTTTCGATCACGCTTACACGGTTCCTCCGACACTCCCGCCGGTTGTGCCACAACGCCAGCAGCTGGTGCTGCTCGTCCGGACCCTGCTCCTGCCCGGCGCGCTTGAACGCCTTGGGCAGCAGCGGGTGAGCGAGCACCTCCCGCGCGATCCTCTCGGAGTCCAGCGTGTCGGACTTGCCGCGCTGGCGCGCGCGATCAGACCGCGGCGTGCGGTTCGCGCACATATCGCGCATGTCATGGCCACGATCGGTGAGGAACACGGCCGTGTGGCGCCCCCAGCTCGCCGACCCCTCGATCCCCCACCGGGCGATCTGCCCGAACTGCCGCGCCCACGCCTCGAGCTCCCGGTGCCCCCCGCCCGAGACGCGAAAGTGCGCCGAGGCAAGAATCCCGCCGCGCGCGTCGGCGACCGTCGCGGTCAACGTCCGCTTGTGCGGATCGATCCCGACCACATTGCCCGCATGATCGGGCGTCATCAACAAATGCGACGGTCCCGGACCGCCTCTTCGCTCGCTTCACTACAACCTCCACAGGTATGTTGTTGTTGGCGGACCGGCCGACAACATCCCGGTAGACGCCCCCCCGTAGGTGGGCGAACGCTCCTATCAGGTCAGACCGATCCTCGAAGGCAACAACCGAGGCCGACACTTCGCGCGGAAGACACCCCTCGCCGGGAGTCAGATCGCTTTGGAGTCAAGCCTCGGTTCAGTCTTCGAGCCTAACGCGGGCCGTCGCCCGCGCTGGCGACCGAAATTCAACACCGGGATCGCTTTGCTCCTCCCGCCGCCTCGCGCCGCGCGATCGTGTTGGCGACGGAGCGGTCATCTCGCGTCAGCGAGATGACCGCTCCGGGGCGGCGGCTGGAGCGGGGCGAGCCGCCGCTTTGCGTGCGCGTCGGGGGCTGGGTGCCCGCGCGCTCGGCTCGGTGCCGCCGCGGCGATGAGAAACTCGCGGTGCCGCGGTCTATAGCTTCGTGAGCGCGCTTAGGATTCCGCCGATGGCCGTGGTGTGCGTTCGGGGACCGCTGCGCAAGCTCGCAGGCGGTCGCGCGGAGCATGAGCTGGAGGGCGCGACGGTAGTCGAGCTGCTTCGGGCGCTGGAACTGCGTCACCCGGACATGAGCGGATGGGTCCTCGACGAGCCTGGCCTGATCCGTCGCCATATCAATGTGTTCGTCAACGGCGAGCGTGGTGGCGAGGCGACGGCGGTGCGACGGCGGTGCGGTCCGGGGACCGCGTCGAGGTGCTACCGGCGATAACAGGAGGCTGAGAGATTGACCGAGCTGCTGGTGGGGACAAAGAAGGGCCTGTTGCTGCTTGAGGGCGAGCTAGGTTGCGGCTTTGGGATCAAGACGCGCGCGTTTGCCGGGCAGCCGGTCGACTTCGCGACCCGCGATCGCCGCGGCGGACGGTTGCTCGCGACCGTGACCTCGCCGTTTTACGGGCCAAAGATCTTTTACACCGACGGCGATCCGGGCGCGGAGTGGGAGCAGGCCGACGGCGTCGCCTTGCCGGCAGGTGGCGATCGGGCGCTTGAGCGGATCTGGGTGATCGCCTGCGGCGAGGCCGCCGGGACCTTGTACGCGGGGGGTGATCCCGGAGTCCTGTTCGAGAGCCACGACGGCGGGGCGAGCTGGGAGATCAATGCCGGACTGTGGGAGCAGCCTTCGCGCCCGCACTGGCAGCCGGGCGGCGGCGGGCTCTGCCTGCACTCGATCTGCACCTGGCCGGGAGATCCCGACAAGCTGGCGGTCGCCGTCTCGGCCGCCGGGATGTGGCTGACCGAGGACAGCGGCCGTACCTGGCGGCGGGGCAACGAGGGGCTCAACCCGCGGTACCTGCCCGAAGAGGCAGTAAAGGATGAGAACGCCGGCCGCTGCGTGCACCACGTCGAGCGCGCGCCGAGGCAACCCAAGCGGATGTTCATGCAGTTCCACGGCGGCGTCTACCGCTCCGACGACGCGGGCGAAAGCTGGGCCGACATCGGTGGCGGTGGGCTCCCGTCTGACTTCGGCTTCCCGCTGATGGTCGACCCCGCCGATCCCGACAGCGCCTACGTGATTCCGCTCGTCGCCGACATGGACCGCGTCACCCCCGACGGCCGCGTACGCGTCTATGAGACACGCGACGGCGGCTCCAGCTGGGCGGCCCGGGGAGACGGCCTGCCGGCGGAGCACGCCTACCTGACGGTGCTGCGCCAGGCGTTCAGCCGCGCCGGAGAGGGCGAGCAGCTCGAACTCTACTTCGGCGCCACGTCCGGCGATCTGTTCGGCTCGGGCGACGCCGGCGCGACCTGGTCGACGGTCGCGATGCGGCTGCCGCCGGTGTTCTCGGTGGTCGCCGTCTAGCAAGATTCGTCCGCTGCGAGAGCCGGACTCAGCGCGCCTCGGACGTCCGGTTCGAGCCGAGCATGAGCAACGGCTCTGCAAGAAGTCCTGTGTCAAGTCGGGAGCTGAGTTAACGGTTGGGCGGCTTGTTGTCGTGCGGTGTATCTGAACCTTTGATAGAGCGGCCGACTTTTTCACACCAAGCCTGAGGGTGTTTGTGGGCCGTGTTGGTGGGTGTGGTTCGGGGCGTCGTCCGTGCCCAGTTCCACCGACGTCCGTGCCGGCGGGCGACCCCCTCGCGCAGCGAGCCTCCGTCCCGCAGAAGCAGGAGCGGGCGGCTGGCGAGGATGGTCTCGGTCGCGGTCATTTCGATCGCCTCCGATTCTCGTTGATGCGCTGGGCGTGCGCTCGCTTGAGCCCGGCGATGCGGGCGCGGCGGATCGCGGGGCCGCGGCCGTGGTGCTCGTCGTCGGGGGTGACGTAGCCGATCGAGGCGTGCAAGCGGACCGTGTTGTACTGGCCGCGGATCCGGGCGAGCTCTGTGTCGAGCGCGGCCGGGTCGGTGATGCTGGTCAGGGTCGGCCAGTCGCCCTTCAGGTGGCTGAAGAACGACTCGACGTGCGCCTGGTCGGTCGGGGTGCCGGGCCGGCCGTGGTGCTGGGCGATCGCCATCAGCGCCATGAACTGGCGAGTGTCGATCGCTTTCATCTCCGACCCGTTGTCCGACCACGCCACCAGGATCGGCGGATCCTCAGGGGCGTGGTCGGGCGGCAGCCCGTCCGGTCCGAGCAGCCCCTGGTCCTCGAGCGCCCGGGCGAACAGCAGCTGCACCTGCGTGTGCGTCTGCTCGGTCGTGAGCAGGTAGCCGATCCAGTATCTGGTGACGACGTCGACGATCGCGTACGCGACCCGCTTGCACCGCGTGAAGTGGGTCGCGTCCCAGATCCAGATCCGGTTCTTTTCCCAGCAGATCTCGGGAAATGCGGGCTTTGGCGGTCGTGGGCGGATCGGCTCCCCCGGCAGCGTGACCTTGTTCTTCAGCGCCACGCGCAGCAGCGTCGAGGGCGACACGAACACAGTGCCGACATACGAGCCGCGATGCGCGAGCTTGCGATGCGAACGATCCACCACGCCCCACTCCTCGATCAGATCGAGGATCGCCTGCTCCTCCCAGTCAAGGATCCGGTGCACCCGGTTGCCGACCGGCGGACGGTCCTCCAACGAGCCCGTCTCGGCGAGCCGGGCGCGCCAGCGATGCATGCGCACATCCTCGATCTCAAGCACCCGGCACGCACGCGCGTGCGCCCACCCCGCCGACACCGCGCCATCGATCAGCCCCATCAGCTCGAGCTTGGTCTGCGCGCTCACGCGCCGCGGGACCGGGCCGAAAAGCCCGAGCGTTGCCTTCCCCGGTGCAAGCTCAACTCGACCGCCAGCTCCTTGAGCGCCTCCGAGAGCCGATCGTTCTCCGCCAACGCGGCCTCCAACTCGACCTGCTCCGGAGAGGGCAACCTGCCCGGCTTGGCGGCCGCAAACGCGGCCAGCGCCGCGTCCTTCGCCAACTGCCTGATCCGAATCACCGTCGACACGTCGACGCCCCACTTCCGAGCTGCGTCCGCCTGCGAGAGCTGCTGCGAGCAGACCTCGAAGAACACCTCCCACTTCTCCTCCGGCGACAGCTGCCGGCGCTTGCGCGGCTTGCCGTTCTCCATCATCACGTCCTCCTGAGTCGGGGCCCGGACAGCCTCCCAGGATTGGCATGAAAAACAGGGGCAGCTCTATCGCAAGATCAGACGCAAACCATTTTTGGGTGCGCTCATAGAAGCGGCAGAACGCGATCACCTCGCTTGACTGCGCCCGTGCGGTCAGCTCGGCGTTGGCGTAGATGATCGTGCGCTCCTGCCCGTCCTGGGCGATGAACGTCAGCACCGAGCGGGTCCGCTGCGAGCGGCGCGGTACGTAGTGCTTGTCGAGGATCGTGTCCTCGCCGTAGCTCATGATCGCGTGGAAGTCGAGGTTCAGGCCCTGATCGCCCAGCAGCCCGGCGTCGCGGAGGCGGGGCTGTAGCGCCTCGAAGAACCGAAGCTGCTGGGTGCGCGTGGTGCGGTAGCTGTAGGTCGTCAGATGCCAAGTCTTGGGCAGCACGTTTAGGCCGCAGAACAGGCCGAGCGCGGGGTCGTGCACGACGCTGTGCACGTGGCTGCGCCGCCGGCGGCCCGAGAGCTTGAGCGCCAGCAGCGAGAGCACCGAGTGGACTGCCTCGAGCTGGCTGGTGGAAGGCCAGCCAGCCGCCTCGATCAGCCCTGGAACGTCGAGCGCGATCAACTCCGGCACGAGCACGAACAGGCCCGCGTGCTGGGTCTGGATGACACCGGAGGTTGGCCAGTCCTCGTCGGCGAGCACGCGCACCTTCGGCGCCGCGAGTCGCTCGGGCTCGGGCTTGGGTGCGGCGGCCGGCTTGGGCATCCTTGAGAGCCGCGGCTCCCGCAGGATCTCCCACACCGCGGTGCGTGACAACGGGGTGCCCGCCCGCTCGAGTTCTGAGACGATCTCCTCGATACCGTGGCGCTCACGGCGCAGCTCGATCACCCGCTCGCGGGCGGCGTCCTTCTTGGGCTGGCGCTTGGGCCCCGGACGCGACTGGGCGAACAGCCCCGCGAGATCCGCCGCCCGGTACTGCGAGATCAGCGTTTGCACGCTCGCCTTGGTGTAGCCGAAGCGCTCCGCGATCTCCTCGGGCGAGAGCTCCTCCACGTAGTACGCCCGCAGCGCCTCGTACCGACGCTGCGCGGCCAGCGTCGGCTCGGTGAAGCGTGTCCCGGGCGGGCCATCTCTCAGCGAGATTGGTGAACGAAATCTCCGGGTATAACGGACGGAAACGTCGCCCAAACCGCGCCCCGATACGGCAAACTCGCCCAGTCAAGTGCCCGCATCACGACGCGTCGCACGGAACTACGTCAGGCAATACGGCGCCAACTGTCCACCAATCCGACTGAAGTCCTGTCCCGCCGCGCGCCCGGACGACCCGCGCCCACATCCATCGCCACCGCTACGGGCTACCCGATACCCGTAGCGGAACTAGCTCCGCTAGGTGGTTGAAAAGTTCACGGATTGGTCATCTTTTCAGGCCGCGATAGCGGCCTGTTTGATCTTGTCCTCGAGTGCTCGCTCGAATGCGCGCCATGCGCGCGCGAGGGGGTGGTGGTTGGCGATCTCCGGTGGTAGCTGTGGGTCAAGTTCGGCGAGGGAGGGGTTGACGATCCGCGTGTAGGTCTTGCTGAAGAAGACGGCCAGTCGGCGTCCCTCGCGGGTCAGCTCGTAGCGCTGGGTGCGAGGGATCCGCTGGATGAACCCGTTGCGGCGTAGCCGCCTCAGGTCGTAGGTCATTTGCCGCGGGCCGTAGCCGGGGATCAACCCGGCGATCAGCGCGCGTAGCGAGCGGTTCGTCACCCCGGTGAACAGGTGCTGGAAGCTGCACAGGCAGGCGAGCAGCGCCATCGTTCTGGGGTCCCCGAACCGGAGTCCGGGGGCGGGTAGGCCATCATCGGTGGTGGATGGCAGCACCACGCGCTCAAGGAGCGTGGCGTCTGGTGCGCAAGCGCACGCGTCAAGCTGATGGTTCAACAGGCGTTGATTGATGTCGTGTCCGATTTGGATCAGCGCCTGCCAGTTGGCGTCGGTGAGGAGTCGTCCGACCCCGAAGTCGCGGGTGTCGTTGACGGTCGTCTCGGTTCTGAGCGCGCGGCCTTCTTTGAAGTACTGCTTGACCTTCGACGCGCGGAAGTGGATCTGGATCGCGGCCTCGACACCGCGGTTGAAGACCTTGGTGTGAAACCGTCCCGGGGTCTGCCGGGTCACGCGGCGGCCGAAGATGACCGCGGCCTGATCCGGGCGTCCCAATGTGAGCTGATCGGGGATCGTTGCCTCGAACCAGGCGCGGCCCGCGGCCGGCCGGTCAAACACGCGGGTGTCGGAGATCTCCAGTTGCCGGAACGCGAGGTCATAGCTGTAGCCACGGCGGCGGTCCTCGTCGGTGAATGGGGACGGGAGCGCGGCCTGCCAGCGATCAAAGAACGCGCGAACATCGGCGGCGGACAGACTCCCGCAGATCTCGGCGAGCGCCTCAGCGTTCTCGCACGATGCGAACCCGTTATCCAACGGGCGGAAGCCGATCCCGTGCTGGGCGGCCTGCTGCTTGGCCCACTCGTTCCCGTTCAGGTAGACCCATACCGGGAACGGCGCATACCCGACAGTCTTCAGAAAACTGGGTCCCCAGTCCGGATCGCGGATGTAGAAGTAATAGTTGTTCGGGAAGATCGACTGACGGCGATAGACGAAATGCGGATGCCCGTCCGGGCCGCCGTCCCGCCACCCGCGCCACGCGCTTGTTCTCTCCTGCGCGATCCCGACCATCACCACCCCGAACCGGCCCTCGCGTTCAGCGGCCTCGAAGTGCTTGCGGGCGATCTCCTCCTTCACATCGCCCTTGACAAATTTCACCGCCGGGATCCCGTTGCTGATCACGAAATCGTTGATCTGATCGACGTAGCGACGGCCGATCCTCCCCAGCACCGCTGGTGACGGGATCGGGAACCCACGATCCAGCAGAAACCGGATCACCTGCCCCTCCGTCATCAGCCGCGGCACGTACCCCTGCAAGAACAGGCGGTCGACCGAACGCACCTGGAGCGTTACGTGATCGGCGAGTAGGCTTGAGATCGTGGCCACGGTGGTACCTCCAGCAACCGTAAGGTGCAAAGCCCCGCAGGGGCTTCCAAGCGGGCGCCGCTCGCCCGCGCTCTAGATCGGAAGGTACCCCGCGGCCACACCCCGCGGCCCGCAGGGACGCCCCGCGAGCGGGGCTCATACCGAACCCTGACCGCCCTCAAGATCACCGCAACGCTTGAACAACCACTCGGCGGTATGAGGCTCGCTCGCTAATACTAGTGAACAAACCCCCCGCCGATAATCCAGGCTAATCTGCGCGCGATGGACGAAGGGGCCGCGATCGCGTATGAGGTGCTCGACGAGGGTGTCCCGGTCTACGCGTCTGACGGCGAATCGGTCGGCACGGTCGAGCATGTCGTCGCCGCTCCGGCCGAAGACATCTTCCACGGGATCGTCATCAGGGCGGAGGCCGGCAGCCGATTGATTGCAGCCGACCAAATCGCGTCCTTGCACGAGCGTGGCGTGGACCTACGAATCGACGCGACAGCAGTTGAGACGCTTCCCGAACCGCATGGTGGAGCCCCCGCTTGGCGCGTCCACGAGCCCGGGGTAAGACCCAGCCGATGGAGACACGTCCTCGACGAGCTCGAAGGGGTGGCGCCCACACGCCGGGACTGGATTCGAGAGGACTGAGCATTCTGAACCGGGTGTCGGTCATCGATTCAGAACCGACAGAACAGCACCCAAGGTCTGCGCTCACTGCGAATTCGCGCACTGTAGGTAGTCGATCCGTCGCCGCTGCTCCTTGTGCAACCGAGCGCCGACGAGACCTGGGTGATATGCCGCTCCTTTTCGTCGAGGGTGTCGCACAAAGGGGTTCTGTCCGGGTTGTTTGACACGAGTGGGCTATCCACTTCCGTCCCCGGCGCGTGTGGCTTGGCGGTGTGGCTGTTGAGCATCCCCGGCGGGCCTTGAGTATCCGCGCAACTGGCATGAGCTGTTGGAGTGGTTCCCTGATGAAGGGTCGTGTTTGCGCTACCTCGAGCGGATCCGCTGGGGCGATGGGTTCGTGTGTCGCTTCTGCGGGTCGGTCGATGGCGGCTGGTGGCAGATGGCCGACGGGCTGCGCTGTTGCGCGGCGTGCCGCGGGGAGACCTCGGTGACCGCGATCTTCGCTGGCACTCGCATGCCGCTGGTGAGCTGGTTCGCGGCCGCCTGGTACGTGGTCAACCAGAAGCCGGGGGTCTCCGCGCTGGGCCTGCAGCAGGTGCTCGGGTTGGATAGCTACCAGACCGCCTGGGCGGGGCTGCACAAGCTGCGACGAGCGATGGTCCGCCCCGGCCGCGAGTTGCTCGACGGCGTCGTCGAGGTCAACGAGACCGCGATTGCCGGCCTGCGCAGCGGGCGCCGCCGCCGTGGGGCTGCGGGCAAGGCGCTGATCGCGATCGCCGTGGAGTGCCGCGAGCGCGGCCCCAGACGGGTCCGAACGCGGCGCATCCCGAACGCCAGCAAGGACGTCCTGACCGAGTTCGGCTCGACAACATCGCGTGCGGCACCGATGTGTACACCGACGGCTGGGTCAGCTACGACGACATCGAGCGCTACCGCTTCCGTCACGTCGTGACCAACGTGTCGGCGTCCGGGGACCCTGCGCACGTCCTGATGCCCGAGGTCCACCGCGTCGCGAGTCTGCTCAAGCGTTGGCTGCTCGGTACCCACCCAAGTTGCCGTCTTCCACGATCAGCTCGACTACTACCTCGACGAGTTCACCTTCCGCTTCAATCGCCGCCGCACCCGCCACCGCGGCCTGCTCTTCAACAGGCTGCTGGAGGGCGCGATGGCCACCGATCCCCACCCCTACAAGACCCTCACCAGTGAATCGGCCGCATAACCAATGTCAGACGACCGGACCTCCGTGTACCGCGAGACCTCCGAGAAGCGCGCGGCTGCCGCGCCGGCGTCGACCGCCAGCGAGACGATCATCGCCCACAGGTCGCTCGAGCTGACCGGCGCACCTCCCTGCCAGCCGCCCTCGGAAGTCAACGGTCCGCCGTCGTCCTCAAGAACCCAGGCGCATCTGCTACCGGTCGTACTGGACCGACTTCTTGGGCCGTTGGGTTACCTGGGGTCTTCTTTGGGTTAGGTGGCAGCACCTTTGGGTTTAGTCCAGCGCCGCAGATCCACGAAATACCTTAGTGTGCAGGGATTTGATGACCCAACCCAAGGTTGGGACGAAAAACGCCAAGTTTGGGTTGGGTGAGCGGGTGCTCACTCACCCCAAGTTCCGCGAAAGTGGTTGATTTGCGGGGAGATTTCTGTGACCTGACCCAGAGTTAGGCCCCGGTTGGGACGGAGACTTGGGTGGGTAGCCCCGGCGCGCATGGTGATCGACTGTCGGCGCAGGCTGGGTTATGGGTGTCGGCTTTTCCAGCTGCCGGTACCGGACGCTGCGTGGGTAGCGGCGAACGCGAACGGGGCGGTCGTGGGCACGGCTGTCTCGGCGGTCTGCTGTAACCGCCTGACTGCTCGTATCCCTTGCAGCCACGGGGTTTGGCCTTGCTTCCGTCCGTGGCGGTGGTAGGCTTCAGGGCCTCGATTTATGGCTTGCTCTGGTAGAGCGACCTCCCCGCATTGATGGGGCCCTCGAGAAGTGACACATAGCCGGACGTTCCTCTGAAGGTTCGTTTTGAGCGCCGAGAGCCACCAAGAACCCCACGTTGACGGGACGTCGGTGTGTGCCTTGGCGTGTTGTGTGTCCTCGCTGAGCTACTCCCTTGCATGGTCCCGGATGACGTTGTGGCGTTAGTCATCGGAGTCGGGTGAGGTGCGAAACGGGTGCTGGTCGGGCGTTCGCAAGGCGGCCTATTCCCCCAACCTCCCGTGTTGCCTAGAGCGCCGGGCTGCGCCTCGGGCCACGATCGCTTGAGCTCGCGCGCAGCTCCGCCAGCCCAGGTCGGGCGCTCGCTTCGCGTCCCACGCCCTGGCTCCTTTGGCCACGATCGCCGGCGTCCTACGCCTGTGGCCGTTAGGCCGGCGGTTCTGTAGCTCTTGATCTTCACCGGCCGGTAGCAGGCCGGTGCCATCCACCACGAGAGGAGGCCCTATGGCCTGAGTGAGGCCCGACGCCGCATTGGCGTCGGGTGAACGGAACGTCCCTAGAAACGCGTCGACCCCGAGCTAGTGACTCGGGGCCGACAAAGAACTCACAAAGGAGTTCGAAATGTGCAACAGAAACCGTACCACGGGTTCGGACGGCATGAAGCTGTTTGACGATCTCAGCTCGCGTCAGCGGCGGGTGAAGCGGATCGGGGGCGCGGCCCGGGTGCGCGCCGGGTTCTCGTCTCGCGTGGCTCCGCGCCAGCGATCTTGATCGACGACGGCGTCAGCCCGACCGAAGTGGCGCTCGCTGCTCCCACCTTCGAGGCGCTCGATCACCGCGGCGCGGGCGACTCGATGTTCGCCGCGATCGGCGTCGGGCTCGCGCGGGGGATGAGACCGATCGAGGCCGTGCGTCTGGGCATGGCCGCCGGCGCGCTGAACGTCACCCGCCGCGGCCTCGGGACCGGCACCCGCGAGGAGATCGAGCGTCTCGCCACGCAGGTCACCACCGGCCCGACGCTCGCGCTAGTCCACGGCAAGGAGCAACCGCTCGACTGACCGGGAACCGAACACTGGCAGACACCAAGCGAGCACTTACCGGGACCGACCTTCGCAGCGACCGGATCGTGCCCCGAGTCCAGGACCTCAAGGTCGACGACACGCCCCTGATGTCCAGCGACATGATGTCAATGCGGCCGAGCGGGATACGACGGGGTGTTTCACGCTGACCACGTTCAAGGGCGCGACCAGGGCATGTGAGCTCGGTGCCCTGCAGCCTCTTTGCTCGCCGGGATGGATCTCGATGCGGCGCCCGCGGCGCTTTCCCTGCACGGCGTAGACGGCGTTGTGCCTGCCGGCGCGAACTTGGTTGAGCATGGTCTCGCGAGCGACGCTGAGTTGCCGGCGCGTGTCGTCGAGCTTGACGTAGTCGCCAGGCACCTCGGGTGCGAACCGGCCTCGTACCTCGAGGGTCAAGCCAATGCGCCAAGGAGCGTGCGAGCGGTCTGCTCGGCGGGAAGCAGTCCCTCGGCAAAGCGGCGCCGGATGGTCTGCGTGCAGACGCCGAGCTGGAGAGTCGCGTCGTCGATCGACACCCCCTACGTCGCCGGGTTTGGTTCTCGTGGCGGCGGGGATGTTCGCGCGCTCGCGGACCCGGCGACCCGCACGCCGGTGAACAGCAGATCGGTCGGGGGTTAGCGGTCCTTGTCTTGAGAGAACCATTGCGATCTGCGGATTGGGCGAGCGCTGGGTCAGTCTCCGGATTAGCTCGATCCGGACAGCACTAGCGCCGTTGATGAGAGTGAGAGGAGGCGACGCGAGCATGGATAGCGATGATCCGCGAGCCGGTCAGCCCGAACGCGAGGCAAGACCGACCAGACTGCCGCTCCCGGCGCACACGGGCCACGCTCGGCGCTTCGGCCCCGTTGATCAAGCGGACGCCGCTCGCTTAGCACCAAGAGCGGGCGCCTGGTCGGAGCGGCGCGCCTGATCGCATCGCCGACGGAGCGGCCGCCAGCGGGACGCCGCCGCGGACCGCTGGTGTTCGTTCCTTTGCGACGTGTGGCGGGCGCCCTCCGACGACCGCAGTGCCCGCGAAGAGGAGGAGCCGAGCGCAACCGGCATCGCGGGTGTAGCCGAGGGCTCGTTGCGGCTTCTGAACGACCGGCCCGACGGGCGGCCCCCACAGCTGCCCAGCCGGCGGACACCGACGACAGCTAATTTTTCAACGCACCGTTGCGAGGTCCCTGAACCGAGCCAAGGCGGGACCTCCTGCTCCGGTTGGTCGGCAACGCCCGCCGGGCTGAACGGTACGCATGTTCGGAGGCGTTGTAACGTGCGGACGGATGCGTTGTGCTGTCATGAGTGGAAAGTTGCTGCTCCTTGCTACAGCGACGGCGGGTCTGGCCCTTGCCGGTTGCGGTTCGGTCAGCTCGACTGGGTCGGGGATGATGGGCGCTGGCGGTCATTCGACCGCTTTATCGACCGGGGGCGGGATGATGGGCGGCGGGGCGGGCTATCACTTTGCGCGTTTGACCTGCTCGGCGCCGCGATCACTGCCGGGTCGTATCGTCAACGTGACGCTGGGCGACATGGGCATGTCGCGGATGATCGGCCGCACCGCCCCGCTAGGTGCGCACATGATGCTGCGGATCTCGGCGGCCACCGTCCCCGCCGGCCAGATCAGCCTGGTGGCGTCGAACATGGCTGGCGCACCCACGAGCTCGTAATTCTGAAGCTGGCGGCCGGAGCCGCCGCGGGCGATCGTGTGCCCGGCGGCGACGGCAAAGTTGCCGAGGCGGGCAGCCTCGGCGAGGCCTCCCGTAGTTGCGGCAGCGGGACCGGCGACGGGATCACCAGCGGCAGCGTCGGCTGGACCACCCTGACCCTGCCCCCGGGTCGCTACGAGCTGATCTGCAACCTGCCCAACCACTACGCCGACGGGATGTATGAGCAACTGGTCGTCACCTGAGCCGCGTATCACCGGTCGTGCGTCGGCGGCTGGTTCTCCTTTCCGGGCTGCATCACCTCGGCCGCGCACTGTCACCCCGGCCGCGCCACGATCCGACCCCGGCTTGCCGGATCTCTTGTCGCTTGCTTTCCTCAAGGCCGTCGGGGGAAGGGGCCAAACCTCAGGAGCGGTAGCGCCTGGCTCGCTTCTCTTAGGGCGTCTTGGGCAGAAGAGACCATCGCTCTGGCGTGTCGTTCTTCGGCGGGTGAGGTCCGCCTCGATTTCAGTGTGCGCTGGCTTGAGACGCCGCCGCGCGCGAACCTGAGCCGGCGTCGCCACGTGCGATGCCGGCTTGGCTAGGGGGCGTGGGTTGCGTGGGGACAGGTCGCCTCCGAGCCGCTGTCGATGTATTGCTCGGGCGGGGCCTCGAACGTGTGCAGGCAGTGCTCGGACCAGAAGTAGTGGGTCTGGCCGGCGAAATCTTGCGACTGCTTTGGATCGGTCGACCTTCATTCCGCCGACGGGATCGGTCACCTTCGGCGCATCGTGAGGTAGAAGAGCGCCACGAAGATCGCGACACGAGAAGGTTGAGAAACAGCTTGTTCGACGTGGATCGTGCCGAAGTTGTCGCCGCGGCTGGGACGCTTGCCTGTGGGGATCGCCCGAGTCCGCCGAAGACGGCGTCGATGATCAGGGCGGCGATCACGATGGTGACGAACATCAGCGCGGTGATCGGCAGCGCGAAGTCGGTCGCGTAGTACTTGGCGTTACTCAAAAACTTCCGGTTAGGCGGCGATGATCGGCAGGACGATCAGCTCGGCGCAGAGGAACGCGATCGCGCCGCCGAAGGAGATGCCCCCTGACCACAGCACCACGGCGAGTGGGACGTTGCCGATCGAGCAGACGGAGCTCAGCACCGCGACGATCGGTCCGAGCACGACGTTTCTCGAGCGCTCGCGGAGCGGCGTGCTTGATGAACAGCCCGTTGAATAAGCCATTGCCGAGCAGCCCGATGAACCCTGCGAGGAAGAATCCGATCGTGATCCGCTTGTAGAGCCTTTGCTAGTCGCCGCGGAAGTTATGGGCGACGTCTGACAGGGTGGTCTCGTCGAGCGTGCGGTCGAGCAGGTCGTGCGCGTGCGTCGCAGCAAGCGCTTGCCGACGGTGTGAGCGTCGGCGCCTCGGGGCCGGCCAGTGCGGCGATCAGCCGCGTCCAACGGCGCTCGATGCGCTTGTGGACCCCGTCGGTCCGGACATCGAGCAACTCTCCGAGCTCCGTCGCCGGCCGTCCATCGGCAGCGTCGAGCACGAGGCCGATCCGGTCGGCCGGCGTGAGCTTGCGCAGA
This sequence comes from uncultured Solirubrobacterales bacterium, assembly GCA_963836065.1. Classification (GTDB taxonomy): domain Bacteria; phylum Actinomycetota; class Thermoleophilia; order Solirubrobacterales; family Solirubrobacteraceae; genus Palsa-465. The sequence goes on from CAWIII010000035.1 coordinate 79,859, forward strand.
GCCGCGCGGAGCGTCAGCTCTCTCCGGCTGCGGCCACCACCGTCGCTTCCTCGAGGTCGGGTGTCAGCATGTCGAGCTTTGGGGGTCGCCGGGCCTGAGATCAGCTTGTCGGCGGTGGGCATCGACGACGGTGCGAGCGAGGATGCTCCGCAGCCACCCGCCTGCCTGGCCGGATCTGGGAGCTGGTGATGGGCTCGCCAGGCGCGTTCGAGGGCATCCTGGTCGTCGTGCTCCTCGCGTGTGAGGCGCTGCGCGAGCGCCAGTAGCAGCGGTAGCTCGCTCTCGATCCGTGCCTGCAGATCGCTGTCACCGGCGACATCGCGGGGCCGGATATCCACCCTCGGTGTTCGGGGAGGGATCGCCATCGGCGGTACCGCCAGCACCATAATCGCGATAGTTGGTGTTGTGCCGCTGGCGGCAGGCGCGTTCAACGTCTGTCTGGTCGCGCCGCTATTCGGCCTCGACTTTATGGGCCGCAAGCGCGCGGAGAGCTGACGCCGCAAATGGTCTGCGACGGGCATGTCATGTCTCCGCAGCCGGTCATCTCGAGACGATGTCCTGATGCCGGGCGAGGAACTCTTTCTGCCCGTCGTGCATGTTGTCGGGCATGACGGTGAACCACGCGCACGGGAATCACAGGTCGCGCTCGTCGGGCATCTCTACGATCGATGTCTGCGCGCGGAACGCCAGGCGCCTACGGGTGAATCGAGGCCGTTGTTGTAGTGGCTGGGTATTCGATGTAGCCGAGCAGTTGCCCGACGCTCATCGTCCAGGCCGAGCTCGTCCTGTGCCACTCGTCTCACGGCCTCAACGACTGATTCGCCGAATCGCACGGTGCCCCCTGGAAGATGCCAGAGTCCCTCGCTGGGTCCGAAGTCTTGTAACGTCAGCAGGACCCCTCTCTCACTGGAAGCGATCACGAGCTCGACGGTGAGACGCGAACTCTGCTGAAGATTCGTTCGAACTCTTCTTGGGGCAGCGGCCCGCTCAACTTGCCGGTGTGCGCTCGATCGGCATGCCGGCGGCCTGCCAGGCGGGCCATCCGCCAGCTACCTCGGCTGCGCCGCGCCGAGCCGTGAGCTTCGAGCGGTTTGCGTGCTGGAAGAGGTAGATCTTGTCCGGGCCGCCGGGCCGGGCGACGTGCCTGGTCAGCGAGACGCGCGGCGCGCCGGGTGGCCACCCGCAGCGGCGGCGTTCGAGCTCGGTCCGCAGGTCGAGCAGCTGAGCTTCGCCCCGTCCGACTAGCTCCCACGCCCGCTCGGGCGCGATGCTGCGGGTACGGCGAACGGTTCTCACGGGACGGCTCTCGAGGGCGCTATTGGGACGGGCCGCGCTGTAGCAGGGCGTCGAGCTCGTCGAGCTGCCGGCGTACCCCGCCGCAGACCTGTTCGCAAAGCTCGAACACGCCTTCGTCGGCGATCGAGTAGCGGGTGTGGTTGCCGTCCTTGGTGCGGGTGACCATGCCGGCGCTGTGGAGGATCCCGAGGTGCTTTGAGATGTTCTGCGTGCTGGCTTGGAGCGCCTCCTGGAGCTCGGTGACGGTGGCGTCTCCTTCACGCAGGTGGTCTAGGAGCTTGATGCGCATCGGCTCGGCGAGCACTCGGAAGCGCTGGGCGATTAGGTCCACGAGCGGGTCCGCGAGCGGGTGCGGGAACGACGGCCGGTCTGAGATCGCTCGAGGATATCACAAGCACACAGTTGTGTAGGAGATACAGTGGTGGGATGATCGCGGAACTTTCTCGGCTTGCACGACGCGCGGATCCCACGCGGGTTCCGCGCGACGGCGAGACGGGGATGTTCGTTGTCGACGCCACCTGCGGTGTGATCCAACCGCTGTATTACCGCGGCGGGATCTACGACTGGGTGAGGCTCGGCCTACCGCTCGACGCGCCCACGAGCTGAAACAGCACGCGCGGCCTGCATCGGCGTGCGCTCCGACACCTCGCAGCCGCATCGCCCAGAACCAACTGGAGGCGTCTTACCCGCTGGGCACTCACAACTGCCCGGCGTGGAATTGACAAGCGCGTGAAAGGGGCTATCCTGGCGTTTCACAAGCGGCGCGAACAGCACCCGCTCGAGCGGCCAGCGCGAAGTGGATTGGGCATGGCGGATGTCCGCTCGCACGATTTTGGGCGTCCCGCGATGACGCCTCCGAGCTCACGCGTCTGCCGTGAGCGAGATCAGCACCGTGACGCCACTGCACGATGACGCTGGTCGCGGCGGCATTGGGCGCGTTCGTCTCGAAGTGGTTCCTGCTACTGGCGGTGCTCGTCTCGCCCCACGCGGCGAACCTGACGGAGCGGTGCTCGCCCGAGTGCGCCCACGGCAGCGAGAGCTTGTCGCCGCGAAGCGTGCGCCCTTCGGCGATGTGGTCTGATCGCGGTCGTGCTCGGGCTCTTGCGGCCGGTCCGTGAGCTGGCGGGCAACAGGACCGCCTTGCCGGCGGCAGCCCGGCGTTCCGGTCGATGAGCCTCGGGATCGGCCCGGTGGAGCCGGGTCCCATCGCGGATCGCGCCCTCCACAGTCATGTAGGCGAGGCTGAACCACGCCAACGCCTTCGCGCGAGCGATCAACCGATCACGCTCAACTAGATCGAGCTCGCCCTGCGGCGCTGGAGCCGGAAGCCGCAGTGTCAGGGTTGGCCGCTCGAGCGACCCGGTCCTCATCGCGTCGGCTCGGCGAGCTCGAGATGCGCGTCGAGCAGCTGCCGCCCCATGTCGGTGAGCGCATAGAAGACGACCTTGTGCTCGCGCCGCGAGCCGGCAACCCCTGCGCTGCGCAACACGCGCAGGTGATGGCCGACGAGATTCTCTGCGCGGCCGGTGATCCAAGCTAGATCGCAAACGCACAACTCCCCGCCGTCACGCAAAGCGAACGCGATCACGAGCCGCGTCGGATCCGCGATCGCCTTCGCCCGCGCCGCGGCTCGCTCGGCAAGCGCGGGTCGCACACGCTCGCGGATCGCCTCAGCGCGGGGCAAGTCAAGGCAGAGCAGCTCGCAGCGGGCCTCGGCCATGCCCTCAGCCTAACGCACATTGCGATGACCACGATCGCGGAACCCTGAGACCTGAAGTACTGGACAGCCCAGTCACACGCGTCCCTCGCTCCCTCGCGAGGACTAGCGGCAAACGGTCGGCTGATATCGTGCGTACTCCTGGTTCTCGTGCGATTGCGGGAAGTCTTCCCGGCGGACACCGTCACTGGTGAGTTGGACGACGTGCAGCAGCTAGCCGACAGTTCTCTCTCGCTGCGGCTCCGTCGTCAATGCGATCGCGTCGCGCCGAGCGAGCTCGTGCCCCCTTATCGTGCGCTGGGGCGCCGTGGTTGAGTTGCCGCCGCCGGCGCGTGCGCGGCCGGATCGCACCAGAAGGCAACGTCGTCCCGTTTGTCAGCGTGGCCGCCTTCGGCGGAGGGCAGAAGCGAGCTCAACGTCGATGGGTGCTGCTGGGGGCTCGTCTGCTGGGGAGGGCGCTCGGCTCAGTGGACACTTCGCTTAATAGCCTGGCCGCTTCCTCGTCAAGTGGTGCCGAGCGGTGACCAGCGATCTCAGCAGCCTGATTGGGTGCGGGCGGCGGCAAACCAGGGATGACAGGCGTGCGGGTTGGTCCACTTGGCGTGGCTTCTTGTCAGAGGGTCGTCGATCGGCGCGCCAATGATCTGCAGGCGCCGCGGTGCCAGTCGAGAGCCAGGGCCAATGGAGAGTGTCCTTGGGGGTCCCGAACCGATTCTGTCGCGGTGTCGGCGGGCGGTTGGGTGACTCGGAGACTGCGGGCAGACGGTCGCGCGAGGTGTTGTGGACGACTTCGCCGATTTCGGTGTCAGCGCGGTTCGCGTGCGGGAGCGAGATGCGTAGGCGATGTGGCGTGTTTCTCGTGGTGGTTGGCCACGATTGTGACCATTCCCGGGTGGGCGAGCTTGTGCCGCTGGACCCGGTCTGGGTCGAGCGTGGTCACCGTCGGCGACGTTGCTCAGTCACGCGCGGGCGTTTGGGCGCTCAGCTGGATTGCGCGTGTGACGGGGTTGCGGAGGGCTGGCATCCGCACGTGCCCGGGGCGTGATCGTTGCCGCAGCACGCTGCCGTGGCGGCCGGCTCACAGCATGACGCTTGCGTTTGCGCGCCGCAGCACGCGGCTGGCTTGCGGGCGCGGATGATCGCCGAGGACGCGTGTCGGTGTACGCGATGGGTCGGTCGGATCTCGATCTCGTCGAACCCGGCTGCGTTGAGCGCGGTCCGGAATTCGGTTTCGGTGAGCGCGCCGGCGATGCAGCCGGTCCAGGCGGTCATGTCGGCTTTGGTGTTCTCGTCCATGTCAGGGTCAGCGATCACGTCTGAGATCGCGAATCGTCCACCGGGGCGCAGCACGCGGGCGGCTTCGGTGATGACTTTGGGTTTGTCTCCGGAGAGGTTGATCACGCAGTTGGAGATCACGACGTCGACGCTCGCGTCGTCCAGTGGCATCTCTTCGAGGTAGCCCTTGACGAACTCGACGTTCTCGACGCCGGCCGCCGTGGCGTTCGCACGCGCCAGCTCGAGCATCTCGTCGGTCATGTCGAGCCCGATCGCCTTGCCGGTGGGCGCCACCCGGCCGGCGGAGATCAGGACATCCGCGCCAGCTCCCGATCCGAGATCCAGGACCGTCTCGCCGTCGCGCAGGTCGGCAACCGCGGTGGGCACACCACAGCCAAGCGAAGCAGTGAGCGCAGCCTCCGGCAGCTCCTCGCGGCTCGCCTCATCGTAGAGCGCGCCGCCGAACACTCCTGTCTCGTCAGCCGGGCTGCACGTGGCGGGTTCAGAACCGCAGCAGCCGGCTTGGACCTGCGCCGCCTGTGCAACGGCCGCCGCTTTGGCGGCCGCGCCGTAGCGGTCGCGGACGGTCTCGCGGATGCTGGTCAGCTCAGCCATTGCGAGAGTTCCTTCAGTGCGTCGGGGATCACGTAGTAGTACGCCCACAGCCCTTCGCGCTCGGAGCCGACGATCCCGGCCTGGCGGAGCACTTTGAGGTGGTGAGAGACGGTCGGCTGGGAGAGGTCGAACAGCGGCACGAGCTCGCACACGCACACCTTCCCGGCGTGCTTTCGCAGCACATCCACGAGCTGGAGGCGTACCGGGTCGCCGAGGGCTTTGGCGATCGACGCCATCCTGTGCGCCTGTTCGCGCTCGACGTCGGGGTAGACGACCGGTTCGCAGCACGGCTCGCCGGGCGATCGTTTGGTCTTCGGAGCGAGCTCCAGATCGATACTCATCTATCTACATATATCGATTGCACTGACGTTTGTCAATGCGTAGACTGTGGCCGGAGTTTGTCCGAGAGACCAGTGATGCATATTCAGATCAATCCTCTGATGCGTAGCGCGCTCGACCTGACGATCGCGCGGCGCGCCAGGGAGTTCCGCGGCGTCTTTTCGGCGGAGACCGTCGCGCGGTACGTGGAGGAGTCGTTCGTTCAGGTCGGCGGGCAGCTGACGGTCGGGCCGAACTTCCTGCCAGTGATGATCGAGCGGTTCTTCCGTGAGCGGCTGTGGGCGGTCGCGCGATCGCAGGGTAAGGTCGAGAAGGCGCCGCCCGAGGTCTGCCCCGGGTATCCCGGCAAGCGCTATCGGGACTGGCCGGTGGGCGATCGGGCCGGGCGGCCGCTCGAGGTCGTGCGCCGGAATCGCTACGAGCTCTATCGCCCGGTCTGGGAGCTGCTGGAAGCGCTCACGCCGCGTGCAAGCCAGTGATCGTGTACCGACCGACCGGGAGTCCAAGTTGAATCGCGTAGCGGTCATCACCGATATTCATGGCAACCTGCCGGCGCTCGAGGCGAGCCTTGAGGCGATCGACGCGATCGGCGTCGAGCAGATCTATTGCGGCGGGGATCTCGTCGGCTACGGCCCGCACCCGAGCGAGGTCTGCGCTGTGATCGAGGGGCGGGAGATCCCGACGATCTACGGCAATTACGACCATGCGATCGGCCGCGAGCTTAAGGACTGCGGCTGCGCGTACGTGACCCAGCACGACCGTGAGCTCGGGCAGCGATCGGTCGCGTGGACGCTCGCGCACACAGATCAGCAGCACAAGGACTTCATGCGCGGGCTGCCGTTCGATCTGCGGTTCGAGCTCGGCGAGCAGCAGGTGCGTTTGGTGCACGGGTCGCCGAGGAAGGTGAACGAGTACCTATTCGAGGACAAGCCGGCGCACACGGTTGAGCGGATCGCCGCGGGTGCGGACTGTGACGTGCTCGTCTTCGGGCACACCCACAAGCCTTGGATCCATAGCTACGGGGGGGTGCTGTTCGTCAACTGCGGGTCGGTCGGCAAGCCCAAGGACGGCGACCCGCGCGCCGGGTTCGCGGTGCTCGAGCTCGACCATGCCGGCCGCGTGCAGGCGACGATCGAGCGCGTCCCCTACGACGCCGAGGCAGTTGCGCGCGAAGTCGCGGCTGCCGGGCTGCCCGGCGAGTACGCCGAGAAGCTCGTCGCCGCCGGATAGACAGAGGAAGGCGATTGAGATGAAGTATGTGTTGTTCGTTTGCACCCATAACGCGGGGCGCTCGCAGATGGCCCAGGCGCTGTTCGAGCGCTACGCCCCAGAGGATGTCCGCGGCGAATCGGCCGGATCTGACCCCGCCCGCCGCGTGTGGCCCGAGGTCGTTGAGGTGATGCAAGAGGTCGGGATCGACGTCTCGGCCCGCAAGCCGAAGCGACTGTCGGTCGAGATGCAGCTGCACGCCGACTGGGCGGTGACGATGGGCTGCGGCGACGTCTGCCCCTACGTCCCAACCACAGTCGACGACTGGGATATCCCCGATCCCGCTGGCCGCCCGGTCGACGAGGTGCGCGAGATCCGCGAGATGATCGAAGAGCGCGTCCACGAACTGGCGGTCGAGAAGATCCACGCGATCCGCCTCGACGCGACCTCGCACCGCTTCCGGCTCGCGAGACTGCTCCCACAGCTGATCGACGAGTTCGGCGATACCCGCCCGCCGGAGGTGATCCGCGGCTGCGCGGACAGGATCCTCGACGACTACGACGACGTCCCGATCCGCAGCCACATCCTCACGCTCGCGCACAAACGCACCAAAGAATGCCTGCGCGAACAGCACTGCGACATGCTCGGGTAGATATGCACAGGACCGTCCCGCTCTGGCAACGCGCGACCACCGAATGTCACGCCGCGTTCGCGCTCCGGTTCGCCGGCTACGGCGCGATCATCGCCAACCAGTAGCACCGCGGCGCGGTCGGCGCCGTCGGGCGTGAGCGTGGTGTCGGCCTGATCATGATGATGATGGGAGGCGTTCGGCTGAGGCCATCTCTCCAGCGCGCACATCGATCCGCCGGTGACGATCACGCGCGTTTCTCGTTGCGCGACGCGGTCGCGTGGATCGCCGCACAGCTGACCAGCGCGATCCGCCGCGGCGCTCGTGCTGCCGCGTGTCTGGCCGGATAAGCCCCGCATTTCCGCGCGACGGTCCCGACCGTCGCGGACGGCAGCGCGGATCTCTACGAGGCGGTCCTTGCCCTTCTTGCGCGGAAACCCGGATTGGGGTCGCGCGGGGCTACGGATGACGAGCGACAACGGGCCGCCGATAATTCGATTATCTTCGATTCAATCGACTAATCGCGATCTAACATGCTGTGTCCGCTTTCTTCCACCACTTTCGAAGTCTTCGCCGCCGGCGCCCTATGCCGTGAGGCCTCTCAGGATGCAACCCGCGCCGGCGTCGAGAAGCTCGGCCGCGGCACGCCGGTTGCGAAGGCGCACGACCTCGCCGAGATCGCACGCCTGGGCGCGATCAGCGCGCCGGCGCCCGTCCTCGAGGATCGGGTGCCCGGGTTGGGCAGCGTCCCGTCGATCGATCAGCTGCGCGAATTACGAGCGGCTGCCAAGGAGTGAGCGCGATGGACACGATCCTGGTCCCCAAACGCAAGCGCGAGCCCGGTGCACCGCCGGTCGCGAGCGCTGCGCGCCCGTCCGTCGACCCGCAGCGCGCGACCCGGCTGGCCGCCTACGCCAAGGCACTGGCCGACCCGATCCGCATGCAGCTCGTCGACGTGCTCGCCGAGCACCCCGGGGAGCTGTGCGCGTGCGAGCTCGTGCCGCTGTTCGACGTCGCCCAGTCGACGCTCTCGCACCACCTCAAGACGCTCGCCGACGCCGGCATCCTCGAGACCAGGCGCCAAGGTCTGTTCGCCTACTACCTCGTCCGCCCGCAAACGCTTGCTGACCTGGCCGGCTGGCTCGATCACACCGCCCAAGCAGGAGCCCGGTCATGATCATCGCCGCGCCACTGATACTCGATGACCGTCGCTCGGGCCGCGGTCGGCTTCGGCGCACAACCCGCGGCACGAAGCCACGCATGCCTCGAGCCCGAGGAGCGAATTCTCGCAACCCGGCGTGGAGCGGTCGCCGCCGCCGGCGGTGGCCCGTGCCGACGGTACCCCTTCCCAGCAGATCACGACCAAAGGATGCGTCATGAAGATCGAAGTGTTTGACCCTGCGATGTGCTGCTCGACCGGCGTGTGCGGCCCCAGCGTGCCGCCAGCGCTGACCCGGTTCGCCGGCGACCTGGAATGGCTCGCCCGCCAAGGCGTAAAGGTCACCCGCTACAACCTCACCCACGAGCCGCAAGCGTTCCTCGCCAGCGAACCGGCGCGCACCGCTCTGGCGGAGCGCGGCGAGCAGGCGCTGCCGCTTATTTTCGCCGACGGCGAACAGGTCTCGAGCGGGCGCTACCCGGTCCGCACCGAGCTCGCCGGCTGGGCGGGCGTGACGCTCCCCCGGCGTCGCGAGTCGCTCACGATGGCAGCGCCCGCGTCCGGCGCCGGAGGCTGCTGCGGCGGGGGAGGTGGCTGCTGATGAGCACCCTGTCCGCACTGATACAGAAGCCCACGCGCGTTCTGTTCTTCACCGGGAAGGGCGGCATGGGCAAGACCACGCTCGCGTGCTCGACCGCCGTGGCGCTGGTCGCTCGCGGCCAACGGGTGCTGATCGTATCGACCGACCCCGCCTCCAACCTCGACGAGGTTCTCTGTACCCAGCTCGCCGAGGCTCCGCGACCGGTGACCGGGATCGCCGGTCTCGACGCGGCGAACATCGACCCCGAGGCCGCGGCACGGGAGTACCGCGAGCGTGCCGTGGGCCCGTACCGCGGGCTGCTCCCCGACACGGCGCTCGCCAGCATGGAGGAAAGCCTGTCGGGCGCGTGCACGGTCGAGATCGCCGCGTTTGACACGTTCGCCGCCCTACTCGGGGACCCTCAAGCGACCGCCGGCTACGACCATGTCATCTTCGACACCGCGCCGACCGGTCACACGCTTCGGCTGCTCTCGCTCCCCGCCGCGTGGACCGGCTTCATCGATACAAACACGTCCGGGGTCTCCTGCCTGGGGCCGCTGGCCAGCCTGCAGGATCAGCGAAAGCTCTACGCCGCCAGCGTCCGCGCGCTCGGCGATCCACAGCTCACGACGCTCGTGCTCGTCAGCCGCCCGGAGCAGACCGCGCTGGCCGAGGCCGAACGCACCCGCGGTGAGCTCGCAGGCGCCGGCATGCGCCACCAGATCCTCGCGCTCAACGGCCTCTTCGACGCCGCCGGAAGCGATGACCTAACCGCCATGGCACTCGCCAAGCGCCAGACCGACGCGCTAGCGTCGCTGCCCCCCGGGCTCGCCGACCTGCCGCGCGTCGAGATCCCGCTGCTGGGCTTCGCGCCGATCGGCCCCGACGCGCTCGCCCGGGTCCTCGACCCCGCCGCTTCTTCGGCCGCTCGCGAGCAGGCTCCCGACGTGGAGCTGCCCGGGACGCCGCTGTCCGAGCTGATCGACGAGCTCGAGTCCGCCGGCCGCGGCGTGATCATGACGATGGGCAAAGGCGGCGTCGGCAAGACCACACTCGCCGCCGCAATCGCCAGCGAACTAGCCCGCCGCGGCCACCCGGTCCACCTCTCCACGACCGACCCCGCCGCGCACGTCGCCGACGCAGTCGGCGACGGGATGCCGGGATTGTCGCTCTCGCGGATCGATCCCGCCGAGCAAACCCGCATCTACTCCGAACAAGTACTCGCGGCCGCCGGCGGCGATCTCGATGACCACGGCCGCGCACTGCTCGAAGAAGACCTCCGCTCGCCGTGCACCGAGGAGATCGCCGTGTTCCGCGCCTTCGCCGACGTCGTCGCCCGCGGCCAGGACGGGTTCGTGGTGCTCGACACCGCCCCCACCGGCCACAGCCTGCTATTGCTCGACGCCACCCAGTCCTACCATCGCGACGTCGCGCGAGGGCTCTCCGAGGTGCCCGACGCCGTCGCGCGGCTACTCCCCCGATTGCGCGACCCCGACTACACCCGGGTGCTGATCATCACCCTCCCGGAGGCGACACCCGTACACGAGGCAGCGCGCCTGAGCGAAGACCTCCAACGCGCGGGCATCACGCCCTACGCCTGGATCGTCAACCAGAGCCTCGCCGCCGCCGGCGCCGAGCACCCCACCCTCGCCGCCCGCGCCCGGGACGAGCATCCCTACGTCGCCGAGGCCGCGGCGATCGCCCAGCGCCTGGCGCTCGTCGCCTGGCAGCCGCACACATCCGCGGGCAACCAAGGACTCCGAACGCAGGTCGCCGCATGAGACAGCTCACGCTCCTCGCGATCCCGGATTGCCCGCTGAGCGCCCACGCCCGCCACGTGCTCGACACGCTCACCGCCGACGGGCTCCTGGTCTGGAGCGAGGCCACGACCGGCACGCCCAACGGCGAGGCGCTGCAGCGCAACGCCCCCGACCTGCTCCCCGCGCTAATCAACGAGTCCGTCCAGCTCCTGGCGCACGGCCGGCTCTCCGAGCGGGGGCTGGGCCGGGCGCTCTCAAGCGCAACGAAGACAACGTGATGGCCGAGAGCGCCGTCCGCCCGCCGTAGCCGGCCAGCGAATCAGCACAGTCAAGCCCTGCAGCGAGCGGCACCCCAACGAGCGGTCCCGGCGTCGAGTTTCAAATCTCATGGTTTGACGGCCGACGAACTCCAAGGACGTTACGACAAAGCTCCCGCTTCGCGCGGTAACGAGGGCTCTGAGACGTCCGCCAAGCGCACCAGAGCGGTGCTGCTCCGGAACGCACACACAACTGCTGTACAGCTCGCTGGATCGGAGGCGCCGCATAGCAGGGCGGGCGCGGCGGGGGACCGGCGAGTTCATTGACGCCGCTTGCGCTATCGCGTGCAAGGGCAAGTCCGCGCAGGGCGGGTGCTAGCCCGGATCCAGCTAATCGACGCGCCTGTGATCCACGAGAGGAGCAGTCAGCGACCGCCGAGAGCCACTGCTGGATTGGGCTAGAACTACGGGCTAGCGAAGCGGCAGAGCTCGTGCTTCCATCCCGGCGAGCGCTCGGCAAGGAGGCGTCGCGACCGAGAGTCCGCTGAGGGAGCGACGTTTGCCGCGACCCGATTGAGAGATGTACCTCACGGGTGGCGGAGAGATCTTCGGCGACCTGAAAGCCGGTGTTGCCTCCGCCCATAACCAGCGCCGGACCATCGGGGAGGTCCTCGAGGGATCGGTACCGCGTGCTATGGAGCTGGAAGACCTCTTGACCGAGGCGGGCAGCGATCGGCGGCACGAACGGCACCTGGAACGGTCCGGTGGTGACCACGATCTGAGCGGCCGCATGAACCCGCCGAGTGTGTCGGCGCCGGAGTTCGTGGCGGCGCAGGTGGCGGCGACGGACGGGCTCATCCGTCGTGCTCGCCACGCCGGCGACCCACACGCTCAGCGTTCCCGCCGGCGGGTCGGGCGTCGGTGCTTGTGCCGGGCCAGAAGGCCGGACGCTACGCGCGCGAGGTCGATGGCGCACGGCGCGGAATCCTGAGCATCGGTGGCGAGCCCGGCCCGTAGCGCCTCGCGCGTGAGTTCAGAGCCTACATGCCGGGCGAGCCGAGGTCACCGGTGCCGCCGTCGACGGCGCCGGCCGGGGGCCCAGGGGTCGGTACGTGGGCTGACATTGACGCCAGCGCTCGGATTCCAATAGGCTCCCCGCCGCAACTTTGCGCAAAGGGAGGCAGCTCGCAGCTATGAAGCGCTTTTTAGCCGTGCCGCTGCTCGCGCTCGGCATTCTCTTGATGACGGCTGCGTCGGCCGCAGCGGTTAATCCCGACGCGTTGGTGACCGTCGGGAGCCCAGTCGCGCCGTTCTCGCAGAACAAGCAGAACGAGCCGACGATCACCGCGGATGCCAATCATCCGAACAGCCTGGTGGCGGGCTCCAACGACAACATCGATATGGAGGCGTGCAACGCCGGCGACGACAACGCGTGCCCGTTCACCCAGGGAGTCGGCGTCTCCGGCGTCTACTTCTCCTTCGACAGCGGGACCACGTGGACCCAGCCCACCTACACTGGCTGGAGCGCCCGAAACTGACTGGGCACCCCCGGTCCGGATCCGGGCTGTAGTCCGGTGGCCGAGGGTCCGATTGACACGCTGCCCTGGTACTTCGAGCACGGCCTGGTGTCCGACGGCGATCCAGGCGTGGCGATCGGGCCGACGCCCGGCCCCAACGGCTTCAGCTGGGGCAATGGCTCTCGGCTCTACTTCTCAAACCTGACGTCGAACTTCGCTGCGACACGCTCGGAGCAGGAGTTCAAGGGCTTCGAGGCGATCGCGGTCTCGCGCACCGATGACATCGCGGCCGCTGCCGCCGGCGGCGACACCGGCAAGGCTGCTTGGAAGCCGCCGGTCCTGATCAGCCGCCAGTCCTCCACCACGTTCTCGGACAAGTCGCAGATCTGGGCGGACAACGCGTCGTCCAGCCGATTCTTCGGCACCGTGTACGTCTGCTGGGCGTCGTTCGTCGGTCAGGAGAAGGGCAACGCCGCGCCCGCGCCGCTGCAGGTGGCCGTCTCGCACGACGGTGGCGACACCTGGACGCAGCACCAGATCAGCGCCGCGGCCAACAACGGCCAGCGCAACCCGGAGGACGGCTGCACGATCCGCACCGACAGCACCGGCAACGCGTATGTATTCGGCGTGGCCACGAAGGGCGGCCAGACGTTCGAGATGATGTCCGTCTCTGCCAACGGCGGCCAGAACTGGTCCAGGTTTACGCCCGTGGCCGGGCCGGTGACCCAGCCCGGCGTGTTCGACCCGGTGCAGGGCCGGCCGGTGATCGATGGCGTGGCCGGCGCGCGGAGCGACCTCGCGGTCGCGCCGAGCGTGGACATCGCCAACGGCTCGCCGACGGGCGCTGACGCCACGGACCGGATCGTGATGAGCTACGTCAGCGGCACCGTGGACGCGCCGCACGTGTACTTCACCGAGTCCACCGACCACGGCGCCACCTGGTCGGCGCCGAGGGCGATTGAGATTGCCGGCGACCGGGGGATCTACACCGCGCCCGCGATCTCACCCAACGGTACGGACGTGTACGTCGTCTACAACGCGTTCACGACGCCATTCAGGACGAACACGACCGACCCCCGGACGCTGGTCGGGCTCGTGCTGCACGCCGACTCGTCGACCAACCCGGCGACGCCCACGGGAGCGTTCTCGGAGCTCAATCGCGGCGCCCCGGGTGACCCCCGTGGCTCCAGCGCCAACTCCCTGATCTCCGAGTTCCTCGGCGACTACGTGTACGCGACGGCCACGAGGACGTACGGAGCGGCGGTGTGGAACGACGCCCGCCGGGCGGCTGACTGCCCCGCGATCGACGACTACCGGATGGCGCTGCAGAACGGCAGCACCACCGCCGTGGCCCCGGCGCCCGAGCAGGACTGCCCGGCCACGTTCGGCAACTCGGACATCTTCGGCGGCTCCTACCCAGATCCCACGCCGTAGCTACTGGTTTGGGGTCCCGGATCGCCAGCTTGCGGCTAGAGGCTTGCCGGGGCGCGATCGACAGATTGTTGTTTATGCGGCGGCTGTCTTGGTAGAGATGCCGAGGTCGTTGAGCAGGGTTTGCATGTCGAGGTGGAGGGTTTCGTAGTCGCGGTCGATGTTGGTCCAGTTCTTGGGTGGGCGGCCTCGTCGTGGTGTCCGGATTCCGGCGATGAGGGGGGCGATGACCTTGTCGCGGACGGTGAGTAGCGCGGTGATGGTGCGCGCGGCGTCGCCGGGCATGTGGTAGCGGCGGGTGCGGCCGGGTTTGGTGAGGAGCTGTTTGCCGCGCAGCTTGCGCAGGTCGTAGGTGCCCTGGCGGGTGCTGTAGGCGTCGGGGGTCTGTCCGGTCATCGCTCGCACTTGGGCGGTGAACTGGGCGACGGTGAACCCTGCCGGGGCAACCGCCACCGCGAGCGCTGCGGCGAGGCCGGCACGAACCCGGGGTATGTTCATGTCGATACTGCCGATCCGGGTTCCGGCGACCTGCGAGGGTGCGGGCAGTTGGTCGAGGATGCCGTCGGGCAGGAAGCCGGTGTCGACGCAGTCGAGCATGCTGGTGAAACCGGTCGACGATCGCGGTCAGCCGGGTGGTGATCTGGGCGAACTTGTCCAGCGTCCGGCCGCAGCCGAGCTGCTTGGTGTTATGCACGATCGCCTCGAAGCGCAGGACGCGTTCGCCTTTGGTGTACCCCTTCAGCGTCAGCAGTCCGAAGTGGACCTTGAAGATGGTCAGGTTCCACCGAGGTTTCTCGATCACGACGGCCTGTCGGGGCGATAGCTCGGCACCAGGTTTGCGGTGCGGACGGCCTCTGCTGCCGAACAGCGTGCGCACCTTCGGCACGTCAAGCCGGGATCGGGTGCGGTCGACCACCGTGTTGAACAATCGATCCATCACCGCGCCGGAGACGAACACCAAGTTCCGGCTGTACTCGACCTGGTAGATCGAGTAGTCGTAGACGAAGCCGCTTTGTTCCTGCTCGTCGATGTTGAGCCCGAAGCACAGGCACGCGGTGTAGATCCACCGGTCGATGACGCGGCTCAGGCGCCCTATCGTCCCGGGTTGGGAGAAGGTGTCTGCGATCTGAGCCAGGCGCTCGGGCTCGCTGACCCGAGTGAAGCAGTTTCCCTCCTTCGTGAAGCCGATGCCCGCTGCCCGCGCGGCGCACGCGACGTACTCGTGGCCGTTGAGGATCACCTGAGCGCCGAACGGCGGGTGGCCGCTGACCTTGATCGTCACATGCCCCCACGTGGGGTCCATGATGTGAAACGAGCAGTGGTTGACGAACTCCTTCCTCTTCTCCAGGTTGCAGATCACTCCCGCCCCGGACCGGCTGACCTTCCATACCGTCGCCGGCGCCCGGGTCACGAGGATCAGAAACACGCCCGTGCGCGGCGGGTGCTCGGCCAGATAGTCCTCGGCGATCTAATCCTTAGTTGCGGGTAAAGAATGGCTGCTGATCGGCCGCGCTCCCTTATGGCTATTGGGATCGCGGCCTTTCTCAGGTCGGATAGTGTAGCCAAGAGTATTGTTGACATTCGTCGGCTGACGTGCCATGATGTGCAGCATGGCGCGACCGGCTGGCGCGATGCATGTGGCCAAGATCACTGGGCGGCATGGGGAGCGCGAGTACAACTCCTACCTGGTGCGCCGCTCGATCCGCGAGGGCCGCCGTGTGCGCCATGAGACGGTCGCGAACGTCTCCGGGCTGCCGGCGGAGGCGATCTCGATCGCGAGCCCTCGCGCGAGCGGGATCTGTGCCTGGCGATGATCGCAGGCAGGGTGCTGGGGGGCGGTTCCAAGCTGGCCTGCACGCGTCAGCTTCACTGGTGCACGCTGGGGGAGGAGCTGGGTGTGGAGGGCGCGGTTCACGATGACCTCTACGCGGCGATGGATTGGCTGCTTGAGCGTCAGTCAGCAATTGAGCAGCGGCTCGCGCGCCGGCACCTCAAACAGGGTGAGCTGGCGTTGTATGACGTCTCCTGCTTCTACTTTGAGGGGCGCACCTGCCCGCTGGCGCGCTTTGGCTATGACCACGGCAATGGCAAGCGCGGACGGATGCCGGTCGAGTACGGGCTTTTGTGTGACAGTGACGGGCGGCCGGTGGCGATCGATGCGTTCGAAGGGTCACTGAAGGATGCCAAGACACTGCCCTCGCAGGTCGAGAAGATCGAGCAGCGGTTCGGGCTTGAGACGGGTGATCGTGGTGACGGATCGCGGGATTGGCACCAAGGAGAACGTGACGCTGCTCTCGCAGACGGCGCAGTTTGCCTTCATCACCGCGCTGAAGGCGCCACAGGTCAGAGCGCTGGTCAAGGAGGGCTGCCTGCAGCTGTCGGTGTTCGACGAGCTCAACCTGGCCGAGATCGCCTGCGAGAAGCTGTATCCCGGCCAGCGGCTGGTCGTGTGCCGCAACCCGCTGGTGGCCGAGGAGCGCGCCCGCAAACGCTCCGAGCTGCTGGCGGGCACCGAGAAGGATCTGGGTGAGATCAAGCGCCGGGTGCAGGCGGGCACACTCCAAGGCCAGGCCGCGATCGGCCTGGCGGTCGGTGCAGTGTGGAACCGTTACAAGGTCAAAAAACACTTCCAGGTGACCATCACCGATGACACCCTTACGTATGAGCGCAAGGAGGAGCAGATCGCCCAGGAGGCGGAGCTTGACGGGCTCTACGTGATCCGCGCCGGGCGGATCGACCCCGAGGAGCTCCCCGCGGCCGGGATCGTGCGCGCCGACAAACAACTCAAAGAAGCCGAGAAAGGGTTTCGCTCATTCAAGGGCCCGGTGGAGGTCCGTCCGATCCACCACCGCCTCAGCGACCGCGTCCGCTGTCACCTGTTGACCTGCATGCTCGCCGAGTACGTGCGTTGGCACCTGCGCCAGGCGTGGGCCGAGTTGCTCTTCCAGGACGACAACCCTCGCTCCAACACAGACCCGGTCGCTAAGGCCACCCGCTCGCGCGAGGCGACCCGCAAGGCCGGCCGCCGCCGCACCCCCGAGCAGGAGCCCTGCCACACGATCCAGAGCCTCGTCGACGAGCTTGAGAACCGCACTCGCAACACGATCCATGTCACCGGCACCGACGCGACCTTCCCGCAGCTGAGCACGCCGACCGAGCTGCAAGCGCCGGCGCTCACACTGATCAACGAGGGCGTCCCCCAGATCACGTAGCCACGAGCCGGACAGGCCTCAGCCCCAGAAAAGCCCGAAAACCGGGGCAAAAGACGACGGTCGATAGCCGCAACTTCGGTCTAATCCTTGCGGTCACCGGCCTTGCAATCGATCACCGGAATGCCATGGGCCTGGGCAGACGCACGGACCCGGCGGGCGAACCGGCCAGCGAGCCGCATCAGGTGCGCGTTGTCCAACCGCTGATCGCCGTCGCCGTGCCAACGCCGCCACCACACCCGGAACCCGCCCGGCGAATGCCCCAGAGAGAAATACGCATTGAGGACGATCCGGTCCACGCGGTCATAGCTGCCCGGCAGATCGCCGCACCGCTCGCTGAACAGGTCGGTCATCCCGCGACTGTAGGCTCAACCAGGCGCAGCAGCCAGACTGCCCCGAAGGGGCCACCGGTTTCGGGCGAAGTCCCGGAAACCGGAGTAGTTCGACTTGGTGGCCAGAAGTCGTGATTTGTGACGAGTTTTGTTTGACGAGCCGGCCCGCTGGTAGGAGGATGTCGACGGGCCTGCGCGTCAGATTTCCGCCTGGGAACGCCCTCGTTCGAGGCCCAGGGCCCGCGTGCTGCAGCAGCCCTCAGATCGCCGTTTCTCAACAGCGCTGGCACGCCGCGCTCAGGCATGCTGAGTGGTCATTTTGTGCTGCGTGGTTACGGCGAAGGCGACATGTGGGGACGCGAGGGGCCGGCTTTGCCGGCCCGGTCGTCTGACCCTCGACGCGGGAGGCCGGGAGGGGGCCTGGCCCCTTCCCGCTAATGGTCGCGTCCGCAAGTCCTGCGGACTATGCGAACGATAAGGGCGGGCACGCGGAACTATGTGTCGTGCACAGGACCAGCACGTACGTGATGGAGCTCTCGAGGAGAAGCGGCCTAAGCCAGTCCTGGCCCATTTGCCTCATCCGGATCAAGCGGCAAGTACGCACTTTGCAGCATCCCCACCAATGCGGTAGCCGACGATCGCTCAGTCTTGTCACTCCAGGCGCAGGGTCGGCGGCGAGGCGCCGATGCCGGCCTTATCGGCCGGTGGTCTCCTCGCCGCCGCCCTCCGAACGAGTTATGTGGTGCACCATATAACCGCGTCGGACGACAAGGAGCGGTGTCGTGAGAGCGCCGTTTACATTCGAAGCAGAAGCGTCGTCGAGTCCGACGGCTGGCGTCGTGCTTTCGCGACCGAGCGAGAGTCCGCCGGTCGCCACTGCTAGCCGGCTAGCGCTCGGTCAGCAAGCGCCGTCGGCTGTCGCTCTCTCGGCCGAGCGGCCACCGTGCCGGTGGGCCGGGTGGCTTCCCCAAAGGACGAATCGGAGCAGTCGCCGGTGTTTACGTCGGGCTGCTGGATCGCCAGACAATGCAACAGAGCCGCGCGGCCCGACGATCTCTCCTGCGTTGGAAGGCCACCAGCCACGCCGCCCGACAGGGCCACGGCTGCGCGTCCGTCCCGGCGATGCAGCGCTGGCGGCGCCGACATGACGGTCGCTCTCCGCCGTTAGCCACGAACTCCTGAGTAGCAAGCACGAGAGCAGCAGCCTCGCCGCCCCATGAGCGTCGCTGCCGGTTCAGGCGTCGACCGGTAGCCCCGCCAGGTCAACGCGGCCGTCGATTCGCTCGGCGAGGCCCCAGGGCGATGGCCGTGACCGATCGTGTCCGAGAGCAGCAGAGCAGCCCGCGACCGCAAAATGACGTCGACGTGGTGGCTGCTTCGCCCCCGTGAGCGGCGACGTGATCGACGACAAGCACGCGATCGCAAACATGGCGCAGCGAGCGTCGCGTCCACCGGCGCGCGATGACTGCTCGTGCGCGAATCCGATCGTGCGCGGCGGCACCGATCGGGCTCGATCCGGGCGAGCGCTCCGTCGCCTTATGTGCAGGTGGTTTGTGAACGTGCCGTGGTTGCTGGGGATTGACGTCGTTCACATGTGATCGACGTGGCTGTCGCGAGCGTCGGATTGACGGCTGACGACGTACGACATAAACGACATAACTGGTCGCAGGCCGGGGGAACGTCAACGGCGCACTGAAGGGAGGAGGCCCGCGCGGCATCGACGACGCCGGCACGCAAGAGGCGAGCCGGGGTGGCGGCAGTTCCCGCGGCGTCTGGAGACGCGACGTGCGAGCCTCCTCGGCCCGACGGACCGGCGATGGGTCCTCGTGCGAGCGCCGCGGCACCCATCGCCAGCGAGGCCGCCGTGACCCTGGCTCGTCGACCAGCGAGTTAACGTCGATCACGTCGATCACGTCGTTCACGACCTCACATATCGCGTCATCGAGGCGGTCGAAAGGCCCGTTCGTTCACGTCGTTCATGCCGAAATGACAGCCTCACATATCACATAAGTCGCCATAGGAATCGTCAGCGCCGTCCTGACCTGAGGACGAATGCGATCGTCAGCGGCGTCGTCGCTCGCACGGTTCTTCTGGGCGGGAGGCCCAGTGCGGTGGGCGCGACGCCAGCGCGCTTTTCGCCGAAAGCGAGGCCCACGAGAGGGCCCGCAGAATCTGGGGTTTGCGTAGGCAGAACGCGCCTCGGAGGACCGAGTCAGCCAGCTCATCGGCAGCGACCGCCGTACTCGGAATTGGGCGATTCCTCGCGTCCCGCCGAAGCGTCGCCGACGCTGCCATCCGCGGCCGGGCTCGGGGCCACGGTGCCGGTCTGAACGATCAGAGCGAGAGCAGTGGATTGCAGTCGTCGCCGGCCGGCAGTGATCGCTTCACGCCTATTGCAGTCACGGTGAACTCGTGACCGCTCCGCTCGCGCAGCGATAGCGCGATACCGGCGTCGGCGCGACCCCGAAGCGCTAGCAGCCTCTGACGTGTTGGCTAGCGTTGAGCGCGTCGCTGGGCTCGTTGCCGATCCGCCAGTCGAGGTCCGCACCGTCCAGGAGATGCGCAGAATCGGCGAATACGAGGTGCGCGAGATGCTCGAGACCCGCTTTGGTATCAGCACGGTCCTTCGCGCTGCGCAGCGGACAGCAACTCTTCTGCGCCCTGCGAAGGATCAGTGGGCCGGCATCATGCCTGAGCGCTCGCATCTCGTCCACACGATCAGCGTCGCGCTCGGCCAGCGCGCCTGATGCTGGGCCTACGGCGCGATCTACCGATCAAGCGCCGAACGCGACGTCGCCCTCACCGGCTGGCTCGACTGGGACAACCCCCGACGACGACACGGCGCCCTCAGCCACAAGCCGCCCATCGCTCGCCTCAACGAGCTGACTACTGGGTCGGGCTGGATCCAGCACTCTGCCGCCGGCCGGTCGAGCCTCGGATGGCTACTGCTTTGCGCTGGCAGAGCGGCGGTCCACGAGCCTGCTGACCGCGTGCAGGGTCGGCGGCGAGGCGCCGACCCTGCGTGTCGAGCGGACTGCCGATTGGCACCACGAGGGGAGCGAGCCGCGGCCGGAGCAGGGTGATCGCATGGACGACAGCAGCAGCGTGGGAGCCCCGTCGGTTTGCTGCTGCGCGTCATCCTGTGCGCAAGCCAGCGCTAGGAAGAACCGTGCGTCGCGATGTGGGCGATCGCACGGATCGCGCTCCACGGGCTTTCGGGCATGGTGGCCGAGGGGGAGCGCCCGGGTGTTGCGGAGCGATCCGCACGCGGAGAGCCTGGGGCCTGGTGCGAAACCGCAGCGGGGGGTCGAGCTTTAGAGCCTCGCCGTCGATCCCGGCCGCGACTGGGCTCTCGGAGCGGACTTCGAACGATGCTGCGGACCACTGCTGCACGCGCTTCTCGCCATCTCGGCCCGCGCTCGCTCCGAGGGCCGTGATGCCGAGCATGCCGGCGTCCAGGCGCGGGCGGGCGCCGGAAGCGCAGGTCGAGCGCGTCTCCGCCGGGGCCGAGCACCGTCGGCATCGTCTCGGCGATCGTTCGGAGCTTGGCGTCGCGGTACCCCTCGCGCTGGACGGATTCGGCGTAGACACCGAGCGATGCGTTGTTGACGAACACGCGGCCGTTGACCTCGGCGAGGTCCACCACCCGCTCGCCCCCATTGGTGAACGCGTCGAGCGCTCCCACGACGTCGTCGCGGTCGACGCCGAGATCGAGCGCGAAATGGTTACGCGTCCCGGCGGGCACGCACACGTACGGAAGTCCCCGTTCGGAGGCGCGAGATCATCGCCGAGGTGCAACTCGACCGGCTCCACGCCGCGCGCGCGAGCCTCACGCGCGACCTCGAAACGCTCCGCCTTCCCGCCGCCCGACTTCGGGTTATAGAACAACACCGGCCGCTTCGGCGGCGACACGACCGAGAGCCTCACGTGGACGGTGAACACCCTGCGCGCGGCCGCGACCGAGAGCACCACCCCCGCCAGGATCAATAGATCCTCGAGCACGCGGCCCTCGAGCACGACCAGCACCACCGCGCCGGCGAGCGACACGCCAGCAGCGGCGGCGGCGGCGTAGCGCGCAGCACCCCGGTGAACCAACGCCCACCACGCCGCCAACAACGCGAGCACAACGCACGCGAGCACGGTCAGGCCACGCGGGAATCCCTGCACGCCGACGACCACCGCCAACACGACCGACGCCGCCAACAGAACAAGCGACACGATCGCAGCCAACCGCCGATTCACGACATCACCGATCGCATCAAGTCGCGGGGACCGCGGATCCGCGCTGCCGCGTCAGCTGCCGGCTTCGGCCTCGTGCAGTTGCCGCGCGAGCTCGTCGGCGTTGGCGTCGATCTCCTTCGATATGTGCTTGTTGACGGCCTTCACGTTCGCCGCGATCTGGTCTGCCATGTTGGTCGCGTAGACCACGATCAACCCGGCCTGACCCTTCTCCAGCACGTCGCCGAGCTGCTTGAGGTCATCGTCGTCCATCCCACCCTTCATGTGACCGGTGACGGCGCCGATCGCCGCGCCGGCGCCGCCACCGACGGCGAGCCCCCCGAGGAGCCCGACCGCCGGGAAAAGGGCGCACGCGGCACCGACCGCGAGCCCCCAGCCGAGCCCGTGCGCCGCTCCGTGGCGGGTGGGCTGCTCGTGCTTCTTGACGACCTCGACTTTGCCGTTCTCGTCGCGGGTGACCACGGCGGCGTCAAAGTCGTGCGAGGTCTCGACCTCGTGATAGAGGGCCTTGACAGCTTCATAGTCAGCCTCGGCCTCCGCCAGATCGTCGTAGGAAGCCGCCAGGACCAGCAAGGTGTCGTGCTCGCTCATAGAAGCTCGTTTCCTTTCGTATAAGCACCCGTATGGGACGCATCATCGCGGCGCTCGGCGGACCCGGTCATCACCCGGTTGGGGTGAACGCTGCCACCCCGTAATAGCTCCACAGCAGCCAGGCTGTCTGGTTGATCGGCCCCGCCTCAGCGGCACACCTCCATATCGCCCGGAAGGAGGTCTGCTCGGCGCCCCATCCAATCATGAAGGCGCTGCCGCCCGAGAACGGATCCGAGCGTCTGGTTCGCGTGAAGCCGGGCATCAGCGACGTGCCCGGAATCGTTCCCAAAGGAGCAGCGCATTGGCTTCTCTTGCACGCGTCGAGGCTCCTGCAAGTAGCCCAAACGAGCAGTCAGTCGCGGCGCTCCCGACTGCCGCGCTTTACGATCACTGGCGCCTCGATTAGCTGCATCCTGGCAAGCGACCCCCGCACGTGGACGCCTCCCTTTGGGCGAATGCGAGCGCGCCGGCGGTCGGGCTGATCGTTAGCTGGACACGCCGGACTCGATCGTCAGCAAGCGGTCGGTGATCTCCCGATCTTCCGCTGGCGTTTGCCGGAACGCTCGAGCCGGCTAGCACGAACAGGCGCCTGCTCGTGGATTTGCGCCTGAGCGGCAGTCTTGTAGCCGCTCGCGAGCGGGTGGCTGCTGCTCCTCACAAGCAGTCGTGTCGAGCGGGCTGCTGCTTAGCCCAGGAGCAGCTGTCTCGCGGTATCGGCCTGGGGTGGCCGCATCTGTCGGATAGGCCCGGGCGCATTGCTGCCCGGTCCTGCTGGACTTGTTGAACTTGCCGAAGTATCTGGCGAACGCCCAGGACTTCGACTTGTTCTGGTGGCTGAACCTGGCCCACTTCCATGTGAGTGATCATGCGCCCTGGCGGGCCCGCCCGGAGCGGATGAAAATGTTTGTGCACCGCTGGCCCGGCCGGCCTGGGCGGGCTGAAATGCGCGACGGCCGCCTTGGTCGACGTCGGTCTAGCTTGGTGCCGGCAGCCCGATTAGGAGTGTGACGCGAGAGTCTCGGGCACCGCGAACTGTTGCCTTGAGCACGAGATTCAGACTCCACAGCATGAGGCTCTCCCGGGCGGTCGTCCTGTCATTCCGACCCTCAGGAGGGTTTCTGTGAATCGTTTGATCGAGCGGTGCGCGATGCTCGACATCCACAAGTCCCAGATCACCGCGTGCGTCAGGGTTCCCGACGATGCCGGCGGGCGCCGGCAAGAGATCCGCGAGTTTCAGAGCGCGACGTTCGGGCTTCTGTTGCTCGCCGATTGGCTGCGCAGCTGGGCGGTGACGGTCGTCGGGATGGAGTCCACCGGCGTCTATTGGCGGGCGGTGTTCTACCTGCTCGAGGGCGAGTTCGAGTGCCGGCTCTACAACGCTCGCCACTTGCGCCACGTCCCCGGACGCAAAAGCGATGTTCAGGATGCCGAGTGGGGCTGTCAGCTGGTCGAGCACGGGCTCGTTCGCGCGAGTTTCGTGCCGCCCCGCCCGCTGCGGGAACTGCGTGACCTGGTTCGCTACCGCAAGGCGAAGATCCAGGAACGCACCCGCGAGGTGCAGCGGGTCGAGAAGACCTTGCAGGACGCCGGGATCAAGCTCTCCTCGGTCGCCAGCGAGGTGCTCGGCGTGTCCGCCCGGCGGATGCTCGACGCGCTGATCTCCGGCACGCATGACCCCGAGATCCTGGCCGAGCTCGCCAAGGGCAGCTTGCGCAAGAAGATCCCCGCGCTCCGAGAAGCGCTTCAGGGGCGCTTCACCGACCACCACGCGCTGCTGATCGGCCAGATGCTCGCGCAGATCGACTTCCTCGATGAGACGATTCAGACGTTGTCTGAGCGGGTCGAGGAGCTGACCGCCCCTTTCTCCCGTGAGCTGGAGCTGCTGGACACGATCCCCGGTGTTGACCGGCGCGCCGCCGAGATGCTGCTCGCCGAGATCGGCCCCAACATGAGCCAGTTCCCGACCGAGCATCAGCTCGCGTCCTGGGCTGGACTGTGCCCCGGCCAGCGCGAGTCCGGCGGCAAAAAGGGCTCGGGCAAGACGAGAAAGGGCTCCAAATGGCTGCGCGGCACGCTGACCGAATCCGCCAAAGCGGTCGTGCGCACCAAAGGCACCTACCTGTCCGCCCGCTACCACCGGATCAAGCGCCGCCGCGGACACGCCAAGGCCACGATCGCGACCGCCCAGGAGATCCTCACCGCCGCCTACCACGTCCTCCAGAGCGGCGTCCCCTACCACGAGCTCGGCGAAGAGTTCTTCTACCGCCGCGACACCGAGCACACCGAACGCTACCGCCGACGGCTCATCAAGCAACTCGAACGCCTCGGCCACCAAGTCACCCTCGAACCCCTACCCGAGGCCACCTGACCGCCCCCGCTACCGACACCCCAAAACGGCCAAGGAGGCTGTCGAACCCCAAGCGCTGCCGCTCCCCCACAGCTATTTTCGATTCAGCCGCCACAGGTATGTGTCCAGCGAGCCGAACACCTCGCTGGAGACCTGCGTCCGGTAGTAGGCGGCCCACCCGCGGATGATCGGGTTGAGCCGTTTGATCACCGCCTGGGCGTTGGTCCCGCGCAGGGACCGCAGCTCGGTGCGGAGCCTTTCCCGGATCCGTCTGACGGCCGCCTTGCTTGGCTTGATCAGCGGCTTGCCGCGATACCGGCGGACGTTGAATCCCAGGAAGTCGAAGCCTTCGCTGAGGGGGACGACGCGCGTCTTGTCCTCGTTGAAGGCCAAGCCCCTGGGCGCCAGCCACTCGGCGAGCCGGGCCTTGACCTCGAGCGCCTCCTGCCTGGTGTGGCAGAGAGCGACGTAGTCATCGGCGTAGCGGATCAGCACCGGGCAGCCCGTCATCGCGACCACGTGCCGGCGTGCCGGCCGTGCCGGCCGTGCCGGCCGTGCCGGCCGTTGGTGGCGTAACGGACTCCGGCGGCCGCCTCCATCCCGTGCAGGGCGACGTTCAACAGCACAGGGCTAATCACACCGCCTTGCGGAGTTCCCTCCTCGGTGCGGTGCAGCCGACCCTGCTCGACCACGCCCGCCTTCAACCACTGCGCGGCCATTCCCCGGGCGGGGAACGTGCCGAGCATGGCCAGAATGTGGTCGTGGGCGATCCGGTCGAACGCCCCGGCCAAGTCAGCGTCGAGCACCCATCGCCGCTTCGGGTTCTTGCCCTTGGCGGTGAGGTAGATGGCTTCGATCGCGTCGTGGCAGCCGCGTCCGGGTCGAAATCCATAGGACCTCGGTTCGAACCGTGCCTCCCACTCGGGCTCCAGCGCTCCCGCGACCCGTGCCTGGTGGCACCTATCGAGGATCACGGGAATGCCGAGCGGCCGGCGCTTGCGGCTCCCTGGCTTGGGGATGTACACGCGCCTGACCGGCATCGCCTTGAACGGTTCGACGTTCTGCTCGATCCTTCCGACCAATCTTGCCTTGGCCTCCGGGGTGAGCACCACCTCGCCGTCCACGCCTGCCGTCAGACGACCGGCGTTGCGCTCGGTCACCCGCCGCACGCTCACCAGCGTGTTCGCGCGCGACCGGAGCATCAACTTCTACGGTTGCAGACCCTTCCTCAGGTCCCCCGCCTTCGACGCCGTGAAGATCCGTTGCCGCAACCGCCGTACGCTCGCTTCGACCGCCCGCCAATCGACGGCACGCCAATCGAAGATCGCGTCCTCTGGTCCGTTCACCACGCCGACCAAGGTCGACGCGGCGTCCAACTTGTCCTCGGGTTCCGAGGCTTCGGTCATCTTCCTCCTCACAGGCTCACCTGACCGCGTCAGCACGCTTTCGCGTCCGGGCACCAGGCCCGGTATCCGGCCAGTTATCCGGAACGACCGGCTGAAGGGGCCAGCCATCATGTTCCGGTTTCCTGTTGTCTTTCGACTGTCGGCATTTCGCTCATAGGGCATCCTCTTCTGTGTTGGAGCCTCGACCGCCGCCGAGGGAGAGCCTGCTTTCGCTTGCCCGTTAGAGGGCCACGAGAAGACCAGCTCGCCTCGGCGGGGTGAGGTGCCGCAAGCGGCAACAGGACGTAGCCCCGTTGAGGGCCTGTCTATGAGCGTCCGCAACGGTACCTCTTGGCCGGGGGCGATGTCTAGGTTGTCTGATGATCACAGGAGGATCGAGATGGGCAATTACGCCGGCGTTGATTGGGCGTCGGAGAAGAATGATGTGTTGGTCTGCGACGAGGCGGGCGAGGAGCTTCTGGCTGCCACGTTCGCGCACGATGAGGCGGGGCTGCGGTCGTTGTGCCGGGCGCTGGTGCGGGCGAGGGTTGAGCTGGTCGCGATCGAGCGGCCGAACGGAGTGCTGGTGGACCGGCTCCTGGACGTGGGGCTGCGGGTGCTGGCGCTGCATCCCAACCAGGTGGCCGCTGCCCGTGCGCGCTTCCGCGCCTCAGGCGGGAAGTCTGACCGCTTTGACGCGTTCGTGATCTGCGAGCTGGCGCGTACTGACAGCCATCGCTTCAGGGTGCTTGAGCCTGACAGCGATCAGACCAAGGCGATCAAGGCGCTGACCCGCGCGCGGGAGGACCTCGTGCGGACTCGCGTGGCGCTCGCCAACCAGTTGCGCTCAGAGCTTGAGCGGTTTTGGCCCGGGCCGGTCGGCCTGTTCAGCAGTCTGGACAGCCCGATCTCGCTGGCCTTCTTGAAGCGCTACCCGAGCCCGCTTGACGCGCGCAAGCTCGGCGTGCAGAGGCTCGCAACGTTCCTGCGCAACCAGCGCTACAGCGGCGGCAAGGCGCCCGCCGAGCTGCTGGAGAAGCTCAGGGCCGCGGCCGTCGGCTGCGCCGGTGAGACCGAGATGCACGCTGGCCGTGAGATCGCGCTCGCGCTCGTCGCAACGCTGAGCACGCTCGGCGAACAGGTAAAGCAGCTCGACCGCCAGATCGCGGTCGCAGTGCGCGCTCATCCGGACGGCGAGATCTTCCTCTCGCTGTTCAAGGGCCCCGACAGCGTTCTGACGGCCGCCACGCTGCTCGCCGAGATCGGCGACTGCCGCGCTCGCTACCCCACCCGCGAGTCGCTTGCGGGCGACGCCGGCCAAGCGCCTGTGGCGGTCGAGTCCGGCAAGCACAAGGTCGCTCGCTACCGCTGGGCGTGCAACAAGCGGCTCCGCGACGCGTTCTGCACGCTCGCTGACAGCACCCGTCACTGGCACCCCTGGGCCGCTGACCGCTACGCCGCCGCCCGCGCCCGCGGCCAGGACCACCAGCGCGCGATCCGCACCCTCGGGCGCGCTTGGAGCCGCATCCTGTGGCGCTGCTGGCAAGACGCCGTGCCGTATGACATCGCCCTGCACCACGGCGCGCAGCAGCACATCGCGGTTCTCATCCCGACCCCATGTGGAAGCCGCCTTGACGTTCCCGCCACCCAGCGGATGGCCGGCGACGCTCTCAGCGCCGGCGTGGACGTTGGCCCTGTGCAGGGCAGCCCGCGCGCAGCGCAACCTTCACCGCCAAAAGAGCGGAGCAAGGGCGGGCAGTCAAAGGTGGCCCGTCAGGGCCGAGCGCAGCGAGCCGCGTAGCGGCGGCCCTTGACGGGCCGAACGCGCTTCGCTAGCCGGTAGCGCCACATAACACGTAGCGCTCACAGGGCCAGCAAATGCCCTGCTGAGAGGAGCTGCGCGCAGCGCAGCCCTCCTCCGCCCGACAGGGGTCCTAACATGCCCGAGCACGAGCACGCTCACCAGGCGGCTCAAACAATCCGCTCGGGGGGTTGACACAGGCCGTCTTCTCGATCATCAGATTCCCGCCGGGGAGTTGGGCCTTCCTCACGGTCGGCTTACCGGACGTCGCCGCCCGGACCCCGACGGGGGTTACCGCGTTTCGCACGCACGAGCTACGACCGGGGTGGGTGCCTCCTGTGCCCCGGGGACGGCGGTGCTCTTCCCGGTTGAGAGGACTCCTCAACCGGCGCCTGCCGCTTCTCAGCGGCCAGTCCCTGTACTCCGCTGCTGCATCCCATCGGCGGAGCTCGTCCTCACGAGACATCAGCCAGAGGTTTAAGTTCTTCACCCGTCCGATCTGCCTCTCGCCTGTGGCCCCCGGATGGAACGGGCGCTCTTGGGCTTTTGCCTGAGCTTCGCACCCCGCCGGGGACGCCGGCGACGCACGTCAGGCCGAGGCCAGGCCCCGAGCACGGGCCCGGAACTACGCCTTCGATATTCGTCGAACCTCCAATCAACGTGTTCACTCATATACGTGCGACCTCGCGTCGCAGGCCCGTCCGATCGGCCTCTCGCCTGTGGCCCCCGGATGGAACGGGCGCTCTTGGGCTTTTGCCTGAGCTTCGCACCCCGCCGGGGACGCCGGCGACGCACGTCAGGCCGAGGCCGGGCCCTGAGCACGAGCCCGGAACTACGCCTTCGATATTCGTCGAACCTCCAATCAACGTGTTCACTCATATGCGTGCGACCTCGCGTCGCAGACCCGTCCGGCCTGCCTCTCGCCTGTGGCCGCCCGGATGGAACGAGCCGCCCTTGGGCTTCCCCCGGAGCTTCACACGCCGCCGACTAGGCACTAGGAGCCGACGGGTCACGCCGGAGTGGGGCCAGGCCATCGAGCACGAAACTGGAACAACGCTCACGACATCAGCCGAACCTCCAATCCTGCGAGTTCACTCAATACGTGCGACCTCGCGTCGCACCGATCAAAGCGGCAGTCTGTGCTGACGCTACCGTGAGTCTGGAGGATTCCAACTCGTGATCATCATCTGGGTGATATTGGTGGTTTTCGCGCTTCTAATGTTGTCGCCGTTGCTCTACGGCGTGGCTGTCGGAGCTCGGGCGCTATGGCGGTCGCTCGCTGCGAGGTTCCGCAGGGCGAAGGCGCACTGACGCTCGGAGACGTACCTCGACTGAGGGTAGACCCCCCGCGTCGGTCCGAGCGTCGCTGCGGCCGGTGACGCCTTTCAGGACGCGCGGGCTGTGATCGCGCGTCTAGGAATGCGACCGCACGCCGACGCTGAGTTGATCAAGCAAGCGAAGGACGCGGCCGACGCGGGGAGAGAAGCGATCCAACTCGCGGCGAAGGCGCTCCACAACCACCGGATCGGACGGACCCGCCGAGGAGGCCGAGGCGGCCGGCGCGGTTCCCGCCGCGGTCAAGCGAGGCTTTATGACGGGACGCGAGCCTACGAGGCGCTCGCTCGCAAGGCGGTAAAGCAACTGATCGCCACCGAGACATAGGACGGAAGCCGTCGTTCATCAGACAACTGCTTCGGGCTAATAGCAGTCACGTCGCGCGGTGATCGCCGGCTGCTGCTTCTGGTGCGGAGCGGTCGTCACCGAGGCGTGACTGCATCAGGCGTCACCGAGCAGCACGACCGCGGGCACGGCGCTGCTGCCTTCGTTGAGGAGCAGTCGTCCGCGCGCGGGGCACCCGACGCTCCCATTCGCCCCAAATCCGAGCGAGAGGATTGGCGTCAAGCACGACTAGCGCGTGCTCCTGCTTTGTCGCCCACACACGGCAGTCTGAACCAGACTGCCGCTCTTGACCCGGACCAAGTAGCCGCGCGCTCGGCCTGATGTTGAAGGCCGAGAAGACCGCGATCACCCACATCGACGAGGGCTTCGTGTTCTTAGGCCAGCGAATCGTCCGCCGACCGAAGGGGCACAAGCGCTACGTCTACACCTTCGTCTCACGCGAGGCGCTGACCTCGATCAGGCGCAAGGTGAAGGCCCTGACTGGGCGCTCCACGACCAACCTCGAGCTGTCCGAGCTGATCGCGGCGCTCAACCCCATCCTGCGCGGATGGGCGAATCACTTCCGGCACGCGGCGGCCAAACACACCTTCGACAACCTCGGCTACTACGCCTGGTGGCGCATCGGGGCTGGCTTCGCAAGAAGCACCCGCGGCGCAAGGGACCGTTCGGCGTCAACGTCCCGCAAGCCGCCGGAGCACTCATCGCCCTCGCGCTAGTCATCGGTCAGCATCGCCGCCCTGCGAGGGTGACCGCCGGCGTGTGCACGCCTGGCCCCCGGCACGTCCCCTGCCGCACCTCCCCTATGGGCGTCGGGTTTTCCTAGCCCGGGCAGCTTCACCTTGTTCGGACGATGTTGATTCGCGTCCGGACCGGATGCGGCGAACAGCATGAAATGGGAGTTGGCGATCGCTGCCGGCGCTGTGCTCATGTTCTGCCCACCAGGCGCAAGCAACGTCGTGGGGAGACGACGAGATGACCGCCGGCGCCGCGGGAGTCGCCTATAGCGTCAGGACGCGATGGCTGACGCGCTGAGGAGACGCGGACCACGCGGCTCCGCGGTGGGCGGCCCACCTCCGGGTGACCAGGCCTCGGAGGACTTGGCGCACCCCAGCGGGCAACGGTCGCCCACCGACAGCCCGGCGAACGGCCCCGATTCTCCAGCATCCGCTGCCGAACCCCCGAGCCCGGGAAGCGGGCGGCGGTTCGCTGCGCTTTCGGCGCGCATCGGGTCGCTGGTGCGGGCCATCCAAGACAACGACGAGGCCAAGATTGAGGAGGCGATCCTCCGCCTCAGCGAGTCGCGGCGCGTATATGCCCCGCTCGCCTTCGCCATCGGCGCCTTCGCCATGCTGTTCAACGGACTCAAGCTGCTCGTGACCAATTGGCGGCTCACGCTCGTGCAGATCCTCCCGGCGATGTGGATCTGGCTGGCGATGTTCGATCTCAAGGCGCACGTGCTCCACGGCAAATCCTTCACCGTGCTCTGGGGCCCAGTCCTGATCCCAATCGGCCCGCTGATCATCGCGCTCACGGTTGCGAGCTTCTTCCTCAACGCCGTCTTTGCCTTCGCGGTCTCGCGACCCGGCCGTCCCATGGTCCGGCCGGCCGTCGCGCAAGCCCGGCATCATCTGAGGCCGATCATGGCCTCGGGCGCCGTCGTCGGCGCCCTGCTTGCGTTTTCGACCATTGTCGTCACCCGATGGGGACGCCCCTGGTTCACCATTTCACTCGGGATCGTGGTCGGGGTGATGATGGTCTCCTACGTGGCCGTCCCGGCGCGCCTGATCGGCTCGAAGCCACCCAAGCAGTCAACACGCGACAAGCTGGCGGCCACCGCAGTCGGCGGCGCACTGAGCGCGACCGTGTGCACGCCGCCCTACATCCTCGGG
Organism: uncultured Solirubrobacterales bacterium; assembly: GCA_963836065.1. Taxonomy (GTDB): domain Bacteria; phylum Actinomycetota; class Thermoleophilia; order Solirubrobacterales; family Solirubrobacteraceae; genus Palsa-465. The sequence continues at coordinate 111,115 of CAWIII010000035.1, forward strand.
CGTCTAGGCATCCTGGCGCTCGGATCGAGCGCTGTCATCATTTTTGGCCTCTTCGCGGTCTCGCTTGGAGTGACTCTGCAAGCGGGCGCTACCGGGGCGGTCAGGGCGATCAAGATGAGCGCCACCCTCACCGCAGCGCGACGTCCCAGCGACGCAACAGCGAGCAATTCCTAACCGAGAGGTAGTCGAGGCCGGTCTTACCAGGACGCGCTGCTTCTACAGAATGAATCGAATAAGCGTCGCGCGCGTCCGAGCTGATTAGCGCGCAAGCACGTAGGCAGGGCTCCTGGATCGGACGACCAAAGACCTGCTCCTCGCCAATCTCGACAGTGTTGCCGTGGCAGCGTGCCTACGCATCGCCGCCTGCTGCACCACGTCTCGTACTACCGGAAGGCCGGCAGCCAACCGCGGTCGTCTTCCTTGCCGGAGGCCTTGACCGTGAGCCTCGATCGGGGCAGGTCAGGTCCACAGTCGGTAGGCGCCGAGCGACGACCACCCGGCGGTCAAGCTTCATCGTGTTCGTTCCAGTCATTCACACCTGAGAGAGGATTCCGAGATACAGGCGGTGCAGGCAACGGTGCATGCGGCACTCTTGCGGTGACGCGCACACGCCAGCGCAGTTCATCCGATCGGGGTGATGACCGTGGCGGATCGTGGCGTTAGGGCTCACGAATGAATTAGTGGGCTGTGGCAGGATGTTGGGTTGTGGTGGCGTATCGCGGGGGCATGATCGATGAATCGCAGATTGTTGAGCGTTATCGGGGGTTGGGGCCGGAGTTGAACGAGCGTCAGCGCAGGTTGTGGGCGGCGTCGGAGGCTCGGTCGTGTGGGCCGGGCGGGATCGCGGCTGTCGTGCGTGCGACGGGGATCAGCAAGAACACTGTGCAGCGTGGGATCGCAGAGCTGCGGGAGGGGACACGGCTCGAGGCGGGTCGTGTCCGTCGGCCGGGTGCGGGGCGGCCGCGGTTGACGGAGTCTGATCCGGAGCTGGTGGGAGCGTTGGAGGCGTTGGTGGATCCGGATACGCGTGGGGATCCGTGCTCGCCGTTGCGGTGGTGCTCGAAGAGCTTGCAGAACATCGCGAGTGCGCTTCAGGCGGCAGGACATCAGGTGTCCGATCGGACGTCCGGGAAGCTCTTGCGGGGGCTTGGGTTTCGGTTGCACGCGAACTCCAAGACGCGGGAGGGGAAGGATCATCCTGACCGTGACGCGCAGTTTCGGCATATCAACGAGACGACACGCTCGGCGCTCGCCGCGGATCAGCCGGTGATATCCGTAGACGCGAAAAAGCGCGAGCTGGTCGGGGATTTCAAGGCTGTCGGGCGGGAATACGAGCCGACTGGGCGGCCGGTCGAGGTTCGCTGCCACGACTTCAAAGACAAGGATCTGGGGCACGCGATCCCGTACGGCGTGCTCGACATCAAAGCCAACGAGGGGATGGTCAGCGTTGGTGTCACCCATGACACAAGCGCGTTCGCGGTCAACTCGATCCGCGTGTGGTGGCAGTACCTCGGCCAGAAGCGTTACCCCAAAGCGACGTGCCTGACGATCACTGCTGACGGCGGCGGCAGCAACTCCAGCCGCACGCGCCTGTGGAAGACCGAGCTGCAGAAGCTCGCCAACGAGCTCGCGCTGCCGATCCGCGTCTGCCACTTTCCGCCCGGGACGTCGAAGTGCAACAAAATCGAGCATCGCATGTTCAGCTACGTCAGCCTCAACTGGCGCGGACGGCCGCTTGAGAGCCTGCAGGTGATCATCGACCTGATCGGCGCGACCACGACCAGCACCGGCCTGAAGGTCTACGCGCGCCTGGACCCCGGCCACTACGAGAAAGGGATCAAGGTCACCGACCAAGAGCTTGCCGCCGTGGACATCGCCCGCGACCAGTTCCATCCAGACTGGAACTACACGATCCACCCAACCCAAAAGGGGCCACTAATTCTTTCGTGAGCCCTTTAGCTTGGCGCGCTCAGCTACTTGCCGGGGCACAGCCGCCCGGCCACCGATAAGGAGACCCGATGGCAGTGGCCACGAACCAGCAGCCGGACGACAGCCACGCCAGCTCGGCGGACCCGAGCGCGGCAGCCGATGCCCTCGTGGTATTCGGGATCACGGGTGATCTCGCGAAGGTGATGACGTTCCACTCGCTTTATCGGCTCGAGCGGCGGGGGCGGATCAACTGTCCGATCGTCGGCGTGGCCGGCAACGACTGGACGGGGAAGGAGCTGCGCGACCACGCTCGCGAGGCGATCGAGAACACAGGGGAACAGGTCGACGAAGGCGTGTTCAAGCGGTTTGCCGATCGTCTTTCCTATGTCCGCGGCGATTTCGGTGAAGCGGCGACGTTCGCGCGTGTGGGTGCGGCGATCGCGGACGCGCGCCGGCCGGTGTTCTATCTGGGGATCCCGCCGTTTCTGTTCGGGACGGTGATCAAAGGCTCTCAGAAGCGGGGCTTACCGCACGTGCGCGCGTTGTGGTCGAGAAGCCGTTTGGCCACGACCTCGAGTCGGCCCGGGCGCTGGCTGCGGACATCCACCAGTACATCGATGAGTCGCAGCTGTACAGGATCGATCATTTCCTTGGCAAGATGGGCTTGGAGGAGTTCCTCTATCTGCGGTTCGCAAACTCCATCCTCGAGCCGGTGTGGAATCGCGGCCATATCGCCGCCGTGGAGATCACGATGGCGGAGAGCTTTGGTGTGGAGGATCGCGGGCATTTTTACGATCGGGTTGGGGCGGTGCAGGACGTGGTCGTCAACCATCTGATGCAGCTCATGGCGAGCGTCGCGATGGAGGCTCCGGCGGGCGCGGATGCCGCCACGCTCAAGGATGCGAAGTTTGCGGTGTTTCGGTCGATGCCCGAGGCGGACCCGGAGCATTACGTGCGTGGTCAGTACGACGGCTATCTCGACATCGATGGGGTGGCGCCGGGATCGACCACCGAGACCTATGCGGCCCTTCGGTTGGAGATCGACAACTGGGGATGGGCCGGCGTGCCGTGGTTCATCCGCACCGGAAAGCGCCTGCCGGTCACCCAGACTGAGGTGAGGCTCGTGTTTCACCGGCCTCCGCGCTTGGGATTCATCTCGGCGGAGGGGCGACGGCCGCCGATTGAGAGCCAGCTCGTGATCAAGCTCGACCCGATGACCGGCATCAGGTTGATCATCGACGCTCACCGGGCCGACCTGGGTGGTCCGCAGGAGATCACGCTCGATATGGAGTTTGCGCAGGAGGGCGGCGAGGGACCGACCCCGTATGAGGTGCTCCTGCATGCGGCCATGGAGGGGAACAGCACTCCGTTCACGCGTCAGGACAGCATCGAGGAGGCGTGGCGAATCATGCGCCCGCTGATCGACCATCCGCCGCCGGTGCACCCTTACGCGCCGGGGTCCTGGGGGCCGAAGGAGGCCGATCAGCTGCTCGCTGGAGTCGATCGTTGGCACGGCCCGTGGGTCGCGTCATGAGCACCCCAGCCAAGGAGAAGCCAGACATGAGTGTTGCCACGAAGAAGAAGCCGACCGGGGCCAACCATCGCGACAAGGCGGGGGCGAGCACTGCAGAACGGCCGGTCCAGAGTGCGGCCGCGCCGTCTCCGTTTCCGCCGATCGCGGATTACGCTTTTCTGTCTGATTGCCACACCAGTGCGCTCGTCGCTCCCGACGGGTCGATCGACTGGCTGTGCGTTCCGCGCTTTGACGCTCCTAGCGTGTTCGGCTCGTTGCTTGATCGCGAGGCTGGGTCGTTCCGCTTCGCGCCGTTCGGGACCAGTGTTCCGTCGGGCCGCTCCTACGCGCCGGGAACCAATCTGCTGGTGACGACCTGGAAGACCCCCCAGGGATGGGTCGAGGTCCGCGATGCGCTGACCATGGGACCGGCTACGCACGAGGACAAGATCACGCCGCATACCCGGCCGCCCGCGGACGAGGACGCCGACCACATGCTGGTGCGGACGGTCAAGTGCCTCGAAGGCGAAGTGCAGATGGAGCTCGTCTGCGAGCCGGCGTTCGACTACGGCCGCGCCCCGGCGGAGTGGGCGCTCTTGGACGGTAGCCGCCACACGGCCGACGCCAGCGGCGCCGGCCAGACGATCCGGTTGCAGACCGACCTCGAGCTCGGGATCGAGGCCAATCGCATCCGGGCGACGCATACCCTCAGACCTGGTGAGGAGGTCTACGCGGCGCTCGCCTGGGGGGAGGGGCTTGCCGTGCCGGGCGACGTCGATGACGCCAACCGGCGACTCGACGCCACCGTCCGTTTTTGGCGTCGCTTGCTGGGACGGGCGCGCCCGTTCGCCGACCATCGCTGGCGTGAGGCGATCCAGCGCTCGGCATTGGCGATCAAGGGGCTGACCTACATGCCCACCGGGGCGACCGTCGCGGCGCCGACCACCGGACTTCCAGAGACTCCTGGCGGCGAGCGCAACTGGGACTACCGCTACACCTGGATGCGCGACTCGACGTTCACGCTCCAGGCGCTGCATCTGCTGGGGCTCGACTGGGAGGCGGATGAGTTCATGCAGTTCGTCGCCGACGTCGAGCCTAACAGCGACGGCGGGCTGCAGATCATGTACGGGATCGACGGTCGCCGCGATTTGACCGAAACGTTCCGCGAGGAACTGTCGGGCTATTCGGGAGCCCACCCGGTGCGGATCGGCAACGGTGCCTTTGACCAGCGGCAGAATGACGTGTTCGGCGCGGTGCTCGACTCGATCCTCAAGCACACCATACACAGCCAGCGCCTACCACGGCGTCTGTGGCCGATCGTGCAGGCACAGGCGGAATGCGCGACTAACGTGTGGACCCAGCCCGACCAGGGCATCTGGGAGGCCCGCGGCAAGCCGCAGCACTACGTCTCCTCGAAGCTGATGTGCTGGGTCGCGATGGACCGCGCCGCGAAGCTCGCGGCGATCCGCGACAACCCCGAGCTGCAGGCCAAGTGGCAGGCCACCGCCGAGGAGATCCACGCTGACATCCTCGCGCACGGGGTCAGCTCCAAGGGGGTGCTGCGCCAGCACTACGACACCGACGCGCTTGATGCCTCGAACCTGCTGGCGGCGTTGTTCGGCTTCCTTCCCGGTAACGATGAGCGTCTGCATAACACGATCCTCGCGATCCAGGAAGAACTGACCGAGAACGGTTACGTCCTGCGCTACCGCACCGGAGAGACGGACGACGGCATGTCGGGCAAGGAGGGGACGTTCCTGATCTGCTCGTTCTGGCTCGTGTCCGGCCTGTCGATCGTCGGTGAGGGACAGCGAGCGCACGATCTGATGGAGCGTCTGCTGCGCGCGGCGTCCCCGCTCGGACTCTATGCGGAGGAATTCGACGCCGACACGGACCGGCACCTGGGGAACTTCCCGCAGGCGTTCTCGCACCTGGCGCTGATCGAGGCGGCAGCGCGGATCATCCTCGCCGAGCAGCTTGCGCTGGAGGGGCTCGGGCCGCCGAGCTCAGCCGCCTTGTCTCGCTCAGTACCGACATCCCGATAGGAGACTGACCCGTGACCCGTTACGACGTGATCATCATCGGAACCGGGGCCGGCGGCGGCACGCTGGCGCGCCATCTCGCCCCGTCGGGCAAGCGCGTGCTGCTGCTTGAGCGGGGTGGATGGCTTCCGCGCGAGCCCGAGAACATCTCGGCGGAGGAAGTCTTCGTGAAGAACCGGTACGTGTCGGCCGATACGTGGCGCTACGGGAACGGCGAGGAGTTCCAGCCCCAGATCCACTACTGCGTCGGCGGCGCCACGAAGCTCTACGGGGCCGCGCTGTACCGGCTGCGCGAGGAGGACTTCGGCGAGCTGCGTCACCACGATGGGATTTCGCCGGCGTGGCCGATCGGCTACGACGTGATGGAGCCCTACTACACCCTCGCTGAACAGCTGTACTGCGTGCACGGCGCCCGCGGAGAGGATCCGACCGAGCCGGCGTCCAGCGCGCCCTATCCGTTCCCGGCTGTGTCCCACGCGCCGCGGATCCAGAAGCTCTCGGACGACCTCGCGGCATTGGGCCACCATCCGTTCCACGCGCCGTGCGGAGTGATGCTGACCGAGGACAACATGCCGTACAGCACGTGCATGCGCTGCAACAACTGCGACGGTTTCCCCTGCATCGTGCACGCCAAGTCCGATGCCGAGGTGCTCGGCGTGCGGCCGGCGCTCGAGCATGACAATGTGGAACTGCTGATCGACGCTGAGGCGGTGCGGCTGAACACGGACCCGGACGGAGCCAGGGTGAGCAGCGTCGTGATCAACCACGGTGGGACCCAGGAGACACTGACCGCGGACTTCGTTGTCGTCTGCTGTGGTGCCGCGAACTCCGCGCGTCTGCTGTTGATGTCGGCCAACGAGCGGCATCCCAACGGGCTTGCCAACGGCTCAGACCAGGTCGGGCGCAACTACATGTTCCACAACAGCCAGGCGGTGCTGGCGCTCTCGATGGAAGAGAACCCGACGATCTTCCAGAAGACGCTCGGGCTCAACGACTTCTACCTCAGTGGCCCCGAGTTCGAGTTTCCGCTGGGCAACATCCAGATGGTCGGCAAGTCCCAGGCGCCGATGTTCCGGGGGGAGAAGCCGGGCGAGACCAGGTTTGCCCCCACCTGGTCGCTGGAGGACGTCGCCAATCACGCCGTCGACTTCTGGCTCTCGACAGAGGATCTCCCGCGGTCGGAGAACCGCATCACGGTTGACGAGCAGGGCACGATCAAGATCGCCTACGAGGCCACAAACGACGAGCCTAAGGACCGCCTTTACGAGCAGCTGAAGTCGATGCTCGGCAATCTGGGAATGCATCATCACCACCTGCTTCCCCACCACGCCTACCTCAAGAACGAGATCCCGGTCGCCGGGGTAGCTCACCAGGCCGGCACCTGCCGGTTTGGCAACGACCCGAGTACCTCGGTGTTGGACGTCAATTGCAAGGCACACGAGCTCGACAATCTGTACGTGGCCGACACCAGCATCTTCCCCAGTATCGGGGCCGTCAACCCGGCACTCACCGCGATGGCAAACGCGCTGCGCGTCGGCGATCACCTGCTGGAGCGAATGGGGGTCGCACCGTCACGGGCCGACGCGGGAGCGGTGCGCTCGTGAGCGCCGTGAAGGGCAAGCGCCACGTCGTGATCGTCGGCGGAGGCTTTGCCGGCCTGGGCTGCGCGCTACGACTGGCCGAGCACGAGGACGTCAACGTCACGCTGATCGACCGCAACAACTATCACCAGTTCCAACCGATGCTCTACCAAGTCGCCACCTCGCAGGTGGGAGCGAGCGATATCGCCAACTCGCTGCGAGAAGTGTTCGCGGATCAGTCCAACGTGGACGTGAAACTCGCCGACATCACGCAGGTGGACACGGCGACGAGAACCGTTACGACGAGCGATGGGGAGCAATGGACCGGAGATGCGCTGGTGCTCGCAGCGGGTTCGCAGCCGAACTTCTTCCACACCCCCGGCGCGGCCGAGTACGCGTTCCCGCTCTACTCGGTCGACGACGCGACCCGCCTCCGTTCCCGGATCCTCGGGCTGCTCGAGCAAACCGACCGAAACCCTGCGTTGGCGAAGCGCGGAGCACTCAATTTCGTGATCGTCGGCGGAGGGCCCACCGGTGTCGAGATGGCGGGCGCGCTGGCCGACATGATTGCTGTGACCGTGCCCGTCGAGTACCGCGACCTCCCAGTGGAAGCGGCTCAGATCCATTTGCTGGATTACGGCGACGCGCTCCTGCGTCCGTTCTCCGACAAGGCGCACAAGTATGTGGCAAAGGTCCTACAAGAAAAGGGGGTCAAGCTGCACCTCGGCACCGGGGTCAAGGAGGTCGCCACCGGTCACGCGCTGCTCTCAGACGACACGGTCATCCCGACCCGATGCGTCGTCTGGGGCGGCGGCATCACCGCGGCCTCGGTCGCTGCGGAGGGCGGCCTCGTCCAGGGTCCGGGCGGGCGAGTCGACGTCCAGCCCGACCTGACGCTACCCGGTTGCATAGGCGTCTACGTGGTCGGAGATATCGCCAACATTCCCGGTCCGGACAAGACGTCGCTGCCGCAACTAGGCTCCGTTGCCCTTCAGAGCGGTGGTTGGGCCGCCGAGAACATCCTGGCCGACTTCGAGGGCAAGCAACGAACCGACTTCGCCTACAAAGACAAGGGCATCATGGCGATGATCGGCCATGGCGCAGCAATCGCCGAGGTCGGCAAGAACCACCACGAGATACACGGGCAGCTCGCCCACATGGCGTGGCTCGGAGTACACGCCACCCTGATGACCGGAACACGGGCCAAGATCGAGGCGTTCATCGACTGGGGCTGGGACCGATTCTCCAAAACGGGCGGACCACACGTCCTCGACCGCGGCGACGCAGCCCAGATCGACTGGGACGACGATCCCGACGTCACTCAGCGCGCGGACACCCCCGGGCGCCCGGCCTGAAACCATGGCTCAGACGTCGCCGCCACCGCAGGCAGCTCCGCCGGAATCGCGTGGGTGGCATGCGGCGGGGCGTGGTGTGCCTCCACCACCTGAACCCACCAGCCGGGATGGTTACCGATGCCTCGCGGGCCCCGCCAGACTCGCGGCTGGCAGAGCCAGACCGCTGGTCATGGATGGAGACGGAGTTTTCAGACGATGACTATTTACGCCGCGTGGCAATTAGTGCGTGGTTACTTGGCGTAGGCGACGTACTCGCCGTCGAAGTACTTGCTGACAATCTCACTTGTGCGGGTAGCGAGATACTCGACGGTGAGAATGACGAGCTTGGCGAGGTTGGATGGGCGGCGTCGCGCGACGTGGGTGTGAACGTCCTGGTTGAGGAGCTCGTCGGGGTTGAGCTCCGGAGCGTACGGTGGAAGGTAGAACAGCTCCATCCGCGGATGGTCCAGCAGCCAGTACTCGACCGCGGGAGACTTGTGGAAGGAGGCGTTGTCGACAATCAGGAAGATCTTGCGCTCGGCGAAGTGCTCGAGCAGCTTGTCGAGGAAGTCCAGGAAGCGGATCTCATCGCAGGTGCCCTCGAAGATCTCGAACACGAGCGTGCCGTCGGCACCGATCGCGCTGATCACGTTGGCCGAGAAACGCTTGCCGGTCAGCGGCACGACCGCGCGCTCGCCGATCGGCGCGTAGCTCTTGCCGGCGGTCTGCCCGGCGCGCACGCCCATCTCATCGCCGAACAGCATCCGCGCCCCTTCGCGCCGCGCGCGCGCCTGGATCGCCGGGAACTCGTCCTGGAGCCACGCCCGCACCCGCTCGGGGTCCTGCTCGAGCCACCGCCGCTGCGGCTTCTTGCCCGAGAACCCCCAGCGACGCAGGTAGACACCAACCGTCTGGCGGCTGAGCCCGATCCCGAACCGCCGCTCGATCAGCGCCTTGACGGCCTGCCTTGACCACAACACGCCGGGAATCTGCAGCTGATCGGGGTTCGTGCCCTTCATCAGTCCGATCAGCTCTGCCTGCTGGGCGTCGGTGAGCGCCATCTGCTCGCGCGAGCGCCGACCACGCCGCCGCTCCCTCAGTCCCTCAAACCCCCCGAGCTGGTGGCGCGCCATCCACAGCGACACCGTCCGCAGATGCACCCCCATGGCCTGCGCCACGACCGCGTGAGTGCGGCCCGCCAACACCATTCTCACACCCCGCTCACGCAGCGCTTCCCGAGTCTCGCCTGACACCCGCCTAGCGTCACTCATCACACAGTCAATACTATCATATTGACACACTCGAATGTACTGTTACCTGACGTACTATTTGCCACGTGCCGTGGATAATGACCTAGCGGGTTGGCAGTTCGCGACGACGAGTATCTATCACTTTCTGTTCGTGCCGGTGACGATCGGGCTGGCGTTCTTGGTCGCGGTGCTGCAGACGGCCTGGTACCGCACGGACAACCCGGACTACAAGCGGATGACGCGCTTCTTCGGGACGCTGCTGTTGATCAACGTGGCGGTCGGGGTGGTTACCGGACTGGTGCAGGAGTTCGAGTTCGGGATGAACTGGTCGGTCTACTCCCGCTTCGTGGGTAACGTGTTCGGGGCTCCGCTGGCGATGGAAGGGCTGGCAGCGTTCTTCTTGGAGTCGACGTTTATCGGGCTGTGGCTGTTCGGCTGGGACAGGCTTCCCAAGCGCGTGCATCTCGCGTGCATCTGGATGGTCGCGATCGGTTCGATGCTGTCGGCGCTGTTTATCTTGGCCGCCAACTCATGGATGCAGCATCCAGTCGGCTACAAGCTCAACAAGGCTGGCCAGCCGGTGCTGAGCAACGTGTGGGCGCTGTTCGTCAACCCGACGTTCGTGTGGGGCTACGCGCACGTGATCCTCGCGTCGCTAGTGACCGGGTGTCTAGTGATGCTGGCCGTGTCCGCGTGGTATCTGCGCAAGCAGCGCCACGTCGAGTCCTTCCAGCGCACCGCGAAGGTGGCGCTGATCGTCCTGATCCCGGTGATCGTGATCCAGCTGTCGGTGGGCAACCAGCTCGGTCTGATCGAGAACAGGTATCAGCCGATGAAGATCGCCGCGGCCGAGGCGCAGTGGAGCAGCTGCAAGCCCTGCTCGTTCTCGGCGTTCCAGATCGGGGGCGGAACAAACGACAAGACGCCCACGCAGATCATCGCGATCCCGCACCTCCTGTCGGTCCTGGCGACGGGCACGTGGAGCGGCCCCGTCACCGGGCTCAACGAGCTGCAATCCCAGTACCAGGCGAAGTACGGGCCGGGCAACTACGTGCCTGACGTGTTCATCCAGTATTGGTCAATGCGGGTCATGGCCTACCTCGGGTCGCTGGTCCTGCTGCTGGCGCTGTGGGGCGGCTGGCTGCTGCGCACGGGCAAGCTGCGCAGCGCCAAACTGTTTCTCTGGCTGTCGGTGTGGGCGGTGATCACGCCCTTCCTGATGAACACCGCTGGCTGGCTTCTGACCGAGAGCGGCCGTCAGCCATGGATCGTGCAGGGCCTGCAGAAGACCGTCAACGCGAACTCACCGTCGGTCAGCGCTACCGACATCTGGATCAGCCTGATCGTGTTCGTGCTGGCCTACATCGTGCTCGGCGCCGCCGACCTCGTCCTGATGCTGCGCTACTCCCGCCACGGCTTGGCGCAGGCCGATCCCGAGGCCGCCGAGCCGAGCGATGCGCCCGGCACCCCTGTCCCCACTCTCACCTACTGACTCGATGCAGCTTCACACGATCTGGTTCATCATCATCGTCGTCTTCTGGATCGGGTTCTTCGTGCTCGAGGGATTCGACTTCGGGGTCGGGGCACTGCACATGTGGATCGGCAGATCTGACACCGATCGGCGTGTTGTGGTCAACTCGATCGGCCCCTGGTGGGATGGCAACGAGGTCTGGTTGATCGTCGCCGGCGCCGCGATGTTCGCCGCCTTTCCGGGTTGGTACGCGACGATGTTCTCGGCGCTGTACCTGGCGCTAGTGCTCGTGCTCGTGGCGCTGTTCGGGCGTGGGGTCTCGTTCGAGTATCGGGGCAAGCGCGACAGCGACCGCTGGCGCAGCGGGTGGTCATGGGCGCTGACGATCGGCAGTGTCCTGATTCCGCTGCTGATCGGGGTCGGTCTCGGCGACCTCCTGCACGGGCTGCCGATCAACCAGCAGCACAACTTCACCGGGAACTTCTTCGACCTGCTGACCGGCTACGGGCTGATGACCGGCGTGACCCTGCTCACACTGTGTCTGCTGCACGGCGCCACGTTCCTCGCGCTGCGCACGACGGATGAGATCCGCGATCGTGCCCGCGTCGCGGCTCGCGTGCTCGGAGTGGTCGCGAGCGTCGTCAATATCGCCTGGGTGATCTGGACGCTGGTGGTGATCGGCGGGGGCACGGTTCCGCAGCCGACACAGATCTTCGGGGTGATCGCGGTGATCTTCGCCACACTGCTCGCGAGTACCGACAACGACGGATGGGCATTCATCTCGTCCGGGTTCGCGATCGCCGCCGCCGTCGGCGAGATCTTCATCGCCCTCTACCCCAACGTGATGATCTCGAGCACGAACAACGCCTACAACCTGACCGTCAACAACGCGGCCTCGGGCCATTACCCGCTGGTCGTAATGACGATCGTCGCCGTGATCTTCTTCCCCATCGTCCTGCTCTATCAAGGCTGGTCCTTCCACGTGTTCCGCGCCCGCGTCAAGGCGCCTCCGGAGCAGGTCGATCGGCCGGCGCCGGAGGCCGCCGCACGCCAAACCTAAAAGCAAGATGGCCGGCCCTCGCCGAGCGCGATCGGGTGCGGACTTATCCGAGCGCGGAGATGACGCCCGGGCAGCGGAACGTACTTTCTGACCATCCGCGTGCGCGACCGCCGATCCGAGGAAGGGAGGAGCACCGATTCCCGGCCACGGGATTGGGGGGGCTGCGCGTAACTCGATGGTCGATCCTTGGCCGCGATCTATGGCGGGTTACGCGACCGAGCGATGTGACGTTGGAGGGTGAGCGTAATGGCGGCGGCGGCCACCATCATCACGACGTTGGTAGCGAGCACGGCGAGCGCTCCGAGCGCCTTGCTGCCCTCCCCAAGGCCGGCTGCAACCCCGAGATAGGCCGCGGCTGGAATCGTGGTCACCGAGATAGCGACACCCACGCCGGAACTGGCGCGCGTCTCGAACGCGAGCATCCCGGCGACACCGGCGACGAACGCAACCGCGATCGTCTCATCGTTCACCGTCGCGAGGCTCCGGAGCACGGTCTCATTGATGTTGAACCCCGACGGCAGCAGCGAGAGCTGGTTCTGCGCATACGCGAAGAGCGCGGCGAACACGCTCGCGACAGCCATGCCGACGGCCAGCGTCAGCAGCGCCTTGCCAGCCAGCCGCAGCGAGCGGCCCACCAATCCGACCGCCGTCGCTGTGATCGGGAGCAGATCCGGGCTGACCGCCATCGCACCAACGATCAAAATCGGATTCGCGTCGACAACGCCGTAGCAGGCGATCACGCCAGCTACCGCCATGAACGCGAGGTAGCGTCCGATCAGGCGGGAGTTCGACCCGGCCAGGCCAAGTACGTCGGCCCAGATCAAGCTCGTGTCCTCGGCACCCGCAACGCCACCACCGAGCTCCTCGATGCGCATCAGGGTCATGTCCGCACGCTCGACGCTCAACGCCTGCAGCTCGGCCAGAATCTGATCGGTTGCGTCGTGGCTCACGTGGGCGAGAACGACCGAGCGCCGATCACCCAAGGCCGGTTCCATTCGCACCCGGCTCGCGCCATCGATCTCAACCAGGCGCTCAGCGACCGCGGTCATCGCGAGCGTGTCACCGAACACCTCGAGCGCGATCATCGGCTCGTAACGATGACGCAGGGGGACGACAGATGAAACGGCTGGTGTCGATTACGCTCTCCCGCGATCGGCGCCGACGCGCCAACCCTCGGACGCGACTCGGGCGGTCACGTGCGCCCTTGGTCAGCCAAGCGCACGCGGAACGTCGTCCTGCGCAGCACCACAAATCCACGTAGCGCGCCTCAGAAGCTCCGCGCCCCAAGGTCGTCGGCACCATCCGCTGCCAAGCCACCGCCGCCCACCTCAGCCCACCCGCGGCAAACCCGCCGACGACCTGACCAGCCACGCCCGCTACCTGGACTTCCCCCACCGTGGCCCGCTTGCGGAGTGGGGTAGTCGGCGGCCATGCCGTGATTTGCCGCATGCAATAACCTCGGGATCGAAGTTTGCCAGCTCGTCTCGGGAGCGATCGAGGCCCGTCGACGCGCTTGGTCGAGCGAGCGAGCCTGGACTGGCGCTCGACCTGCCGCTCGACGCTCAGGGCTCACGAAAGAATTAGTGGCCCCTTTTGGGTTGGGTGGATCGTGTAGTTCCAGTCTGGATGGAACTGGTCGCGGGCGATGTCCACGGCGGCAAGCTCTTGGTCGGTGACCTTGATCCCTTTCTCGTAGTGGCCGGGGTCCAGGCGCGCGTAGACCTTCAGGCCGGTGCTGGTCGTGGTCGCGCCGATCAGGTCGATGATCACCTGCAGGCTCTCAAGCGGCCGTCCGCGCCAGTTGAGGCTGACGTAGCTGAACATGCGATGCTCGATTTTGTTGCACTTCGACGTCCCGGGCGGAAAGTGGCAGACGCGGATCGGCAGCGCGAGCTCGTTGGCGAGCTTCTGCAGCTCGGTCTTCCACAGGCGCGTGCGGCTGGAGTTGCTGCCGCCGCCGTCAGCAGTGATCGTCAGGCACGTCGCTTTGGGGTAACGCTTCTGGCCGAGGTACTGCCACCACACGCGGATCGAGTTGACCGCGAACGCGCTTGTGTCATGGGTGACACCAACGCTGACCATCCCCTCGTTGGCTTTGATGTCGAGCACGCCGTACGGGATCGCGTGCCCCAGATCCTTGTCTTTGAAGTCGTGGCAGCGAACCTCGACCGGCCGCCCAGTCGGCTCGTATTCCCGCCCGACAGCCTTGAAATCCCCGACCAGCTCGCGCTTTTTCGCGTCTACGGATATCACCGGCTGATCCGCGGCGAGCGCCGAGCGTGTCGTCTCGTTGATATGCCGAAACTGCGCGTCACGGTCAGGATGATCCTTCCCCTCCCGCGTCTTGGAGTTCGCGTGCAACCGAAACCCAAGCCCCCGCAAGAGCTTCCCGGACGTCCGATCGGACACCTGATGTCCTGCCGCCTGAAGCGCACTCGCGATGTTCTGCAAGCTCTTCGAGCACCACCGCAACGGCGAGCACGGATCCCCACGCGTATCCGGATCCACCAACGCCTCCAACGCTCCCACCAGCTCCGGATCAGACTCCGTCAACCGCGGCCGCCCCGCACCCGGCCGACGGACACGACCCGCCTCGAGCCGTGTCCCCTCCCGCAGCTCTGCGATCCCACGCTGCACAGTGTTCTTGCTGATCCCCGTCGCACGCACGACAGCCGCGATCCCGCCCGGCCCACACGACCGAGCCTCCGACGCCGCCCACAACCTGGAATGCCCTGGGTTTGACGGAGACCGGGTTTGTAGGTCTTTCAAGTAATTATACCAAGTTAGTGCGAGTTGCTACTACTGTAGGTCGGAGACGACCCCGAAGGGGTCGTACACCCCCGACACGCTCAAGGTGCCAGTACCGGTGGGGCGAGGCACGCCTTCAGGGTGAGTGGCGAGCGCCGCGACGTATCGCTGCTCGTGCTCGGCAGGCGGTCGGTTGCCGAGCGAGGAGTGCAGCCGGACGTGGTTGAACCATGCGACGTACTCGACGACGGCGAGCTCGAGCTGGGTGTGGGTGCGCCACACGCGGTCGGCAATCAGCTCGGTCTTGAATGAGTCCACGAACGACTCGGCGAGCGCGTTGTCATACGCATCGCCGACCGTGCCGACCGACGCCAGCACGCGGGCGTCGTCGAGCTGCTGGATGTAGTCCTCTGAGGTGTACTGCGAGCCCTGGTCGGTATGCGCCACCAGCTGAAAGTCAGCGCCCGGCGCTCGGAGCCCGAGCGCCATCCGCAGCGCGTCGAGAACCAGCGTGGTTCGCATGTGGCCGGCCAGCTGCCAGCCGACGATCATCCGTGAGTACACGTCGATCACGAACGCGAAGAACAGCCGGCCCTCCCACGTGCGCAGGTAGGTGAAGTCCCCGACCCACAAGCGGTCCGGCGCCGGCGCGGTGAAGTCACGGTTGACGAGGTCAGACGCCCGCTGCGCCTGGGGATCGGGGATCGTGGTCCGCCACGGCTTCCCGCGCCGCTTCGCGCCCTGGATGCCCGCTGAGCCCATCAGCCGCGCGACCTGGTCGCGCCCCGCAGCCTCGCCCTCGCGGACCAGCTGGGCGTGCACGCGCCGGTAGCCGTAGCACTCGTAGTTGGCCCCATGAACCTCGCGGATGCGACCGGTCAGCCGCTCGTCCTCGACCGCTCGCTCCGACCGCTCGCCGGTCGCACGCTGATAGTACGCGGACGCCGACACGTCCAGGGTCTGACAGATCGGCTCGACGCCGAGCTGGTCGCGATGCATGTCGATGAACGCGCTCACCTCGGACGGTCTGCGTCGAGCTCGGTCGCGAAAAACACGCTGGCGGCCTTCAGGATCTCATTCGCGCGGCGCAGCTCATGGTTCTCCTTGCGCAGCTTCTTGATCTCCTCGCGCTCCTCGGTCGTGGGCAGATCCGGCCGCAGACCGCCGTCGGCCTCGGCCTGCCGAACCCGTTTGCGCAGCACCTCGTGACCGACACCGAGATCACGCGCGACCGCCGCGACCGGACGCCCCGACTCGAGCGCCAGCCGGACACCACGCTCGATCAGCTCCTCTGAATACTTCCTGGCTCTGGGCATGAACTTGCAGTTCCTTGCTCGAGGACCGAATCCTCGTTTCAGAGCCTCCGCGAAACCCAGGGCAGCTCAACCTGCGCTGACGCTCGTTCAACTCCGGCCCCAACCCCCGATAACGCTCAACAATCTGCGATTCATCGATCATGCCCCCGCGATACGCCACCACAACCCAACATCCTGCCACAGCCCACTAATTCATTCGTGAGCCCTCAGAGTGCGCTCAGGAGGGGCCGCAGCGCCATTATGGGCACGCTAGCTCCGCTAGGTCGTTGAAGCCTTCACGGGGCTGTCATCTTTTCGGGCCGCGATAGCGGCCTGTTTGATCTTGTCGTCGAGCGCGTGCTCGTAGGCGCGCCATGCTTGGGCGAGGGGGTGGTTGTTCGCGATCTCCGGAGGGAGTTGCGGGTCGGGCTCGGCGAGGGAGGGGTTGACGATTCGCACGTAGGTCTTGGTGAAGAAGACGGCGGTCCGTCGGCCGAACGCGGTCAGCTGATAGCGCTGGGAGCGTGGGATCCGGCGGATCAGGCCTTTGCGTCGGAGGCGGCGCAGGTCGTAGGCCATCTGCCCTTGGGTGTAGCCGTCGATGATCTCGGCGATCTGGGGGCGTAGGGTGCGGTTCATCAGGCCCGCGAACAGGTGCTGGAACGAGCACAGGCACGCGAGTAGCGCCATGACTCTGGGGTCGCCGAAGGGCAGAGCGGGCGCGGGTTGGCCATCCTCTATTGATGGCGACACCAGACGTTGGAGCGTCGTGGGGTCTGGCGCGCAGGAGCACGCCTGAAGCTGGGCGTCAAGCAGCCGCTCGTTGACCTCGTCGCCGATCGTCCGGAGCTGCTGCCAGGTGTCGGCGGTGAGCGTGCGGTTGATGGCGAAGTCGTAGGGGTCGTTGACGGTCGTTTCGGTCCTGAGCGCGCGGCCCTCTTTGAAGTACTGCTTGACCTTCGAGTGCTTGTAGTGCGCCTGGATCACAGGCTCCACGCCGCGGGTGATGACCTTCGTCTGGAACCGGCCGGGGGTCCGGGCGCTGATCTTGCGGTCGAAGACGATTTGGACCTTGTCGGGGCGTCCGAGGTCGAGTTGATCGCGGATCGTTTGCTCAAACCACGCGCGGCCCGCCGCCGGCTTGTCGAACACGCGGGTGTCGGACATCTCGATCTGCCGGACCGAGTAGCGGTAGCCGTAGCGGCCGCGCTCAGCCTGGGTGAATGGCGAGGGCAGCGTGCGCATCCACCGGTCGCAGAACGCAAAGATGTCCTGCTCGGACAGCGCGTTGCAGATCCTGGCCAGCCGTTCGGGCTGCTCGCAGGCACGGAACCCGTTGTCCAGCGGCGCGAACTCGATCCCGTGGTGGGCGGCTTGGCGTTTCTCCGGGTAGGTCGAGCGCATTGCTGCGCTCGACCCCCCTCAGAACCGGACGAGCACCTCTCGATGCATCCGGCTCAAGCAAGCCCTGAAGGTTTCGGGGCGGGCAGAAGCGCCGAACCGTTGCTATCAGGAGCAATTGTCAAGAGTTGTGGATGAGAAGGTGAAGCATCAGGCGGCGACCTCCTCGTCCGTCGTGGTGTCGTCGTCTGTGACCTTGATGCCGTCCTTGAACTTCACGCCGTCGAGCACGTCGGTGACGAGCTCGTGGCCGTTGAACCGCCGCCAGCGCTCCTGGGCGGCGTCCAGGAGCTTGTAGGCCATCGCGAGCGCGGCCTTCTTGGAGCCTGCGCCCTTGGTGACCTTGGTGCGGAGCTTGACGGTTGCGAAGCTGCTCTCGATCGGGTTCGTGGTGCGTAGATGCCGCCAGTGCTCGGCGGGGAAGTCGTAGAACGCGGTCAGCGCGTCCCAGTCCTTGTCGAGCTTCGCAACGGCCTTCGGGTACTTCGCGTCGAACTCGTCCCGGAAGCGCTCCAGCGCCTTGCGAGCATCCGCGCGTGTGGGCGCCTCGGCCATCTCGTGCAGCAGCGTCTTCGCCCTTGGTTGCAGGCGCTTGGGGAGCGCGTCGAGGACGTTCGCTGTCTTGTGAACCCAGCAGCGTTGCTCCCTGGCGCCGGGGAATACGTTGCGCAGCGCGGCCCACGCGCCGAGCGCGCCGTCGCCGGTCACCAGCTTCGGCTCGTTCATGCCACGGTCGCGCAGATCGCGGAACACGGCCGCCCAGGAGTCCTCGGATTCGCGGTAGCCATCCTCCACCGCGAGCAGCTCCTTCTGCCCGTCCTCGCGGACGCCGATCACAACCAGCAGGCACAGCTTGGGATCCTCGCCCAGCCGCACGCTGACGTTCACGCCGTCGACGAACAGATACGCGTAGCGGTGAAACCGCAGCTCCCGCGTGCGGAATGCGGCGTGCTCGGCCTGCCAGGTCTCGGTCAGCCGCTGGATCGAGCTCGACGACAGACCCGAGGCGTCCTCGCCCAGCAGGTCCCGAAGCGCCGGCCCGAAGTCACCGGTCGAGAGGCCGTGCAGATACAGGATCGGCAGCACCTCGGTCACCTTCGGCGACCGCCGCGCGTACGCCGGCAGGATCTTCGAGCTGAACCGCTTGCGCTCACCGGTCTCCTCGTCGACGCGCTTGTCGTTGACCCGCGGCGCCCGGATCGGGACCGTACCCGAGCCCACGGTCAGCCGCCGCTCCCGCGCACGACCATTGCGGACCACCACCCGCTTGCCGTCCTCATCGACCTCGTCCACGAACGTGCAGACGTACTCGTCGACCTCGGCCTCGAGCGCCGCAGCGATCATCCGACGCGCTCCCTCCCGCGCGAGATCATCGAGCGTGACCCGACCCTCGTTGTCCTCCCCGGCGGGGAGCCTGCGAACATCTGACATGGCGTGCCTTCCTGCCGGCCATCGCCGGCTTCGGTCTTCGTCAACCGGGAAGGTACGCCGCCTTCCTCTTCACACGCATCCACAACTTCTGGGTATAGCTCTGCTATCAGCGGTGGTGTGCCGTTGGTGGCAGCGGTGGTGTACGAGACGGGGTTTGGTCTGATCCGACGTGCCGTCATCTCGCATTGTGATCGTGGTGATCGTCTTGCGGGTGGTGGCCTGCCAGTGTTCCCACTCGCGTGGGCTTTGTGGCAGGTCCTGGTCGGGCAGTAGCGGCCCCGGCAGAGTGGGCAGCGACCATGTTGCGCCTCGTAGAGCCGCAAGCTGGTGTTGCCGATCGGCAGGAGCGGCGCTTTGCGTCGACGCTCGGCCCAGTAGTCGGTCAGGGCATGGTCGTCCAGGGACGCCGTGCCTCTGACCATCTGGTGTCGGTAGATCCGCGTCCAGGCGAACTTGTTGAGATAGGCGCCGCTGTCGCGGTCGCCGAACACCCATCGGTCGCGCCTGGACTTGTTGAACTGGCCGAAGTACTGGTTGACGACCCAGTGCCTCGGTTTGTTCGAGTGGTTGAAGACAGCCCACTTGAAAGCGAGCGTCCACAGATGCCTGTCCAGCGCGTGGAACGTCTCGCTGGACACCACTCCCCGGTAGTAGGCGGCCCAGCCCCGGATGATCGGGTTGAGCCGTTTGATCACCGCCCCGGCGTTGGCCCCACGCAGGGACCGCATCTCGGTGCGGAGCCTTTCCCGGATCCGTCTCTGAGCCGCCGTGCTCGGCTTGATCAGCAGCTTGCCGCGATACCGGCGGACGTTGAACCCCAAGAAGTCGAAGCCGTCATCGAGGCAGACGACGCGCGTCTTGTCCTCGTTGAAGCAAAGACCTCTGGGCGCCAGCCATTCGGCAAGCCGTGCCTTGATCTCGAGCGCCTCGTCCCGACTGTGGCACAAGGCGACCATGTCATCGGCATACCTGATCAGAACCGGCGAGTTCGCGATCGTCCAACCGGCAGCCCTGCCGGTGGTGTGGTAGCGAACCCCGGCGGCCTGCTCCATCCCGTGCAGGGCGACGTTCAACAGCACGGGGCTGACCACACCGCCTTGCGGAGTTCCCTCCTCGGTGCGGTACAGCCGGCCGTTCTCGATCACCCCGCCTTCAGCCATTGCTTGACCATTCCCCTCGCGGGGAACGTGCCGAGCATGGTCAGGATGTGATCGTGAACAATGCGGTCAAACGCCCCGGCCAAATCTGCGTCCAGCACCCACCGCCGCTTCGTGCTCGTACCGCACGATGTGCGATGGATCGCGTCGATCGCGTCATGGCAGCCGCGGCCGGGCCGAAACCCATAGGACTTCGGCTCGAACCGCGCCTCCCACTCGGGCTCCAGCGCGTTGACGACCCGTGCCTGGTGGCACCTGTCGAGAATCACGGGGATTCCGAGCGGACGGCGCTTGTGGCTCCCTGGCTTGGGGATGTACACCCGCCTGACCGGCAGGGCTTTGAACGGCTCGGATGGGCCATGCACCATGGTGGCTAGCTTCGCTTTGCCTCCGGGGTGAGCACCACCGCGCCGTCAACGCCCGCCGTCATGCGACCAGCGTTGCGCTCCGTCACCCGCCGCACGCTCACCAGCGTGTTCGCGCGCGAGCGGAGCATCAACTTCTGCAACTGGCGGACCCGTCCTAGGTCCCCCGCCTTTGACGCCGTGAAGATCCGCTGCCGCAGTAGCCGTACGTTCTCCTCGCAGGCGCGCCAATCGATGGCGTCCCAGTCGAGGGTCTCGTCCTCTGGTCCGTTCACCATAGCGTTCGCCGTGGCGTCTAACTTGTCCTTTGGTTCCGGTGCTTCGGTCATCTTTCTCCTCACAGGCTCACCTGACCGCGTCAGCACGCTTTCGCGTCCGGGCATTTACGTCCCGTATCCGGCCGGTTATCCGGAACGGCCGGCTGAAGGGGCCAGCCATCATGTTCCGGTTTCCTGTTGTCTTTCGACTGTCGGCGGCTGAGGTAGGCCAGAGGCGCGGTGGCGGCAGCGCTCCGTTTCCTCTGGCCTCCTCCCGAACCCGGCGTGAACCTTTCAGCTCACCGGGCTCTCCAGTGACTATTCCGTGGTTGACGCGGTTGGCCTCCGGTGGTGGATGCTGTCGTGGCAGGCTTCGCAGACCGCGAGGGTCTTGCGTCGTCGCCGCGTCATGATTTGCACCCATTCGGGTTGGTCTGGCTGTCCGGGCTGGTCGAGATCTGAGAGCTTGCGGATTTGGTGCACGCGCACCTTGTCCGCTTGTCCGCAGAGCTCGTATCGTCCCGCCAGGAGCCGGTGGACCAGCTCTTTGCGGCGGGAGGTTGCCTGGACTGGTTCGCGGTCTCGCAGGACTGCGTTCTGCTGTCGTCGTAGCGGGATACCGCCGAACGTCGCGACCAATGGCTGCCTGTCCTCACCACGGTCGACGCTGACCTGTAGGCATTTGCGCGGCCCGTGTGGCGTCTCGATCGTGGCCCCGTACTTGCGGGCCATCTTCGTCACCGACGAGTCGTACTTGCCGGCCAGCGTTTTCAGTAGCGAGGTCACCATGACCCAGTGCAGCCGGTTCAGTCGGTAGACGTCGCCGGCGAGCAGGTAGTACTGGACGATGCCTCGGTACTCGGTCCCGTAGCGGCTGATGATCGAGTAGTCCTCGTCGTTCAGCAGCTCAGGCCGGCGCTCGGGTTTTCCCTGAGACATGTATCGGGTGCATTTGGCCTTGATCACGTCGCCAGGTGCGCGCAGCCGGATACTGCCGTTGGCCACACGTCGGCCGTCGGTGATGATCTGGTTGGCGTGCTGGGTGGTGATCTCGTAGCCGAGGAACCTCGCCGCGCTGGTGCGGGCGTGGGTGATCAGCGTCTTGGTCTCGGACAGTTCCAGCTTGAGGTCCTCTTGCAGGAACTGGGCGAGGCGACGTTTGATCTTCTCGGCTTCGGCCTTCGGTCCGGCGAATCCGAGCAGGATGTCATCTGCGTACCTGACGTAACGCAGCCGCCGATAGCCAGGATCACATGGATCCCCTGTCGGAAGGCTGCGCTGTTGCTTGCCCAGCGCCCGTACCGTGGCATGATCACCACGTTTGCGGGCACGATGGAGCGCGCTTCTGACCCTGTTGTGCTCAGGATTGGGTTTCCTGAGCACGCCCTGGGTGTATCCCGGCATCAGAGCTGTCTCGACAAACTTGTCCAACCGGTGCAGGTAGATGTTGGACAGGCACGGGGAGAGAACCCCGCCCTGTGGCGCGCCGCTGAGCGTGGCGTTCCACACCCAGTCCTCCAGGTACCCGGCTTGCAGCATCTGGCCGATCAGCCGAAGCAGCCGGTTATCGTGGATCTTCTCACCCAGCGTTTCGAGCATGACCGAACGGTCGAGTTGGTCGAAAGAAGACACGACACACTGCCCACCTCGATGGTTTCCCAGCGACAGTCCGGCTTTTGCGCGCGCGTCACCCGTTGCAGGGCCGCTCGCTTGAGCTGATCGGGTGGACGCGCCGCCGGCGGCGGCTGGAGCTGATCCTGATGCCCGGGGACGGCAGCCGGGTGCTGGTCCCGGCGGCGTGGACGGATCTCGAGGGCGATGCGAGGCCGGCGGTGGCGGGGACGCTGGGTTCGCTGTCGGATCTGCTGGCGATGCGGCGGGTGCTGGACGGGGTGGTGCGCGCTGGTCTGCTGCGGGGGTCCGCGAGCGACGGACGCGGTGTCGTCCTGGCCGGGCGCGATCATCCCGCCGGCGAGAAGCGATGTGATGCAGTTGCGTCTGGATCTGGCGGAGTCACCGGCGCCCGCAGCGGTGCTGTGGGAGCTGGTCGGCTCAGAGCAGCGCCGGGCGGCGATCGCGCTGCTGGCGGCGCTGATCGCGCAGACGGTCGCGGGCGGGGAGGTGCTCGATGATCGAGCATCGGTTCGAGATCGAGGCGTGCTTGGAGGACGGGATGACTGAGGGCATGGTCGGCGGCGGCTCGCTGCAGCTGGTGACGGTCTGCTTGAGCGACGAGGGAGCGGGGGAGGTGAGCGACGCGCTGGGCGAGCCGCTGGTCAGACCGCCGGTGGTCACGCATCTGCGCCCGCGCGAGGCGCGTGAGCTGGCGTTCTGGCTGTTGGAGCTGGCGGAGGTTGCCGAGCGGCGGACGGAGGCGCAAGATGAGCCAGCGTGAGCCTTTCTGGGACCGTGTGGTTGCTGCTCGACGCGTTCTGGGCCCGTTTGTGGGCTTGCGGCGAGTTCACGCGGCGTCCAGCACCCCCGAAATCGGGCGGCTTGGCGGTCAGGCGTTGGCGCGCGCGGACGCGATCGGGCGGGCTTGCGTACGTGAGGCGCAACGCGGGCGAGCCCCGTGCGCGTGTGGCAGCGTGGCCCGCGGTTGCCCGCTGCCGGGGACAGGACCGGCCTGCGAGTGGCAGCGAGGGCGTGTGTACTGGCGTGAGCTGTTGGGACGGGGCGCGCTGGCGGCGCAGGACGAGCTGGAGGGGATCGCAGATGGTGAGTGAACGTCAGAGTGTCAGTGTCACTTGCTGGTGCTGTCGGTGTCAACTGGGGAACGGGTGATTGTCGGTGAGTGAGAGTTCGAAGGTGACCGCTTCGCATCTGTGCCGCCAGGCGTTTGTTTACCCGCGTCAGTCCTCGCGAGGGCAGCTTGAGCGTAATGTGGAGTCCACGGCGCGCCAGTACGCGCTGGTGGAGCGTGCGATCGAGCTGGGGTTCACGCGCGAGCAGGTTGTGGTGATCGACGAGGATCTCGGGATCACGGCCGACGGGACGGCCGATCGTCGCGGGTTCGCGCGGCTGACGGCGGAGGTCGCGCTCGGCCACGCCGGGCTGGTGCTTGGGATCGAGTGCTCGCGGCTTTCGCGGAACGATACTGACTGGTACCGGCTGCTTGAGTTGTGCGGGGTGACCGACACGGTGATCGGCGATCTCGACGGGCTGTATCACCCTGGCTCGCTGAACGACCGTCTGCTGTTGGGCTTAAAAGGCACTATCTCCCAAGCCGAGCTGCACATGATCCGTCAACGGCTCGACGGCGGGGCTCGCAACAAGGCCAAGCGCGGCGAGCTGCGCCGCGGGCTGCCGGTCGGCCTGATCTGGGGCGAGGACGACGGCGAGATCCTGTTGGACGCTGACGCGGCGGTGCGCGGCGCGATCCAGACGATCTTCGATCGGTTCGCCGAGCTCGACTCCGCGCGGCAGGTATGGCTGTGGATGCGCCAAGAGGAGCTGCAGTTCCCGCTCAGGCGCTTCGCGCACAGCGAGATCCAGTGGGTGGTGCCCTCCTACCATCAGGTGCACAGCATGCTCACCAACCCGGTGTACGCCGGCGCGTACGCGTTCGGCAAGACGCGCCGCGAGCGCTACGTCGACGAGCACGGCCAGCCGCCCCCGCAAGACACTCGGATGGAAGACCCCCGCCGAGGCACTCAACGACCACCTACTATCCCCTCAACCAACCAGCGTTGCGAGGACCGGTTGAACCCGGGCAGGTCATGCGCGCGGCTGTGATGCCACACCCCGGCCAACCCTGCGGCCTGCAGCATCCCCGTCACCGTGCAGTCCCGCACACGGCCGACCATGCCGACCAGCAGCATGCTGAACGTCTGAAACGTCGGTTGCGTCATGCACGGCGCCAGCAGGGACAGCAGCCCAGCCAACGAAGTGGGAACCTGAAGCACGGCGGCGACCTCCCGGACGGGAAGGCCACGGGAGCGCTCGCTACGCCCCAGGGCCAGTGGACTTGATCGCCCACCGGATTCGGGGTCGCCGCCAACCCTCCTCCGCCAGCCGGGAGGGGGACGCGCCAGCGGCTAGCCTTCGCGCGTGCGGGATTTACAGAGGATCAACTGCGAGCTGGACACCGCGCGCGAGCGAGATGACCACGACGCGTGCGTTCGGCTGGTCACCGCCGCGCTGGCGCTGCCCGAGTCCCAGCCGGACCGCGCCGGGTATCTCGACTCCCTCGCCTACGCTTATGAGAAGCTCGGCCGCTTCGAGGATGCGGTCGACGCGATGCGCCAAGCCGTCGCCGCCGGCTGGGAGGGCGAGCTTGACGATCATCCCAGCGCGCAGGCGCTGATCGCCGATCTGCTGTTGCGCGCCGGACGCGACCAGGAGGCCGATGAGGCATGGGCGCAGGCCGAGCGCGAGGATCCCCCCAACCCGTGGGTGCACTCCGCCGCCAGCGACGCGTATACGCGGGTCGGGCTGTACCGAAAGGCGCTGCCGTGGCAGACCAAGGGGCTCGAGCTCGCGCTCGCGGCCGGCGAGGACGAGGGCGAGCTGGCGTGGTACCTGACCGGGGAGCGGGGCGAGACGATGGACGTCCTCGGCCTGGAGCCCGACGAGCTCCAACTCCGCGCCGAGGAGCTGATCGAACAGCAAGAGCAGCACGACCGCGAAGCGGAGCTGGAGTTCCTGCGCCGCTGGAACCAGCCGCGCGCGATCGCGCCGCAGCAGGCCTCCATCGGCGTTGCGTGGTTCCCGCCCGACCAGTACCCGCGGGCGCTACAGACGTGGCCGAGCTTCGCCGAGGACTACCAACACGGTCCCTACCAGGCGTACTGCGCGCGACTCGAGCTGCTGCTACGCGACCTCGCAGCCCAGGGCGTCAAGCGCCTCGCGCTCACGCCGATCGCGATCGACAACTACCTCGCCTGGTGCAGCGAGCACGACTGCGACCCAGAGCAGTCCGACACCCGCGCGAGCTACGCCAGCACGCTCCTCGAACACGACATCGTCCAGCCGTGGCCCCCGCAACGAAACGAGCCCTGCTGGTGCGGCAGCAACCGCAAGTACAAGAAGTGCTGCCTCCGCGCAGCATGACCCTCCAACACCCCTGTGCGGACAGCTCACCTCACCCCGAAATCACGAAACTCGAGTTTCAGATCAAGGTAAGCCATTGGACCCAGGAACCCTCCTCCGAGTTCCTCCTGGTTGCACCGGGGATACGACAGAGCGCCTCGCGGCGCACTAGAAGTAGTGGTGGTTGACGAACACGGCCTGGCGGGCGAACTCGAAATGCGGGTGGGCGTCATGGCCGCCATCACGCCAGCCGCGCCACGCCCACGCCTTCTCCTGCGCGACTCCGAGCATCACCACCCCGCACCGTCCATCCCGGTCTGCCTGCTGCATGTGCGAGCGGGCGACGTCCTCCTTGACCATGTCCTTGGTGAACCGCACGACCGGAATCTCTCGCGCCTTCGCGAACCGGTTGATCTCCTCGACACAGCCACGCCCGATCTTCCCCAGCATCGCCGGTGACGATCGTCCCGCCAGTACGGTCGTTGAGGAACCTGACCAGCTGACCGTCGCACTGCAGCCGCGGGACATACCCGGCGAGGAAGATCCGATCGACGGAACGCACCTGGAGCGTCACGTGCTCTGAGAGTAGGCTTGAGATGGTGGCCACGGCGGTACCTCCCAGCGCCCGAGAGGTCGCAAACCCCACGGGGTTCAACAGCGGGCGCCAGCCGCCCGCGATCTAGATTGGGAAGGTACGCCGGGCCACCGCCCGCCGCCACGCCAGCGTCCCGAAGGGACGCCCCCGAGCGAAGCTCATACCGAACCCCGACCGCCCTCCCAGATCACCCGAGCCGTCCGCACAACCGCTCGGCGGTATGAGGCTCGCTCGTTAAAGCTAAGGTCCTGCGCCGCCAGCCACTGAAAAGACGCTCACCACGCTCGGGCACGCGTCAAACAGCGGCTCGTTCAAGCGCAGCCTTAGCTGTGCAGTTGCGCGCGAGGATGATTGTCGGTGCGCTTAGCGGCGCCCGTCTTCTCACGTCTCGCTCTAGAAACGAGGCTTCGAGCCCGAAGCGCATTACTTAGTAGTCAGAGCCGACATGCCGACAGAGAGAACACGATCCTGCCCAGTTCGAGCGTGCTCGTGCGTCGCTCAGCACCCAAAGCGACCACCAGGACCAGCCAGGAGCGCGCCGATGGCGCTTGAGCTGGCCGACGCGTGCGGACGGAACGCTCACCTTTGCGGGCAGGCGGACCGCGGCGCGTTCGACATCCTGGCCGGCGAGGGGCGTGAGTCGAGCACCGTCGATCATGGTGTAGCGCCCGTCGCTGGCTCGGCGTCCGCGGTCAGCGACCCTGAACGAAGTGTGCTGTGAGCGAGCGGATCCTCACCGCCAGCGACGTGGCGGCGATCGTGGAGGCGATCGCGCGGAAGGTTGTGGAGATCGTTGACGCCCGATCAACGACGTTTGGGTTCGTCGACGCGCGGGAGCTTGCTGAGGAGCTTGGCGTGTCGATTGACTACGTGTACGCGCACGCCACGGAGCGCGGCGCGATCAGACTCGGCTCAGGGCCGAAGGCGCGGATCCGCTCAGGTCTCGATCGGGGTGTCAGGCGAGAGGTGCCTGCGACGCTGAATCGCGACTGGGAAAGCGCGTGAGGCCGCATCGCCCAATGACACAGATCGCCATATCTCCGGGCATGGTGGTTCGCATCCTCTGCCGCCTCCAGTTCGAGCTTCGGGACTGCTGGATCGGCGGGTTCTGGCAGCGCGGATATCTGCGACGCTCCGCCGGCCACTCCGAGCGAGCGCCGATGGAGGATCGCCGGTGAGTCCGTATCTGATCGTCCAGGATGTCGCCGAGCTGGCGCGCCGCGAGCACAAGGCGGTGCGCCGTGCGATCCGCCAGGGCGCGCTGAGAGCTTTCCAGCCAGCCAAGCGACTGCTGATCCGCGAGGATGATGCGAGGGCGTGGATCGAGAGCCGCCTTGTCGCCGGCATGCCCACGCCCAGCCCCAGGCTGCCATCCCCTCGGCCGGGTTCGACAGCGCGGCAGCGCACGGGTAGCGTTGCCGCGCTCCGCGAGATCGAACGGAAGACGGTGGGAGCTTGAGCATTCAGTGGAATCGGCGCGCGGTCAAATGGGAGGTCCGCTGGCGCGAGGGCGGCAAGCAGCCCTCTCGGCTGTTTGATCGCAAGGGGGACGCGCGGGCGTTCGAACTCGAAATCGACCGGCGCAAGCAGCTGGGCGCGCTCGCGCCTGGCGTGATGCAGTCGAAGATGACGCTTGCCGAGTTCGTCGCCGAGGACTGGCGGCCGCGCTAGGCGATCCCAAACCTTGCTGAGGACACGCGCCGCCGCTATCTCGAGGTCTGTGGAACGCATCTGCTTGATCGCGTTGGTCCGTATGAGCTGCGCGCGTTTACGCCGCTGTTGATCGAGGATCTGCGCGACCAGATGACCCGGGCGAAGGTGCCAGGCCCGACGCAGCGCAAGGCGGTCATGCTGTTGCAGGGCATTCTGCGGCGCGCGGTGGTGCGCGGGCTGATCCCGGCGAATCCCGTGCAGTTGGTGACGAAGCCAAAGCAGCCGCCCACTCAGCACTCAGCCGCCGAAGCCGCTCGCGCCCGAAGTTGTGGAGCGCATCCGTGCGCAGATGCTCACGGCGTGGTCGAGTCCTCGCCGCGGGGCCGGACGGTCGACCGAGGAGCTGCGCTGGTGGAGGCATCGGAACGCCACGATCTTGTCGATGCTCGCCTACGCTGGGCTGCGCCCGGTCGAGGATCGTGGCTCGCGGCGGGACGACCTGCAGGGACGCACCATGCACGTGGTCGCGACGAAGACGGGCCGCGCACGCGACGTGGACTTGCTTGCGCCGCTCGCGCAGGACCTCGCCGAATGGCGGCTCATCTCGGGACGACCCTCAGGCAAGGGCCTGATCTTCCCGACCATGGACGGCGACGAGTGGAAGCGCCATGACTGGCAGAACTGGCGCCGGCGCGTATATCAGCCGGCGGCGATCGAGGCTGGCGTGACCGGCGACCTGCGCCCCTACCGGTTGAGAGGGTCATTCGTGTCGCTGCTGCTGTGGGAGGGGCGATCGCTCGCCTACGTGGCCGAGCAGGCGGGGCACTCGATTGCCACCCTCGCCAAGCACTACGCCGGGGTGATCCGGGAGCTGGAAAACGAGCCGCGCAAGCCGGCCGCGAAGCGATTCGCGAGGCCCGCGAGCAGGTGCGGTGTGCGACAGATGTGCGAAAGGCCGAATTGGCATCCCCGTGATCTCACGAGAACTGCCTGCAAATCCGGAAATGGACGATGCTGGGCTCGAACCAGCGACCTCCGCCTTGTCGAGACGGCACGACCCGACTCGCAGATGCCATCCTGGGTCAAGGAAAGCCAGAGTATGCAGGGCGTTCGCGCCGTGCGGTTTGGCATCCGATGGCCTTGTCGTACCGTGATTAACCATCCAGTAGGACGCAATGGGGACGCAGCCGGCCCCCGGTCCAATCGAACAATCTCAACTGACGCTCCCGGTGGCGAACCCGCGAAGAGCTCGGCCGCGGCGAGCCAGTCGTCGGCAGTTCGCTCACGCGGAAGGGGCTGTGTCTGTGCTCGACAAGCCGCTGAACTGGAGCAGGCCGTGCGCCCGCGCTTGACGCCGAGCAGCGGCCGCGAGCGCAGGTTGAGAAGGATCTACAGATTGCGCAGCGACGCCTGGAGGCCGCCGAGAAGTCGCTCGACATGGCGATCGCGGCCTTCGAGAAGACCGCTGGCCGGGCACCCGACAGTGACAGCAGTATGAGCGGGAGACGCGCCGGCGCGGCCCACCGATGGGCGAGGTGGCGCAACCCGGGTCCGATGGACTCTTGAGCGCTAACCGACTCAGTCTGCCTCTGCTTAGGCTCAGCTCGGCCTTGCTCGGTGCGCGGAGTCCTTTGACCAGGATGGCCTCCAAGCTATGCCGTGAACAGTTTCGCGGGCGCTGGCTCCAGCGTGTTCGCCTTGCGCGGGTAGATGACAAGGCCGACGCCGTCCAGAGCTCCGGTGTCGGGGTGGCGCACGAACCGGGGGAGGAGCTGCTTGTGCCACCGGGAGGCGTCGCCTGGAGCCCGCTGCGCGGCCAGCGCGCCGGCCACGACCAGATCGGCTGTCTGCAGGCCGATCGAGTGACTGGATGGTCCGAGCAGGAGCGCGTCGACGATCCGCTCGAGCCTCAGGTACGGCGTGCCGTCGCGCTGCAGTCGCTCGAAGAATCGCCGCAGGCGCTCATCCATCTCGGGACGACGGCTGTCGACCACGATCGCGCCGTGGGTGTCGTTTCGGGACAGGAAGCGCTGGTATCGCTCGGCCAGCCACATCAGTGACTGGGTGTAGACGTCCTCGCGCGTACCGAACAGGTCCGGCCGCCGTTGCTTGGCGCCGAGCGGCTTGACGATCACGACGAAGCAGGTAATTGGGCTCGCGGCGATCGTCGAGTAGATCGCGTCAGCGAGTGGGGGTGGCACCGCTCCTGTTCGGATGCCGTGCCACTTGAGCTCTTCGTTGGGCGGCCAGCCGTGCGCTTCTAACGTGGCATGCCAGTGATCTCGCAGCACACCCCATTCGTCCGCGCGGACGGTGACACCGCCCACCGCGAACGCTCGCTCGTCGGGTCTGCCGGATTCGTCGACTGACGGCGGCCATGGGAATCTCCCCGTAGGCGGCCATCGAAACTCCCCACTGATGGCCATCGGATCTCCCCATGGGTGGCCATCGGATCTCCCCACGGCGAGCGTTCTGTCCTGAGCGGCCTGTAGCTCCCGGCGCTTCGTCGTCGAGGCGCGTCGAGGAGGTGGGCTTGAAGAAAGCAGAGGAAGTCATGGAGATTCTGGAGGCGTTCGATTTGGCTGGTTCGCTGCGGGGAGCGGCGGAGTTGTGCGGGTGTGATCACAAGACGGTCGCGCATTGGGTAGCGGTCCGGGACGCTGCTGGTGGCGGGCTGCCGGTGTCGGTCAGGCCGCGGCCGATGGTCGACCGGTTCGCGGCGAAGGTCGAGGAGTTGGTCGATCGTTCGCGCGGGAAGATCCGGGCGGATAAGGCGCACGAGACGCTGGTCGCGATGGGCTATATGGGGTCGGAGCGAACGACGCGTCGGGCGGTCGCGGACGCGAAGCGCCGCTGGCGGCAGGGGAATGGGCGTCGGTACCGGCCGTGGATCCCGGAGCCGGGGCTGTGGATGCAGTGGGACTATGGCGACGGGCCCGAGGTTGGCGGCCGCTCGACGGTGTTGTTCTGCGCGTGGTTGGCGTGGTCGCGCTTCCGGGTCGTGTTGCCGTTGTGGGACAAGACGATGCCGAGCGTCGTGATGGCGCTTGATCGGACGCTGAGACGGTTCGCGTCCGCGCCGACGTACGCGTTGACCGATAACGAGAAGACCGTGAGCGTGGATCAGGTGTGCGGGATCGCGGTCCGCAACCCGCAGATCGTGTCGGTGGGTCGCCATTACGGGTTGACGGTCGCGACCTGCGTGCCGGCGGATCCTGAGAGCAAGGGCGGGTCAGAAGCGACGGTCAGGATCGCCACGGCGGATCTGGTCCCGACCGACCATAACCTCCGCTCGGCGTATCGGGATTTCGCCGAGCTGGAGTCCGAGTGCGAGCGGTTCTGCGAGCGGGTGAACGCGCGCGAGCACCGGATCACGCGCCGGGCGCCGGTGGTGATGCTCGCCGAGGAGCGCGAGCGGATGCACCCGTTGCCGAAGGTGGCGCACACGGTGTGCTTCGGGCAGACGCGGAAGGTCGACCGGCAGTCGACGATCAGTGTCGGCAGCGCGATCTACTCAGTCCCGAGCTCGCTGGTGGAGGAGCGGGTGTGGGCCAGGGCGCATGGGTCGGAGTTGATCGTGGTGCATGTCGACTCGCCGGAGGGGCCGCGTGAGGTCGCCCGGCACGAGTTGACGACGCCGGGCCGGCCGAGCATCAAGGATGAGCACTATCCGCCCCGCCCGGCGGGCGCGCTGGAGCGTCGCCCACGGGCCCGTTCGCGGGAGGAGGCGGCGTTCTTGGCGCTCGGACCGGGCGGCGAGCAGTGGCTGATCAAGGCGGCCGCGGCGGGCGCGACGCGGGTCAGACGGAAGATGGCTGAGGCGGTCGACCTCGCCAAGCTCCACGGCGCCGAGCAGGTCGAGCATGCGCTGAAGGTATGCGCTGAGGCGGGCCGCTTCAGCGACGGTGACCTGGCCGCGATCCTCGCGCATCAGCGGGCGGGGACGGTGATCCCGTTCCCCGCCCGCGCGTCGGAGGACTCCTCGTTGCAGCGCTCGACTCGCAGCTGGGAGGGGTTCGGGCGATGAGCGGCTATCGATGCGAGGCGGAGGCGTTCGCGGGCCCGGCACGCGAACGGCTGCTCTACGGAGCCCGGCAGCTGTTGGTGCGCGTGCGGCTTCACGACGGGCCGGGCGCCGTCGATGATCACGGCCGGCCGACCAACCTGCCGGACGCGTATACCGATCTGCGGCCCGAGCAGGCGCGCCAGCTCGCGCTGGCGTTGCTGCAGGCGGCCGAGGACGCCGAGCGGCAAACGCTCCAAGCGAACTGGTGGAAGCAGGAGGCCGCGCGATGAGCGATTACCGCGACAGCGTCCACTGCCGGATCGATCCCGAGCAGGTCTGGCAACCAGACGGCGGGCGGCCGGTGCAGGAGATCAGCGTGATCATGACCGACGATCACCGCTTCGACTGCCGGCGGGAGCGCTGCTGGTTGCCGCCGGCGATCTGCACGCTCACACCCAATGAGGCGCGCGAGTTCGCGTCAGAGCTGCTGGAGTTCGCCGCGCAGGCGGATCGGATCGGAGCACGGCTATGACCGTCAAGCTACCAGCCCCGCCGCCGCTGCCCGACGAGCTCGACCGGCTGCTCAGACGACTGCGGCTGCCATACGTTCGGCGGGCGGCGGCGGACGTGCTCGCGACCGCCAACTCACAACGCTGGGAACACGCCGAAGTCCTCAGGGTGCTGCTCGCCGAGGAGGCAGCCGGCCGCGACCACGCCACGATCACTACCCGCAGGCGCGCTTCCGGGCTGCCCGCCGGCAAGACGTTCGATGCGTGGGAACCCCAGGCGTCGGCGATCCCGAAACCCACCCAGCAAGCGCTGCGCACGCTCGAATGGATCGACCGCGCGGAGGTGCTGTGCGTTTGCGGGCCCAGCGGCACCGGCAAGAGCCACTTCGTCGAGGCGCTCGGGCATTTGGCGATCGACAAGGGCAAGACCGTCGCGTGGCACACGCTCGAGACGCTCGCGGTCCTGTTCCGCCGCCACCGCGCCGATGACAGCGTCAGCAAAGCGATCAGCAAGCTGATCCGCGCCGATCTGATCATCGTCGATGACGTCGGGCTGTTGCCGGTCTCGGCCGACGCGGCCGAGGCGCTGTTCCGAGTCGTTGACGCCGCCTATGAGAAACGATCGCTCGCGATCTCGTCGAACATTCACCCTTCCGGGTTTGACGAGCTGATGCCCAAGACGCTCGCGACCGCGACGGTCGAGCGGCTGCTGCATCACGCGCACGTGCTGATCACCGACGGCACCGACAGCTACCGACTCGCCCAGGCGACCGCCGGCAAGGGGGTGAGGCCCCTGACCTGAGACGGACTTTAAGCGACCATCGCCGCGGCGCCTCGCCCTCCCGGCTCGGCCCCCGCGACGACGGTCGCTCTCCCACCCGGTCGTGGGGAGAACTCATGGCCACCAGCGGGGAGAAAAGATGGCCGCCGGTGGGGAGAACCGATGGCCGTACTTGGGGAGAAACCGATGGCCATTGACAGTCGACGAACAGCAGGTACATGGACGGAAGTCTCGCCGGTTCTGGCTCGCTGTCAATCGATCGCGGCGATCGGTGTTGGCGGAGCCGGAACCTGCCGAGGCGCGCCAAGAGCTGGGGAAGGGGAGGTAGCGTTCGACTCCGTGCGACAGCGCTCCGAGGAGCCATTCTTGATGGTGGCCGAGGTCGCCGAGGCCTTGAAACTGAATCAGGTTCCGGAACTGTGACCGCAACCCGTGAATGCGTTTACTGCGCTCGGTACGCGCCGGCGCGCGACGGACGCCTCGGTTCTTGTGTCGGTGGCCGGCTCTGCCCCCACTGAGAGCCGGCCGCAGTGGTTACGTCGCAGAGCCTCCGCAACGTCTCACAACCCCGGGTCGCCACGATCAGCCGTCAGGAACAAGCCGCCGCGGGCGGCCAAGACAGCGTGACCCTTCCGAGGAGTCCAGACACCTTTGACGGTCTGTTCGTAAATCGCGCTACCGCGCCGAGGAATCCCAGACGGTCCGCCCGGCCGTTGCCTTGGACGTCGGCTGCACGGTCCGCCGCTGAGGGCGACGGCGCATAGGTTCGGCGCCATGGGCACTCAGGGCCGAGTCGACCGTCGGGTTGAAGACCCGAACACTGCCCTTGCGAGGCTGCGGTACGCCGGGCTCTCGGCGGAGGAGACGCGCGAGCCGTGCCTCCGGTGAGAGCGCCTGATTACGGCGCTGTAGGCACCGTCTCGGGCGCGCCTGAGCCAGTGAGAGAGCGGCATGCGCGGCGCTCAGTCGCCGAGCTCTCAGCGACTTGCAATCCCAACACGCATGACACTGTTTACCGGGTCGCGCGGAGTCTTAGAGCGCTTCTCTGATAAGGAAGTGATCGAGCTTCCGGTTGACGTCCGATGTACGTTCGAGATGAGTCGCTGACGGCAGCGTGTAGCTATGCCTTGGCTTGGCGCAGGCCTTTGCCGGGGACCGTGGACTACATTGTCGTTGTGCGGCGGGAACTCATGTGAGGGATCGAGTCCCCGCGATTCCGAAAGCGGGTCCCCAACCGGGTACCAAAACAAGCAAATTGTTTCCTCGCGAGACCTGACGTAAATTCGGAAAATCCCTGCAGAGCGTGGGTATCTGGATTCGCTGAGGGCGACTCATAACTCGAAGAGGCGCGTCCGAATCCCGCCCCCGCCGTCAAGAACGGCCTGGGAATCGAGGCCTCCGAGAGATCGGGGTCGGTGACGGTGTCTGGTGACCGGGCCATTCGCCTTCCCGCAAGAACAAGAACGCAAGCGCACCGTGGCCGCGGTGGCGCGCGTGGGGTGCGTGGGGGGGTGTCTCGGGCAGGCACCCTGTCCGAGACCTGGATTCGCAGGTCGAGATCACACGGCCGCCGCCGCGTCGCTTTATGTGTCCGCATACGATCGATGCGGACCCGAGTGCCTCACTTTCCAGGCGTTCGATCCTGCGGGCGACGAGATCGACTTCCAGGGGACGTCGGAAATCGCACAGGCCGCTTGCGCAAGTGTTGACTGCGAGGAGCTCATCGAGCGCTCGATTCCGCTGTCAGCTTTGAGGGGTAATCAGGTGGCGAGTCGTCGGCGCGCCTTCTGCACGGATGGCAGCGCGGCCTTGGCCCGCGCTAGCGGTCGCGCGCGAACGTCGACGCTCGCTGGTTTGGCTGTGATCGTGATCTCCTCGCCGGTGGCCGGGTTTCGGCCCGTGCGTTTCTTCTGCGCCGGCTTGACGCGAACGGTCAGCTGCACGAGCCCGCCGATCCGCACCTTTTGCGCGTTCCCGAGTTCCTCGAGCACGGTCTCCTCGAGCGCCGCGAGCGTCCGCTTTGCGTCGTTCCTGCTGATCTCGGCGCGGTCAGCGACGGCGGCCGCGAGTTGTGTCTGGGTTAGTGGCAACAAAACTCCTTCAGTCGAATGGTCGATTCGCCCGGTCGTTATTGAAGCTCACCGGACGGACACCCGTGCTCAGCTGGACAGGCTTGGCTCGTCTCTTCGCTTGTCAAGGTGGGGTAACTGGCCTATTGGGAACGGGGGAGAGGAAGGCGGGGCGCTTCTGTGTGCCCGCCGCGGTGCGCAGCGCTGCGAGCGGTCGGTCCAGTGAAACGATCAGCACTCCGGCTTCGACCCGTTCGAGTCGGCTGGCGTGGACTAGCATAGGACGGCGAGCGCGCCGTGAGGACACCAGCGCCGCCGGCGTCTGCGCAGCCATGCGGCCATCTCCATGACCAGCGCGACGTGCTGCGCCTCGAACCTTTGGGCTTTCGTCTCGATCGCGAACGCGATGCCGGTAGGCGAGATCGCCACGCTGTCGATGTCCCCGCGGCCCTGCCACGGAAGTGAGTGGCGTAGCCGCCATCCCTCGGCCTGAAGCGGCGCGAGTGCGCGCTGAACCTGGTCCTCGGAACGGGCGCCCACCCGGCTGCGGCCCGCGAGACGCGCCCAGTGGCGCGCGTAGCCGCCCAAGGCGACCGCGACGAGCAGCAGCACGGCAGCGACCGGAACAGCGCCGAGGCTGGCGGCGAGCAGCGCAAGCCCCGCCGTGAGCACGCCAGCTGCGCCGGCCGTGGCGGCGCGCCGAACGCGACGGTATTGCTGGCGGCGCGGGTAGTTGATGCGGCTGGCAGGGAGCGCACTCACGGCCAGTGGTGTGCGAGTGGCTCGAGTTGCGGGAGCCGGCGGGCGATCGCGGCGACCTGCTCTTGTACCTCAACCGGCGTGTGGTCTCCGACACCGATCGCGAGCAGTCGCAGCGCCCGGTCGCGCAGCTCGCCTGCCTCGAGCGCGGCGTCCACCTGGATCGTCGGGCCGAGCTGACCGCTCTGTTGTACGTCCATTCATCAATCGTGGCAGCGACTCCGGACACAGTTGGGCTTTGCGATCGCCTTTCCGGACAGGGTCACGCACCAACCACCCTGACGCCGTGTACCCGGCGTGCCCACCCGGTCGCGAACCCGCGCTAGTCGCTGCGTGCCGTTAGCCACTGTTCGAGATACCGTGACGCTTCGCGCTGATCGTGGCGCTCGAGCAGCGCGCTCAGCGCTTCTGCGCCTGCCACCGGCTCTGGTGTGACCAAGGTCGCCAACGCCGCGAACGCCAGCTGCGCCTCAGTGACCGACAGCCGGTGCTCCTTGACGAGCCTCGCTCCGAACCGTGCCGCGGCCGTCGGGAACCGCTCCGGATCTCCCCCGGCGAGCACAAGCAGGATTCTGAGCGCGTCGCGAAGCTGCACCGGTTGGGGCAGCTCGTGCGCGGCGGCGAGCACGATCGACGGCTTTCCGATCGCCAGCGCACGCTCAAACCTCGTTACCGCTGAGCCTTGGCTCGTCATACCCGAACACATGTTCGCATGCTCTAAGCCGGTCCGGGCGTAAGCCAACAGCTCGCAGACGTGACCGGAGTCGCTCAGCTGTCGCGGAACGCGTCGGTGCGGGCCGCTGCCCACGTTCCGTACACATCGGTGACCGTGCCGGCCGCCGGCCAATCACCTTGCCCCAGCCGCACCGGCGCGTCACCGCCGCGCGCTCGCGCGTGCGTGCGTGACCAGTCATACGACGTCGGCTGACTTCCGTAGCGCGCCTGCCACGCTCGCATCGCGTCGCGAACTCGCTCGCGTGTCCATTCCCGCGCGATCGCCCCCGGACGGCACCGCTTGCCGTACTCGTACGCGTTGCCCTTGCCGGTGCGCGCCTGGGTGGGTGCCCCGCAGCCTCGGCACACACCGCGGTAGCGCGCTTTGACCGCGCGGGCCTTCTCCCCGGTGGGGTCCTAAGCGCCTAAAGGGCGTTAGTGTCCCGTCGAGAGGGGTCGCGTGTCGAAGCCCAGAGATGTTGTGGTCGTCCGCGTGAGCGAGAAGGGCGACCGGGAGGATGAGCACTTTCACTCGCCCGAGGTGCAGATCGAGGCCGCCAGGCGGTGGGCGAGAGACCGTGGTGAGCGGCTTGCTGCCTCGCCGATTCCCGAGATCGACGTCAGCGGCAGGCTGCCGCTGTCCAAGCGCCCCGGCCTGTTGGCGGCGATCGAGATGATCGAGGCCGGCCAGGCCGACCAGCTTGTGGTGGCGTATTTCGATCGGCTGGTGCGCTCGCTCAAGGTCCAGCTGGAGGTGATCGAGCGGGTGGAGAGGGCGGGCGGGGAGATCTTCGCGCTCGACCACGGCAAGCTCACGAACGGCACGGCGGCGCAGCGCCTGTCCACGAACATGCTCGGCTCGGTGTTCCAATACTTTGCTGAGATCACGGGCGAGAAGGTCACGGCGGCTCAGGCGCGGGCGGTGGCGCGGGGTGTCTACCCGCACCCGAAGATCCCGGCCGGGTATGTGCGCGGCGAGAACGGGGTGCTGGTGGTCGAGCCCGCGGCGGCGAAGGTCGTGGTGCAGGCGTTCAAGCGCCGCGACCTGGGCGCGTCGCTGGTGGAGATCCAAGCGTTGCTGGCCGAGAACGGGATCGAGCGCGCGCTCTCCGGTGTGGCCTGGATGCTGCGCTCGCGGATGTATCTGGGCGAGATCCAGTTCGGCGAGCTGCACAACACGCAGGCTCACGAGGCGATCGTCAAGGATCGCGGGCTGTTTGAGCGGGTGCAGCGGCGGACGGTCTCGCGCGGGCGCCAAGCCAAGTCAGACCGGCTGCTGGCGCGCCTGGGAGTGCTGCGCTGCGGGACGTGCGCCTCGCGGATGGTGATCAACAGCGACAGCGGCAGCTACCGCTGCGGCGACACGAGCGCGAACCGCTGCCGGCGACGAGCGGCGGTCAAGGCCGACCGCGTCGAGGAGATGGTGCTGGACGCGGTCCGGGCGTACTCGGCCACGGCCGACGCGCCCCGACGCGCGTCGCGCAGGCAGCAGATCCGCGAGGCGGACGAGGCGATCGAACGCGCCAACGCGGATCTCGATGCCACGATCCGGCAGCTCGGCGAGCTTGCCTTGTTGGGCCGGCCCGCGAGCCAGCAGACCTTGGAGAAACTCGCCAAGGCGCTCGATGACGCGCACACCGTCCGGGCCCGACTAGGCGATGGGGGCGAGAGCAACATCATCGGTCCTGACGAGATCGACAAGCTGCGCGAGCCTGCGAAGCGCCTAGCGGCTTGGCGACGGCTGATCACCGACACCGTCGAGTCCGTTACGGTCGCGCCGGCGATGACGGCGGATGGGCGCCCCAGTCGCCTCTGGGACCCTCGCCGGATCGAGATCAGGTTCCTGGGCCAGCATCCATAAGGAAGCCGCCCGCAGCGACTTCTCGCGCTTCCGTCGACACCCTCGGGTCGTACCACTCGCACAACCCTGCCGACCGTCGCGGAGTCCGACATCGTCGTCGGCACGATTTCCGCAACCGCGAGAAGCAGCAGCTCGAGATCGACGCCACCGGCGGTGCGCGATTCGTCCGTCAGGGAGGCGCGACGCCCCGAGCCCGCGGTCGTCTGTCCGCAGCCGTCGGTTGTACGGAGCCCACAACTCGGGGGATCGCCGGCGGTCACGGCCACGCGGGCCGGCGCGACTATCGCAACCGTGGCATAGCAGTCGTCCCGCCGCGGCGGGTCTGACGACCTGCTGCTGGGCGATTGCAGAAGTCCGGCGGTGTCGGAGCTGGCGCTCGCGTTCACGCGAAAGCAGTCGTGGCGTGATCTGCTTGCAAACACCCGCACAAGGCGATCTCGGCTAGCACCCGAGCACCCGAAAATGTTGTTGCTCGAGCCGCCCACCTCGCAAGCGTGTGAAGGACGCGGACGAGTCACAGCGTCATGACGCTGGCGGCAGCCGATCGTCGGCACCGCGACATCCCAAGGACGAGATGTCGCCGGAGCGATTCGACGCCGACGCCATCGGGTCTCTCCAGTCCGAGGCAGCCGCCGCCGGCTCGTGCGTGTGCGGGGGGGGGGGGGGCAGTCCAGGCGCGCGAGCGTGCGAATAGCCCGACCAAGCGCGAATCTTCAACGAACACCCCGGTATGCAAATGGATTAGGAGAGAGGGTCATCTCACGTTGTCCTAGCGACCACGATCTCACCGACCACGGTAACCCGTTTGATGGCCGGGATAATATGTGCGACGCGGAGGCTTCGATCGTTGCGAGCGCGGGGCGGCCGGAGCGTCCGCCGGTCGATCGGTGATAGCGGACTTAGCGGTGTGGGCCTGGGGCGACATCGAGGTTGGCGAGGTACGGTACGAGCTCCTCGGCGACGACCTTCTCGTCGGTCAGCCATGGCGGCTGCTTGTAGACCTCCGAGCGCCAGCCGAGCCCTGCGACCACGTCGAGACGCCCCGCGATTTCAGCTCGACCGCGAGAACCGGCAGACCGGCCGCAGCGGTCGCAGCGCCGCGCCGGGTAGCGAGTCAGACAGATGATCAGGCTGGCACGGCGGCAAGCCGTTCCGCACTAGTCGGAACCGATCTACGGACCGGCAGAGCCTTTCAGCTGGCCGTCGACAACGGCGCGGTGCGAGCCGTTGATCTACGCCGTATCCGCTTGGGCGACGGTCATCTGGGTCTGCTCTCTTACGACCCTTCGCTCATGGCCACAGCCACATGCAAGTCCGCCGTGACCTTTCTCGACGGGGACAAAGGGATCCTGCAGTACCGCGGCTACTCCATTGAGGATCTCGCGGACCATGCGACTTACCTGGAGGTCGCATATCTGCTCATCAATGGCGAGCTTCCGAGCAGCCAGCAGCTAGCCGACTGGGTCCATCAAATCACGATCAACAGATACGTCCACGAGGACGTTGAAGCATTCATGACGGGCTTCCGCTACGACGCGCATCCGATGAGCATGCTCTGCTCTTCCGTCGCGGCGCTCACGACGGTCTATCCGGAGTCCATTGCCGTCAAGGACGCGGAGATCCGCAGCCACCAGATCATCAGGCTCCTTGCGAATATGCCGACGCTCGCAGCTTTTTGCTATCGCCACAACAGGGGCGTGCCGCGGGTGTACCCCGATCACGATCTCTCGTACACAGCCAATTTCCTCTCAATGCTCTTTAAGATGCCCGAGGGTGGGTTCGAGCCGGATCCGCGCCTTTCGCACGCATTTGACGTTCTTTTCATCCTTCATGCTGACCACGAACAGAACTGTTCAACGACGACAGTGCGGACAGTCGGATCGACCCAAGTTGATCCCTACTCCGCTGTTGCCACCGGCGTAGCCGCACTTTTCGGTCCACTTCACGGGGGAGCGAATGAGGCTGTCCTGCGGATGCTCCGCCGGATCGAGAAGATCGAAAACGTCCGTCCCTTCATTCGAGCCGTAAAGGAAGGGACCGAACGGCTCATGGGCTTCGGGCATCGCCTCTACAAGAACTATGACCCGCGTGCCAAGATCATCAAGAAGGTGTGCGATGAGGTCTTCGAGGTGACGGGGAAGAACCCGCTGCTAAACATCGCCACTGAACTCGAGCGGATCGCGCTCGAGGACGACTACTTCATCCAGCGCAAGCTGTATCCGAACGTCGACTTCTACTCGGGGCTGATCTACGAGGCGTTGGGAATGCCGATGGAGATGTTCCCGGTGATGTTCGCGATAGGGCGCACGAGCGGCTGGCTCGCGCAGTGGCTGGAGATGATCGACGATCCTGAGCAGAAGATCGTCCGCCCATGGCAGCTCTACGTTGGGGAGCGGGATCGGACTTTTGTTCCCGTCGATCAGCGGTAGAGCTGCGCGTCGGTACCGGCTATGCGTTGAGTCGGCGGCATAGTACGACCGTCGCCCCTGTTAGCGTGAGGCTGGCTCCATCGTGTGCGTTTGGCGCTCCGCGAAATGGGAAGACGACCGCGAACTTCCGGTACGACGAGGATGCGGCCCGTGACGAACAATGGAACGAAAAGTGCCGCTAAGCGGCTCTGGGATCGGATCGTGGGTATCGTGCGCGCGTGCCGGTCGAGTTCTTGTCGGACGTGGAAGCGGCGGCGTATGGACGCTTCGATGGCTCTCCGTTGCGGGAGGAGCTGGACCGGGTCTTCTTTCTGGATGACGCTGACCGGAAGCTGATCGATAAGCGCCGCGGGGCGCCGAATCGGCTCGGGTTTGCCTTGCAGCTGACGACGGTTCGGTGGTTGGGCACGTTTCTGGCGGATCCGACCGATGTCCCGCCGGTGGTGCTGGCGTATGTGGGGCGCCAGCTCGAGATCGAGGATCCGTCGTGTGTGGTGCGTTATCTGGAGCGGAGGCGGACCCGGTTTGAGCATGCGGAGGAGATCAGGGCTTCCGAGGGGCTGCGGGATTTCGCCGTGGTCGCGGGCGAGTTCGAGGAGTGGTTGGCTGCCGGCGCATACATGACTGGTGATGGTCCTCGTGTGATGTTCGCGGATGCGACGGGCTGGCTTCGCGGGCAGCAGGTGCTGCTGCCCGGCGTGACGACGCTCGCGAGGTTGGTTGCCCGCGCGAGGTCTGACGGTGACCGGCGGCTGTGGGAGGCGCTCGCCGCGGTCCCGACGGGGCTCGGGCTCGTGGCGCTGGACGGGTTGCTGGACGTCGAGGAGGGAGCCCGCGCGTCGGCGCTTGAGCTGGCGCGGAGAGGGCCCGCTGATCCGACAGGCACGAACCTGAAGCTTGCGTTGCATCGTGTGCGGGACGTGCACGGGGTCGGGGTTGACGGCGAGCGGGCGCGTGCGCTGGTGCCGGCGCGGCGGCTGGCGGAGCTGGCGCGCTACGGGCTTGCGGCCAACGCTCCTCGGCTGCGTCGCCATCCGACCGCCCGGCGGATCGCGACGCTGGTCGCGACGGTCGCGCATCTACAGGCGACGTCGATCGATGACTGCCTTGAGCTGTTTGACCTGATCATGACGACCGAGCTGCTCGGTAAGGCCGAGCGGGAGACGAACAAGCAGCGGGCGCGCGAGCACCCGAGGCTCGCTCGCGCTTCGGCGAAGCTCGCGCGGGTGGTCGGCAAGCTGCTGGAGGCGTCGGGCTCCGAGGAGATGGTGCGCGTCTCCGATCTGTGGCGGGAGATCGAGACGGTCGCGAGCCGTCAGGAGCTGCGCTTGGCGGTCGCGACGGTCGTTGAGCTGGTACCGCACTCGGATGAGGACGACGAAGGCGTCGTCCGCGCGCGGGTATCGGAGCGGATCCGGATGGTGTCGGGTTTCGCGCGCGAGCTGTGTGAGGTGATCGAGCTGGGATCGAACGCGGACGGTGAGCC
The DNA here is from genome assembly GCA_963836065.1 of uncultured Solirubrobacterales bacterium. GTDB lineage: Bacteria > Actinomycetota > Thermoleophilia > Solirubrobacterales > Solirubrobacteraceae > Palsa-465. Next base: position 153,841 of record CAWIII010000035.1, read on the forward strand.
GGTGCTGCGGGAGATGCGGCGGATGCCGTGGCTGCTTGACCGGCGCCGCACGCTGACGGCCCAGGACATCGACGGGAGCCTGGTGCGCGGCTCGTGGCGTCGGCTGGTGTACGGGCAGCAGGCCGCGGCGGACGGAACGGTCGACCGCAACGCGTACGTGTTCTGCGTGCTGACCCAGTTTCACCGGCACCTCAAGCGCCGCGACGTGTACGCGCCCAAGTCGTCGCGGTGGCGCGACCCGCGCGCGCAGCTGCTCTCGGGCGAGGCGTGGGCGAACGCGAAGGGGCCGGTGCTGCGAGCGCTCGGACTGCCCGAGGATCCAACGCAGCTGATCGATAGCCACGCGCGGTCGCTCGACGCGGCCTACCGGCAGGTCGCCAGCCGAATCGACGCGGGCACCGAGGTCACCGTCGACGATGACGGCAGGCTTCACCTCTCGGCGCTGGAGGCGATTCCCGATCCGCCGAGCCTGACCGAGCTGCGCAAGCTGGTCGGGGTGATGCTCCCGCGGATTGGGCTGCCGGAGGTGATCGTCGAGGTGATGTCCTGGCTGCCGGGGTTCGTCGGGGCGTTCACGTCGGTCTCCGGCGGCCGCACCCGGCTTGAGGATCTGCACGTCTCGATCGCCGCGTGCCTGTCAGCGCACGCGATGAACATCGACTTCGCGGAGCTCGTCAAGCGCGGCGTCCCCGCGCTTGAGCGCGGCCGACTCAGCCATGTCAACCAGAACTACCTCGGCGCCGAGACGTACGTGCTCGCCAACCCCTACCTGGTCGAGCATCAGGCCGGGATCCCGTACGCGCAGGCGCTGGGAGGCGGGATGGTCGCGGGGATCGACGGGATGCGGTTCGTCGTCCCGGTCCCGTCGATCTACGCGCGGCCGAACCGCAAGTACTTCGGTCCCGACCGCGGCGTCACCTGGCTGAACATGATCTCCGACCAGGCTGTCGGCCTGGCGGGCAGGGTCGTCTCAGGCGCGCCCCGCGACTCGTTGCACGCACTCGATGTCGCGTTCAGCCTCGATCACGGACAGCGACCGGACATCCTGATCTCCGACACCGGCGCCTACTCGGATCTGATGTTCGGGCTGTGCAACCCGCTCGGGATCGAGTACCGGCCCGAGCTTGCCGACATGCCCGACCAGCGCGCCTGGCGAGCCGAACCTCACGCCGACTACGGTCCGCTGAACACACTCGCCCGCGGCAGGCTAGACCTCCCGAAGATCGCCCGCCACTGGCCGGACATCCTGCGCGTGATCGCCTCGATCTACACCGGCACGGTCAGGGCCTACGACGTGACCAGGGTGCTGCAACGCGACGGGAACCCGACGCCGCTCGGGGAAGCGATCCAACACTACGGCCGGATCCACAAGAGCCTCCACATCCTCCAGCTGATCGATGACGACAGCTACCGGCGCGACATCAAGTGGATGCGCAACCTCCAGGAAGGCCGCCACGCGCTCGCCCGCAAGGTGTTCCACGGCTCCAAGGGCGAGCTGTATCAACGCTACCAGGAGGGGATGGAGGACCAGCTCGGCGCGCTCGGCCTGATCCTCAACTGCATCGTCTTGTGGAACACCGTCTACATCAACGCCGCGCTCCAGCAGCTCCGTGCCGCCGGATACCCCGTGCTCGACGAGGACGTGGTCAGGCTGCATCCGTTCATGCGCCGCCACCTCGGCGTGCAAGGCGACTACTCGTTCATGCTGCCGGCGCTCGATGGGCGACTGCGAGAACTGCGCGACCCGACCGAAGGCGAAGACGAGGACGACGACGAGGAGTAATCAAGAACACTGACGGCGACTCCGGCCTCTACTGCGACCTATGTTCCAACTCGGTAGTCCCGTGGATTTCGTGGCGCCTGCTCGGGCATGCGATGTCACCGAGCCAGGGGCTGATCCCCGGGCCCGGCGGTCAGCCGTCGCGGCTCAGTCGGGCAAGTGCAGCTCGGGCGAGGATCTCCGCGGTCAAGCCGATTGCGCGCTCGTCGATGTCGAAGTCGGGCGCGTGGTGCGCGCCGCATCCCTCGCCGCCTGCTCCGACAGCGATGAAACCAGCCGGGACGCGCTCGGCGACGTGAGCGAAGTCCTCGCTTACTGGGACGATTCCTGGATCGATTACGGTGGCTCCCGCCGAGTCCGCGGCGTCGCCAAGCAGCGCCGTTGGCTCTTTCTTGCAACGCAGCACGGGCAGTGTCGCCAGCACGCGCAGGTCGTGGTTCACCCGCAGCGCCGCACACACGCCGGTGGCGATCTGCTCCATGCGCGCCAGCGCTCGGTCGCGGACGGTCGGATCCAGCCAGCGCAGGGTCCCGCGAAGCGTCACCCTGCTCGCGATCACATTCGCAGCCATCCCTCCCTCGATCGAGGCGATCGTCAGGACCAGGGTTTCGGTCGGTGATGTCTCACGGCCAGCGATCGATTGCAGCGCGCTCACGAGTTGCGCGGCGGCGAACACGGTATCCCGAGCCTCATTGGCGATGCCGGAGTGACCGCCACCGCCCTCAACGGCCAGCTCGAAGAAATCCGCGCCGACCAGGAACTCACCAGCGCGAGTACCTACTAAGCCGAACGGCATTGGGCTGAAGACGTGGGCGGCGATCGCCTCGTCGACGCCGTCAAGCGCTCCGTCGGCGATAACCGCCAGCGCCCCGGCCCCGACCTCCTCAGCGGGCTGAAACAGCAGACGAACCCGTCCCGCCAACGATCGAGCGTACGGCGCAAGCAACGAAGCGGCACCGAGCAGCGCGCTCGTATGTGCGTCGTGGCCGCACGCGTGCATCCGCCCAGGTACCCGCGAGCCGTACGACCGTCCAGGCGTCTCTTCCAAGGGCAAGGCGTCCATGTCAGCGCGCAACAGCAGCGTCGGACCTGAGCGTGCACCATCGATGTCGGCGATCACGCCTGTGCCGCCCACCCCCGTTTGCGGCTCGAGCCCGAGCGTACGCAGCCGGTCGGCCACGAGCTCCGCCGTGCGATGCTCAGCGAACGCGAGCTCGGGTTGCTCGTGCAACGCCCGACGGATCGCGACCAGCTCGGGCTCAAGCGCAGCGCGGTCCCGGGCGAGCTGCTCGAACACGCGCAGAGCATATTGGCGCCCAGCGAGCTGTAGCGATCACGACGCCAATCGACTCGGGTACCACCAATTCTTTGGACACCAGCTTTCTCGACCGACCAGGCACCCCCGATGGCGCAGGCGGCTTTCCCCTCTGCGCGGATAGCGCGTACGGCGACACGACCGCTCCACCGCCGGAGCTCGCAGCGTCCCGTGCTAGCCAGGCGCCCGGATGTTGCAAGCACCAGAGCAGCAGCGCGCCGCCGGCGGTGGCGCTGCCGGTTGCGGACACAAGCAGTCGTCTCAGCGCTCCGGTCTGCGAATGAATTGGACTAGGTCGATTCCGACGCGCTGAATCCCCCGTATTCACGGGGCGGTCGGCCTCTAGTTTCGATGTGAACTGGACTAAAGTCCAATTCAATGAGCACGAACGCGGCGATCTGGGTCCGGGTCTCGACCGATCGCCAGCACGAGGACAACCAAATCCCCGACCTCGAACGCCTCTGCCAACACCGCGGCTGGGAGATCACACGACGCTACGAGATGCGGACGCCTCCGCCTACAAGAGCGAGCACCGCCACGCGCTACAGGGAATGCTCGCCGACGCCCACCGCGGCGAGTTCTCCGTGCTCGTCGTCTGGGCCGTCGACCGACTGTGCCGGCAGGGGATCGAGGAGCTGCTGCGGTTGATCCGCGAGTTGCGCGAGCGCAACGTCGAGCAATTGTCAAGAGTTGTGGATGAGAAGGTGAAGCATCAGGCGGCGACCTCCTCGTCCGTCGTGGTGTCGTCGTCTGTGACCTTGATGCCGTCCTTGAACTTCACGCCGTCGAGCACGTCGGTGACGAGCTCGTGGCCGTTGAACCGCCGCCAGCGCTCCTGGGCGGCGTCCAGGAGCTTGTAGGCCATCGCGAGCGCGGCCTTCTTGGAGCCTGCGCCCTTGGTGACCTTGGTGCGGAGCTTGACGGTTGCGAAGCTGCTCTCGATCGGGTTCGTGGTGCGTAGATGCCGCCAGTGCTCGGCGGGGAAGTCGTAGAACGCGGTCAGCGCGTCCCAGTCCTTGTCGAGCTTCGCAACGGCCTTCGGGTACTTCGCGTCGAACTCGTCCCGGAAGCGCTCCAGCGCCTTGCGAGCATCCGCGCGTGTGGGCGCCTCGGCCATCTCGTGCAGCAGCGTCTTCGCCCTTGGTTGCAGGCGCTTGGGGAGCGCGTCGAGGACGTTCGCTGTCTTGTGAACCCAGCAGCGTTGCTCCCTGGCGCCGGGGAATACGTTGCGCAGCGCGGCCCACGCGCCGAGCGCGCCGTCGCCGGTCACCAGCTTCGGCTCGTTCATGCCACGGTCGCGCAGATCGCGGAACACGGCCGCCCAGGAGTCCTCGGATTCGCGGTAGCCATCCTCCACCGCGAGCAGCTCCTTCTGCCCGTCCTCGCGGACGCCGATCACAACCAGCAGGCACAGCTTGGGATCCTCGCCCAGCCGCACGCTGACGTTCACGCCGTCGACGAACAGATACGCGTAGCGGTGAAACCGCAGCTCCCGCGTGCGGAATGCGGCGTGCTCGGCCTGCCAGGTCTCGGTCAGCCGCTGGATCGAGCTCGACGACAGACCCGAGGCGTCCTCGCCCAGCAGGTCCCGAAGCGCCGGCCCGAAGTCACCGGTCGAGAGGCCGTGCAGATACAGGATCGGCAGCACCTCGGTCACCTTCGGCGACCGCCGCGCGTACGCCGGCAGGATCTTCGAGCTGAACCGCTTGCGCTCACCGGTCTCCTCGTCGACGCGCTTGTCGTTGACCCGCGGCGCCCGGATCGGGACCGTACCCGAGCCCACGGTCAGCCGCCGCTCCCGCGCACGACCATTGCGGACCACCACCCGCTTGCCGTCCTCATCGACCTCGTCCACGAACGTGCAGACGTACTCGTCGACCTCGGCCTCGAGCGCCGCAGCGATCATCCGACGCGCTCCCTCCCGCGCGAGATCATCGAGCGTGACCCGACCCTCGTTGTCCTCCCCGGCGGGGAGCCTGCGAACATCTGACATGGCGTGCCTTCCTGCCGGCCATCGCCGGCTTCGGTCTTCGTCAACCGGGAAGGTACGCCGCCTTCCTCTTCACACGCATCCACAACTTCTGGGTATAGCTCCGCAACGTCTCGCTGGTCAGCCATCAAGAGCCGTGGCTCAACGGCTCCGACGCGACCACTGAGCTGCTGGCCGCCGTCGCCGCATGGGTCGCCACGCAGGAGTCCGTCCGACGATCCGAACGGATTCGCGCCGGCCTCGCACGCCGCAGAGCCCAGGGGAAACCGATGGGCGGCGCCGCCTCAAAGCGAGGCAAAGACAAGCGCCCGCGTCGCACCGACGGCTACACGGAGGCATGGGCGCGACGCAAGGCAGCCCAATAGTCGACGAAACCTTGCTCTGTGAGTACGCCGTCAGCCGATCAGCGTGTTCATCGACACAGCCGCGGCTTTTCAGCACGCGATCGCTTAGCGGCACTTTTCGTTCCGTTGTTCGTCACGGCCCGGGAAGTGCCCAGCGCGGTTCCGGTAGCAGCGGCGTGGCTTCGTCCGGGACCGCAGCCCTGCTTGTGGCGACGTGCAGGTGCGGCGCCGGCGAGCGGGTCGAGACCCGCATTCATTCGTGCTTGCTGGGTACTGGTAGCTCACGACGCTCGCGTGGCTGTATCACTCAGGCGGTGATGCAGCGGATGTCGAGCTTGGTGACCAGTTCGGGGTCGTTGAATACGTCGATCGTTACCGCGCGGTCGCCGACGACGGTGAACGCGAGCACCGCGAACGGCCGCTCGCCGTCGAACGCGACCACGCCGGCGGCGCCGTTGACCAGGGCCGGGCGGACGTACGGTGCGAACCGCCGGGCTGACATCGCTCCACGCGCGACCCGCTCGGCGCCGTGCAGCTCGAGCGGGTCGTCGTCGCGGCGGTGGGCGCGGAGCACGACGTCCGGGTCGAGCACCGCCACCAGCGCCTCGAGGTCGCCCTCCCGAGCGGCCGCGAAGTAGGCGTCGACGACCGCCCGCTGCCGGGTCAGGTCCGAGTCCGGCGGCGGCGCGGCGTCGTGCACGCGGCGGCGGGCGCGGCTAGCAAGCTGGCGGGTCGCCTGCGGTGAGCGGTCGAGCATCGCCGCGATCTCGTCGAACGGCACCGCGAACATGTCGTGCAGCACGAACGCGAGCCGCTCGGCCGGGCTGAGCGTGTCCAGCACGACCTGCAGCGCGATCCCGACCGCGTCCGCCAGCAACGCTTCGTGCTCTGGATCGGTCCCGACCACCGGGTCGTCGATGATCGGCTCCGGACGCAAGCCGTCGAGCGGCTGCTCGCTGCGGGTCCGGCGGGATCGGAGCATGTTCAGGCAGATCCGCGCGACGACCGTCGTCAGCCACCGCTCGAGGCTGTCGAGCTGCTCGGCGTCAGTCCGGCGCAACCGCAGCCACGCGTCCTGGACAGCGTCATCGGCCTCGCTGAGCGAGCCGAGGATCCGGTAGGCGACCGCGCGCAGCTGGAGCCGCTGGCGGTCGAATCTGGTGGCGAGCTCGAGTTCGTCCATCGCTGTCACACCGTCCGGGTCTTGCGGGTCATACCGGATAGACCCCCGAACCCCAACCAACGTGACAGGAGGCGACGATGGCACGCATCCAGGGAGTATCGAAGAGCAAGGCTGGGCCGATGGTCAGGCTCGTCTACAGGCTCGGACCGAGGATGATGAAGAAGCTCACCGGCCGCGAGCCGCAGGCCGGAAGCGGCCTCGAGCCGATCGAGATCTGGGCCCACCAGCCAAAGATGATGATGGGGATGGGCAAGTTCAACCAGGCGGTGCGCAAGGGAAAGTCAGTCGACGAGCGGCTCAAGAACCTGGTCGAGCTGAAGAGCGCGCAGATGATCGGCTGCGAGTTCTGCGTCGACCTCGGATCGCAGATCTGCCGCAACTCAGGCTTCTCCGACGAGGAGCTGCTGGCGCTGCCGCGCTACCGCCAGAGCGACCTCTTCGCCGACCGCGAGAAGCTGGCGCTCGACTACACGGTCGCCGTCATGCGAACGCCGGTCGAGGTCACCGACGACTTATTCACTCGGATGAAGGAGCACTTCAGCGACGAGCAGCTCGTCGAGATCACCGCACTGCTAATGGTCGTCAACCTCGACCGGTTCAACGCCGCTTTCGGGATCGGCTCGGCAGGGTTCAGCGAAGGAATGGTCTGCGTACCACCGGACCGTCCCGCAACCAGCCCCGCGCTGACCAGGATCGCCTAGAGAACGGTCCAAGCAGCCGCACGCGCGATCCGGAAACCACTCCGCTCGGAGTCCGGCGACTCACTGCCGGGCGCACCTCGGCATCGCTTCCACCTGCTTCGTTCTCAGACCGCGCATCACACGATCTCGGGACCGGACCTCCCTTGCGCGGAAAGCGGGTTCTTCTGTCGGGTGCGTGTGGCGGGGGCGAGGTGTGTTCCACTTCCTTGGATCTGGGATGGCCGTGCACCGCCGGCGCGCCGGGCGGTAGACGCTGGGCTCCGGCCGTCCCACAGCTCGGTCCCCAAAAGACGTTCCATTTCCCTCGTACGTCCACAACCTGCGGTACGGCGGGCTCGGCGCGGCGGCTTAGCGTACGTTCCTGCTCAATTACTACCGGCAGGCCCACTTGGGGAGGTGGCGCCAGCGCGATCCCGCGCACGTCGACGCTTGCGGGGTGCGCGATGGAGCGGGCGGCAGCATCGCGCGATGGCCAGACCGCGCCCTCTAGGCTTCGCTCCATGGAGGTCGTACGCCGCGAGCAACGAGAGGCGTTCATCACCGCAGATGGCTCCTCAATCCGGGAGCTGGCCGGCATCCCGTCCGGCAACGCCATCAACCAGAGCCTGGCCGAGGCGGTCGTGCCCCCCGGCAGCGGAACAGGTGCTCGCCTCCATCGCCGCACAGAGGAGATCTATCTCTTTACCCACGGAAACGGGCGGATGCGCCTGGGCGAGGAGGAACGCCCGGTGCGGGCCGGCGACTGCGTCGTTATACCGCCCGGCGTTGCTCACAAGCTGTGGGCCGACGAGCGGGAGCCTTTGATCCTGCTGTGCTGCTGCGCACCGGCCTACTCGCACGCGGACACCGTCCTGCTCGAGGACTGAGCCGCGTCGCAGGCCACACGGCTCGGGGGTCTGGGGAGGAACGGAACAGAAACCGCCGCTAACCTCGACCTCGCCGCTGGTCTGTTGGCTGAGGTCGAGGTGCTTGTAGAAAGGGTGGAGCGCCCGACCTTGAGGCGCGGGCGATCTGCGCCATTGTGAGCTCGCGCTGGGCGCGCATCGCGGTCGCGCCGGCGAGCAGCTTCGGGCGTAATCACGCTTGGCCGGCCGGGCGGCGTCGAAGTCAATCGCTGTGGTGCGAGTTCCGCAACGACGGGGCGTATCGCATTGGCGACCTCGACTCGGTGGTGCGATTCGACGCTTGCAAGGATCCGCGCTTCGATCACGGCGCCAGGGCACTGGCGGGATGTGGTAGCCGTCGAGTTCCGCTTGGTGAGTCTTGGTGGCGGCGGGTGGTGGCCGGTGTTCGGGGCCCACAGCTGGTGGTAGCTAGCCTGGTGGCACATGAGCTCGATCACACGGCCGGCTGTCGTCCGCGTCGAGGATCTGCACAAGCGTTACCGCCCGGACGGGCCCGAGGCTGTTGCGGGAATCGATTTCGAGGTGCTCGAGGGCGAGATATTTGGGCTGCTTGGCCCGAATGGCGCGGGCAAGACGACCACGATCGGCACGATCACGACGCGTGTGCGACCGACCCGGGGACGCGTGCTGCTCGACGGTATCGACGTCAGCAAGGATCCTGTCTCGGCGAAGCTACGGATCGCTGCTGTACCGCAGCTCTCGAACCTAGACCGTGCGTTAACGGCGCTCGAGAACCTGACCTTTCACGCCGCGTACTTTGGGGCGGGCCGTCGCGAGCGCCGGGAGCGAGCGCGCAAGTTGCTTGCCCGTTTCGGTCTCGCCGGCCGCGAGAACGAGCACGTCAACAACTACTCGGGCGGGATGGCGCAACGCCTGATGATCGCGCGGGCGCTGATGCACGAGCCGCGCCTCTTGATCCTGGATGAGCCCACGCCCGGGCTTGACCCCCAGTCTCGGCTGTTTCTGTGGGACATGATGGTCGACCTGCGTCAGCGCGGGACGACGTTGATCCTCACTACACACGACATGATCGAGGCAGATCGTCTGTGCGACAGGATCGCGATCATCGATCACGGCAAGATCATCGCGCTCGATACGCCGAGACGGTTGCGGCGGCTGCTCCCGGCTGAGCACGGCGTTGAGGTGACCGTCTCGGCGAGCGCGGACCCATCGTCGGCGTTCGCTGCGGTGTGTGACACGGAGCGGATCGAGGCGCGAGCGGGACAGGAAGGTCGCTGGCAGGTGCGGCTTTATGAAGAGAACGGACGGGCTACCGAGTCGTTGCCGGCGGACGCGCTCGCCGCCGCGGAGCGCGGCGGGCTCGAGCTGATCGAGCTGAGGCGTCTGGAGGGAACGCTCGAGGATGTGTTCGTGCATCTGACGGGCCGCGAGCTGCGCGGTGCCGACGGCGCGCACGTCAGCGGGCGGTGGTCACGGTGAGCACCACCGCGGAGCGCGATCCGGCAGGCAGCGCCCCATATGGAACGGCGAACGTTCAGCTCCGGGCGTTCTTTGCGCTGTGCGGCCGCGACCTGTGGGTGACGGTCCGCCACGAGCTGGGTTCGTTCCTCGCCCAGGCGCTGCTGCAGCCGATCTTCCTGCTGTTCGTCTTCGGTCGGGTGTTGCCGGAGATCGGCGCCGCGCGTGGTGGTTACGGAACGCAGCTGCTGCCTGGGGTGATGGCGCTAACGCTTGTGCTTACGGCGCTTCAGAACACCGCTCTGCCGCTCGTGATCGAGTTCTCCTTCACGAAGGAGATCGAGGATCGCTTGCTGGCGCCGCTGCCTGTGGCCGCCGTCGCGTTGCAGAAGATCCTGATCGCGTCTCTGCGTGGGATCCTAGCCGGCCTGCTGATCTTTCCGCTCGCCGCGCTTATCCTCCCGGGCGGCTTGCACATCAGTGGCCCCGACTGGCCTGCGCTGATCGCGATCTTTGTGTTCGGAAGCCTTGCAGCCGGCGCGATGGGTCTTGTGCTTGGCACCGCCGTGCCGCCGAACCGAATCAGCGTCGCGTTCGCCGTCGTGCTGACTCCGCTGATCTTCACCGGCTGCACCTTCTACCCGTGGAACGCTTTGCACCAGCTGCGCTGGTTTCAGGCGCTGACCCTGGTGAATCCCATCACCTACGTAAGCGAGGGACTGCGCAGCGCGCTGACAACGCTTCCGCATCTCGGCGGTGGCTGGATTGCGCTCGGACTCGGAGTGTCGTTGCTGCTATTCGGCGCGCTCGGGACGCGGCTCTTCATTCGCCGCGCGCTCGACTGACAAGCAAAGTTCGAGCACGCCCGCTCAGCTGAGTGGGCGGTCAGCTGGAAGGAAAAACGTGAAAAGAAGCGTCGGTAAGTCACAGCCCAGCGAATCGTTTCTCTCTTACCGTCCGGGGGTCGCCGTAACGACTGAAGCCATTCCGCCGGGCGTGCTCGGACGCTACTGGTCCATGCGCAAATTGCCTGCCGTCGGTTCGTCTGCCTGTCGTTTGGGGCTGGTGACACGTTTCTTACCAGCAGCCCTCATACGCTGAGGAGCAATTGTCAAGAGTTGTGGATGAGAAGGTGAAGCATCAGGCGGCGACCTCCTCGTCCGTCGTGGTGTCGTCGTCTGTGACCTTGATGCCGTCCTTGAACTTCACGCCGTCGAGCACGTCGGTGACGAGCTCGTGGCCGTTGAACCGCCGCCAGCGCTCCTGGGCGGCGTCCAGGAGCTTGTAGGCCATCGCGAGCGCGGCCTTCTTGGAGCCTGCGCCCTTGGTGACCTTGGTGCGGAGCTTGACGGTTGCGAAGCTGCTCTCGATCGGGTTCGTGGTGCGTAGATGCCGCCAGTGCTCGGCGGGGAAGTCGTAGAACGCGGTCAGCGCGTCCCAGTCCTTGTCGAGCTTCGCAACGGCCTTCGGGCACTTCGCGTCGAACTCGTCCCGGAAGCGCTCCAGCGCCTTGCGAGCATCCGCGCGTGTGGGCGCCTCGGCCATCTCGTGCAGCAGCGTCTTCGCCCTTGGTTGCAGGCGCTTGGGGAGCGCGTCGAGGACGTTCGCTGTCTTGTGAACCCAGCAGCGTTGCTCCCTGGCGCCGGGGAATACGTTGCGCAGCGCGGCCCACGCGCCGAGCGCGCCGTCGCCGGTCACCAGCTTCGGCTCGTTCATGCCACGGTCGCGCAGATCGCGGAACACGGCCGCCCAGGAGTCCTCGGATTCGCGGTAGCCATCCTCCACCGCGAGCAGCTCCTTCTGCCCGTCCTCGCGGACGCCGATCACAACCAGCAGGCACAGCTTGGGATCCTCGCCCAGCCGCACGCTGACGTTCACGCCGTCGACGAACAGATACGCGTAGCGGTGAAACCGCAGCTCCCGCGTGCGGAATGCGGCGTGCTCGGCCTGCCAGGTCTCGGTCAGCCGCTGGATCGAGCTCGACGACAGACCCGAGGCGTCCTCGCCCAGCAGGTCCCGAAGCGCCGGCCCGAAGTCACCGGTCGAGAGGCCGTGCAGATACAGGATCGGCAGCACCTCGGTCACCTTCGGCGACCGCCGCGCGTACGCCGGCAGGATCTTCGAGCTGAACCGCTTGCGCTCACCGGTCTCCTCGTCGACGCGCTTGTCGTTGACCCGCGGCGCCCGGATCGGGACCGTACCCGAGCCCACGGTCAGCCGCCGCTCCCGCGCACGACCATTGCGGACCACCACCCGCTTGCCGTCCTCATCGACCTCGTCCACGAACGTGCAGACGTACTCGTCGACCTCGGCCTCGAGCGCCGCAGCGATCATCCGACGCGCTCCCTCCCGCGCGAGATCATCGAGCGTGACCCGACCCTCGTTGTCCTCCCCGGCGGGGAGCCTGCGAACATCTGACATGGCGTGCCTTCCTGCCGGCCATCGCCGGCTTCGGTCTTCGTCAACCGGGAAGGTATGCCGCCTTCCTCTTCACACGCATCCACAACTTCTGGGTATAGCTCCCCTCACCGCGTGGCGATGATCGACTCGATCACAAGACCCTGGGCCTCGGCCCCCTCTCGCAGTAATTTCCCTTTGCCGAACACGAGCGCGGTCCCTCCGTTGCGCAGCACTAATGATCCGGCGCATCGTACACGTGCTGGGGAGCCGGTCGAAGTCCTGGCGCCACGCGTGCCATCGCCCGGCTATGCATGCGACAGGAGCTCGCCCTGTCACGATTGGTTTGGTGGAAAGGCCATGGCTGAGGAGTCCTCGTCCCAAGCATCGGCTGAGCGTTGACCGGCCGGTTGATTTCGGGGTGGAGCCGCAGGGGCGTTGGCACGCTGTCGTAGTGCTCACTTTCGTCGTCTTGAATGTGGTGAGTGCCGCCTAGGATCACGCTCAGTACGCCAGGGTCAACACGCGCAGTTCGGCGGTGGTCCGTCTTCCCTCAAGTCTCGTCGACGACTGTCGGAGCTCCATGGAGCGAAATCCAGCGCCGGCCCCCGCAGAGTGCCGTCCACAGTGGCAGGGATCGCGATGCTGGCGGTCATCGCTGCTGGAGCCTTCTCGCGTTGAGAGACCGACGCCAGGGCCGGTAGGGGTCATGCCCGATATCGGGGCGCGGTCGCATCAATCAACTCGAATGCGCCGCGCCCGGACCTTGTAGCGCCCGCTCGGCCACCTGCTCGCGCCTCCGGGCCGTGCTCAACACAGCACCGTTGCAGAGACACGCGGCAGCTGGCCTCCGTTCCGGCCGGCAATGGATAGTCTCGTCGACGACTATCGGAGCGCCACGGAGCGAAATCCAGACACCGGCTCCCACAAGAGTGCCGTCCACTGAGGATTGGCGACCGCGGTCAATGCGCTGGCGGCGAGGCGACCGCTTCCATCCCTGATCGACACTCAGCCGGCGCCACCGCTGTTGGCACGCACCGGCTGCCAATAAGGGGCCGCTGTCGCTTCGGAACGAAGGCAGGCGCGCCCGATTGCGGGGGCGCTGCTGCTCCTCCGGACCGAAGTGGCAGTGATCCCGCACGCCGCTCAAGGCGACCGAAGCCCTCCTGCTCCTTGCCACCCCCGGTGTTCGCAGAGCCTTCCCCCGCGGACGCCGTGGACCAGTTCTTCCGCGAGGTGCGACGGGTGCTGCCCCCGGATGCTCGTTCGCGGGCACCTGGTCCCGAGTGTCGTGGCATCCTCCGCGTATGGGAAGCGTTTACGACGAGATCGACGGTCACCTGCGCGACTGGATCCTCCGTCAGTCGTTGTTCTTCGTTGGCACCGCGCCCGCGAGCGTCGACGGGCACGTCAATGTCTCGCCAAAGGGGCCGATCGGCACCCTGCGCGTGCTCGGGCCGCGCTCCTACGCCTACCTGGACATGGTCGGCAGCGGCGCCGAAACGGTCGCTCACCTGCGCGAGAACGGTCGCATCGTGATCATGCTCTGCGCGTTCGACGGGCCGCCCAGGATCGCCCGCCTGCACGGCCGCGGCGAGGTAGCCATGCCCACCGACCCGACGTTTCACGAGCTGGTCGACGGGTTTGAGCAACCGGACCATCCAGAAGCGCGGCGCGCGATCGTGATCGTCGAGGTGACCCGGATCGCGGATTCCTGCGGTTACGGTGTTCCACTGATGAGAGTCGAGGGCCAGCGGCCGCACATGAACCTCTGGGCAGCAAAGAAGCTCCGCGTCGGCGGCCCTGCGGCGCTCGTCAACTATCAACGAGAGAAGAACACCGTGAGCATCGACGGACTCCAGGGAATCGAACTGGACGCTGCGAATTTGAGGCGCGAGTAACGGGCTTGCAAACGTCCGCTTGTCGTTCCTCGATTGCGACGGCGCGACGCCAGTAAGGAACCCCCGCAGGGCAGGCTCCGGAACGTCCGCTGGGTCGATGGGCATCTGCGACGACGTCCTTTGCGTCTACTAGATTGCTTTGTTAAGTTAGCGTGCTAACCTACTGACGGTGGAACTGACCCTCAGCCGAAACCTGCATCGGCTCACAGCCCGCCTTGACCGAGCTGCTGATCGACTTCTCCGCACCGAGGCAGGCATCTCCTACCCACGGTTTCTGGCTCTGTACATGGTCGGTTCGGAAGGGGCGGACACCCAGCGCGCGCTGGCCGAGCGGCTGGGAGTGAGCGAGCCGTCGGTCAGCCGGATGGTGCGAGTGCTCAGCGAGGGTGGATGGCTGGAGACGTTTGTGGACCCGGGGGGCGGCAACCGCAATCAGTTGCGGTTGACGGCGGCTGGCGAGGCGTTGGTGCAGGGGTGGGGCGGGCAGCTCGAAGAGCGCCTCGCGGTTCTGCTTGAGGCTGCGGGGGTGCCATACGCGGCCTACCTCGCACATACAAGGCGGCTGCTTGCTGCGCTCGATCCTCACCCTGCGGGCGCGCCAGCACGATGACTCGCGGCTGGCTGCCCCTCTTAGCCTTAGCTTAGCTCAGGAACACAATGATCGTCTCCACTACGAAGAGCGCGATAGTCAGATCCAATGACGGGACGGCGATCGGCTATGAGACCTTGGGAGCCGGGGACGGACTGCTGGTAGTGGGTGGGGCCTGGCGCACCGGTAAGGACTACCTTCCGCTGGCTCGAGCCATGGCGCCGGTCTTCACGGTCCATGTCATCGACCGCCGCGGCCGGGGAGGCAGCGGTCCGCAGGGCGTCGACTACAGAATCGAGCGAGAACTGGAGGACCTGTTCGCCGTGCAGGCGCACACGGGCGCCACCGCCGTGTTCGGCCACTCCTATGGCGGGCTGGTCGCCCTGGAGGCGGCCAGACGATCCAAGGTGTTCGCCGACGTCGTCGTCTACGAGCCCGGCGTCTCGATCGGCGGCTCAATCCCCCTGGGGTGGCTTGCACGCTATCGCGAATTGCTCGCCGCCGGCGACAGGCGCGGGGCGTTTGCGACCATGGCCCGCGGGGCGGGTGGCGCACCCCGTGCGCTGGAGCGGATGCCCCTCTGGTACGGGAAGCTCATGCTCCGGATGTTCATCCAAGAGCACCGGTGGCGGCAGATGGATCCCCTACTGGAGACGGCCCTCCAGGAGCACGAGCAGGTCGCGGCCCTAGATGACGGCGGCGCCGAGGGGTATCGAAGCGTCACAGCGCGCGTGGCTCTCCTCGGCGGGGGCGCGAGTCGGTCGCTTTTCACGACCACGCTCTTTGATCAACTGACGGCGGTGATCCCAAATTGCACCAGCGAACTCATCGATGGACTCGACCACCTCGCCCCCGACGAGAAAGGCCCGGGACTGGTCGCAGAACGAGTCCGATACCACCTCGGCGTCAGCCCGGGTCGTGGATGAAGCCGAGCGTTCGCTGTGCGGCCTTCTCAACAGCGATAACGAAGCACACGCGACCCGGGCCGCGCACGGGGAAAGGAGCGCTGGTGTACTTCATGGCGATTGGGTCCATATACCGACAATCTTCGTCGGCGCGTACTTCGACGACGCGACCCTGGATCGCGGCCATTCGGTAAGGGTTGGTCATGTCGTTGACCGAGAGAGCGACGCGCGGGTCGCGGCGCATGTCCTTGGCCTTCCATGTCGTGTCCCCGGTACAGATCAGGATATGGTCGGGTTCCAAGCCGGCCCACACCACCCAATTGCGCGGCGATCCATCCGCACGCAGCGTTGCGAGGTGGACGTAGTTCGGGGCATCGAGCAGTGCACGAACGGCATCGGGAATCGGGATGGCCACGGCTGCTCCTTCGGTCTCTCAACGGTCGCGCACAGTGCAGCACAATCGCCGCGCTCGACCGTCGACCACAAACCCGGAACGCTCGCCTGAACGCCACGGGGACCGAGACCAACGCCCTCGATCGCCGCCCGGGTGACGCTGGCGCCCGCTCCGCATCACGTTCCCTGTTGCGATGCCTGCTCGGCAGGGGGATGTCGTGTGCGACCGGTACCGTGTCGCCGTTGTGGGGACTCCGTGGGATGCGCGCACCTATGACGTGTCGAGTCAGCCGCAGCAGGCGTGGGCTTCGGAGGTTCTCGCACGGCTCGAGGGGATCGCGCCTGACGCGAGCGTGCTTGACGTCGGATGTGGCACCGGACGTGTCACCGAGGCGCTGCTGGCGATCGTGCCACGAGGACGCATTCTGGCCGTGGACGCGTCGGAGGAGATGGTGGCGCTCGCTCGGGCGCGGCTCGGTGATCGTGCGGAGGTGTGGTGCCAGGACGTGCTCGACCTCGAGCTCGACGAGCCGGTTGACGCGATCGTCTCGACCGCGACGCTGCACTGGGTCACCGATCACGATCGTCTGTGGCGACGGCTGGCGCGCGCGCTGAGGCCGGGCGGTGTGCTGGAGATCCAGTGCGGGGGACAGGGCAACATCGATCGCGTCCGGCAGGTCATCGAAACGGTTGCTAGCGACAGCGCTCCGGAGCTCGTCGGCTGGTCGCCCTGG
Source organism: uncultured Solirubrobacterales bacterium (assembly GCA_963836065.1). Lineage (GTDB taxonomy): Bacteria > Actinomycetota > Thermoleophilia > Solirubrobacterales > Solirubrobacteraceae > Palsa-465. The sequence goes on from CAWIII010000035.1 coordinate 170,397, forward strand.
ATCTTTGCCGGGCCGGACGAGACGGAACGGCGTCTGCGTGAGGCCGGGTTCGCGGCGATCCGGTGCTGGTTGGAGGAGCGCCCGACCTTTCCTGAGGACGTCGCCGCGTTCGTGCCGACGTCGATCCTCGCCGCGCACCTCGCGCGGCTGCCTGAGGAGCGGCGCGAGCAGTTCGCCGCGGCGGTCGTGGCCGGGGTTAGCCTGCCGCTGGACTACGTGCGCCTGAACGCCTCCGCCGTGCGCCGACCGAACTAACGACCGCCGCCGTCGCGCAGGTCGGAGATCGGCCTTGTCCGCACGACCTTGCTTCGGTTCTCGCGGTCGTCGCAACACCCCAACGATTCGGAGGTGTCGATGGCTGTCTTTACTGAGAGCATGATCAACGAGAGATTTCAAGCGTTCTGGGCTGCGTTGCAGCGGGGTGAGTTCATCACCGACGCCGCCGCGGAGGCCGGGACGTATCGCAAGAAGGGAGCGCGCTGGATGGCTGCGGCGGGCGGGGTGCGTCCTCGCCGTGGTCGCGATCTGCAGGGCCGCTACCTGTCGTTCGCCGAGCGTGAGGAGATCGCCCTGTCCTCGGCGAGGGGCGAGTCGATGCGCTGTATTGCTAGGCGTCTGGGCCGCTCGCCGGCGACGATCTCGCGCGAGCTGCGGCGCAACGCCGACCGTCATGGCGGCTACCGGGCCACGACCGTGCACGCGCTGGCCTATGGGCGAGCCGGTCGTCCCAAGCCGGCCAAGCTGGCCACCAACCTGGCGTTGCGCGACAAGGTGCAGCAGTATCTGGAGCAGCGCTACTCGCCCGAGCAGATCGCCGGTCGGCTGCGGGTCGAGTTCCCCGATGATCCACAGATGCGCGTGTCGACGGAGACGATCTATCAGTCGCTGTATGTGCAGTCGCGAGGCGCGCTGCGGCGCGATCTGGCCAAGTGCCTGCGCACCGGCCGCTCGCTGCGTCAGCCCGGCCGCAAGACCGGGCAGCGAAAGAACCGGATCCCCGACATGATCAACATCTCCCAGCGGCCCGCTGAGGCCAAGGATCGCGCGGTGCCCGGCCACTGGGAGGGTGACCTTCTGATCGGCAAGCGCAACGCCACCGCGATCGCCACGCTGGTGGAGCGCACCACCGGCTACGCGATGCTGATCGCCTTGCCCGATGGCTATAAGCCCGAGCAGGTCGCCCCCGCTCTGGCCACCAAGATCCAGACGCTGCCCGAGGCGCTGCGCCGCACGCTGACCTGGGACCAGGGCCCGGAGATGCGCGACTGGAAGCAGATCGCGGTGGACTCAGGCATCCAGGTCTACTTCTGTGACCCCCACGCCCCGTGGCAGCGTGGTACCAACGAGAACACCAACGGCCTGCTACGACAGTACTTCCCCAAGGGCTTTGACTTCGCCACCGTGACCGAAGCCGACCTCGACAAGGTCGCCGACGAGCTCAACGACCGCCCCCGCAAACGTCTGGATTTCTACAAGCCTTCAGAGCGCATCGCAGAGCTGTGGGGTCTGCGCGGAGGACGGGCCCCATGAGCTGCCTGACCGTGCTTCAGCGGGACCGAGCGTGCCCTGCGAGAGGGGGGTCGCCCGGTGGGGCCACGGACGGCCCAGCGGAATGGGCACGGACGGAGAAGAACCTGCCACTGTTGCATCGACCGCAAGAATCCGCCCTTGGTCTTATGCGACGGCTCGCACAGCTGCGCTCGCTTGTCGCGCATGGCGATCGCGAGAGTCGCAGCCGATGCTCGCGTCGACGGCGTGTGTATGCCTGTGCAGGCTGGGCAGGCGGCATGAGGCGGCGTCGTTCTCGTGCCGGTCGTCCGAGGCGAGCGCGGGCACATGGACCCTGAGACTCCTGCTCACCCACCGAAAGGCATCGTCACGGTGCTGTGGGTGCCACGCTGTTCAGACCCCGCGGCACACCGGTCCGTTCCGCACGCGATACTGCACGCGGCGATGTCGGATCACCTCGCAATCGCACGACGATGGGTCGAGCTCTACAACGAACGCGACGACGTGAACGAGTTCCTTTCGTTGCTCGATCCAGAGGTAGAGCTACAGACGCCAGGCGGTCCCCGACTACGCGGCCATGACCAAGCCCGCGATTGGTTTGAAAAGGCATTCGAGAACGTGCAGGCGCGCATCGTCCCGGATCGCTTCGTCGAAGAAGGCGACGTCGTCGTTGGCCTTGGGAGAACCGAGGTGCGGTGCAGGCGTTCAGGTGGTGTCGTGGTGGTGAGCAGGATTCCTTCTGGATGGATGGAATCCTGCGGTCGTGGATCGGATCGAGGCGGAAGCGATCGCGGTGGCTGGTGGGGAGCCTGCACGGGCGCTGGTTGTCCGGCTGCTTGATGCGTTGGACGAGGTGGCTGGGTTGCAGAAGCGGTTCGAGGAGCTTGAGCGGCAGGTGAACCGCACCTCGCGCAACAGTTCGGTGGCGCCGTCGTCGGATTCGCCGTTGACGCGACAGCAGCGCCGTCAGTTGGCGCGGGAGCGCGCGAAGAGGCAGCTGGAGCGCGAGCGGCGCGAAGCGCGCAGTCAGGGCGGGCAGCCGGGTCATGAGGGTTCCAGCCGGCCGCCGGCCGAGCCGGAGCAGCTGACCGCCGGGCCGTTTGACTGTGTGCCGGGGCGGTGTGGGTGCGGGCACCGGTTCACCGGCGGCGAGGAACGCGTCGGCGATCCAGTCGGCCATCAGCAGTGGGAGCTGCCGGTGGTCGTGGCGGAGGTGCGCGAGTGGCGGCGGCTGCGGCTCGAGTGCCCCGATTGCGGCAAGCCGGCGCTGGCGGAGCTGCCGGCGGGCGTGTCGTTGAGCGCGTTCGGGCCGCGGTTGCACGCGCATGTCGCGGTGCTGGCCGGGGTCTGCCGGCTCTCGCGCGAGAAGATCGTCGAGCTGCTCGGCGAGTGCTACGGAATCGAGCTCAGCACTGGTGCGGTCGATGGGATGCTGCGGCGCGTCAGCCGCGTGCTGCACGACCCGTGGCGCGAGCTGCACGAAGCGATCAAGCTCGCCGAGGCCGTGCATGCCGATGAGACGACGTGGCTGTGCAAGGCCGATCCGTGCTGGCTGTGGACGGCTACCACCGCCGCGCTGGTCTGCTACCGGATCGACCCGCGACGCACCCAGCAAGCAGCGAAGAAGCTGTTGGGCGAGAACTTCGGCGGGTTCGTCACCTCCGACCGCTACGTCGGCTACCACTGGCTCGACGTTCTGCAACAGCAGCTGTGCTGGGCGCACGCCGTGCGCCAGCTGACCGAGCTCTCCGAACGTCCGGGCGCGCCCGGCAAGCTCGGCGCTCGGCTGCTCGACATCGCCGGCCAGGTGTTCGCGATCCACCGCGAGCATGCCGCCGCGCTCGCCGGCGCCGACGATCCCGAGCACCCGGCGCTGGTCGCGCTGCGTGAGCAACTCGCGCCGTTGCGCGAGCGGTTCCGCGGCCTGCTCGATCAAGGCGCACGCGGCCGCCACCCCAAGACCGCCCGCTTCTGCGCCGGACTGCTGGAGGAATACCCCGCGCTCTGGACGTTCAGCGAGGTGCCCGGCATCACCCCGACCAACAACGACGCGGAGCGCGCGATGCGCGGCCCGGTCATCCTGCGCCGGATCTCCGGCGGCACCCAATCCGAGCGCGGCAACCGCTGGATCGAACGGATCCTCTCCACCCTCGAAACCTGCCGCCGCCAAGGCCGATCCGCATCCGAGTACCTACACGACGCAATCGACGCCAGCCTCCACTCCCGGCCGATCCCCACACTGGTTCCTGGCTGACGCAGCACCGTCACCCGAACCCCGAACCGGGCGTCCCGAGTTACAGAAGGAATCCTCGCTCACGTACCGACACCACGTGAACGGCTACGGTGCGGTGGATCGAGTCAGGTGAGACCGCGCACGAGTCCGAGAGCGCGTGGGTGTTCTGGTTTCGTGACGGGAAGATCGTTAGGTGGCAGCCGTTCGAGACTCATGAGGCCGCGCTGAAGGCCGCCGGGCTAGCGGCGTAGGACCGAAGGCAATCGACCGCCGCGCATGCGTGCCACGCTTTAACGCGTGGGTGCAACTAGCGGTTCAGCCGCAGTCCAAACGATGGCATCGTCGCTTAATAGCCGCCCACGCGATCCTGCGCCGGGATAACTGCTGGCAATGGGCGGAGTTCCTGACCGTCCCGCGGCCACCGACCATGGCCTCAGTGACGCGAATTCTGGATCCAGAGCAAAGCGCGTCTGTCAGCCCATGGCGCCCACACGCCCCAGATGGACCAGAGGGAGAAGCTCGGGGCCCGTTTGTACGAGCCGGTCGGCTGCGTAGGCATCGAGAGGGCGGCTCTACTCGGGACAGGCCGACGGCTGGGCGATCGCTATCGCGTGATAGGAGGCGTCCGCTCACCGTTGGGCGATTGAGAACCAGCTTTGTCCTCGAGGCCGATGACCACATCTGAATCGTCTCGCTCATCGATCGTCTCGCGCAGTCGCCTTGCGATCGTCCCGCCCGGTTCGGCGCTGACGAGTGCGTGCGTGGCAGAGCGGTTGTGCGCGCTCACGACACGACGATGCCCTAGGGCAAGCGCGACGACTACGTGCGTTTCCTTATCGACTCTCGTGGTCACATGCTTGCTGATTCCTGGCTGACTGGCGTGTTCGCGCCGATCCCGGTGGTTCTAGCGTTACCCGCGGGCGGGCTGCCTCCCGCCAACGGGGCGGCGCCTCAATCGGGAATGGAAGCCTTGATCTGGGCGACCAGCCTCCCGAGCGGAGGTAGCACCGGCTGACCGTCGAGGCGCGCGCTGTATGCCATCGCTTGCTTCTTCGAGCGGAGGGAGAGTTTCGCGACTGCGGCTCCGTCGAGCGCCCATGTCAGCTGTTCGTCCGCGGGTCGGGACCGGGTGAGGGTGACGATCGATGATGAGCTGTGGTGAGCCATGTTCCGCGCGCCGATGTGCGCAATCCACGAGAGCTGCTCGTCCGGCTCCCAGCCAGCTTGCGCCCACTCGCCGCGCTTCAGGCAATCAGCGAGCTCGTGGAACGCTTCAAGCGCGCGCTTGGTGGCGTTGCTCGCATCCCAGTTGTTGCCTTTCTGAACCCCCGTCTCGATATCCGTGAGGGCACGCTCAAGCTGCCACCTGCGCGCGAAGGGCCCATTAGGGCTCGAGACGCCGAGGTGGAGGTGCGTGCTGCTCGTCGACTTAGCACTCAGCACGAGGTTGACCGGGCGCGGCTCTTTCACGGAGGCCAAGAATAGGGCCACGCCCGGTCGGGTGCCCTGGGGGATGCCCGACGGCCCTTATCGCGTGCTGCGTGTTGCCGCAAGGGCTGCTGTGAAAGCCTGTCGGACTGTCCGAAGCTCGGCCCCGACGCTGACGCTCGACTCACACTCGTGCCGCTTTCGCGACAAGCTCACGGTAGGAAGACCGACTACCCACACCCAGCGCGCGCATGAGGTGTCTCGACCCGCGGATCTCGGCGCGCTTGTCCCTCGCGTAAGTACCCGGGAGACGACGACCTCCGTAGCCGTTCGTTGATCCTTCCTCCTGCGGGCGCTCGCTCCCGGGCTTTTCCAAGGCCCTCGTGAGGCATCGGAGGCGCCCCGGCGGGTCGACGGCCAGATCGGGCTGCCGCGCGTCCGCTCCTCGATTGGGCTTGCGGGCGGGCCCCAGCTGGCAGCGACGCGCTGTCATTCGACCTTCGTTCTAAGTCGACCGCACGTCAGGGGCCGTCAGCGTCAGCCCCGGCCGAGCCGCACTGAGGCCATCCGCCCGGCGCTGTCATTCGACTGTCGTTCTACATCTCAGATGTTTGTCAGCGGGATTCTCAGCTTGATGGCAGTGGTTCGGCTCACACGAATGTCAGTGGCTTCCGGCCGGCAGTTCGGCCCGTGTGAAGCTGCTGTAGAGCGCGATGTGGCTGGCGCGGTAGGCACTGCGCTCGAGGTCGATCGCGCGTGGGGCCGAGACCGACCACCACCGCGCGTTCGAGCAGGTACCAACGCCTCGCCGACGAAATCGACCCACCGGTCGTGTACGCGCGAACGGCTGTCAACCTCGTGCGGTCGCTATCCGAACCAGGGCCACGTAGACCTACCCTGACGGCATCGATCGGCGCGCTCGGTTAGTTGCCGACTCGCGTCGCCAGCGCCGGGCTGCGAGACCCCACCAAGGTACGGAGCGCCATCAGTGCTGGTCGCCGCCGGTCGATGCCGGCGGGCGTGACTCCTCCGCAAGCGACGTGATCGCCAGCGTGCCGCGCGCCGCCTCCTCGAGCACGTCGGTCGCCTCCTCGCCAGAACGCGCGTAGAGCTCGACCAGCAGGTGGACGACGATCCGGTCCTCGTCGTGCTGGTGGAAGCGCACGTGGGTGAAGAACTCGCGCGTTCCGTGCTCGCCGAACGAGGCGTGGGAGAGCGCGTCCCCGGCTTCAGGGCCTGAGCACGTCTCGATGTCGTCGGCGTCGACGGTCACGGTGCACGACGCGACCCACGGCGCGCCGGCGATCATCCGCTCCCAGCTGTCCTCGACCGGCTCGACGCGCCCATTGTGGAACCCGAGATGGGGTTGGTCGTGCATGCAGTCCACGCACTGGAGCACAGCCTCTTGCATCTCCTCGACGACCTCGCCGCGCTCGCCGGTGTCCGGGTCGATTCGGTGTATCCCCTCGTAGTGCACCTGCACTTCGAGGTTCTGAGACCAGCAGCGATAGCAGCGAAGCCAGCTCCGTACCTCGCTGCCCTCCATCACCACAATTCTATTGGCCCGCGCCCGCGCCGCGCCGATGCTCGCATCGTCAGCGAGCATCACCGCGGCCATCGGCGCCGGAACAGCGAGGGCTCACGTTGGGCCGCGGCGGCGGGCGGCGCGTGGAGACGCCGGAGACGATCAGGGGGGCGCCACCACTCGGCGTCAGTGGCAACAAACACTAAGCTCTCTGAATCGAAAATAGCCGTGGGGGAGCGGCAGCGCTTGGGGTTCGACAGCCTCCTTGGCCGTTTTGGGGTGTCGGTAGCGGGGGCGGTCAGGTGGCCTCTGGTAGGGGTTCGAGGGTGACTTGGTGGCCGAGGCGTTCGAGTTGCTTGATGAGCCGTCGGCGGTAGCGTTCGGTGTGCTCGGTGTCGCGGCGGTAGAAGAACTCTTCGCCGAGCTCGTGGTAGGGGACGCCGCTCTGGAGGACGTGGTAGGCGGCGGTGAGGATCTTGTGGGCGGTCGCGATCGTGGCCTTGGCGTGTCCGCGGCGGCGCTTGATCCGGTGGTAGCGGGCGGACAGGTAGGTGCCTTTGGTGCGCACGACCGCTTTGGCGGATTCGGTCAGCGTGCCGCGCAGCCATTTGGAGCCCTTTCTCGTCTTGCTCGACTTTTGCACTTTTGAGGGGGAGGGGGGCACGGGCGCGCGGGGCGTGGGTCGGTAGGCGCGGTGGGGTGAGCGGTCGGGGCTGTTGAGCGGTCGGCCGCGCGAGGACGCAGAAGGAGCATCGGCGGCTTCCCCGAAGCGGTGGTTGTTCGATGACCATTTCCGCGGTCGGGTGGGAGGCCCGTCGCGGCTGCCCATGGGGGTTGCCGCCGATGCTCTGCGTCCCATCTTCGCTGAATGAGCTTCTGCTCCTGTTCGCGCCGTGTTTCTCTCGCCCCACGTTCCAGACCTTCTGCGCGCTGGTTGTGGGCCAGATTTCGCAGACCGGGTTGCGTACGGTCACAGGGATGCTGGTCGGCTGTCGGCTCTCGGCGGTCTGGCATCACTGCCGCGCGCACCGGTTCTTCAGTCTCTCGGACTGGTCTGCTGATGAGCTCGGGCTGCGCCTCGCGGAGCTGATCGCCGAGCGGCTGACAGCGCCCGGCGCGCCGCTGCTGGTGGCGGTCGACGACACGTTGCTGCATCGTCTGGGGCGCAAGATCCACGCCTGCTTCTGGCATCACGACGCGACCGCCAACTCCGACAAGGCGGCGGTCGCGTGGGGCAACAACTGGGTCGTGGTCGGGATCGTGGTGCGCTTGGCGTTCCTCGAGCGATCGGTCTGCCTGCCGATCCTGTTCCGCTGCTGGCAGCCCAGGCGCAAACAGTTCGCCAAGAAGGACAAGCGCGATCCTGAGCGGCCCGGAAAGCCCGAGCTGGCAAGGGAAATGCTCGACCTGCTCGCCGCCCGCCTGCCGGATCGCAGGATCGACATCGTCGGTGACGCCGCGTACGCAACCGAGGCCTGGCGGGGTCTGCCCGGCCGGGTCACGATCACCTCCCGCCTGCGCTCCAACGGCGCGATCTACGATCGCAAACCGCCGCGCTCCGGCAAGCAGGGCCGGCCCCGCAAGTGGGGCAAACGACTCCCCACGCTTGCCAAGCTCGCGACCGACCCTGCCACCGAGTGGGTCGAGCAGGCCGTGCGACGCTACGGCAAGACCGAAACGCTCAAGCTCGCCATCATCGACTGCCTGTGGGGGCCGCTCGGCCCCGACACCCCCGCGCGCGTGATCCTCGTCAAAGACGAGCGCAAGCCCTCCGGCTACCAGCTCGCGCTGATCACCACCGACCTTGACGCCAGTGCCGCCGAGATCGTCGAGCGCTACGCAGACCGCTGGCCGATCGAAGTCGCCTTCGAAGACGGCAAAGAACTGTTCGGCGTCGGCGATGCGCGCAACCGCGCCAAGAAAGCCGTCGAGCGGACCGTCCCCTTCCAGTTCCTCGCGATGACGCTGACGATCATCTGGTACGCGGTCTGCGGGCATCACCCAGACGTCGTCGAAGAGCACCGCCAACGCGCTCCCTGGTACCTCACCAAGACCGCCCCATCGTTCGCCGACATGCTCGCCAAGCTCCGCCGCGTGATCATCGCCACCCAATATCACCCGGGACAGGGTCGAACCCCCACACCACGGGAAATCATGCACGTCCAGCAAGCATGGGCCGCAGCTGGCCTATGAACTGCGAAAGTCGAGCGTCTTGCCCGAGCCCTTTTTGCCGCCGGACTCGCGCTGGCCGGGGCACAGTCCAGCCCAGGACGCGAGCTGATGCTCGGTCGGGAGCTGGCTCATGTTGGGGCCGATCTCGGCGAGCAGCATCTCGGCGGCGCGCCGGTCAACACCGGGGATCGTGTCCAGCAGCTCCAGCTCACGGGAGAAAGGGGCGGTCAGCTCCTCGACCCGCTCAGACAACGTCTGAATCGTCTCATCGAGGAAGTCGATCTGCGCGAGCATCTGGCCGATCAGCAGCGCGTGGTGGTCGGTGAAGCGCCCCTGAAGCGCTTCTCGGAGCGCGGGGATCTTCTTGCGCAAGCTGCCCTTGGCGAGCTCGGCCAGGATCTCGGGGTCATGCGTGCCGGAGATCAGCGCGTCGAGCATCCGCCGGGCGGACACGCCGAGCACCTCGCTGGCGACCGAGGAGAGCTTGATTCCGGCGTCCTGCAAGGTCTTCTCGACCCGCTGCACCTCGCGGGTGCGTTCCTGGATCTTCGCCTTGCGGTAGCGGACCAGGTCACGCAGTTCCCGCAGCGGGCGGGGCGGCACGAAACTCGCGCGAACGAGCCCGTGCTCGACCAGCTGACAGCCCCACTCGGCATCCTGAACATCGCTTTTGCGTCCGGGGACGTGGCGCAAGTGGCGAGCGTTGTAGAGCCGGCACTCGAACTCGCCCTCGAGCAGGTAGAACACCGCCCGCCAATAGACGCCGGTGGACTCCATCCCGACGACCGTCACCGCCCAGCTGCGCAGCCAATCGGCGAGCAACAGAAGCCCGAACGTCGCGCTCTGAAACTCGCGGATCTCTTGCCGGCGCCCGCCGGCATCGTCGGGAACCCTGACGCACGCGGTGATCTGGGACTTGTGGATGTCGAGCATCGCGCACCGCTCGATCAAACGATTCACAGAAACCCTCCTGAGGGTCGGAATGACAGGACGACCGCCCGGGAGAGCCTCATGCTGTGGAGTCTGAATCTCGTGCTCAAGGCAACAGTTCGCGGTGCCCGAGACTCTCGCGTCACACTCCTAATCGGGCTGCCGGCACCAAGCTAGACCGACGTCGACCAAGGCGGCCGTCGCGCATTTCAGCCCGCCCAGGCCGGCCGGGCCAGCGGTGCACAAACATTTTCATCCGCTCTGGGCGGGCCCGCCAGGGCGCATGATCACTCCTATGTCAAGGGCCGAGCGGTATTTGCGAGGTTCGGGAGCGGAACGCTGGTCGGCGAGGCCGTCGACGAGGGGGTGGAATCGGCACCGGTGAGGCCATGGGATAGGCCGCGGCGCGCCTGTCGAGGCCCGGAGAGGGGGCTTAGAACGCGCCGCTCGTCGGCCACGGGGGGGGACCTCGACGACCAACGGCGGACCGTTTTCGCATAGGCGCGGCCGACGGCGAAGGGTTCACCGCAGGCGGCAGCTGGTCCGGAGAGCGGCTCCGGCGTTTGGGCGGCGGGGAAGAAGAGCGGGTCAGGCGACGCAGGGCATCGGGCACGGAGCCGCGGTGATCGTCTCGACGTCGCTGTGCGCAGCTCGGCGCGGACCGATCTGGCCGAGCTCGCTGCGGTCAGGCGGCGAAGTGACGGGTGGTAGGGAGAGGATCCGGTGGAAGCGTCTGGCGAGGTAGCGCTTCAGGCAGCGCAGCGCGCCCTTCTTGGTTTTGCCCTCGCGCTCTTTGCGAGCGAGGTACTCGTTGGTCGCGGGGTCGTGGTGGGCGCGGGTGACCGCGATGATGTGCAGCGCGTGGTTGAGCTGTCGGTCGCCGCCGCGGTTGAGGCGATACTGGGTGCGCTGGCCTGAGGAGCACGGGATCGGCGCGCTGCCGGATTGCATCGCAAAGCTCGCGTCAGACTTGAACCGCTCGGCGCCGGCGGTCCGGCCGATCAGCAGCGCCGCGGTCAGCTCGCCGCAGCCGACCTCGGCGAGCAGCTCCGGGCGATGCGCCTCGACCAGCACCCGCAGCTCGCGCTTGAGCGCGTCGATCTGACCGTTCAGGCGGCGAATCCTGGCGACCTGCTCGCGCGCGACCCTGACCCGCGCGGCCGTGCCGAGCTGCCGAAGCCGCCGGTCGACCCGGTCCAGCACGCGCGACTTGTTCAGCGCGCCGCGCTTGAGCGACCGCTCGAGCTCGGGGCAGAGCTCGAGCAGATGCCACCGCAGCCGGTTGATCACGCGCGTGCGCTCGATCACGAGGTCGTTGCGGTGATCGAACAGCAGCCGGATCTCCATCGCCTGCTCGTCCAGATACGCGACCGGGAACTGCTCGACCCCGTCCCTGACGACAGCGCGGGCGATCGCCAGCGAGTCGATCTCGTCGGACTTCCCCGGCGTACGCTCCCCGCGCCTGGAGGCGCCCATCCGCTGCGGAGCGACGCGCACGACCCGCTCGCCGGCGGCCAGCAGCGCCTGCTCGAGCCGGCGCGAGACCTGCCGGCAGTCCTCGATCGCCCACACCCGCTCCTGATCGAGCCCGCGCGCCCACTTGACCGCGGCGAGATGCCCCGGCTCGTCCGCGTCGATCTGACGAGAGCCGCGGACCTTGCCCGTCCCCTCGTCGACCGCCGACAGCGCGTGCGTGCGCTTGTGCGTGTCCGTCCCGATCACGATCATGTATGCCGTCCCTTCGTTTGGTTGACCACCGATGAAGCGGATCTCCGGCGGACAAACGTCACTCGGGGCGGATGCCACGCTCCTATCAGGCCACGCCGGAGATCCTCGGGCGGCGGCGGGCGACAAGAGCTAAGCCAGCCAGACCAGACGGTCGACGGTTGGATTGAGAGTCAGCCCGCCGCCAGCCCGAGACGATGACAGTGACGTTGGATTTGGCGCGGATGATGGCCCTCCCCCTTACGCGGCGTTCACCCCGCCCGTCTGGCTCTAGCAGCGCCGGGCACTGAAGGCGCTGTCAATCTCCGCCGCCGAGGGCCATCCCAGCGAGTGACTCGCCATGTGCAGCATCAGACCAAGGAGCGCGGTCGCGCGCCCGTACGGAGTGGACCGAATCGACAATGCGGTCTGCACGCCAACGCTCAAGTCGTCGGGTTGAGGCGACACGACGCGCGAGAGGGCAGTGGCGGTCGGGTGCGCGACAAAGCTATGCCACGAGAAGATCATCCCCCATTGGTGAGCGAACGGGTTGCAGCGGACCGCCTCGCTGTGCTCCGTCCAGTACTCGTCGGCCTGGAATGCGCGATCTAGCAGCGACGGCATCTCCGTATCGCCAACTACCTTCCGCCGTGCGGTCATTCGGTTCCTCGTCGGCTCGTCTATCAGCCCCGCGGGCATCTTCCCGGCCTTGATCAGACGGTTGTAGTGCGCGAAGAGCCGTTTGCGGCGCTTCGACCGTCTCCGGAACTCTTCCGTGTACTTCTGATCTGTCTGCTCGCGCTTGTCGTACTCCTCGGCCTCGAATCGGTCCAGGCGCTCGGCTCTCTGCTTGGCATTGTCCGGTTCGGCGGCAAGCCACGCGAACGTGATGACCTAGTCCGACAGCGAGCGAGTCAGGATCTCCGCGCTCAGCGTGTAGCCAGGTGGCGGTAGGAGAACGATCGAGTCGAGGATCGATGCTGCGGCCCCTATAAGACCTGGCGCAACGACCGTCCAATCGTTGTACTCAGCCAGCGGCCCCTCGGCTTTCACCGACACGGGTAGATAGTGCCTCACAAGCTCAAGAACTGTCTGGGCTCTCCTGGTCTCGTTGTCAGACGGCACGGCGTTCGATCACGGAAAGGCCAAGGCACGGTCCACGGCTGGTGGTCGGGTGCGTTGGATCGCGGTGACTCTGGTACGGAGCTGCTGGCGCACGGTAGCCCGGCGCCCGGACGTGAGTCATCGACTCGCGTGATCCGACCACCCGCCGATCCTCGACTGCCCGGGGCCCAGCCGACGGCGCCGAGCTGACCGGGCGGTCGAGCGCAGCACGTGATGCACAGGATCGTGCCAAGTGCCCGCTTACGTCGCGGTGCGAGGTGCGGCGCAGCGACCCGCCGCCATGAGATCGAGCAGCGCCGTCTGCAGCTGGACGTCTCGAGGGAACGTGGGTGCGCGTAGCGAACTCACGTCCCGACCCCGTCCTAACGGCTGCGGAGTGGCTACGCCGCTCTTCGGCGAAATAAGCAGCGCTTGCGGGCGGGCCCCACTGCTCGGCGCGTGCGCCGCGTTGCCCCGCGTCGGGGCCGATTCAGCTGCTTACAGGACGAAGGCCGGAAACGGCGACGACCTCGCTCGACGAATGGACGGGAGTGCGGCGCCGGCGACGCGGCTATGACCAACGCTCATCCCCGCTGTCATTCGACCGTCGTTCTACAGAGCAGCGACCCGCTTTACGGTTGCGGCGTGCTCCAGGAAAACCGCGAGAAGAAGCCCGAAGTCTGCCGGTCTGTCGGGACGACGTTGACGGGTCTGGAAGCCCTACGCCTCATCCTGCCGCCGGGCGTCGAGGACCCCCGGGAGGGGCGGCCGGGGGAGGAGGTGGAGCGGCCCCGTGGACGCTCGGTCGTGCCATGGCTGCGACGGGCGGTGGCGAACTGGCGGCGGCGCCTGGTGCTGGTGTTGCTGTCGCTGTTGGTGCCGCTGGTCGTCGGCTACATGACGGGGGTCGTGCTGGGCGTGAGCGACTACGCGGGGAGCGCCGTGTGCGCCTCTGGCCACCCGCCGTCGACGTGCCGGAAGGCGCAGCAGCAGGTGGCCTGGTGGGCCGGGTGGCCGTGACCTGCGAGGGTGCGGCGCGGGCGCGCTAGGGCCCTAGAGGTTCCAGTAGTAACGGCGCTACTCCACCCGCTTCTGGCGACGAGCAGGTGCACTGGCTGGATCCAGGAGCACCCCGCTTTCCGCGCGTCACGCATCCGTCGTCTTAGTGCCGCTTCCGGCCGGGAGCAGCCGCCAGGGCGCGAGTGCCCAGTTAGCGACATTGCAGAAGTGGAGAGCAACCGGCCGAAGTCGCCGGCGGCGGTCGATTTCACCCAGACGAGGCCGCCATGGTTGGTCTGGTTCGGGTGTCTGCCTAGGTGCTCATCGTGAGGAGTTTGTCTGGCCTGCGAGCGGGTGTCCGCTACGGAAGGTTCTGCGAACGGCTGACCGGCGGCGGTCGCGGCCCTCGGTTTGGGGAAGTCATGACTCGCCGCGGCGCCGACGCAGCGAGGATCTGAATGGGGACCGCGTCTGCAAAGGGATCCCCGCAGCGAACGCGGCCGCAGCGCCGCTTTCGCCCGATCAGCGCGAGTCGGAAGGAGTGGGCGAGCGCGCGGTTTGACGACCTCGTGCTGACCGACCCGGCGGCGATGCGAGGTCACGCGCGGCATGTCTGGTCCTCCGAGTCACGCCCGGGTGGGCGGCGATGCCTTGTCTTCGAGCTCGTCGAGGTGACGGCGGAGCACGGCGATGATTCGTCGTGGCGGCAGCCGCTCGGGTCGCATCGCCGCGTGGAGCGCGAGCCCGTCGAGCAGAGCATGGAGGCGTTCGGCCTCCAGCGCCCGTTCTCGGCCGGCCGGGAGCCCGAGCATCTCGACGGCGCGCAGCGCGGCCGCGCGCAGCGCGTCATCGATCTCGGCGCGCCGCATTCGGAGCTGGGGATCGATCAGGGCGCGCGCGGTGAACGCCAGCCAGACCTGATTTTCGGCGCGACGCTCGTCGTCCAACGGCAGCAGCTCGGACAGCAGCTGCTCGACCGCGCGGCGAGGATCGCCGGCAAGCTCGAGCGCACCGACGCGCTGGGAGATCCGCTCGGCCGCCAGCTCGATCGCGAAGTCGAGCAGCTCCGATTGGGTGCGGAAGTAGTGGCGTAACGCGCCGGCCGACCAACCCGCTTCCTGCGCGACCGTTCGCACCGAGGCGCCGTCAACGCCGGTACGGCGGATCACCCGCCAGACAGCCTCGGCGAGCTCACGCCGCCGTTGCTCGTGATCGACGATCTTGGGCACACCGCTCTTTGTAGCACAACTGTGCTAGATTGTTTCCAACACAGATGTACTATTACGGAGGCCGTGATGGCATACCAAGGACAAACACTCCAGAACCCCGCGAGCGGCGAGCGGATCACCTTCCGCCAGACCGCCGCAGAGACCAACGGCGAGCTCGTGGCTGTCGACCTCGAACTCCCGCAGCACGCCCGCGTGCCGGGCGGCCTGCACAGCCACCCGCTGCAGCAGGAGCGCTTCGAGGTTGTCAAGGGCACGATGCGCTTCTCGCTGGGAGGGGAGAGGATCATCGCCGGCCCTGGCAGGGTGGTCATCGTCCCGCCCGGCATCCCGCACGACTTCGCGAACGACGGCGACGAGGACGCGCTCGTCCGCGTCGAGATACGGCCTGCGCTCAAGATCGAGCAGGTCTTCGAAACGGCGGTCGCGCTCGCCGAACAGGGGCGCACGATGATGAAGGGCATCCCGAAGCCGCTCGACCTCGCGCTGTTTACGCGCGAATTCGAGCAAGAGGTGCAAGCGGCTTGCCCACCGCGCTGGTTGCAACGACTCGCGCTCGCACCGCTGGCCTGGCTTGCCAAGCACCGTGGCTACGCAACCCGCTACGCCCCTATGAACCAACACACTCGCATGACGATCCCGCGAGGGTTCATCGTCGGCACGCTCGCGGCCGTAGCACTGGTCTGGGGGCTGTTCGCGATCGACCCAGGGCGCAGCTTGGTGTCCTCGGGTGTGCAGACCGCCGTCCTTGTAGGGCTGCTCGTTCTCACCGCCCGAACCCGGCGGGCCAAGGTCCTGCTTGTCCGGACAGTCCAGCGATGGACCGTCAACCCGCTGATGCGCCTGCTGCTCGCGATCGGCATCAACCCGTTGGGTCTGGCGATTCTGGAGACCCGCGGACGTAGCTCAGGCAAGCCCAGGCGGGTACCGGTCGGCAACGGCCGCAAGGGTGACGCCTTCTGGATCATCGCCGAACACGGCACGCGTGCCGAATACGTGCGCAACATCCAGCAAGACCCCCGCGTGCGGGTGCGGCTGCGGGTCGGCCTGCGCTACCGCTGGGTGCCCGGCTTCGCCACCGTCCTGCACGACGACGACCCCCTGGCACGCCAACGACGCATCATCCGCTGGCACCCGCTACGTGCCTTCAACGCGATCAACGTGCGCGTGCTTGGTGCCGACCTGCTCACCGTGCACGTGCGGCTGATGCGCGACCGGTCAAACGGTCCGACCGCGACCAGCACACAACAGGCGCCGGAGACGCCGATCGCCGGCCGGATCCCTGCGCCCGTCGCCGGGCTGCCCGCCCGATAGCGGAACTGTCAGCGGGCCCAATTTTGTCGGAGGGTTCAGCTCCAGCGCGATTATGGGGTTCTGATGTGCGTGGGCGCCGCCGGGGTCAGCGGCTCCAGCGGGCGATGTTCTCTCGCTTGTTGCGAAGCACGTGCGCCCTTGCGTTGCTCGCCTCGGCCCGGAACGCCGACAAGCGCGAGCGCGGGTAGCGCAGGACGAACCGCGCGGTGCGCGCCTTGCTCGTCGGCGTGTTGGCAAACGACGCCACGCGCCAGCCGCCGTCACCGGCGACCGCGACCATCGTCAGAAGCCCGTCAGGCGCTATCCCCCGCTCGCGCTCGCCCGGGAACAGCACCGCGCCGTCGGCGTGCACGAGCACCACGCCCGGCGCGACAGCCTGAAGCTCGACCGGATATGAGTGCCCAGTCTCGTCCCAGCAAAGAACAAGTCGAAGATCCGCTGATGTGAGGACGCGATCTCCTCGCGCCCCACACTGCGGACCCCGGTGGCGCTGACGTACCGGGCGTCGTCACTGAACATCGATGCGTAGCCCGCGCCATCACCACGAACCCAAGCCTCGCGCGACGGGCACGACCGCCGACGATCTTCGTCGTCTCGACCGGGCAGCACGAGTCCGAAGCCACCCGGCTCTGCGCGCCGCTCGCGAAGGCCGGGGCCGCCGTCCTAGACCACTACAACCTCGAGCAGCTCGCGCTAATCGCAGACTTCCTCGAGCGGCTCAACCAAGCCAACGAACAGCTGATCCGCAAGCGCGCCGGACCGTGATGGAGCTAGGGCGAAGTCGGCGTCGATCTCGGCGTAGGCTTGCTGGATCCGCTCTGCGGCGTTCGCCCCGTGGGCGGCTTCCAACATCCTCAGGCCGCGCTCCGAGTCGCTCGCTGCTCATCTCCATCATGCTTGCTTGGTCGGGACGATGTCGACAGTTGAGATGTTGACGTGCGGCGGACGGCTGATCAGGTAGACGACGAGATCGGCGATGTCTGCCGCCTTGAGCGCTGGGATGTCGCTGAACATCTGCTCGAGCCCCGCGCGGGAGTCGGCATCGGTCACGTTGCTGCTCGAGCTCGCTTTCGGTAAGCCCCGGCTGCACATCGGTCACCCGCACGCGCAGCGGCGACAGCTCAGCTCGGAGCATTGCTGAGAGATGCGTGAGTGCCGCCTTGGTCGCGCCGTACACGGCGTAGCGAGGAAACACGAGTTTGCCGCCGATCGATGACATGTTGATCAGGTCGGCGACACCGTCGTTGCGGGCGGCGTCGATCAGCGCGGGCAGGAGCGCCCGGATCGCGTGCAGCGCGCTGGAGAGATTGGTGTCGATCATTCGCTCCCACTCAGACAGCGGCTGTGAGGTGATCTCACCGGGGAGCATCACTCCGGCGTTGTTGACGAGCACGTTCAGTGTTCCCAGCGCCTCGGCGATCTGCGCGGCGGCGGCCGAAACGGACGCGATGTCGGTGAGGTCGGTTGCGATCGGGAGCGCCGTCCCGCCGCCTGAGTTGATCTGCTCGGCGAGTTCGCGCAGCCGGCACCCCCTCCCACACCGGCCTTGGGCTGCTAGCGACGATCGCGTCACCGCAACTCGCCGAGAACCAGGAAGAGAGCACACGCCCCTCCCACCGCGGACAGGGCTGAGCGGCGATTGAACCCGATCGAGACCGGTGGAACGGACGACCCGCAGGCGTCTTGTCGCCGGCGTCAGACCGCCGCTTGAGCTCGGGGATGCGAACGTCGGGTCCCGGAGGCACCTCGGCGGTTCTCCGTGCGCGCGTTGGGGGCATCTGGATGGGCTGCGTCGAGGCATGCGCGCCGTGCTCCGGAGCGCGGACGATGCGCAGAGCCGCGCGGTCATCTGCCGCCGGCTGCGGTCGAGCCGGGCGCCCGGCGATGTGTCGCTCCGGCTCAGGGGCTGTCTCGGCTGTCGGGGTCGCCCGCGTTCAGTGGAGTGCGTCGAGCCAAAACGGTGCGGTGGCTGAGACGCCATCGGCCGTCTTCGCGGCGTACCGTGTCGACGTAGGTGGCGCTTCCGCATGTGCCGTCTGTCTTTACCGCGATGGCTTTGCAGCGGGTTCTCACCCAGTCTCCATCGACGCTGGTGATGATGATGTTCGTGACGTGATGGGCCACCGGGTTGGCGGCCCCGAGCTCCAGCGTCGCGCGGCGAATCTCGTCGATGCCGTTCAGCGGTTTCATCCCGACGTCGGTCAGGTCGTAGACGACGTCGGCGGTGAACAGCTCGTCGAGTCGGTCGAGATGGCCTTCGTCGAACAGGTGACCGTGCAACGAAATGGTCTCGCCGATTGCCCATCGATCCTCAGCGCTCAGCACGATCCTGGCTCCTTTCCGGGAAACTCCCCGCTTGCGACCCGCTTGCGCGCCGACGCGGCGCGGCGCGGCTTGATCAGCAGGCCGTCGATCAGGTTGTGGATCACGTTCCGCACGTCTGCCTTCTCCTGCTCGGGATCGTCGGCGTTGGCGATGCTCATGGCGGCCTCGTCGAGCGCCCCGATCATGACGGTGGCGAGAGGCCGGGTGGGCTGAGGCTTGAGCTCCCCGGCGTCGATCGCGGCCGTCAGGAGCTGTTCGGTCATGCCGAGCCCGTAACGCAGCGAAATCTCGCGGAAGCCGGCCCAGCCGAGGACGCTGGGCGCATCAAGCAGCACCAGCTGCCGAACCTCCGGCTCGCTGGCGATATCCAGCCACGCGTCGGCGGAGATGCGCAGGGCGCCGGCCGGAGTCTTGGGTTGCTTGGCGGCAACGGCCGCCCCCAGCCGCTCGATCACATCCGTCTCGACGGCTTCGAGGACGGCGAGGAAGAGCTTGGCCTTGTCCGGGTACTGGTGGTACATCGCGCCGCGCGTGACGCCGGCGGCTTGGGCGATCTCCGGTGTCGAGACGGCGGCGTAGCCGCGCTCGCCCCACAGCCGGCGGCCGGCGGTCAGGAGCGCCTGCTGGGTCGCGGCCGATCGTTCTGCCTGGGTGCGCGCCACTTACGTGCAGCCTGTCTGTACTTACGGTCAGTCTGTTGGTATCTTACGGACAGTCTGCATGTAAAACAACGACCTGGAGGATCTGATGCCCGACGTAACGCTCAACGCAGGAACTATCCACTACGAGAAGGCGGGACCGCGCGATGGCCGCCCGGTCGTGTTCATCCACGGCTACTCGATGGGATCGTCGCTGTGGCGGCCGCTGAGCGAGCGACTGGCGTCCCGCGGCTTTTCTTGTCTGGCGCCAACGTGGCCGCTGGGGGCGCACACCGAGCCGATGCGCAAGGACGCCGAGCTGACGATGGAGGGCATCGCGGCAATCGTCGGAGAGCTGCTCGACGCGCTCGCGCTCGAGGACGTCACCCTCGTCGGCAACGACACCGGTGGCGCGATCGCCCAGCTCGTCGCTACCAGTATGCCCGAGCGGCTGGGGGCGCTGGTGCTGACCAGCTGCGACGCCTTCGAGCACTTCCCGCCGCCGATCCTCAAGCCGTTCATCGCCGCGGCGAAGGCCGGGCCGGTGTACGACGCGGCGATCCAACCACTCCGAACCCGATTCGGACGCCGACGCGGATTTGGCGCCCTGGCCCACGCCGACATCGACGACCTCGTAGCGGAATGGGTCGAGCCAGCGCTCAGCGACCGCCGGGTCAGGAATGACCTGCGGCGATTCACCGTCTCTCTGAATCGCGAGACGACGCTCCGGGCTGCGGCGCGGCTGCCGCGGTTCACCAAGCCGACCCTGGTCGCGTGGTCCGCCGACGACGCCTTCTTCCCGCTCGAGGACGGCCGGCGGCTGACCGAAGCCCTACCCAACGGTCGACTCGAAGTGATCGAGAACGCGCGAACGTTCTCGATGATCGACCAACCCGACCAGCTCGCCGACCTGATCGGCGACTTCGTGCAGACCGAGGCGACCAAACGCGCCGCATAACAAATGGGCGACTCTTGACCCGGGCACCTCACCGGACCGGCCGGCGGGTGTCCGGGTTCAAATCCCTGCTCACGACGCACGGGCACCTCTTGGCCTCGCCGAGCCCGCCCGCCGCGGCGTCTACCCCTAGCCCCCTGCCCGACCGAGACCGCTCTTGCCGAACAAAGAAATCCCGGCGTTCGGATGCGGCGGCGAGTTCCTCCGTTTTCACGAAGGCCCGGCCGTCTCCACGTAGCCGGCAACGCCCACCGGAGGCTTCTGCTCCGGGTCCTCGGAGTACCGAAGCAACACCAGCGATCGTGCGGCCGGTCCGGCGACAAGGGAGCAGTCGCCGCGGACTGGGTCTATGTGTGCGGTTGGCGGCGTACAGTTGCGCACGCGATGGTCGTTGCGGCTGGCGCGCTGCTTGAGCTGGAAGATGAGCGGACCGATCTGACCGAGGGCGGCGTTCGCGTTCAGGTGATCGACGGCGATCCCGATCGGCTGGCGGTACTTGCTCGCCTCTACGCGCAGCTTGAGTCCGGGGAGCGGGTGGTCGCCGATCGATACGCGATGGGCATAGGGATGCACCGCGCCGGCCCCGCGGCGATCTGGAAGCAGTACGTGGGATCGCCGCCCTTGCCATCTGACCCCATTGAGCAGGAGCGGTTTCTGGCTCAGTACCGCGTCCGGCGCCGTGATGTCGAGGACGCAGTCGATCACATGCTCGGGCGCGATCCCGAGCAGCACCACCCGCCCCGGCTCGCATGGGAGACGATGATCTGCCGGCTCGCCAATGCGGGGATTGAGGTGACCGAACGGCAGCTGATCGGACTGCCGTTCCGCTGCGAGTTCTCCGCCCCGCTGCGGGCCGAGCTAGCTGCTTAGCGCATCGGCTCTGGGCCGCGACTCGCGCTGCTGCTCCCACCAATGCGACGCCCAGAGCAGAAGCACGGCAGGCGTTGCCGCAGGGGGGACAATGCGGCCCTGATCGTATGGTGGATCGTGACCTCCATAAGCAGCTGACACTTGCCGCGGCAGCGCGGCTCGAATCGGGCGGAGCCGAGATTAATCTCCCCGCGGGGGTTCGGGTCCTGGACAGCTGGCGTTCGGGCGACCATGCCGCCGTGCTGTTCTGGGCGGACCGTGAGCTCGACGTCTGGGAGTCTGGCGAGGCGGTGTTGCATCACGTCGATCTTGAGTTGGTGGACGAGATCTGGCACGGGCGTGGCGGGGTGGAGCCGGCACCTTCAGCGCCGCCGAGATCCTCGGCGATCTCGGTTGCGGCTTGCATCGCCTGGGTGGCAGCTCCGCTGATCCGGTGCGCCTTACACGAGCGATCGCAAGCACGGAGGTGGCGATGATCGAGCTGCGAAGTGATCACGGCGTGTCGTCGCGCCCACCGGGAGTTGACGGCTTCTGCCTCCTCGGGATCACGCACAGCGACCCAATCACCTATGCCTCGGCGCTGGACACCGACGGCAGGCCGCTCCCAGGTGGGCCCTTGCTGCTCTGATCGCGGCCGTGCGGCTCTGCTGTGCGCCCGCGGTCGTGCGGAGGAGCAGCGGGACGCGGTGCCGGCATCGGCGACGATGCGCCAACGAGGGTGCGGCCTTGCCGGAGGTTGTCAGTGGCCGGCCACTACAGTCCCGCGGCGTGAGCAACCGGTTCGCCGACTGGATCGCGGCCTACGAGACGGCCTGGCGCACGGAAGGCACAGCACCCCTTGGACGGTTGTTCACCGAGGATGCGACCTACCAGGCGGCACCGTTCGACGAGCCGCTTGCCGGAGTCGAGGCGATAGCCCGGTTCTGGGAAGACGAGCGCGAAGGCGCAGACGAGGTATTCACGCTCACCTCAGAGATCGTGGCCGCCCAGGGGGATACTGCGGTGGCCCGCCTCGAGATCGTCTACGGAGATCCGCCGCAGCGCACCTATCGCGATCTCTGGATCATCACGCTGTCCAGCGACGGGCGATGCCGCCACTTTGAGGAGTGGCCTTTCCATCCCGACCAGGCGCGCACCGCGCTATAGATCCCGGCAGTCGCCGGGCTCGTCCCCGGGCGACCGTCGACCCTTCCTTGCCGCTCCCACGAACGACCAGCTACGTCTCGTCGCGGTTGAGGCCGCTGGTGGGCTTCTCCTCCGAACCAGCACAGGACCGAAGGAAGCTAGGACGGGGCGTTTGGTAGCGGCCGAGCGATCACCCGAGGCTTAGTAGCGGTGCATCCCGGACTGGCCGGGATGTTGATCCTCAGAGAGGAGCTCATCATGTCTTCAGGTTCAGCGCTACTTGTCGATGCGGCGGGTCGTCGCCGTTCGCCAGCGACGATGCCGGGATACCTCGCGGGGCGCGCTCCGCGTAACAAAGGCATGCAGTATCCGCCGGATCCGCCGCGTGCGGAGGAGATCGTTGTCGTCATGCGCCAAGCCGGTCATGACCGCCACGGCCTGCGCATCCGGGCGCTGATCGCGGTGCTCTGGCGCGGTGGGCTGCGGATCTCCGAGGCGCTGGCGCTTAACGAGACCGACATCGATGAGCGCCGTGGGTCGCTGCTGATCCGCCACGGCAAAGGCGATAAGCGTCGCGAGGCCGGCATGGACCAGTTCGGCTTCGAACAGTTGGCGGCCTGGTTGACCGTCCGCATGTCACTGCCGCCCGGCGCGTTGTTCTGCGTGATCGATGGATCGACCCGCGGACGACGCTGGGCGGCCACCGCCGCGCGCGCCGAGCTACGCGAACTGGCCGCCGAGGCGGGCGTCCGGCGTCGGTTTGCCCCGCACCAGCTACGCCACGCCTACGCCGTCGAGCTTGCCCGCGAAGGCGTCGCGGTCAACATCATCCAACGCCAGCTAGGTCATACCGACCTCGGGACGACCTCCACTTACCTGCAGGGCATCGACCCCAGCGAGATCATCGATGCCGTCCGCTCCCGACGACCGCCGACCATCTCGGCCACCGCCGGACTCACGCTCTAGCAGAGCCGTCCGCCGCCCGCCGCAGCCCGGCGGGCGGCCCGGATGGCCCCAAGCAACGGCTGCTGCTCCTCGCGCGCCACCTGCTCGAGCAGTAGTCAAGAGTCGACCACCGGTGCGGCGACGAAGCAGAAGACGTGCCGGCCGGTAGCCTCCTTAGAGCCAGCCCTGTTCCTCGGCGATCCTGACCGCCTCGACGCGGTTGCGGGCGCCTGTTTTGGCGATCGACGCCGACAGGTAGTTGCGAACGGTTCCGTCTGACAGGAACAGCCGCTTGGCGATCTCGGCGACGGTCGCGCCGGGCTTGGCGGCGGCGAGCACGTCGCGCTCACGGGCGGTGAGTGGCGACTCGCCGCTGGCCAGCGTCTCGGCGGCGAGCGCCGGGTCGACGACCAGCTCGCCGGCGGCGACGCGGCGGATCGCGCCCGCCAGCTGCTGGGGCGGGGCGTCCTTGACGACGAAGCCGCGGGCGCCTGACTCCATCGCGCGGCGTAGATAGCCGGGACGGCCGAAGGTGGTAAGGATCAGCGCCCGGCATTCAGGGACCTCCTGGGATAGGACGGCGGCGGCGGCCAGCCCATCGATCCCTGGCATCTCGATGTCCAACAGCGCGACGTCCGGCTGATGCTTCAGGGCCGCAGCGACGACCTCGTCACCACGCCCGACAGAGGCAACGACCTCGAAGTCGGGGTGCAGCGCAAGCAGCGCGGCGAACGCGCTGCGGATCAGCTCTTGGTCGTCGGCCAGCAGCAGGCGGATCATCACGAACCCGGCCGCGGCGGGACAGTAACCTGCAGCCGCCACCCCCGCGGCTGGACCGGCCCCACGTCCACCGTGCCACCGGCCGCGGCGACCCGCTCCCGCAGCCCGGCAAGGCCGCTGCCGGCGGGCCCGGCTCCGTTGGCGCCAATCCCGTCGTCCACGATGACTACCGAAGACGCGTCGAGCTGCACCGTGCACGAGCTTGCCTGTGCGTGGCGCACGACGTTGGTGAGACCCTCACGCACCACCCATCCGAACAGCTCCTGGTGCGCGGGATCGACCGTGTCGACAGCGTGGGGAAGCTCGGCGCTGATCCCCGCGGCACGCAGCAGCACGCGGCCCGCCGCGAGCTCACCCGCGAGCGTCACCTGACGGTAGTTGGCGACCGCCGCCCGCACGTCGCCGAGCGCGCGGCGCGCGAGCGACTCGACCTCCGCGATTTCCTGAAGCGCCCCCGGGACATCGGCCTGCCCCAGTTGGGTCGCGAGGCCGGCCTTGACCGTGATCGTGGTCAGCGAGTGGCCGAGCAGATCGTGAAGGTCACGCGCGATCCGAGTCCGCTCGTTCTCGACCGTAAGCCTAGCCAGCTCCGCCCGCGCGTCTGCGAGCGCCTGGTTGCCCCGAAACACCTGCAGCATGCCGAACGTTATGAGCGCGACGACCGGGATCGGCGCGGCGATGTCCACCGCAGTCCCAAGGCCGTCGTGCCAGGACGGAACCGCGAGCGTGACGACCAGCGCGACGAGCGTCAGCGCCAGCACCACCCGTATCGCGCGCGAGCCCAGCACCACCACGGTCATCACGGTCAGGTAGATCCACATCACGAATGCGGTCTCATGGGCAAAGGGCAGCTCGGCCAGTGACAGCGCCGCCAGCACCGCGTACAGGACCCAGCGCTGCCCGCTGGTCGCCGATCGCGCCACACCAATCGCGAACAGCCACCACGCGCAGAAGACCCCGATCACCGCGCAACCGGCTACCGCAGCCACCCCATGGGAGTGCTCTGGCACCGCCTGAACCACAAAGATCAGGTAGATCAGAGGGATCGCCGACAGCGCAGTGCGCCGCCAGCCGCTGGTCCATCGACGCTGCCCGGAGACCCACTGTGCCTCGGCGGCGGTGCTGGCGCCGACATCCACACCCATCGCGGCCCCAGCGTACCTGTTCCCGGCGCGCCTGAAGCGTGACACCCAGGCCCGCCAGGACAGGCTTTGGATAACCACCGGCGGCGACTCGGTCGCGGCCTCGTGGGTCAGCGACGCGATCCGTGCTCGAGCGCCCGGCCCGCGTGCCGATGGTCATACAACGCACTCACCAAAAACAGCATCCCGACCACAGCCGAGATCACCCCGGTGCCGATCAGATGACCGTCGGCAAAGGAGCCGACCGAGACCAGCACCAAGGCGAGCGCCGTAACCGCCGCCCCAATGATCGTGCGCGTCTGAACGCTAAAACGACGCAAAAACGGAAGAAGAAGAATCATGGTGCTCTCCGATCCGCGAACGGACCCCGTCCGTCCGCCTACAGGGTTCAGGTCCCACGACCGACACGAGACGACTCCCGAGCCCGACGTGTCGTGGCCAATAAGCCATGCCAAGAGGCTGACGCCCGGGACCACGCCCCGGTAGAGCCAAGCCTCACCACATCGCCATGACAAAAGTCATCCGCCGGGACGCCGACGACAATCAGACTGCTCGTCCCACGAAAACCGGGCAGTCTCGAGAGCCCTATGCGAAGTGTCTGGGACTTCCGCTCCGGGCTGGATGCGGCCGTGACGGCCCCATGCCACGGGCTCAAGGGCCTCGCCCCCGGGGGCAGATCGGTAGCCGGCGATGCCAGAAGCTGTCGCCGACAGTGACACCTTCGTGTCGCCGGACAGGGCGATCCAAGTGGGAAACCGCTGTCGAAAAGGTGGGATTCGTCGTGGATAGAGCGACCCCCGCCCGCTGTCGGATGGACGCGCGTCCGGAAACTGAGGGTTTTCGAGACGACCGAACCTTTGGGCATCGACTGGCTGCTGCTCGGCTGCGACGACCAGTGCTGGCGCCGACCGCGCCCGAGCGTGTCTGCTTACTCGAAGGCGGCTACACCGCGCCGGCGCGAAGATGCGTTTAGTCGCCTTTGCGATAGCGCCGCGCACGCCCGGACTGGCGATTCCATTCGTCGTAGAGCACTCGTCCGATCGCGGCGCTCGTGACGGCTCCTGCGGGGCGGTTGCGCAACTCCCAGGAAGACGCCGCTAGGGCCTCAGCAAGCTTCTGCGTTCGAGCTGCTGCTTGCAACCGCGCGGCTCCCGGCTAGCAATCCCTCCTGTTGGCGAATACGAGCGCCGGCATCTGTCGCATCCAAAGATCTACCTCACCATCCGGCGAGGTACTGGAACAGGATCGGTCTAAGGGGCGTGACGCTGGAGGTCGAACGTTGGCGGATCGGCGGGCAGGGCAGCCAGCCTGACCGCGCAACTCGCCAAGCGATCGCTACGAAGGATGTCCTTTGTCGTCCATGAAAGGCCGTGATGTGACCTGGCGCGCGCGTCGGCTCCCGACGTCGAGACGCCCTCTCAGGCGGCCGCGGTGGCCGGAACCGGTGCCTGCGTCGGCTCGCCGGCCGTGGCACGCGCGTACGACCGTGTCGTGACGAACAGTGCTGCGGTCGACACGAGGGTACCGACCACGAGAGCAATCGCCCAGCCGCCGGGATTCGTGATCGCCCCGGGTACGAACAGATCGATGATCCCTCCGTGCGGCACGATGCTCGTCACGCTGAACGCCATCGAGAGGGCACCGGCGGTCGCCGAGCCGACCATCAGCGCAGGGATGATCCGCACCGGGCTGCGCGCGGCGAACGGGATCGCGCCCTCGGTGATGAAACACAGTCCGAGCACCCCCGCGGCCTTCCCGGCCTCTCGCTCCTCGGGCAGCCAGCGCTGTCGGAACAGCAGCGTGGCGAGGAAGAGCGCCAGCGGCGGCGTCATGCCGGCCGCCATCACCGCCGCCATCGGCCCGCGCACGCCGCCGGCGATCAGCCCGACCGCGAAGGCATACGCCACCTTGTTCAGCGGCCCTCCCAGGTCGAAGCCCATCATCGCCCCCAGCACCGCGCCCAGGATCGCGGCGTTCGAGCCCTGCATGTTCTTCAGGGCCGAGGTCAACGCAGTCTGTAGATGGGAGATCGGAACGCCGATCACGTAGAACATCCCCAATCCGACGATGATCGTCGAGGCGAGTGGGAGGATCAGGACCGGCTTGAGCCCCGCGAGCGTCTGCGGCAGTTTGATGTGGGTGGCCAGGAATCGCGTCGCGTAGCCAGCGAGGAATCCGGCCAGGATCGCGCCCAGGAAGCCGGTGTTGACCACGCCCGCCAGGTAGCCGCCGATGAGTCCCGGCGCGAGCCCGGGACGGTCCGCGATCGAGTACGAGATGTACCCCGCCAGCACGGGCAGGAACAGCTTGAAGGCGGTCGAGCCGATCAGGTAGAGGCGGCCCGCGAACGTGTGCATGTTGCGCGGGTCGTCCGCATGGATGTTGAAGGCGAACGAGAGGGCGATCAGCAATCCGCCCGCGACGAGCAGCGGCAGCATGTGGGAGATGCCGGTCATCAGGTGCTGGTAGATCACCATGTACCAGGGAGTCCCACCGCGGCCGGCACCCGCGCGGGCCGCTGCCGGGCCGCCGCCCCCGGCACGCCCGTCCCCGCCCTGGTAGACCGTCGTCGAAGGGCCGAGCGCGGCCGCGAGGACCGCTTCTCCGTGTTTTAGGGCCTCCTTGGTGCCGGTCTCGTAGAGCGGCTTGCCCGCGAAGCCCGACAGGTCGACCTTGGTGTCCGCGGCGATGACCACGGCGTCCGCGGCGGCGACATCCTCGGTCGTGAGCACATACTTGGCGCCGACGGATCCCTGCGTCTCGACCTTGATCGAGTAGCCCATGCCCTCGGCGGCCTTGCGCAGGCCCTCGGCGGCCATGAACGTGTGCGCGATACCGGTCGGGCACGAGGTGATCGCGACGACGCGCTTGTGGCCGTCGCCGGCGGCGGGCATCGACGCCGGCTCCGGCTCCGGCTCGGGCTCCGGCTCGGGCTCCGACTCGGGTAGCGCGACGTCCGGTTCGGCGGTCGCCGCAGCCGCCGCCTCGATGACGTCGCGGGGATGGCGGATCGCGTCGGCGGTGGCCGCCGCGGTCACCGGCTTGCCGGCAAAGCGCGCCGGGTCGACGTAGATGTCCGCCGCGAAGATCACCGCATCGGCTCGGGCGATCGCGTCGGGATCCAGCGGGTGCAGCGTGCCCTCGGCGCCCTGCGTCTCGACATCGATCTGGTGTCCCTCCAGCTCGGCCTGCCGCTTCAGCGCTTCGGCCGCCATCAGCGTGTGGGCGATGCCCGTCGGGCAAGCCGTCACCGCCACGAACCTCATGACTGAATCCTCCTCGTACGAAGATCTTGCATCACAGTGCCTCGACCGAGACAGCGCGGGCCGTTACCTCGACCGCAGGACCGTCGAGATGGGGGCCGATCTGTGTGATCGCGACCGCGGAGAACGCGGTCGCCAGTGCCGCCATCTCGGCCAGCTCGAGCATTCGGAGGATGCTCGCGATCGTCCCGGCGACCATCGCGTCGCCGGCTCCCACTGTGCTGGCGACACGAACGGGCGGTGGCGTCGCGAATGCCGCGTCGCCGTCCCGTGCGAACAACGCGCCATCGGCGCCGAGCGAAACGACGACGGTCCCCACGCCGACGCGGGCGAGGTCGGCGGCCGCCTCTATCAGTGCCTCGCGATCGGGCAACGGCCGACCAGTTAGCTCCTCGAGCTCCTCGCGGTTGGGCTTGACGAGATCCGGCCGGGCGGCAACCGCTTCGCGCAGCGCCGGCCCGCTGGTGTCGAGGGCAACGCGCCCGCCGCGCCCACGGACGAGCGTGACCAGGCGCCGGTAGGTCGTCGCCGGAGCCCCCGCCGGCAGGCTGCCGGCGAGCACCACCCAGCGCCCGGGGGCGACCACCTCGGCCAGGGTGTCCTCGAGCGCACGGAGATCGTCCTCGTCGACTTGGAAACCGCTGAAGTTGATATCCGTCGTCGCGCTCGCGACCTCGTCGACGATCTTGATCCCGGTCCGGGTCGTGCCGTCCACCGCGACGAACCCGTGGGGGATCTGCTTCTGCTCGAAGAAGGCCTCGAACAGGCCGGCGTTCGGTCGCCCGAGGAACCCGGTCGCGAACACGGGCACCCCGAAAGCGGCGAGGAAAGCGGCGACGTTGACGCCCTTGCCACCCGCGGTCACCTGCTCGCGGACGACGCGATTGACCTCCCGGCCCGGAAGCCGGGCACCCAGATCGTCTGATCCACGGCGGGGTTCGCCGTCACGGTGATCGCGTCGACCGCAAGGTCACGAGGCTCGCTCAGGCAGCGCGAGCTCCCGGACCTCGTCGGCCGTGGCGCATTGCACAGCGCGGTCGGCGAGCCGGCGGACCGCCGCGCGATCAACCGAGCGCAGGCGCGCCTTGACGGCGGCGACGCTGGGGATCGACATCGACAGCTCGCGAACGCCAAGCCCGGCGAGGATCAGCGCGCCCTCGGGCTCGCCCGCCATCCCCCGCACACTCCGACCCAGATGTCTGCGGCCGCGGCGGCGTCGACCACCGTCTTGATGCTGCGCAGGACCGCGGGATGCAGGGCGTCGGCCTGCTTGGCCAGGGCGGGGTGCCCCCTGTCCATCGCGAGGATGTACTGCGTCAGGTCGTTCGTGCCGACGAGAAGAACTGCACGCGCCGGGCGAGCTCTAGCGCCATCGCCACGGCCGACGGCACCTCGATCATGATCCCGGTGTCGATCGGGTCCGCGCCGACCTGCGCCCGCGCGCGCTCGGCGTACTCGAGCGCCTTCTCGAGATCCTCGAGCCGGGCGATCATCGGGAACATGATCGAGACCGGACCGAGCCTCGAGGCCCGATAGATCGCGCGCAGCTGCGGTTCGAAGAGCTGCGGCTGCTCCAAGCACAGGCGGATCCCGCGGACCCCAAGGAACGGGTTGTCCTCCTCCGGGAGTTCGATGTAGGGCGCGTTCTTGTCGCCGCCGATGTCGAGTGTGCGCACGATCAGCGGAAGGCCATTTAGTGCGTGGACGATCGTCGCCAGGGCCTCGTATTGCTCGTCCTCGCCCGGGGGGGTCGTCGCGGCCAAGGAACAGGAACTCCGTGCGCATCAGGCCGATGCCCTCAGCGCCCGCCTCCACCGCGGCCGCCGCCTCGGACCTCCGAGAGCAACCGTGCGAGATCCAACGCTTTCTATTTGTCGCCGTCGCCAACGGCCCGTAACCACTGGGAATCGGGACCGTCAGCAGGGCGCACGAACCAGCGCGACTCCGAACAGGCGCCGCTCGGCTCGACTGCAGCGCGACCCGCGCCGGAGCCCGCTTGCGACGTCACGAAACACCTGCAAATGTCAGGTAGGCGGGGTGCCGCGCTCCAGAGGTCGAGGACGGCGACAAACGCAAACCGTTGGATCTCGCGTGTTTACTCTCGGAGGTCCAGATCGGCGCCCTGCAGACAGTACCCGTCACGATCGCCGTCATCACCGCCTACCTCGCCGTCTCAGGCTCGGGTCTGCTCATGGCGCTGGCGCAACGGCAACGCAAGCCCGCCGCCCCAGAAGCATGAGCAAGGACACATCGGACGCCGCATCGCGGCCGCGAAACATGGCTGCCGCGAGCGTCGACGCGACCTGTCAGGGCTGCGCCTCGAGGCGGAGCACGCATCGCCGGGCCGGCGATAAGAAGTCGTCGCGATTTCGGCCGGGGAAATTCTGGGGCTCCGGGGGTGATCGTAGGTGACTCGGGGGCTCTGACCGGCTCGGGTTTCGGGGCCTGAGCAGGCTTTCCTCGCTGCTTGCGGGGTCCCGGGAGGGGTTGGGGGACGCGCACAGGTTCAGACCGTAGGTTCGCGGTCTCTGAGTCCTGCGAACTGGAGGTCCGTCCCTATGCGCGTCACGAGTGCATTCTCTCGTCTGCTTGCTCTGCCCGGAGTGTGGGTTCGCTCGGTCCGTTTCGAGCGCGATCGGGTGGTGGTCACGGTCGCGTTGCGGGCTCGTTGCCTTCATTGCCCGAAGTGCTCGTACTCCACGCGCCATCGCGAGAATAAGCAGCGTCATGACTCGGTCTGGCGCCACTTGGATCTCGGCCGCTGGCGGCTCGAGGTCCACGCCCGGCTCAGGCGGCTTGTGTGCCCCGAGCACGGCGCGCTGGTGGAGGGCGTCCCGTTCGCCCGCGACGGCGCCAGGTTCACGCGCGACTTCGACAACCTCGTCGCGTGGCTGGCGACCAAGACCGACAAGACGGCGACCTGCCGGCTGACCCGGATCGACTGGCACACGGTAGGGCGGATCATCAAACGCGTCGCCGACGCGCACCTGGGCGAGCTGGACCGACTCAGCGATCTGTTCGAGATCTCGATCGACGAGGTCGCGTGGCGAAAGGGCCACCGCTACCTGACGCTGATCGGCGATCACCGCCGCAGCGCCGTGGTGTGGGGCTGCGAGGGCAAGGGCCAGGCCGCCGCCGATCAGTTCTTCGCCGAGCTCGATCCCGAGATCGCCACTTCCTCCTCCCCGCCGCCCCAACTCGCCGCGCCAGCCAAGCAGCCACGTCAGGCGCCAGAGCCCGCGATCATGGTTCCGTTCGGTCCCTGCCCGACCGTCCCGGCCGGCCACGGCATCCAGGGCGCATGGCTCCCAGCTGGCGAGGAGATCGAGCCCGCGATCTTCGCGCGCGCCTCCCGGCTGACGGCCGTCTCGATGGACATGACCGGCGGCTACGCCGCCTCGGTGCGCGAGCACGCCCCGCAGGCGACGATCGTGATCGACAACTACCACGTCGTGCAGCTGGCCACCAAGGCGCTCGACGAGGTCCGCCGCGAGCACTGGAACGAACTGCGCAGCACGGGCGAGACCGACGCCGCCAAGCAATTCAAGCACGACCGCTGGGCGCTGCTCAAGAACCCCGAGGACCTCTCCGACCGCCAAGCCGCCACGCTCCAAGCACTCAGAGCCGCCCGCGGGAAGGTCGTGCGCGCCTGGGCAATGAAGGAGATGGTCCGCGCGATCTTCGCCCCCGGCCTCGCCGTCGAAGATGTCGCCGAGCTGATCGACCGGCTCCTCGCTCGCCTCTCCCGCAGCCGCCTCAAACCGTTCGTCAGGCTCGGACGCACGATCCGCAAACACCGCGAGGGGATCCTCGCCGCCCGGCGCATGAACTTGAGCAACGCACGCGCGGAGGCACTCAACAACAAGGTCAAACTGATCGTCCGCCGCGCATACGGATTCCACTCCGCTAACGCCGCACTGGCGCTCATTCACCTCACCTGCGGACACATCACACTCCAACTCCCACACGAACAAGCGTTCGCATAAATCCACCTACGATTATGCCCGGAGAGCCGAAATTCTGGGCGCTCCGTCCTCCTCCATCGCGGATCGTTGACTTGTTCTATTGGGGGTAGCGGGACGCCGCCATGCGGCGTTGCAGACCGAGCGTGATGGCGGCGCCCGCCACGATCATCACGACGTTGGTGGCGAGCACGGCGAGTGCTCCGAGCGCTTTGGTTGCTTCGCCGAGTCCGGCTGCAACGCCAAGATAGGCCGCGGCGGGAATCGTCGTTACGGAGATCGCGACGCCCACGCCGGAACTCGCGCGCGTCTCAAACGCGAGCATCGCCGCGATACCCGCGACGAAGGCGACGGCGATCGTCTCGTCGTTAACGGTCGCGAGGCTTCGGAGCACGGTCTCATTGATGTTGAATCCGGAGGGCAGTAATCCGAGTTTGTGTTGTGCGAACGCAAAGAGGGCTGCGAACGCGCTCGCTGCGGCCATGCCGACGGTCAGCGTCAGCAGCGCTTTGGCGACCAGGCGGCCTGAGCGACCGACCAGTCCGACGGCCGTCGCGGTGATCGGGAGCAGGTCCGGGCTGACCGCCATCGCGCCGACGATCAGGATCGGGTTCGCGTCAACGACGCCGTAGCAGGCAATCACGCCGGCGGCGGCCATGAAGACGAGATAGCGGGCGATGAGGCGGGCGTTCGTGCCCGCGAGGCCGACGACGTCGGCCCAGATCAGACTCGTCTCGGCGGCGCGGGCGCCGCCGCCGAGCTCCTCGACCCGAGTCAGCGTCACGTCCTGGTGCGAAACGCCGAGCGCTCTCAGTTCGTCGACGATCCGATCGGCCGCGGCATGGCTGACGGTCGCGAGAACGAGCGAGTGCTGGTCCCGCACGGCCGGCTCGATTCGCACCCGGCTGACTCCGTCGAGCGCGTGCAGGCGCTCGGCGACGTCGCCCATCGTGCGCGTCTGGCCAAAGACCTCGAGCGCGATCATCAGCGGGTAACGATGACGCCGGCCGGAGACGGACGACCGCGTCGTTGTAGATCGCGCCTTGCGGCAATCAGCGCTTCAGGCCAGCATCGCGCGCGCCGGCAGTCGGGGGGCGATCGGCCCATTCACGGGCTCGTCGACCAAGCCGCCCAACCCGGTGGCCTCCGATAGTCGCGGACGCAACCACCGCAAGCACGAGTAGCGCCAGCTGCTAGCTGCTGAGCGAGAAGAAGAACATCGGGGCATCTTCGTTCCTGTGCCACCCGAAAACCGCGCCGGCGACAGGCCGGTGCGTGAACTTCAGCCCCGGAAGCGCACCAGGTCAGTCTCTGCAAATCAGCTTGCCCACGGCGATGACATCGGGAACATGCATTCGGCGGCGACATCGACGCCCCAAGGCTCCCGTGGGCTAGATCCGTAGGCGTCGCGCAGGGTGGGGAGAAGGTCGATCATCCCCTGGGTTCCGCGGGTCGAGGGCGCGCACTGCGTCACCTAGTCGGGTGTCGTTCGGCCGGTGCGGGCGGCGGCGGCAGCGACGGGGCTTTTCACGGGCTCGCCGCTCAACCGCTTGCGAAAGACGTGGTATGTCCACCCTTGGTACAGGAGGATGACCGGGATAAAGATGGCGGCCACGATCGTGATCACCTTTAGCGCGTACTGGCCGGTGGCGGCGTTAGAGGTCGTGAGGCTGTTGGCGAACGTGGGGTGTGAGACGAGCACGCGCGGATAGAGGCCGGTGAAGATCGTCGCCACGATCCCGATCGCGCCCAGCCCGGTCACGGCAAACGCGCGGCCCTCGTGGCGGGTCCGGATGAACCAGACGGCGAACAGCAACGCCAAAGCGGTGAGCGCCGCCGGGATCGCCACCGGGACGACGCCTCGCTCGTTGCGCTGGTGCGCAACGACGACCGTCCAGGCCAGGAAGGCCGCGCCCACGACGGCGGCGGGAATTGACAATCGCCGTGCGGTAGCGGCCGCTCGCTCGCGAAGATCGCCGTCCGTGCGCAGCGAGAGGTAGGTCGCTCCGTGCAACGCGAACACACACACCACGGTCAGGCCAGCCAAGACGGTGTAGGCGCTGAACAGGTCGAGGAAGTCGCCGGAGAACTGGTGTGAGGAGGTGAGCGGCACGCCGTGCAGAAGGTTCGCGAGGGCGACGCCCCAGATGAACGCCGCGCCGACACTGCCGATCGTGTTCATCCACATCCAGACGGCCCGCCATCGCGGGTCCTCGCTTTTCTCGCGCCACTCGAATGACACCACCCGGACGATCAATAGAGCGAGGATGAGCAGCAGTGCGATGTAGAAGCCCGAGAACATCGTCGCGTACCACGCCGGAAACGCGGCGAACGTGGCCCCAGCGGCGACGACGAGCCAGACTTCGTTGCCGTCCCAGACCGGGCCGATCGACTCGAACATGACCGCCCGCTGGCGCTCGCTGCCCGCCCGCGGCAAGAACGGCAACAGCATCCCGACGCCGAAGTCAAACCCCTCGAGCAGGAAGTAGCCGCTCCACAGAACGGCGATCAGGCAGAACCAGACGATCTCGAGCGTCATGTCGCGCCGCTCAATAGCTCGCCGCTGCCGGCTGTTCGGGCGCCACTATCCCTGGGCCGGGCGCCTGGGGCGGATCGACTCGGGCGTGGCGACGCATGAGGATGAAGTCGACGACGCCGAGGGTGAGGTAGAGCAGCACGAATACGCCGAGGCTGGTCGCGACCATCGCGGTGCTGACGTTCGGCGAGACGGCCTGCGAGGTCTTCAGCAGGCCCTGCACGATCCAGGGCTGGCGGCCCATCTCGGTGAGGATCCAGCCGAATGTCGCCGCGAGGTACGGGAACGCGATCGCGGCGACCGCCGTCCACAAGAACCAGCGAGCCTTCTCCAGCCGTCGCTTCCGGTACAGCCACGCGCCGACCGCGGCGATCAGGAACATGAGCACGCCGAGGACGGCCATCACCCGCATCGACCAGTACATCAGCTCCACCCGGGGCATGTAGTTGCCGGGGCCGTACTGCTTCTGCTCCTGCGCCTGGAGCTGGTTCAGCCCCTGGATCTTGCCGTTAAACGAGCCGGTGCCCATCCACGAGAGGAGGTCTGGGATCGTGATCGCAAAGCTCGGAGTCGGGTCCTGCGCGGAGAACCCTCCGATCTGGAAGATCGAGAACCCACACGGCTGACAGGTGTTCCACTGCGCCTCCGACGCGGCGATCTTCATGCCCTGCTGGGCCGTCACCGCCTCACCGAAACGGTTACCCACCGACAGCTGGATCAGGGTCGCCGGCACCGCGACGATCACCGCCAGCTTCGCCGCGCGGCGGAACAACTCGACGTTGCGCCCCCGCAACAGATGCCAGCACGACACCCCGAGCATCACAATCGAACCGAAGATCAAACCGGCGAGGATCGTGTGCAGGTACGCGATCAGCGCGAACTCGTTCGACAACAGCGCCCCCACGCTGGTCAGCTGCGCCTTACCGTCGACGAGCTTGTAGCCGACCGGATGCTGCATCCACGAGTTCGCGACCAGGATCAGATACGCCGACAGCCACGTGCCGAGCGCGGCGATCCAAATCGTGGCCAGATGCACGCGCGGTGGCAGCTGACCCCACCCGAAGATCCACAGCCCCAAAAACGTCGCCTCGAGCATGAACGCCGCCAAGCCCTCGATCGCCAGCGGCGCGCCGAACACCCCGCCGACGAAATTCGAGTACCCAGACCAGTTCATCCCGAACTCGAACTCCTGAACCAGGCCGGTGGCCACCCCGATCGCGAAGTTGATCAACAACAGCGTCCCGAAGAACCGAGTCAACCGCAGCCACGCATCGTCATGCGTGCGATGCCAGATCGTCTGCATGATCGCCACCAGCGGAGCGAGCCCGAGCGTCAGCGGGACAAACAAGAAATGGTAGATCGACGTGGTCGCGAACTGGACGCGGGAGAGATCGACCGCCGTGGACGCGACCGCGATCATGAAACGGCGCCGGACGGAGGCGCCCGATCCGGCCACGCCGCGGTCACACCCGACGATGTGACCGTCGGGTCGTCCTCCCAGTCGATCTTGGCGGCGTCGCCGCGGTCGAGCACGTGCGGTCCGCCGGTCTTCGAGAAGCGGTCCCAGCCCCAGTCGATGATCGCCTCGATCTTGTCTCGGTTGCCGGTCATCAGGCTGGCGTGCACGCCGAGCCACGCCATGTGGGCGAGCTGCCCGTGGACCTCGTGGTGGTGTTTGCCGACCTCCGCGATCGCCGCGCCGCGCCCGATCATCGCCATGATCCCCTTGTCGCGATAGGCGAACTTCGATCTCGGCTTGCCGTGAAGGTCGGCGAGGATGTTCTCGGCCGCGGTCTTGCCGCTTTGCAGCGCCACCGACCCGAGCTGCGGGAGCGCCTCGCCGTCGGGGCCCGGGATGTTGGCGATGTCGCCGACGGCGTAGACGCCTGGATGGTCGGCGATTGTCAGGTCGTCCTGCACGTCGACGCGCCCGCCCCGTCCCTGCGCGATGCCGGAGTCGGCGGCCACCGCGGCGGCGGTGATCCCACCGCCCCAGATCACGCATCGGGTCGCGATCACGGTTCCGCTGGACAGTCGCGCATGACCGGGCCCGACCTCCTCGACGCCGCTGCCCAGGCCGAGGTCCACCTTGCGGTCGGTGAGAACACCGGCCACGTAGTCGTGCGCCTTGTCGGAGAACGGCTTTAGCAGCGCGTCACCGTGGTCGATCAGCAAGATGTGCGCGGCGGTCATGTCGAGGTCGCGGTACTCCGCCGGCACCGTCACCAGCACCATGTCGGCCAGCGCACCGGCGACCTCGACGCCCGTCGGCCCGCCGCCGACGATCACGAAGTTCAGCGCGCCCCGCTTGATGAGCTCCGGGTGGCGGTCCACCTGCTCAAACAGCCCCAGGATCCGCGACCGCAGCTCGGTTGCGTTGTCGAGCGAGTAGAGCGGGAAGCTGTGCTCGGCCGCACCGGGGGTGCCGAAGAAGTTCGGCTGCGAGCCGGCCGCCACGACCAGCGCATCGGCGGTCCACTGGCCTCCGTCGCTGGCTGTGACCGTCCTCGTGGCCGGATCGATCGCCGAGATGTCGGCCAGTTTGACGTCGACGTTGTCCTGGTCGGCGAACACCTCGCGCAGCGAATGGGCGATGTCGCTGGGGGCCAGCAGCGAGGTGGCCACCTGGTAGAGCAGCGGCTGGAACTGGTGGTAGTTGTTGCGGTCGATCAGCGTCACGCGAACGTCCTCGGCGTCGGCCAGCCGCCGGGCGCAGCCGAGCCCGGCGAACCCGCCGCCGATGATGATCACGTGACGCCTGCCGTCGATCGCGCTCATGACCGCGCTGGTGCTTCGTCGGAGGCGGGAACGGTCGCGCCCATCCGCTCGAGCAGGTGGTCGCCGACCCTCAGAGCGTTGGCCATTGCCGTGAGCGCCGGGTTGACGGCTCCGATGCTCGGGAAGAAGCTGGTGTCGACGACGTACAGGTTGTCGAGCTCATGAGCCTTGCAGCTGGCATCGAGCACGGAGCTGCTCGGGTCTGACCCGAACCTGACGGTGCCGGCCTGGTGCGCGCAGCCGGCGACCGGGATCTCGTTCTTGAGGTAGGCGTGATGCGGCAGCAGGTGCCCGTGGTGCATGCCGAGGTCCTTGAGCATCTCCTTGAGCTCGTGGTACAGGCGCTGTTTGGGCTCCTCGTTGCTGGCCGTGTAGCTGATCTGGATGTTCCCGTCCGTGGTGAGCGTGACGCGGTTCTCAGAGAGCGGCAGGTCCTCGGTCGAGAGCCAGAAGTCGACCGCGTGACGGGCGACGTCGCGTAGCGTCCACTCGGGCGCAAATCGCGTCTCGCCCGGCTTCTCGCCCCGGAACATCTCGGCCTGGGATTTGCCGACCATCTGGATGTTCCCCAGCGGGAACTCGAAGTCCTTGGTGCCCTTTAGGTAGAAGTCGTTGACCCCGAGCGTCTTCTGGAAGATAGTCGGGTTCTCTTCCTTGGAGAGCGCCAGCACGGCCTGGCTGTTATGGAACATGAAGTTGCGCCCGACCTGGTCAGAGCCGTTCGCGAGCCCGCGCGGGTGCTTATCGGTCGCCGACGCGAGCAGCAGCCTGGCGCTGTTGGCGGCCCCGCAGGACACGACCACGAGGTCGCTTTGGAACGCCTCCGCGTGGCCGCCGTGGTTGACGACCACTCCGGTGACCGCCGTTCCGGCATCGTTCGTGTCGAGCCGGACTGCCTCCGCCCCGGTGAGCAGCGTCACGTTTGGGTGCTCGATCGCCGGGCGGACCGCGATCACCTCGGCGTCCGATTTTGCGTGCACGAGGCACGGGAAGCCGTCGCAGTTATCGCACCGGACGCACTTGCTGAACGGCATGTTGGATTCGTCGAGCAGGATCCCGCAGGGGGCGTGGAACGGGTGCAGACCGGCCTTGGCGAGGTCGTCTGAGAGCTGCTGGATCCGCGGCTCGTGCGAGACGGGCGGGAACGGGTATGGCGCGCTCGCCGGCGGCTCGGTCGGGTCCTCGCCGCGCGCGCCATGCACC
Organism: uncultured Solirubrobacterales bacterium; assembly: GCA_963836065.1. Taxonomy (GTDB): domain Bacteria; phylum Actinomycetota; class Thermoleophilia; order Solirubrobacterales; family Solirubrobacteraceae; genus Palsa-465. The sequence continues at coordinate 209,063 of CAWIII010000035.1, forward strand.
TGGTAGAGCTGCTCGGCCCGCGTGTAGTACGGCTCCATGTCGTCGTAGGAGATCGGCCACGCGGGCGAGGTCCCACCGTGATGACGCAACTCACCGAAGTCTTCCGTACGCAGCCGGTACAGCGCGGCTCCGTAGCGCTTGGTCGCGCCCCCGACCCAGTAGTGCACCTCCGGCTGGAACGGCGAGCCGTCTGAGTAGTACCACGTGTCGGGGGAGACGTAGCGGTTCTCCACAAACACGTTCTGCGCCAGCCAGTTCTGCGGCTCGCGCGGCAGCCAGCCGCCACGCTCGAGCAGCAGCACCCGCTTGCCGGACGGGGCCAGGCGGTGCGCCAGCGTCCCGCCGCCGGCGCCGCTGCCGATCACGATCACGTCATATGAGTTGCTCATCCGCCGACCTCCGCGAGTCGCTCTGCCAGGACGATCCGCGCGGCGGCCTCGACCGCTGCCAGGTGCGAGAACGCCTGCGGGAAGTTGCCGAGGTGCCGGCCGGTGTCGACGTCGAACTCCTCGGCGTACAGTCCGAGCGGCGACGCGACCTTCACCAGGCGCTCCATCAGATCTCGCGCGCGTTGCATCTCGCCGATGATCGCCAGCGCCGAGACCAGCCAGAACGAGCAGATCACGAACGTTCCCTCCTTGCCCGACATCCCGTCGTCGGTCTCGTCGGTGCGGTAGCGCAGCACGAAGTCGTGCTCGGTCAGCTCGTCGGCAATAGCGAGCACGCTCGCGCGCAGGCGCTCGTCGCTGCCCGGCAAAAACCCGAACAGCGCCGCCAAAAGCGTCGAGGCATCCAGCGACTCGGTGCCGTAGTACTGCGTCAGGACCCCGCGCTTGTCGACTCCGTGCTCGAGGATGTCGGCCTTGATCTCGGTCGCTGTCTGCGCCCAGGTGGTGGCCAGGTCTCGCTCGCCGCGGATGTCCGCCAGCTTCGCCGCGCGGTCGAGCGCGACCCAGCACATCAGCTTCGAGGACACGTATCGCTGCGGTTTGCCTCGGGCCTCCCAGATTCCCTGATCGGGGTTGCGCCACACCGCTGTGGCGCATTCGGCCTGCGATTTGATCAGCGGCCACAGGCGCCGGGGCAGACGCTCGCTGCGGCGCGTGTGCAAGAGCACCGAGTCCAACGCTGCGCCGAACACGTCGTTCTGGCGCTGATCGAAGGCGCCGTTGCCGATCCGGACCGGGTGCGGGCCGGCGTAGCCGGAGAGCTCCTCGATGAACGTTTCGGTGAGATCTCGGCGACCGTCGATCCCGTACATGATCTGCAGCGCACCGTCCTCGTCGCGCTCGAGGTCGGCGATGAACTGCATGAACTCATCAGCCTCCCAGTCGAGGTCGAGGTAGTGCAGCGCTTGCAGGGTGAACGTCGAGTCACGGATCCAGGTGTAGCGGTAGTCCCAGTTGCGCTCACCCCCGGGTGTCTCGGGCAGCGATGTGGTCAGCGCCGCGACCGTCGCCCCGGTTGGCATGTACGTCAGCCCCTTGATCGCCAGCGCCGAGCGCTGGATCAACGGGCGTAGCTGGTGATCGGGGATCCGCGCCCGCGCGAGCCAGTTTCGCCAGAAGCTCGTCGTCGCCGCGAGCTTGGCCTTGGCCTCCTCGACGTTGGCCGGCACCTGCGCTGCCTCGTCCCACGAGAGCGCGCAGTAGAGCTCCTCCCCCTCATGGAGCACGTGCCGGGCCCGGGCGTGATTGGCTTCGATCCCGATCAGCATGTCGGTCTGAAGCCTGATCGTCTGACCGGCCCCGGTCGCGTCGGCGCGATGGCGATCCTCGCTCACAGACCAATCCCCGGGAGTGCGGCCGTAGTCGAATCCCGGCTCGCATACGAGCTCGACCTCGACGCTGCCGTCGATGCACGCGACGGTCCGCACGAGCATATGCTCGGCATCCTCGTCGGCCGGCGGTCGCGTGTGCGGAGTGATCGTGTCCTCGCCGCGGCGCGGGCCCATCACCAGCGCGTCGCGCACGATCGCCCACCCGCGCGTGGTCCTCCACACAGTCATCAGCGAGTTGGTCCCCGGCTCGTAGGTCCGGCTGCTGGGCACGTTGATCCCGAACGGGCCGAGACGGAACGCCCCGGCCCCGCGGTCAAGCAGCGATCCGAACACGCTGGGCGAGTCAAAACGCGGGACGCACAGCCAGTCGATCGTCCCGTCGGGCGCCACCAGCGCGCCCGTATGACAATCCGACAAAAACGCGTAATCGGCGATCGGGGTAAACGGCGACGGCGCGGCCGCGCTCTGGGGCATCGTCGGGCGCCCTTTGGCCTTCGCGACCGGCTGCTCGCCGTCTCGTGTCTTGGCCGTTTTCGGATTGTTCTTGACGGTTGCCGCGCTCATGACGCCACCCACGGTTGATGCCAACGCCCATAACCCTCCAGGACCTTGTCGGCGGCCTTCGGCCCCCATGACCCCTTGGCGTAGGGATGCACCGGCGGGGGATCGTCGAGCAGCGGTGCCATCACCCGCCAGCATTGCTCGACGCCATCTTGGCGGGTGAAGCGTTTCGCATCGCCGATCAACGCCGCATGCAACAGGACCTCGTACGGGGTTGGGCCCTCGCCACCCTCGGCGGCGAACTCCATGTCCATCGTGATCTGCTCGGGCTCGACCGCCACGTGACGCTGAGCGTCGACCTGCAACCGCACGCCGGTCGACGGATCGAGCTTGACCACTAGCTGGCTCGGCTCGGGAAGCCGGGTCCAATTGACGAACCCCAGCTTCGGCGGCCGGCGGAACACGACTCGCAGCTCGGTCTGCGTGACCGGCAGGCACTTCCCGGTCCGCAAAAAGAACGGCACCCCCTCCCACCGCCAGTTGTCGATATCGACCCGCAACGCCGCGAACGTCTCCGTCGTCGAGTCCGCAGCCACCCCGTCGATCGACAAATAACCGTCGTACTGAGACCACGGACGTAATGAGCCGGATCGACGGCCGGCATCGCGCTGAACGCCGTAAACAGCGCCGTCTTGAGCGTGTTCGCGTCGCCCGCCGCGGGCGGCTCCATCGACGCCGCGGCCACCACCTGCATCATGTGATTGACGACCACGTCGCGCAGCGCCCCGACCGGGTCATAGAAGTGACCGCGGTCCTCGACGCCGAAGCTCTCGGCCATCGTGATCTGGACCGACGAAACGTAATGGCGGTTCCAGATCGGCTCAAACATGGAGTTGGCCAGCCTCAGATAGAGGATCTCCCCGATTCCCATCTTGCCGAGGAAGTGATCGATCCGGTACAGCTGCGACTCATCGATGTACCGATGGATCTCGGCCGCCAGCTCGCGCGCCGACTCCAGATCGTGCCCAAACGGCTTCTCGACCACCACCCGCGCCGGCTGCTTGGTGACACCGGCCTCAGTCAGCCCCTTGATCACGGTCCCGAACAAAAACGGCGGAATCTCCAGATAGAACACCGGGCACCGCGCATCGCCAATCGCGCCCTTAACACGCTCATAGGTCGCGGCGTCACCGAAGTCCCCGCTCACGTACGACAGGCGCGCCGCGAAACGCTTGAACACCGCGTCGTCGATCTGGGTTCCGCAGGCGGCGATCGCGTCATGAGCATGCGTGCGGAGATCGTCGGCAGACCAGTCGCTCACCGCCACCCCGACGATCGGGCAGTCCAACAGCCCCCGTTCCTCCAGCCGGTACAGCGAGTTGAAGGTCATCACCTTCGCCAGATCGCCCGTGATTCCGAACACCACGAACACGTCCGCCGTCTCGGGCCCACCGTCGCCTCCGCCTGTCCCGCTCGTTGCAGCGCTAGATTTCACTGCCGTCGTCATCGGCGACCCTTTCCCGTTGCGTTGTCAGCTCCAGGCATCGTCACGTCGCCGACTGGACGGCGCATCACCCAATCTGGATGATCGTCAATCACGCCGGCGAGCCACCCGGCCGCGCGGGCGTGATCGACATGTTGTCGGCCCGCCGACACCCGGCGACGGCCAAGTGCTCAGGGAGGCGGCGCGGGCGATCAGAAGATCGCGACCGGGTTGAGCGGCGAGCCGGTGCCGCCGAGGATCCGTAGCGGCGCGGTGACGAACAGGAACTCCCATCGTCCCGCCCGCTCGCACCGGGTCCGGAGGTCCTCGAATTGCAGGTAGTCGAGCAGGTGGATTCCCATCGCTGTGATGGCAAGCACATGGATCGGGAAGTCGACACCCGCGGTGCTGCTCGGCGCGGTGTCGTTGTTCCCATCCGAGCCGAGCACCGAAACGCCGCGAGCGCCGACGAACGTCATCGCCGTTGGATGCAGACCGGCCTTGGCCTCGGGGGTGTTCCACGGGCCAACCTCGTCCAGTCGTCGCGGATGTCCGGTGCGCACCAGCAGGATGTCGCCCTCGCGCACGGTGACGCCCCGCTGACGCTCGGCCGCCTCTAGGTCCTCAGCGAAGATGTGCTCGCCCGGCTCGAGCCAGGGCACACCCCGCAGGCGCGGGACGTCGAGCAGGACGCCGCGCCCCACGAGCCCGTCTTTGAGCGCTTCGATCGCGTTGACATTCGCGCCCCGCTCGGTGATCGCATCCTCCGGCCTGTCGTTGTAGAGCAGACCTCGGTAGCCGACGTGGCAGAGCGCGTCGATGTGGGTGTGGCCGTCGTTGTGGTAGTCAAGGCCGACGTAATCCTTGATGAAGTGACCCGGTTCGGCGACCGTGGGAGCGTCAGCAAGCAGCGTCATGTGATGATCCGCAGGGGTCGGGCAGTGGACCGCGCGATGCGTGTTCAGCGGCAGGCTCAAGGTCACGCTGCTGCCGTCTCGGACGAGCCGCGTCGCTGCCGCGACCCGATCCGGCGTCAGCAGGTTAAGCGTCCCGCGCTCGTCATCGGGTCCCCAGCGACCCCAGTTACTGAGCGCATCGAACAGCGGCTGGAACTCCACGGCGCTGACGCGCGCGCCACGCATCTCATACCACCACCGCCGGCGGTTCGCGCCCATCGGACACCGCGATCACCTTTTCGGCGCAGGGTCGAGCCATCGCAGTTCGCGTCTGAGCGGTGGCCGACCCCATGGGCGTCAAGAGCACGACCCTGGCGCAACTCTCGCAACGGCGCCGTCGACCCGGGCTCGCTGGGCTTCGCGCGCCGGCCCACCCCGTAACCGGGGGTATTGGTAACAAACGTGTCACCAGCCGCAAACGAGCGGTCGCGGGTCAGACGGGGTAGCGTCCGATCGCCTGATCGTATGCGTCTTGGGCGTTGGCGAGCGAGATCCTCGAGTAGATCTCGAGCGATTGGCGGGTTGCGTGCCCCGAGTAGGGCTGGATCAGCGCGTCGTCGATCCCCTGGGTCTTCAGCCATGTGAACAGGAAGTGCCGTAGCCGGTGGGGGCTGATCGGCTCCTCGATGCCGGCCGCGGACGCGTAGCGGGCGAGGATCTTGCGCACGCCCCGATCGGAGTAGGGCTTCTTCCAGGAGGACTCGAAGAGGTGGCTGGCGCCGGCCTGCCTGTGCGCATCGATGTGAAGTGCGAGCACTTCCTTGAACGTTGCGGGAAACGGGACGTAGCGGTCCTGGTTGCCCTTCCCCTGCTCGATCCGGATCCGGCAGCTGTCGAGGTCGACGTCGGTCAGGCGGATGCTGACCAGCTCGGGGACGCGCACGCCTGTGTACAGCAGCGTCTTGATCATGACGACGTCTTGGCCGCGGCGGGCGATCCAGACGGCTTCGTAGAAGGCGCGGATCTCGTGCTCGGTCGGGACGTGCGGGAGCTTCTTGGGCGCGCGCTCGACCTCGACGCCGAGCTCGTCGCGGAGGTGGCGGAAGACCTGCTTGAGGTAGGCGTAGTCGGGTCGTTCTGCTCGGAGGTGCTTGGCGAGCTGACGTGCCTTGCGTTTGGCCGGGGTACGCCGGATCGATTGTTGGGTGTCGGTCACGGCAGCTCCAGGCGGCTTTCGATGTCGAGGTGGATCTCGCCGTACGGGGTGATGTGCGCCCAGAACAGCGGCGTGAGCGCGCGCAGGTCGACGGCGGTCAGCACGTCTTTCCATTCGGGCTGGTCGAGTCGTTCCTGGATCATCAGCGTGTTGATGTACACCATCGCGGCTTGGAGGACGCGCAGGCAGAGGACCGAGAGCTCCTGCTCGTCGCGGTGGTTGGAGGGGATGTCCCCGCCGTTGCCGTAGAAGACGACCTGGGTGCCGCGATGCCAGGACTCGACGACGTTGAGTCCCTCCTGGATCTCGCGCTGAAGTGCCCGCTCGCGGAGGTAGCGGCACAGGAAGATCGTCTTCTGCGCGCGGCCGAGCTCGATCATCGCCTGGTAGGTCGGGTGGATCGCGTTGGCCTGCATGAACCGGCGGAGGATCGCCTCGGTCTGCGCGGTCCTGGTGCGGATCGCGGTCGCGTACTTGATCATCTGGTCGTACTGCTCCGCGATCCGCTCCCAGCGGATCGGCCGGGTCAGCGCGGGGACGAGGCCCGGGTACAGGCTCCGGTCGCCAGGGTCGGCCTGGTAGAGCTTGGCGCGGTTGATCCCCTTGATCCGCGGCAGCAGCTCGAACCCCAGCAGGCGCGTGATCCCGAAGGCGATCTGCGACTGGCCATGGGTGTCGGTGTAGTTGCCCTCGACATCGACGGTCGTGCCGTGGCGCATCGCGCCGTCGATCATCGCCGCGACCTCCGACGCCGAGCACGAGATCAGCTGCGAGTGGATCGCCATCGACTTCTTCTCCACATGCCAGTAGATCAAGACGCCCGGTTTGCGGTACCGCGCGTGCCACTCGGTCAGGATGTTCTGGTCGAGCGCGCCGATGTGCTTGGAGTCCGAGCCGACCGTCGTCGACGTCTGCCCCCAGACCTGCGGGTCGCGGGCGGCGAGGGTCGCGTTTGCGATCTCGATCGCAAACGAGCGGACGACCTCGGCGGTCAGGAAGCGTCGGCGGACGTAACGCAGATCATCCTCGGAGTGGCCATGGTCACCGGCCGCGACGTGTCGGATGCCGGTGTTCGTCCCGTAAGCGAACAGAGCCAGTATCAGCCGTTCGGCCAGCGTGCCTTCGCTGAGGCGGGCGCCGCGGGCCATCTCGCTGACGATCTTGCGGCAGCCGGTGCGAAGGATCGACTCCTTGAGCATGTCGATCAACGCAACCATGCCCCACCGGCTGTGGATGTCGCGCTTGAGCGTTTTCAGGTTCGCGGGGTCGGGCTGCGCCGGCAGCAGCGTGAGCTTGACCGCCCCCTGCTTGCCGCGATCGGCAATCTCAAGGAACTCAAGCTCGGGCAGCGTCCGGTGAAGCGCCTGCAGCTCGGCTCGCATCTGGCAGCGGACCTCCTCGATGAACTCGCTCGGGTCAAGCGGCTTGGACAGCGCCGCGTAGTGCTCGGTCCGGCGCTGCTCGAAATCCTGGGGAAGGTCCTCGTCGGGGTTGCGCCACCGGTCGGCGCCGAGCACCCAGATCTCCTTGCAGCGAAGCTGATCGCGCAACGCCTCCCAGGTGGCGATCTCGTAGATCATCCGCACCACGCGCTCACGGCCGCGCTTGTCCGGCGTGTATGCCAGGTCGCCCCAGTCGCCCTGCAGGCCGGCGTGGCGGGGGATGCTCTCGCCGCTCGGGTAGTACGTCAGGCTCGAGTGGCGGGCGTAGCGGGCGATCAGCTCGAGCGCGTCCAGCACCGGCCGGTGTGCCGTGTTGTTGGAGCGGAACTCCAGCACCGAGAGCAGGCGGATCAGCCCGCGCCGGTAGTGGTTTGAGTAGGAGGACCTGAACTTCGTCTGCACGGTCCGCCGATACGTCGGCGCCGCGGACTTGTACTCGGCGATCAGATCGCGCAGCGTCCCCTCACCGCCGACGGCCGGGAAGATCACGTCCTTGACCATCCCGTCCGGGCGGGCGACCGAGGCCTCGGCGACGCGGAACAGCAGGTTCTCCTTGCCGGCCACGCGCTTGAACTCGCCGATCAGCTCCTGGGTCACCTTCTTCTCGGCGCGCGCCCCGATCCGATGCACCGTCTGGATCAGAAGATCACCCAGCCCATCGGTGATCTCCCGCTCACGCGAATGCAGCAGCGCGGCGAGCAACGTCAACCGCAGCGCTCGCGAATGCCGGCGCAGATGCGACGGGGACTCGACCGCCGCCTGCTGGCGCCAGCCGGCCAGCACCCGCGGCGTCACATCAGCGAACAACTCGGCCGGCAGCCCGATCGCGCGGACGGCTTCGAGCTTGTCGATCTCAACCAGCATCGTCTCCAGGCTCACGTTCCCCGCCGCCGACTTGATCAGCCCGAGCACGCCACCCGACTCAGCATCCTCCTCGTCGACCATCGCGATCAGCGCTTCGGTTCGGTCGGCTGTCGCGGCCGGGATGCGGGACGCGATCCGCTCGGTCAGCGACCGCTGGGCGGCGTGGATCGCGGCCCGCGCGATCCGATCGATCCGCCCCTCCGCTGGCGGCTCGACCCGCCAGCGCCGGCACAGTGCCAGCAGCTCCTGACTTACAACATCCTAGCGGGGGTCGGCCCGCGCGACGTGCTCTGCCAGCCATCGCTCGATCGCCCGCGCGTCCTCGACCGTGCACTCACGAAACCCGAAGTGGCTGCGGATCTGCGCACGGTGATACTCCACACTCCGACCCGAGAACTCGTAGCGTCGCAGGTCAGCGGGCGCGACCCCCACCTGGCGGGCGACTAACTCGACCACCTCACGCGGCAGGTCGCCGTCGCCGTCCGGGAAGCGGCCGTGACGGCCGTAGAACTTCAGCATCAACGCGAACACGAGCCGCGTCGTGCCGCGCTTACCCGCGACCAGCTCCCGCTCGCCGTCAAGCAGCGTCCAATACTCAACCAGCTCGTCCAGCTCAAGCCGCTCGGCACTCATCCAGGAAGTTCCGAGAATCACCGGAGACGGAACACTACGACCGACTTCGCGGACAAGACGGGCCTTTTGCGGGCAAGAAGGCCACCATCCTGCGCCAAGTTCCGATGCCCGATGCACATCCGGAACTCATAGTCGACCCACGTAGCGTTCGTGAAGCAGCGTCCGGGGGCCCCACAGCCCGTCCGCCTTCGGGGCCTGAATCCGGCTCCCAGCGGCAAACCGTGTCCGCCAGCGGCACACGCTTGGTCTTCACTGGCGCCTCTTTGCGCCAATTCTGTTCCGTTCCTTCGGGACTCCGGGACTCGGAGAGCAACCGGGCGCGAATCCAGGGTTAGGCTGGCGGGCTGTGGGTGAGCCGCACGCGATGGGAACAATGGCCGACCCGGAGGAACTGCTGGACGCGCTGCACGCGCTCGGCGCGATCCGCGCTCCGACCGTGCAGCAACGCGAGCGGATGGCTCACGAAGCGGGTACGCGCGAGCTGTGGCGCTTGGAGACCGCACAGCATCTCGGCGGCGTCGTCGAGCTTCAGTTGTTGATGGCTGGCGGTACCGCCGCGGACGCTGTCGAGGAGCAGACGCCAGCCACGGCAACGCCGATCCTGCTGGCGGGCTGGGAGTGGTTCTCCGGCGGCGCCGCTCCCGACGATGATGCACGCGTTGGGCTGCTGTCAGTCCTGGCGCACCGGTTGAACGCAATGCTGATGCTGATGGTGGCCCGTTGGCGAAAGGGCGAGGGTGACGAGCTGCTCTCACCGTTGCTGATGCCCTCGCTCGCGATCGCCAGCACGCTCGAGCAGCTGCTGAAGGCGACCGCAGGGGAAACCAGTGGTGATCCTGATCCGCGACGGGAGCTCGGCGAGGTTGCGGAGCACCTACGGCACACAGCGGACGTGCTCGAGTCGATGACGCCGGCCGAGCACCTCAAGCCGGACCGGCGGGAGCCCGCCGCAGCGTTCCGACGCGGCATTCTTCGAGACGACGGCTAAACGCCCTGACGCGAGCACTGCGGTCGTCCGGTTCGGCTCGTAGATGCTTGGCATGCAGGAACTGGTGGATGTCGCGGGCGTCGAGGTGATCGGGACAAACCGGCTTCGTCCGCGTCGCCGACGCCACCGTCGGCCAGGTCGACTTCGGCGAGTGGCCGCTACCCGTCTTGATCAGCCGCTCGTTTGCGGCTGGTGACACGTTTGTTACCAGTACCCCTATATGAGGGCGGCTCGCCCGCCCATTGCGCCCACTCATCCCCCTGGCAGACCTGCTGGGTGCCCTGCTGACCAGACCCGGTCACGCTCGGCGCGCGAACCGACGCCGCTGCCGCGCCAGCCCCGACCAGCCCGACCTTGTTCCCGCTGTTCTCGGTGAACCACAGGTTGCCGTCCGCGCCCGCCGCGATCGCGAACGGCGTGCTGTTCGCGGTCGGGATCGTGAACTCGGTGATCGTCCCCGTCGGGGTGATCCGCCCGATCTTTTGCCCGACGCCCTCGGTGAACCACACGTTGCCGTCCGCGCCCGCCGCGATCCCGCCCACCGGGAAGCTGTTCGCGGTCGGGATCGTGAACTCGGTGAACGCTCCCGTCGGGGTGATCCGCCCGATCTTGTTTCCGTTGTTCTCGGTGAACCACAGGTTGCCGTCCGCGCCCGCCGCGATCGCGAACGGCGTGCTGTTCGCGGTCGGGATCGTGAACTCGGTGATCGTCCCCGTCGGGGTGATCCGCCCGATCTTGTCCCCGTTGGTCTCGGTGAACCACACGTTGCCGTCCGCGCCCGCCGCGATCCCCAACGGCCCGCTGTTCGCGGTCGGGATCGTGAACTCGGTGAACGCGCCCAGCGGCGCCGGCGCTGCGGCAGCGCTCCCGCACGCCAGCAGTGCCAACGCGCCGCACGCCAGAAACGCCACCACCCGCCTACTCGCCCGCAAGCGCTCGCCGAACCGACGGTAACCGACCGGATACCTAGCCATCAATCGCCCCTCTCGTGTATGTCGCCGTCGTTGGTCATGTCGAGCTTCATGGCAGTCTCCTTGCCCCGATCGCTTGCTAGGCCGGCGTTCCGGCTGCTAGCGCCTGGACGTCCTCGGTGCTGAGCGGTTTGCCACCGATGCCCCAGTCGCCGCTGTGGACCTCTTTCGATGACGACCACGTGACGCCCCGCATGTTCTCTCCCTCGCTCGAGACCATCGCGTCGGCACTGTCGAGCGCGGCCAGCATTAGGAAGCCGACGTCGTCTCGTCGGTCAGCTCGCGAGCGACGTGCTGCCGTCCGCGGTGAAGGCGTGTTGTGATCGTCGCTTCGCGGGTGTGTAGGGAGCGCGCGGCCTCGCGGTAGGACAGTCCGATGAGGTCGACAGCGATTACGGCATCTCGGTACGGGGCTGGCGCGCTTGCGATTGCTTGCATGATTTCGTGGGCGTTGAGGCGACTGTCACTGACAGAAGGCGCGTCGTCTTCAGAGAGTTGACGCGTGGCTGGTCGACGGGCGGCGGTGCGGTAGCGGTTGGCATAGGTGTTTCTCAGCGCCCGTAGCAGGTAGCCGATCTCGTTGTCGTCGCGGAGCAACCGGGGGCGCTTGAGTACTGTGGCGAACGTCTCTTGCACCAGATCCTCGGCGTCGTGTCGCGATCCACAAAGCGCCCACGCCGCCCGAAACAACCGGTCGATGTAGTCGGGCAGGCGATTCGGATCGAGCAAGTGCGGCCTCGGCCTGCGGCGCGAATCGTTGACGGGTCGACATGGCAACGAGCGCGCGGGGGGGCGTTGCTGAGCTTCGACGTCGGTGCTGGTCGTGCGATCGCCGCCAGCTGGCGCTTTGAGTATCGCGTCGCCTTGGAGAGCTCTAGCTGACATCGGCGAGAACCTCGCGGGCGACCCGCTGCAGGTCGCGGAGATAGCGCAGGTGCGCGTGCCACAACCGCTCGCTGTGCTGCCTCCGTGAGAGGTGCTCAGTGTCGGCGTGCGCATCGAGCAGCTCGTAGACAAGCCGCGTGAGTTGCTCTGATCGCTCGACGGCAGCAGGCGCTTTCTGTGGCTGTAAGAAGGCCATCGATCTCAACTCATCCCGTGGCCAGCGACGAACGCGGGACGCAATGGTTCCCGGGCGCCCCTGACTCCGCCGTGCTTTCCTGATCGCGGGAGAGCGGGACCCGGGCAGCCTTCATGCGGGCTGCCGTCGAGAGCTTGTGTTCGGTACTGGTGCGGCAAAGCGCGGAGGAGCGGGCCCTGGGGCGGACCGGCGCCGGGCTCATACCGGCAGGGGCGTCGGGCCACGCTTCCGGCGACGGGTGGGCCGTCGGCATCGGCAGGGCACGCACGATCGGATTCGCGTCAGTGCGCTCGGGCCAATCGCTCGGCGGCTCGAGTTTCAGCTCAAGCTCGATTTGGCTGCCGTGTCTCGCGTGAGCGCGGAACTCCAAGCGTCGCAACAGCGCACGCGCGGGCCGGTTCTCCGACAGCGTCGTGGCGGTGAGGAGCGCGAAGCCGTTGTCGCGTGCTCGTTGCACCGTGTGCCGGGCGAGCGCGGTGCCGATGCCCATGTTCTGCAGCTCGTCGGTGACCTCGACGGCTAGGTCTGCGACGCCCGGTCGATCGGCGATGTGTACGTAGCGGCCTATGCCGACGATCGAGTCGTCGCGCTGATCGACTGCGGCGAGCGCCTCGTGGTGGATGTGATCGATGTCGGTGAGACGCGCAAGCTCCCGAGGCGTCAGTTCGCGCTTGGGTGAGAGGAATCGCCGATAGCGCGATTCGGGACTGAGGCGGGCGAACAGCGCCGCGATGCCATCGCGGTCGTCGGAGCCGAGAGGCCGGAGGCGAAGCCGTGTGCCGTCGTCCAGAGCCAGCACGTCGGTCGGCTCTGCCGAGGACGCTCGAACGCTTGTCGCAGCCATCGGCTCAGAGACGATCGGTACTGAGGTTTCGGTCGAAGTGCTCATGTCGACGACTGAGTCGTGCCCGAGGGGAGTCCGAGCCGCGTCGTTCGCTTCTCGTGGCCCCGTGGGCGCAAGCCGTGCGGTCAGACGCGCCAGTTGCGCGCCGAGGCGTACGATCGGATTCGGGTCGCGCGCGTCGCGCCGCCGGTTACCCGCGTTTGTTGCTAGTCGCGCGTGGTCGGCGGCTCGTTGCAGGTCGGCGATGCGTTGCTGGGCGAGGATGTGGTTGAGGTGGGCGTTCATTGGTGACTCTGGCCAGGTGGGTTGGTCGATGCGTGCAAGCTAGGCGCAGGCAGGCCGGCTGCCTGCGCCTTTGTCATGAAGCTCGACCGCTGTGGCTAGAAGGGGCAGTTCCCGGGGCTTGGGGCCGGCACGTCGGGGTTGACGCCGTGCTTTAGGCCGAGGTAGGTGACGAGCACCACGGCCGGCTTGTGGCCTTCGTTTCGGGCGAGGTGGACGTGGTCTTTGTGTTCGGTGAAGCCCTGGCCTGCCGAGTATCGCTGCGGGGTGCAGGTTGGGTCGGCGCTGTCGTAGAGGGTCAGCGTGCCGGAAGTGACCACGGCGATTACGGCGGCTCGGTGGTAGTGCCAGCCAAAGCTCGCGCCGGGTGGAACGGTCGCCTGGGCGACGATCACGTCGGCGGGTTTTCTGACGTCGATCGTGTAGGGGTGGGAGATGCTGGCGTCCCCGAGGATCTTCTCGGTGATCGGGGTGGCGCCTGCGGCCAGCGCGACGGCGGTGGTGCCGAGCGCTCCGAGGAGCGCGGCGAGGATGAGGAGTCGTTTCATTGCGGTGGTCTTTCCGTCGAGTGGGTGGTTTGCCGGCAGGCGGGGTCGGCCCGCCGGCTGTTGGCGTGCGTTGTGCTGCGCTCGTCGGCGTGTTGCCGGCGAGACTCGTGGGTTGTTGCTCTGTGTCGCCTGCCCGCGCGGAATTGGCGGGCGTCCCCCGGTGCGGGCTACGGGGTGATGTTCTGGTTGAGTGAGAAGAGGTTGGTGGGGTCGTAGCGGCGCTTGAGCGCGACCAGCCGCTCGTACTTGGCGTCGCCGTAGGCGGCGCGCAGCCGCTCGTCGCGGGCATCACCCATGAAGTTGACGTAGGCCCCTTCGCGGCTGACCGGTGCCAGCGCCTGGGCGGTCTGGCGCGCCCAGGCCACGTTGGCGTCGAAGCCCTCGGCGTCGGGCGTGCGGGCGATCACGTTGAGCACGTACTGCCCCGAGCGGTCACCGAACGCCGCATCGTCCTCACCGGCGTGCGCCACCGCGCCGCCGAAGTGGTGCAGGTGGATCTCCGAGAGCGGTGAGGGCACCGCCTGGTGCTGGCCGACGATCGCGGCTATCGCCGCGTCATTGAGCTCGTCGAGGTAGGCGGAGCGCATGTAGTTGTGCACGCCACGAGGCCAGAGCGGGTCGAGCAGGCTTTGCATCGCGGTGTAGGGCATGACGCCGATGAGGTCGACGATCGGGTCGCCGAGGTCCTTCAGGGGCTGAACCAGGGCGCGGCCACGCTCGGGCTCGCCGGCGTGCACGGCGATGACCGCGACGATCGGCTTGCCGTGCACCGCTTCGGGGAGAAACGGCGCGGGCGGAGCGGTCGTGAGATTGGCCAGTGTGGTCAGCTCGTCGGGCAGCTCGCGCACCCAGTCGCGATAGAAGCGCAGCACCTGTTCGGCGCGGTCGCCCGCGAAGAAGATCGGGCCGGCCAGCAGCATCGGGCCGATCGGCTGCAGCCGGTACTCAAGCGAGGTCGCGATACCGAAGTTCCCCCCGCCGCCGCGCAGGCCCCACAGCAGCTCGGAGTTCTCGTCCTCGCTGGCGTGCACGAGCTGTCCGTCGGCGGTGACGACGTCGGCGGCGAGCAGGTTGTCGCAGGTCAGGCCGACCTTGCGCATCAGCCAGCCGATGCCGCCCCCGAGCGTGAACCCGGCGATCCCCGTGGTCGACACCAGCCCACCGGTCACCGCAAGCCCGAACGCCTGCGTCTCGTGATCGAAGTCCGCCCACGTGCAGCCGCCCTCGGCACTGGCGGTGCGACGCGCCGGGTCGACGCGCACCGCGGTCATCGCGGACAGGTCGATGACCATGCCGCCGTCGCAGGTGGAGAAGCCGGGCAGGGAGTGGCCGCCGCCGCGGACCGCGACGAGCAGGTTCTCGCTGCGCGCGAAGTCCACCGCTCGCATCACGTCAGCGACGCCGGCGCAGCGGACGATCAGCGCCGGCCGTCGGTCGTGGGCGCCGTTCCAGATCGCGCGCGCCTCGTCGTAGGCCTCGTCGGAGGGTCGGATGAGCTGGCCGCGTAGGCCCTGCTCGAGCTCGGCGAGCGTCGCGTCGCCGAGCATGTGGGGGGTGGTCGTTTCTGTGGTCATGTCTTCGAGCTCCTTGCGGACGAAATTTTCGATCGCCCTCAACCCTGCCGGGCGGGACTTAGCGACCTCTTAGCAGCTGCTTGATCGAGCTCTAAGCAGCGGGCGACCCCCCAACGATCGCCAAGCGGACGCAGGCGCTCGAGCGCCTGGTCAAGCAGCCGGGCCGCGCGCTCGGCGTCGCCGTCGGCGATCGCCAGCTCGGCCAGCCTGAGCGTCACCCAGCCCGCGACGCGAAAGAAGTGCTGCGGTTCGGCCAGCTCGCGGCTCGCTTCGAGCAGCTCGCGGGCGCGTTGAGGCTCGCCGGCGTCAGCGGCGATGTTGCCGAGATTGAGCCGCATGCCCGCCTGGCCGGGCGCGTCGTCGGTCTCCTCAAACAGCGCCAACGCGTCGCCGAGAAGCGACCGGCTTCGCTCGAGGTCGCCGCCGCGGGCGGCGAGGATGCCCAGGTTACTCAGCGTCATGCCGACACCTCTGCGGTCACCGAGCTCGCGGCGGAGCGCCAAGGCCTCCTCCAGCCACTGGCGGCCGAGCTCGTGCTCCCCGAGGGCGCCGGCGAGGTTGCCGAGGCGGTTCAACGCGAACGCCGTGCCCATCGCGTCGCGCGCCTCGCGGAAGTGCGCGAGGCTCTCGGTCAGGCGCTCGCGCGCCGGCTGGCGGAGCCCCTGGGCGCGGGCGACGTCGCCGAGCGCGGCTAGGACGTAGCCGATCGCGCGCCGCGCGTCCACGCGGCGAAAGAACTGCGCGGTCTCCTCAAAGTAGATCCGCGGCGCGCCGCCCGGCCCCTCACCGGCGACGAACGGCCACGCGGTGTGCACCCGAAAGAACGCTTCCCCGTCCTCCGCGGGCACCTCGCGCAACCGGGCAAGGCTGTCCAGCAGCGCTTCGCGGGCGCCCGCGAAGTCGCCGCGGCACTGGGCGAGCACACCAACCGAGTGCAGGACCGCCGCCGCCACCTTGCGATCGTCGAGCTCCTCGGCCAGCGCGCGGCCCTCGGCGTACAGGCGCTCGGCGTTGTCATAGCGACCAGCCATGTACTCATAGACGCCGACCTCGTCGAGCGCGTGAGCGACCGCGCGGCGGTCGCCCAGCGCCCGGAAGATCTCGACCCGCTCGATGCCCAGCTCGCTCACCCCGCCGGTCCGCCCCAGGCGGACCTCCAGCCCACACGCGGCGCGCAGAGCCTCCGCGCGAAGCTCGGTCGGCGCCGGGGCCGCCGCGAGCGCCGCCTGCAGCCACCCGCTGCCCTCCTGGAAATGACTTCCGGCCATCCACATCGGCCACATGTGGACGGCCAGCCTCAACGCCTGCTCGGGTTCGTGGCACAACGCCCACCCGAGCGCCGCGCGCAGATTGTCGTGATCGGCGTCGAGCCGGCCGGCCGCGACGATCGGTCCGGCTGCCGTGCGCTCGGGATCGGCTGCCCGGGCGAGCTCGAGGTAGAAGGCGTTATGGCGCGCCTCCACGCTCGCCGCCTCGCCCGCCTCGACGAGAAGCTCGCGCGCGTACTGGCGCATCGGCTCCAGCAGGCGATAACGGTAGCCGCCGGCATCCTGCTCGGCCACCACCAGCGACTTGTCGACAAGCCGCCCCAGGAGGTCAGCGACCTGGCGCCCGTCCACACCCTCGCCCGCCGCGACCTCCTCGGCGGCCTCCAACGCGAAGGTGCCCGCGAACACCGCCAGGCGCCGAAACAGCGCGCGTTCGACGCTCGTGAGCAGGTCATAGCTCCAGCTCAGCGTGGCCCGCAGTGTCTGCTGACGATCCAGCGCCGATCGCCGGCCGGCCGTCAGCACCGCAAGACAGTCGCCGAGGCGCTCGGCGATCTGAGCAGGCGAGAGCGCTTCCACACGCGCCGCAGCAAGCTCCAGCGCGAGCGGCATCCCATCCAGCCGCAGGCAAATCTCGGCCACCGACCCGGCGTTGTCCTCGCTCAACGCAAAGCCCTCGACAACATGGCTCGCGCGTTCACAGAACAGCCGGATCGACTCAAAGCCCTCCAGCTGCCGGGGCTCCACCGACCCCCGCCGGTCAGGCAGCGCAAGCGACGGGACGCGCCACGTCACCTCACCGGGAACACGCAACGGCTCGCGGCTCGTGGCCAGGACCCGCAGCCCGGGGCAAACGCTCAACAGGTGCTCGGCGAGCACGGCACTTGCGCCGATCAGGTGCTCGCAATTGTCCAGGATCACCAGCGCGCGCCACCGGCCAAGCTGCGCGGCCAGGCCCTCCAGAGCGGGAAGCCGAGACGGCAGCGTCACACCAAGCGCAGACGCGGTCGCATCCGCCACCAACCCAGGGTCGCTCAGACCCGCCAGCTCGACCAGCCAGACGCCGTCGGGACACTCACCAAGGCGCGCGATCGCGGCCTCCAGGCCAAGACGAGTCTTGCCCGACCCGCCAGCGCCCGCGAGCGTCACCAAGCGATGGCAATCAAGCAGCCGGGCGACCTCACGCAACTCACGCTCGCGCCCGATAAAGCTCGTCAGCGCGACCGGCAAGTTGTGACGAGCGGGCTCCACCGACGCAGCAGACGGCAGGCGCGCCCGCCCCCCGCGCACCCCCAGACCGGGCGCCCCGACGTCGACCTCGCCGCGCAGCAACGCCCGATACAGGCCTGCGGTCTGAGGATCGGGCTCAGCCTCCAACTCGCGCCGCAGCGCCTCCCGCAGGCGATGATATTGGCCAAGCGCCTCCTGGCGGCGACCGTCGGCGGCGAACACCCGCATCAGCTCGCGGTGCGCCGCCTCGTGCAGCGGGTCGACAACCACAACCTGCTCCAGCACCGCGACCGCCGCCGCGCTTCCGCCGTCCGCGCTCAGACGAGCGGAGAACTCCAGCAGCAACCCGAGGTGCGCCTCGCGCACCGCGTCGCGCCGGCTGGTCGCCCACGCCTCATACCGATCCTCGGCGAGAAGCTCCCCGCCGTAGAGCGCGAGCGCGGCCTGATAATCCGACGACTCACGGGTTTCACGGGCGTGGGCGACGCCCGCCTCGAACACGTCGACGTCGACCTCCACACGCCCGCCCGGATACAGCACCAGCATGTCGTCCCGCAACGGGAGAACAGCCGAAGCCTCGGCGCCCGCCCCCTCCAGCGCCCGCCGGGCGACATACAACGCCTGATGAAAATTATTAGCCGCCGCATCAGGCGCCCGCTCAGGCCACAGCAACTCAGTCGCCCGCTCCCGATGAACTCGACGCTCAGGCGCCAGCGCAAGCAGCTTCACCAGACTCTTGGCCTTACGCAGCCGCCACGCCCCCTCGGGCACAACCTCCCCGCCCACGCGCACCGCGAAGGCCCCGAACAGCCCGATCTGCACGGCCTTGTCCATTGCTGCTAACCCATGCTACTGGAGCCCAGGAGCCCTGAAAGGACCGCGCGCGGCTACTAGGACGACCTCGCGGAACACGTCCCAGAAGGCCCCTTCCGCACACACTCGGTAACGAGCGATCACCGATGCCATCGGCGTTTGTGCCGTTCAGCGAGGCGGATTCTCGGAACGTTCCGCCCGGCCGTAAGCGATATTGCGCCGCCTCGGACCAGGCGCCCGACTGCCAGCTTGAGGCGCATAGCAAAGCGCACGGGTGAGCGAGGCTTCCGCTTCAGGGCGGGGAGCAGGAGCCTACGACCAGTTCCGGTCTGGTGGCGAACCGAGGGCGCCGAAGACGGCCGCGCGCGCTCCCCCCTGAGGGTCAAGAGCAGTCTCGCGCATGGAGTTGGTCTTGTGGTGGTGGGTGGTTTGGCGGTTCGAGGGCGAGGCTGGGAGCCGTTCGTCGACGGCAACGAACCCCGCCGCGGTCGATTCCCGCCACACGATCCCCCACATAAGACATCGACGTCGGACAGCAGGCATACAGTCCAAGACACCGACACCACAGCGATCCTTCCCGCGCCGACACGAACCTCCACGGTTGATGGTGCGCTGCCCCAGAGGAGACTCGACTTATGTAACCGGTGTACTCGGGGTACGGCCCACATAAGGCGGAAAAGTCGGGAGTGTCCGAGGATTTGTGTAGGCATGAACGAAAGCGATGCTCATGCCTACACAGTTCCTCGGACACTCCCCCCCTCCTTTCCGCGTGAGCGTTGAGGGTCTTTGGAGAGTGCGGTGATCGTGGTGGTGCGCTCGGCATAATCGCGGTCGTCTGACGGACGCTTCTCGCCGGTTCTGTCCACGTTCCGGAAGAGGAGGTCTTCGATGAAGGATCCGTCGCGAGTCCAGGTGACGGGCGCGCTTGAGCCGTTTGCGGGAGGCTTTCGCGTCGAGCTTGTCCGCGTGGGGTATGGGCCCGACTCGGCGGCGCAGCGGATGCAGCTGATGGCGTGCCTTAGCCGCTGGATGGTCGAGGGGGAAGTCCCCGTCGCTGAGCTGACGTGGGAGCGGGCGCAGCAGTTCGTGGAGTGGCGTTGCGCGATGGGCTATCGGCACTTCAGATCGCCGCGCGGGTTGGTGCCGTTGCTGGCGTATCTGCGTTCGTTGGGTGTGGCGCCTTTGCCGGTCGCGCCGTCGGCGGATGGTCCGGTCGATTTGCTGGTGGAGCGTTATCAGGTCTACCTGCTTGGCGAGCGTGGGCTTGCTGGCGGGACGGTGCTCTATTACGAGCGGGTCGCGAGGCTGTTCCTTGAGCAGCTCGCGGCGGCGGGTGGCGAGCTGGATCTGGGGCGGCTGAGCGCGGGCGAGGTTGGCCGCTTCGTGCTTGAGCAGTGCGCTGCGCGCAGTGTCGGCTCGGCGAAGAACGTGGTGATGGCGTTGCGGTCGCTGTTGCGCTTCTTGCATGTCGATGGGGTCACCGCGCGTGATCTCGCGGGCGCCGTGCCGGCTGTCGCTTCCCAGCGGAGATCGTTGCCGCGCGCGTTGGACCCCCGAGTGGTCGCGCGGCTGTTGGCGAGTTGCGACCGGCGCACGAAGGCCGGCCGCCGCGATTTCGCGGTCCTGATCGTGTTGGCGCGGCTGGGCCTGCGTGCCGGTGAGGTCGCGGCGATCGAGCTGCAGGACATCGATTGGCGGCGGGGTGAGTTGCTGGTGCGCGGGAAGGGGGGCCGGCGGGAGCGGTTGCCGCTGCCGGTCGACGTTGGCCGGGCGCTCGCCGGCTACGTGCAGCGCGGGCGTCCGCGGGTCGGTTGCGAGCGGCTGTTTCTGCGGGTCAACGCGCCGACCGGGGGACTGTCGCCCGACGGGGTGAGCAGGATCGTGCACGCCGCCTGTCGCCGCTGCGGAGTGCCGCTCGTCGGCGCGCACCGGTTGCGGCACACCGCTGCGACCGAGACGCTGCGTGCCGGCGCCTCGCTTGAGGAGATCGGTCAGCTTTTGCGCCAGCAGAGCACGTTCACGACCGCGATCTACGCGCGAGTCGACCGAGATCGGCTCCGCGAGCTCGCGCGGCCGTGGCCGGGAGGTGTCGCATGAGCTCCCTGCGTCAGGCCTGCGATGACTACCTCGCTCTGCGTCGCGCGCTGGGGTTCAAGCTCAAGCGCCACGGCCGGCTGCTGCCGGACCTGATCGCCTTCCTCGACGCCGCCGGGGAGACGACGGTGAGCACCCGGCTGGCGCTTGAGTGGGCGACTCAGCCGGCCGGGCATCCGCAGGAGTGGGCGGTCAGGCTGTCGATCGCGCGCGGGTTCGCGCGCTACCTGCAGACGCTCGACGGCCGCGCCGAGGCGCCACCCGCGGACCTGTTGCCCCGCTGCCGGCGCAGGCCGACCCCATACCTGTACTCCGATCAGGAGATCGTCGCGCTGATGGCGGCCACCGAGACGCTTCGCTTCCCGCTGACCAGAGCGACCTACCGCACGCTGATCGGACTGCTTGCCGTGAGCGGCATCCGCATCGGGGAAGCGATTGGACTGGACCGCGGAGATGTGGATCTGGCCGCCGGCTGCGTGACCGTCCGCGGCGGCAAGTTCGGCGCCGCGCGCGAGCTGCCGCTGCACCACAGCACGCTCAGCGCGCTTGAGCAGTACTGCAGCGTGCGCGATCACAGCTTGCCGCGCGCAAGCTCGCCGGCGTTCTTTCTGTCCACCGCAGGCACCCGGCTGTTCTACGAGAACATCTATAAGACGTTCCGGGGCCTCCTCGCCCACGCGGGCCTGAGACCGCTTGCCGGCGGCAACGGCGGTCCGCGGATCCATAGCCTGCGTCATACCTTCGCAGTCGGAACGCTGAGCGACTGGTATCGCGCCGGCCTCGACGTTCCCGCTCTGATGCCCAGGCTCTCCAGCTACCTCGGGCATGCCGCACCCGCCTGGTCGTACTGGTATCTGCAGGCAACGCCGGAGCTGCTGCAGTTAGCGGCCGAACGGCTCGAGCGCTCAGGGAGCCAGTCATGACCCTGCTCGCGCCGACACTCGAGGCCTATTTCACTGAACGGCTGATCGGTCAACGCCGCGCGAGCCCGCACACGATCGCCTCCTATCGCGATACGTTCGTGCTGCTGCTGGCCTTCACGCAAGAGCGGACTGGCAGCTCGCCATCGCGTCTGCAGCTTGAGGATCTCGACGCGCCCCTGATCAGCGCGTTCCTCGAGCATCTCGAGCAGCAGCGACATAACAGTGTGCGAACCCGCAACACGCGACTGGCGGCCGTGCACTCGATGTTCCGGTTCGCCGCGCTGAGGCATCCCGAACACGCCGCGTTGATCGCCCGCGTGCTCGCGATTCCGCCCAAACACACCGAGCGGCCGCTGGTCACGTTCCTGACCGCCCCGGAGGTCGACGCGCTCCTCGCCGCTCAGGACCGCTCGCGCTGGATCGGCAGGCGCGACCACGCGCTGCTGCTACTGACGATCCAAACCGGGGTCCGGGTCGCGGAGCTGATCGGGCTGCGATGTCACGACATCTCGCTTGGCCGCGGCCCCCACCTGCGATGCGAAGGGAAGGGCCGCAAGGCACGCATCACGCCGCTGACCAGCCAGACCGTGGGCGTGCTCCGCGCGTGGATCGCCGAGCAGCACGCCGATCCCGCCGACCCGCTCTTCCCCGCCAGCCACGGCGGCCCGCTCAGCCGCGACGCCGTCGAGCGGCTCCTCACCAAACACGCGCAGATCGCCCAGCGCGCCTGCCCAAGCCTGAACGGCAAGCGAGTCTCGCCCCACACGCTGCGTCATTACGTGGACGGCTGGGTTATGTGGCCGGCTGGCGTGTTTCCCTTGCTGGGCCTGTCGCCGGGGCCGGTTCCGGCCACATAATCCGGGACTCCTGCTCGTCTGGGGGTGACTTGGGGTCCGCTGTGGTTGGTCGTTGATGTGATGGGTGCCGGGCTCTGCCCGGCGATCATTGCCAGATAGCGGAGCCGAAGCCCGGGTCAAGCGGCCGAATTGCCTGGAAGCTCGGGGTTTGCGGGGCCGAACGGGTTGGCTTGGCTGCCGCTTGCCGCGCGGCGCGCGGCTCCGCTACCCCGCGCGGCGGCGTCCGGCATGAACGTCTCGCAAGTTGCGCACACGCCGGGCGGCCCGCCGCCGCCCAGATCCGGCAGGCTGCTGGATGTCAGATGTTCAGCTGCCTACGAAGGAGGGCGACGTGCGGGCTACCACCGCATTCAACAAGATGCTGGCGCTTGCGGGTGCATGGGTTAGGGATGTGGCGTTCGGGCAGGAGGCGGTGATCGTGACCGTCGTGCTGCGCGCGAAGAAGCCTGTCTGCTCGGGCTGCGGCGCGCGCGGGCTGAAGATCAAGGAGCATCGTGAGAAGCGCTGGCGGGCGCTGGATCTCGGCGGCTTGCGGTGCGTGATCGAGTGCCGGCTCAGACGCTTGTACTGCCCGGGCTGCGGGGACGTGTACGAGGCGGTGCCGTGGGCCAGGGCGGGCTCGCGCTACACGCGCGACTTCGAAGATCTCACCGCGTGGCTGGCGCAGCAGATGAGCCAGACGCAGGTCGAGCGGCTGCTGCGGATCGCGTGGCGCACGGTCGGCACGATCCTCGCGCGGGTCGTCGCCGACAAGCTCGACCGCCACCGCCTGGACGGGCTTCGGTTCATCGGCGTGGACGAGGTCTCATACGGCGCCGAGCACAAGTTCCTGACCTGCGTCGCCGACCATCAGGCCGGGTCGATCGTGTGGGCCACCGAGGGCCGCAACGCCGACAGCTTGCAGGCGTTCTTCGCCGGGCTCACGGACGAGCAGAAAGCGTCGATCAAGGCCGTCTCGATCGACATGTCCGCCGGCTATGAGAAAGCGATCCGCGCCGAGAACGGCGTCCCGCACGCGCAGGTCGTGTTCGACCCATTCCACGTGGTACAGCTCGCTGGCAAGGCCGCCGACCAAGTCCGCCGCGACGAGTACAACCGCCACGGACGATCCTCGACTGGCGAAGGCAAGTGGATCAAGGGCACCCGCTACTCGCTGCTGAAGGACACCGCCAAACAGACCGCCAAGCAGCTGCTCAAGCTCGCCGAGGTCGTGCTCACCAACCAGCGCATGTACCGCGCGTTCCTGCTCTACGGCGAGCTGCGCTACCTCTACAAGCTCCCCAAGGAGCAAGCGCCCGAGCGCCTCGAGGCGTGGCTCGCATGGGCATCTCGCTCGCGACTGAAACCGTTCATCAAGCTCGCGCGAACGATCCGCAAACACAAGGCCGGCGTGCTCGCCGCGATCGAGCTGAACTTGAGCAACGGACGGCTCGAAGCGCTCAACAGCAAGGTGAGGTTGATCTCACACCGCGCATACGGATTCCACTCCGCCGACGCGCTGATCGCGATGATCTACCTCTGCTGCGCCGGCATCCAAATCCCGCTCCCCCACCGATGACTCACCCCCAGATCGTCAGGAGAGCCCATAATCCGGGCGGTTATCGGCAGATCTGGTCGAGCCATTCGAGGAGATCTCGGTCGGCCGTCCAGCTGGGCAGGAGTTCGGGGGTGAGTGACTCGTAGGCGTTCTCGATGGCTTTGCGTTTGGTCTCCGGGTCGGCGCGGGCGTAGATCTCGGTTGTTGAGACGTCGGCGTGGCCGAGCAGGTCGCGGATGTAGATCACGTTCACTCCGGCTTTCAGCAGGTGCATCGCTCGGGTCCTTCTGATCACGTGCGGGGTGATGTTCAGCCCGGGCGCGTAGCCGGGGTCGCGGCCGCGTAGGGATTGGACGTGCCGGGCGAGAATCTTGGTGACGCCCCAGCGGGTCAATCGGGTCTGTTCGGGTCCTTGGAACAGCGGGTCGGCGTCTGCGCCGACGCCGGGATGACGGGTGCGCCGGTGCAGGTAGTCCTGCAGCAGTCGGGCGGTGGGGTCCATCAGCGGGACGCGCCTGGTTTTGGAGCCTTTGCCGTGCAGCGTGATGAGCATCGGGCGGGCCGCGCGGACGTCGGCGGTGTTCAGGTCGCAGATCTCTTGGACGCGGGCGGCGGTGTCGTAGAGCGTGGAGAGCAGGACGGTGTCCCGCAGCCCGCGCCGGGTGGCCGGGTCTGGCTGGGCGAGGAGGGCTTTGACCTCGTCGCCGGTGAGGTAGCCCATGTCGGTGGCCGGCGTCTTCTTCTGCTTGACGGCGAGGATCTGGGTGGCTTGGTCGAGGAACTCTGGACGCTCGATCGCGGTGTACCGGGCGAACGACTTGATCACGGCGAGGCGCTGGTTGCGGGTCGCCGGCGAGTTACCGCGGTCGGCCTCCAGCCAGTCCGGGAACGCGAGCACCCTGGTCCGGTCGAGGTCGGCGAGACGCAGCTTTTCGGGTGGGGTTGCCTGCACGTCGCGGAACCAGGTGAGCAGCAGTTTGATCGCGTCTCGGTAAGACGCGATCGTCTGGGGGGACAGGTCCCGCTCGCCGGCGAGGTGCTCAGTGAGGAACTTCGACAGCCAGCGGCCGGCCAGATCCCCGCCGACAGGGCTAACGCGGCTCACTGCTCGGCTCCTTCCCGCGCGACCGGGTCCGGGATGACGTACCCGAACCTGGCTTGGACCATCTCGGCGACATCTGGGTACGCGTCGGCGGTCAACTGCAGGTAGTACTGGGTTCCCCGCAGGTCGCTGTGGCCCATGTATGCCGACAGGTAGGGCAGCATCACCGCCAGGTCGGTGCCGTCGGCCGCCCAGCGGCGCAGGTTCTGGACGGCGAACCCGTGACGCAGCGAATGGATGTGCGGGCCACCCGGGAAATGCGGAATGTCCGCATCAGCGAGGTAGCGACGCAACCGGTTGTAGATCGTGGACTTGTCGACCGGTCTGGCCGGATCGCCGGTGTGGAACAGATGGTGAGCGGGTTCCGGGTCGGGGTGCGCGGCCGCGATATATGCCTCCAGCGTGTCGGCGAGGCGCCGGGTGACGGGCACGATCCGGTTCTCACGGTTCTTGCCGTCGCGGACCTCGAGCGTCGCGCGGGCAGCGTCGAGATCGCGCAGTTGCAGGTTGAGCGCTTCTGAGATCCGCAGCCCGGTGGCGTAGAGGACCCGGAACAGCACCGGGTCCACCAGCGGCCGGTTGGACATCTCCGACAGCGGCTGGGTATCGATCGCGTCAAACAGGCGACAGATCTCCTCGTCGCTGAACACATAAGGCGGCGGCCGGTGCCGCGTCTTCACTCGGGTCAGCGTCGGCGGCGCCCACGCCGGCCAGCCGAACTGGCGGGCGTGTTCTGCCAGGTCGCGCAGGACGATCTCCTCGCGCCGGATCGTCGACGCCTTGAGGTGGCGGCCGTAGAGGAACCCCTCGACCGCTTCTTGGATGATTGACCCGTCCGCGTACCCCTCACGGCGGCAGTGCTCGGCGAACTGCGCCAGCACCCGTGCTTGGCGGTCATACCGAAACCCGCCGGCGCGGCGCACCGCGACGAGCGTGTCGATCAGTTCGGGCAGCGTCGACGCTGTCATGACCGCGCCCCTGCGTCGAGGACATCTTCGACATCGAGCGCGCAGCGACGCAGGTGCAGGGTGTCGAGCCTGAGGTAATACGCGGCGGTCGTGGCGCCCGCCGCGTGACCCAGGACCGCGGTCACGACCGGCGGCGGCGTGTCGGTCTGCAGCATCGCGACCGCCAGCGCGCCGCGTAGCGAGTGCAGGCCGTGCGACCGCCCGGCCGCGAACACGATCCCGGCGCGCCGCGCGTAATAGCCAAGCCGGCACCCCGCCGACGTGGACGAGCCGAACGCGGTGAACGGGTAGCGATGTTTGACGAACACCTGCCGGCAGGCCGCCTCAGGCCGACCGTGCCGGATGTAGTCGATCACCGCCCATCCGACGTCGCCCGGCAGCGCCAGCGTCAACGGCACACCGGTCTTGTGTTGCGTGAACGCCAGCGTCTTGGCGCGCCAGTCGAACCACCCGAACTCCAAACGGCGCAGGTCCCCGACCCGCAAACCGAGCCTGACGGTCAGCAACACCATCGCGTAGTCGCGTTTCCCGATCGCGGACTGCCGATCGATCTGCTCCAACACCAAGCGGACCTCGTCAGCCGTCCACGGGTGCGGAGCCGACTGGCCGCGTCGGGGATAGCGCTGCGGCGGGAGCCGCCGGGCCAGGTCCTCCCGGATCTGCCCGTTCCGGTGCAGGTAGCGCAGAAAGTCAGCCAACCCCGTACGCAGCAACCCGGTCGTCTTCGGGGCGTAGCGCTGGCGTTGGCGCCGAGCCCAAAACCCGGCCAAGTCCCGGGCCTGCGCCTGCTCGAGGGTTTCCCGACCAACCTCCTCGAGATAGGCGAGGAACTGGTCCGCAGCGCGCTGCTTCGTCACGACGGTGGCTTCGGCGTTACCTCGCCGCCGGCACGCCCCCAGGTACTCGTCCCTGGCCGCCCGGAAACGCGCTGGACAGCGCTCAACCGGCGGCGTTGTCGCCTGCCCCACCACCGGGACGCCTCCAGCCAAGGTCTCCATCAGCAGGATCAACGGCCGGCGTGCGAGCTGGGCCCGTCTGGCACTGGTCGGCTCGCGCAAACCCGCGAGCCTGCACCCGGACCGCTCGAAGATGAAATCAAGGCAGTCCACCTCGGTCGGGACCGCCCGGCCGCGAGCCTCGAGAAACCCAGCGAACGCATTGAACTCCGCCTGGTGACGCTTGATCGTCGCTCTCGATCGACCCGCCGTCATCAACGCGACGATCACCCGCCCCGACGCGTCGCGGACGACTGTTGCCTGCATGAGAATCGCCTCCCTGATCGTGGTGAACAGGGGCGCGATTCTTCGCCGCGCTCAAGGCGTCAGCGGGCGGCCTCCCACACGCACGACCCCCACGTTATGTGGCCGGAACCGGCCCCGGCGACAGGCCCAGCAAGGGAAACACGCCAGCCGGCCACATAACCCAGCCGTCCACGTAATGCCGCTTACGTGGAATTCCACGTAAGCGGCACACCAGCGCCATGCGGCTCCTACACGCCGGCGTCGACAAGACAGTGATCGCGCTGTAGCTCGGACACGAGACGACCAGGACGGCGGACGCATATCTACACGCCGACCTTGCGCTCAAGGAGAAAGCGCTCGCCCGCACCGCACCTCCGAACACGCGCGCCGGCCGCTACCGAGCCCCCGACAGCTTGCTCGCCTTCCTGGACAGCCTGTGATTATGCCGACAGCTTCGCGCTCGCCACCCCGTCCGAACAGCGGAAACCCGTGTGACGCAACCTCCAGTCGGCATAACCACACGCGCGGCATAACGAGCGCGAGCTGATCCGCGAGCGGTCAGCCGCCGGACGCGACGCCGCCCGAGCCCGCGGGCGCCAAGGCGGGCGACCTAGCGTGATCACGCCCGAGCTGCTCGCCGGCGCGACCGCGATGCGCGACAAGCGCGAGCTCACCATGACCCAGATCGCCCGCGCGCTCAAGGTCGGGCGCTCCACCCTCTACAAGCACCTCGACCTCAGCCAACAGACCAGCGGCGAGGACGAGCTGGCGGCGTAGCCCGCCGGCGAGCGCGATCGCCGCGCGCTCTGCGTGCTCCCCAAGCCCGCCGGCGCGACGGGCGAGCAACGGACTGGTGATGACAGCCCCTCGACTGACGCGGCGCTGAGCGCGCGCGCCTGGGCGACGATCCGGGCTCACCATCCCGAGGTGCCGTCGGTGGTTCTGGCGCTCAGGCCCGGATCCCGTCTTCGCAAGCAGACGGTGATCGTGGTGGGCAAGACGCTGCTAAATGTCTGTGAAAGATCTGCGTCGGGTATCGAGGAATACCGCCGTCATGTGCTACGACTGTGGCATCGGCATATACACATCATCCAAGGCTCCGAGGCCTCCATACCTCTCCTTTAGGACACTGATCAACCTACTCGACTGCTTGCAGCGAACCGCCTCTTCCACCCCGCATCGACCGCAGTCTCCTCGGGCCCGTGGGGAACAATGGAACGAAAAGTCACGATAAGCACCGCTCGTCGCGGCGCGTCTGGCCCCAAACTCGCGGGCTTCTATCCCGAGCGGCGGGGTGGGTCGAGTAGCTCGGTGATCTCGGCGACGGCGGCGGCGCTGGGGTGGACGTAGCGCATCGCGGTGCGGGGCGATCGGTGTCGGGTCTTGGCCATGATCAATTGCAGAGGGACTTTCTTCTCGCCGAGATGGGTCGCGGCGGAGTGCCGCAGCTGGTGCAGCCGCCAGCCGGTGTAGCGATGTAGCAGGACGCGCGCGCGGTCGTAGCCGAGCCGGGGCCGGCCGGTGTGCGGGCAGATGTCGCGCGGTGGTGGCTGTCGAGCGGGTACGGGCTTGCGCTCGGCGAGGAACAGGGGTCCGTGGCTGCGACTCGTGCCGTCGGGGAGGCGGAGGAGTCGTGGGAGGAGGTGGGCGGTGCCGGTGCCCCAGTGCACCCATTCGGTTTGGCCGCCTTTGGACCGGACGGGTGCGCGGCGGTTGGCGAGGTCGAGTTGTTCGATGTCGAGCGCGAGGATCTCCGACGCGCGCGCGGCGGTCTCATACAGCATTCGCCACAACGTTCTCTCGCGCAGCGGGATGTCGCGCCGGGAGAGCTGGCGGTCGATCGCTCGCTTTGGCAGGTCGTGGGTGTGGTCGGCGTGCTCAGCGCGCCGCTCGCAGTCCGCCGGCAGCGAGGGCGCCTGCCACCTTTTGGTGCCCCGGCACCACGTGAGCCAGGAGGCGACGGCGGCGCGGTTGCGGTTCCACGTCGACCGCGCCGCCCTGCTCCATAGCGCGTTGACCGCGTGGCCGATCTCCCGCTCGTCGACGTCGGCGAGGCCGCGGGCGGGGTCGAGTTGGGCGGTGAGCTTGTCGATCACGGTCGCGTACGCGCGGCGGGTGTTCGGGTTCTCGCATCGTGGCGATGAGAGGAACGCGTCGGCCGCCGCTTGGAGCGTGATCGGCTTGCCGTGCGGTGTGGCATTTCTGGGGCTCCGGGGGTGATCGTAGGTGACTCGGGGGCTCTGACCGGCTCGGGTTTCGGGGCCTGAGCAGGCTTTCCTCGCTGCTTGCGGGGTCCCGGGAGGGGGTTGGGGGACGCGCACAGGTTCAGACCGTAGGTTCGCGGTCTCTGAGTCCTGCGAACTGGAGGTCCGTCCCTATGCGCGTCACGAGTGCATTCTCTCGTCTGCTTGCTCTGCCCGGAGTGTGGGTTCGCTCGGTCCGTTTCGAGCGCGATCGGGTGGTGGTCACGGTCGCGTTGCGGGCTCGTTGCCTTCATTGCCCGAAGTGCTCGTACTCCACGCGCCATCGCGAGAATAAGCAGCGTCATGACTCGGTCTGGCGCCACTTGGATCTCGGCCGCTGGCGGCTCGAGGTCCACGCCCGGCTCAGGCGGCTTGTGTGCCCCGAGCACGGCGCGCTGGTGGAGGGCGTCCCGTTCGCCCGCGACGGCGCCAGGTTCACGCGCGACTTCGACAACCTCGTCGCGTGGCTGGCGACCAAGACCGACAAGACGGCGACCTGCCGGCTGACCCGGATCGACTGGCACACGGTAGGGCGGATCATCAAACGCGTCGCCGACGCGCACCTGGGCGAGCTGGACCGACTCAGCGATCTGTTCGAGATCTCGATCGACGAGGTCGCGTGGCGAAAGGGCCACCGCTACCTGACGCTGATCGGCGATCACCGCCGCAGCGCCGTGGTGTGGGGCTGCGAGGGCAAGGGCCAGGCCGCCGCCGATCAGTTCTTCGCCGAGCTCGATCCCGAGATCGCCACTTCCTCCTCCCCGCCGCCCCAACTCGCCGCGCCAGCCAAGCAGCCACGTCAGGCGCCAGAGCCCGCGATCATGGTTCCGTTCGGTCCCTGCCCGACCGTCCCGGCCGGCCACGGCATCCAGGGCGCATGGCTCCCAGCTGGCGAGGAGATCGAGCCCGCGATCTTCGCGCGCGCCTCCCGGCTGACGGCCGTCTCGATGGACATGACCGGCGGCTACGCCGCCTCGGTGCGCGAGCACGCCCCGCAGGCGACGATCGTGATCGACAACTACCACGTCGTGCAGCTGGCCACCAAGGCGCTCGACGAGGTCCGCCGCGAGCACTGGAACGAACTGCGCAGCACGGGCGAGACCGACGCCGCCAAGCAATTCAAGCACGACCGCTGGGCGCTGCTCAAGAACCCCGAGGACCTCTCCGACCGCCAAGCCGCCACGCTCCAAGCACTCAGAGCCGCCCGCGGGAAGGTCGTGCGCGCCTGGGCAATGAAGGAGATGGTCCGCGCGATCTTCGCCCCCGGCCTCGCCGTCGAAGATGTCGCCGAGCTGATCGACCGGCTCCTCGCTCGCCTCTCCCGCAGCCGCCTCAAACCGTTCGTCAGGCTCGGACGCACGATCCGCAAACACCGCGAGGGGATCCTCGCCGCCCGGCGCATGAACTTGAGCAACGCACGCGCGGAGGCACTCAACAACAAGGTCAAACTGATCGTCCGCCGCGCATACGGATTCCACTCCGCTAACGCCGCACTGGCGCTCATTCACCTCACCTGCGGACACATCACACTCCAACTCCCACACGAACAAGCGTTCGCATAAATCCACCTACGATTATGCCCGGAGAGCCGCATTTCTCGCGCTCATCGGCCTGCTGGCGGGATGTACCGGATAACGTGCGGGAGTCGCGCAGCGGACGGGCCGTCGATCGTGCTTGTAGATCTGGGTGAGCTCGGGTTGATGTACGTGATAATGACCGATTATCACTTGCTCTGGCTGGTCGTGATCGCGGCCGCCTTTCAGATGTCGTCCTCGTCCTGGTCTTCGTCGTTGGGCTCGTAGTCGGGGCTGGTGGGGTCGCGTAGGTCTCTGAGCGCGCCGGCGAGGTCTGGGAGCAGGAACGAGTAGTCGCCGTGCACGCGGAGGTGGTGGCGGATGAACGGTGAGAGCCGCGCGACGTCCTCGTCGCTGATCGGGTGCCCGCGGGCGCGGAGTTGCTCCACGGCGGCGTTCATGTAGACGGTGTTCCACAAGACGATGCAGTTGAGCACGAGGCCGAGCGCGCCGAGCTGGTCCTCCATGCCGGTGTGGTAGCGCTGGTAGAGCTCGCCCTTGTTGCCGTGGAACGCCTTGCGGGCGAGTGAGTGGCGGCCTTCTTAGAGGTTGCGGATCGCTTTGATGTCGCGGCGGTAGGCCTCGTCGTCGAGGTAGGCGAGGATGTGAAGGCTTTTGAAGATCCGCCCGTAGGCTTGGATCGCCTCGCCGAGCGGGGTGGGGTTCCCGTCGCGCTGCAGCATCCGGATCACGTCGTGGGCGCGCACGGCGCCGGTGTAGATCGACGCGACCACGCGCAGGATGTCCGGCCAGTGCCGGCGGATGCGCTCCAGATCGATCCAGCCGCGCGCGGCGGTGTTCAGCGGCCCGTAGTCGGCGTCGCGGTCGATTCGCCAGGTGCGCTGGTCGGGGAGGTCCGCCGGTTCGGGGCGGTACTCGATCCCCAAGAGACTTGAGATTCCGAACACCAGGTCGCTGTAAGAGCCGCTGTTTGCCACGAGCACGTCGGGGCGCTGGCCGTGGTCCTGGCTGAAGATCACATCGAGCATGTGCAGCGAATCTCTCGGGGCGCCGGACACCACTTTCGCGGCCAGGCCCATCGCCTGGTCTGAGATCACGTTGAGCAGGGTGACGCCGCGCTTGGCCCCGAAGTACTTGCGGTTCGGGCGCGCGTAGATCGACGGGACGGGGACGATGAACCGCATCCCGTCGATCCCCGCGACCATCCCGCCACCCCACGCCCGCGCGAGCGGGATCCCGGCCTGCCCGTCAACCAGGGGTCAGGGGATTGTTGGTACAGAAAACCGGTCTAAGCACTTGCGAGATCGACGAGGTCAGGCGTCTTCAACGGTCGGTATTCGCCTCGACGGATCGTCTCGGTAAGGGCGATGTGATATCGGCCGGTGAGGGTGATGTGCTCGTGCCCGAGCGGTGATGGGCGCCGGATGTCTTCGCGCTGTATCTCGTATCCCGCGGCGGTGAGATGGTCGAGCGCTCGCTGGGTGTAGATGGTGTTGTAGAGCACGATGCAGTTGACGACCAAGCCGAGCGCGCCGATCTGCTCTTCCTGGCCGCGCTGGTAGGGCTGTGGGAGCTCGCCCTTGTTGCCGCGGCAGACACGCCGCGCGAGTTCGTGGCGCCCCTCGCCACGGTTGATTTGCCCGAGGATCGCGCGGCGGTAGATCGGGTCGTTGCAGCAGTCGAGCAGGTGGATGGTCTTCGGCACCCGTCCGACCGCGGCTAGCGCGCGGCCGAGCGTGGCGAGATGGCGTCTGGCGGAGTTCTCCTCCCGCAGGTCGAGCCCTCCCTGACGGTCCGCCACGGTGACCGTAACACACGAGCACTACCAGCGACAGGCACCGAGGATTTCTCCCGCGGCCGCGACGCCTGGTGTTATCTGGCTGTTATCTGGCAGACGGCTGGCATTGCCTGAAGCGAGGCGTGCCAGCCGTCTTGACCGGGGGTTGGGGGCTGGATGTTACGGGTGGAACAGCTGGGTCATGGGGGGCACGACGGCGTCGCCGGCGTGCGCGAGGGTGGGCAGGCCGAACGCTGCCTCATAGGATCGCAGGAGCGAGTAGTGGTTGTAAGCGGTGCCGTCGGTGATCGGGTAGTGGCCCTTGTTGGTGATCACGATGGTTACGGCCCGCCCACCGCCGGGGTCAGCGCCACAGCAGCCGGTGCCGGGCTGTCCTTGGTCGGAGAAGTCGTCCTCATCCCAGGTGATCACCACGGCGTTGCGGCCCTGCCTCCATGCCGGTGAGGCCAAGATGGCGTTGACGGTGTTGCCCACGTAGGTGTCACCGGCCGCTATCAGGTCGTTGGGATCGGTACAGCCGACGGTGCCGTGCATGTCATGGCATTGGTCGGGGATGACCAGGCTGAAGTTAGGAAGGGACGTTTTGTTGGCCAGGTCGGTGGCGAGCTGGGTATCTGGGACCATGTTGGCGAGCGCACCCTGCGTGCCGGTGAAGTTCAGGAAGGGGTTGTGCTTGGAGGCGTATAGGCCGACGGTGCTCGGGTACAGGTGCGAGTAAGGCCCGTTGGCGTTGGGACCGGTCATGATCAAGTCTCCGGGCGCGGGAGTGGGGGGGAGGCTTTGGAAGTAGCCCTTCCAGGTCATCCCGGCAGCGGTCAGCTGATCGGCCAGGTTCTGCGCCGACACCGTGTGGTCCACGGTGGTGCCACTGCAGTTCGAGTCGGTGTTGGCCAGTGCGGGAGTGCAGTAGAACTGGTTGTCATCCTGTACCCCGAAGAAGTCCCCTGCAATATTGGCCAGGTAGTTCGGCTCGCTCGGATGGGTGACGCCGAAGTAGTTGGTGGCCAGGCCGAACTGGGTTGCCAACGCGTTGATCTGCGGCGCGTTGGAGTTGCCGATGATCGTGTCGTAGCTGGTGTTCTCCATCATGATTTCGACAATGTGCTGGTAGTGGGGAATGTCCGAGCTGGCATTGCTGGCCGAAGCTCTCACCCCCGGCGTGGGCAGCCAGGCGACTCCCGCTAACGCCATAACACAGACAGCAATCCGCTTGTGCTTCATATCCCGCCGCTCCCTCTCTCATCAGGTCGTGCGCCACGTCCCACCCGGCGCACACTACCCCGATAGCCGCCGGTGACCACAATAGTCAAGGTGACGCTAATAGTCAACTAAGACTCTCGCGGCGGCTGGCTGCCCCGACAGGGACTACTCACCCGGACCTTCTGTTATTTGCGCCGAGCGAGCCTTCGCAACTCAGTGATCAACGCCGACTGCGGATCGCTGCTCGCCAACGACCTTCACGATCCCGGACACGCTTGCCTCAACGTGCTCGCCATCCGTGGCGCTTGGCGTGGATACTCGTCGCTCAGATTCTCGCTCCTCGCCTCCAGGGTTTGTACCCGCGCGAGAGCGCTGGCGTGGTCGCCGCGGGCGGCGGCCTCGTCGGCCCAGCCGAGGGCCCTCGCCAGTGCAGCCCGGTGTTCGGCCGTGGGGCCCGTGTCAGATTCGAGCCGCGGAGTGCTGATTATCGACGCCGCGTCTACTGAGGACCTCGCCTGAGGCGAAGCCCGTCCCGTCCCGTCCGTGTTCGCGCAGCCGCGCGAGCTCGAGGCGGAGGCTTGAGTTCTTTCGCTTGAGCGAAGAGTGCAGCGCCGGGGCACGAGCACCGCGCCCGGCGTGCTTGTCAAGCGCGTGCTCGTGCGCGCGGCGGTGCGCGCCACGTTTGCTAACCCCAGCCCTGACACGAGGAACCTTGGTGTGCGGATCGTTGGTCACGGGTCGCTGCCGAGGCGGCAGCGAGGAGCCTGGCGATTTCCGCTTGGAGTACGTCGATCCGCCGCTGCTTGTCGCGGCAGTCGCGTCGAGTCGTGGCCAGGTCGGCAGCGAGCTCGCGAACCGCTTGCACCAGCCGCTCCCGGTCGACCACGAGCCCCGCCTTCTCGCCGGTGCTGACGGCGGTCCTCTGTTGCGAGCGACCTTGGGCTTGCGTTGAGAGCGGAGGCACGACGCGCTGGGCCATTTCAGGCGATTGTGATCCGCCCCGCAACCATTCGCAACCCTTCAAGGGGATAAGATGTACTACTCGATGGTAGGGTCCCCAGTGTTCGAAACCAAGGACGAGGTGGTGAGAGAGAAGAGGCTTAAAGCTGGCGAACTCTCACGAACCGCGGTGCGTCTCGAAACCGGCCGCCGTGAGCCGAGGGAGCTGGGCGACGACATTGGCGCGATCCTGGACGCCGTGCCGGCGATGGTCGGCTACTGGGATGCTGGTCTGCGCAACCGCTTCGCCAACCGTGCGTACGTCGAGTTCTTCGGGCTCACGCCGGAGCAGATCCGCGGTCGCCAGGCGAGCGAGGTCCTCGGGCCGGAGCTCTACGCCCTGAACCGACCTCACATCGAGCGCGCCCTGGCGGGCGAACCGCAACTGTTTGAGCGAACGCTTATCGACCAGGGCGGCGCTCCTCGCCACACCCAGGAGTCCTACATCCCGGACGTCGCCGACGGGGAGGTGCGTGGCGTCGTCGTGCTCGTGACCGATATCACCGCCCGACAGGCTGCCGAACAGGCGCGCGCGGCCGCCGAGACCAGATTCAGGCTCGCGTTCACGCACTCGCCGGTCGGCATGGGAATGATGAACAACGTCGGCCGGCTGCTCCAGGTCAACCCCGCGCTGTGCAAGATGCTCGGCTACTCCGAGCAGGAGCTCCACGGGCGCACGTTCGCGGATCTCGTCAGCCCAGAACGCCAAGCAGAGCAACGCGACCGGATCGCGCGGCTGTTCAGAGGCGAATCGGAGCCGAGCAGCGCAGAGTGGCAATTCCTCCGCAAGGACGGATCTGCGATCTGGGTGATCCTCAGCCTCGCGCCAGCGGACGGCGAGGTCGTGGGCGAGACCCTGGCGGTCGGGCACGTGCAGGACATCAGCACTCGAAAGCAGCGCGAGGACGAGCTGCGCCACAGCCGCGAAAGACTCGCCGAGGCCGAGCATGTCGCACAGATGGGAAGCTGGGAATGGGACATCACCAACGACCGAATCACATGGTCAAAGGGCCTGTTCCACGTCTACGGGCTCAACCCCGATGACCGCGACCCCAGCTTCAGAGGATGGATGCAACGCGTCTACCCCGACGACCGAGAGCTCGTCAGTCGAACGATCGACCAAGCCCTCGCCGAACGATCATCGTTCACGCTCGAATACCGCGCCGTCCGCGCTGACGGCAGAGTGCACACGCTGCGCAGCCGCGGAGAGGTCATCGTCGACGACCCGTGCAAGCCGATCCGGGTCGTTGGCATCGCGCAGGACATCACCGACGCCAAACTCGCGCAAGAAGCGCTCCAGAGCACATCGGCCGACCTGGAGCGCCACGCCACCGAACTCCAGCAGTTGGCGCTACGCACCGCGACCGAGCCACAGCCCACACCGCACGCGCCGCTCACTCCGCGACAGCTCGAGATCCTCCGACTCATCGCCCAAGGCCTCACCAACGCGGCGATCGCAGAACGACTCGTCGTCACCGAGAGCACCGTCAAATGGCACGTCAAGCAAATCCTCGCCAAGACAGCCTCAGCCAACCGCACCGAAGCCGTCGCCCGCGTCCTGGGCACCCCGCAATAAACGACGGCATCCGCGACCAGCCGCCCAAGGCCAAAGCCACCGCCGCGCAAACCCCTGGCAAGTAGCACCCCACATTTGACACGACGTCCTTGATCGCAGCGTACGACGGACGCTCGACCGCCCCTCGCTCGACTGCTCCACTCACCACACCGCGGGCCTCCCAGACGTTCTGACCGAATCGCCGCAGAGCGCCCGAACGGAACCTAGACCTAAACCAAGCGTAAGACTGTGGTAGATGGGCATCGAAGGCCCGGAAGACCCGGTATTCCTGGGGTTTGAGTGCCGAGGCGGGATGGCCCGTGTCGGTTTGAAGTGAAGGGGCGTCGGCTGTCGGCTGTGGGCTTGCGGCCCTGACGCTTATCTGGGTGTGCTGCGTCGGAGGCGGTCCAGTTCGATGGCGGCGTCGATCCATTGGTCGTTGAGTTCGCGCAGTTTGCGGTAGTTGGCGATCTGGGAGTTGACCGCGTCGATGTGTTCGGGGCGGATGTTCTCGGTGCGGCTTCGTCCGCGGTGGCTGTAGCTGAGCTGGTGGTATGGGCCGTGGCGCTGGGGCGGGTCGGCTTTGCAGCGACAACCGGGGGTGCGGCAGGTGTTGTACTGCTCGGAGAGCGCTCCTGGCCGCAGGTCGCCTAGCGCAAGCAGAGCGGCTTTGATGCGTTGGATCGTGTCGGTCAGTTGGGCCTCGGGTTGGCGCTCACGGGGTATCGTCGTGAACGAGGAGGTTCCTGCGTGAGTTATGTCGGGACGAGCGAGGGTGCTGGGAGCCGCCGGTGGGCGGCGGTCGCGGCGTCGGTCAGGTAGGCCAGCGGCGAGCGGTGTTGCAGGCGGCAGGTCTCGCGGATGGATTGGATGCGTTCGATCCAGCGGCTGCCCTGCTCGCACTGGGTGCCGCCTTGAAGGCGGCGCATCAGGACGGCGTGTCTGACGGCGCGCTCGGCGGCGTTGTTCGTCGGGTCGATCTGGAGGTCGGGAACGTCGCAGAAGGTCCACAGCGCGTCGTACTCCTCCAACAGTCCGGCGGCGAAGTTCGCTGTCTTGGTGTGGTGGCCGGTGGCGCATTGCTCGAGCAGTACACGGATCTGCGCTCGCGGCGGCGCCAGCTGGTCACTGAGCCAGTCCGGGTCGTGGCCGTCGGTCAGGAACTCTCGGTGGATAGCGATCACTTCGCGCGCGAGCTTGACGAGTTGTGTGCCGCGGCGGCCGGCCGCCCCGGTGCGCTGGGAGACCTCGACCAGCTGGCGAATGACGTGGCACCAGCAAAGTTGTTGTTGGAGGACGTCGAGGAAGTGATAGCCGGTGTACCGGTCGCTGATCACGAACCCGCCGAACTCATCGCCCAGCAGCGCCTTTGCCGCCTTTTGGGACCGGGTCGGGTCGATTCGAAAACACGCCACCAGCGCCGACGCCGCGACCCACAGCCACTGCTGAGCTCCCTGAAGGCGCCACGTCGTCTCGTCCATATGCACGGCCTCGGCCTTGCGGATCGCGTCCCGCAGCTCAGCCCACGGATCGGCGAGGATCGCGCTCATCCGCATGATCGCGTTGTCGATCGACCCCGTCGATGCCGGGATCCGGAACACCTCAACGACCGTCTGACGGACCTGGTCACGCGAGAGCCTAAACACGCCGGCGAGCATCGCGATATGCGCATCGATACGCGGCCCGAACCCCGACAGGGCACCCGCCGACAGCTGCGCGAGCGTCGCCTTCTGACACGCCGGGCAGCGCAACCGCAGCCGGGCGTGCTCGAACACCAGCGGGCGGATCACCGGCAACTCGAACTGCTGATGGCACACCGGATCGCCGACCCGCTCCTCGCTGCCGTCAAACACATGCCCGCAACCGCAACAATCAGGCAGATGCGCGACCCGCTTGTCCAGCCGCTCGGGCGCGACCAGCTCCCGGGTCTTGCCCTGATGCCCCGGCTGGCCGCCGGACTTGCGCATCGAGCGCTTGTACGCCTCCCGCGCCAACCGGCGACGCTCGGCCCGAGACGCCGGCGGATCCGACGACGGCGGCTTGTCGCTATTCCCCGAGTTCTGGCCAAGGCGACGCTCGAGCTCCTCGACCCGCTCACGCAGCAGCACGACCTCGTCAAGCAACGCCAGCACCAGCTGCCCCGCCGGCTCCCCGCCCGCCAACCCGATCGCCTCTACCTCGTCACGCCGCACGCACGCAAAATTCCATGCAACACGCAGGAACCCTGCTCACAACCACGACACCCCCCTGAACGCCTACCTAGGCGGGTGTCAGGCGAGACTCGGGAAGCGCTGCGTGAGCGGGGTGTGAGAATGGTGTTGGCGGGCCGCACTCACGCGGTCGTGGCGCAGGCCATGGGGGTGCATCTGCGGACGGTGTCGCTGTGGATGGCGCGCCACCAGCTCGGGGGGTTGAGGGACTGAGGGAGCGGCGGCGT
The DNA here is from genome assembly GCA_963836065.1 of uncultured Solirubrobacterales bacterium. Taxonomy (GTDB): domain Bacteria; phylum Actinomycetota; class Thermoleophilia; order Solirubrobacterales; family Solirubrobacteraceae; genus Palsa-465. The sequence goes on from CAWIII010000035.1 coordinate 247,966, forward strand.
GGTCGGCGCTCGCGCGAGCAGATGGCGCTCACCGACGCCCAGCAGGCAGAGCTGATCGGACTGATGAAGGGCACGAACCCCGATCAGCTGCAGATCCCGGCGTGTTGTGGTCAAGGCAGGCCGTCAAGGCGCTGATCGAGCGGCGGTTCGGGATCGGGCTCAGCCGCCAGACGGTGGTGTCTACCTGCGTCGCTGGGGGTTCTCGGGCAAGAAGCCGCAGCGGCGGTGGCTCGAGCAGGACCCCGAGCGGGTGCGGGCGTGGCTCCAGGACGAGTCCCGGCGATCCAGGCGCGCGCGCGGCGCGAAGGGGCGCGGATGCTGCGGCGATGAGATGGGCGTGCGCGCCGGGCAGACCGCCGGCAAGAGCTACGCGCCGATCGGCGAGCGCGCGGTCGTGCCGCTGACCGGCAAGCGTCTCGGCCAACGTGATCAGCGCGATCGGTGCCGACGGCACGCTCGTGCGAGATCCGAGGGCACCTGCGATGAGATCCGCCCTGGACTCCTCGACAAGCTGCTCGAGCACTCGCCGAGCGCAAGATCTTCCTGATTGTCGACAACGCCTCCTTCCACAAGTCCCCGCGGTCGAGTACTGGCTGCTGGACCATCCGCGGATGGAGCTGTTCTACCTTCCACCGTACGCTCCGGAGCTCAACCCCGACGAGCTCCTCAACCAGGACGTTCACACCCACGTCGCGCGACGCCGCCCATCCAACCTCGCCAAGCTCGTCATTCTCACCGTCGAGTATCTCGCTACCCGCACAAGTGAGATTGTCAGCAAGTACTTCGACGGCGAGTACGTCGCCTACGCCAAGTAACCACGCACTAATTGCCACGCGGCGCCATAGTCGTCCTCCCTTGGGTGTTGGATTGATCCTGATGGTGACATCCATGTAACCATAGCTGATCTCTGCTATGGTTACATAACATTGTTGATCAGAGGGAGCGTGGAGATGAGCAACCCGAGGCGACAGTTGCAACGCAGGCTCGAGCGCGAACAGCTGGCGATCGAGCGGCGCCTGCAAGCCGCAGTGGCCCCCAACCTGGCCGGCCCGCTCCTGGGGGGAGCCCCGATCCGCTACGAGTGGGCCGAGCGGGACCGGGGGGTAGCCCATGGTGGCATGGGGATGATCGCCCGCCTGGTCGAGGCGGTCGGCCTGGCCTGCGAGATCGACGCCTCGGTCAAACTGCTCAAGGTCCACCGCCCCTACCACGAGTCCGACCACGTGTTGAACATCGCCTACAACGCACTGTGCGGCGGCACCCGCTTGGAGGACATCGAGACTCGCCGAACCGACGCGGTGTTCTTGGACGGCCTGGGGACGCCGTCGCTGCCCGACCCCACCACCGCGGGCGACTTCTGCCGCCGCTTCGACGAGGCCTCGATCATGGCCCTCCAGGAGGCGATCAACCGGGCTCGGCTGAAGCTGTGGTCCCAGCAGCCGGCCTCATTCTTCTCCCAGACCGCCCGGATCGACGCGGACGCCTCGATCGTGGGCACCGACGGGCAGTGCAAGCAGGGCATGGACATCTCCTACAACGGCAGCTGGGGTTACTCGGCGTTGCTGGTCTCGCTCGCCAACACCGCCGAGCCGCTGTATCAGGCCCTCCACGGCGCCAACCGTCCCTCCCATGAGGGGGTCGTTCCCCTCTATGACCGATCGATCGAGCTGTGCCGGCGGGCCGGGTTCACCGACATCCTGCTGAGAGGTGACACCGACTTCTCGCTCACAACTGAGTTCGACCGCTGGGACGCCGACGGGGTGCGCTTCGTCTTCGGCTACGACGCCAAGGCCAACCTCATCCAAGCCGCCGAAGGCCAACCGGAAGATCTCTACCACGAGCTGGTGGCCAAGACCGAACGCCAGATCGCGACGCGGCCCCGGACCCGCCCCACAAACGTCAAAGACGACATCGTTCGCCAGCGCGGCTACAAGACGATACGACCGAAGAAGGAACAGGTAGTCGAGTTCTCCTACCGGCCGCGCGCTTGCAAGAAGGACTACCGCGTGGTCGCCTTGCGCAAGAACCTGTCGATCGAGCGGGGTGACAACGTACTGTTCGATGAATATAGGTACTTCTTCTACATCACCAACGACCGCAAGCTCACCGCCGACCAGGTGATCGGCGAAGCCCACCAGCGCTGCAACCAAGAGAACCTCATCGCCAACCTCAAAAGCGGGGTGCGAGCCCTACACGCCCCCGTCAACACCCTCTACGCCAACTGGGCCTACATGACCATGGCGTCACTGGCCTGGACCCTCAAGGCCTGGTGCGCGCTCATGCTGCCCGTCTCACCCCGCTGGGAAACGCAGCACGAACAGCAGCGGTGCCGACTGCTCACCATGGAGTTCCGCACCTTCCGAGCCGCTCTGATCGACATCCCCTGTCAGATCGTCAAGACAGCCCGCTACATACGCTGGCGCATCCAAGCCTGGAACCCCTGGCTGGGCATCTTCTTCCGCCTCCTCGACGCCCTCTAACACCATCCGAGACCCGCGCTCACCCCGAGCCGGCCCACCGGCTCGGCGTCAGCCACCCAAAAACCAGCCCCCCTCGACATGAGTGAACTCCACGCACCTCAACCCCTCGCCAAAACGCTCTCCTACCAACGACAGACGAGCCGGCCCGCTACCAATCAGACCGCAAGCCACGATTTTCGCCCACAGCTCAGCACCATTCGCTTGTTTTAGGACTAGACAGCGGGTCGTGAGGCACCTCGCCGTACTTCCGCTCCGACCAGGGCGTCGCGGAAGTGTTGGACGACGTCGCTGTCGCTACCGCTCGGATCGAACAGCACCAGTCTCGACCACACTGCTGCTCCTGAGCAGGAGGAGCAATCGGCCCAAAGGCGTCGTCCGCTGCCGCTCCCGATCGGAAAGCGGAAGAACGAACTTCAGAGAACTTTCCTTCTCTGAAGTAAACTCCCCGGTGTGGCTACAGAGAACACGCTCCCAGGACGATCGCAAGACCCGGAATCCGCTTCAGAGAACACGACGGCGCCTCCGGCGCGGCGACGGGGCCGGGCAGCAGTCGCCCTGTCGGCGCCCGACACCGCAGTCCTCGATGGCTACATCGCGGCGCTGAGAGCCGCGCCGCTGTCTGAGCAGACGCGGCGGACCTACACCTCCAAGGTCCGCCAGTACTTCGCCTGGCTCGCCGACGCCGACCTCGACGAGGACCCGCTCACCAGTGCCGACGGCCGCGACTGGGCCGTGCGCGACTACCGCACCCATCTTCAGACAGTCCTCAAGCGCAGCCCCGCGACCGTCAACAACGCGCTCGCCGCCGTCGACGACTTCTACATCCGCCGCGGCCTCGGACCCGCGAGCGCCGCCCGAGTCGAGATCCCCGCCGCGGCGCCGCGCGCGCTCGACCAACGCGCCCAGCTCCGCTACCTCCGCGCCGCCCAAGCCTGCGCCTCGCCACGCGATCAGGCGCTCGTGCTCATCCCGTTCTACGCCGGCGCTCGGATCAGCGAGATCGTCGCGCTCGACATCGAGGACATCGCCCGCTCCGCCCGCAAAGGCGTCCTACGAATCAACGGTAAAGGCGAACGCGTCCGGAAGGTCCCGATCCACCCGCAGCTGCACACCGCGCTCGCCGACTGGCTGACCGAGCGCGCCGACTGGCCCGGCGCCACAGACAGCCCCGCCCTGTTCCTCAACCAACGCGGACAGCGCCTCAGCGTCCGCGGCGCCCACGCCATCATCACCGGCATCGCCGCCACCGGCGGCCTGGTGGAAGACACGACCGTCCACATCCTCCGGCATACGTTCGCGACGACGCTCGTGCGCGGCGGTACCGACCTCGTGATCGTCGCCGAGCTCCTCGGCCACGCCCGCCTCGAAACGACCCGCGGATACACCCGCCCGAGCGCAGAAGACCGCACACGAGCGCTCGACCTGCTCCTCGTCGACAGATAGCAGCGATCGGGGCCCGATCAGCGGTCCTATTACACCTTTTGGGCTTATGTTGGCCATACCCCGTGAAGCATTGCTCGCCGGGCTCGGCGTGGCATGAGGAGCACGCGCGCTGACGCCAGCCGCGCGCGACGTGCAGGAAAGACAGCTTGCGGGCGGCTCGACCGCGTCCTGGCTGCTGGCAGCGCGCGCCGGCTAATGCCGAGCACGTCGGACACGGCTCCTGGAGCCACAGGCGCCGGTCACTCCCGGCGCTTGGCGCGGGTTGGTGCGTCCGACGCGTAGGGCGGCGCGTCCTGGCCGTGCTCGAGGCCCCCGCCCGCCTCGCCGGATCGACGCGGCGCTCGACCGTGGCTGGCTCGGCGCCGCGCTCCTGCTGCGGCGACTCAGGAGCAGCGACGCTCGCCGGGACGGGCGAGCTGCCCGTGGCGGCGCGCTTATTACCGCGGCCAACAAATGGGTTACCGTTTTGATAGTATGTGAGAGTGTCAACTCGCTCGGATCTTCGGTCACTGTCAGGTGAGGCACAGGCGGCGATTCGCGAGCGTGCGGTGCGGGCGGTGATCGGTGGGATGAGTCACCGTGAGGCCGCACGGGTGTTCGGGGTTGAGCGGGCGGTAGTGTCGAAGTGGATGCGCCGCTGGCGTGACGGCGGCTGGGAGGGGTTGCAGGAGCGCCGCCGGGGCCGGCGGCCGGGTGAGCAGGCGGCGCTTGAGCCCTGGCAGCAGGGGGTGATCGTGACCTTGGTCAAGGAGCGCAACCCCGATCAGCTGAAGCTGCCGGGGTTCCTGTGGACGCGGGACGCGGTCATGGAGTTGATCGATCAGCGGTTCGGGGTCCGCCTCGCGGTGAGGACGGTGGGGCGCTATCTGCGCGCGTGGGGGTTCACGCCGCAGGTGCCGGCGCACAGAGCGCTGGAGCGCGATCCCGAGGCGGTCGAGCAGTGGCTGAAGGAGCGCTACCCGACGATCCGCGCGATGGCCAGGCGCGACGGGGGGATCCTGCTCTGGTAGGACGAGACCGGGTTTCGCTCGCAGTGCTCACACGGGCGCTCCTGGAGCCCGAAAGGGCAGACGCCGATCAAGGAGGCCACCGGCCAGCGGTTCGGGGTGAACATGATCTCCGCGATCGGCAACGACGGGTCCTTGCGCTTCTCGCTGTTTGAGGGCAAGTTCAACCAGTTCGTGTTCATCGACTTCCTCAAGCGGCTGATCGACCATCACCCGGATCGGAAGGTGCACCTGATCGTGGATGGGCATCCCTCGCATCGCTCGAAGCTGGTCAAGGCGTGGGTGGCCGAACACGGTGAGCGGATCGAGCTGTACTTCCTCCCGGGGTACAGCCCCGACCTCAACCCGGTGGAGTTGCTCAACCATGACGTGAAGGCCAACGCGGTCGGCCGCCGCCGGCCGCGGAACCTGAGCGAGCTGATCGATGAGGTGCGCTCCTACCTACACGGTCGCCAGCAACAGCCACACATCATCAAGCGGTTCTTCACTCACCCCGCCACGGCTTACGCCGCGTAACCCATTTGCAGGCCGGGGTAATAGCTGGTTCAAGGTGGCGGTAGAGGGTGGCGCGGCCCACGCCGATCGTGTCGGCGATCTGCTGCATAGTGCGCCCGCCGTCGGCGAGCATCTCACGCGCCACGCGCAGCTTGTGCTCAGTAATGACCGTGCGGCGGCCGCCGCGGCGGCCGCGGGCGCGCGCGGCCTTCAGGCCAGCTTGTGTGCGCTCGCGGATGAGCTGGCGCTCGAATTCGGCGATCGCGCCGAAGATGTGAAACACCAGCCGGCCCGACGAGGTAGTGGTGTCGATGCCTTCCGTGAGGCTGCGGAAGCCGAGCTGCCGTTGCTCGAGCTCGCTGATCAGCTCGATGAGGTGGCGCAGTGAGCGGCCGAGGCGGTCCAGGCGCCAGACCAGCAGGGTGTCCTCGCCGTTGCGCAGTTCCTCGAGCGCCCGCTTCAACTGTGGCCGCTCTTGCAGCGACCCTGAGGCCGTATCGCTGAACCAGCGCGCGCACCCAGCCGCTTTCAGCGCGTCGAGCTGCAGCGCGAGGTCCTGGTCGCCGGTCGAGACGCGAGCGTAGCCGATCAGCACGGCCGCATCGTCTCAAAACCCGCGGACGGGATCCAGAGTGAGACGTTGATTACGGACACGGGTTTCGGACACGCAAAACCCCTGCACCGGTGCTGCTGCGTGGCAGCGTCTCATATACGGTCTTAGGCTCAAGGGGTCACCGCACCACCTCGGACGACTGAAGCTTCTCACACGGAGCGCCCAACCGCTTGCGCTGCATCGGCGACCTTACCCGGCGGGTCTCGGTGGAGTCGAGGCCGTCGCCGACGCGGTACCCGGAGGGGGGGTTGCTGTGCGCCCGTTCGACCCGCGCGGGTGGGGTGACGTGTCGTCACCGTGCGTGGCGGTAACCTCTTATGTATGTGGGTGTCACTGAATGGTGACACATTGTTAGTGCCGAACGTGACACGTTGTCAGTGTCAATCTCACCGGGTGGCTACCAACACACCTCGTCGATGTTAGCGGCAGGCCCGCGCCGGTTTAGCCAGGACCGCTCGCCACCAGTTCGGCGAACCGCTCCGCTGGTGTCATCCACCCGAGCGTCTTGCGCGGCCGGCCGTTGAGCTGGGCAGCGACCGCGTCGAGCTGCTCCTGGGCGATCCCGCCAAGATCGCCGCGCTTGGGGAAGTACTGGCGCAGCAGGCCGTTGGTGTTCTCGTTGCTGCCCCGCTGCCACGGACTGCGCGGATCGCAGAAGTACACCTGCACGCCGCTGTCGACAGTGAACCGGGCGTGCTCAGCCATCTCCTTGCCCTGATCCCAGGTCAGCGAGCGACGCAGCTGCGCCGGCAGCGAGCGGATGCTCTGCGTCAGCGCCAGACGCACAGGCTCTGCCCGATAGCCGTCCGGCAGCGCCACCAGCTGCGCGAAGCGGCTCGTGCGCTCCACCAGCGTCGCGATCCCCGTCGGGCGCTTGCCCAGCAACAGATCGCCCTCCCAGTGACCGGGCACAGCGCGATCCTCGACCTCGGCCGGCCGCTCGCTGATCATCAGCATCTCCCGCACCCGCCCCTGGCCCTGCGGAGCCCGACGACCCCGCGGCTGGCGCGTGCGCCGACCGCTGCGCAACTGCGCGCACAACTCACGGCGCAACGCACCACGTGTCTGCACGAACAGCGACAAGTAGATCGTCTCGTGCGACACCCGCATCTCCGGCTCATCAGCATACGTACGGCCCAGCCAGCCCGAGATCTGCTGCGGCGACCAGCGCTCCCCGAGCTTCTCCTCCACGACCTCACGCAACCGCGCACACGCGGCGAGCTTGGAGCGCTTCGGCCGCCGCGCCCGCCCCCACGCCGCCTCATCGGCGTCGCGCGCCCGATAGCGCTCGCGGCCACCGTTGCGGTTGACCTCTCGCGAGATCGTGGTGTGACTGCGCCCGATCCGCGCCCCGATCACCTGACAGCTCTCACCGCGCGCGAGACCACGCGAGATCTCCTCGCGCTCCTGCTCAGCCTGAATCCACCGAATAGCTGGGTGGGGTGACTCGGGGAGCGGGCGGATTGGTTGTCGGTCGGTGTTTGGTGGGTCGGTTCGGGGCTGGTGCGACGCGGGAGCGCTGGTGAGTGGGTTGGTGATGGCTGTGGGTGACGTTTTCGGGCAGGGACGTGCTCGCCGTTGCCGGCGGGTTGGTGAATGGCTGTCGGTGTGCCGGCTGGGGGGTCAGGTGAGGGCGGGGAGCGCGCGGATGCGTGTGAGCGCGTCGTCGAAGTCTTGTTGCCAGGGCCAGCGGGCGGGCATCCGGAGTGTCCATTGCCGCGCGGTGCGTGTCAGCCGGCCGGGGATCCGGAACAGCCGGTTGCGGCGGGTGGCGGCGGTGCGGGTGCTGTCGTGGGGCAGGCCGATCATGCTGGTCCACCGCCCGAGGTTGTGCGCGAGGGCGGCGATCACGGTCCAGGCGCTGTTGGCGGCGAACTGGCCGGAGGGGAAGTGCGCGAGCGCTTGGTCTTTGAGATCGCGGATTCCAAGTTCGACGACGGCGTGCTCGCGATGCTCGGCCTCGATCAGCAGCAGCGGCTCGGTGCGGTTGGTCGCGAACGCGAAGTACTGCCAGTTGGGGAACAGGTCGGCCTGCTTGCCGACGAGACGTGTGCGGCGCGCGATCAGCCGCCAACCATGGAGCTTGGTCTCGGCGATCTGCGCCTCGCCGCCCTCGGGATAGTCAGCGAGGGTGATCCAGTCCGCTTCGTCGATCAGGTCGATCAGCGCTCGGATCGGCTTGCGCTGCTTGACGCCGATCGAGAACTCCACGCCGCGGGCGTCGAAGGTCTTGAACAGCTTGTGGTTCTCAAATCCGGTGTCGGCGCGGATCAGGATCGTGCCGGTCGCGCCCGCGCGTCGAACGCGAGCGAGCAGCTCATCCACGAATCTCGGGTTCCCGCGCTGCGTGTTGGCCTTCCCCTTGCGGTTACGGATATGGAGCACCTCGCTGCTCCCCGCACGGATCGCCACCAACGGGTGATAGCCGAGCTGCTTGGTGTACCCGTATGACGCGCCCTGCTTCTTGTAGCCGTGGACCTCGTCAATCTATGCGGATATCCGCATAGATTGACCTATGCCGAGGCCGTGACTATGCCGAGGATTGACAGCGTTGCTGCAGGAGATCCCGACGACGGCGGCGCTCGCGCTCCCGCGGCCGGACGGCATGTCGGCATAGTCACAGGCTCTCGAGGAAGGCGAGAAGGTTGTCGTCCGGCCGGTAGCGGCCGGGGCGCACGGACGGGGGCGTGGTCATGGCGAGCGCGCGTTCCTTGATCGTGAGGTCGGCGTGGATGTAGGGGTCGGTCGAGCGACGATCGGCGTGTCCGAGCCACAGAGCGATGAGCGAGGTGTCGACTTTGCCTTGCAGCAGGGACATGGCGCAGCTGTGACGCATGACGTGGGGGTGAACGCTCTTGGCCTGCAACGATCGGCACTGTTGGGCAGCGGTGGTGGTGTGTAGAGCGACTCGGCTTGCGATGGCGTCTCGGCTGAGTCGCCGCCCGGTCCGGGTCGGGAACAGTGGGTCGTGGGCTGTGCCGCCGCGTTCGGTCAGCCAGGCCCGCAGGATCGCCTGGACGGGCGCGGCCAGGGGGACCGTTCTGCGTTTCCGCCCTTTGCCCTCGCAGCGGAGGTGCGCTCCGGTGCCGAGGACCACGTCGGCGCAGTCGAGCCCGGTGAGCTCCGAGACGCGGAGGCCGGTGAGCAGCCCGAGCGCGAGCAGCGCCCGGTCTCGTCGGCCTTCCCAGCGGGTTTGGTCGGGGGCGTCGATCAGGGCGGCGGCTTCTTCGGCGGTGAGGTAGGTGATGGTGCGCCGGTCAAAGCGCTTGGCCGGGATGGCGAGGACCCGCTGGATGACGGCGGCGTGCTCGGGGTGTGACAGCGCGGCGTAGCGAAACAGCGACCTGATGGCGGTCAGGCGTAGATTGCGTGTCCGGGCGGAGTTGTGCCGTTCGAGCTCGAGATGTTCCAAGAACGTCGAGATCACCTCGGCGTCCAGGTCGTCCCAGTCCAGGGTTGAGGGGGCCTTTCCGGTGCTGTCGTGCACGAAGCGCAGCAACAGACGGAACGTGTCGCGGTAGGAGGCGACGGTCTGGGGGCTGACTCGGCGTTGCCTGGCCAGGCGGTCGGTGAAGAACGCCTGTAGGGTCGGAGCGACCGCGCTCATGACCGCACCATCGTTTGCGTCTCCAGGCGTCTGACCGCCTCGCCGAGCAGTTCGGGGGTGGCGCTGAGATATCGGTAGGTGAAGCGGGGCTCTCGATGTCCGAGGTAGGTCGACAGCCTGGGCAGCAGCGCTTCGACGTCCAGGCCCGAGCGATACCAGCCGAGCAGGGTCCGCACCGCGAAGCTGTGGCGCAGGTGATGGATCCGGGGGCTCGTCGCCGATCCGCTCCCGATCCCGGCAGCGAGCACCGCGTTGTGGAAGGTCGTCTGGAAGTGGCTGTAGGCGACCGCGGTGCCCGACAGCGACACGAACAAGCAGGCGGTCTGCGGGCGCCTTCGGTCCCGCTGGCGCCGGTAGGCGGCAAGCGCGTCGATCGTCGACGCGGAGACCGGCACGTCGCGGCCCTTGTCGAACTTTGAGTGCCGCACCTGGATCACAGCGTCGTCCCAGTCGACCTCCGAGACCCGTAGGCGCAGCGCCTCACCGACCCGCATGCCGGTCACCGCCAACAGCGAGATGAGGGTCGCGAGGGTGTTCGCCCGGAACGCGAACGGTGTGGACGCCCGGGCGGCGGTGATGACCGCCAGCACGTCCTCATCAGAGAAGATGTGCGGGTCACGCCGGACCTGCCGGTAGGAGACCAGTCCAGCCGGCGGGATCTCGGTGCGCGGGTCGCGTCCGGCCAGGTTTCGTGCGAAGCCCCGCACCGCGATCAGCCGTCTGGCCGGGGTGGAGCTCACCGGATCAAGCTCAGGGTCGAGGACGAACGCGAGCGCGGCTTCTAGGCTGATGCTCTCGGCGCCGATGTCGTCCAGGTAGGCAACGAAGCGGGCAAGTTGACGGCCGGCGTCATCGAGCTTGTGGCCGAGCGCCCGGCGAAGGCCCAGGTAGTCGTCCAGAGCGGCTTGCAGGGCGCTCATCGAATCGTCTCCGGCCAGGGCAGCGCCAGCTCCCGCAGGGCACGATGGTCGATCTTGGCGTAGACGGCCGTGGTGGCCAGGTCCCGCTGGCGCAGCACCTGGGCGATCTCTGGCAGCCGAACCCCGAGGCCAACCAGTTCGCTGGCCAGCGCGTGGCGCAGCCGGTGCGCCCGTATCGGTTTCATGCCAGCCCGTCGAGACTGCCGCCAGACCATCTGGCTCACCGAGGTTGGCCACATCGGCCGAGGCGGGGCCGCCACAGTCAGAAACACGACCCGCTGCGCGGATCGGGGACGGCCGTGGCGAAGGTAGGCCGCCAGCGCCTCGCCAACATCGACGGGCAGCGGCATGCGATCGTCACGGCCGCCCTTGCCGTGCACCACCAGCTCACCGGCCCGCCAGTCCAGATCCTCCAACCGCAGGCCGGCCAGCTCGGCCGCACGCAGCCCAAGACGGGCCAGCACCAACAGCATCGCGAAGTCACGCACCCCGGTCGGCGTGGACCGATCACAGCTGTCAAGCAGCGCCCTCACCTCGGCCGGGTCGAGCCGCACCGGCACGCTCCGCTCCTTCCAACCCGGCACGGGCGGGACCGCGTTGGCGAGGTGAACATCGGTCACGCCCCGCAAGTAGAAGAAGCGCAGCAGCGAGCGCAGCTCAGCCACCCGCCCCTGCAACGAGCCAGGACCCAGGCCGCGCGCGACCTCCGCCAACAAATAGCCCGTCACCGCCTCCCCATCGAGACCCTCGGTCCCCACGGCGACCACTCCGGCCGCAACCCGCCAGGCGAGGAAACGGCGTGCGGCCTTCCCATACCGATCGATCGTCCGGGCCGCCAGAGCCCGGTCCGCCGTCAGCCAGCGGCGGTAATCCTCCAACAGCTCATCAACGGCGCTGCGCTTCACCGCCCTCACCTCCGTCGCGATAACGCCCTGCGACCGCAGCCACTCCAACAGCGGCCTCATCGCCTTGAGCGTCAGCGGCCGCCGACGGTTCGCGGCGAACACCCCCAAGAACGCTTCCACCGTCGCGCTGCTCACGTCGCCGACGCCGAGCCCCTCGACGTCCAGCCACCGGCTCAGGCCGGCCATCTGGTTGACCTTGTACTCCCTCGACGCCGGCGTGTACCCAAGCCGGTCCAGCTCAGCGCGGAACCCATCAGCGAACGGCGCCAACGGCCCAGACACCCTCGCCACATAGACGGTCTGCATCTTTCTTCCTTTCCTTCGAACGCTTTGTCGAGGAGGAAAGCTCAGCGATCAGCACCGCCCGTCACCCGGCGGTCACGACGCCCCATGTGACTCCCTCGGACGCCGACCCAAGAACTACGACCGCAAGATCGAAGCCGGCGCAGTGGGCGGAACAGAACACCCATCGTCAACCGACCGAAACTATGCCGACATGCCGTCCGGCCGCGGGAGCGCGAGCGCCCCCGTCGTCGGGATCTCCTGCAGCAACGCTGTCGATCCTCGGCATAGTCACGGCCTCGGCATAGACCGACGAAGCTGTCGATATCGATCACCAACCGCTGATCACCCGGACCGGCGCCCTGAGCCCACGCCCGCCCCAGCGACTCGTCCAGGACATGGTCGAGCTGGCGGACGTGTCCGAACGTGAACGCCCGCAAAAACGTCCCTAACGTCGACGGGGCCATCACCACGTGCCCCAGCACCAGACCGGTCGACCCGGCGCGCAGCACGTTCACGTCATCGATGCTGTCAGCGCCAGCAAGCATCCCATGCACCAGACTCATCACCTTGCGGCCCGGCAACGCCGCGCCCGGCGCCCTGGGATCGAGCCACACGCTGTCGTTCACCAACCCCTCGATCCCCAACCGCCCGGCGAGCGACCCCGTCAACAAAAGCCCCGCGTCGCTGACCAGCCGCTGCTCATCGAAACGAACTGCGATCTGATCGAGGCTCGCCGGACCATCGATTACGTCCGTGTGATCGTGCACCATTCAGGTGACCTCCTGACAGGGCCGCGGCTGCCACATACAACCGCTGAAAAGCCCTGCTCAGGAGGACATTTAAGCCTCAGCCTCGGACGGAACCAGCGGCATTATGCGGTGGATCCAGGCTCAGACAGGCATCGCTTCGAGCGCTCTCTCGCTGCCGGTTTCACCCCGCCCGTCGAAGTCACATACCGACGCACGTACTCCGGCCTGGCGCCGAGCTTGCGCGCGACCGCCCGCAACGACGTGCCCTCGCCCCACAGCTCCCACACGCGTTCCTGCTCGCTCTCGGCGAGCCCGAACCGTCTCATCGTGGCGACCACCTTCATGAGCCGGGCAGCCAAGCAGGCCGCCCGGACGTTTCAGGTGGTGCGCCGACCCCCTGATTCCGCCGCGCTTTGTGGCTTGGCCGCGCGGGCTCGCAGTGGCCGCTCGGGCGCGTGGTTACACGCGGGGTGCCGGTAGTGGCCCGGCTGCTGGTGGTGCGATCGCCACGCTCCGGGCGGAGGTTTTCGGGCTGGGGGCCGAGGATCTGCCTCCCGCTGCGCTCGGGTTCGGCTCCCCGGCCCAACTCTAGGAGGGCAGCGTCCAGCTGCCGAAACATTTGACATCTAATTGCATCCTGACCCTTGATGAAGAGCATGACAATCAGCGAGTCGCAACAGGGATCCATGCCTGGGGGTTCCTCGAGGCCATCGCCGACGATTCCGCGCCGAGCAACGCCAAGCTTGCGGAGGGGGCCTTAGGACCGACGATGCCCCCGTCAGCCGATATCGGGCTTGGGTCCTCGACAATGGACTGGCTCGGACCCGACGGCTCACCTCCGAGACCATGTGGGAGGCGACACCCCCGGGGCCGGCGGGCCGTCGAAGGTGAGACTCACCGGGCGTGACGGCTGCGCCGTCGCTACACGGAAACGGGATGCGCCTCGGTCAGCGCCCCGACGAGGTCGCCGCCGTCCGGGCCCTCCGCAGCCGGGGGGACGCCCTCGCGCAGCGCGGCCAGTGGCGCGGGAGCCGGCTCGGCTTGGCCGGCTGTTGGGGACGTGACGACCAGCCGCCAGCGCAGCGGCTGCTCGGCGAAGCGCCGTACCACGGCCGCGGCGGCGCCACGCGCCCCATGCCAGTCGAGGTCGGCCACATGCTCGATCCGAAGGCGGTCCTTGAGCGCGGCGTTTGAGAAGGTATGCATCCGCTGCGCTTCGCGCAGCCGCTTTCCGAACAAACGCGCGGCGTTCGCCGGCACAGCCGCCTCGGACGCGCTCACAGGCGCGAGTGCAGCCGGCACCGCCACGAGGACCTCGCCTGGGTTGACGAGGTTCTCGAGCGTGGAGATAGCCCGGCCGATCGCCTCGCCGGCGTCCCCAACCGCGCGCCGGGCAGCCGCGTCGCCGTCGGCGACGCGGACCGCTACCTCCTCGAGGGTGGGGGCCGCCGCGGCGCCGTCTTCGGCGGACCGCGCCAGTATGGCGGGGACCGACGCGTAGGCCTCGACGCAGCCGAAGTTCCCGCAGCGGCACGGGCGTCCGTCCGGCACGTACATGGTGTGCCCGATCTCGCCAGCCATCCCGTGCGCTCCATGCACGACGTCGCCGTCGACGACCAAGCCACTGCCGATTCCGTCGCCGATCATGATGACCGCGAAGTTAGACGTCTCCTTGCCCAGCCAACCGAAGAGCTGCTGGTACGTCGCGAGGGCCGTGACGTCGTTCTGGACCACCGTCTCGAGGCCAGTGGCCTCGTGGAGCCGGCGGGCCAGTGGCACGGTCTCGCTCCAAGCGAGATTCGGTGACAGCACGACGTCGCCCACTCGCCCGTCGACGTGTCCGCCGAGCTCGACGCCGAGGCCGATGAGCCGCTCCGGCAGGTCTCGGCCGGTACGCAGGTCTTGCACGAGGCGCGCGACCTCTCGGACGACGGTCGCCGCGTCGTGGCGGGCAAGCGTCCGCTTCCGCCGGCGCAGTGGCTGCCCTTGCAGGTCGGTCACCATGCCGAGCAGCCGGTCGGGCAGGATGCGGACGCCGAGCGCGCAGCAGCCCTCCTCGTTGATCGCGTAGCGATCATCTGCGCCGTCTGCGGGACGCAGGTACTCGTGATCGCGCAGCACGCGAACCGCGAGGCGCACGTACTGCTCGGCGTAGCGTGTGTTCTCCGCAAGGTCGGTCAGCGACAGTGCCCCGCCGCTGGCGAGCAGCGCCGAGAGGATTTCGGAGGTCACCGAGCGCCGCCGGCTGGGATGCCAGTCGCCCCCGCTCCACGACGGCTCCAGGATCTGCCGGGCCATACGCTGCACGCCGCGGGGCTCGAGCGCGAGCTGATGGTGCGGTGCAAGTGCCGATCGCCCACGCGAGGTGATCTCAAAGACTACCTCATGGCCGAGTGCGCGCTCACGCAGGGCGCCGACCTGGGCGAGTCGGCGGCCAATGTCCAAGACATGCGCCACGTTGGCGCCGTCCCGCTCGCCGTCGTCGCCCTCGGCGAGCGGTTCGCGCGCGTGCCGGCCGTCCGTGCGGTGTGCCCAAGCGAGCGGAGGTGTTCGGCTTGGTGCGCGTCATGCCCGAGCACTGTCGTCACGTGGACTTTGACGTCGTCGACGCCGACCGCGACGTCACCGTGCAGCGACCCCCCGCACGCCATTCGTGGGACGGCTTGCTGCCGTCGCACGTTGCCGTCGGATGCGTCCCGATGCTGAGCGGCTACGACGACCTCGAGCTGTCGTGCCGGGACGACGACGGCTGCCGCCGCTATCGCATCCGCCCCCGTCGCGCATCCCTGTCCGGGCGCGTGCGTGCTGCGTTGAGGGGGCTCGACGCCAGCGGCGCCGTCGTCGGCGTCCTCCCGGAGGCGACGCTGTCGAACGAGCTGCTCGACCTGTGGATCAGCGCCATACGGACGGAGGAGCGCCCAGAGGGCAGTCGCCTCGACTGGGTCCTGGCCGGGACCGGCCCCGTGGGCGATGCCGAGCCGCCACACAATCGTGCCGTGATGCTCGAGCGTACGACCGGGCAGAAGGTATTCGAGTACGACAAGGAGTTCGATTTCACGCTCACACCAGACACGCTGGAGAAATGGAACCTCGGCGACATTATCGGGGACTCCTGCTCGTCTGGGGGTGACTCCGGGGTCCTTGGTCGTAATCTGATGAGTGCCGGGCTCTGCTCGGCGATCATTGCCAGATAGCGGAGCCGAAGCCCGGGTCAAGCGGCCGGATCTCCTGCATACGTTGGTGTTGGGCGGGCGGCTGGTGATCCGGAGCTGCCGCTTGACGCGCGGCGCGCGGCTGCGCTACCCCGCGCTGAGCGTGGCCCGGCGTGAAGGTCTCGCAGGTTGCGCGCGTGTGGAGCGGCCCGCCGCCGCCCTGATCCGGCAGGCTGCTGGATGTTCGAAGTTCAGCGGTCTACGAAGGAGGGCGACGTGCGGGTCACGACGGCATTGAACCGGATGCTTGGGCTTCCGGGTGCATGGGTTAGGGATGTGGCGTTCGGGCAGGAGGCGGTGATCGTGACCGTCGTGCTGCGCGCGAAGAAGCCTGTCTGCTCGGGCTGTGGCGCGCGCGGGCTGAAGATCAAGGAGCATCGTGAGAAGCGCTGGCGGGCGCTGGATCTCGGCGGCTTGCGGTGCGTGATCGAGTGCCGGCTCAGACGCTTGTACTGCCCGGGCTGCGGGGACGTGTACGAGGCGGTGCCGTGGGCCAGGGCGGGCTCGCGCTACACGCGCGACTTCGAAGATCTCACCGCGTGGCTGGCGCAGCAGATGAGCCAGACGCAGGTCGAGCGGCTGCTGCGGATCGCGTGGCGCACGGTCGGCACGATCCTCGCGCGGGTCGTCGCCGACAAGCTCGACCGCCACCGCCTGGACGGGCTTCGGTTCATCGGCGTGGACGAGGTCTCATACGGCGCCGAGCACAAGTTCCTGACCTGCGTCGTCGATCATCAGGCCGGGTCGATCGTGTGGGCGACCGAGGGCCGCAACGCCGACAGCTTGCAGGCGTTCTTCGCCGGGCTCACGGACGAGCAGAAAGCGTCGATCAAGGCGGTCTCGATCGACATGTCCGCCGGCTATGAGAAGGCGATCCGCGCCGAGAACGGCGTCCCGCACGCGCAGGTCGTGTTCGACTCGATCTTGTTGCACTGCGTGTCGGCTTCCTGCTTGAGCGAGTCGATCGGGATCTGCGCTGCCGCAGTGAGGCAGGCCCGCTTTGCCTTGCTGAGCGCGGTGTTCACGTTCGGGTTGCTCGTGGTGATCTGATTGCAGGCGTGTTCTGCGGTCGATCGAGCGCTGGAGTCCTGAATCTTCTTCGTGGCGTCGAGGCACTTCTGCTTGGCGGCCGCGACGCCACTTCCGGAGCCAGCGGTGGTGGACGTCCCCGTCGACGATGACGTGGAGGTGCTCGAACTCCCGCACGCGCTCAGAGCGGCTGTGGCGACGACGAGCACGACGAGGAGCGCCGAGCGAAGGCCAATCATGCCGCCATCATCGCGCAAACCGTCGCGGCAGCAGCGTCGCGAAGCCGATGCCGACGAGCATGACGCACACAGTCAAGACCTTGCCCTTGGGAGTCTTGGGCGTTATGTCGCCATAGCCGACGGTCGTCATCGTGACCACCGCCCAGTAGATGCCGTCTCCAACCGGCCGGTTCTCCACTGACGCGAACGCAACACCACCAGCGAGCGCTGTCAGGAGTGTCAGCAGTGCCGCGTAGCGGAGCCCCTCAGCGCTGAATAAGGGCTCACGAATGAATTAGTGGGCTGTGGCAGGATGTTGGGTTGTGGTGGCGTATCGCGGGGGCATGATCGATGAATCGCAGATTGTTGAGCGTTATCGGGGGTTGGGGCCGGAGTTGAACGAGCGTCAGCGCAGGTTGTGGGCGGCGTCGGAGGCTCGGTCGTGTGGGCCGGGCGGGATCGCGGCTGTCGTGCGTGCGACGGGGATCAGCAAGAACACTGTGCAGCGTGGGATCGCAGAGCTGCGGGAGGGGACACGGCTCGAGGCGGGTCGTGTCCGTCGGCCGGGTGCGGGGCGGCCGCGGTTGACGGAGTCTGATCCGGAGCTGGTGGGAGCGTTGGAGGCGTTGGTGGATCCGGATACGCGTGGGGATCCGTGCTCGCCGTTGCGGTGGTGCTCGAAGAGCTTGCAGAACATCGCGAGTGCGCTTCAGGCGGCAGGACATCAGGTGTCCGATCGGACGTCCGGGAAGCTCTTGCGGGGGCTTGGGTTTCGGTTGCACGCGAACTCCAAGACGCGGGAGGGGAAGGATCATCCTGACCGTGACGCGCAGTTTCGGCATATCAACGAGACGACACGCTCGGCGCTCGCCGCGGATCAGCCGGTGATATCCGTAGACGCGAAAAAGCGCGAGCTGGTCGGGGATTTCAAGGCTGTCGGGCGGGAATACGAGCCGACTGGGCGGCCGGTCGAGGTTCGCTGCCACGACTTCAAAGACAAGGATCTGGGGCACGCGATCCCGTACGGCGTGCTCGACATCAAAGCCAACGAGGGGATGGTCAGCGTTGGTGTCACCCATGACACAAGCGCGTTCGCGGTCAACTCGATCCGCGTGTGGTGGCAGTACCTCGGCCAGAAGCGTTACCCCAAAGCGACGTGCCTGACGATCACTGCTGACGGCGGCGGCAGCAACTCCAGCCGCACGCGCCTGTGGAAGACCGAGCTGCAGAAGCTCGCCAACGAGCTCGCGCTGCCGATCCGCGTCTGCCACTTTCCGCCCGGGACGTCGAAGTGCAACAAAATCGAGCATCGCATGTTCAGCTACGTCAGCCTCAACTGGCGCGGACGGCCACTTGAGAGCCTGCAGGTGATCATCGACCTGATCGGCGCGACCACGACCAGCACCGGCCTGAAGGTCTACGCGCGCCTGGACCCCGGCCACTACGAGAAAGGGATCAAGGTCACCGACCAAGAGCTTGCCGCCGTGGACATCGCCCGCGACCAGTTCCATCCAGACTGGAACTACACGATCCACCCAACCCAAAAGGGGCCACTAATTCTTTCGTGAGCCCTAAGGCGCGGACAAGGGGAGCGAGCCGCATCAAGCGAAGCAGCCTGAGAAGACGAAGTGCTCGGACCGACTGCACGACGCTGGACAGGAAAGGAGGCGTCAGAACGACGATCGCGACTTCGAGCGGGTGATCACGCAGCCACAGTCGCTTCGACGGGACGACAGCCAGCATCACAACTACCTCCGCGAGGAATGCGAGCCAGATCGCCCAGTTCAGTACATCGGCGATGGTCCGCCTCGGGTCGGCGGGCGGCAACAGCTGCAGGATCGTCACCGGGATAGTCAGCACGGCCGCCGCCAACAGGGGTCGCTCGAACCGCTGGGCAGGCCATCCGCTCGCTCCGCTGGTGCATGACGCAATAGTTCAACGACAGCGCTTCAATTCCCGGCGCGGACTCCGCATGTTTCCGGCGCGATCCAAATCTCGATGCGGCGCCCGCTCACACGGTCACGTGAAACACCGCGAGCTAGTTCGTCGAAATCAGCGACCGGCGCCTGCTCTCGCCCGATGCGAGCGCCCGAGTCCCGGTCCGCCGCGTGCTCGCTCCGGACCAAGGGGGGAGCAGGCGGCGTTGCCCTCACCTCGCTGCTGCTCCGGCAGCGACTGCGGAAGCGTCCGCAGCCCGTATCAGCACTGATGGTCTTGGAGAAGAGGGAGCGCGCGCGGACGTCGACGTCGCGCTTTCGCTCGCTCGGAATGCGGTAGCCCCGTTCGTGCGTCGTGGCGGCTGCCGACCGTCTCCGTCACCGCATTGCGGTGGTACACTCCGTGTCACACCATGCCGACTAAGCTTCCTCGCATTGCCGTAGTTCGCGACGCCGCGCTGGATCAAGCGCTCGCGAGCGTACGTGAGCTGATCGGGTCAGACCGCCCGGCCGCGGCGCAGGTCCACGACCTGGCGGTGAAGGGCGCCGAGGCGCTGATCGCCGACGCGGAGCATCGTCGGCGCCTACGGCTGGAGCTCAATGACATGGCGATCAGCGAGGATCCGCCGTGGGACCGGGAGGTCCTGCGCGATATCGACAGGCTGGGCTGGGGCCACACGTGAGCAGCCCCTGGACGGGGCTGCCACTGCTGATCGATAAGAGCGCTTGGGAGCGCCAGGAGCACCCGGCGGTGGCGGCGCGATGGCGCGCGGCGCTCGAGGCTGACGCGCTGCTGTCGTGCGCGGTCACGGATTACGAGCTGCTGTTCTCCGCCCGGGATGCTGTGAGCTTCGACGCGATCGAGGCGCGCCTCGCCGGCTTCAGGCATCTGCAGATGACCGATGGGGTGCACCGCGCAGCGCTGCGCGCTCTGCGCGATCTGGCGCATACAGGCCCGTTGCACCATCGCGTCAAGCTGCCGGACGTTCTGATCGCTGCGTGCGCGCAGGAAGCGGGCGCCGGCGTGATCCACTACGACCACGACTTTGACCGGCTCGCCGAGGTGCTCACGTTCGAGAGCCAATGGCTCGCGCCGCCGGGCATGCTCGACTGACGATGTCGAACCGCCAGCCGGTCCAGCAAGTTGGAGTCCCGTCGGCGGTCGGGCGCGGATCAGCGCGAGCGCCGGACTCTCGACGGATGACTCGGCCTGTGGGGGAGCAACGGAACGAAAAGTCACGCTAAGCGCGGCATCGCCGTCACCCGAACGGCGCGCGCGCTGGCTAACGTTCGGCGGCGATGAAGGTCTGGGCGCGCTACGCGGTGCCGGTGATGGTGCTCGTTGACGAGCACAAGGACGAGATCGAGCGGGTCGTGATGGTCCCCGACGAGCGGTTCATTGACCGCGAGACGATGGGCGACATGCTGTTCTACACCGAGCAGCTCGAGCGGATCAGCTCGCCCCAGCAGCAGGCCGCGCACGCGCTGTATGTCGCCGACTACGACCGGTGGCCCGACCCGGCCGAGTGGGAGATCGAGGACAGCTGGGACATGCTGAGCATGAGCGTCGACGAGCAGCTGCACCCGAGCTGCCCTGACTGCGATGGCGAGGGGTACATGTGGCCCGAGGACGCTGGCGACGAGGACGACGGCGAGTGGTGCCCGCGGTGCGCAGCCAACGGATTCATCGACCGCGACCTCGGACGCCACCCCGACGCACCCGTCGCTGACGCGCACTGACGCTTCGGCGCTCGGCGAGTCGTCCGCGCTCGCCGAGCAGCTGGGCTTGGAAGAACAGGAGCGATCAGTTGCGCGCCGCGCTGGCCACGCGCGCGTGGGCGAGCGCCTGAGCGGTGCTGTAGGGACCGGGAGTCGGCCGCGGTACCCCGAGCGCGCAAGCACATCGCTCTTGATGGTCGGCAAGTCGCTGGCGGCCGCCGCTTAGACCGGTTTTCTGTACCAACAATCCCCTGACCCCATTCCGGAGCTCATCCAGCCGATCCTAACGCTGTTCCCTTCACAGAAGGGCTCATTCCTGAACAGAACCAACGGCGCCCCTGCAGCACAAGCTCATGACGGCGCTGCTTACCCGGCTCACGCCTCCTGCTTGGCGCCGTAGCGCTGCCGCGCCGCCTCACCCGACGTGCCGAGCACCGAGCCGATGAAGGCCCAGGAGTATCCGTGCGCGCGCGCGTCACCGACAGCGGCACTGATCGACTGCTCGGCGTTTGACCTGGACAGCGCGGCGTCGCGGAGGGCCGCGAAGACGTGCGCGTCGCGCTCGTCCGCAGCGGCAGGCTCGTAGGACTCAAAACGGCGGGCCAGCTCCTCGGCGTGGTTCAGAATGTCTTGCACGGTGCGTGGCATGTCGATCACCTCAGGAACTTGTCGCGGGCCTTCATGGCGTGGACGACGACCGGAGCCTGGACGCCGTCGACGACGCCGATCTCGTAAATGATCGCGGCATGGTTGGCTCCGATGATCATCGTGAAGTCATCATCAAGCTCGAAGACTCGGATCGGGTGGTCATATGCGTGGCGGATGTCCTCGTCGCTGACGCCGTGCTTGCGGGCGCTCGCCGCGATCACCAGGCTCACGCCCACTACAACAAGTTACCTTGCCGTCGGAGATCTGTCCAGTCTGCCCCAACCCGCACAATCGACGGGTCCTGAAGGCGAACGTTGGTCAGCCCGAGCGGCGGCTACTTTGCCCCTCATGACAGCTTCGTTAACGGCAGGCCTATTTGTCGCCGTCGCCAACGGCCCGTAACCACTGGGAATCGGAACCGTCAGGAGGGCGCACGAACCAGCACGACTCCGAACAGGCGCCGCTCGGCTCGACTGCAGCGCGACCCGCGCCGGCGCCCGCTTGTTACGCCACGAAACACCTGCAAATGTGAGGTAGGCGGGTGCCGCGCTCCAGAGATCGAGGACGGCGACAAACGCAAACCGTTGGATTTCGCGCGTTTGCTCTCGGAGGTCCGGGTTGGAACGGGAGCAGAAGTCGTCCGGCAGGCACCGGTCGCTGCTGCTCCCAGATCGCTGAGCGGAAGCGACGAGCTGAGCCGGGGGGATCGAGCGGAGTTCATGCTGCCTGGGCGGCTGTTGCGGGGAGCAGATCGAGGTGCGGGTCGAACGCGTCGGGCGGTTCGATCAGGCCGTCGGTGGCATACTCGCCGAAGCGTTTGATCCGCTCCCTGATGTACGGCGAGAGCTCAGCCACGGCGGCCGGAGTGATCTCCCAGCCCTCTGCGGCGAGTTGACGCAGGACCGCGGTCATGTCCAGGGCGGTGTGGAAGATGACGCAGTTGGCGAGCAGGGTGTTGAACTTGATGATCTTCTCCTGCTCGGCGGGGTCGTTGCGCTCGATCGTGTCGTGCCCGAATCGCAGCCACGCGGAGAACTCGTTGTAGGACTCGACCTTGTTCGTCGCGGCGGTAATCTCTTCGCGCAGCTCGGGCTCGGAGATGTACCGCAGCAGCGTGATCGTCCGGATCACACGGCCGAGCTCCCGGAACGCCTTGTAGATGTTGTTCTTCCGCGACTCGGTCCCCAACCGGCGCAGCAACAGCGTCGAGGACAGCCGTCCGGCACGGATCGAGAGGACGACCTGCATCAGATCACGCCAGTGTGTCTCGATCAGTGTCCAGTTGATCGCGTTCTCCCCGGGGACGCCGAACAGCTGGTCGATGTGCTGGTAGCTGACGTCCGCTGACTCGCGGTAGAACGTGAGGTCCTTCCAGTTCCGGATCCTGGTCAGCAGCTGGAACCCGAACAGGTGCGCGAGCGCATGCACGGGATAGCTCTGCCCCTGGGTGTCGGCATGGATCGTGTCCGGCTCAGCATCGGACTGCTGGCGGAGGAGCCCTTCGATGATGTATACGGCCTCCCACACGCCGCACGGAATGAAATGCGAGAACAAGGCGATGTAGTTGTCGGCGATGTGGTGGTAGGCGATCCCGCCGTACCCGCCGTAGCGGATGTGCGACTCCGCGAGCAGGTTGTCGATCAGCGTGTCGACCTGCGTCCCGTCCGCGGCGACCGAGGTTCCGTCACCCCACGCCTTGACCAGATCGAGCAGCAGATACGCGTTGACGACATCCGCGCCGGCGAGGTTGAGCTTCTCGGTCGTGAAGTGCCGGGCTGCCGTCGCGCCGAGCTCGTGGGCGGAGACGCCGCGGATGTGGCGGGCTGCCTGCGCCGGGCCGAGGTTCGCGCCGTAGGTGAACGTCGTCAGCACGTAGCGCAACAGCGGCCCAGCGAGCTTCGGGTCAGACCCGGACGCGGGCCCGAACCGCCGCCACCACTCAAGCCAGTACGCCGTCCTGGCAAGGATCTCCAGCAGCGTCCGCTCCGGCATCCGCTCCTTGAGAGCCTCCTCCAGGACCAGCGCTCCCGCCGCCGGCTTGCTCGCACGGTGGCGTTTGAGCGAAGGCTTTCCGGTTTCGGGGTCGATCACGAGGTCGGTGTTCTCCGGATACTTGGCATCAACTGTCGCGGCCTGTGCGGTCAGCCTCGTTCGCAGCTGGTCGGTGAACGCTCGGGCGGTGTTCGGCAGGCCGGTCTCGGCGCAGAACTCCTCGAGCAGCGCCTCGCACTGCTCCCAGGGCAGCAGCTGAGCGGCCCAGTTCGCGTACGCCTGCGACCAGCGGACGGCGATATCCCCGGTCCGCAACTCGCTCGCGAGATAGGTGAACACGCACGCCTCGAAGTGGCGACGATGCACCTGTCCGGGATGGCCACGATCGACGACAGTCCGCTGCCACTGCTCTGAGGCGAACGACAAGTCAACCCGGACGCCGTCGACATGGTCGGGGATGAAGTCGCGGGTCAGGTGCGCGTGCGCGACCGCGTGCTCGACGGCGTCCAGCACGCTGCGGTCAGCGCTCGTCGCCTCCAGCTCGACGACGCTGGTGAACGCGAACATCGTCGCCCGATCACGCCGGCGATGCTTTTCGACCAACGGCATGTAGTTGCCCGCGTGATGCGCCGAGACCGCCTCGATCTCGGCAAGCTGCGCCTCGAACCCGCCCGCGTCCTCAACGATCCGACGCGCCCGCCGCACCGCCGCGGCGGCTGTCTCGCCGCCGCGCGGGTCAAGACAGCCGAGGACGCTGCGGTAGCTGGACCTCCGAGAGCAAACGCGCGACTGGGATATCCATCTAACCGGAGTAGAATCGGGCGATGTCCCCGTCCCCACTGGGTGGAGCGCATTATCCGCGATCGCTGGGCGAGTTCCAGGCGTGGTTCTCGACCGACGCCGACTGCTTGGACTACCTGGAGTGGTTGCGGTGGCCGGAGGGCTTCGTGTGCCCCGAGTGCTGTCACCCCCGGGCCTGGGAGCTGGCGGACGGTCGGTATGAGTGCCGTGAGTGCCATGAGCGGACGTCGGTGACGGCGGGGACGATCTTCGACCGCACGCGCACGCCGCTGACGGTGTGGTTCACGGCCTGCTGGCTGTTCGCCACTCAGAAGGACGGGATCTCGGCGTTGAGCTTGAAGCGCGCGCTTGAGATCGGCTCCTACCAGACGGCGTGGGCGATGCTGCACCGTGTGCGCTCGGTGCTCGTCCGTCCCGGCCGCGAGCGGCTTGAGGGCGTCGTGGAGGCCGATGAGAGCTACTTCGGCGGCGAGGAGCCGGGGCTGTCCGGCGCGAAGGGCAAGAAGGTGCTGGTGGGCGTCGCCGTCCAGCGAGTCGAGCCGAAGGGCTTCGGGCGCTGCCGAATGGTCCCACTGCCCGACGCCTCCGGGGATTCGCTGCGCGCGTTCCTGCTCGACAACGTCAAGGAGGGCGCCAAGGTGATCACCGACGGCTGGAAGTCCTACCCGCCGGCGACCCGAGATCTGTACGTCCACGAGCCGCTAGAAGGCGCGTCCGGGGCGGACGCCTCGAACCTGCTTCCTGGTGTGCACACCGTCGCCTCGCTGGCGAAGCGCTGGCTGCTGGGCACCCATCAGGGGCGGCTCGACGACGCTCACCTGGCCAGCTATCTCAACGAGTTCGTGTTCCGCTTCAACCGCCGCCGCTCGCGCAGCCGCGGGCTCGTCTTCTACCGCGTCCTGGAGCTCGCCGCCGCGCACGAACCGATCCGCTACCGCGACCTGATCCTCAATCCAGGGAGGCGCACCGCCAGGCCGCCCCTGCCGCCGACAAGCCGCGGCAAGCCCGCCAGCCTCGATCGACCCCCAGCCAACCGGCCGTGGCGGGCGGCCACACCGCTCTACTCCGGTTAGATGGATATCCCAGTATCCCGCTTATCGGGCAGGGCACGGACCGGTCGGTTCACCGGGAGCCCGTCCCGGTCCACGGGCAAGCTCGGGCGATCGCGATCGTGCGCGTCAGATTCCCTTCCGCAGGCACGTTCGCCAGCGGCCGCTACGATCAGCCATTCCGCCAACCCAAGGCCATCCACAGCATGCGCGACCAACCACGTGTTCTCGGTGGGCCCGCAGAGGACCGCGAGCCGCACCCGTTCATGCTGGCCGACCCGCGGCGCCAGCAGCGCTTACGGGAGGCGCTTGAGCGCGAGGATGCGCAGGAGCGTGAGGCCAAAGGCAACGGTGAGCTCTTTCGCTACGTGCTGCGTCGCAAGTCCAGCAAGGCGATGATCACCTTCTGGACCACAGGCAGAGGCAGGATCACCGGCACGGCTCCTGCGTATGACGAAGCGCTCGCAGTGCTCGGCAGCGCCCAAGAAGGGCTGGCCAACCTCGATGCTGTGCCCAAGCCGAAATCCCCCGGTCCCGCCGGCGGTAGCGATCCTTCTGCGCTGCCAAAGGAGGGACCATGGATCGGTACCGACGAGTCTGGCAAGGGCGACTACTTCGGCCCCTTGGTCAGTGCCGCGGTCTTTGCCGATGCCGACGTGGCCGAGCAGTTGCGTGTCGCCGGCGTCAAGGACTCAAAGAAACTGAGCGACAAACGAGTCCGCGCGCTCGCTCCCACCGTCCGGGAGACGGTCGGCAGCGGGCGTTACAAGGTGACGCCGATCAACCCACAGCGCTACAACAACCTCTTCGCCCAGTTCAAGGCTGAAAGCAAGAACCTCAACTCCCTGCTGGCGTGGGCTCACACGAGATCGATCGAGGATCTGCTGGAGGCGGGGCTACGGCCCCGCTACGCGATCGTGGACCAGTTCGCCGACGCTCGCTACATCGAGAAACGGCTGATGGCCGAAGCCCGAGATAGCGGCCTCAAGGTCTTTCAATTCCCGAAGGCGGAAGTGGATCTCGCCGTCGCCGCCGCGTCGATCCTCGCGCGTGAGGCGTTTCTCAATTGGCTTGACCGTACATCCGTCACGGTTGGCGTCACTCTGCCCAAGGGCGCTTCTCCGCAGGTCGTCGAAGCGGCCAAGGCCATCGCCGCCACGGGAGGACCTAAGGCTCTTGCGCAGGTGGCCAAACTGCATTTCAAGACCACGGAGAAGGTGCTCGGCCCGTGAGGAACTAGACGATTGGTGGCGTGGGAAGCTCGGTTCGCCGTGTCCGTTAACGATCTTAGGCTCAAGGGGTCACCGCACCACCTCGGACGACTGAAGCTTCTCACACGGAGCGCCCAACCGCTTGCGCTGCATCGGCGACCTTACCCGGCGGGTCTCGGTGGAGTCGAGGCCGTCGCCGACGCGGTACCCGGAGGGGGGGTTGCTGTGCGCCCGTTCGACCCGCGCGGGTGGGGTGACGTGTCGTCACCGTGCGTGGCGGTAACCTCTTATGTATGTGGGTGTCACTGAATGGTGACACATTGTTAGTGCCGAACGTGACACGTTGTCAGTGTCAATCTCACCGGGTGGCTACCAACACACCTCGTCGAT
Source organism: uncultured Solirubrobacterales bacterium (assembly GCA_963836065.1). Classification (GTDB taxonomy): domain Bacteria; phylum Actinomycetota; class Thermoleophilia; order Solirubrobacterales; family Solirubrobacteraceae; genus Palsa-465. Next base: position 274,676 of record CAWIII010000035.1, read on the forward strand.
GTTAGCGGCAGGCCCGCGCCGGTTTAGCCAGGACCGCTCGCCACCAGTTCGGCGAACCGCTCCGCTGGTGTCATCCACCCGAGCGTCTTGCGCGGCCGGCCGTTGAGCTGGGCAGCGACCGCGTCGAGCTGCTCCTGGGCGATCCCGCCAAGATCGCCGCGCTTGGGGAAGTACTGGCGCAGCAGGCCGTTGGTGTTCTCGTTGCTGCCCCGCTGCCACGGACTGCGCGGATCGCAGAAGTACACCTGCACGCCGCTGTCGACAGTGAACCGGGCGTGCTCAGCCATCTCCTTGCCCTGATCCCAGGTCAGCGAGCGACGCAGCTGCGCCGGCAGCGAGCGGATGCTCTGCGTCAGCGCCAGACGCACAGGCTCTGCCCGATAGCCGTCCGGCAGCGCCACCAGCTGCGCGAAGCGGCTCGTGCGCTCCACCAGCGTCGCGATCCCCGTCGGGCGCTTGCCCAGCAACAGATCGCCCTCCCAGTGACCGGGCACAGCGCGATCCTCGACCTCGGCCGGCCGCTCGCTGATCATCAGCATCTCCCGCACCCGCCCCTGGCCCTGCGGAGCCCGACGACCCCGCGGCTGGCGCGTGCGCCGACCGCTGCGCAACTGCGCGCACAACTCACGGCGCAACGCACCACGTGTCTGCACGAACAGCGACAAGTAGATCGTCTCGTGCGACACCCGCATCTCCGGCTCATCAGCATACGTACGGCCCAGCCAGCCCGAGATCTGCTGCGGCGACCAGCGCTCCCCGAGCTTCTCCTCCACGACCTCACGCAACCGCGCACACGCGGCGAGCTTGGAGCGCTTCGGCCGCCGCGCCCGCCCCCACGCCGCCTCATCGGCGTCGCGCGCCCGATAGCGCTCGCGGCCACCGTTGCGGTTGACCTCTCGCGAGATCGTGGTGTGACTGCGCCCGATCCGCGCCCCGATCACCTGACAGCTCTCACCGCGCGCGAGACCACGCGAGATCTCCTCGCGCTCCTGCTCAGACAGGCATCGCTTCGAGCGCTCTCTCGCTGCCGGTTTCACCCCGCCCGTCGAAGTCACATACCGACGCACGTACTCCGGCCTGGCGCCGAGCTTGCGCGCGACCGCCCGCAACGACGTGCCCTCGCCCCACAGCTCCCACACGCGTTCCTGCTCGCTCTCGGCGAGCCCGAACCGTCTCATCGTGGCGACCACCTTCATCAGCCGGGCAGCCAAGCAGGCCGCCCGGACGTTTCAGGTGGTGCGCCGACCCCCTGATTCCGCCACCGTTCCTGGGCCTCAGTCGCTGAGCGCTTCGACGATGCGCGTGAACTCTGCAATTGTCATGTTCCCGCGGCGGGACCGCGACGGCGGCGTCAGCCATGGATTACGCGGACTGCGAAGCTGGATGTAGTCATACTCGGCTAGTTCTGGTACGGCGGCGGTCCAAAGCTTCTCAATGCCACGACGACCCATAATGACGATCTTGCCACAACTGATCGCTTCGCGAAGGAGCCGGAACGCGAACTCCTGTGAGGGCAATGAGACCGGAAACGCCTGCCAGTCGAGCGACTGGTAGCCGAAGTACTGCAGCCACATCATCCGCCGTGTGACGCGCTCTGGAATGCCCTGGGTTTGACGGAGACCGGGTTTGTAGGTCTTTCAAGTAATTATACCAAGTTAGTGCGAGTTGCTACTACTGTAGGTCGGAGACGACCCCGAAGGGGTCGTACACCCCCGACACGCTCAAGGTGCCAGTACCGGTGGGGCGAGGCACGCCTTCAGGGTGAGTGGCGAGCGCCGCGACGTATCGCTGCTCGTGCTCGGCAGGCGGTCGGTTGCCGAGCGAGGAGTGCAGCCGGACGTGGTTGAACCATGCGACGTACTCGACGACGGCGAGCTCGAGCTGGGTGTGGGTGCGCCACACGCGGTCGGCAATCAGCTCGGTCTTGAATGAGTCCACGAACGACTCGGCGAGCGCGTTGTCATACGCATCGCCGACCGTGCCGACCGACGCCAGCACGCGGGCGTCGTCGAGCTGCTGGATGTAGTCCTCTGAGGTGTACTGCGAGCCCTGGTCGGTATGCGCCACCAGCTGAAAGTCAGCGCCCGGCGCTCGGAGCCCGAGCGCCATCCGCAGCGCGTCGAGAACCAGCGTGGTTCGCATGTGGCCGGCCAGCTGCCAGCCGACGATCATCCGTGAGTACACGTCGATCACGAACGCGAAGAACAGCCGGCCCTCCCACGTGCGCAGGTAGGTGAAGTCCCCGACCCACAAGCGGTCCGGCGCCGGCGCGGTGAAGTCACGGTTGACGAGGTCAGACGCCCGCTGCGCCTGGGGATCGGGGATCGTGGTCCGCCACGGCTTCCCGCGCCGCTTCGCGCCCTGGATGCCCGCTGAGCCCATCAGCCGCGCGACCTGGTCGCGCCCCGCAGCCTCGCCCTCGCGGACCAGCTGGGCGTGCACGCGCCGGTAGCCGTAGCACTCGTAGTTGGCCCCATGAACCTCGCGGATGCGACCGGTCAGCCGCTCGTCCTCGACCGCTCGCTCCGACCGCTCGCCGGTCGCACGCTGATAGTACGCGGACGCCGACACGTCCAGGGTCTGACAGATCGGCTCGACGCCGAGCTGGTCGCGATGCATGTCGATGAACGCGCTCACCTCGGACGGTCTGCGTCGAGCTCGGTCGCGAAAAACACGCTGGCGGCCTTCAGGATCTCATTCGCGCGGCGCAGCTCATGGTTCTCCTTGCGCAGCTTCTTGATCTCCTCGCGCTCCTCGGTCGTGGGCAGATCCGGCCGCAGACCGCCGTCGGCCTCGGCCTGCCGAACCCGTTTGCGCAGCACCTCGTGACCGACACCGAGATCACGCGCGACCGCCGCGACCGGACGCCCCGACTCGAGCGCCAGCCGGACACCACGCTCGATCAGCTCCTCTGAATACTTCCTGGCTCTGGGCATGAACTTGCAGTTCCTTGCTCGAGGACCGAATCCTCGTTTCAGAGCCTCCGCGAAACCCAGGGCAGCTCAGTCTACGAAGGAGGGCGACGTGCGGGTCACGACGGCATTGAACCGGATGCTTGGGCTTCCGGGTGCATGGGTTAGGGATGTGGCGTTCGGGCAGGAGGCGGTGATCGTGACCGTCGTGCTGCGCGCGAAGAAGCCTGTCTGCTCGGGCTGTGGCGCGCGCGGGCTGAAGATCAAGGAGCATCGTGAGAAGCGCTGGCGGGCGCTGGATCTCGGCGGCTTGCGGTGCGTGATCGAGTGCCGGCTCAGACGCTTGTACTGCCCGGGCTGCGGGGACGTGTACGAGGGGGTGCCGTGGGCCAGGGCGGGCTCGCGCTACACGCGCGACTTCGAAGATCTCACCGCGTGGCTGGCGCAGCAGATGAGCCAGACGCAGGTCGAGCGGCTGCTGCGGATCGCGTGGCGCACGGTCGGCACGATCCTCGCGCGGGTCGTCGCCGACAAGCTCGACCGCCACCGCCTGGACGGGCTTCGGTTCATCGGCGTGGACGAGGTCTCATACGGCGCCGAGCACAAGTTCCTGACCTGCGTCGTCGATCATCAGGCCGGGTCGATCGTGTGGGCGACCGAGGGCCGCAACGCCGACAGCTTGCAGGCGTTCTTCGCCGGGCTCACGGGCGAGCAGAAAGCGTCGATCAAGGCGGTCTCGATCGACATGTCCGCCGGCTATGAGAAGGCGATCCGCGCCGAGAACGGCGTCCCGCACGCGCAGGTCGTGTTCGACCCATTCCACGTGGTACAGCTCGCTGGCAAGGCCGCCGACCAGGTCCGCCGCGACGAGTACAACCGCCACGGACGATCCTCGACTGGCGAAGGCAAGTGGATCAAGGGCACCCGCTACTCGCTGCTGAAGGACACCGCCAAGCAGACCGCCAAGCAGCTGCTCAAGCTCGCCGAGGTCGTGCTCACCAACCAGCGCATGTACCGCGCGTTCCTGCTCTACGGCGAGCTGCGCTACCTCTACAAGCTCCCCAAGGAGCAAGCGCCCGAGCGCCTCGAGGCGTGGCTCGCATGGGCATCTCGCTCGCGACTGAAACCGTTCATCAAGCTCGCGCGAACGATCCGCAAACACAAGGCTGGCGTGCTCGCGGCGATCGAGCTGAACCTGAGCAACGGACGGCTCGAAGCCTTAAACAGCAAGGTGAGGTTGATCTCACACCGCGCATACGGATTCCACTCCGCCGACGCGCTGATCGCGATGATCTACCTCTGCTGCGCCGGCATCCAAATCCCGCTCCCCCACCGATGATTCACCCCCAGATCAGCAGGAGAGCCACAAATGGCGAGGAGTACGACATCCGCTGTGTCCGCGGCAGTCAGGTGATCCATTGGCAGGGTGGCGTGTGACCAACGTCCGAGGACCTCCGAGAGTAACCGCGCGGAATCCAACGGTTTGTATTTGTCGCCGTCGGGTCCTGAGAGGCTCGAGCGGATCCCTCCACGCTTGGATGGTCGTCGTCGGCTGACCACACGGCCGTTGCTCCCACTCGGGTTCGAGCTGCGTTCGCCCTCGTGGACGGCGTATGCGAGCCGCCTAGGGCCTGTTGCGCCGCAGCGCCTCCCTGAGCAGGTCGGGCGCTACCTGAAAGCCACGAGTCAGGTGCCACCGCAGGCTCGCAACGTTGGCGGCCGAGGTCGCGCTTTCGAGTTCTCGGACACCGCGGGCAGACAGCGCATCGACCACGACGCCAAGGAGCGCTGTTGCGAGCCCGCGATCGCGGGCCTCACTGTGTACGGTAAGCCATGCGAGCGTGGGGACCATCGAAGTCGAGGATGGCGGCACGAGGACCGTCGCACAGATGCCCTGCCCGTCCACGGCAACGACGCCGAGAGTGAGTGTGTCTAAGCTGCGCTCGATCTCTGCCCGCAGCACAGCCGCCGGATTCTCCAGGCTGCGGTAGGGATCCTCATCGGCCCAGACATCAACCAGCAGCTTGGCGATTCGGGTGCGGTCGCGGCGAGGGTCGACGATGCGAAGCTCGGCGTCGCCGACGCTCGCTGCCGGGACGGCGAGGTCCGTGCGACGGCGGAGGAGCAGAGGACGTGGACGAGGCGAGAGCAAGACCTCACCGTCGATCATTTCGTACTTCCAGTCCGGGTGGCGGGGCAGCCGGCGCAGCAGGTCAGAGGACAGCGGGAACCTCACGATGCTGGACATTGTGCGAGACCGCTGGCCGTAGGTTGAGCGACACTCGGCGGAACATCGACTGGTGTCTGGCGACATCGACCCGGCGCCGGGTCGCCCGCGGGTGTGCTTGGCTGTCGCGAGCCCAAGTGTTTTCGTAATACAATAAGCCGGTGGAGATCCACGACTCGGCGCGCAAGCACGGTGTCGTGGAGGCGGACATCACTCATGCTGTCGACAATGCACTCGCGATCGAGGACGCCGGCGAAGATCCCGACCGTTGGCTGGTCATCGGACCGGATCGCGCTGGCAATCTGCTTGAGGTGGTCATCCTGACAACGGTCGAGGGCAACCGGCTCGCGATTCATGCGATGCCGATGCGCGACAAGTTCCGGAGGCTGCTGGAACCTTGAGCGAGCCTCGCATCTACGGGCACACCGCCTCCGGCCGGCCGATCACCGACGCGGAGATCGAAGCCCTGGCCGCCGAGGCCGAGGCAGGCTATGACGTCGACGAGTTGCTTGCGCGGCGCCCGAAGCGGGGCCGTCCCGCGCTCGGCTCCTCACCGGCGAGTGTCGAGTCCGTCCGGCTTGAGCCGGAGCTGCGGCGGGCGCTGCTCGAGCGGGCCCGAGCCGATGGGACGACGACCTCCGAGGTCATTCGCGAGGCGCTGCGGCGCTTCCTGCACGCCGCCTGAGCGGTCACGCGTTCGAAGAGCCGGCGGCGGCTAATCTGCTTAGTCGCCGTCGCGGAGCCCTGCGGCGGCGACTAATACGCTTCTGACGGGCCCGTATCCGGCTCCATCCGCGGCCACAAATAGGGTGGCGGCTCGGATGTCCGGGAGGGTTGAGCCTGCGGAGGCGGTCGAGCGGTATCGCCGATGGTTGGCGTCGGTGCCGTTGGCGGAGCGCTCCAAGCGCGAGTACGTGCGCAACGTCGAGGCGTTCTGCGACTGGTTGGCCGAGGTCGACAACGAGGGGTGGGGCGGCGATCCGCTCGGCGATCCGCTCGCCCGGGACTACGCGGCCCGCGACTTCAAGCGGTTCTTGAAGGTTGAGCGGGGGTTGCGGCCGGCGTCGGTGAACCTCGCTTTGGCGTCGCTGGATTCGTTGTATCGATGTCTGGGGCTGGGGTCGCCGAACGTGCGGCGTGAGGAGCTCCCGCAGGCCGCGCCCCGCGCGCTCGATGTCGATGAGCAGCGTCGGCTGTTGCGCGCGGCGGAGCGCGCGTCCGCGAGGGATCGGGCGATCGTGCTGTCGATACTGTTCGCGACCGTCAGGCTGGCGGAGCTGGTCGCGCTGGACATCGCTGACGTGCACACGACGGCGCGCAAGGGAAGGCTGGTGATCCGCTCGGGGAAGGGCGACGCGTTCCGCGAGGTGCCGCTGAATGCGCTGCTGCGTCAGGTGCTGGATGAGTGGCTCGAGGAGCGCAAGCAGCTCGCACGCGAGGACGAGGAGGCGTTGTTCGTGTCGGCGCGCGGCACGCGACTCTCGGCCCGGGCGACCGACTCGGCGGTCCGCAAGCTCGCGCGCGACGCCGGCATTGAGGCCTCGGCGCATGTGCTCAGGCATACGTGCTTGACGGGGATGGTTCGCGGCGGGCATGACCTGGTGGTGGTCGCGGAGCTCGCCGGTCATCGTCGGCTTGAGACCACGCGCCGGTATAGCTTGCCGAACGAGGCCGACCGCCAGGCGGCGGTCGACTCGCTCGAGGTCGAGTACTGATGGGCTGGCCGAGCCGGCCCGAGCGCGAGCGGCTCGAGCGGTTCCCGCTGGAGATCGCGCTTGAAGATCTGCGTGAGAGCTTCACGCTGAAGGCTGGCGACCGAGAGCTGGTGTTCTCCCAGCACGGCCCCGCCAGGCTGGGGGTGGCGGTCGCGTTGTCCGCGCAGCGGTTCATGGGGTTCGTGCCCGACGACCTTGCCTCGATCCCAGAGCACCCGCTGCTGTGGGTGTGCGATCAGCTCGAGGCCGAGCCGACGGAGCTGCTCGCCTACGGCGCCCGCGCGCAGACCCGCTCGGAGGATCTCGCGGCGGTCAGAGCGCACCTCGGGTTCCGCAGCGCAAGCCCCGAGAACCTGGATCGACTGGCGCGGTGGCTTGTCAGCCGGGCGCTCGAGCACGATCAACCAAGCGCCCTGTTCTCGCTCGCGGCGGAGCATTTGCTTGCGCGGATGATCGTGCGCCCGTCAGTCGATCAGCTTGCGCGGATGATCGCCACCGCCCGGGAGGCAGCCCACCACGCGATCTACGACATGCTCGCCTGGCAGCTCGACGACCGTCGCAGGCGCGAGCTCGACCGCGTGCTGGTCGTCGATCCGGAGCTTGGGGTCGCGCCGATCGTGTGGCTGCGCGAGCAGCCACACGGCCGCACCGGCGAGCCGCTGATCGCAAAGCATCTCGCCCGCTTCGAGCTGCTTGAGCGTCTCGGCGCGGGCGAGGTCGACCTGTCCGCGCTGCCGCCGTCGCGTCAGCGGCTGTTGGCGGCCCGGGCGAGGCGGATGACGCCGCAAGCGCTGCGGCGGATGGGGCCGGAGCGCCGCTACCCGATCCTGCTGGCGTTCCTGGCCGAGGCGCACATCGACCGCGGCGATGAGCTGCTCTCCCAGTACGAGCGGGCGCTCGGTCACGTGTGGCGGACCGCGAACCGCAAGCTCGACGATCTGCGCAAGGACACCGACCGCGACAAGGCCGCGCTCGCGAGCCTCGGCGTGCGCCTGTCCCGGATCGTGTTGGCTGCCCACCGTGCAGGCGAGCAGACCGTGGAGATCGCCGAGATCGAGCATGCGATCGGGCTTGATCGGCTCAAGGCCGCGGTCGAGTCCAACCAGAAGCTCCAAGCGCCGGCGGAGGCGCAGCGCAACGACAAGCTGCACGAGCAGGTCTCCTGGCTTCAGAAGACCGTCGGGCGGATCCTCCGCTCGGTGCCGTTGTGCGCGCATGACCAGGACCGCGCGCTGCTGGACGCGCTGGAGCTCGTCCGCTCCCACCCGGAGGCATCCACGATCGCGGACGCGCCGCTTGAGGCGATCGCGCCGCGGTTCCGCGACTGGGTACTCGACGATCGTGGGCGCCCGGTCCGCGCTCGCTACGAGCTGGCGCTGATGTTCGCCTTCAAGGACGCGCTCCGCGCCGGGACCGTGTGGCGCGCCCGCAGCCGCCGGTACGCCGACCCGGCCACGTTCCTGATGCCCAAGGAGCGGTGGGAGGCCGAGCGGGAGGAGATCTCGATCACGGTCGGTCGGCCGCTGGACCCGCACGTCCGGCTCGAGCAGCTCCAGGCTGATCAGGAGGCGGCGGTCAGAGCGCTGCAGCACGCGATCGATCAGCACGCCGGGGTGCGGATCGAGAACGGAAAGGTGATCGCCGACCCGGTCGAGGGGCTGATCCTGCCGCCGGAGGTCACGTGGCTGGATGACCAAATCGAGCAGCGAATCCCGCTCGTCGAGCTCGTCGATCCGCTGATCGACGTCAACCAGTGGATCGGCTTCGCGGAGCACTTCGTGCACGCCGGCGGCGCCCGCCGGCGGATGCCCGACTTCCTGCCGCGCCTGTTCGCCGTCCTGATCGCCTATGCGACCAACCTCGGGTTGCACGGGATCGCCGCCAAATCGTCGTTCAGCTACGCGGAGCTGGCGCAGCTGTCGGACTGGTATTTGACCGAGGAGGCGCTGCGGGCGGCGATCGCCGATGTCGTCGCCTACCAGCACCAGCTCGAGCTCGCCTCAAACTGGGGTGACGGCACGTTCTCCATGAGCGACGCCCAGAGGCTCGAGGGCGGCGCGACCGACGCGCTTCGGGCGGCCGCGGCGCGCGAGTTCGGCTACCGCCGCGCCGGTGTCTCGCTGCTGAGCTGGGTGTCTGACATGTATGCGATCTACGGCCAGAAGATCGTCACGCTCGCCGGCCGCGAGTCGACCTACACGCTCGATGAGATCGTCCACAACCCGATCCTCGAGATCCAACGGCACACCACCGACACCTACGGCTCCACGGACTTGCTGTTCGCCCTGTTCGACCTGATCGGCAAGACCTTCCACCCACGGATCCGCGACCTGCAAAGTCACGTCGACTACCGGCTCGGCCCCGGCCAGCCACAACTACAGGTCGACCAGCTGCTGCTACGCAAGCGTGTCGCGCGCCCCGCGATCATCATCGAGCGCTGGGAGGAGATGCAGCGTGCCGCAGCATCGCTGATCCACGGCTGGGTCACCTCAAGCATGCTGATCAGCCGGCTGCAAGCACAGCCGCAGCAGAACCCGCTCGCCGAGGCGCTGATCGAGTACGGGCGCATCCTGCGCACCAATCACGGGCTGTGGTGGCGCGCCGACCCGCTCCTGCGCCGCGACGTCGGCGCGATGCTCAACAAGGGCGAGAAGGTGCACGACCTGCGCCAGCACATCCGCTTCGGCCGCCAAGGCCAAACCCACACCTCAAGCCGCGAGCAGCACGAGCTCACCGCACTCTGCCTCGCGCTGGTCATGAACTGCATCACCAGCTGGAGCGCCCGCTATTAGACCGCGATCATCGACCGGCTCGAACGCGAACATCATCCGGTCAGCGCGACCGCTCGGGCGCACATCTCCGCGGTGCGCTACGCGCACGTCAACCAGCACGGCCGCTACCGCTTCCACCGCCGCGGGCCCACCGACGGGCGGCTCCGGCGGCTGCGACCCGCGAACATCAACCGCCCCCACGGCAGTGAACTCGCCGGCGCGACACAAAACAGAGCCGCACGCGACGGCGACTAACGTAAACCGTTGCCGTACGCGCGAGCGGTACCCAGCCCACAGGCACATAAAATGCCTGCAAACGAGTATAATCCGGCGGACTGCCTGCACAGAGACCGACGGTTCATGAGCCGCCCAAAGCGGACGGCGACAAATACAAACCGTTGGATTCCGCGCGTTTACTCTCGGAGGTCCGACTGGATCACTTACGATGGACCCGACCGCTGCTACTCCTGAACCGTGCCCGACGCTGCTGCCCTTTGGGCTAAACGGAGCAGTCTGGTCGGGGCTCCAGCCCGACCCCGAGACTTCCCCAATGGAACGGTTGCGCGTACGAGGTTCCAGTAGCAACGGCGTGTTGCTACTGGGACCTCGCGAGGGAATCGACTTCGCGCTCGCCGCAACCTGGGGTACCTTGCTGGACACGTTCGTGTCAGTGGTTTGGACAGCTTGATTGTCAGCTCGGTAGGGACGACAGCGAGTCAGCTGCGCGCCGCTTCAAGCTCGGCGCGACAAGGCGTTTCGGCCGCTGTCAGTCAGGCGCCACTCGCGTTGACCTGCGCCGGCGGCGCTGTGGCGCTGCTCGACCCAGCCGCGGTCCAGCAGCTGCCGCAGACGTTCTGCCAGGACGGCGAGGACCTCGTGGACGCCGGAGATGGTCAGGCTGCGACGGATCGTTACTTCCGTTATCCAGCCAAAGTGGCTGACCTGCCACAACTCCTGTAGCAGTGCCTGCTGGTCCAGCGGTTTGGGGGCGGAATCAATCGGTCGTCGCAACGCTGGCTTGGTGAGATGATTGCAGATACTCGTCCAGCGCCTCGGCGGGTGTCTTCCAGCCGAGTGTCTTTCGAGGGCGGCTGTTGAGAGTGGCGGCGACTGCGGCGAGGTCTTCGGCGGTGTGTCGGGTGAGGTCAGTGCCCTTCGGGAAGTACTGGCGTAACAATCCGTTGGTGTTCTCGTTGGTGCCACGCTGCCAGGGGCTATGAGGGTCACAGAAGTACACGTTCAGACCAGTGTCAATCCGCAGTTGAGCGTGTTGTGACATCTCCGAGCCCTGGTCCCAGGTGAGTGACCGACGTAACTGGTCGGGCAGGGTTGTGATCGTGGCGGCGATCGCGTCGCGCACAGCCTCGGCGCCGTGGCCGGCGAGCGCGGGTCCGTGCTTGACGCGCGGCCCGCGGTCGTGCATCGGCGGCAGGTGCAGCAGCATCGCAAACCTCGTGCTGCGTTCGACCAGGGTGCCGATCGCGGAGCTGCCCAGGCCGAGGATCAGATCGCCCTCCCAGTGTCCGGGGACCGCGCGGTCCTCGGCCTCGGCGGGACGCTCGCTGATCAGGATCTGATCGGTCACGAACCCCTTGCCGCGCGCTCGGCTGCGGGCTCGCGGCACGCGCAGCGCCCGCCCGGTCCGCAAACAGGCGGTCAGCTCACGCCGTAGCGCTCCGCGGCCCTGCACATACAGTGCCTGGTAGATCGCCTCGTGAGAGACCCGCATCGACGCATCATCGGGGAAATCGACTGGCAGGCGGGCCGAGATCTGCTCCGGGCTCCACGCCTTGCCCCAGCGACGGTCTGTCCGGCGCCCGTGACGCCGGCCGATCCAGCGCACGTCTGGGCCCGCGACGGCGCTGCCGTCGGGCCGCTTTACAGCGCCGGCGAGACGGTCCTGGACGTACTGGCGCAGACCCTCGTTAGCGGCGAGCTTCGCAGTCTTGGGACGCTTGGCACGCAGCTCGGCGTGCCACTGCCCGGTCGTGGCGCGATACTCAAGCGCACCGCTGCGCGTGGCGGCATTGCGGCGCACCTCGCGCGAGATCGTCGACGGTGAACGGCCCAGCGAACGCGCGATCTCCCGCACACCATACCCGCGGGCACGCAGAATCGCGATCTCCTCCCGTTCGGCGAAGGACAGCTAACGCCCCGACAGCGGGGCCTGAGTGACAGTAGGCATCCCGCCACTCTCGCGAAACCATCGGACGCCAACCGCCTCTGACACTCCCGCCTCGCCGGCGGCATCCACAGTGGACACACCACGAGCGATCGCCCCCCAGAACCGCTGCCGCTGCTCACGACACGCCACCGACGGACGACCAGGCGAACGCATCACGGATCGAGCGGCTCGATCTGACTTCCGACGTCGAGCTCCCATCGCAACTCCTCTCGGCAAGGTGGGTGCTGCGAGGACCCCTTGAACCCGAGGGGGCCTGGGCGCGCTGGGCCGGCTGGCGGGGCGTAGCCGGCTGTTGTCCGCCGGATTTGCCCCCCGACATCAACTGGATTGCCTGGGCACAAGTCTGGCGTTTCGCTTTCTGGACGCCGCCAGTGGGGAGAAACCGATGGCCATTGACAGCCACTCCTGCAGGACTGTCGAGCCAGCGCCGCGTGCCCTCTTCACGCTGGCGCCAAGGGCCCCCACGACGTGATCACAGGCATCGCTGATTGCCTGAGCACATGCGCGGTCACGCGGTCGCAAGTCTTGAGATACCTTGGCGAGATCATCGTGGACCACCACTTGCCTGGTCCAGCGAGAGCAGGATCGCGCATACTAAGGGCTCACGAAGTAATTAGTGCGGTTGTTGGGTTGATCACGTAGTTCCAGTCCGGGTGAAAGTCATCGCGGACGATGTTCACCGCAGCCAGCTCCGCATCGCTGACTTTGATGCCTTTGACGTACTCGCCCGGGTCAAGGCGTGCGTAGACCTTCAACCCGGTGCTGGTGGTGGTCGAGCCGATCAGGTCGATGATCAGCTGTAGGCTCTCAAGCGGCTTGCCGCGCCAGTTCAGGCTGACGTAGGAGAACATCCGGTGCTCGATTTTGTTCCACTTGCTTGTGCCCGGTGGGAAGTGGCAGACGCGGATCGCGAGTCCTAGCTCGTCGGCGAGGCATTGCAGCTCGGTCTTCCACAGCTTCGTGCGGCTGGAGTTGCTGCCGCCGCCGTCAGCGGTGATCGTCAGGGTTCTGGCGTCGGGGTAGCGCTGTGAGCCGAGGTGCGCCCACCACGCGCGGATCGAGTTGACCGCGAACTGCGCCGTGTCCCGCGTGATCCCGACCGAAACCATCCCCTCGTTGGCGTTCATGTCATACACGCCGAAGGGGATCGCGTGCCCCAGCTGCTTGTCCTTGAAGTCGTGACAGCGGACCTCCACCGGCCGGCCCGTCGGCTCGTACTCCCGGCCGACAGCCTTGAAATCCCCGACAAGCTCGCGCTTTTTGGCATCCACAGAGATCACCGGCTCGCCCGCCGCCAGCGCCGCCCGGGCGGTCTCGTTGATGTAGCGAAACTGCGCGTCGCGATCGGGATGATCGCTGCCTTCCCTGGTCTTCCGATTCGCGTGCAACCGAAACCCCAGCCCCTTCAAAAGCTTCCCAACCGACCGATCAGACACCTCGTGCCCGGCCGCGACCAACGCGACCGCGAGCTTCGCCAAGCTCTTCGACGTCCACCGCAACGGCGACATCGGATCCCCACGCGTATCAGGATCCACCAGCCCCTGGAGATCGTCCAACAGCGTCGGATCAGACACCGTCAACGCAGGGCGCCCCGCCCCCCGACGACGGACCTGCCCAGGCTCCAACCGCACCCCCGACCGCAACTCCTTGATCCCACGCCCGACCGTGTCCTCAGAGATACCCGTCGCGCGCGCGACCGCAGCGATCCCACCACGCCCATGCGAGCGAGCCTCCGTCGCCGCCCAAATCCTGCGCTGACGCTCGTTCAGCTCAGGACCCAACCCCGCAAAACGCTCAGCAATCTTCGATTCATCGATCATGTCTCGCGATACGACACCCGCCCCCAAACATCCTCCCACACCGCACTAAATCATTCCGGACTCCTAATCCGCTAGCGTGACCGCGGGTCTGAGATCGTCGCGTGAGCGCCTGGCCGACCGGCCCGGCAAGGCCGCGCTCGACGGGTACCATCGACCTGCGCTCGAGCGCGCTTCGGCTCTGGCACCCCGAGTGTCAGTTCTGCTCTCCGTTTGGAAGCGAGCGACGACGTCGAAGGACCGCTACCGCGATGACTATCAGCGTGACTGCGGCGACGGCGAGCGCGATCGTCCCTCGCCTGGCCGAGAGTTGGCCGAGGACGGCGGTGCCGATCCCGTAGGCGCCGAGCGTCGCGATGCAAGTCGAGACGATCGCGGCGAGCGCGTTCCAAACAAGGAACGTGTTGCGCAGCATCCGCAGCGCGCCGGACACCCAGGTCGGCGTCACGAACACGGCGAGCCGTCCCCACCGGCGGTAGATCCGCTCGCCGACCCTGATCGCGTGCTGGCGCTGTCGTTGCCGGCGTCCCGGGCGTTCAGAGACGGCGTCGCCCGCGCGGACTCCGATCAAGTAGCCGACGTATCCGCCTGTCCACGCAGCGACCGTCGCGACGACGATCACGAGCCACAGGTCCAGCTCACCCTCGCTCGCAAGGACCCCTGCCGCGGCGAGGACGCCGGCGCCGACGATCGGAACGCCAACCCACGAGGCTGCGACACCGAGGTACAGGATCACGTAGCCGCCGACGCCGGCGCGCGCCACTGTGTCGACGACTAAGACCGTCAGTGGATGCTCGACTGGTCTCACCGACCGCGGTTGAGTGGCGAGATTCGTCGTTTCGCCGAGCACTCGTGGCCGCGACGTTCGTGGGGGTGCGGGCGAGCGCCTTCGCGCGGTCGATGCGCAACACTTGCGCGGTGGAGAGCCACCCCAGTTTTTCGGCAGAGCAAGCCCGTGCGATCGGCGAGAGGATCGGGATCGACTGGCGGACGTCGCGGTTCGACGTGGAGCAGTTCCGGTTGGGTCTGGGAGTCGAGCTCGAGCATGGGCGGCGTGATCCAGCGACGAATGTCAGCGACGATGACGAGGTCACGACTGGCAAGATCGCTTGGGCACACCTGACTGAGTTTCCCGACTACTACACGCGCTTGGCAAAGATGGAGGCTGAGGCCGAGAGCTATTGGGCTGAACGCGATAAGCCCTCCGGCTGAGTCGCTTCCTACGCGATCTCGTGCGCAGGTACGACCTCACGCGGCTCGGCGCGGGTGGGTGATCAGCGGCGAGGCGAGCGGCGCGGTGGGCTCGCGTTCAGCCTCGGAGGGCCCGTAGGGCGTTGAGGATTACGGCGAGGTCGATCGCCTCTTGGAATAGGGCGCCGGCGACCGGTGGTAGGTAGCCGGCGGCGGCGACTGCCATTGCGGCGAGGCTGAGGCCCATGCCGGCGAGCACGCTCTGGCGCGCGATGTGCAGCGAGCGGCGGCCGGTGTGAACGGCGTCGGCGACGCGGTCGATCCGGACGATCGTGATGACCGCGTCGGCGGTCTCAGAGGACACGGTCGCGCCGGCGACGCCCATCGCGATGCCGAGGTCGGCGAGCGCGAGCGCTGGTGCGTCGTTGACTCCATCGCCGACCATGATCCGGGGCGCAGCGACGGGTCCTCGCGGAGCCGGCGCACGACTTCGAGCTTCTCCTCGGGCGACTGCACGGCGTAAACGCGGTCGACTCCGAGCTCTCGGCCGATTCGCTCGGCGACGGAGCGGCGGTCTCCTGATGCCATCGCGACATGGCGGATGCCTTCGGCGCGGAGGCGCTCGACGATCCGGTCGGCGTCGGGTCGGAGCTCGTCGGCCATTACGATCACGCCACCGACGTGGCCGTCGATGCCGACGAGGACGTGCGCCTCCCCGGAGCCGTGGCCGCGCAGGACGGCGGCGGACGCGATCTCGTCATCAGGGATCCCCATTGAGCGCATGAACCCACGGCTCCCGACCGCCACCGAGCGACCGTCGATGACTCCCTGGATGCCTTGGCCGGGGTCCTCGCGAACATGGCTGGGGGTGCTGAGGGTGAGGCCCGCGTCGGTGGCGGCACGCACGAGCGCCTCGCCGAGCACGTGCGCGGACATGCGGTCGACAGAGGCGGCGAGCGCGAGCAGCTCGGCGGGCTGGTGATCTCGATAAGGGACGACATCGCGAACGTCGGGTGTTCCCACCGTGAGGGTGCCGGTCTTGTCGAACAGGACGGTGCGCGCTTGGCCGAGCGTCTCGACCGCTCCGGCGCCCTTGACGATCACGCCGTAGCGGGCGGCGCGCGAGAGGCCGGACACGAGCGCGATCGGCGCCGCGAGGATCAACGGGCACGGCGTGGCGACCGCCAGCGCCCGGACGGGGTCGCCGCTGATCGCCCACGCGAGGCCAGCGGTGATCACCGTCGCGGGCAGGAAGAACCCGGCGTAGCGGTCGGCCATCCGCACGAACGGCGCGCGGTGCGCCTGCGCCTGCTCGACCAGGCGGACGAGTGCCGCATAAGCGCTCTCGGCCGCGGGTCGGCCGGGAGTGTCGGAGGAACCGTGTAAGCGTGGCCGAAAGGACGAGTCATGCCCACGAGAACTCAGAGCAGGATCAATCGAGAAGGGTGCGGGTCTCCGAGAGGGACTGAAAAGTGTGCCTGAGCAGGGATTTTGTGGGCGGCTTTAGGCAAGGGTCGCCAGGTGTAAGGAGGAACACGAAAAGAGGGTGTCGAAAGTCGGCGGTGGAAACGTTCAACGTCGATCACCGGAGGTGGCCACGTGTGTGCCGACTTCGACACCCTTGCAAGCCAAGCTTACGCATCAGCGGGCAAACTCCTTCAGGTGGAGCGCCCGGCCGATGGTGAGGCAAAGGATGTTGCCGGCGATGCCGGCGCTCGCTCGGGCGATCTGCCTTTGCTCGAGGGGTTTGCCCGCTCCCTGGAGCGGTTCTGCGGGCTGGCTGGCTGGCTGTCGGGCGAGGAGGCTCAGGGCCTTGAGCATTCTGAGCTTGAGGAGCGGGTTGTGTGCGACGGTCGCGAGCTATTGCAGGCGCTGTTTCAGGACTCGCTCGATCTGCGCGCCTTGCGGGAGCAGCGGGTCGATCAGGTCGTGGGCTCGGACGGGGTGCGCCGGGCGAACGTCGAGCGCGCGCACGAGCGGGCGCTGTCAACGGTGGTCGGGGAGGTTCGGGTCGACCGGCTGGCCTACCGGGCGCGCGGGCAGGAGAACCTATATGTGGCCGACGGGATGTTGAATCTGCCCGAGGAGAAGCACTCGCACGGGATGCGGCGCCTCGCGGCGATCGAGGCCACACGCGACAGCTTCGAGGAGGGGCAGGAGGCGATCTTCCGCCACACCGGCCAGCGGTTGGGCAAGCGCCAGCTGCGCGAGCTGGTGGTCCGGGCCGCGGTGGACTTCGAGTCCTTCTATGAGCAGCGCCAGCGCACCGCTCCCGAGCAGGACGACGTGCTGATCCTCTCCTGCGACGCCAAAGGCGTGGTGATGCGTCCCGAGGCGCTCAGGCCGCAGACCAGAAAGCAGGCCCAGAGCGCTGAGCGAAAGCTCAAGACGCGACTGTCCAAGGGCGAGAAGCAAGGCCGCAAGCGGATGGCGGAGGTCGCCGCGGTCTACGAGATCGCCCCGCAGGCCAGAACGCCAGCCGACATCCTGCCCGCCACCGAAACCGAGCGCGAGGCGGCCTGCTCAGCGCCCGAGGCCAAGAGCAAGTGGCTGTCTGCGAGCATCACCGACGACGCGGCCACCGTGATCACGCAAATGTTCGAGGAGGCACAGCGGCGCGACCCCAAGCACAAGCGCCCGTGGGTCGCGCTGGTCGATGGCAACAACCACCAGATCGACCGGATCAAGGCCGAGGCCCGCAAACGCAAGGTCAAGGTCACGATCCTCGTCGACGTGATTCATGTACTGGAGTATCTCTGGGACGCGGCGTGGTGTTTCTTCGCCGAGGGCGACCCCGCCGCCGAGCGCTGGGTGCACGAGAAAGCGCGCGCAGTGCTCGAGGGCAACGCTGGCACTGTCGCCGCAGCGATCCGTCGCAAGGCCACCCGCCTCGGCCTCGAGAACGCCAAGCGCACCAACGCCGACACCTGCGCCGACTACCTGCTCGCCAAACGCCGCTACCTCGACTACCCAACCGCGCTGAGCAACGGATGGCCGATCGCGACCGGCGTGATCGAGGGCGCCTGTCGCCACTTGGTGAAAGATCGGATGGACATCACCGGCGCGCGCTGGGGCCTCGACAGCGCCGAGGCAGTACTCAAGCTTCGCGCTATCCGAAGCAACGGTCACCTCGACGAGTACTGGCACTACCACCGCAAACAAGAACGCCGCCGAGTCCACGAATCCCGCTACGCCCACGGCGTCATCCCCCAGTCAACATGAAGTCCCTCCAGGAGACCCGCACCCAATCGAGAAGAAGATGTTCTGTCTGTCAGCGAGGAGCGAAGCGACCTCGGAACCGTAGAGCGGCGAGAGGTGTTTCCCGGGTTGCCGGGCGGTGCTGGGCTTGATGAGGAGCCGTTAGAGATCAGCGACGAGCTGCTCGACGCGTTGCTGGCCGGCGCCAGGACGGCGGAGGAGATCGCGGGCCCGGACGGGTTGCTCGGGCACCTGACGCGGCGGCTGTTGAACCGGGCGCTGGAGGCCGAGCTGACCGCGCACTTGGGCTATGAGGCGGGGCAGGCGCCGCCCGGTGGCGTGGGGAACGCGCGCAACGGTCGGCCGGGGAAGACGATCCTGACCGATCAGGGGCCGTTGCGGATCCGCTCCCCGCGGGATCGCAAGGGCACGTTTGAGCCGCAGATCGTCAAGAAACGTCAGACCCGGTGGGTTGGGTTCGACGATCGCGCGATCAGCCTCTACGCCCGCGGTCTGACGGTCCGTGAGATCCAGGGACACCTCGCGGAGATCTACGGCACCGAGGTCTCGCCGGATCTGATCTCGAAGATCACCGACACGGTGCTCAGCGACGCGAAGGCGTGGCAGAACCGGCCGCTGGAGCGCGTCTACCCGATCGTCTACCTCGACGCGCTGATCGTGAAGATCCGCGACGGGCATACGGTCCGAAACCAGGCGTGCTACGTGGCGCTGGGCGTCAACCTCGACGGCGAGCGTGACGTGCTCGGCCTGTGGTTCGGGCAGACCGAAGGCGCGAAGTTCTGGCTGCACGTTCTCACCGATCTGAAGACCCGCGGCGTCGCCGACATCCTGTTCGTCTGCGTCGACGGGCTGACCGGCTTCCCGGAGGCGATCGAGGCGACCTTCCCGCACGCGACCGTCCAGACCTGCCTGGTGCATCAGGTCCGCTCCAGCCTGCGCTTCGTGTCCTACAAGGACCGCAAACCGCTCGCCGGCGACCTGCGCAAGATCTACACCGCCGTCGACGCCGAGCACGCCGCAGACGAGCTCACAACGTTCGCCGAGAAATGGGATCACCGCTACCCGATGATCTCAGCCAGCTGGCTCGAGCACTGGGAGCAGATCACCCCGTTCCTGGCCTACCCCGCCGACGTCCGCCGCGTGATCTACACCACCAACTCGATCGAAGCCCTACACCGCCAGACGCGGAAGATCATCAAGACGCGCGGGCACTTCCCGACCGAGGACGCCGCCCGCAAGCTGATCTACCTCGCGATCACCAAGGCCGAGACCAAATGGAAGCGCGTGTTCAACTGGCCGGCCGCCTTGGCCGCATTCAAAATAGAGTTCGGCGATCGCATTCCCGACAACGCAATCTGACTGTCACTCGTTGACACACCAACGGTAACTGTTACTATCAAATAGTCAGCTTACACGGAAGAACTGACACCCTCGTCGGTCGGCGCGAACGTCAAACGGAGAGCCGGCGTTAGCCGACCCGCTCAACACCGCCATTCCCGGTCCGATCGTGACGGGCAGGGGCTCGCCGCTCAGCGTGCTCGTATCGACAACAGCCTCGGCCCCGACGACGGTCCCGTCGACCGGCACGACCTCGCCGGTTCTCACGACCACGACGTCGCCCGTCTCGACCTGGGCGACGGGCACCTGCTCGAGTTGGTCGCCGACCGGCAGCTGCGTGACCTTCGGGGCGCGCTGGATCAGCGCCGTGAGCTCGCGGCGAGCGCGGGTCGACGCGATGTCCTCGAGCGTCGCGCCGCCAGAAAACATCAGACCAACGATCACCCCGGCGAACTCCTGCCCGAGCGCCAAAGCCCCGACCATCGCGACCAGCGCGATCGTGTCGACACCCATGTGATGGTCAACGATCACCGTACGACCAACCTCGAACGCCAGCTCGGCAGCCAGCAACGCGACCGCAGCCCCCCACACATCACGGGCCGCAGCGTGCTCCCCGGCCACATACAACGTCCCGCCGACCACAATCGACACGGCAGCAAGCGCCGCCAGGACACGCGCGCGATGCTCGACCAGCCAGCCGAAGGCGTGACGAATCAACCCGAGATTTCGTGACCCGCGAGCAACTCCCGCCGCAGCCGAAGACGCCTCTGCAGAAGCCATGACCCAGCATCGCCGGACTCGCCCCCGGACGAATCCGTAATCGCGCCAACAATGTCGTCGTAGAACCCCGCAGCGCGCCGGGCGATCTCCTCAGCGTGCGGCGAACGGCTGACATCTCTGTGAGCAGCTCCCTGATGAGCCTGCGACGGCCCGGCCTTCACTACACGTCAGGGCTGGGCTACCCGGTTCTCGCCGAAGTCGTGTTCGGCGTGAACCTGCTGCCCGCGTTCGGGCCGCCGACCTGGACCCGAGTTCCGCAGCTCATTTGACGTGATAGGTGCCAAGACCTGGCTATGAGCAGGGATTTTGGCACACCGAACAGGTGTTCGGTGTGTATCTATGGGTTGTGGCCCGCTGCGGGGTCAGGGACGCTACTGGGCGCGGGCGCGCTCGGGCGCCTGGAGGTGCAGGAACAGCGGCGGTTGCGCGACGCCGAGGGCGTGGAGGATGTCGCGTTGGCGCGCGGTGAGCTCGGTGCGTTGCTGGGTGGTGCCGGCGGGTCCGGTGAACGTGCCGAGGTGCATGCGCTGGAGCTCGTCGCGGAGGTTGCGCCAGGTGTCGGCGGTCTGGTTCTCGGCGATCCGGATCAGCAGGAGCGCCAGCCAGCAGAGCAGCACGTGCGCGCGGATGCGGTCTTCTTTGCGGTGATGGACGGGGCGTAGGTCGAGCGTGGTCTTCATGTCGCGCCAGGCGCGCTCGATCTCGAGCAGCTGCTTGTAGCCCAGCGCGACGTCCTCGGCGGTCAGGGTCGGGTCTGAGGTTCTGAGCAAGAACTTGCCGTCGAGGTGCGCCTCGGCGTTGACCGCGGCGCGGTCGATCCGCAGCTTGCCGGTCTGAGTCTGGCGCAGGAAGCGCTTGTAGCCGCGCTTGGCTGACAGCTGTCCGTAGAGCTTGTGGCGCTCGGCGATCGGGAGAGAGTCGGTGCCGGCGATCGCCTCTTGGATCTGGGCGAGCAGCTGCTCGCGGACCTGCTCATCGCGCTTGGCTTCCTCGGGGTTGTGGCAGATCACGAATCGGTCGCGCATCGTGCCGTCGTCGATCACGACCTCCTTGACGCGCAGGTTGCCAGCGACGGTGTGGTAGCGGCCTTGGCGCGCGAGCGCCGCGTTGGCTTCCTTGTCGTTGCCGCGGAGCTTCTCGCCGAGGATGTAGTGCCCGCCGGCGCGCTGCAGGTACCGGCGGTTCTCCGCCGACTGAAAGCCGCGGTCGGCGACCCACACCACGCGCGCGAGCTTCCAGGCTCTGAGGTCGTCCTTGGCCTGGCGGATCAGCTCCTGATCGGAGGTGTTCCCCGGCCAGCACCACACCCGGATCGGGATCCCCGTGCGGGTGACCGCCATCGCGATCACCACTTGCGGCAGATCGTCGCGATGATCCTTGCTGTGGCCGCGGACCCGGAACGCCGGCCGGACCACGTTGCCGTCCTGGTCGACGACGTCGTGCTCGGGCTCGTCGCGCTCGAAGTAGGTGGATGTGGTATCGAAGAACAGCAGGTCGACCTCGAGGTTCAAGAGGTCAGCGGTCGCGAAGTACACCGCTTCTGAGAGCTCGTCCTCGACCTCCAGCAGCCAGTCCATCGACCGGTAGCAGGAGTCCTCATCGAGCTCCAGCAAGTCCTGGATCCACGCGCGCTCTGTCACCCACTTGCTGGCCGCGAGCTTCGACAGCGGCTCGAGCGCCCGGTTGGCGACCATCGCGAAGATCACCCGCTCCGCCCGGCCGTCCAGCCGCCGGCCCTCAAGCAGCCCCTGAAGCGTGCGGTCGACCGCCAACTCCCGCCACAGTCCATCCAGCGTCCACGCGCCGCCCATCGGCCGCGACTCGACGAGCCGCAGCCCGGGCGCTGCCTGCGCGGCGAGCGCCTGATCGGGCTCAAGCGCCCGCTGCAGCGAACCGATCAGCCGCCGGATCGCGTTGCGGTCCAGCTGATCCTCGCGGCCGAAGCTGTAGAGCACCCTCACCTTGCTCTGCTTGGCGACCTGATCCCACTCGTTGTGCGCCAGCTGCAAGTAGACGACCTCGCCGTCCTTCGTCCGTCGCACCGTCCGGCGCAAGTACATACCTAGCGCTTATACACGATCGCCCGGCTAACTCCCAGTATTCGGCCAGAACCGTGTATCTAGGCGTTTCCGCGCTCCGGCGCTCTCGAAATCGCTCTGAGCAGGGATTTCCCGCCCGCGCCTACCTAGAAACCCGCCTCAGCTGCGGAACTCGGGCTGGACGGTGCTCGTGTTTTTCCGCCTGCAATCGGACCTCACGGCGATCCCGCTCGTGCCCATCGGCGCGCTCGCGGCCACAAGCGCCTCGCGCTCACAAGCGCCGCAGTCCTGCTCCGCCTGCCCAAGCGGGAGTCAACCTCGATCGTGCGGCGACATCGCGCCACTGTCGCTCCGTCACGAATACGGTCGTGACGACCAGTGCTTGCGCACTTCAGCCCGAAGACGGGCGGCGATCCCATTCAGCGTCGAGAACCCCGGCAGCTTAAGCCCCTCCCGGACCAGCACCTCCAACGCCACGTTGATCAGATCCGGCGGATGGTTCTTCACCTCCGCCTCCGCACGGATCGCTTGCTCAACCAACGATCGGGCCCGCTCCGGGTCCGACACCACACCCAACCGCTCGCGCACCAGCTCCTGCTGCCACCGACCCGTGCGATCCGGCGCGTCCTGAAGCGCCCCCTCAGGCAGTCCCAAGCAGTCGCGAATCTGCTCCACCACGACCTCGGGGAGCTGCTCCTCACGGGGGAAGTAGCCCAAGCGCTGGAAGCACTTCAACGACACCACCATCCCCTGTAGGTGCTCGTCCGATCGGCTCCGCTCCCTCGCCCACTCGATCTCCCCGGGCGACGGGCTCAGCGCATCCAGCTCGCGGGCGGCCACCACCCGCCCGAAACGCGGATACGCGGTCCGCTCCATCGAAGTCACGGAGCCACACCTCCCACCAGGCGACGAGCCTATCCCAGCCCGGCAATCTCGCGGCTATTGCCGGTTTCACGCGTATCTTGGCTGGACCCCAAGGCGGCGCGAGCGACCGCGCGCTGCCAGCCAGTCACAGGCCGACAGCCTGCTTCCCGCGAGCACGCACGGTTCACTTCCTGTTGACCTTGTGCTTCAGGTCCTCGAGCGCATGCTGCGCCTTGTCGAAGGCCGAGTCGAGCTTGCCCTTGAGCTTGCCCTTGTCCTCTTGGCGCTGCCCTTCGCGCTTGGTCTCCTCATCGCCGGACACGGCGCCGACGGCCTGCTTCGCACGGCCGATTGTCTGATCGGTCTTTGCGCCCATGACGTGGCCTCCTGTCCTAGTGGTTGTTACGAGCGTATGCCCGAGCTGGCGCCACGATCATCCGTACCGCCCACTGTGGAGTAGCCGGGAAACCCCGTAGGGCAAGGGGAGCGGACCGGCGGCCGCCCCAGCCAACGACCTGCAATCGACCCGAGTCGGGGCCTCCTGGCGTTTGGGACTCGCGCACCCGGATCGCGCGGAAGGTGCGCTTCCCGTCGCGTGCCGGGCGCAGTACCGGCTAGATGCGCGGCTCACGTGACGACGAGCTGTTGGTACATCCCGTCGGCGTAGTGGTTGGGGAGGTTGCCGATCAGCTCGTAGCGACCGGGGGGCAAGGTCACGGTGGTCCAGCTGACGGTGCCGCTCGTGATGCCATTGCCAGTCCCGCTGCCGCAACTGTCGGAGGCCTCGCCCAGGCTTCCGGTTTCGGCAACCTTTCCGTCGTTGCCCGGCACGCGTTGGCCTGCGGCGGCTCCGCCAGCCAGCGGCAGGATCACGAGTTCGTGGGTGCGCCACCCCAGGTTCGACGCCACCACGGTGATCTGCCGGCGGGGATCGTGGCCGGCGAGACCCGCAGCATCATGTGCGCACCCAACGGGGCGGTACCGCCCATCATCCTCGTCATCCCCATGTCGGCCAGCGTCACGTTGACGATGCGCCCCGGCAACGACCCCGGCGCCGAGCAGGTCGTATGCGCAAAGCGATAGCCCGCCCCGCCGCCCATCATCCCACCACCGGTCGATGTGGCGGTCGACCGACCGCCAGCGCCCATCATCGGGTCCAGCCAAGATACGCCCGAAATGTGCAATAGCCCTTTGAGAACGGGCGAGAGCACGCGAGATCGGCGACTGCTGAGAATGACTGTCTTCTGAAGGCAACTCGATGATTTGCTGCGAAGAATGCGAATCGCGCAGGGCGCAGCTCGCCAGATTCGCTTCAGAGAACAGGATGCGGTCCTGCGCCGGCTGCCGACAGCTCGAGAATCCTTGAACCAGCCTCGACGAGCAACAAATCCCCGTCCTGCGGGCTCTGCCGGGGCACCTATCGCGGCGCGAGCACGCCTATTGCCGGTTTCGGGCGTATCTTGGCTGGACCCCAGCTGCGTTGGACGGGTCGGTCGACGTGGCCGATGCTGCTGCAGGTAGCCCAAAGGAGCTGTCTCCGCGACTCGAATCTGGCCACTGGACAGTGCTGGATCTCAGACCGTATGGGGTGTGGCGTCCGCACGGGCGTTCACAGTAGCCGCAGCCTGGACGGTGCCATTACCTCAATGGAGCCCGACGGCGCCGTGCCGACATTATGCGGAAAAGTACGGATCGCGACCTGGTAGTTCACCGAGGCTACCGAGCGAGACATACAGGGTTGCACCCATACGACAAGCGGGCTCCCCGAGATACAATGGAGTTCTCCCAAAGGAGGCTCACCATGTTCAAAGCAATCGTTCTGGCTGGCTTGATACTGGCGAAGCTCCCTCTTGCTGCTACAGCCGTTCTGGAAAGGCCGAAGCGCAAAGCTCGGCGCGTGCTATCCGGATCGGGGATCAGTACTTCCGACTCCGCCAGCCGCACGTTCGTCGAGCTTGCGACTGCCGACGTCGCACGTCTCGGGTGCCTTACACTGAAAGCTCAGGGGATGTTTGCGGCTGCGGATTCGGTCCTCTCCTTCACCGGCGCGGCCACGCTCGTTGCCGACAATGGGGACGAGCTGACCGGCACGTTCGAGGGTACATCTACGCCGCTCTCAGATGAATGGGACGCGACGTTCCTCCTCACGATAACCGGCGGCAGCGGGCGTTTCCAGAATGCAAGCGGGACGATGAACGTGATAGCGCATGGCGTGCTCACGTCAGCCCACGGAACGCTGTTGGTGTACACCAACCAGTTCACCGGTAGCGGGACGCTCAGCTATTAGCCAATGAAGTCAGACGCGAAGGGGATTCTCGTATGGGCGCCCCTTCGCGTCGTGGCGGGGTTAGCGCCATCCGGGCACCCGACGCAGAGGGGGAGCTCGAGCAGGTCGGTGGGGTTCGCCGACGCTGCTGCTTCGGAACGGTTGCGCGCACGTCGGCGACGCCATCGAGGACGGCTGCATCGCCCCGGGAACGCGGCACTCAGGATGCCCGTCCTAACCCGAACGCAGGTCTCGAGGATTGGAGTGGTCAGAGTCGCGGCTCTCGCCAGAACCGCGACCGCCGCGGACGCGCCGTTGCTACTGGAACCCCGGGCGGGTGCGCTCGCGGCCCGCGTTCATGGTCTTGGGCGATCTGATCCATCGCGAGCTCACCCTGCGCGCGCATCGCGGCCGCCGGTGCAAGCTTGCTAAGCGCCCAGTGCTTCGCCGGCGTGGCAGATTTTTTGGGAATTGAAGGAGGGGCTTTTGGCGCTCGACCCGGTACTTGACTAGTGACCCCGTCGAAAGGAGCGCCACATGAACATCGACCAGGCCGTCCACGAGGCCGCCCAAGCCACCGACGCGCAGCTGCGCAAGGCCTACGGTGTTGCGCTCGCACGCGGGGGCAGCAACACCGGCTGCATGCCCGAGGAAGAACGCCTATACGGCACGCTGCGCCTGCTGACGCTGGCCACGGTGCGCCTGCCGGACCTCGCGATGATCGCCCAGCTGATGCACATCGACGCGGCAGCCGACGATCCGGTCGTGCTGTGCGCGGCCCACGACGTCGCCGGCGGCGCGCTCCGGCTCGCGCACCACGCGCTTGAGACGCACGGACGCGACGTTTGCTAGGACGTCGAGGTGTGGATCGACGACGCGCTGCTGCGCGCCGGCGTCGAGCTCGCCCGCGACTATGACGAGCCCGTCCTCATCGAGCAGATGCACCACGCGACACTGGCCGTCACGGCGGCCATCGCCGCGACCGCAGAAGACCGAATGCTCGTCCCCGAAGCGCTCTCGGCGAGCATCCGACATCTGTTCGCCTTCTACCTGATCGCGCGCTCATGCGAGCGCCAGTGCGACCGCGAGGAGAGCTGAACAGAGCTACCTCGCTCGCGGCGTTCGAGGGCAAATAGTCGCGTTCTGGGATATCCATCTAACCGGAGTAGAGCGGTGTGGCCGCCCGCCACGGCCGGTTGGCTGGGGGCCGATCGAGGCTGGCGGGCTTGCCGCGGCTTGTCGGCGGCAGGGGCGGCCTGGCGGTGCGCCTCCCTGGATTGAGGATCAGGTCGCGGTAGCGGATCGGTTCGTGCGCGGCGGCGAGCTCCAGGACGCGGTAGAAGACGAGCCCGCGGCTGCGCGAGCGGCGGCGGTTGAAGCGGAACACGAACTCGTTGAGATAGCTGGCCAGGTGAGCGTCGTCGAGCCGCCCCTGATGGGTGCCCAGCAGCCAGCGCTTCGCCAGCGAGGCGACGGTGTGCACACCAGGAAGCAGGTTCGAGGCGTCCGCCCCGGACGCGCCTTCTAGCGGCTCGTGGACGTACAGATCTCGGGTCGCCGGCGGGTAGGACTTCCAGCCGTCGGTGATCACCTTGGCGCCCTCCTTGACGTTGTCGAGCAGGAACGCGCGCAGCGAATCCCCGGAGGCGTCGGGCAGTGGGACCATTCGGCAGCGCCCGAAGCCCTTCGGCTCGACTCGCTGGACGGCGACGCCCACCAGCACCTTCTTGCCCTTCGCGCCGGACAGCCCCGGCTCCTCGCCGCCGAAGTAGCTCTCATCGGCCTCCACGACGCCCTCAAGCCGCTCGCGGCCGGGACGGACGAGCACCGAGCGCACACGGTGCAGCATCGCCCACGCCGTCTGGTAGGAGCCGATCTCAAGCGCGCGCTTCAAGCTCAACGCCGAGATCCCGTCCTTCTGAGTGGCGAACAGCCAGCAGGCCGTGAACCACACCGTCAGCGGCGTGCGCGTGCGGTCGAAGATCGTCCCCGCCGTCACCGACGTCCGCTCATGGCACTCACGGCACTCATACCGACCGTCCGCCAGCTCCCAGGCCCGGGGGTGACAGCACTCGGGGCACACGAAGCCCTCCGGCCACCGCAACCACTCCAGGTAGTCCAAGCAGTCGGCGTCGGTCGAGAACCACGCCTGGAACTCGCCCAGCGATCGCGGATAATGCGCTCCACCCAGTGGGGACGGGGACATAGCCCGATTCTACTCCGGTTAGATGGATATCCCAGAGTCGCGTTTGTGCACGCTGAGCGGCTAACCACGTCATACGGTCGCGCTTTGGTCCCAAACCGCGACTAATCCGTTCGAGACCGGGTGTAGCGTCGATTGATGGACAAAAGCGCCCCCGCACCGCGTCAACGGCCGGGGGCATGACACCCAAGGAGGCCCTTGGATGCTCGCTCACCGTAGCCCACCACCCACCCAGCCGGCCGACGCGCGCCCGCTTGCCGGCCTAGTGCGCACCCACTGGATGCTCGCCGTCTGCGTCGTGTGCGGCCACGAGCGCGCTCACGGCGAGCGCTACCGCGCCACCTGTCCCACCTGCGGTGCCACCCTGCACAGCTTCACTCTGTACCGCGAACTGTACGCAGACCGATGACTCGCACGGTGCCTGCCACGGCGAGGAAACTCGCCGTTCAGCTCCAGGAGGCATTCGCACAGGACCAGCAGTTCGCCCGCCAGCTCAACGACGCGCAGCAACGTCTCCAGACCGCCAACGCGCGGCTATGGTCCGGGCTCCATCCCAACGCGCTGGCGCTGCTCTACGACGATACGCACGCGGTCGGCATCGGCGCCCCGGGAGCGATCCGCAGCGAAGTGGCCGCCGTCATGATCGACGCGCTCCACGACGACGCCGACCAGCACCAGCTCGAGACCACGGTCCTCAGGCTCGTGCAAGAGATTCACTGGACGATCCACGGCGCGTTCACCGACTACCAAAACGTCTCCGAGCAGCGGCGCCAGCTCGCCGCGGACACCGGCGAGCTCATCGGTCGATTTACCGATGCGCTCGTCGCGGCGGGATGGTCGGGGTTCCAGAGCAACGGCGCGCTCGGATCTGGGGGTCTCGCTCCTGGCGACGAGCAGAAGTCCTGAGTGGCTGGCGCGGGAGACCTGCTCTTGCGTCAGTCCGGGGACGGCGTCTGCTTGCCATCGCGATGTCCCTATATAGCGCGCGTCACCGCGACGGATCACCGGGCTCTCCGGCGGCCGGCGCTGGTTCGGCTGTCAGCACGCGTCGTTGATGGCCCTTTGGACCGCTGTTGACCGCATTGCGAGGTATACCTCAACCATGATTACCCGACTCGACTTCATCGGCATCCCCTCGCAGGACGCCCACCGCGCCCGCAGCTTCTACCGCGACACGCTTGGCCTTCGCCCCGACGAGCACGGTGACTATGAGCAGTGGGCCGGCGATACGTGCTTCGGCATCTGGGAACCCAAGAAGATGGGGATGCCGTTCGTCGCCCAAAAGGGCAACCCATGGGCGCTAGGGTGCGACGACGTCGCCGCCACCCGCGTCGAGCTCGAGGCCAAGGGCGTCGAGTTCGCCGGCGACACCTTTGACACCGGTGTCTGCCACATGGCCTTCTTCTCGGACCCAGACGGCAACGACCTCATGCTCCACCACCGCTATGCGCCCTACGCCTGACCGTTACGGCGTTGCTTGCGGCACGCGCACCGGTGTAGCTTGCATTCCGGTTCGAGGCTCGCTTTCCAGTCTTCGCTTTTGACCGGGGTCAGGGGATTGTTGGTACAGAAAACCCGTCTAAGCGCTGGCGGCGTGGGCCGCGTCGAGTGCTGGCCACGCTGGCGCCGGCCCGGTGCCTCCGCGTCGGCGATCACGAGCGGCCTTGGACTGCGA
Organism: uncultured Solirubrobacterales bacterium; assembly: GCA_963836065.1. Taxonomy (GTDB): domain Bacteria; phylum Actinomycetota; class Thermoleophilia; order Solirubrobacterales; family Solirubrobacteraceae; genus Palsa-465. The sequence continues at coordinate 303,878 of CAWIII010000035.1, forward strand.
GACCCACCCCCGCCCCGGAGGCCCCCCTCGCTCAGCCGCTGCTTCGAGCGCACCGCCGTCGCCGGCCGCGCAGACGAGCTCTACGGCGTACCTCCTTATCTGTGCAGGGCGTGGCTTCAGCGGTTCTGGGTCGGACGGTTGGCCTGAGTGGTGGTTGGGTGGTGCGTGGGTGCGGTCGGGGTGAGGGTTGTGGTGCGCGCGGGCGCCCAGCCTTATCTCGGTCCACGATCCGGGGTGGTTCCGGGTCGGCGACATGATGGTTGAGGGGGTGATCCCGCTGGGGAAAGCGTTGCGGCCGCTTCAGATCACGCCGGCGGTCGCTTGGGAGCTTGCCGGCTGAGATCGCGTTTAGCACCTGGCTCTACCGGATCGCGACGAGCCGATGCCTTGATCTGCTCGCCGCTCAGCGTCCGAGCTAGGTCACAGCCGCAAGGACATCGTTGACCTCTCACCGTGTCGGATCGCCGCGAGCACATCGTTTCCTTGGTCAGTTTTTGGATTCGATCGACGATCGTCGTAGTAGCGCCTGTTGGAATGTTGGCAACCCGGATGGTTGTCAACATTTCAATGGGCGGCCGTTTGGCCGTGTCCCGCGTCGCGCGCGCGGGCGCGCGTGGCTGGTCAGCGGCGGGGGGGCGGCCGGTGGTGAGCAGCTCGCCCTGGTCGCTTGAGACGAGGAGGTTGTGTTCGTTGGCGGTGAGCGCGAGATCGAGCGTGGCGGTGACGTACTGGTAGGCGCTGCCGTCGGGCATCGTGATCGCGCGGCCGAGGATCCTGAGCTTGTGGTCGGAGCGGATGAAGCGAATGAACTCGACCTTGCCGCGCTTGGGCCAGCCGGCGGGGAGCTCGGCGAGCGCGATCGGGGCACGCGGCTTGCTCGCTGTGATGTTCTGGTCGGGCGTGAGGCCGCTGGTGGCGCTGTAGCGATGCTGGGCGTTGTGGAAGCGCTCGAACGCGCCCGCACGTTCGGCCAGATGCCCCAGGTCGGCGAAGCGCTCCTGGCGAAAGAAGCGCTTATCGAAGGTGTCGTTGAAGTGCTCGATCGTGCCGTTGCGCCACGGCTCGCGGGGCGGCACGAACACCGGCGTTGAGCCCTGGCGCAGGCACACGCGCACGACCTCGCCCAGGCCGGTCGGGGACACGAACGGCCCGCCGTTGTCGAACTGGATCCGCTGTGGCACGCCGTGACGACCCCACAGCGCGTGCAGCGCCGCGAGCACTCGGCGATCGCCGCGGTCTTGCACGATCTCGATCCCCGCGTGATGGGACGCGACGTCGATCTGGTTCAGCGCGTGAAAGCGCACCCCGCCATCGAGGTGCCGCGGCCCGACGAGGTCGACCTGCACCACCTCGCCGGACCGCGCCGCGGCAGGAGCTGGATACGGGATGCCCTTGCTCGCCCGCCGGCCGGGACGCTGACGCTTGGTCGCGCCGGCGCGCTCGAGGATCTCCTCGATCGTGCGCTCGGGCGGCACGACCGCACCGAGCTTCGAAAGCTCCCACGCGATCGCTGGCGCGCCGACCTGCGCCCACGGGTTCTCCTCCAGTCGCTTGCGCACCTCGAGCACCTGCGCCTCGACCCCAGCCTCCGTCCGGTTCGCGACCCGCCTGGGCGCCCGCGAGAGGCCCTCCGCCCACCCCGGATCGTGCGGGTCATACCGCGCTGCCCACTTCGCCACCCACTGCCGCGTGCGGCCAAGATCCCTGGCGATCGCCCGCGGCGACTCCCCAGCCAGCCTTCGACGCGCAGCCTCGCCACGCAACACGATCTCAGCCTCATCCATCCAAACCTCCTGCGCTCGATCAACATGAGCGCACGAGCCTCAATCCAGGGTCGGATGGAAACGATGTGCTTGCGGCTCAACCCGCAGCCCCGTAAACGATGCGCTTGCGGTCACCGGTAAACGATGTGCTTGCGGCCGTCAGCTAGGCACTTGAGGATGGCTTGGTGGGGCCCGATCCGGGGCCGGCGCAGCGTGCCGAGCTGGCCGCTCAGCGGGTAGCGCTTAATCGAGCGATCATGCGGCTTGTCTTTTGATCAGCACGCGGCGTTAGTGTTGCGCGAGTTCGGCGGACTGACCTACGAGGAGGTCGCGAGGGTATTGGGTGATAGCGTTGGAGCGGTGTTGGGGCCAAAGCGGCCGGCCGGTTGCCGTGCGGGACGCTGTTGGCCGAGCTCGTCGAACAGGCCCGTGGGCGATTGCGCGGCTGCGCGCCCCGGGGCAACCAGGCGTTGTGTCCGTGGTGCGGGCGGGCCCTGGATGAGCTCAAAGGAGTCGCGCGTCAGCTGCGTGAGCTGGCAGGCGAGGAGGCCACGGTTCCCGCCGGGCTGGCTCGAACGTGATGCGCGCGGTGGGTGAGCACGCCCCCGCGCCGCGGGCGGCGCTGACGCCCCCGTCGGGCACGTTGCGGGTGGTCCGGCCGATGCTGCTGTCTGAGGGCCGCGGCGCGACGTGGGTGGCCGACCCGCTACTCATCGCCCGGACGGGCCGGCGAATTGCCGAGGCGACGCCGGGTGTGCGTGCGGTCGTTGGTCGTGGCGGGGTGGTGGTCGCGGTCGGTGAGCAGGGCGTGATCGTCGCGCTGCGGTTGATGATCGATTACGACCGCGTCGTCCCGGAGGTCGCCGGCGCGGTCCGGGCGGTGGTCCTCGACGCGGTGGAGGGTCAGATCGGCCTGCCCGTGTTCGCGATCAATGTCCTGGTCGACGGCGTTACAGCGACCAGCCGTAGAGACCGCCGGGCCAGCGTAACGTTTCGCACTCGCCGCCGGTCTGTAGCTAAGTACCGAAATCGTCGGCCCGTACCCACTTACCCACGGGCCGCCCTTGGAAGGAGTGAACATGGCAGAGCAGAGCACGACCCCCGAGCAGAAGGCAGAGCTGGAGCGCACTGCACCGGGACGGCAGGTCACCCGCCGTGGCGGTGGTGCGCAGGCGGACTTGTTGCGGTCCGAGCGCGGCACGACTTCGCTGGGCAATGCCGTGGTGACGAAGGTGGCTGCGATCGCGGCCCGCGAGATCGGGGGCGTCCACGACCTTGGCGGCGGCGTCGCCCGCGCGATGGGCGGGGTCAGCGGCCGCGTGGGCATGGGCACCGAAACCAGCCGTGGTGTAAGTGTGGAGGTCGGCTCCAGGCAGGCGGCGGTCGACCTTTCGCTGGTCCTCGAGTACGGGGTGTCGGTTCCCGAGGTGACCGAAGCGGTGCGCGATAACGTGATCAAGCGCATCGAGGGGATCACCGGTCTGGAGGTCACCGAGGTCAACATCTCGGTGAACGATCTCTACTTCCCGGGCGATGACACCGGCGGTGAGTCCCGCGTCGAGTAGGCTCGGCTTAGGGCTCACGAAAGAATTAGTGGCCCCTTTTGGGTTGGGTGGATCGTGTAGTTCCAGTCTGGATGGAACTGGTCGCGGGCGATGTCCACGGCGGCAAGCTCTTGGTCGGTGACCTTGATCCCTTTCTCGTAGTGGCCGGGGTCCAGGCGCGCGTAGACCTTCAGGCCGGTGCTGGTCGTGGTCGCGCCGATCAGGTCGATGATCACCTGCAGGCTCTCAAGCGGCCGTCCGCGCCAGTTGAGGCTGACGTAGCTGAACATGCGATGCTCGATTTTGTTGCACTTCGACGTCCCGGGCGGAAAGTGGCAGACGCGGATCGGCAGCGCGAGCTCGTTGGCGAGCTTCTGCAGCTCGGTCTTCCACAGGCGCGTGCGGCTGGAGTTGCTGCCGCCGCCGTCAGCAGTGATCGTCAGGCACGTCGCTTTGGGGTAACGCTTCTGGCCGAGGTACTGCCACCACACGCGGATCGAGTTGACCGCGAACGCGCTTGTGTCATGGGTGACACCAACGCTGACCATCCCCTCGTTGGCTTTGATGTCGAGCACGCCGTACGGGATCGCGTGCCCCAGATCCTTGTCTTTGAAGTCGTGGCAGCGAACCTCGACCGGCCGCCCAGTCGGCTCGTATTCCCGCCCGACAGCCTTGAAATCCCCGACCAGCTCGCGCTTTTTCGCGTCTACGGATATCACCGGCTGATCCGCGGCGAGCGCCGAGCGTGTCGTCTCGTTGATATGCCGAAACTGCGCGTCACGGTCAGGATGATCCTTCCCCTCCCGCGTCTTGGAGTTCGCGTGCAACCGAAACCCAAGCCCCCGCAAGAGCTTCCCGGACGTCCGATCGGACACCTGATGTCCTGCCGCCTGAAGCGCACTCGCGATGTTCTGCAAGCTCTTCGAGCACCACCGCAACGGCGAGCACGGATCCCCACGCGTATCCGGATCCACCAACGCCTCCAACGCTCCCACCAGCTCCGGATCAGACTCCGTCAACCGCGGCCGCCCCGCACCCGGCCGACGGACACGACCCGCCTCGAGCCGTGTCCCCTCCCGCAGCTCTGCGATCCCACGCTGCACAGTGTTCTTGCTGATCCCCGTCGCACGCACGACAGCCGCGATCCCGCCCGGCCCACACGACCGAGCCTCCGACGCCGCCCACAACCTGCGCTGACGCTCGTTCAACTCCGGCCCCAACCCCCGATAACGCTCAACAATCTGCGATTCATCGATCATGCCCCCGCGATACGCCACCACAACCCAACATCCTGCCACAGCCCACTAATTCATTCGTGAGCCCTTACTGGTCGTGGTCCCCGCACCGTCGGTCCGGGTGCGCCTTGCCCAGGTGGCGCTTGGCGCGGCACTGTCCGTCGACGGGGTGGCCGCCGCCGGGCAAGGCAGCCGGTTCGCCGGAGCTGTCACTGTTGATGGGGCGCCGCTGGCCGGGGTTAGCGTGATAGCGCTCCGCGAGGGCCGCTACGAACTTGGGCTGGCGCTGATTGCCCGCCCGGTGGCGCTGCACGCGTTGGCTGATCGCGTCCGCGAGCGGGTGACCGTCGCCGCGGGCGTAGCGGATCTCGGCGAGCGCCTCGGACCGATCAATATCGTGTTCGAGGATATCGCCGACCCCGCGATCGTGGAGGTCGCTTGATGACCGTCATCCGCGTTGTCGCTCGTGGGCTGCGCGGACTGGCGGTGGGCGTGGCGCTGCTCATCGTCGCGGTCCCTGTGCTGTTGGTTGCGCTCGCCAGCCGGATCGTGCTCGTGCTGGGCTTTGTGTTGCTGGCCCTGCTCGCGCTCGTTGCGCTTGCGGCGGCGATCTTCGAGATCAATGGTGGCCATGGCACGGTCAGCCTCGCCCACCTGGCCACGCTTATTCACCTTCCCGACCTGCGCCACTACGTCGGCGTCTACCTGCGCCGCGTGGAAGCCCCCGGGCCGGTGGCCTGGGTGTCTGTCGGCGCTGGCGTTGGGGCGGTCGTCGTCGGGCTGCTGCTGCTTGCGGGGGTGTTCGTGCCCCGCCGCGAGCGGCTGATCGCGCTCGGCGAGACCGAGCGGGGTCCGATGTTGGCGCGCCGCCGCGCGCTTGCCCGGGTAGCGGCCGCGCTGGCCGAGCAGCCCCGGGGGGTAACCCAAGCACGGGCGCGGGCGCGCCCGCGTCGCGGCGGGCGGGGCGGAACCGTCCGGGTGCGGGCCACGCGAGAGGCACTGCGTGAGCGCCGCCAGACCGAACGGGAGATCGAAGAGCGCCTCGCCCCGCTCAGCGAGCCTTTCGAGCTGGCAGCGCGCGTTGATGCCCGACGGGTCACCGGCGACAGGAGGGTGCAGTAGATGCCTCGCCAGCGCGTCAGGGTCCGCGTCCCGCCTGCGGCGACCGTCGCCCGAGCGCTCGTCGTGCTGCTCGCGCTCGCGCTCGTCTGGTACGGCGTGATGGTCATCCTGTTGGCGGCCAAGGTCTCCCCGCACACGGTGAACTCGATCAGCGCCTACCGCACGATCTACGACACCCTGGCCCGGCTTCGCCCTGTCACCGGGATTGAGCGTGCGATCATCGCTGGCTGCGGCGTCGTCGTCTTCCTCGTCGCCGCATACCTGGCGACGAGGATGCTCCCGCGCCCCTACCTCGCTCGCCACGATCTCGAACTAGACGAGCACGGGCGCGGCCGGACCGTCGTCGAGCCGCGCACGATCGAGCGTATCGCCGAGGCAGCCGCCAACCGCAACGCCGCGGTGACGGCCTGCCGCGGGCGCTACGGCTCCGACAACCTCACCGTTGAGCTCACGGTCGACCAAGCCGACGCGCTCTCGGACACGTTGGGCGACGTGCAACGCCGCGTCGCGCAGGACATCGAGTCACACCAGCTGCCCGGCGTGGGCGTCACTGTCACGCTCGCCGGCTATGACCGCCGCAAAGGAAGGGAACTGGAATAGATGAATACCAACCAATTCAATGCCGCGCTGGGGTTCGCGTTTGTGATCGTGGCAGTTACGTTGGGCCTCGGCTGGGCCGTGCTCGCGCTGGTCGGCGCCGCCGGCTTTTACCTGATCGGCAGTGTGCTGCGCGGCGAAAGCACCCTGCTCGACCTCCAAGAGCGCTTCCGCGCCTTCGCTCGCCCGTCACGCTCGGGCTAAGGCTCACGAATCAATAACTGCGGGCGCGGGAGGCTGAAATCCGAGCGTTTCGCGGGACCACGGGTCCCAGGTCCCGAAATCCCACAGTTATTGATCAGCGAGCCCTAACCGTCGCCCCGCGCTGCCCCCCGGCCCCCGCGCCCCCGGGTCACCTAATTTCACTCGGCGTGGTTTGGGAGGGCGAGGAGCAACAACCATACCGGCGCGAAACGGTTGACCTCCTGCAGGTCGAAGACCAGCGGAAAGCCGTAGATGAAAGCCTCGGCTTCTCGATGAACCAGCGGATCGCCTTCTCGGTCGTCTCGATCCGACACACCTCCGACGTGCCGCCATCGGGCGGCAGCACCGCCGCGACGATCGAGAACTTGTGCTGATCGATCGCCACCCACCGGCGCACTTTCACCGGGGTGCATGCAAGGGGGTAATAACGTCAGGCATGGCTGGTCCTCCACGTGGCGACTCAGAGGACGAGGGCGAGCATCGGCTGCTCGTCGACTGCTACCTCGGCACGCTCGAGATCGGGCTCGCGCGCGATGTCGAGCAGCTGCTCGCCACCCAGCCCTCGGACCTTCATGCGCTGACCGCGCACCTGTCCGGACGCGAGACGCGGGCGCTTCTGGAACAGCTACCCAAGCAGACCCACCTACGGCCGCATGCCCGAGGCCAACATCGGGCCGCTGTCATTCGACTGACGTTCTCATGCCGAGCAGCAGCACCAGGATGGCAGCCACCAAATACCGGCGCGTTTCACGGTGCTCGTGCAGGACGCAACAACACGTAACGAAGGGTTGGCCGGGTCGCGATTCGCGACCCGGCCACCGTCGCTCACCGGGGGCGTGCCTTCAGAGGGTGCTAGTGGTGCCCGCGGTGCCCGGTCCTGCGACCGGCGGTCGAGAATTTGTAGGTCGTGCTCGACGTGAACGTCTGGCCGGGATCCAGGCGAGTCGAGGGGAAGCTCGGCTCGTTGGGCGAGTCAGGGTAGTGCTGGGTCTCCAGCGTGAACCCGTCACTCTGGCGGTACGTGTTGCCGCTCGTCCCCACCAGATCGCCTTCGGGGAAGTTCCCGGTGTAGAACTGCACCCCGGGCTCGGTCGTGTACGTCCGAAGCACTCGACCGCTGGCCGGATCCTCGGCGACCGAGGCAAGCTTCATGCCGGAGCCATTGAGCACCCAGTTGTGGTCGAAGCCGTGCGCCAGGACCAGCTGGTTGCCTTGGGGCGCGCCGGCGCTGCGGATGTCCTGGCCGATCGGCTTCAGCGAGCGGAAATCGAACGGCGTGCCCGCCACCGGCACGATCTGACCCGTCGGGATCAGGTTCGCGTCCGTGGGGGTGAAGCTGTTGGCGTTGATCTTCATCAGCTGGTCGTACACGTCGCCGGACCCCTCACCCGCCAGGTTGAAGTACGTGTGGTTGGTGAGATTGATCACGGTTGGCTTAGTAGTGGTCGCGCTGTAGTTGATCTCCAGGGCGTTGTCCTGCGTGAGCGTGTACGTGACCACGTTGCTCACTGCACCGGGAAAGCCGTTGAAGCCGTCCGGATCGGTGTAGGTCAGCTTCAGCGAGACGGAGTGCCGACCGACCGTCGGCGTCGCGTCCCAGACCTGGGTGTTGTACGAGTTTGGCCCGCCGTGCAACAGGTTCGGACCGTTGTTCGGGTTGGGGCTTGGGGGCTGGGGGCTACCGAGCGGATACGTCGTGCCATCGAGCTTGAACTCAGCGCCCGCAATCCGGTTCGCGTAGCGGCCGATGATCGCGCCGAAGTACGTATCGCCCGAGCCGCCGGCAGGTGGATTGGTGAAATCCGTCACGTAGTCCGAGAGCTTTGAGAAGCCCAGCGCGACGTTGTGGAACACCGTCTACATCAACGCCGCGCTCCAGCAGCTCCGTGACGCCGGCTACCCGGTGCTCGACGAGGACGTGGTCAGGCTGCATCCGTTCATGCGCCGCCACCTCGGCGTGCAAGGCGACTACTCGTTCATGCTGCCGGCGCTCGATGGGCGGCTGCGAGAACTGCGGGACCCGACCGAAGGCGAAGACGAGGACGACGACGAGGAGTAATCAAGAACACTGACGGCGACTCCGGCCTCTACTGCGACCGATGCATTGACTGCGGCGGCCATCTCGAGCCGGGCTCGCCGTGGCTGCTTGACGCCTGTAGGAGTGACCGCAGTCGCGTGACCGCTATGCATGTGGAATGCAGCAGCACGCTCACGACGACAGCCCTGCTAGTCCGGTGCGACTATTCGGTTTGACTCACGAAACGCAGTGCGTCCGTGAGGACTTCGTCCGGGACGCGGTTGTGCTGGTGGAGCGGGAGTTGATGGGGCGGACGTCTCCGGCGAGGTGGTCGCCGGACTCGGCGAGATCGCCGTGGAAAGCACGCATCCCGCGGACGATCGCTCGGCCTCGCGAGCGATTTAGGACTCACGAGTGCAACGTCGAGGGGAGGTCAATAAGGGCTTCGAGCTGATGGAGCGCCAGGACGGGATCCGCAGTGTGATCACGTTGTGAACGGTCGTCGCGAACTCGCGTGCTCGCTTGACAGGTGTAGGTGCCAGTGGTACTTGTAATTAGGAATTCAAGGGGCCAGAGGGGGGCTGTGGTTCGATGGGGGCATCACATCGGCGGTTCCGTAGCGCGCTTCGACTCGGGATAGCGGCCCGGGTGGTCGCCGTGTGCGGGGCCGTCGCGTTGGTCGTGAACGTGCCCGGTGCCCGTGCGGGCGCGGGCTCATGGAGCGAGGTGCAGGATCCGGCGCACCTGCCGGCCGGTGGCGCTCGGATCGCAGCGATGCGAAACGCGGACGGTACCACGCTGCTCGCGTACACCGACAGCGACGACAGCCTGCAGGTCAGCCGCATCGCGTCCGACGGCACACTCGCGTCGACCGTTCCTGCTGTTCCTGCCGCGCTCGGCAACAACACGTCTAATCCGGTACTCGTGCGCGACAGCGACGGGAAGCCGCGCGTGCTGTTCAACGGTTCCCGGCAGTCGCAGAATGGCGTCTTTACCTCCGTTGGTGACGCTGCCGGCAGCTCGTGGTCTGCGCCTTCGCTGGCCGGCGGGCAGCTGCCGCCGGCCGGCATGGCAGCGGCGGTAGCAGGCGACGGGACCGTGTTCTTCGATGGCGCCGGCTTCGATACGACGACCTCGGTCGCACTTCACCGGGGACTCGATCCCAACGCCGCCAATCAGCCGTTCCAGGGTTCCGGCGCCGCAGGCAATCCCGGCATCGGGATCGACGGCGCGACGGGCGCGGTGTGGGCCGGGTGGACAACCGGTTCGCCCGTCCATCTCAATGTCCGACCCGCGGACCCGGCGACGGGAGCGCCCATCGGCCCCGCCGTCGCCGCCCCCGCGGCCGATGGCGGCCCAGCGACGATCAGCGACCCCGGGATCTCCAACGCTCTGCCGATGAGCGGGCGGATCGGTCAGCCCGGCGTGTACGCGGCGTACGTCGACTCGGGCGATACGAGCAAGCTGCTGCTCTGGAAGCTCGGCGACCCGACGCCGCGCGTAGTGGCCTCCTCACAGGGACAGATCGGCATTGCCGCGCTGGCGCCCGCGCCGGATGGCGGCCTGTGGATGATCTGGCAGGACACCACGACCGGCGTCCAGACGATCCAAGCGCGCGAGCTGCTGAAGGACGGCACGACGCTCGGACCGATCACGAAGATGTCGCTGCCGTCGACCGGCCAGTTCGTCGGTGTCAACGCGCTCGCGGGCAGCGCAAGCACCGACCGGGTCGACGTCATCCTCGCCGGCTTCTCGAACAGCGAGCTGCGCCTGTACGACCAGCAGGTGCTCGCTCCGATCACCACACCGGTTGGCACGCCCACCACGATCTCCGGCCGGGTCACCGGAGCCGACGGGCATCCGATCGCCGGAGTGCTGGTCGAAGCATGCCCCGTGAAGGGCGGGTCGTGCCCTGAGACGGTCACCGAACCCGACGGGACATACAAGCTGGTCGGGATACCACTCGGGTTTCGCATTTTTGAGGGGGCTGAGCAGGGGGCTGTCGGCGTCGCCGGTGGGGTGGCTGCTGGGTTGATGGCCTGAGTAGTGGGGCGCGGAGTGGAAGGAGCATCGGCGGCTTCCGCGAAGCGGTGGGTGTCAAGTCCGTTTCCGCGGCTGGGTGGGAGGCCCGTTCGCGGCTGCCCACGGAGGTTCGCCGCCGATGCTCTGCCTGCCCTCTTCGCTGAACGAGCTGCTGCTCCTGTTCGCGACATGTTTCTCCCGTCCCACCTACCGGACGTTCTGCGCGCTGGTGGTCGGTCAGATCTCCCAGACCCGGGTGCGGTGCGTGACCGGGATGCTGATCGGCGCGCGGCTGTCCGGGGTCTGGCATCACGCGCGTGCGCACCGGTTCTTCAGTCACGCCCGCTGGTGCGCCGATGAGCTTGGGCTCAAGGTGGCCGAGGTGATCGTCTCGCGTCTGCTCTCGCCCGATCAACCGCTTGTTGTCCCGATCGACGACACGTTGACCAAGCGCCGAGGACGGAAGGTGTTCGGCTGCTTCTGGCATCACGACGCGACCGCCAACAGCAGCAAGGGATCGCTCGCGTGGGGCACCAACTGCGTCACCGCCGGGATCAACGTCAAGCTGCCGTTCCTTGAGCGGACCGTCTGCTTGCTGGTGCTCTTCCGGCTCTGGCGCCCGCGGCGCAAGGAGATCCCCAAGCACAAGCCCGACCCCGAGCGACCCTCGAAACCCAGGCTGGCAAGGGAGATCCTGTACCTGCTCGCCGCGCGGTTCAAAGACCGGATGATCCATATCGTCGGTGACGCCGCCTACGCCTCGGGCGCGTTCGCCGGCCTGCCTGAGAACGTCACGATCACTTCCCGGCTGCGTGCCGACGCCGCGCTGAACCAGCTGCCGCCACCCCGCCCGCCGAAGGGGCAGCGCAAGCAAGGCCGCCCGCCGACGAAAGGCGCCAGGCTGCCCAAGCTCTCCCAGATCGCGACCGACCCCACCACCCAATCGGTCAAGACGACCGTCCGACGCTACGGCAAGACAGAGCAGCTCATGGTCCACGCGTTCCACTGCCTGTGGTACGAGGCGTTCGGCTCCCAGCAGGTGCAGGTCGTGATCATCCAAGACGCCAAGAAGCCCTCCGGGTACGAGCTGGCGCTGATCTCGACCGACCTCCAAGCCGCTCCCGCGAAGCTGATCGAACGCTACGCCGACCGCTGGCCCACCGAGGTCGCCTACGAAGAAGGCAAGGAGCAGTTCGGAGTCGGCGAAGCGCGCAACCGGTCGCCCAAAGCCATTCAGCGAACCGTCCCGTTCCAACTCCTGGCAATGGCACTGACGATCACCTGGTACGCGTTACACGGACACCACCCCAACGACGTCACCGACCACCGCCAACGCTCCCCCTGGTACCTGACCAACACCACCCCGTCGTTCGCGGACATGCTCGCCAAGCTCCGCCGCGTGATCATCGCCACCCAATTTCACCCAGGTCAATGCCACGCCCCCAAACCCGCGGAAATAGCGCAAGTCCAGCAGGCATGGGCAGCCGCCGGCCTATGAACTGCGAAACCCGAGGATACCAGCGGGCAGCTATCAGGTCACCGCGTACCCACCCGCCAACCGCATCCTCACCGTGACGAAGCACTTCGGCCTCTCCACCGTTGCCGCCGGGACAGAGCTGACGGGCCAGGACATCGTGATGCCCGGACCCATACCGGCTCCGAAGGGGCTCCGGTTCGGCGGCGGCGGATTCCACGGCAGCGTCGATGGGGTTCCGGTGATCGTGCGTAACCAGCCGCTCGTTCTGATCTACGACCTCCCTCCCAACTACTTCCATTCGTGGCTCGACTTCTATGAGCCGCCGAACAACGGCGGTGGTGGTGGAGGAGGAGGAGGAGGAGGAGGAGGAGGAGGATCGAGTAATCCCCCGGTCTTCACGAAGAACGCCGAACTAGTCCTAAACCAAGCGTAAGACTGTGGTAGATGGGCATCGAAGGCCCGGAAGACCCGGTATTCCTGGGGTTTGAGTGCCGAGGCGGGATGGCCCGTGTCGGTTTGAAGTGAAGGGGCGTCGGCTGTCGGCTGTGGGCTTGCGGCCCTGACGCTTATCTGGGTGTGCTGCGTCGGAGGCGGTCCAGTTCGATGGCGGCGTCGATCCATTGGTCGTTGAGTTCGCGCAGTTTGCGGTAGTTGGCGATCTGGGAGTTGACCGCGTCGATGTGTTCGGGGCGGATGTTCTCGGTGCGGCTTCGTCCGCGGTGGCTGTAGCTGAGCTGGTGGTATGGGCCGTGGCGCTGGGGCGGGTCGGCTTTGCAGCGACAACCGGGGGTGCGGCAGGTGTTGTACTGCTCGGAGAGCGCTCCTGGCCGCAGGTCGCCTAGCGCAAGCAGAGCGGCTTTGATGCGTTGGATCGTGTCGGTCAGTTGGGCCTCGGTCGCCATAGTCGTCCTCCCTTGGGTGTTGGATTGATCCTGATGGTGACATCCATGTAACCATAGCTGATCTCTGCTATGGTTACATAACATTGTTGATCAGAGGGAGCGTGGAGATGAGCAACCCGAGGCGACAGTTGCAACGCAGGCTCGAGCGCGAACAGCTGGCGATCGAGCGGCGCCTGCAAGCCGCAGTGGCCCCCAACCTGTCCGGCCCGCTCCTGGGGGGAGCCCCGATCCGCTACGAGTGGGCCGAGCGGGACCGGGGGGTAGCCCATGGTGGCATGGGGATGATCGCCCGCCTGGTCGAGGCGGTCGGCCTGGCCTGCGAGATCGACGCCTCGGTCAAACTGCTCAAGGTCCACCGCCCCTACCACGAGTCCGACCACGTGTTGAACATCGCCTACAACGCGCTGTGCGGCGGCACGCGCTTGGAGGACATCGAGACTCGCCGAACCGACGCGGTGTTCTTGGACGGCCTGGGGACGCCGTCGCTGCCCGACCCCACCACCGCGGGCGACTTCTGCCGCCGCTTCGACGAGGCCTCGATCATGGCCCTCCAGGAGGCGATCAACCGGGCTCGGCTGAAGGTGTGGTCCCAGCAGCCGGCCTCATTCTTCTCCCAGACCGCCCGGATCGACGCGGACGCCTCGATCGTGGGCACCGACGGGCAGTGCAAGCAGGGCATGGACATCTCCTACAACGGCAGCTGGGGTTACTCGGCGTTGCTGGTCTCGCTCGCCAACACCGCCGAGCCGCTGTATCAGGCCCTCCACGGCGCCAACCGTCCCTCCCATGAGGGGGTCGTTCCCCTCTATGACCGATCGATCGAGCTGTGCCGGCGGGCCGGGTTCACCGACATCCTGCTGAGAGGTGACACCGACTTCTCGCTCACAACTGAGTTCGACCGCTGGGACGCCGACGGGGTGCGCTTCGTCTTCGGCTACGACGCCAAGGCCAACCTCATCCAAGCCGCCGAAGGCCAACCGGAAGATCTCTACCACGAGCTGGTGGCCAAGACCGAACGCCAGATCGCGACGCGGCCCCGGACCCGGCCCACAAACGTCAAAGACGACATCGTTCGCCAGCGCGGCTACAAGACGATACGACCGAAGAAGGAACAGGTAGTCGAGTTCTCCTACCGGCCGCGCGCTAGCAAGAAGGACTACCGCGTGGTCGCCTTGCGCAAGAACCTGTCGATCGAGCGGGGTGACAACGTCCTGTTCGATGAATATAGGTACTTCTTCTACATCACCAACGACCGCAAGCTCACCGCCGACCAGGTGATCGGCGAAGCCCACCAGCGCTGCAACCAAGAGAACCTCATCGCCAACCTAAAAAGCGGGGTGCGAGCCCTGCACGCCCCCGTCAACACCCTCTACGCCAACTGGGCCTACATGACCATGGCGTCACTGGCCTGGACCCTCAAGGCCTGGTGCGCGCTCATGCTGCCCGTCTCACCCCGCTGGGAAGCGCAGCACGAACAGCAGCGGTGCCGACTGCTCACCATGGAGTTCCGCACCTTCCGGGCCGCTCTGATCGACATCCCCTGTCAGATCGTCAGGACAGCCCGCTACATACGCTGGCGCATCCAAGCCTGGAACCCCTGGCTGGGCATCTTCTTCCGCCTCCTCGACGCCCTCTAACACCATCCGAGACCCGCGCTCACCCCGAGCCGGCCCACCGGCTCTGCGTCAGCCACCCAAAAACCAGCCCCCCTCGACATGAGTGAACTCCACGCACCTCATCCCCTCGCCAAAACGCTCTCGTACCAACGACAGACGAGCCGGCCCGCTACCAATCAGACCGCAAGCCACGATTTTCGCCCACAGCTCAGCACCATTCGCTTGTTTTAGGACTAGTCGTCGGGGGCGCGGTCCCGCTCGATTTCCCGTCGGCCTTCGCGCCGGTTCCAGCAGTTGGCGATTGCGGGGACGTGATCTTCCCGGGCACCATCAGACCTACGAACTGCAAACCTTGGGTGATCACACTGGATCCGACCGACCTCCATCACGGTCCGTCCCCTCAGTTCACCATCTGCATAAGCGCCACAGGACCGCTGGGCACCGTCCAAGCGTGCCTGAGCGTGTTCGTCGACCCGAGCGGAGTGGTCCGCACCACCAGAGGGGTACCGCTTCCGGGGGCGAAGGTCGTGCTCTTCCGTTCCGCGCAGTCGGCAGGCCCGTTCACGCTCGTGCCGAACGGGAGCGGCCTGATGTCGCCGGCCAACCGGCGCAATCCCGACAAGACCGACTCCGTGGGTCACTTCGGCTGGGACGTCGTCAGCGGGTACTACAGAGTCCAGGCGTCGCACACCGGATGCACGGATCCGAAGAACAAACACAACAAGTCGGTACTGACACGCACCTATCAGGTCCCACCGCCCGTCGACAACATCGTGCTGACTATGAGCTGTCCCGATGCACCGAAGCTCACCCGGGCGACCAGGATCGTCGGGAAGGCGAAGGTCGGCGAGAGCCTGAGCTGCGACCATGGCAACTGGCGGAACAGTCCGATCAGCTACCGCTACGCGTGGAAGCGAGGATCGCGTCTCCTGCTCGGCGCCAGCAAGCACACCTACCGGGTCACGAAGGCGGACCGCAAGCAGCGCCTGCGCTGCCTAGTCGGCGCGGCCAACCAGTTCGGTCAACGATCGGCGAGCTCGCGACCGGTCAAGATCCGTTAGCTCAAGTCAACTACTTGCCGCGGAAAAACCTGTGAGAAACGAACGGCCGCGGAGTGATCTCGCGCGGCCGGTTCGTAGTGAATGGGTTCGCTCTTGTCGAAGGAGCCTGTGGAGTGTTTCAGCGGGTGCGGATGGCGAGCGTGTCAGCGTTGTAGCTCAGGATCGCCCATCCGGTCCAGATCTGCCGGCCTTGGTCGCCTTTGAGGCGGCGGCGGTCGATCCCGTAGCGGCGTTTGAGGTGGCTGATCCGGCCCTCGGCGCCGGTTCGGTAGCGCCGCATCCGGCGTTGGGTGCGTTTGGAGCCGGGTTGGTGGCGGCCGGCGATGAACACGGTCGGGTGCGAGGTGTTCGAGCGCCTGGCGGCTCGGACCGATGTTGAAGCCGCCGTCGAGCGCTGGGCGGCTTGCTACCAGTTGGGCGGGTCTCAGGCCAAGACGCCCGATTCGTCCTCGCAAACCATCTCCAGCGCAAACCTCATCAATATGATATAATCGTCACCTTCGAGGGCAATGTTTGGCGATGACGTATCCACTGGACTGACGCTCTGTATCGCACGGGCGTTGATTGGGCGATTCCACGAGTAGTAACCGGTCCGGATCAGAGGGGGAGCGAATCACGTCTAAGGGAGTGAAGGGATGCATCGCGCTCGCCGCGAGCTGCGCGATGGTCGGTGCGGCGGCACCGCTCAGCTTCGCATCAGGCGCCTCGCTGAAGGTGAAAGCTCCAACTGCGATCAAGCGCAGCAAACGATTCAACGTGGTCGTGTCCGGAACTGCCACGTTCAAGCGCAACTACCTCGCGATCTTCTACGACCACTCAATGTGCAAATCCACATATGCGGCCGAGAACGTGCCGGGGATAGGACCTAAGCTGTCCAGCGCGTTCGTCGGCAAGACGTTCAAGGTGACGATGCTCAGCGGAGTCAAGGGCGGAATCCCCGGCACGGGCTTCTTCTGCACATACCTATACCCGGCTGCGACGGGAACCGCATGGGCTACCAAAAAGCCCGAGGTCCGGGGCACTCACAGGATCACCTTCACCTAGCAGTCCTCCGTTAAGGCAGGCCGAACACTCGCGCGAGCGGAAAGGTAGGTGTCGTCCAGCAGGCCATTGGAGTCGCGCTAATCGCCCAATTTCGCACATTCGGTGCTTGCTGGCCCGCGCGGGCTCCTTGCTAACGCGGTCCTCGATCGCGCCCTGGACCCATGCTGATGCGGTCTTTCAGCAGGCGCCACCGGCGGCCACTACCGTGGCCGCTTTCGCCCGATCCAGCAGTCTCAACCGGCTTTGGCATGGCCGACCACACGTCTGCTTGCGGACACAAGCAGTCGTCTCAGCGCTCCGGTCTGCGAATGAATTGGACTAGGTCGATTCCGACGCGCTGAATCCCCCGTATTCACGGGGCGGTCGGCCTCTAGTTTCGATGTGAACTGGACTAAAGTCCAATTCAATGAGCACGAACGCGGCGATCTGGGTCCGGGTCTCGACCGATCGCCAGCACGAGGACAACCAAATCCCCGACCTCGAACGCCTCTGCCAACACCGCGGCTGGGAGATCACACGACGCTACGAGATGCGGACGCCTCCGCCTACAGGGGCGAGCACCGCCACGCGCTACAGCGAATGCTCGACGATGCGCACCGCGGCGAGTTCTCCGTGCTCGTCGTCTGGGCCGTCGACCGACTCTGCCGCCAAGGCATCGAGGAGCTGCTGCGGCTGATCCGCGAGCTGCGCGAGCGCAACGTCTCGCTGGTCAGCCATCAAGAGCCCTGGCTCAACGGCTCCGACGCGACCACTGAGCTGCTGGCCGCCGTCGCCGCATGGGTCGCCACGCAGGAGTCCGTCCGACGATCCGAACGGATTCGCGCCGGCCTCGCACGCCGCAGAGCCCACGGGAAACCGATGGGCGGCGCCGCCTCAAAGCGAGGCAAAGACAAGCGCCCGCGTCGCACCGACGGCTACACGGAGGCATGGGCGCGACGCAAGGCAGCCCAATAGTCGACGAAACCTTGCTCTGTGAGTACGCCATCAGCCGATCAGCGTGTTCATCGACACAGCCGCGGCTTTTCAGCACGCGATCGCTTAGCGGCACTTTTCGTTCCGTTGTTCGTCACGGCCCGCAACTGCACCGCAGAGTTCCCCGAGCTGGCCGCGATCGCCGAGGCGCTCGGAAGCCGGCGGGTGCTCCTCGATGGCGAGCTCGTCTGTTTCGATGCTGAGGGCAAGCCGAATTTCGCCGCGCTGCGCAACCGACTCGGCAGCCAGCCGAGTCGACGGTCGGGACCCGTGGCGACGGTCACGCTGATGATCTTCGACGGATTGCACGTGGACGGCCGCGCCGTGCGCCAGTTGCCGTATGCGGCGCGCCGCGAGCTCCTGACGAGCCTGGAGCTCGAGGGACCCGCGTGGCGGACGCCCCGGCACTTCGTCGGCCAGGCGGAGCACCTGCTCGCCGCCACCGCGGAGCACGGTCTTGAGGGCGTCGTGGGCAAGCGGCTCGACGCGGCCTACCGCGCGGGCCGCTCACGCACGTGGATCAATACAAGCACCGCCGGCGCGAGCGCCTGGCGGTGACAGGCTGGCGCGAGCGCGACGGCGCGCTGCCCGAGTTTCTGCTGGCGCGCGCGGGCGCGGATGGTCGGCTGCGGCCAGCGGGTAGCGCTTCTCTTGGCTTGGACGCCGGGCAGCGCGCCGAGCTGCTCGAGGCTCTGGCCGCGCGCGAGCTTCCCCGTCGCGCTTCCCGCGGCCGCGTCCGGTGGGCTGGGCCTGGCGTCGAGGTGCTGCTCGACGCACCTGGCTCGCCCGACGGTCCCGTGCGCGATGCGGTCCTCCGCGGCTTCGAGGCCACATGAGAACCTCGCCGCCCCGTTGCGGGATCAGCCGCCGCCGAGAGCGAGGGTGACGTCGGGGCGGCACTCACAGACAATGGGTGCCCACACGAGGAGTGACGCTCCTGCAGGAAGCGTCGTGGATGCGTCTGGGTTGCTCAGCTGGCGGCAGCCCGGCCGATGCAGGGTGTTCGCGGCCGGCTCGTAGAGGAGATCGTCCCCCGCCACCCAGCGCAAAGCGGCAGTATCCCGACGCGACCGGCGCTAGGGTGCTGCACAGATGCGATCGGGATTCTTTCGTTCGTTCCACGGCTTCGCGCTCGAAGTTCGAACCGACGCGAGTGCCGTCTCTCGATCGCCGTAAAGCAGGCTGTGGGGGCTGGTCCAATAGGCTCGGCGTTGCCCGAGCTCGTTTCCCGTTGCGCGTCACCCAAGCCCGCCCGCGGGTGGCGGGAGGGGCGCAGCGAATTGGGGCAGTCGCCCGATGGCGCGTGCAAACGCACGGGCGATCACCGCGTAGCCGTTCTTGTTGGCGTGGATGTTTGGGCCGCTTGGGGGAGGCGTGCATGCCCAGGTCCAGCTGCACACCCTCGCGACATTGACCGGCACCCTCTGTCCGTTGTATGAAACGTCGATGGCCCCGTCATAGCTCCTGAATGCTCCTGCGACGTCCGCGGTCTTGTATCCCGCGGCTCGGTTGGCGGCAGTGATCTCGCCGTTGATCGCCTTCAGGAACGTGACCGACGCCGCTGCGAGGGCGCGGACGGACGCGCTCGCGTTGAAGTAGCCCGAGAGAACCGGGTCATACAGCGTCATCCCCGCGAGCACGGTCCCTGCCGGAGCTGCCTGCTTCACACCCCGCAGGATCGGCGGAAGGTTGCGCTTGATCGATGCCTCGCCCGCGGTGACGCACTTGCCCACGTTCACGCCGGGAGCGACGCAGCCGTCGACGTCGTTCGCGCCGATGTCAACCGTCACGAGCGCCACCTCGCCAGGCCGGTGATGCCCCCGCAGGAACAGCGCCGCCGCCTTCACCTGCGAGCCGCCAGTCCGAGCGCAGTCAAAGAGCTTCGCGTTCGCCTCGTTACCGTGACCGGTCAGCATGCTGGTCGTCGTATCCCCGGGGCAGCCCAGCTTGACCAACTTGAGGCTCGGTATCTGACGACGCTCGATCGCAAACAGCTGGTCTGGGTAGCCCTGGTCGGTCTCGAGCGACACACCACGGACGTCGGGCTGCACCCCCTGAGACAGCGAGTCGCCGAGCGCGAGGTAGTAACGAGCGGCGGGCTTCGCCGCAGAGGCGACGCCGGGAACAGCGACCAACGCCGCGAACACAGCGAGCGCAAGGTTGCGTGCAAGCACAGGACCTCCCCGTGATTCGCGCGACCCACCGAAGTGGCCCGCGCAGGCTGCAAAAGTAAAACAGAAACGCAAAGCCGGCAGCTCGGAGGCTACTGGCAGACAGCCCCCGACGCTCAGCGAGCCGAGAGTGCCGGATCGGGCTAGCTCGAGCGGCCGATCGCTGCCGGACCGCCGGCGTCGGCGTCGCTGTGGCGCTGCTCGGCCCACCCGCTATCCAGCAGTTGCCGCAGGAGCTCGGCTACGGCGGCAGCGGGGATTCCCTGACCGGCGATGGTCAGGCTGCGCAGGATCGCTGCTTCGCGTATCCAGCCAAAGTGGCTACGTATAGCATGCGCGCGCAAAGAACTACCAATTCTTGCTCAGACCTCGGCCGGGACAAGCGAGAGAGAAGGAGGATCTATGCAGTATGCCTTTCACTCGAGCAGGAGGACCGTGGCCGTTGCGTTGGCCTGTGTCCTGACGGCTGCTGCCGCGGCGGCGCTGGCCGTCGGAGCGTCTGCCCATGGCTCCCGCTCCCACCACGGTCAGAAATCGGGGTCGCAGCCCGGTCACAAAACGATACATGGGAGCGCCGGTCTCAGCATCACCAGCGCGCCGTTCGGCACAGTGCCCGCTCACCCGCCGCTCAATCAGGCGCTACCGGCGACGCTCTACACGTTGTCCAACGGGCATCGGATGACCGTCAATATCACCAACTACGGCGGTGTGGTCCAGTCGATCAGGGTTCCGGACCGGGCCGGCCGCGTCAAGAACTGACACCGAAGTGTCCACCCACACCACCCACACAAGACGCCGGTGACCGTGTAGAACGTCGGTCGAATGACAGTCGATCGTCGTCAGCGAACGTGGGAGGCCGCACTGATCCTGCAGTGGCAGTCCTTTCAGGGTTGGCAAGCCGCAGTGGCGGCGGGCACCAAGCGCGTGGCATCGGTGTCGTAGCACCGCGCCATGTGAGGGCTCACGAATGAATTAGTGGGCTGTGGCAGGATGTTGGGTTGTGGTGGCGTATCGCGGGGGCATGATCGATGAATCGCAGATTGTTGAGCGTTATCGGGGGTTGGGGCCGGAGTTGAACGAGCGTCAGCGCAGGTTGTGGGCGGCGTCGGAGGCTCGGTCGTGTGGGCCGGGCGGGATCGCGGCTGTCGTGCGTGCGACGGGGATCAGCAAGAACACTGTGCAGCGTGGGATCGCAGAGCTGCGGGAGGGGACACGGCTCGAGGCGGGTCGTGTCCGTCGGCCGGGTGCGGGGCGGCCGCGGTTGACGGAGTCTGATCCGGAGCTGGTGGGAGCGTTGGAGGCGTTGGTGGATCCGGATACGCGTGGGGATCCGTGCTCGCCGTTGCGGTGGTGCTCGAAGAGCTTGCAGAACATCGCGAGTGCGCTTCAGGCGGCAGGACATCAGGTGTCCGATCGGACGTCCGGGAAGCTCTTGCGGGGGCTTGGGTTTCGGTTGCACGCGAACTCCAAGACGCGGGAGGGGAAGGATCATCCTGACCGTGACGCGCAGTTTCGGCATATCAACGAGACGACACGCTCGGCGCTCGCCGCGGATCAGCCGGTGATATCCGTAGACGCGAAAAAGCGCGAGCTGGTCGGGGATTTCAAGGCTGTCGGGCGGGAATACGAGCCGACTGGGCGGCCGGTCGAGGTTCGCTGCCACGACTTCAAAGACAAGGATCTGGGGCACGCGATCCCGTACGGCGTGCTCGACATCAAAGCCAACGAGGGGATGGTCAGCGTTGGTGTCACCCATGACACAAGCGCGTTCGCGGTCAACTCGATCCGCGTGTGGTGGCAGTACCTCGGCCAGAAGCGTTACCCCACGTGACCGAGCTCGCGCGCCTGAGCTCCGAGTCTCCGCATACATTCGCCACGTTCGAGCTCGGCGCGGACCTCCGCATCGCTGTACTCGCGCTGGCGGATCGCGATCGCGACCTCTCCGTCGCGGATCGTGGCCACCCGGATCTTGTCTGCCCGCGCCTTGGCGCGGATCTCGGCCCGCCAGGCTTCGATGTCGACGCCCGGCGGTGAGACGACCTGGCCCTGGCGCAGAAGCTCGGCGTAGTCGCCGCCCGGCCGCTGCTCGAAGTCGGCCAGTATCCGTCGAAACCGCTCTTCGTGCTCGGGGCTCACGAGCCTTCTCATACCACGTGCCGCCAAGCCCGCGCTGCTCGCACAGGTGCTCGATAGTCCGCGTTCGGTACCCGTGCTGGAGCCGTCGCGCAACCAGAACGCGCCGGCTGGATGGCTAGAGCGTCTGAGAGACTGACGCTTGCGATGGTCGTGACGCGTCCTGCCAAGCCCGCTGATGGGACTACGGTTGCGACGACTCTTAGCAGCGCGTTTGAGAGCTATCGCGCTTGGGCGCCCCGCGAGTGGTCGCCACCAGTGCCAAGCGCCGCGGATCTCGCCCGGCTTTCCGAAGCGCTGGCCCGTCCGGATGTGTGGTGCGTGCTGGCGCTCGACGCTGACGAGGTGATCGGGCACGTCGCCTTATCGCTCTTCTCGATCGAGGACCCCGAGCCGGCCCGTGACGAACAATGGAACGAAAAGTGCCGCTAACTAAGCGGCTCTGGGATCGGATCGTGGGTATCGTGCGCGCGTGCCGGTCGAGTTCTTGTCGGACGTGGAAGCGGCGGCGTATGGACGCTTCGATGGCTCTCCGTTGCGGGAGGAGCTGGACCGGGTCTTCTTTCTGGATGACGCTGACCGGGAGCTGATCGATAAGCGCCGCGGGGCGCCGAATCGGCTCGGGTTTGCCTTGCAGCTGACGACGGTTCGGTGGTTGGGCACGTTTCTGGCGGATCCGACCGATGTCCCGCCGGTGGTGCTGGCGTATGTGGGGCGCCAGCTCGAGATCGAGGATCCGTCGTGTGTGGTGCGTTATCTGGAGCGGAGGCGGACCCGGTTTGAGCATGCGGAGGAGATCCGGGCTTCCGAGGGGCTGCGGGATTTCGCCGTGGTCGCTGGCGAGTTCGAGGAGTGGTTGGCTGCCGGCGCATACATGACTGGTGATGGTCCTCGTGTGATGTTCGCGGATGCGACGGGCTGGCTTCGCGGGCAGCAGGTGCTGCTGCCCGGCGTGACGACGCTCGCGAGGTTGGTTGCCCGCGCGAGGTCTGACGGTGACCGGCGGCTGTGGGAGGCGCTCGCCGCGGTCCCGACGGGGCTCGGGCTCGTGGCGCTGGACGGGTTGCTGGACGTCGAGGAGGGAGCCCGCGCGTCGGCGCTTGAGCTGGCGCGGAGAGGGCCCGCTGATCCGACAGGCACGAACCTGAAGCTTGCGTTGCATCGTGTGCGGGACGTGCACGGGGTCGGGGTTGACGGCGAGCGGGCGCGTGCGCTGGTGCCGGCGCGGCGGCTGGCGGAGCTGGCGCGCTACGGGCTTGCGACCAACGCTCCTCGGCTGCGTCGCCATCCGACCACCCGGCGGATCGCGACGCTGGTCGCGACGGTCGCGCATCTACAGGCGACGTCGATCGATGACTGCCTTGAGCTGTTTGACCTGATCATGACGACCGAGCTGCTCGGTAAGGCCGAGCGGGAGACGAACAAGCAGCGGGCGCGCGAGCACCCGAGGCTCGCTCGCGCTTCGGCGAAGCTCGCGCGGGTGGTCGGCAAGCTGTTGGAGGCGTCCAGCTGCGAGGAGATGGTGCGCGTCTCCGATCTGTGGCGGGAGATTGAGACGGTCGCGAGCCGCGAGGAGCTGCGCTTGGCGGTCGCGACGGTCGTTGAGCTGGTACCGCACTCGGATGAGGACGACGAAGGCGTCGTCCGCGCGCGGGTATCGGAGCGGATCCGGATGGTGTCGGGGTTCGCGCGCGAGCTGTGTGAGGTGATCGAGCTGGGATCGAACGCGGACGGTGAGCCGGTGCTGCGGGAGATGCGGCGGATGCCGTGGCTGCTTGACCGGCGCCGCACGCTGACGGCCCAGGCTGGTCGGGGTGATGCTCCCGCGGATTGGGCTGCCGGAGGTGATCGTCGAGGTGATGTCCTGGCTGCCGGGGTTCGTCGGGGCGTTCACATCGGTCTCCGGCGGCCGCAGCCGGCTTGAGGATCTGCACGTCTCGATCGCCGCGTGCCTGTCAACATCGACGGGAGCCTGGTGCGTGGCTCGTGGCGTCGGCTGGTGTACGGGCAGCAGGCCGCGGCGGACGGAACGGTCGACCGCAACGCGTACGTGTTCTGCGTGCTGGTCCAGTTTCACCGGCACCTCAAGCGCCGCGACGTGTACGCGCCCAAATCGTCGCGGTGGCGCGACCCGCGCGCGCAGCTGCTCTCGGGCGAGGCGTGGGCGAACGCGAAGGGGCCGGTGCTGCGAGCGCTCGGACTGCCCGAGGATCCAACGCAGCTGATCGACAGCTACGTGCGGTCGCTCGACGCGGCCTACCGGCAGGTCGCCAGCCGAATCGATGCGGGGACCGAGGTCACCGTCGACGATGACGGCAGGCTTCACCTCTCGGCGCTGGAGGCGATTCCCGATCCGCCGAGCCTGACCGAGCTGCGCAAGTGGTTTGGCCAGCTAGATGACAGCAATTGGTCACGGCGTGACAGCGCTCGGACGGGCGTCTGGATCGGGGGGTGCAAGGCCGAGCGAGACGAGCAGGGGAGACGAGGGATCGAGTGGGGAGGAGGCGTCGAGGCGTCGATGCTGGCGGACCCGCACCCCCGACTGTCATTCGACCGTCGCCCTACACCTGCAGCGGGATGCTTCCGCTCCTGCAGCGGGATGCTTCCGCTCCTGCAGCGGGATGCTTCCGCTCCTGCAGCGGGATGCTCCGGCAGCGGGATGTCAGCACTCGCGCGTTGCGGTGTCAGCGCGAGGGAAGATCCTGACTGATGGCGGGTCGTCAGCGTTGGCTGGCTGCGAAGGTGGTTTCGGCGCGTTGGGTTGGCCAGAGCACGCCGGCTTTCTCCTCGAGCAGGCCGGCGGCGATCAACCGCGCGGCGGGCGCGCTCTCCGCGCGGTTGATCGCGCGGCGCAGCATTCGCCCGCGGCTGCGAGGTCAAGCGGCTTCCGGTCGTGCCGCAGACAGCGGGCGACTTGCGGGTCGGTGACGATCCCTGGTCGGGCCGCGAGCGCGTAGGTGTGATGTCCCGTCCGCTTCAGGGTCTGCCCGGTGTTGGCGAGGTCTGCGTCGAGCCGTCGGAGCGCGTCGATGGTTCGCTGAAGCGTCCATCTCAGCCTTCAGGCGAGTTGGTGTGCGGTGCCGCATGGCCGCGCTGCTGGTCCTCGATCAAAGCGATAGGCCGCCGCGCGGTTATCGCTCCACACCGCCATGCATGACTACTGCTCACGCATCGAAAGCTCCCACGCCAGCACAACCCCCAGGGGGTGGCCTGACCCCGGAGGATCGGTCCGACGCGTGTGAGAGTTTCTCGCGCCCACGATCATGGGCGAGGAAGGAACTCCACGATGAAGCGCCAGAGGCACACGCCGGAGCAGATCATCCGCAAGTTGCGGGAGGCTGAGCGGTTGCTCGGCGATGGCAAGACGATCCCGGAGGCGGCGAAGGAGCTGGGGATCTCTGAGAACACGTATCACCGGTGGCGTAACCAGTACGGCGGGATGAAGGCCGATGACGCGAAGCGCTTGAAGGAGCTCGAGCGTGAGAACCGTCAGTTGAAGGCGATCGTTGCTGACCAGGCGCTGGAGAACCGGGCGTTGAAGGAGGTTGCTCGGGGAAACTGGTGAGCCCGGCCCGTCGGCGACAGGCGGTCGCGATGCTTCGCGACCGCCTCGGCGTCAGCGAGCGCTGGGCATGCAGAGTGTGCGGGCAGCACCGCTCGACCGAGCGGTACGAGCCCAAGCGGGCCGAGGACGATGCGGCGTTGCGCGCTGAGCTGCGGACGTTCTCGGTCGAGCGGCCGCGGTGGGGGTACCGTCGCGCGCATCACCGGCTGCGTGAGGAGGGCTGGTCGGTGAACCGCAAGCGGGTGCAGCGACTGTGGCGCGAGGAGGGCCTGCGGGTGCCGCAGCGCACGCGCAAGCGTCGCCGGCTCGGCGAGTCGACGGTCCCGGCGCAGCGGCTGCGGGCCGAGCGGCCCAATCACGTGTGGGCGTTCGACTTCCAGTTCGACCAGACCGCCGACGGGCGGGCGTTGAAGCTGTGCAACATCGTCGATGAGTTCACGCGCGAGGCGTTGGTGATGCTGGTGGCGCGCGGCATCGACGCCGACCGGACGGTGAGCGAGCTGGAGCGCCTCGTCGCCGAGCGCGGCGTCGCCCCGGAGCAGCTGCGGATGGACAACGGCACGGAGATGACCGCCAACGCGCTCAAGGACTGGTGCCGGTTCTCGAAGACCGGGACCGCGTACATCGAGCCCGGCTCGCCGTGGCAGAACCCGTTCGTGGAGTCCTTCCACTCCCGCGTACGTGACGAGCTGCTCGACGTCGAGGAGTTCTCCTGCCTGGCCGAGGCGCGCGTCGTGATCGAAGACTGGCGCGAGGACTACAACCGGAACCGACCGCACAGCTCGCTCGGGATGCGCGCCCCGGCCGTGTTCGCGGCCGAGTGGACGCCGAGCGAGCCGGGGCCGGCCGCATGACCCGACCCGGGGGGTGCCGGCGCGGCGCGCGCCGCGACCATCGCCACTCGGCACTCGCTCCGCTCGCGCCTTCGCGACGACGGTCGCGGGGAAGCCTCGAGCGCTGCTGTGTCCGTCTCGCTGGCCGTGTCCGTCCGGTGGGAGCGCTACCTTCCCCCGAGTCACATTCACCACCCTCTCACTCGTGGTGGACCGACAAACGGGGTCCGGTCAGTAAGACTGCTGCGTGTCGATCAAACGGGAAGTCCACAGCCCAAGGATCGACGCCCCGGACAAGTGTCGGTGCGACCCTGGCCTATCCGCTCCAGAGATGACCCCCCTTACGCACCGAAGCCGGCGGACGAGAGCAAGGAGTGCGAGTCCGACCACTTGCCATGGCAACCTTCCTGCGATAAATGGCACCACGCTCGTATTCGGAGCTTCTCGACAAGCTGAGGAGCCAGGTTGGCTTTCTGGAACGTTCGTCGGCGCTGTTCGATGCTGTCCACAAGGACGAGGGGTTGGCGCTCACGGGGTATCGTCGTGAACGAGGAGGTTCCTGCGTGAGTTATGTCGGGACGAGCGAGGGTGCTGGGAGCCGCCGGTGGGCGGCGGTCGCGGCGTCGGTCAGGTAGGCCAGCGGCGAGCGGTGTTGCAGGCGGCAGGTCTCGCGGATGGATTGGATGCGTTCGATCCAGCGGCTGCCCTGCTCGCACTGGGTGCCGCCTTGAAGGCGGCGCATCAGGACGGCGTGTCTGACGGCGCGCTCGGCGGCGTTGTTCGTCGGGTCGATCTGGAGGTCGGGAACGTCGCAGAAGGTCCACAGCGCGTCGTACTCCTCCAACAGTCCGGCGGCGAAGTTCGCTGTCTTGGTGTGGTGGCCGGTGGCGCATTGCTCGAGCAGTACACGGATCTGCGCTCGCGGCGGCGCCAGCTGGTCACTGAGCCAGTCCGGGTCGTGGCCGTCGGTCAGGAACTCTCGGTGGATAGCGATCACTTCGCGCGCGAGCTTGACGAGTTGTGTGCCGCGGCGGCCGGCCGCCCCGGTGCGCTGGGAGACCTCGACCAGCTGGCGAATGACGTGGCACCAGCAAAGTTGTTGTTGGAGGACGTCGAGGAAGTGATAGCCGGTGTACCGGTCGCTGATCACGAACCCGCCGAACTCATCGCCCAGCAGCGCCTTTGCCGCCTTTTGGGACCGGGTCGGGTCGATTCGAAAACACGCCACCAGCGCCGACGCCGCGACCCACAGCCACTGCTGAGCTCCCTGAAGGCGCCACGTCGTCTCGTCCATATGCACGGCCTCGGCCTTGCGGATCGCGTCCCGCAGCTCAGCCCACGGATCGGCGAGGATCGCGCTCATCCGCATGATCGCGTTGTCGATCGACCCCGTCGATGCCGGGATCCGGAACACCTCAACGACCGTCTGACGGACCTGGTCACGCGAGAGCCTAAACACGCCGGCGAGCATCGCGATATGCGCATCGATACGCGGCCCGAACCCCGACAGGGCACCCGCCGACAGCTGCGCGAGCGTCGCCTTCTGACACGCCGGGCAGCGCAACCGCAGCCGGGCGTGCTCGAACACCAGCGGGCGGATCACCGGCAACTCGAACTGCTGATGGCACACCGGATCGCCGACCCGCTCCTCGCTGCCGTCAAACACATGCCCGCAACCGCAACAGTCAGGCAGATGCGCGACCCGCTTGTCCAGCCGCTCGGGCGCGACCAGCTCCCGGGTCTTGCCCTGATGCCCCGGCTGGCCGCCGGACTTGCGCATCGAGCGCTTGTACGCCTCCCGCGCCAACCGGCGACGCTCGGCCCGAGACGCCGGCGGATCCGACGACGGCGGCTTGTCGCTATTCCCCGAGTTCTGGCCAAGGCGACGCTCGAGCTCCTCGACCCGCTCACGCAGCAGCACGACCTCGTCAAGCAACGCCAGCACCAGCTGCCCCGCCGGCTCCCCGCCCGCCAACCCGATCGCCTCTACCTCGTCACGCCGCACGCACGCAAACTTCCATGCAACACGCAGGAACCCTGCTCACAACCACGACACCCCCCTGAACGCCTACGACGAGGGAGAGCGGCTCGCGCTCGCCACGCGATTGCTTCTCCACGACACGAACCAATCCCACTCGCTACTCGGCCAGCTCGGGGTCAAGACGGCACTCCGTTACACCGACACGTCGATTCACATCAAGCCCGAAACGAAGCACCTGGGCGGAGGGCGATACTCCACCACCATCATGGCCCACGCCGGCCTCGTGCTGATGCAAGCGGAACTCGGTCCGCCCGGTTCTGGAGGATGGACGTACGCTCCCGTGTTGGTGCCGACGACCCCGGAGCGGACCAACCCGCCGGCGTCGTTTACGAGATGGTGGGGGAGCTCGTTCTTGACCGACACGACTGGCGATCCGGTCACGCGTAAATCGGTGACCCTCGCCGTGGCCAATAAGGATGGCGGAGCCCATGTAGCCCGAGCGATCCCTGAGGCGTTTCTACGGCTGAGCTCGGGCGAGTCAATGCCGATTAGGACTGGGTCGGGCGACACGTGGTCTGGAATCCCAGGGGTGGTCATGGCAACCATGCGGCAGATCGCATTTGAGCTTCTCGACACTCTCCATCGCGACCTTCCAAACTTCGTTGCCGACGAGCCCCTCGCCCAGGGCGCCGAATTGACCGCCGCCGAGAAGGCAGCCGTTCCGCGAAACGAGGAGTGCCTCTGTGGCAGCGGTAAGAAGTTCAAGCGCTGTCATGGCTCGTGAGGTCACTGCGGCCTCGAAACCACCTCTGGACTGGGCGCGCAGGCAGGAACGCTGATCGCCGGCGCCGTGAGGCTGCCGGATTGGGCTAGGAGCAGCAGCGCAGCGCGCTGGTCCTGAACGTCCTCGCGTTTGATGCGCGCGAGACTGCCGGTTCTCGATCGAAGGGGCAGTGTCCCGCGTCGGATCCGGTGGTGGTGAGGGTGCTGCGTGGCCGTGAATGCGGCAGTGAGCGGCGAATCGCACAAAGCGCCGGATCTCCTCAAAGGGGGCAGCGACTTCGAGACTGCCGGAACTGGATCATTGCGACAGTCTCGCTGATGATCTCCGCGCGGGCGCGTCGTGAAGCACGCGTGGAGGCCGGCATGCCAGGTGGCGAACGCGTCGCCCGGAATACCCCCGTCCCTCGCCCAATGGTGCGCCATTGACTTGGGTTCTGCAGACATGCGAAGATCGAAATGGGCCCGGGAGCGACGAGCTCGGAGAGGCCACTCGATGGTGGGTGCAGCTGTGGCCGTGGGAGGTTTCGATGATTAGCGTGGCGTTCCGAATGCTGAACCCGCTAGTGCGTGGCGCCAGGCTCCTGATGGCCTTTTCGGCTGCGGCGGCATTCGTCGCTGCGGCTCTCCTTGTCTTCGCCGCTGGTGCTTCTGCGAGCTCGGGGTTCCGACCACAAGTCTGCGTGGGACAACGCTAAGCGTTAGTCGCCGTTCGCGTTAGCCGCCGATTCGGGGTTGGGTGGCTTGATGGGCTTCTTCGGCACGCTTCGCTTCGACAGCCCGGTTTGCAGGGCTTTTCTGCAATGTTGAGCGTCATTCGCGGGACGGCAGTCGGCAACGCTAAGCGTTAGTCGCTGTCCGGTTAGTCGCTGTCCGGTCGAGTAGGGTTCTGAGTTCGGCTGGTTGGCGTAGCGGCCGGTGGTTGCCTTTGCGCGGTCCGGCGTGGAGGTTGATGTCGTGGTAGCCGATCAGGTTGATGTGTTCGTGCTGGGCGTTGTGCACGCCGGCGATCTCGCCGTCCGGGATTTGGAGGCCGAGTCGTTCGAGCTGGGTGAACGCGAGCGCGAGGTATTTGGTGTTCCAGTAGTGCACGCAGTTGGCGCCGAGCCGGCGGCACTCGAACTGTCGGTGGACCGTTTCGGGGTCGCGGGCGCGTACGCGTCCGCGGTTGCCGTGGCCGAGCGCGCGCCTGAGCGCGTTGGCGTTCTCGCCCTTGTTCAGCTGCGCGTGGGTCCGTGCGCGTAGCGCGGGGTCGCCGGCCCAGCGGAGGATGAAGTTGGTCTCGATCACCCGTCCGTATTCGCGTAGCGCGCGGCCGGTCCGGTCGGGCTTGGGGTCGGTCGCCATCTGGGAGATCAGGAGGCTTGGGGCGATCCACCCGCGTTTGATCGACCCCGCGATCCGTTGAAGCTCCTCGTACTGCTCGGCGATCAGCTGCCGGTTGGCGCGATGGGTGAGCAGCAGCTCGGCGGCTACGTGTGGGTCGGGTTCGCCGAGCAGGTAGAGCTGCCGGTCGGCCAAGTCGCTGAAGCGCGCGAACAGCTCCCAGCCGAGCAGGTCGGAGATCCCGAAGGTCAGCTCCGTGTTCCCGTGCGTGTCGGTGGCGTGCTGGACCTGCGGGGTGTCGAGGTGCACGAGCGGGTCGAGGGTGTGCCAGCTCTCGTGCTCGGTGACGGGGATGATCTTGCCGCCGAAGTGCCCGTACTCGCCGGTGATCCACAGCAGCCAGGTCAGCATCCTGCGCCTGAAGCCGGTGTGGCGGGCGGCGAACCCTGCGATCGGACTCTTG